>JAFRRW010000011.1 GCA_017427885.1 Bacteroidales bacterium
GGGCCTGGAGGTGCCGACTATAATAGGGCGGCGCATATTCCCGACACTCGCAAGCACCTCATTGTTTCACCTGCTTCGTAACCCCTTCTACGTAGGGCTGATTCATGTAAACGCCTACAACGGAGACCCAGAGCAGGATGTGAAAGGTATCCATGAGGCGCTGGTGGATAAACGCACCTTCGACGCAGTTCAGGAGGTATTGGATGGAAAGAAGAAGGATACTCCCAAAATGGGCAAGACTGCCAATCCCGTCTTGTACCTGCGCCGATACCTGACCTGTCCTGTATGCGGTACCCCACTCACGGGTGCAGTCAGCCGTGGCAGAGGTGGCCTATATGCCTACTACTTCTGCAACCGGGACCACAAACACTTCAATGTACGTGCAGATGCGGTGAACGAGGGCTTTGTCAAGTATGTATCCAAACTCAAACCCAATAAGGCCGTCCTTGAGCTCTATAACGAAGTCCTGCAGGACATACGGGGTGAGCGGGTACGGAACAACCACGCACAGGCGGACAAGTTGGAGGCAGACGTAGTCTCGTTGGAGGAGCGTGTGAACCGTGTAAACGATTTGTATTTCGACGGGAAACTCTCCACGGCAGACAGGGACAAGAACATCGCTCGTTATACGGAGCAAATCGAGCACTTGAAATACCAGATCGGCTCTCTGCGCATGAGTGCCGACCTGAAGATGAGGGAGAAACTCACGTACTCTATAAACCTTATCTCGAACCTCGGAAAGTTCTTTCAATCAGCAACTTGCGAAGTTAAAAGCAAGCTCTTGGGTTCGATATTTCCCGAAAAACTGTTATTCGACGGGAAAAAATATCGAACCCATTCCTTCAACGGAATGCTAAGCCTTATCTTCAAGGAAACCAAGTACTTACAAGGTAATAAAAAAGAGAGCGACGTCGAAAATCGCTCTCAAAACCAGTTGGGGTGCGATGTGGGGCTCGAACCCACGACACCCAGAACCACAATCTGGTGCTCTACCAACTGAACTAATCGCACCGTGTCAATTGATGGATTGCAAAGGTACGAAAAAAATCAATCCTTGCAAATTCTTTCCGTGAAATGGAGAAAAATCCTTATATTTGTTTTTACGTAAACGAACAATAGGATTATGGAAATCAATACCAAAAGGGAAATCAAGTTTTCACTGGTCTACAGGGATATGTGGCAGTCATCCGGAAGGTACACCCCCAGGGTGGACCAACTACTGGAAGTGGCCCAGCCCATCATCGACATGAAGTGCTTCGACCGCGTGGAGACCAACGGCGGAGCCTTCGAGCAGGTCAACCTGCTCTACGGCGAGAACCCCAATGTTGCAGTCCGCAAATGGACCGCCCCCTTCCACAAGGCCGGCATCCAGACCCATATGCTTGAAAGGGGACTCAACGCGCTGAGGATGAACCCCGTCCCTGCTGACGTGAGGGAACTGATGTTCAAGGTCAAGAAGGCCCAGGGCACCGACATCTCCCGTTCCTTCTGCGCCCTCAACGACCCCCGCAACCTCCAGAGGTCGGTGGTCTATGCGAAGAAGGGCGGAATGATCTCCCAGGTGGCGCTTTCCATCACCTGGTCGCCCGTCCACACCGTCGAGTACTATATGGACATAGTCGACAAGGTGGTCGGATACGGCGCCGACGAGATCTGCCTCAAGGATATGGCGGGAATCGGTCGCCCCACCTCCCTCGGCCAGCTGGTGTATGAGATCAAGAAGAAATATCCCCATATCGTCGTCCAGTATCACGGGCACTCCGGTCCGGGATTCTCCCCCGCTTCGATGCTGGAGGTCGCCCGCGCGGGTGCGGACTATCTCGACGTGGCCGTCGAGCCCCTTTCCTGGGGCAAGATCCACCCGGACGTGATAACCATCCGCGAGATGATGAAGGCCGATGGCTTCCTGGTGAAGGACCTCGACATGGACGCCTATATGGAGGTCCGCCACCTCACCCAGAAATTCATCGATGACTTCCTCGGCTACTGGATCAACCCTTCCAACAAGGAAATGTCTTCCCTGCTGGTCGGCTGCGGCCTTCCCGGAGGAATGATGGGGTCGATGATGGCAGACCTGAAGGGATTCCAGGGAGCCATCAACGCCGCCGAAAGGGCGCACGGCCGTCCCGAGATGAGCCTCGACACCCTGATGGTGAAGCTGTTCCAGGAAGTGGAATATGTTTGGCCCCGCCTCGGATATCCCCCCCTCGTGACCCCTTGCAGCCAATACGTGAAGAACACCGCCCTGATGAACCTGCTGAACACCCTCAACGGGAAGCCCCGCTGGACTACCATCGACAAGGACACCTGGGGGATGATCCTCGGAAAGATGGGCACCCTTCCCGGAAAGCTCGCTCCGGAGATCGTGGAGCTGGCGAAGGAAAAGGGACTCGAGTTCTACGAGGGAGACCCTCAGGACATGTATCCGGACGAACTGCCCCGCTTCCGCCAGATGATGAAGGAAGAGGGCTGGGACGTCGGGGAAGACGAAGAGGAGCTCTTCGAATTTGCGATGCACGAGCGACAGTACAGGGATTACAAGAGCGGTGTGGCCAAGGAAAGGTTCAACAAGGACCTCGCCGATCTCAAGGCCAAGGCCGGAGCCCCCATCGAGGTGGTGCGTCCCGTCGTGGAGATGCCCAAGTTCGACGTCGAAGAATATGCGAAACGCTATCCCCACGCCGTTCCCGTCCAGGTTCCCGCAAAGGGAGAACTCGTGTGGCAGGTGGATGTCGATGACGACAGTTCCGCCCCTATCGCCGGCACGGCGGTAAAGGCCGGGGAGCCTATGGGATATGTCCAGACCTGGTACGGAATGGAAGAGATAGTTCCAGCCATAACAGGAAGGGTCGTCACCGTAACCGGCAGGCAGGGCGACAAGGTCGCCAAAGGCGAAATCGTCGCCTTCATCCAGGAATAATCCTGCATTCTGACGGACTGTTGAAGTTCCGGCATCGCTGAAAAAGGCGGGCCGGAACTTCAATCATCCGCTGACAACGAAATACTTAAACTTTGAAAAACATGAAGATGAAAGAACTGTGCGCGGAAGACAGGCCGCGCGAAAAGATGCTCCGCCTTGGAGCCTCCTTCCTGTCGAACTCCGAACTTCTGGCCATTCTTCTCCGTACCGGGACCAGGCAGAAAAATGCACTGGAAATAGCTTCGTCCCTCCTTTTTGAGACCGGCAACAGCCTCCGGGAACTGGCAGGGCTGTCCACGGACAGACTTCGCCGCATCTGCGGCATAGGGACCGGGAAGGCGGCCACCCTGACCGCCGCGATGGAACTCGGGAAACGCTATGTCCTGGAAGTGAAGGACGGCGGCTGCGTCACGGTCAAGAGCGCCAGGGCGGTCTTCGACCTGATGATTCCCAAACTCCTGGGCCTGAAGGAGGAACAGGCCTGGGTCCTTTACCTCAACAGGGCGGGCCGGCTGATAGACAGGGAACTCCTGAGCACCGGAGGACTTGACAGCACTACGGTGGACTCAAAAGTAGTTGTCCGCCACGCCCTGGACAAGCACGCCGGAGGCGTCATCCTCATCCACAACCATCCTTCCGGCAACCCCCGCCCGGGAGAAACCGACCTTATGGTGACGGGAATGCTCCGGAACGCCCTCTCCACCTTCGACATCGACCTTACCGACCACGTGATAATCAGCGACAGGCAATATTTCAGCTTCGCCGACGAAAGGGTCCGGGACGGGCTGTGAAACATATTATTTCGTAAATCCGGAATAATAGTTTATATTTGTTTTTCGGACAGATCAATCATTCAGCTATGAAAGTCATCAACATCGGCGAGACCAATTCCGTCGCCAACACCTTTATGGCACAGATGCGCGACATCAAGATCCAGAAGGATCCGATGCGTTTCCGCGCAAACCTCAGGAGACTGGGTAACATCTTTGCCTATGAGATTAGCAAGACCTTGGCGTACAGTGAGAAAGAGGTTGTGACTCCCCTCGGGACGGCCGTCGTGCCCACCTTCGACACTCCCCTGGTGGCAGCCACCATCCTCAGGGCCGGAATCCCCCTCCACGAAGGCATCATCGACGTCCTGGACGGTTGCGAAAGCGCCTTCATAGCCGCCTTCCGCAAATACCACAGGGGTGACGACTATCATATAAAGATCGAATACTGCACCTGCCCGAGCCTCACCGGAAAGACGCTCATCCTGTCCGACACGATGCTAGCGACGGGTTCCTCGATGGAAATCGCGTGGTACAAGCTTCAGGACCAGGGAGGGACGCCCGACTACACCCATTTCGTCTGCCCGATTTCCAGCGTCTATGCCATAGAATTCCTCCAGAAGAAACTTCCGAAAAACGCCACCCTATGGACCTGCGCCATAGACGAAGAACTCACCAGCCAGTCCTACATCGTTCCCGGACTGGGAGATGCGGGAGACCTTGCCTACGGAGCAAAGATCTAATCTACAACTGCTTGCGTAATCTCGCCTTGGGAATGTCGAGCTGGTCGCGGTATTTCGCGATGGTTCGGCGGGCGACCTTGTAGCCCTTCTTGTTCATCTCCGCCACCAGCTGGTCGTCGGTCAGGGGCTTGTGCTTGTCCTCAGCATCGACGCACTCCCTGAGCGCTTTCTTGAGTTCGCGGGTGGACACCTCCTCCCCTTCCTCGTTCTCAAGTCCTTCGGAGAAGAAATATTTCAAGGGATAAATCCCGAAATGGGTTTCTATGTATTTGGAATTCACCACCCTGGAGATGGTGGATATGTCGAAGCCGGTCTTCTCGGCTATGTCCTTGAGGACCATCGGGCGGAGGTTGGTCTCATCACCGTCGAGGAAATAGTCGTGCTGGTAGTCGAGGATGGCCTGCATAGTGCTCCTGAGGGTGTTCTGCCTCTGTTTCAGAGCCTCCACGAACCATTTGGCCGAATCCAGCTTTTGCTTGACGAAGGAGGCCGCCTCCCTCTGTTCCCTGGAAGATGAACTGTTGGTCTCGCTCAGGATGCTGGAGTATTTCTTGTTCACCCTGATCTCGGGAATGGAGAACCGGGGCATCGAAAGTTTCATCTCCCCGTCCTCGATGGAAAGGACGAAGTCGGGAACTATCTGCTGGGCCTGGTCGTTGTAGGAATCGTCGATCTGACCGCCCGGGGAGGGATTGAGTTTCAGTATCCTGTTCATTGCCGCCTTCAGTTCCTCCTCCCCTATTCCCATACGGCTCATTATTTTCTGGAAATGCCTGTTGGAAAAATCCTGGAAATGGTCCGTGAGAAGGGTTATGGCATTGACCACCTCGGGAGTCTGCTTGAGGGCTTTCAGCTGGAGCAGGAGACACTCCCGCAGGTTCCTTGCCCCAACCCCGGTGGGCTCGAACTCCTGTATTATCCCTAGCAGCCTTTCAACCTCCTCGGAATCAGTCTCGATGTTGGCCCGGAAGGCCAGGTCGTCCACCAGGCTCTCGGTGTCGCGCCGGAGATAGCCGTCCTCGTCGAGGCTGCCGATGATGAAGGCCGCCACCTCATACTCGTGACGGGTGAGGTTCCTGAAACCCAGCTGGTCCATCAGGCTCTTGGTGAAACTGTCCTTGACCGCGAAGGTGTTGTACCTGGGAAGTTCGTCCTTTCCGTAGTTGTTCACCTTGAGACGGTAGGCCGGAATGGGATCGTCCTCGTCGATCTCGTCTATGGATATGTCCTTGGGTTCGTCGTCGTCCTTTTCGGAAGGCTGGGGGTCGTCAAGGACCGGATTGTCCTCAAGCTCGTCCTTTATGCGCTGCTCGAGCTCCTGGATGGGGAGCTCGATGAGCTTTATGGTCTGTATCTGAAGCGGAGAAAGCTTCTGAGTCAGCTTGAGTTCCAGTCCCTGCTTGAGCATAGGCTAATTCTTTTGCTCCACGGGTCTCATCACGAGGACCGTGTCGGCGACATAGGACCGCCTCTTGTCCACTATGGGATAATTGATCTTTTCCCTCACCACGAAAGACGAGGGGAACTCAGACTTGATGGCATTGAGCAGCTGGAGGGCCTCAGACCTGGTACGGAAATCACCTACAGTCACCTTGAAGAAAGGATTGGAATATGTCCTGTAGACGGCCATTCCGGGATACATCCCCTTGAAACGGCCGGCGGCGGCCTCGGAAGCCCCGCGGGAATTCTGCTTGTTGTCGAAGAATATCCTCACGCGGTAGCCGGTGATGGAACGCGAGGAGTTCCCCGCAAAAGTCTTCGTCATCGCCGACTGGATGGCCTGGGACTGACGGATGTTGACGTCAGCCTTGTCCCCCTTGGACTTTTTGGGAAGGATGGAGAATATGCTCTTCCCCGAAAGGGTGGAGTCCTGGGTGGCGGCAGGCCTGAAAACCAGGGAATCCACCAGGTTGTACCCCGACGGCACAACCACGTCCTGCGCCCTGAGGCCCAGGCCCGCAGTTGCAAGTGCCAATATGACTGTCAAAACCTTTTTCATATCGTAGTCTGCTGTGAACGGGAACCCTGCCCTCCTTTCTCGGTAAGCAGGTCGTCTATCTTCAAATCCTTGAACTTGAGCGTCTTGCCCAATCCTTTCTTAAGCTTGACCCTGGCGTTGATGTCGGCGGTGAAATCCTCCGTGGGCCCGCCTAGCAGGCCTATGAGCCTGGTCAGGGACACTCCCCCGGCGAGACTCGCCTCGCAGGGCAGGTCATACACCCTGACGCTCTTCCTGGCCACGGCCACCCCGTCCGACTTGAAATATACTATATCCTCTCCCCTGAACTTGATCACCCCTTCCACATCCTGGATACCGAAGGCGAAAGTGGGGTTGTCGATTTCCAGGGCGAGGACGGCGCTGGCGGCACGCAGCCCCCTGGGGGTGAACGATTCGACCCCGCAGGAGTTTATCTTGATGTCATCCACCTTGGAGCATCCGGCCGCCGAAAGGAGGCAGGCCAGGGCCAGGGGTAACAGTATTCCGACTATCCTTTTCATCCCTACAAAGTTATAAAAAAAATAGATATCCGTTCAAAAGTCCTATCTTTGCCTGGTCTTACCGCTTTGGACAATGGGCAAGAAGGTTTATATCGAGACATACGGGTGCCAGATGAACGTCGCCGACACCGAAGTGATTTTTTCCATCCTCGCAAAGGAAGGATATTCAAGGACTTCCGAGATAGGAGAGGCCGACCTCATTATGGCGAACACCTGTTCTGTCAGGGACAATGCCGAGCAGAGGATATGGGGAAGGATAGCCGTCTTCGACAAGGAGAGGGAATCCCGTCCCGGAGTGGTGGTGGGAATTCTGGGGTGCATGGCCGAGAGGCTCAAGGACAAGCTCCTCGATACGGGGAAGATCGACCTCGTGGCAGGCCCTGACGCCTACAGGGCCCTCCCCAGGATGCTTCGCGACATTTCCGAAGGTCCCCAGATAGAGGTGATGCTTTCCCGGTCCGAGACCTATGACGACATAATCCCGGTGAGGACCGACAGGAACGGGGTTTCCGCCTTCATATCCATAATGAGGGGATGCAACAACGTATGTTCCTACTGCGTAGTCCCCTACACCCGCGGGGCGGAGCGCAGCCGCGACCCTAAGACGATAGTCCGGGAGGCCTGCGACGTCTTCTCGAAGGGTTACAGGGAGGTCACCCTACTCGGCCAGAACGTCGATTCGTACCTTTGGAAAGACCCCGACGGAAATGACGTCGGTTTCGCCGCCCTACTCGGGGCGGTCGCTGAGATAAGCCCGCTTCTGAGGGTACGGTTCTCCACTTCCAACCCCCAGGACATCAGTGAAGAAGTCATACGGACGATGGCCGCCCATCCCAACATCTGCCGCCACATCCATCTTCCCGTCCAGTCAGGAAGCGACCCCGTCCTTGAAAGGATGAGGAGGAGATACACCAGGGAGGGTTATCTCGAGAAGGTTTCGATGATACGCTCGGTACTTCCCGACATCTGCCTTTCCACCGACGTCATCGCCGGTTTCTGCGGCGAAACCGAGGAAGACCACCGGCTGACCCTTTCCCTTTTCAGCGAGGTAGGCTTCGACGCCGCCTTCATGTTCCGCTATTCCGAGAGGCCCGGAACCCTGGCCGCAAGGAAATACGCCGACGACGTGCCCGAAGAGGTGAAGATCCGCAGGCTCAACGAAATCATAGAACTCCAGAACTCCCTCAGCCTCGAAAGCAACCGGAGGGACGTCGGAAAGAGGTTCGAAGTCCTGGTGGAAGGGCCTTCGAAAAGGAACGGGGACGAGTTCTGCGGCAGGACTACGGGCAACAAGATGTGCGTCTTCCCCGCCTCCTCGCTAAAGGCCGGAGACTACGTCGACGTAGTGGTCAGGGACTGCACCAGCGCCACCCTTTTCTGCGATCTAGCCTGAGTTTTTTGCTATTCACAATAATTATGGCTATCTTGGTTGTTCGGAAAACAATCAAATGTACCGCTATATGAAAAGACGTGAATTCCTTAAAACCTCCGTTGCGGGCTCAGCCCTCGTAATGGCCGGTGGAATAGGCAGTACCGGGCTGCTCGCCTCCGCCTGTTCTCCAAAAATCAAGACAGTCAAGGACCGCAAGGATCCCTTCCAGCTCAGCTGCGCCGGCTACACCTTCGCCAGATTCGACATCGACACTACCCTCAAGACCCTGCAGCAACTGGACATCCATTATCTCTGCATCAAGGATTTCCACCTGCCCCTGGACGCCACTGACGAGCAGATCGCGGCCTTCCACGCAAAATGCGCCGAGTACGGAGTGACTGGCTACGGAGTCGGCCCCATCTATATGAAGAGCGAAGAAGAGACCGACCAGGCGTTCGCATACGCCCGCAGGGTGGGAGTCAACGTACTGGTGGGAGTACCCGACTATGAGATCCTCCCCTACGTGGACAAGAAGATGGAGGAGTATCCCGAAATCTACTACGCCATCCACCTCCACGGTCCGGACATCGACATCTTCCAGAACGCCCCGGTCACCTGGAACAAGGTCAAGGACCTCAACCCCAGGATAGGAATGTGCCTTGACATAGGACACGACCTCAGGGACGGCTGCGACCCCGTCGCCGACCTCCTGAATTACCACACCAGGGTGTTCGACATGCACATCAAGGACGTCACCGATTCCACCAAGGAAGGCCACGCCATCGAGCTAGGACGCGGAAAGATCGACTTCGTCGCCCTCTTCGACGCGATGCGCAAGGTGGGTTACAGCGGCAAGTGCAGCCTGGAATATGAGAAGGACATGGACAATCCGTTCATGGGCATAGCCGAGTCGTTCGGTTACCTGAAGGCCATTTCCCACATAGGATAGCTTATGGAAAAATTTATCCTGGCCCTGGATCAGGGTACCAGTTCGTCGAGGGCCATCGTCTTCGACCACGGCGGCAACATCCGTTCGGTCGCCCAGAAGGAATTCACCCAGTATTTTCCCAAACCGGGATGGGTGGAACACGATCCCAGGGAAATATGGTCCTCTGAAGCCTCGGTGATCGCCGAGGCGATAACCAAGGTGGGGATAGGCGGCCGGGACCTGGCCGCAATAGGAATCACCAACCAGAGGGAGACCACGATGGTCTGGGACGCCGCCACGGGGGAACCGGTGTACAACGCCATCGTCTGGCAGGATCGCAGGACCGGGGAATACTGCGATTCCCTCAAGGCCCAGGGCCTCACCGAAGAGATCCGCCGCAAGACCGGCCTCATCATAGACGCCTACTTCTCAGCCACCAAGATACGCTGGATATTGCAGAACGTCCCCGGTGCAAAGGCCCTGGCCGAAGCCGGGAAACTCCGTTTCGGCACTGTGGATTCCTGGCTGGTCTGGAATCTCACCAGGGGGGAGGTCCACGTCACCGACGTAAGCAATGCCTCGAGGACGATGCTGTTCAACATCAACACCCTGGACTGGGACGAAGACCTTCTGAAACTTTTCGGAATCCCCCGTTCGATGATGCCTCAGGTGCGTTCCTCCAGCGAAGTTTACGGCCACACCAAGACCACCATCTTCGCCCACGAGGTCCCCATTGCCGGCATCGCCGGAGACCAGCAGGCCGCCCTTTTCGGTCAGATGTGCACCAGCCCCGGCTCGGTGAAGAACACCTACGGCACCGGCTGCTTCCTCCTTATGAACACCGGCACCAAACCCATCCTCTCTGCCAACAACCTCCTTACCACCATAGCCTGGAAGATAGGAGACACGGTCAACTACGCCCTCGAAGGCAGCATCTTCGTAGGAGGCTCCGCGGTTCAGTGGCTGAGGGACGGTCTCGGAATCATCCGCTCGTCCTCCGACATCGAGGCCCTCGCCAAGACGGTTCCCGACAACGGAGGCGTCTGCTTCGTCCCGGCGCTTACTGGATTGGGGGCCCCCTACTGGGATCCTTACGCCAAAGGTTGCATCTACGGCATAACCAGAGGTACGACGGCCGGGCACATAGCCAGGGCCGCCCTCGAGGGCATCGCCTTCCAGACGATGGACATCGTGAGCGCGATGGAGAAGGATGCCTCGGTGACGCTGGCCGAACTTAAAGTCGACGGAGGAGCATCCCGCAACAACCTGATGATGCAGTTCCAGGCCGACATCGTGGGGGCGAAGGTCGTCAGGCCGAAGGTTACGGAAACCACCGCGATGGGAGCCTGCTACCTCGCAGGCCTCGCCGTCGGTTTCTGGGACTCCCTCGACGAAATAGCCAGCCAGTGGCAGGTGGACAGGGTGTTCGAACCATCCGCCGCCGACGCCGAAGTCTCGGCGCGGAAGGCCCAGTGGGCCGACGCCGTAAGGCGTGCCCTATCGGAAGCAAAGTAAAAATCGATTATTTTAAACCAAACCACATATATGGAAACAACACTTTTCACAAAATGCCTCTTCGAGTTCCTTGGAACCTTCCTCCTGCTCCTCCTCGGAGACGGAGTTTGCTGCGCTGTCACCCTTAAGGGCACGAAGGCGCACGGAGCGGGATGGATCGTCATAACGATGGCGTGGGGTCTGGCCGTAATGGCCGGAGTTATCGTGGCCGGCCCCTATTCCGGAGCCCACCTGAACCCGGCCATCTCCATCGGTTTCGCCCTTGCGGGCACCTTCCCCTGGGCCTGGGTCCTTCCTTATATCGTAGCCCAGATGCTGGGAGGCTTCTGCGGAGCCATCGTGATGTACGCCTTCTACGTCGACCATTTCGCCGCCACGAGCGACAAGCCCGAAGACATCCTCGGCTGCTTCTGCACCATTCCTGCGATCGAGCACAAGACCGTGAATTTCTTCTGCGAGTTCGTGGCCACCTTCATCCTCGTGTTCCTCGCCCTGCTGATCGGCACCAAGGCCAACACTCCCCAGGTTGGCGGCGTTCCCGCAGGTCTTGGAGCAGTCGGAGCATTCCCCATCTCCGCTGTGATAATGTCCATCGGTATGTCCCTCGGTTCCACCACGGGATATTCACTGAACCCCGCCAGGGACCTTCCCCCGAGATTCGCGCACTCCATCCTTCCCATAAAGGGCAAGGGCGGCAGTGGCTGGTCCTACAGCTGGATTCCCAGCATCGGTCCTCTCGTGGGTGCGGCCTTCGCGGCTTGCATTTACATATTGATCTTCTAAACTGTTATTTCCATGATAAGACTCAACTGTTTCTTCCAGGCAAAGAAAGGAAAATACCAGGAGGCTTTGGAAGCCGCCATCGCCCTCGTAGCCAAATCGCGGTTACATCCGGGCTGCATAGCCTATGACGCGTTCGAGAGCGCCACGCGGCCTGACATCTTCACCATCATCGAGACCTGGGCCGACCAGGAATCCCTCGATGCGCACAGCAGGACGCCGGAATTCATCGAATATGTCGGCATAATGCAGAAGTGCGGAACCCTCAGCGTCGAAGCCTTCAACAAATAGGAATCCGGACGCAATCCTTTACAGCCGGCCTGCCCTGTCCATACGACTCGGCAGGCCGGATTCTTTATGCTCCGGGTGTAAACGGCACCGGGCGAAAAGGGGCTGTTTATATTTTTGTGGAAAAAAATGTAAGAGTATGGAACAAAATGGAAAATTCTTACTATATTTGTCCCCACAGCGTGAAAGACCGGGATGGAAACAGCCCGGACAAATTTGGTTATTATGGTCACATTCATCGGAGAATACACTGCAAAGGTGGACGACAGGGGGAGACTGGTCTTCCCTTCGGCGTTCAAGAACCTGCTGTCCTCCGACTCTGACCAGAGATTCGTGATCAAGAAGAACATGTTCCTCAACTGCCTGGACATGTTCACCTTCGCGGAATGGGAAAGACAGTCCGCGGAAGTCTATTCCAAACTTAACATTTTCAACAAGAAGCACGCTGCCTTCTGGGACAGGTACACACGCGGGCGCGACGTCGTCATCCCCGACGCGAAACTCGGCAGGCTGTCCATCCAGAAAAATCTCCTCGATTCAATAGGTGTAACAAAAGAGGTAGTGTTTGCTGGAAAGGATTTCAAGATCCAGATCTGGGACAAGGACAGCTATGAGTCCGGCGCCCTCACGGATGATGAATTCCTTGAAATCGCCGACGAACTATCCCAGCAGAGATAGGAGGTCGGAGAATGTCAGTCTATCATATCCCAGTGATGCTTGACGAGAGTGTTTCCGCTCTCATCACGAACCCTTCTGGAACATACGCAGATGTCACATTCGGAGGCGGTGGTCACACCGCCGGAATTCTTTCACGCTTAACCGATGACGGAAGGGTCATCGCCTTCGATCGTGACAGTGACGCCGTGGCCAACAGGGTGGACGATCCCCGCCTCACACTCATCCACAACAATTTCCGCTTCATTCACAACTACGCCCTCCTGCTTCAGGCCGGGACGGACATCCCTGCCGAGGAGCATTTCCCCAAATATCCCTGCGACGAGACAGGGGTGTCCGTCCCGGGCGGCGGACTTGACGGCCGGATCTTCGACGGGATACTGGCGGACCTGGGGGTGAGCAGCCACCAGTTCGACACCGCCGGAAGGGGCTTCTCCTTCAGGTATGAGGACGCCCCCCTGGATATGAGGATGAACGGCGACGGAGGGATGACCGCGGCGGACGTCGTGAACGGATATGCCCAGGAAGACCTCGAGCGCATACTTCGGATATACGGGGAAGTGGAGAATCCAGGGAAGGTGGCGAGGCTGATCGTAGCGGCGAGGGAAGTGAAGCCCCTGGAAACGACCGGGGACCTCGACAGGGCCATAAGCCCGGCGGTACCCAAGTTCGCGGAGCACAAATACCTCGCGAAGGTTTACCAGGCCCTCCGCATCGAGGTCAACCAGGAGATGCGCTCTCTGGAGAAATTCCTCCGGGGTGCCACCGACTCCCTCAAGCCGGGAGGACGGCTCGTGGTCATAACCTACCATAGCCTGGAGGACCGTATGGTGAAGAATTACATCAAGACAGGGAACGTGGAAGGAGAGGTACGGAAAGACATTTACGGCATCCTCCCCTCCCCCCTCAAGGCGGTGAACCGCAAGCCCATCCTCCCCGAAGAGAGCGAAATCTCCTCCAACACCCGGGCCCGCAGCGCCAAGCTCCGCGTTGCCGAAAAAACAGAAAAAGGAGGCAGGGTATGAGGGAGAACGGCAAATGGAGATGGTCCGACATAGGGACGTGGCTGAAGAACAGCGCCCAGGCCATAGTGAAGGGACAGTTCCTGATGAGGCTTGGGTTCAACAAGTACTTCATCCACATCATCTACACCTTCTTCCTGTTCTGGGTGAGCATCTGGCTGAGCCTCCAGATCGAGAAGACCCTGACGAAGGTGGAGGATAACCAGAAGATCCTCGACGACGTGGAGATATACCACGCCCAGAAGACGGTTCAGCTCGTCGGCCTCAACAGGCTCACCACGGTGAGGAATCTCCTCCGCGAGAAAGGCTCGGACGTGGACATCCCTGACAGTCCGACTGTGACCATAACGAAGAAGCAGCAGAGGCAGCAGCACGCCAAAGAAGAAGCAGTACAGGATACAATTCCGGCAAAAGAATAAGGAAATGGCTGTAAGAAAAGAAAATACAACGAAAAAGAAGACCGACTCGATCGTAGTGATCCTCTCCGGTCTCTACATCGTTTTCCTTCTCGCGGCCATCATTCTCATCGGACGCATATGCTATATCCAGTGGGGATGGAAACCCGATCCCGTACTTGAACCTTCCTTCAAGCCCAGTACCCTCCGCCGGACCCTCGATCCCGCCCGCGGAGCCATCATAGCCCGCGACGGAAGGCTTCTCGCCGTATCCACGCCGATGTACCAGCTCTACATCGACTGTACGGTGAGGAAGAAGACCTACGCTGACGACGCCAAAAACGGCAGGGAGAGGGAGGCTGAATGGCAGGAAAAGGCGAAGGCCTTCGCCGCCGGTTTCGCCGCCCTCACCGGGGACAGGAGCACCGACTACGCCGCGCTGATCCTCAACGGCCGCGCAAAAGGCACCCAGTATATGAAATTGGGACCGGAGATCAGCCACGAAACCCTGCAGAAGATTCAGGACCTTCCCCTTATGTCGGAAGGAAGATATGCCAGCGGAATCATAGTCGAGAAGAAAGATACGCGCCGGTATCCGTACGGCACCCTGGCACGCAGGACCATCGGCTACGTCAAGAACAACAGCAACTCCAACGGCAACAACCACATAGGCCTCGAAGGCAAGTTCGACTACGTCCTCCACGGCAAGGAAGGAGTGGAATACCTGCGCCAGACGGAGGACAGGGAATGGATACAGGACTTCGACAGCACCTACGTCTCCCCCGAGGATGGACTTGACGTTCGCACCACACTCGACATCAACATCCAGGACATCGCCGACGAAGCCCTCCGCAAGCAGATAACCGAGACCGATGAGATCGAAGGAGGCTGCGTCGTGGTGATGGACGTGGCGACCGGAGGTATACGCGCGATGGTCAACCTCCTGAGGGACAGCACGTCCGGAACCCTCGGCGAATCCCTCAACATGGTCATCGGCCGCAAGGGAGAACCCGGATCCGTCTTCAAGACCACAACCCTCACCACCGTCATCGAAGACGGCTTCATTCACTCCCTCGACGACGTGATTCCCTCCAACCACGGCTACCTGGCCCCCTGGAAAGGCAATGACGTCCATATCACCGACTACGAAAGAGCGCACGGCGGAGCCAAGGAAATTCCCATCATCGAAGGCTTCAAGGTGTCCTCCAACTATATGTTCAGGTATCTTGCGGTAACCAACTACAAGGACAACCCCAAGAAATTCCTCGACCATATCTACCAGTACAAACTCGGACAGGCCTTCGACTTCGACCTCGACGGCCTGGCAACCCCCACCGTCCCCTCCCCCGACAATCCCTGGTGGAGCACCACCGACCTCGGACAGGTAGCGATGGGATACTCCATAGCCGTCACCCCTCTCCACATCATCACTTTCTACAACGCCCTGGCGAACGACGGAAAGATGATGAAGCCCTACCTGGTGGAGGACATAGAGAAAGACGGAGTGGTTAAGAAGAGACTCGGCCCCAGCGTCCTGAACGCGTCCATCTGCTCGAAGGCCACGGCAGACACCATCACGCGCGGCCTCAAGGCCGTCATCGAGGAAGGAACCGCCAAGAGGCTCCGCGGTGCGGAATGGCAGGTAGCAGGAAAGACCGGCACCTCATGGGTGATCCTCACTCCCCAGGAGCAGAAGGGATCCACCGACCCCTACACCGACAAATGGGGAAGGAAGAAGAACCAGGCCACCTTCGTGTGCTTCTTCCCTGCCGACGAGCCCAGGTACACTGCGATCGTCACCCTGTACTCGAAACTCTCCGGAAGGACGTTCTACGGAGGAACCCTGCCGGCCCTCGCGATGAGGGACATAGTGAACGGGATCCACGCCCTGGAGAATTCCCTGGAAGGGAGCCTCTACCAGAAGGGACAGGCTTCGGTGATGGAGAGAAACATCGAGTTCGAGCAGGCGGAAGCAGGAAAATCAACCCCGGTCCCCGACCTCAAGGGCCTCGGACTGAAGGATGCGATATATGCGATAGAGAACAGCGGATACAGGTGCAGTTACTCCGGCAGCGGCCACGTGTCCGCGCAGAGCCCGGCCCCCGGCAAGACGGCGGCCCCCGGCTCCACCGTAACGATAACATTGAAGTAGGATGAATCTCGGAAGGATAATAAAAGGCAGTTCGGTCGAGGAAGTCCGCGGTGACAGGAACCGCGAGATATCCTCCATCTGCTGCAACTCCCGCAAGGCCGCTCCCGGCTCCCTGTTCATCGCGGTGAAAGGATTCGCCAGCGACGGCCACGCCTATATCCCCCAGGCAATCGCAGCCGGGGCTTCGGCCGTGGCCTACCAGGACAGGGAGGCCCTCGAAGGCGTCGACACCGGGAACACCGTCCTTGTCAGGGTGGCCGACTCCCGTCACGCCCTGGCCATTATGGCTGCCAACTTCTACGACAACCCCTCACACAAGCTCACCCTCGTGGGCATAACCGGAACCAACGGTAAGACCACCACCGTAACCCTGCTCTACGGACTCTTCATGAGCCTCGGCTACAACTGCGGCCTTCTCTCCACCATAGCCAACTATGTCGGCATCAGGAGGTCCGAGACCGCCAACACCACCTCCGACCCCATAACCATCAACTCCCTCCTCTCCGAAATGGCGGACGCGGGATGCGAATACTGTTTCATGGAGGTCAGTTCCATCGGGGTGGAGCAGGAAAGGGTGGCCGGACTGAAGTTCAGGGCGGGCATCTTCTCAAACCTCACCCACGACCACCTCGACTACCACAAGACCTTCGCCGAATACCTGCGTTGCAAGAAACTCTTCTTCGACAACCTGGACGAAGACGCCTTCGCCATCGTCAACGCCGACGACAGGAACTCTTCCGTGATGGTCCAGAACACGAAAGCCAAGGTGGTGACATATGCCTGCAAGAGGGCGGCAGACCACAACTGCAAGGTGATGGAGGAGAGTTTCGAGGGAATGCTCCTGAAGATAGACGGACAGGAATGCTGGACCAGGCTCATCGGCGAACACAACGCCAGCAACATCCTTGCGGTGTATACCACGGCGATCCTCGTAGGGGCGACGAAGGAGGAGGCTCTCCTTGCGGTGAGCAAGCTCAAGTCCGCCCCCGGCAGGCTCGAGACCATCCACGGACCCCGCGGGCTGTCGGCCGTCATCGATTACGCACACACGCCCGACGCCCTAGCCAACGTCCTGAAGACCCTGAGGGACATCGCCCCGGACAAGCAGCTCACCTGCCTTTTCGGCTGCGGCGGCGACCGTGACAGGACGAAGAGGCCGGAGATGGCCCAGGTCGCCGAGGAATTCGCCGACCGGATCATCGTCACCTCCGACAACTCCCGCACGGAGAGGACGGAAGACATAATGGAAGACATCCGGAAGGGATTCAGCCCCAGGGGCCTGTCCAAGGCCCTGTTCATCGCCGACCGCAGGGAAGCCATCCGCACTGCGCTTATGACGGCACAGGACGGAAGCGCCGTCCTCCTCGCCGGCAAGGGACACGAAACCTACCAGATAATAGGAACTGAAAAACGCCACTTCGACGAGAGGGAGATCGTGGAAGAGACATTCAAGATGACAGAAAAAATTTAGGTAATGATATACGCCTTAGTAAAACATCTGCAGGAAGCCGGGATTCACTTTCCCGGTATGGGATTGATGAACTACCTCTCGTTCAGGGGAATACTGGTGTCCGTCTCGGCCATCCTCATCACCTTCTTCATAGGCAAGCCCTACATCAGGATGATGCAGCGCAGGCAGCTCGGAGAGACCATCCGCGACCTCGGCCTGGAAGGCCAGCTCTCCAAGAAAGGCACCCCCACGATGGGAGGAGTCCTCATCATCCTGGCCATACTGGTTCCGGTCCTGCTCTTCTGCGACCTCACCAACATCTACCTGCAGCTACTTGTCATCACCCTGCTGTGGTGCGGACTTCTCGGCTTTGCCGACGACTACATCAAGGTCTTCCGCAACAACAAGGAGGGTCTCCCCGCCAAGGCGAAACTCATCGCCCAGCTGGCCCTCGGCCTCGCAATCGGCATCACGGTGTGCTTCAACAACGGAATAGTCGTTCGTGAGAAGGTCCCCGTCGCGCAGGAGGCCGCCCAGACCGTGAGGACGCTCGATTCGGAACCGGTCCAGACCAAGTCTCCCTGGAAGGTGGAGGACGTGGTGAAAAGCACCAAAACCACCATCCCGTTCGTCAAGAACAACGAGTTCGACTACAAGTGGCTCTCCCCCGTGAAAGGCACCTGGGGCTGGTACTGCAAATGGGCCATCTACGTGCTGATGATCGTGTTCGTCATAATGGCCTGCTCCAACGGAGCCAACCTGACCGACGGAATGGACGGGCTCAGCGCCGGAGTCTCCGCCATAGTAGGAGCGGTAATAATGATCCTGGCCTGGGTGGGAGGCAACCTCGTGAATTCCCAATACCTCAACATAATGTACATACCCGGATCGGGAGAGGTGGCCATCTTCATGGCCGGTTTCGTGGGCGCCCTCATCGGCTTCCTCTGGTACAATTCCTTCCCCGCCCAGGTCTTCATGGGTGACACGGGAAGCCTGACCATCGGCGGAATCATCGGAGTGAGCGCCATCCTGATACGAAAGGAACTCCTCCTCCCCCTCCTCTGCGGAATCTTCGTGGTCGAGAGCCTTTCCGTGATTATACAGAGGTATTATTTCAAATATACGAAGAAGAAATACGGCGAAGGCCGGAGGGTGTTCAAGATGTCCCCCCTGCACCACCATTACCAGAAGGAAGGGATTCCCGCAGTGATACAGAAACCGGAAAGGGCCATCCCCGAGGCGAAGATAGTGTCTAGGTTCTGGATCGTGGGACTGTTGCTGGGAGTCGCCACCCTGGCGTTGCTCAAGATCAGATAATAAAGTAAAAGGAAAGATATAAAATGTCGAGAATTGTAGTTCTTGGAGGCGGAGAAAGCGGCGTGGGCGCCGCAGTGCTCGCAAAGGTTAAGGGATTCGACGTCTTCCTGTCTGACAACGGGAAGATAAGGGAGGATTATGCGGAAGAGCTCAGGAAATGGGACATTCCCTTCGAGGAAGGGGGTCACACCGAAGAGAAGGTGCTCTGCGCCGACGAGGTCGTGAAGAGCCCCGGAATCCCTCCCACCGTGAAGATGGTAAGGATGCTGGAGGACAAGGGAATCCACATCATCTCGGAAATAGAGTTCGCAGGAAGGTACGATCCTGCCAGGAAGATCTGTGTCACGGGATCGAACGGGAAGACCACCACCACTTCCCTGATTTATTACCTGCTGAAGAACGCCGGGCTGAACGTAGGCCTCGGCGGGAACATCGGCAAGTCCTACGCCTACCAGGTGGCCACCGAACATTATGACTATTATGTATTGGAAATCAGCAGTTTCCAGCTGGACAACGTGTATGATTTCCGTCCCGACATAGCCATCATCACCAACATCACCCCCGACCATCTGGACCGCTACGACTACCGTCTGGAGAACTATGTGAAATCCAAGTTCCGCATTACCAGGAACCTGAGGAAAGAGGACTGTTTCATCTTCGATTCGGACGATTCCATCACCATCGACCACCTCAACAAGATCATCATCCAGGCCAAGATGCTCCCCTTCACCCAGAAGAAGGACGTCGAGGTGCCCCAGGGTGCCTTCGTGAAGGACGACAAGATGGTGGTCCGCTACGAGGACGACGAGACGGAGATCTACCTCCGCGAACTCGCCCTCGGAGGCAAGCACAACATATACAACTCGATGGCCGCCGCCCTGGCCGCCAAGGCTACGGGCATCGACAACAAGGTGATCCGGGATTCCCTCTCCACCTTCCAGAGCATAGAGCACAGGCTCGAGCCCGTTCTGAGCATCAAGGACGTCCTGTACATCAACGACTCCAAGGCCACCAACGTGGACTCCGCCTGGTACGCCCTCGAGTGCCAGACCAGGCCGGTCGTGTGGATCGCCGGCGGCACCGACAAGGGCAACGACTACTCTGTCCTGAAGGACCTCGTGAGGGACAAGGTGAAGGCCGTCGTCTGCCTGGGAATAGACAACAGGAAGCTCCACGAGGCCTTTGAGGACATCGTGGGTTCAGAAAACATCAAAGACACCCATTCGGCCGGGGAGGCCGTGAAAGTGGCCAGCGAGTATGCCGAGGCCGGAGACGTCGTGCTCCTGAGCCCCTGCTGCGCGAGTTTCGACCTGTTCAACAACTACGAGGACAGGGGCGAAAAGTTCAAGGAAGCCGTAAGGGCGCTGTAATGGATTGAGACCGGAGATGGAAAAGAACAAGGGACATAAGTTCTGGAACTTCGTGGACAACCTCGAAGGCGACAAGGTCGTGTGGATGATCGTGCTGATACTGATGCTCACATCCATCGTCTGCATCTTCTCCTCCACCTCCCTCCTCGCCATCCAGCAGCACTCCTCCAGGATGTCCATAGCCAAGGAGCAGCTCGTGATAGCCCTCCTCGGGCTTGGACTCATCCTCCTTTGCTACAACATCAAGTCCATAGGTTTCTTCCGGTTCTTCTCCAAACTCGGCTACTTCCTATCCATCGGTCTCCTGGTCTTCCTCGCCGCCCACATGGACCTCGGGACGATAAAGGCCGTGAAGATAAACGAGGCCTGGAGGGCCATCAGGATAGGCGGCTTCCAGCTCCACGTGTTCGAGGTGGTGAAGGTGGCGATGATAATGTATCTCGCCTGGGCCGTCAACGAATACAAGAACGGAGGCCTGAAAAAGCCCGGCCTGATAATGCTGATAACCAAGGGGAAACCCCTTAGCGACCTCTGGCAGAAGATAATATATATATATTTCCCCATCTTCTCGGTCTGCGTCGGAATAATGGTGGGAAGCCTCTCCAGCACGATTTTCATCGGAGGAATAATGTTCCTTACCATCCTCGTTGGAGGAATCAGCATCAAGGAACTCTTCCTCCCCGGACTAGCCGCAGTCGCAGTACTTGTCATCTGCATCGGTCTGAACAGGATCAACCCTGACAAACCCCTCTTCCCCCACCTGCAATCAGCCCTTAACCGTACCGAGAACAGCACGGAGCACTATCTTGAGATAATGAAGGAGAACCCCCGCGGTTCAGCCGAATACCAGAAGGCTCTCGACAAGATCAAGCAGCCGATGAGCGCCAAGATAGCCATCCACGAAGGGAAGATTTTCGGAAAAGGGCCCGGCAGGAGCACCCAGAGATACGTAGTGCCCGTGATGTTCGAAGACTATATGTTCAGTTTCATCATAGAGGAATACGGACTTCTGGGAGGAATACTGGTGATCATACTGTACATTTCCCTCCTTGCAAGGGGAGCCCTCATAGTGCGCAACTGCGACAACCATTTCGCTAAGACCGCGGTGGCTGGACTGGTGATGCTGATCACGGCCCAGGCGATGATGCACTGCTTCATCAACTGCGACATCGGCCCCCTCACCGGACAGACCCTGCCTATGGTAAGCCACGGCAACTCCTCCTTCCTGATGTTCTCCATAGCCTTCGGTATCATCCTGTCCATCAGCAAGATGGCCAAGAAGAAGATAGACCGCGAGGTGGCGCAGGCGGAGCCTCTCACCGAGGTCAGGGACGAAATCCAGGCAGAACTCGACGACCTCGAGCGCCTGGACAGCGTAGACGACATATTGAAAGACAATTTCAAACCCGGAAAATATTCAGGCGATGAACTATAAACCATTGAGAGTCATTATCAGCGGAGGCGGCACGGGAGGACACATCTTCCCCGCCGTGTCCATAGCGAACAAGCTGAAGGAAGTCAACCCCGACACCGATATCCTGTTCGTCGGGGCGGAAGGAAAGATGGAGATGGAGAAGGTGCCTGCGGCCGGCTACAAGATCGTCGGCCTCCCCATCCTGGGGCTCCAGCGCCAGCCCACGTTCTCCAACCTGGTCAACGATCTCAAGGTGCCCTTCAAACTCCTCCAGAGCGTCCGAAAGGCCGGAAAGGTGATCGACTCCTTCAAGCCGGACATCGCCGTCGGAGTGGGAGGCTACGCCAGCGCTCCCCTTCTGTGGCAGGCCACCAGGAAGAAGATTCCCGCCCTCATCCAGGAGCAGAACGGATTCGCCGGCCTGACCAACAAGATACTCGGGAAAAATGTCGGGAAGATCTGCGTGGCCTACGAAGGGATGGAGAAATTCTTCCCCGCCGACAAGATAATACTGAGCGGAAACCCCATCCGCAGCGATATAGTCCCCGCCTGCCCGGCGATGGTGGAGGAAGGTATGGAGTATTACAAACTGGACAGGAGCCTGTACCACATCTTCATCGTGGGAGGAAGCCTCGGAAGCGGTACCCTCAACCGGAGTATGAAGAAATGGATCAGCGACGGCTGCCCCGGAGGCGAAGGGGTTGAGATAATCTGGCAGTGCGGCAAATACTACAAGGCCGGGGTGGACGCCTTCATGGAAGAAGCCGCCAAGGCCGGGAAACCGGTGGCGAACATACACTGGTACGATTTCATCGGAAGGATGGACCTGGCCTACGCGGTGGCCGACGTGGTGATATCCCGCAGCGGGGCCTCCACCGTGTCGGAACTCTGCGCTGCCCACAAGGCGGCCATCTTCGTACCCTCTCCCAACGTGGCCGAAGACCATCAGACGCATAACGCGATGGCGCTCGTCAACAAGGGTGCGGCGATGATAGTGAAAGATTCCGAGGCCGAGGAGAAACTCCTCCCCACCGCCCTCGCCCTCGTCCGCGACGACGAGAAGGTCCTCGCCCTGGAGCGCAACATCGCTCCCCTGGCCCTTGCCGACGCCGCCGGAACCATAGTTGACGAAGTTTATAAACTGTTAGGATATGAGAAATAACCTGCATTACCCTCAGGGACTCTGCCACCCTCGGCAAGATAACCACCGACAAGGTGAGAGCAGTCGAACTTGTTCGGACTGCCGAACCGCGAAAGGTGGAAAAGCCCGAAGGGATTAACAGGGAGGGGCCCTTCAGGGAGGGGCCGCGAAGCGGCGTCCTCTGAGGGTAAAGCAGGTTATTTCAGACACAATATGGATTATAAGAACATATATTTCATCGGGATCGGCGGCATAGGAATGAGCGCCATCGCCAGGTATTACAAGTTCAAGGGGAAGAATGTGTCGGGATATGACAGGACACCTTCCGAACTGACGGAAGAACTTGTGGCCGAAGGCATCGGCGTGCATTATGAGGACAGGCCTGACCTGATCCCGGGCACCCCGGAGGACACCCTCGTGGTCTATACCCCCGCCGTTCCCGCCGACCTGGGAGAACTGGTGCTTGCGAGGGAAAAGGGCTACCGCGTGATCAAGCGCTCGCGGATGCTCGGCGAGATCGCCGAAGGCCAGAAATGCCTCGCGGTGGCCGGCACGCACGGTAAAACCACCACCAGTACCCTCCTGGCCCATATCCTCACCTCTTCCGGTGACGGCTGCTCTGCCTTCCTCGGAGGGATTTCCAAGAACTACAGGACCAACCTCCTGACCAGCCACACCCCCACCATCGTGGCGGAGGCCGACGAATTCGACCGTTCCTTCCTCCAGCTGCATCCCTACGCGGCGGTCATCACCTCGATGGACGCCGACCACCTCGACATCTACGGCGACCTCGACCATTACCGCCAGGCCTTCAGGGAATTCGCTTCCCAGGTCAGCGGCAGCCTGGTCGTAAAATACGGGCTTCCCATCTCCCCCGCTGACACCCCTGCGAAGATCCATACATATTCCTACGACGATCCCAGGGCGGAATTCCACGCCGAAAACATACGTCCCGACAACCTCGGGCATTTCACCTTCGACCTCATGCATCCCGGCGGAGTCATCAAGGACATCCGTCCCGGAGTGCCCGGCTGGCTGAACGTCGAGAACTCCGTGGCGGCGGCCTCGATAGCCCTCCTCTGCGGCACCGATCCGGAGGAAATCTCCAAGGCGATCGCAAGTTTCATAGGGGTATGGAGAAGGCTGGATGTCCACCTGAACACCCCTGCCCTCTCATACATAGACGATTACGCCCACCATCCCAGGGAACTTTCCTCCGCGATATCTTCCCTGAGGGGGATGTTCCCGGGAAGGAAGATCACCGCGATATTCCAGCCCCATCTCTACACCCGCACCCGCGACCTCGCTGACGGATTCGCCGAGGCCCTCTCCGCCGTGGACGAACTCATCCTCCTGGACATCTATCCCGCCAGGGAGGAACCCATACCCGGAGTGACCTCCTCCATAATACTCGACAAGGTCACGGCCCCCGAGAAGACCCTCATCCACAAGGAAGACCTGCTTGATTACCTGAAGGATGAAAAACTCGACGTGCTAGTAACCTTCGGAGCCGGCAACATAGACAGGTTCATCGGCCCCATAACCGAAATACTCAAAGAAAGAATCAATGGATAAACGCTTGAGGATCATACTTCTGTGCCTGATTGGGGCGGCAATCGCCGCGGCCCTCATGGCCGTGTGGTCGCTGAACGCCAGGTCCAGGCACGAGATGACCTGCACCGGGCTGAAGGTGGAGATCGCCGACAACTTCGACTTCGTCACCAAGGCCGAGGTGGAGCAGTTCCTCGTGCGGGATTACGGTCCCTATACGGGCCAGAGGCTCGACAGCGTCAACCTTGACAAGATAGAGAAGATCCTCGACGGGAAGGGAGCCATACTCAAGTCCCAGGCCTACACCACCAAGGACAGCCTCCTCCACATCCAGATAACCCAGAGGCAGCCCGTCGTGAGGTTCATCCGGAAAGACGGGGCCTTCTACTCCGACGCAGAAGGCTTCCTATTCCCCCACCACGAGAACTTCACCTCGATGCTCCCCGTCATCGACGGCCAGATCCCCCTCACCCAGAGCCTCGACTACAAGGGGAGGCCCCAGAACCCGGAAGAGGAGGAATGGCTCCGGAAGATCCTGTATATGATTGATTATATGGACTCTCACGGCCCCTGGGCCGAAAACATAGTCCAGATTACCGTGGAAAGCAACGGGGACCTTGTGATGATTCCCCGCAAGGGAAAGGAGAGGTTCATATTCGGGCCCCCGACCGACGTGGAAAGCAAGTTCCGCAGGATGGGTGAATACTATTCGGCCATCCTCCCGGAAAAAGGGGAAGGATATTATTCGACGGTGAACCTCAAGTTCTCCAAACAGATTGTCTGCAGAAAATAAAACCTATAAGATATGGAAGAAAGATACATCGCATCAATCGACCTGGGATCGTCGAAACTGGCCCTGACGGTGGCCAGGATAGACGGGGAAAACGTCCAGGTCATCTATTACAAGGAGACTCCTTCGGACGGAATCTACTACAGTTACGTACGCAATCCGAAGAAGGTGGAGGTGCCCCTGAAGGAGGCCATAAAGGAAGCCGAAACAGAACTTAACATCAAGAAGATCCGCCAGGTGGTGGTGAATCTCCCCCGCTATTACGTCTATCAGGAGACGGCGAACGGAAAAATCGAGCGCGACGGGGACTGCATCACCCAGGAAGAGGTGGACAGCCTTAAGGAAATGGCCCTCAATTCCTATCCCATCACCGATGACAAGAACGAGGTGCTCTACGGGGCCGTGGCGCAGAGTTTCTCCACGGAGGACTGCTTCCAGCAGGTGGAGGGGGACATCGTGGGAATGGTCAGCAACCTTCTGGAAGGCAATTTCAAGGTCTTCATAGGAAGGAAGAGGCCGACTGAGAACATCGATGTGGTGATGAACGACCTCGACGTGGCCATAGCCAGGAAATACTTCCTCCCCGAAGTGACCGCCAGGGCCGTCCTCGGAACCGAGGAGATGGAGAACGGCGTAGCCCTCATAGACTTCGGAGCAGGAGCCACTTCAGTGTCGGTGTACAAGGGGAAGATTATGAGGTACTACTCCGCCATTCCGTTCGGTGGAAAGGCCATAACCAACGACATCCGCTCCGAATGCGGTATTTCCGAAAGCCTGGCAGAGAACATCAAGCTCGCCTACGGAGCCTGCATGCCTGACAAACTCGTCACCCTCGGCGAGAAGATCATCCAGATCCACGATGAACACGGGGTGCCCTACAAGCAGCTGCCCGTGAAGTATCTTTCTGAAATCATCACCGCCAGGGCGGCGGAAATCGTCAACGCGGCCCTCTACCTGATACAGGAGAGCGGTTTTGCCGACGACCTCCGCAACGGAATCGTCATAACCGGAGGAGGGGCCAACCTCACCAACCTTGCGAACTTCATCAAGGAACTCTCCGGATACAACGTCCGCACCGGCTATCCCCGCCATCTCTTCTCCGCTACGGGCTGCCCCGGCATCTATGACACCGGAGCCGTATCTTCCATCGGAATGATCCTGGCCGCCAAGGGCGATCCACACCTCAACTGCCTTGACAAACCCAAGCCCAAGCCCGTGCCGGTAGAAACCCCCGCAGACTCTGCGGAAGGTGAAGCGGAACCGGTGGAAACCTCTCCCGAGAACCCCGGAGATGTCACGGACGGCACGTTGATAGATCCCGAGAAGTTCGGCGAAGAGCAGCAGCCCAAGAAACAGCCCAGGCAGCCGAAGGAACGCAAGAAATGGCCTATATGGACCAAGATCAACAAGATAGGCGAATCCGTCGGGAAAATAGGTGAAACGGTCGGCGAGAAACTTTTCACCCTCACTGAAGACATCAACAACGAAAGCGTGTAAGATTATGACTGACAATATGATAAACGGCTTCGACATAGCCAACAACAGCAACTGGGTTCCCATCGATTCCATCATCAAGGTCATAGGAGTAGGTGGTGGTGGCTGCAACGCAGTCAACTATATGTACAAGCACGAAATTGGCGGCTGCAGCTTCATCGTCTGCAACACCGACCGCCAGGCCCTCGACAAGAGCGACGTCCCCGTGAAGATCCAGCTCGGTAAGGGTCTCGGAGCCGGCACCGATCCCACCAAGGGAAGGAACGCCGCCCTCGAATCCCAGGAGGAGATCCAGAAAAAAGTCCTCGACAGCGGCACGCAGATGCTCTTCATCACGGCCGGGATGGGCGGCGGCACCGGCACCGGAGCCTCCCCCGTCATAGCCAAGATGGCTAAGGACAGGGGCATCCTCACCGTCGCCGTGGTCACACTCCCCTTCAAGAACGAGGGCAACGACTCGCTTTCAAAGGCCGTCGACGGCATCCACGAACTCCAGAAGAACGTGGACAGCATGCTCATAATCAACAATGAGAAACTCTACGAGTTCTACGGCAACCAGCTCGTTCAGGACGCCTTCCCCAAGACTGACGAGGTGCTCGCCACGGCCGTCAGGGGCATAATCGAGATCATCAACAAGCCCGGCTACATCAACGTCGACTTCGAAGACGTCAAGACGATGATGAGGAGCAGCGGAATGGCGCTTATGGGCTGCGGCACCGGAACCGGACAGAACAGGCTCGAGGACGCCGTGAACGGAGCCCTCGAATCCCCCCTGCTCAACGATTTCGACCTCACCACCGCCAGGAACCTCCTCGTGAACGTCACCGCCGGCAACAATGAGAAGGGCCTCAGGATGGACGACTACGGCAGGATCAACAGCATGATCGCCGAGAAGACCGGAGGGAACATCCGCAAGTCGAAGACCGGCCTCATCTGGGACAATGATCCCGAGGTCGGGGACCGGGTGAACATCACCGTCATCGCCACGGGCTTCCAGTACAGCCGCCTGGTGGACATCACCGACGCCGAAGGCAAGTACATCAACATATCATCGGATTTCACATACAACCGCAACGAAGTGATCTCCAACGGGGAAGCCTCGATCCCCGAAACGGATTCGGGCATCAGGAAGATTGGTTTCAGCTCGAACGAGAACAACCGCACCTTCCATTTCTCCGACAGCAACAAGCCCGCCCTCATCGTCAAGCCCGACCAGTCGCTGGGAGAGCTTGAGGGAACGGCGGCGATCCGCAGGGCAGCCCGCTCCAACAACGACCAGGAAAACTGACGACAGATGGCCGTCGTCCCGGGAATAGAAGGTTACGAAGAAGAGATTGTGACCGAGGAACTTACCGCCACCCATATCGGCGGTACGGTTAGGGTGTTCGCCACCCCGATGATGATAACCCTGATGGAAAGGGTGTCGAGGGTGAGCATAACCCCTTATCTCGATGAGGGCCAGGACTCTGTCGGTACCCTCGTGAACGTGACCCACGAGGCAGCAGTCCCGGTGGGGAAGAAGGTATGGTGCGAGAGCGAGGTGATCGGGGTCGACCGCCGCAGGGTGACGTTCAGAGTCGTCGTAAGGGACGAAAACGGCATCGTGGGCCGGGGAATCCACGAAAGGTTCATAGTGGACGTTGACAGGTTCATTGAAAAGACATATACGAAGTAAAAATGAGTGAAAGAAGGACAAGGGTAAGGTTTGCGCCGTCCCCTACCGGCCCGCTGCATATGGGAGGGGTCAGGACGGCCCTCTACAACTACCTCTACGCCAAGCAGAGGGGTGGAGATTTCATCCTCAGGATAGAGGACACCGACTCTCACAGGTTCGTGCCGGGAGCGGAGGAATATATAGTCGAAGCCCTCGACTGGTGCGGGATAGTGCCGGACGAAGGCCTTGAGAAAACCCCCGACGGGAAATGGAAGGTAGCCGAGGAGGCCTCCCCCCGCAATCCCCACGCCCCGTACCGCCAGAGCCAGCGCAAGCCCATCTACCGGGAATTCGCCGAGAAACTCATAGCCAACGGTTACGCCTACTATGCCTTCGACACCCCCGAGGAACTGGATTCCAGGCGTAAGGAAGCCGAGGCTAAAGGCGAGACCTTCATCTACAACCACGCCACGAGGACGGGACTTCGCAACGCCCTCTCCCTGCCCGCCGAGGAAACGGAAAGGCTCCTCGCCACCACCACGGACTGGACAATAAGGTTCAAGATGCCTGAGAATGAGGTGGTTGCAATGGATGACCTTATCCGCGGCCACATCGAAGTGAACACCTCCACCCTCGACGACAAGGTGCTCTGGAAAAGGGCCGACGAACTCC
This sequence comes from Bacteroidales bacterium, assembly GCA_017427885.1. GTDB lineage: Bacteria > Bacteroidota > Bacteroidia > Bacteroidales > UBA932 > Cryptobacteroides. The sequence goes on from JAFRRW010000011.1 coordinate 28,913, forward strand.
CCACCTACCACCTTGCCAACATCGTGGACGACCACCTTATGGAAATCACCGAGGTCATCCGCGGCGAGGAGTGGCTACCTTCCCTCCCCCTCCATTATATGCTCTACAAGGCCTTCGGCTGGACCGATTCGATGCCCCGCTTCGCCCACCTTCCCCTCCTGCTCAAACCCGACGGCAAGGGGAAACTCTCCAAGAGGGACGGCGATAAGTTAGGCTTCCCCGTCTTCCCCCTCCGATGGGTGGCGCCCACGGGAGAGGTTTCCCGAGGCTACCGCGAAGACGGCTATTTCCCCCAGGCCTTTGTGAATATGCTGGCCTTCCTGGGATGGAACCCGGGGGACGAGAGGGAGATAATGTCGATGGAAGAGCTCATCGAGGCCTTCTCGCTCGACCACGTAAGCAAGTCCGGAGCCCGTTTCAACGTGGAAAAGGCCCACTGGTACAACCGCGAATACCTCCGCCTCACCCCTTCCGACGACCTCGCCGGACTGCTGGTCCCCGTCCTGGAAGCACACGGGCTCAAGGTCGTGGACTGCCCTGCCTGCGCCATCACCGCCGGGGCGGAATTCAACGGGACCGGAGCGGATTTCAAGAACCATATCTTCACGAGGGATTATGTCCGTTCGGTGGTGGAATTCACCAGTGAAAGGGCATCCTTCGTGGAGGATTTCTGGAAGATAGCATCTTATCTCTTCGTAGGACCGAAGGATTTCGAGGCGTTCGGCATCAAGGCCGGAGCCGCCGTGGAGCAGAAGGCCGATCCCAGGGCGAAGGTCTGGGACGATACCGCCACGGCCCCTTTCCTCGCCAAGGACGTCGACAAGTTCTGGAAGGAAGACATCTGGCCCCTGGCCGTCGAAGCCGTAGGCTACCTGACAGCCGTATATGACGGGGAATTCTCCACCTCGGGAGTGGAGACCGCCCTTGAGGAGTTCATAAAAGCCAGGGAATGGCCGATGGGCAAGGTGATGAACTGCATCCGCCTCGCCCTCGCCGGCTCCGCCAGCGGCCTCGGCATAGCCGACATCGTGTCGAGGATAGGTCCGGAAGAGACCGTCGCCCGTATGGCCTATGCCCGGGAAAGACTTGGATAACAAATAGATACATATGAAAATAGGTATTGCCAACGACCATGCCGCCTATGACTACAAGGTGAAACTGGCGGCGCATCTCAAGAGAATGGGTCACGAAGTAGTGGACTTCGGGACGGACTCCACCGTGAGCGTGGACTACTCCGACTTCGCACACCCCCTGGCCGACGCCGTCGAGAGAGGAAAGGTGGATGCCGGAATCGCGATGTGCGGGACGGGCAACGGTATGGCGATGACGCTCAACCACCACAGGGGAATCAGGGCCGGACTGGCCTGGAACAGCGAAATCGGCCGTCTGGTGAAGGCCCATAACAACGCCAACGTACTGGTTATGCCCGCAAGGTTCATCTCCCTGAGGATGGCGATGAGGATCGCCGACACCTGGATCGAAACCCCCTTCGACGGAGGACGCCACGCCAGAAGGATAGCGAAGATCCCTGTCAAATAGGACTTTATGCTGACGGCTGACGGGAGGTTCACCGGGGTTCTGGAAAGGGATATCGACGCATATCTCGAGGGAATCGTCTTTCCTATAGACAAACCCTACAGATGGACCTCGGCCGATGTCGTCAGGAAGATGAAATACGCCGCCACAAGGCATTTCCGCAAGAAGAACCTGAAGGTGGGGCACGCCGGGACATTGGACCCCCTGGCAACCGGCATTCTGCTGGTGTGCATTGGGAAGGCCACCAAGATGGCCGAGGAATTCCAGCGTCACGACAAGGAATATGTGGCCGGAATCACCTTCGGAGCCACCACCCCTTCCTACGACCTTGAAAAGGAAATCGACCGGCTGTATCCCGTTGACGGGGTGAGCGAAGAGGCCCTGAGGGCCACGCTACCCTCTTTCCTCGGCGTCCAGAGCCAGGTCGCTCCCCTCTTCTCCGCCAAATCCGTCGACGGCATGAGGGCCTACGAGATGGCCCGAAAGCAATATCGGAAATCCCTCAGGGAAGGCACCGCTTTCGACCACGAAAGCGCAGCCCTCCTCACCACCCAGACCATCAATATCTCAGAGATCGAACTGCTGGCCTTTCACCCCTCCTCGGCGGAAGCACCGGACAGAGCAGATTCCCCCGGAACGGCTGCTGTCACGCCGGGCCTCACGGAAATATTTGGGGAAAAGTTCGGCCCGATCCTGACAGCAGCCGACGGAGGTAAGGACAGGATAAAGGTGACCGACAATTCGTCGCTGGGACTGCCGAGGGCGGAAATAAGGGTGGTCTGCTCGAAGGGAACATATATCCGCTCCCTTGCGAGGGACATCGGCGAAGCCCTCGGAAGCGGGGCCCATCTGGACTCCCTGCGCCGCACCAGAAGCGGGGATTTCCGCATTGAAAACGCGATTTCTATCACCGGGGCCACGGCCCTTCTATCAAACGGAGAGGACCAATGAGCAAAATGAAGACTCTCAAATACAAGGTCGGAGGCCACGTATTCAGCCTCCGTCTCGAGGATCCCTGGCACGAGATGAACTACATCCCTGCCGTGGCCGAAAGGATAAAGGTGGCCAGGGAAGGCACCAGTCCCCTTTGCATTCCTCCCGTGCGGGCCGGAGACGACGTCCCCGCCAGGACCTTCGTGACCGGCAGGCACGAGCTCCCTGCCGATATGGACGGCCACACCCTCGACCTCTCCCAATACGCCCCCTTCGCCACCGAAGAAGGCGACCCGGCCTTCACCCTTACCGTCAGGGAAGGCGAAACCCCTGAAATCCGCGACTTGATGGCCTCCCGGGAAGGGATGAACCTCATCATCAGGGTTGACGAGGCCCTGCCCTATTATTCGATATATTCGAAAGGGAATAAAGTATATTTCGAATTAGAACCGATGGAGGGAAGGGTTTTCGGCACCCTCGTGGTCGATGACAGTTTCCGCAGCGGGGAATACTTCCCCAAGCCTGGTGTCGGTCCCTATTCCACCCTTATGCAGGTGTCCACCTCCCTGATGGTGATGTATATGGCCACATTCTCCACGGCCTCCACCCTCCTGATGCACGCCTCGGTGGTCAGGCACGACGGCAAGGCCAACCTTTTCCTCGGAAGCAGCGGAACCGGAAAGAGCACCCACAGCAGGCTCTGGCTGGAGAACATCGAAGGCTGCGACCAGATCAACGACGACAATCCCGTGCTGAGGCTGATGGACGACGGTCTCCACGTGTTCGGAACCCCCTGGAGCGGGAAAACCCCCTGCTACAGGAACGTGGACGTGCCGGTGAGGGCCATAGTACGCCTGGAGCAGGCCCCGGAAAACAGGATAACACGCCTGAAGGGACTGGCGGCCTATGCGGCGGTCCTTCCTTCGGCCTCGTCCGTCAAATGGGACAGAAGCCTGTCGGAGAGCCTGTCTTCGACCGTAGAAAAAATAGCGATGACGGTGCCCGTCTGGCACCTCTGCTGCCTTCCGGACCCGGATGCGGCCTTCTCCTGCAGGGATGCCGTAGAAGGGTGAAAGACTGGGATCACTTAAGTGAAACCACTGTTATTTCAAGTCGATCTCCACAACCCAGTCGGGAGAGGCGTCGGGCTTTGAAGGGGTGGTAATCGTCAGGAAGCCGTCCTTCGATACGGTGAAGGGCAGGGGCTTGCCGGAGACGAACTCCTTGACGCCCGCAACTTTCTCCGTCACAGGGACGACCAGCCTGCCGGTGACGCCGTTCGAAGGGATCTCCTTCGGCTTGATGACGTGCAGGAAGACCTTGTCCCTGGTGCGTGTACTCACACCCCAGGCCTGCTCGGGAATGGCCGTGGCCGTAGTGCCGTTGATGGTGGAGGAATAGGTCCTCATCCACTCCCCGAGTCCCTTGAGACGGTCGAGGGCCTGGGCAGGAAGGTTACCGTCGGGCTGGGGGCCGATGTTGATGAGGAGGTTGGAGTTTAGGGCGGCCGACTTCAGAAGGAGTATGATTATCTCCTCAGTAGACTTGTAACTGGTCACTTTCACCTCGTAGCCCCAGGCGCCGTTGGGCATCGTGGTGCACATCTCCAAGGGGAGGACGTCGCTCACCGAGTCGTAGGAGTTCCATCCGGTGCTGTTCTGGCCGGGCAGGTCGCGCTCGAAGATCTGGAAATCCTCACCCTTTATGACGTTGATGTGGTGGTTGTTGCCGATGAGGCAGGAGGGCTTGATGGAATGGATGTGCGCGTAAAGGTCCTGTATCCTCCAGTCGAAGGTCTTCTCTTTGTGGTCCCACAATCCGTCGAACCAGATGCCGCCGAGATGGGGATAGTTGGTGAGGAGTTCCTTCAGCTGTATCTTCATGAAATTGAAATAGCTGTCATAGTCCTGGCGGTCCTTGCGGCGGCCGGTGTCCCTGCCGGTCTCTCCGAGGGGATAGTCCTCCCTGTGCCAGTCCAGGAGGGAATAGTAGAGGTGGAAGCGGAGTCCCTCGTCGGCGCAGGCCTGGCAGAGCTCGCCAACGACATCCCTTCCGAAGGGTGTGCCGTCCACTACGTTGTAGTCCGAAGTGGCGGTCTTGAACATTGAGAAACCGTCGTGGTGGCGGGAGGTCAGGGTGACATAGCCGGCCCCGGCGTCCTTGAACGCCTTCGCCCACTCCGCGGCGTCGAACTCTATGGGATAGAACCCCTTAGCCGCCTTGGAATACTCAGAGTCCAGCAGGCGTCCGTCGCGCAGGTACCACTCCCCCTGCCCGTACATTGCGTATATTCCCCAGTGGAGGAAGATTCCCAGCCTGGTGGAGGCGAATTCCTGCCTTGCATCGAGGTTGGACTGCGAAGGGACATAATTCTCCTGTGCCGACGCGGCGGAAAGGAACAGCGCCGCAGCGAAGATGACGGTGATGATTTTCTTCATGATTTGATATAACCTTTTCCCAAAAATAAGACTTTTTTTCCTAAAATCCCCCGGTGTTTACTACCTTTATGGAGGAATAGAACATTCAATGAAACGAAGAGACTTTCTGAAGACCGCAGCGGCGGCGACCGTGGCCGCAGGCCTCCCCTCCTGCATTGGAGGGAACTCTGGCAGGCATATATATGTCAACCGCTCCGGCAAGGCACGGATGGAACTGGAATTCTTCCCCTACGAGCTCCAGCTCAAACACACCTTCACCGTTTCCTCCTACTCCCGCACCACCACCCCCGACGTGCAGGTAAGGATTCATTTTGACGGCCTTACTGGCTTCGGAGAGGCCTCGATGCCCCCCTACCTCGGCCAGAACGTGGAAACCGTCACATCCTTCCTCCAGAAGGTCGATCTGGGGCAGTTCCCCGACCCCTTCTGCCTCGAAGACATCCTCGGCTACGTGGATTCCCTCTCCCCAGGTGACACCGCCGCCAAGGCCGCCGTTGACATCGCCCTCCACGACCTCGTCGGGAAGATGCTCGGGGCGCCGTGGTACCGCATCTGGGGCTTCGACCCGGCGAAGGCGCCTGACACCACTTTCACTATCGGCATCGACACCCCCGAGGTGGTAAAAGAGAAGACGAAGGAATGCGCCGAGCAGTTCAACATCCTGAAAATCAAGGTGGGGACCCCGGCGGACAAGGATATGATAGCAGCTATCCGCGAGGTGACGCCACTCCCCTTGGCGGTGGATGCCAACCAGGGATGGAAGGACCGCCAGGAGGCCCTGGACGAGATATTCTGGCTGAAGGAGAACGGCGTGGTGATGGTGGAGCAGCCGATGGCGAAGGAAAGGCTCGACGACAACGCCTGGATCACCGAGAGGAGCCCCCTGCCCATCTTCGCCGACGAGGCCGTGCAGAGGCTCGAGGACATCCCGGGGCTGAAAGGGGCCTACACCGGGATCAACATCAAGCTGATGAAATGCGCCGGGATGAGGGAGGCCCGTAAGATGGTGGATTACGCCAGGGCGGAAGGGATGAAGGTGATGGTCGGATGTATGACCGAGACTTCCTGCGCCGTCTCCGCCGCAGCCCAGCTCTCCCCCGCCGTCGATTTCGCCGACCTCGACGGCAACCTCCTCATAACCAACGACCTCTTCGAAGGCGTCGAGGTCCTGTCCGGCAAACTGCACCTCCCTGACCGCCCAGGAATAGGGGTGAAGGAGAAAACTGCTTAAAGTATTACGTTCAGCCTTCCTTTCAAGCGAAAATACTATTCAGGTCCTTGTAGAGAGAGCCGAAACCGGACCTGATACGATCCTCCTGGGCCTTGCGGGGTTTCGTACCGTGAAGATATGCCCAAAGCTGTTTCTGATTGATTCCGGACATCTTCTCGATCCCTGCAAGGGACAAGATTCCTGAACCGACATAGTATTTCAGGAGGCTGATGGAATCAATCGTATAAACGATTTCAAACTCTCCGTCCAGGAAGTCAGGATATTTGAAACCTTCCCTGATAGCGGTCTCCTTGTAGAAAGCCATCTGGTCCATCATATCCTTTTTCGCCTCCTCGATGGTAGCACCGGCACCTGAAAAGATTTCGTCCTTGCAAAAGACGGCGTATGTCCCGTCCGAAGCCCTTTCAATTATCGCATTTATGGTGGTCATAGTCATTCCTCCCGTAATTATTTCAACTTCATTTCTTTTCGGATTTTTGCCTCCAGTCCTTTGCCAAGTTCCTTCCCCCTATGGTATGGGACAGGGTATGTCTGCCTGCCCTTCTTATAAATCACATGGCTCGTACCCATCTGCCTCAGCTTCTCCCAGCCATTAGCTCTGATCAGTTTATGGAATTCATCGAATTTCATAGAATAAGTGGTTTAGTTGTGCAAATATAGATATTTTTCTATTAAACAACAAAACAATCAATTGAAAATTTTCTGTTATTAAGACATATAGAAAAGAAGGATGCTTTAATAAGTAGAATCCGCCTGGTTTTTTCTCCCGAATCTTTGGGTTTGTCGGAATTAATGCATAAATTTGCACCCGCTTTTCCCGTAGGGAAAGGCGAAGGTTTATAAATCACTCACAATAAATTTTTTGCAAGATGGCTGAATATTTAATGCCTGAAAAGAAGCAAGAGATTTTCGCGAAGTACGGGAAGTCCAATACGGACACCGGCTCTCCCGAGAGTCAGGTCGCGCTATTCTCCTACCGTATCGCTCATCTTACCGAGCACGTGAAGAAGAACAAGAAGGACGTGGTCACACGCCGTTCCCTTCTCCGTCTGGTCGGCAAGAGACGTCAGCTGCTGGATTATCTCCAGAAGATCGACATCGAGAGGTACAGGAACATTATCAAGGAGCTTGGTCTCCGCAGATAACCATATAGGGACGCGACGCCTAAAAGGGATGGACAAGACAATAGACCCGTCCCTTTTTTTGTGCAGACATCACAAGACGTTTTAAATATATCAAATGAACATTATCACTAAGAAAATCGAATTGCCCGACGGTCGGACAATCGAAATCGAGACCGGAAAGGTCGCCAAGCAGGCGGACGGTTCCGCAGTCGTAAGGATGGGAGGCACGGTGCTTCTCGCGACTGTCACCTGCGCAACAGAAGTGACGGAAGGAACGGATTTCCTTCCCTTGCAGGTGGATTATAAGGAGAAATATTACTCCGCAGGCCGCTATCCCGGCGGTTTTATGAAGAGGGAGGGTAAGGCCTCCGACTATGAAGTCCTCGTTTCGAGGCTTATCGACAGGGCCCTGCGCCCTCTGTTCCCGGATGATTTCCATCTGGCTGTTTTCGTGAACGTATGGCTCCTCTCCGCAGAGAAGGACATCCAGCCCGACGCCCTTGCGGGCCTCGCCGCTTCCTCCGCCCTCGCGGCCAGCGACCTTCCGTTCCTCGGACCCATCTCTGAGGTCCGCATCGCACGTATAAACGGCGAATTCAAGATCAACCCGAACTTCTCCGAAATGGAAGAGGCCGACCTCGACCTGATGGTCGCCGCCACCGAGGAGAACATAATGATGGTGGAAGGCGAGATGAAAGAGGTCCCCGAGAGCGTGATGCTCGAGGCGATCAAGGCCGCCCACGCCGCCATCAAGCCTATGTGCCAGCTCCAGAAAGAGCTCAACAAGGAACTTGGCAAGGACGTCAAGAGGGACTATCCCCACGACGAAGAGGACGAGGAACTCCGCAAGGCGGTTCACGAGGCCTGCTACGCCAAGTGCTACGAGCTCGCAAAGGCCGCGAAGCCCAAGAAGGAGCGCGAGGCCGGATTCGAGCAGATCAAGGCCGACTTCCTCGCCACCCTTTCCGAGGAGGACCAGGAGGCAAAGGCCGCGATGATAGCCCGCTATTTCGCATTCGAGCAGAGGGAAGCCCTCCGCAACCTCGTACTTGACGAGGGTCTCCGCGTGGACGGTCGCCAGACCACCCAGGTGCGTCCCATCTGGTGCGAGCACGACGTGCTCCCCTGCGTGCACGGAAGCGCCATCTTCACCCGCGGTGAGACCCAGTCCCTCGCCACCGTCACCCTCGGCACCAAGAAGGATATGAAGGAACTCGACGAGGTCCTCATCCAGGGCGACCAGCAGTTCGTCCTCCACTACAACTTCCCTCCTTTCGCCACCGGCGACGCCAAGGCGCAGAGGGGTGTGGGACGCCGCGAAGTCGGCCACGGAAACCTCGCTATGAGGGCCCTCAAACCCGTCATCCCGATGGCTCCTGAGAATCCCTACGCAGTGCGCGTGGTCTCCGACATCCTCGAGTCCAACGGCTCTTCCTCACAGGCTTCCATCTGCGGAGGCTGCCTTGCCCTTATGGACGCAGGCGTGCAGATCAGCAAGATGGTCAGCGGCGTCGCGATGGGTCTCATCACCGACGCCCAGCGCCCCAACGACCGCTACGCCATCCTCACCGACATCCTCGGCGACGAGGACCATCTCGGTGACATGGACTTCAAGGTGGCCGGTACCGAAGACGGCATCACCGCCACCCAGATGGACATCAAGGTTGACGGCCTTTCCTACGACGTACTCGAGAAGGCCCTGCAGCAGGCTCACGAGGGCCGTATGCATATCCTCGGCGAGATGCGCAAATGTATGGACAAGCCCCGCGAGGACTACAAGCCCTTCGTCCCCCGTATCATTTCCTTCGAGATCGACAAGGAATTCATCGGTGCGGTCATCGGCAAGGGCGGTGAGACCATCCAGAAGATCCAGGCCGAGACCGGCGCCGAGATCAACATCGACGAGGTGGACGGCAAGGGCATCGTGGACATCGCCACCAACGACGCCGAGGCTATGGACAAGGCCTACAAGTGGATCATGAGCATCTGCGAGGTTCCCGAGGCCGGCAAGGTCTATCACGGCAAGGTGGTTTCCATCCTCGACTTCGGCGCATTCGTGGAAATCCTTCCCGGCAAGGAAGGCCTGCTCCACGTGAGCGAGATCGCATGGGACAAGACGGAGAATGTCACCGATGTCCTCACAGAGGGCCAGGAAATCGACGTCAAGCTCCTCGAGATCGATGAGAAGTCAGGCAAGATGAGGCTTTCAATGAAGGCCCTCACCCCCAAGCCCGAAGGCTATGTGGAGCCCGAGCGCAAGCCCCGCGGGAATTCCTCGAAGGATGACCGCAGGAACGGCGGACGCGACGAGCGCAGGAACAATGGTGGCCGTGACGACCGCCGCCGCGAAGGCGGACGCGACGAGCGCCGCAGGGACGACAGGCGTGACGACCGCAGGAACGGCGGACGCGACGAGCGTCGCCGCGACGAGCGCCGCAGGGATGACCGCAGGCAGCCCCGTCACGAAGAGAACGCCGCACCCCGCGACAACGACAACTTCGACGGCCCCAGCCCCAGCGAAGAGTTCTTCTAGCAGGGTTGACCTAAAATGAAGACGGCGTCAGGGATCCCTGACGCCGTCTTTCATTTATAGACTCAATTATTTGCCTTGGCAGATGCTCCAGATGTCATCGGACGTAAGGACCTTCTGGTCGTTCGTGAAACCGATTATGACGCCCTGGGGGTTGGAAATATATACCTGCGGGACGCCGGTCTGGGAGCCCCGGTCGAATAGGTCATAGATTGAGCGGTCTCCAGGGGCGGCAGCCGGCATCGTGAAGCCGCGTTCCAGCCAGCAGGCCTTTACAGCGTCTTCCTTTTCGCCGCGGTTGACGGCCAGGACGTTGATATCTTCCTTGTGGGCTGCGAACACCGTCTCGACCTCGGGAAGCTGGGCCGTGCAGTCAGGGCAGGTGGTGGTGAAAATGATAACTATTGAAGGCTTCCCCTTCAGATCCGAAGTAGAGACCTTTTTCCCAGCGGTCGTGGTCACGGAAAAATCGGGAAGCCTTTCCCCTACCTGGAAATGCTCCTCCACCTCGGTTTTCCTGCAGGAAGGAGCAAGGAGCAGCCCTGTAACGGCGGCAACAAGCAAAAGTATCCTCTTTTTCATCTGAATTATAATCGTTTGAAAGTAAAAGTCACCCCCGGTCGGGGCCAGGGGTGACTTAAATGATATCGGAACAGATGAAGAACTAGTTCGTCACAGGGATGGAGTAAATCTTTCCGAAGTATTTAATCTCCAGGAAGAGACCTACATCAGTTACAGTTTCATACTGGATATGACTCTTCACATCATCGAAGTAAATGTTCACTTCACCATTGTTGGTCTGTTCATAGTTCTTAATGCTGTAGGTGTACCAGAAGTCCCACCAGTTATTCTCCTGCTGATAATACCAATGAGTTCTAGCAGCAGCAGTAGAAGAGATAGGAGTAGCGTAACCATCCTCAAAATTACCACTAACAGTCAGCTTTTGAGTTCCCTCTACTGATACGCCGAACAAACCATAATTAGTACCTGTCTGCTGATTATTATATGCATTCAGCGTGTTGGTAGTAAACTTCACATCTATAGGATACAGACCAGCTGGATAGATAGGTGCAGATGGATTATCTTCTGGTGCTTCCGTAGGTGGAATCTTGAAGTTCAAAACATAACGGTTATTTCCTGCAGACTTCAAAGTAGGATTACCAAGGTACTTGAACTGATTAATCACATATACATGGATGTAACGTGTCAAACCAGAAGCCTTATGTCTTACCACAATCCACTCACTTTGCAACTCATCGGAAAGTTGACCTTGAATCACTTTGGTATGAATCTGGAACTGCTTGGTTTCCGGAACATATGACAAGGTAGGATCAGTACAGAAGGTCTGACTCTTCTCCCACTTAACCTCAAAATCAGCAGGATCAGTAGAACCACTTACAGTCACGTCTTCAACCGTACGGAATGCGAAATCCAAATCTTGTGTATCCTCTGTATTGAATACAATAGAAGTAGTCTCGGTAGGCAACAGAATCTGCAGTGTATAATCTTCATCATTGATATCTGTGATACTTCTGTCAACTTCAATATCAGCATTTACGAACTCAGTACCATTGATAGCATCCTTAAGTGTCTCATAATAAGCCACGTCAGGGCTCAATAACTTGGCATTGATATAATATGTGTTGTTACGCACCACATTATACAGCACCTTGTCATTGTCATTCAGTTTCAGAACATGATAAACGGTCTTTGGACTGCCACTAACGGTATATGTGACTTTCAGGATAGCCTTCAGATTATCGATTGCCTCATTATCGTCATCGAAGAGGAACTGAGGCTTTGATTGGTATGTACCAGTACTCTGATAAGCCACGTCAAAATTATCATCATCGTTCTCAGTAGCAGAAATCCAAAGAGAATATCGCTTTCCGTCTGGATATGGGTTCATGCCAGCTTTTGAAACATAACCAGCGCCAGCCACCGATGACTGCTCATAATAAGAGTCATTACCCCAGAAAGCCTCAGTTGGTGCCAAATAACCACGCTCGAGGCCATTATGAATCAACCATTCAATCTTAGTTACTGGTACTGTAGCACCCGTTGGATCATAACTCAATACAACCCTGGCACGGTCACGGATCAGGTAGACCTTACTGTTACCTTGAGCTGCAGTAGGATTCAGCCAGCCCTCCATTGCAGTAGCATTCGCCTCTTTGTGGTATCCCCAATAGCAAACCTCCTGATGGTCCTCATCGTTCCAAATGGTGGAAAGCTCTTCAGAACCCATCACCTCGGATTCAGGCGTACCTACGACATTGGACAGCAGGGGAATGCTCAGATTCCTGTTGGCAATGAAGTGGATGCGGCTGGTGCCCTGCGGCACGGTACCTTTGATCTTGCCGGTGTCCGGAGTCGCATCGTCGGATGTGACCGTGGCATTACGGATACCGAGGTAAAGTCCATTGGCATCGAAGCAGACCATCTGCATTGTGTGCACTTTGTTCTCGGTGCCGCTCACCTTGCTCTTTGTCGCGGGCGTCGTTCCGGAAACTACTGCGGTGATGTTGACCGTCATGTCGCCAGCGCAAGACTCATCCACGGGATCGTAAACCCTTATGGCATCGGTACAGGCGGAGAGCCCCAAAGCCAAAGCGCTTATGAATAATATTCGTGAAATATATTTCATACTCATCAGTATTTACAGATTCATATTAATTCTGATACTTCTCAATAATCTTATCAAAGCCATTCAGACGGTCAACTTCTTCAGCTGAGAGGTCACGTACGCAACGGAGGTAAGGACCACCCTCACCCATTCCTGTACTTACAGCATTTCCTGTGAGGCTCCAGTATGTATTACCAGTCAAGACAGGTGTCATAGCACGATAGTTTGCATCGCTGATGGTAACGCCATTGATTGTACCTTGCTGGTATCTCGTGATTACACTAATTTCATCCGGAGTAGGCAGGCGCCATCCTGTATAGCGAGTACCATCGGTAGCTACCTCCATATAACGACTACAGTGAGCAGCAGCATTAGTAGCTGCATTATTACCCGTGAATGGAGTCACTGCACCAAGTTGTGATGCAATCATAAATGCAGGCGATACGACATCATCTTGAGAAAGATACTGATTAGGATTTCCAAGTATTGGACGTCCCATTATATAACCTTCACTGGTAGATGATATCTGAATCACATACATATGATTATTGGTCAAATTAAAGCTTGTACGCATAGATTGAGTCTGACTGCCATCCCAATAATAGTAATAATCAGTATTAGCACCATGCTTTAATGAATAGGTTTTAGCATTACCATTATTATTAACAACGACTGCGTTTACTATTCCATCCTCATAGACTTTAGCAAAGAAATTGCTATTAGCATTTATTTTCCTATCATTTCCACTATAAGTTTGGCCTAAATCAGCGATATCAAACCAATTACCTGTAGTAACCATTTCTACAGTCATAGAGTACTGATTATAGGTGTATGTATGGGTATACGATGCAGTATAGTAGTTCTGATACTTATACCATATCCTATTATTATAAGTTCCTTCATTTCTATAGTCCCACTCACCATTATAATACTGGCCAGTTGCAACCTGTTGTGGATTCTCTCCCCAATAATAATTATGGCCATCTCCTGGATCAACAGCTGCATTCGCTTGGCTATTAGCTGCAGCTCTTGCTTGACGAGTTGTCACCATTTGATGGAAGATAGTATAATTTGAGGCAGTTGGTCCAGTCATAGTATAACCGGTTTCTCCTGCATGGTCAGAATATTCTTCATAAGTGATATAGTCTGTAGCAGTAAGTTCCTGAGTTGTATAGTTAACACCATACTGTACTTTCCAAGCTTCAGCTTCCACCAGGCTTGTAGTAGTCAGGGTTACTTCTTGGGTTCCGCTACCAGCAGCATGATATGATGACCATGAACCAACTATATTCTGGATATTATCGGTCGGGAAGTGACGGATAATGATATCCTCATACAAGGTTTCCTTGCCATTCTTGAAGGTTGCTTCTTCGTCAAGATATACACGCAAACGGATGTACTTGATGGCCCTGTTGTTCAGCGCATGAGAAGTAACAGTCACAGTTCCTGTAGAACCGCTGGTACCCTCAGTACTCTGCTCAATCTTCACACCCATCGGAGTAGGGCCTGTATTACTCCAGTTCATGCCTGATTCATTGTCATTATACGTCGTGGTAAATGCACCATCGGCATTATAGAACCAAGCACGGGTCGCTCCGGACGCATTGTTTGCAACGACGCCAGTCTGGTTGCCATTCTCATCATAGGTAAAGAGTTTCCAGTTCACCTTGGTACCGGCAGCCTTCAGGTAAGTCAGGACAACGTCCTGGTCGCCATCACCACGCAGGGTATAGACCTTGGGGTTGACTTTGAAATAGTAGTGCTGCACAGACTCCACATCATTGTGGATGGCGGCGCTGTTGCTCTCGTCATTCCAAGGCAGCACCTCGTAGAGCAGGTCGCTCATCTCGGTGATATCCTCGTGTGCATCACTACCACGGGTCTTGATGGTGGCATCAATCACGTAGATGGTGTTGCGGTCCAGGGATGTGGTCGACTTGGGGACGATAGGAACACGGTAGTAATTGTATATTACATCATTATCCCCCTCCTTGTACCCAATGGAGACTATCAACGAAGGAGCATCCGTGGTTCCGGTCCACTTGTTAGGATAAGAGTAAGTGACGATTGAGAATGCGCTTCCCCCATCAACATACTGGTTGTGGAAGATATTGAATCCGCTGTTGTGAACCTCTTCGCCAGCCGTCGGAGCAGTATCCGGTGTGAACACAGGTGCACCGAAAGCGAAGTTATTGAACTTCCAGGCGGGAGTACCGGTGATCGTAACACCTTCTTCAGTCAATTTGTTCACGAAAGTCTCATCGAACGTAACGTTCAACACGATCTTCGCGGCCGCACGGTTCATCGTAACATCGAAGGTCTGGTCCAAAGTTGTGGGATCCGGTGTCCATTCTGGGATTACACCGTCCATCATGAACTCTTTACTATTGGTATATGCCCGACCAGTTATTTTTTGGGAATAACGTTTATAGATGTTACCCGTAGTAGCATCACCGGAATTCTTCTTGATGTTTCCATCATCATCAAGTTCAGCCACGCCTGCTTCGACTTCATTATAGGTCAATGCTTTAAGAGCAGTGACACTGGCGACATCCTCCGTAGTCAGAGGATTATTGGCTGCCACATAGATGTTGTATTTCTCTCCGTCTAAAAGGCCTTCCTGACGCCATCTGTCGGCGAGCTTGTTCAAGTCGCCCTCGGTGGCATTGGTAAGGTGGTATTGCCTCAGGAAAGTGCCGTCACCCGTACCATTGGAGATATGCTCGACAAACACGTCCAGGGTGTTCAGCGTTTTCTCCTGCAAAGAGTCGATGGACTCGGCACGGGTGGTGACATGTTTCACCGGCGACTCGGAAACCGTCGGGGAAACTGCCAGGCGCTCGCTGCCGGTCTTCTTGACGACGTCAGTATTCAATACTTCGTCGTTGACGCAAGCAGTCAATGCACCCATAAAAACCAACGTCATGAATGCATAACGAAAGAATGACATATTGCTTTTATTTTTCATAACGTTCATTTTTTATTCAACGGGAACAAGAGGATTCTTTACATCCTGATAATACATCCTCATAAACTTGTTGTCATCATCTATCTGACCAGCTTCATAAGCATCTTCAGACACATAGTATGCCCAGATCTCAGAACTGTCGTCGGAATAGCCGGGGAGAGAACCGTAGTTGAAAGGCATTTCCAGTTTGCCAAGGGCCGTGTCATTGTAGTAAAGGAACACCTTTGCCACAGGATTGGAAGGTGTAACCTCCTCCTTGGGAACGATGTAGAAATAAGTATATACATCCTCACCGGCAGCAATGGTAAGCGTTCCATCAGAACTGGTAGTATAACTGGTTACTACACCGGTTTCATTCTTATTGGCCTTTACAATCTCGAAATCCTCGTTATCTATATAGAGTTCAAACGAGCCGGCGGACGCGGTGGTCACCAACTGAATCTGAGGAGAGTGCAAAGGACGGCCGGCGACAGGTTCTGCTGTAGTTGCCGTTCCTCTGCCGGATGACACGACCATATGGCTCTCATTCCAATGATCATATCCACCATCTGACCAACCGTACTGTCCGTCGGTGTCATAACGATACAGCCAGGAGTCGAACAGACGCATGCTGGTCGACATATCGATCGGATATGTCAACTCTTCAGTATCAATCCAGTCAGCTACCGTAGGCTTGACATACAACGCACCGTCATCGGACACGCTGTAAATCTGGAACTGATAGTTGTGGTTGCGGATGATGTTGTAAGGTTTAGAGGTATCAGGTTTACCTTTATTATCTCCACTAGTAAAATAATCGCAGAACTGGATGGGAGCATCAAAGTTAATGGTTGTAGCACTCTCTCCCTCGCCGACAGTCTTGGTAAGATAAACGGTCAGGACTGCAGGAGTGTCTGCATTTGCGTTATCAAACTCCGGCAGATAGAATGTCAGCTCCGTATCACCGGTCGCAGCCACGGCGAATTCCTTGTTCGTGCCGGCTGAAGCATAGGCGTGCAGACTGGCATCGAGGTTCAGTTCCGTGGTAGTTTCAGCAGTTGCAGCACCGGTCGGAGTGACATAGCCGCTCTTGTTGTAATTGCTAATCGCAACCTTCTTAAGGCTGTAGTCCCTCAGGGGATTGCCCGTTGCACCTTCCTGGGCCTCCAACTTCACGGTAACCTTCGACACGGCACGAAGCAGATGGATGGTACCGATTTCCTGACGGTTGCCGGCAATCAGGGTAAGGGTGGCCTTGAGCACGCCCCACATCGGGATATACTCCGAATTGCCGGACTCTGCGAGAAGGTCGTAAGTCAGGTCATCCAGGTCCGCTATCGTTGAATTGGCCGTAAGTCCTGCAGCGTCGCAGTTGGCCAGAACCACGAACTTGTAATCACCGGCAGCAATCTCGGAAGGGGCGGTACCTAAATACTGATATACGTTCTCACCGGTCTTAAAGTGAGTCATGTCGCTCAGCGTGCCAACGTATTTGTCCGACGTATCGAACAGAAGCATCTGCACATTGTCGAGATCGATATAGTTGTCGTACTCGACACCCGTATCTTTCGGATCGTAATTATTCCACGTCTCATCTCCCGCACGGGTAGCAGCCTTCGTATTCTCCTGCAGGAACAGCGAGAAGACAACCTCAGTCTTGCCCTTGGGCAGACAAGGACCTTCTTCATCGCTGACGCAGGCTGCAAATACGAAACAGCCCAGCATCAAGGTGAGACCATATAAAAACTTCCTCAGTTTCATAACGATATCTTATTTTTATATTATTCCAGTTTAAAAATCGACATCCTGCAGGACTACCTTCCAGCCATTGATGATGATCTCGGCGGAAATGTAAGTGCCTGACTCTTCACCTGAACCATAGAGGAAGAATGTCATGTTGAAGTCATCCTCACGATCAAGATACTCCTGGTCGTCCATGCTCTGGTACTCCTTGCCTCTGACAAGAAGGAAGAGTTCGATCAGGGAAACGGTGATGATGTTCTTGCCATTGGCATCGGTGATGTGAAGTTTGTAAGGAGTCCTCCAGTCCTTCACCAGACGGCCGAAATTGATCTCGGACATAAGCAGGTTGTAGGTGCCACCATCGTTCTGCGCAGTCGCACGGGTGTTGACGATGATCTCGGAAGCGCCTACCTGTGTGAAATAAGGCTCGTAGGTGAGCAACTCATCAGCCATCAGGCTGTTGTTGTAGTTCATCTTGCCGTTCTCAGCAGTGACGAATACTTTGAAATCATCCACGTTCGCTGCATTTGTGAGGTCCTGCAGCACCACTTTCAGGCGGTTGGTGTCCTTGGTCAGAGGAACGATCACCGTGTGCACGCCTTCCTCGTCCGGGAAAACGGCATTATCGACCATACCGTGATAGAGCTGGTCGATCTCACCAACCACGGCTTTGCCGTCAGCAGCCTTGCGCTGCATGGTGTTCTTGAGTTCCTGCTTGGTCGAAGTCCCAGGAGTGAGCGTGGGAACATCGTAACTGTGCAAACCGTCATTCAGTCCGCACCAAGCCAGTAATGAATACTTGCCAGGAGCAAGGTCAACGTCCATCATGTAGTCGTTTGCAGCCATCTCATCCACCGTGCTCTCGTAACTCTTGACGAACTTGCCGTTGCTGTCGAAAACATAGAGTGAAACAGACTTCACTTCGGTAGAGAAGGCGTCGACGAACTTCATGTTCATGTCGTAGCGGAAGCCCACCTTGAATTTAGGGGTACAATCTCCTTCGTAGTCGTAGATTTCAGTGTCACAGGAAGTAAGAGCGAATGCAAATACTGCCAGCATACCCAGTGAGCTCAACGCCAATTTACGGATATCAGCCAATAATTTCATACTGTTATATTATATTATTTTTTCTCAATTTCTATATGTAGTGGCCGCCAACGGACGGCTCTGTATTTCAATTTTGGTGGGATGCCCAGGCTGTCAATGAGCCCTGGCTTCCAGGTTTCATGCTTCTCTTTGCACCAGCATGAAGTGCTTTTTGTTTTATATATATAAATAAGTGGTGAAGCCCGAAGCCTCTCCGGGCTTCGCCACTTAAAAAAGGTTTATGAATTACTTGCCAAGGTCAACGTCCTGCTTGACGATCTTCCAGGCAAGGATATCGATCTCTGCGGAGATGTAAGTCTCGGTCTCTTCAGGGACAATAGGAATGATTTCGTCAACATCCTTGAACGGAACGGGAGTTCCAAGACCGTTGATGGAGTTCACGGTGAGTTTGTAGACGTGGTTGCGGACTACACCGGTCCTGTCAGCATCGTGCTGGATAGGGACGAAGTAGTAGGTCTGACCATCCTCCCAGCGCTGAACGACATAGCCGCCAAGATCAAGATCATCAACCTTTGTGTAAGTATCACCACTCTTTACATAGTAGTCAGTGGTCGCATCGATCTTAGCATATGCCTCATAGGACTCGAGCTCAACACCTGTCGGCAGATTCTCGCTCGTGTAAGTAATCGTAAAGTCGTCAGTGTCAACAGTCTCGTATGTCACTGTTTCACCTTCAGTCTTTGTCCAATAGGTACCGTTCAGAGTGTTGGCAACTGCAATTGCGAAACCGTCTTCAGTATAGAGCGTGCCCTTGAACTTGACCAATTTCACAGCCTTATCATTAACCTTCAAGGTAGCGGCGACGACAGCCTGGGTGGGAGCGTCGGCATCGGTGTTCTCCTGAACATACTGAGCGCCAGTCTTTGCATCTTTCAGAGCACCATGGGTCAGAGTTCCAGGTACGGGCTTTGCCCAATAAGAACGGAAGTTGTCAGCATCATTGTCAGCGTCAGCGTTATCGGAGATGTCCTTCAGCAGCAGGGAAGTGGAAGCGGCATTGTCAAACCACCAGCCATCAATCGTAGCGGAAATGGTAACATCCTCACCATCGATGTTGACAGTGTTGGAAGCGGCAGTGGATCCATTTGCAAGATTCATGGTCGCACCACCTTCTTTCTCCTGAACGTCAACCTTGGCGACAACCCTTTCCACAGGGATCTTGACAGAGGCGTTGGCCTCGGCGTCAGCCCTGGAAGAATAGACAGTCTCGATCTCGGCAGCAACGTCATCGACGGCTCCGTCGTATGCGGAACTTGACATGACAAACTTGCCGGCGCCGGTTGCGGAGAAGTCCTTCACGACAGCCTTGATATCAGCCAAAGAGCTGCTCTTGCTCAGACCAAGATCGGCAAGGGTTGCATTCAGCACGGCGACTACGGAAGTCGGTTCCTTCAGGGGGTTCTCCAGGACGACGATGACACCGGATTTACTCTCGATGTTGATGTCTGTTCCTTCCTCCTCTGCAGACCAAGTGGCGTCACCAAGCTCGAACGGATCAGCTACCTGGGTACCGTTATCGAAGAAGAAGAGGACACCGCTGTCGACCTGATTCTCATCAGCAGAACCAGCTTCGAAAACAGCATCATCAGCACGGGTCGCTGCATTGCCAGGCATTACGAAGTCGACCTTGACGTAACTCCTGAGACCGGAAACACCGCCATCCTCGCCGGGATTGGTGCCTGCAGGGGCTTCGTTCTTTGCGCAGGCAGCGAAAACGAGGGCTGCCAATGCACCAAACAACAAATGTTTTAGTTTCATAATAGTAATAATTTAAAAAATAATTTAATTAAGTTGATTATTTATTGTCAATCAATAGTTCAATATGTTTTCAATCTGCGCGACGGCATCGGCGGCCTCGGGAACCTGATTGCTCAGGGCGCGAAGCTTGGGCAGTGCATCGGAGTAGTTGCCCTTGAGGGCAAGGAGCATTGCGCGCGCATACTGTGCCTGAGGGCTGTTGCCGGCCTTCTTGAGATGCTTCTCGGCATTGATCAGGTCACCGTGCGTGAGCTCGCTGGAAGCGGCGTTGAGGTTAGCCACCTCGCTGTCAGGATACATCCGTACGGCGGTCTCGAAGAGCTCGGCGAACTCCTCGCTTCCGCTCTTGCAATCCTGGGCGGCGATGAAGAACTCGTTGAGGGAGAGCTTCTGGGGAGCAGTCTTCGCGATCTCGCGGATTTCCTTAGGATCGGTGAAGTTGGAGATCACGTAGTTGATGACGTAGTCGGAGTGACGCA
This sequence comes from Bacteroidales bacterium, assembly GCA_017427885.1. GTDB lineage: Bacteria > Bacteroidota > Bacteroidia > Bacteroidales > UBA932 > Cryptobacteroides. The sequence continues at coordinate 49,365 of JAFRRW010000011.1, forward strand.
GTGAAGGATAGACGTTATGGAGCAGATAGTTGTACTGCTCAGGATACTTGGCCTTGATCTTGGCTTCCTTCTTGTCGGCGTCGCCACCCTCGTTGATGATGGCGAGGATCTCATCCTTGGCGGTGAGGTTGGAGCCCTCTACGAATTCCTTGAGTCCTTCCCAGTCCTCGACCTCGTAGGAGGTGGAGATGATGTCGTTGTCAAACTTGTAGAGAGTGTTGATGTAGTTCTTGAGGGCGGCGGAACGTCCCTTGGCAAGGCGCTCGTTGTTGGCCCAACCGCCTTCAGGAGATGCGAATCCCTTGATGGAGATGGCTTCGACCTTGATGTCGGAGTCGTTCTTGACGGAATCGATGGTGGCAATGATCTTGCCAAGCTCGGTGGGGTTCGTCATATAGTCAGGCTTGATGACGGTCTTGTTGACCTCGAAGTTGATGAAGGCGCGGCCTTCGAGGCTGCGTGCCTTGACAGCTTCCGCCTGAGGAGTGATATAGGCGGCCTTGGGCCTGATGACGGGAGCCTCCGGCATCAGCGGGCGGTCGGCAAGGAGCCTGTCGCCGGAGCCCTTGTCGCAATTGGCGCAACCCTTTTCCTGGACCTTAAGTTTCAGGGCGGCATCGCTCATCCAGCTCTGGAAAGGAACGATGGAGGAATAAGGGATCACGTCGGGAGCGTCCTTGGTACGGATGGCCTTGTCCTCGCTGAGGCTTTCGGGCTTGTCCTGGATGTTCCTTATATAATATATATAGCGCTTGCGTCCGTACAGACCGACGGAAGGAAGCGTCTCGGTGTTGACACCATCGGACACCTCAGGGGTGATGATGACCATACGGTTGCCGGAGATGTCAAGGCCGGTAGTGTTCAGATCCATCTGGACGACCAGATCGTCGCCGTTCTTGGAGAACTTCACGTTTTCAGCGCTCACGGTGCCAGAATCGACGGTCTGGGCGAGAGCGAGCGGGGCTGCAAACAGGAGAGCCGCCGCAAATATGATAAGGGTCTTCTTCATAGCTGTCATCAATTAGAAAAGGTAAACAAGGTTGATTGCAAGCTTGGTCGGACCGAAGTAGTTGCGCTCAAGGGGATCTTTGTTGAGCTTCCTTCCGCAACCAGCACAGTTGTAAACGTCATACCAGCAGTGGATGAAGCCTATTCCCGCCTCGAGTTCGAGGTTCCAGTGCTTCGCAAGGGCGAAATCATAGCCATAACCGATGCCGGCTCCAGCGCCCCATCCCTGGTAGCGGTGGTCCTTCAGCTTCCTCCAGTCATTGTTGAGGAAGGAGAAGGGAGTGTCGGCATTGCCGAGGTTGAACTGACCGCCGATGCCGTGAAGTCCGATGAAGTGACCGAGGAAACGGTCGCAGAACCAATAACGGACCTCGGGCTGTACGAACCAGTGTTTCCAGGAGGCCTCGTCGGACTTGGTGATAAACTTCAGGTAATCGCCGGTACGCCAACCCATGTAGTCTCCGTTGATGTCGAAGGTCCACTTCGGCGCAAGGCCCACTTCGGCTCCGAGGTTGACGGCAGCCGCAGCGTCGGCATACAAGTTTGTCTTAAGGGCAAAGTTCTGCGCTCCGGCGCAAAGCGGCAGAAGCAGCAGGACTAATCCGATTAGTTTTTTTCTGATGTTCATATCTTATGAATTAATTATAATCCGTTCTTTCAAAGTCACACCATACAACGCACAAAGATAACACAAAATTCTTTACCATTTAAAAAAACTTTTACTTTTTATTCACCCTTTTTTCGGATTCACAAATGCCAAAACGGTCCTCCGGAACGGGGTCTCCAAAGCACGCATTACCCTAACTAAACCCCCTATTTCAATTTTTGGACAAATAGGGGGGGGGGTATTTTATGAATCCAAAATTATTTTTTCTACGAATTATTCAATATATTTGTCCCAAGGATTTCTGAGATATGCTGACATCGGTAATAATCTTCCTCCCCCTGGCGACCTGCCTTTTCTGGCTTCACCTTCACGTGGTGATGGCCCACAGGGCCGGCACTTTCGCGGCGTTTATCTGTTTCTTGTCCGCCGTCGCGTTGTTCCTGTTCACGGACTGCTGCTATTACGACATGTCCTCCTCCTTCAGGCTCCTGACGACGACAAACAACCTGGCGCAGATCTTCGCCCCAAGCATCATTCCCCTCCTGCTCATCTACATCCTCAGGATGCGGAACGGTCAGGACGTGCGCCTGAGACAGATGATCTGGGTTTTCATTCCCATCGTGCTTTTCACAATCGCCGAGCTGACGACCAACCTAGAAGGAAAGGACAACCTTGAGGAGTTCATCCGCAGCCTCTACATCCAGGGCCCGTCCACACTGACGGCCGACACCGATCCCGCGCTGATTCGCTACCACTTCTTCACCGTCGTGGTCTTCCGCTCCGTGATATTCTTTGAAATCTTCTTCCTCCTGATGGCCTACTCAAGGATTGCCAGGGAAGACGGTTACAGGCTGCGGCATCTGTGGAATTTCCTGTTCCGAGATGGCAGCATCGATATGGTGGGCCTGCAGTTCGCGAACCTTTTCCCCCTCCTCATAATCTGCATCCTCAAGCTTTGCCTCTTCAGGGACTACCTGCAGGACCATCAGTGGATTTCTATGACGATGTCCGTACTGATGGCCGTCTTCCTCTGCCCGTTCTGCTTCACCGCCCTATTCGGGTCTAAAAGGAGGATCACCACACGCCAGATGAGGACTGCCCTGAGGTATAACTACAACCCGAAGGACAAGGACAGGATCCTGGAAGGGATGCTCACCGAGATGCTGGGCGAGGCCAGTGACCGCACCCTTTTGAAACTACACGACAATTACGGACTGAGGGTGGAATCCCTGATGAGGTCCTCCGCTGAAAAAGCTGTTGATATACATGAGCTTCCGCATACTGAACTATTCCTCACGGACGACAATCGCACCGACGACGCAGACAGCCTGACGGGACGTTTCGAGCGCCTGATGCTGGATGAGAAACTCTTCCTCCAGCAGGGCCTCACCCTGGAAGAGGTGTCGGAACAGCTACACTCGAACAAGACATATGTCTCGAAGATGGTGAACGGCAACTACGGTATCGGCTTCCCCGAACTGGTAAACAGGCTCAGGATAGACTACGCCAAAGACTATCTGGAAGGCCATCCCGACGCCAGGCAGGAAGACATCGCCAAGGCCTGCGGCTTCCCCAGCGCATCTTCCTTCAACAACACCTTCAAGAAGATCACCGGAATGCCGCCGCGCATCTGGCTCGCCACCCATGAGCATCGCGACGCTTAAATCGACGACCGGCGCGGGAAGTTTGCGGGAAAAATGCGGGTGAAGTGCGGGAGATGTGTGGGTGAAGTGCGGGAGATGTCCCAAAAATCGTCAGACTACCCTCAAAAACGGCACTTTTTGCGGGAGATGTCCCAAAAACAGGGACATCTCCCGCATTTTACCGCTTGCAGTACACCTATCTACAGTAACTGCGGCGCGGGGTGAAAAAGCGATGCCCGGCCAGAGCCGGGCATCTATAGAAATCAAGGTATTAACCTCGGACAGATACTTCCATCTACAGTAACTGCGGCAGGAAGGTGCTGACAATCAGGACTATGATGCCGCACACGAGGACGGCGATAGTATTCTTGGAGCAGCCCTTCCACTCCTTCAGGATGATGCCCCAGACGTTGCTGAACACGACGTTGAGCGACTGGAGGATGCACCAGGAGAAGGCGAGCAGGACCGGAGCGGCGGCGAGGAAGCCCTTTCCGACCGCCAGGCCGAAGAACTGGCTGTACCAGAGGAGTCCGGCCAGGGCGCAGAACATCAGGTTGTTACCCCACACGCTTCCCTTTGAGTAATCTCCCCAGGAGTGGTTCCTGGAATTCTGGAAGAAGCAGTAGCAAAGGTTCGTCAGGGCGCCGCCGAGAGTCACCAGGAAGGTGGCGGGAAGGCTCTTGAAAATGTCGGGGGTGGCGGACCAGGTGAGTTCCTTGCCGAAACCAAGGCCAATGGCGAAACAGGCGCTCATAAAGCCGGCCAGCAGGGCCACGGCGATTCCCTTTCCGAAATTGAAGTCCTTGACGGAAGCTTTCTTGGCCTCATCGTCGACCTCCTTGGTCTTCATCGCCCCGGCGGCTCCGAGGATGCCGATTCCGACGAGGGTGACGATGACTCCGACTATTACAGGCCAGGTCAGGCTCTCGGGATGGCCCGTGAAGAGCGGCTCCAAAAGGGTTCCAAGTCCGGCGCAGGTGCCCAGGGCTATGCTCTGCCCGAGTGCGACGCCCAGATAGCGCATCGAAAGGCCGAAAGTGAGGCCCCCGACGCCCCAGAGGGCCCCGAAAAGCATCGTGAGCAGGCTGGCCTTGGGATTCGCCGCGAACATTCCGACGAGGGATTCACCCGCAGGAGTGGCGATAATGGCGCCGATGAGGGGGAAAACCAGCCAGGCGAAAACACCCTGGACGGCCCAGTAGGATTCCCAGTTCCAGGATTTCACCTTGTTGATGGGGACGTACGAACTCGACTGGCAGAACGCCCCCACCGCTATGATAAGCAGACCTAAAAGAATACCCATATCCTATCTCTTTGAAGTGACTTCCTTCTCGTATTTCTCGATGCTGGAGATGAAATCCTCACCGACAGGCACGCCGTTCTTGTAGTTGAACCAGTCGAACACGGCTCCGAAAGGCAGTGTCTTGGCCTCTTCGAGAAGGGCCAGTTTCTGGAAGCCCTTGCCTTCCGCCTCGTACTCGCGCAGTTTCGCGAGGGGTTCGAGCAGGGCGCTGAGAATGCACTTCTGGGTGGCGCGGGCACCGATGATGTAGGCACCGATACGGTTGATAGAGGCGTCGAAGTAATCCAGGCCTACGTGGGCACGGTGAAGGCCGTCGGCACGCACCAGTTCCTTGAAGAAGTCCAGCGTCATGTCGTTCATAATGGTCACGTGGTCGGAATCCCAGCGGACGGGACGGCTCACGTGGAGCATCAGTTCGGGAACGAAGAGCAGGAGCGATGAAACCTTGTCCGCCACGTTCTCGGTGGGCTCGTAGTGACCTGTATCGAGGGTGTAGATGACCTTGCGGGAGGCGCAGTAGCCCTCGAAGAAGTCCATCGAACCCACGGTGTAGCTCTCTAGGCCGATTCCGAAAAGTTTCGCCTCGACGCAGCTCTTCATTCCGGGAAGTTTCTCCTTGAGGATCTCGTCAAGCGATTCGGTGAGGATCTCACGGTATTTCTTGCGGTTGACCGTGTAATCCTTCTGGCCGTCGTGTACCCAGATGTTCATTATACAGGGGTCGTCCTGGGCCTTTCCCATCGCGTCCGCTATCCTGCGGCAGCGCTTTGTATGCTCGATCCAGAAATCGCGGATGCCTTTGTCAGGATTGGCAAGGGAGAGGTCGCCGCTCTTGGGATGGCCGAACGAAGTGGAGTTGAAGTCAAGTTTGAAATTGTTCTCCTTTGCCCACTGGATCCAGCTCAGGAACTGCTCGACGCCCACCTTGTCGCGGTCCACGAACTTGCCACCGAAATCGCCGTAGATCTCGTGGAGGTTCACGCGGTGGTTGCCCGCCAGCAGTGTCTTCACGAACTCCAGGTCCTTGCGCACCTCGTCGATGTTGCGGGCGCGGCCCGGATAGTTGCCCGTGGTCTGGATGCCTCCGGAAAGTCCCGCGTTGCTCTCGAAGCCCATCACGTCGTCGGTCTGCCAGCAATGCAGGGAAATCTGCTGTTTCTCAAGCTCTTCAATCGCCTTGTCGGTATCCACCCCGATGGCGGCATAGCGTTCCTTCGCTATGTCATAAGCCTTTTTTACGAGTTCTTCTTTTTTCATTTTTATTTGTTATTAGTTTGATTATCAATTATTTCCAAAAGAAAAGATTTTTAAAGGATGACTGTTGGATTCCCCGGCCTCTTCCAAAATCCCATAGACGGTGGAATTCAACAGTCATCCTTTCATTTGCCGGAAGGAATATAAGTCCTGACCTTGAAGGTGTCCGCGACGATCTTGCGGATTTCCCAGCGGTTGCGGACCAATCCGGCGGCCTTCGCCTGCATCATCACATTGCCGATGGCCGTGGCCTCGGTGGGACCTGCCACCACGGGAATCCCGATGGTGTCGGCCGTGATCTGGCTGACGGTCGCGTTCGCCGCCCCTCCTCCGATCACGTGCAGCTTATTGATGGTGAACGGGGCGTATTTCTGCAACTTGGCAATCACCTCCTTGTATTTGAAGGCCAGGCTGTGATAGATGCAGCTGATCATCTCCCCGTCAGTTGCAGGGACTCTCTGCCCGGTCTCGGCGATGGCCGCCTTGATCTCGGCGTCCATATCCTTGGGGCTGGCGAAACGGGGATCGTCAGGATCGATCACGGAGGGGAAGTCGATGGCCTCGCGGGCCATTGCCTCGATGCCGTCGTAAGTGTAGGTACGGCCTTCCGCAGCCCAGGTCTTGCGGCTCTGCTCGAGCAGCCACATTCCCGTGATGTTCTTGAGGAAACGGGTGGTCCCCTCTATTCCTCCCTCGTTGGTGAAATTGTCCTTCGCGGACTCGTCGTTGATGACGGGCGCGGGGGTTTCTATGCCCATAAGGCTCCAGGTGCCGGAACTGAGATATGCGAAATGCTCGTCCGCGGCGGGCACGGCGGCGATAGCCGATGCGGTGTCGTGGCCGGCGACGGCAATTACGGGGACCTGGGGAAGGCCCGCCTCGCGGGCTATAGCCTTGCGCAGGAGCCCCACCCTGGTGCCCGGCTGGACGATTTCCCTGAGGAAGGAAGGATCGACGCCGATGCTTTCGAGGAGGGCCTTGTCGAACTGGCGGGTGTTCTGATCCATCATTCCAGAAGTGGAGGCTATGGTGTATTCGCACACCCTTTCGCCCGTAAGGAACCAGGAGAGAAGGTCCGGCATGAACAGAAGTTCCTTGCCTGCAGCCATCGGGGAAGCCCCTTCCTTCTTCTGGGCGTAAAGCTGGAATATGCTGTTGAAGTCCAGGATCTGGATTCCGGTCCTGGCATAGAGTTCATTGCGCGGGATGGTGCGGAAAACCTCTTCCGGAATGCCTGAAGTGTAGGGATCGCGGTAGCAGCGGGGAAGGCCCGCAAGGATACCGTCGGAGGAGAGGAAACCGAAGTCCACCCCCCAGGTGTCGATTCCTATGGATTCTATCTCTATCCCTTCGGCCGCCACCTTCGCGAGGGCCTCCCTGAAGGAATTGAACATTCCATATACATCCCAGTAATACTTGCCGTCGAATTCCAGGATCCTGTCGGGGAAACGGTGGATTTCCCTCATCTCGAACTCCCCGTTCCCGACGGTGGCAAGGACGGCGCGGCCGCTGGTAGCCCCGCAGTCAAATGCTAGAAAATTGTGTTTTTCGCTCATCTCTTATGATGTATTATATCCTTTCATTATCCATTGACGAGGAATCCACCTCCACCTTCCACCCGCGGGGGGCGTCCAGTTTCCATAGGAGTTTCCCGTCCTTCACCGACCAGGCCAGGTCGATGGAGCCTCCCTTTACCGGGAGGGAGCCCCTGCAGGCTTCTATCCCTGTCGGCAGGAACCTGAGTGTCAGTTTCTTACCCACCCTGTCGACCTTCCAGAGGCCGAGGACGTCGCGGTAGGAAACGTGGGCCAGGTGCGAAGCGAAACCGTGGTCGCAGCTGGCGGAGGGAGTCATGTTCTCCCAGAGGGTGCCGGTGGCTTCGGCCATCGGCAAGTAGAAGTCGCGGGCCTCGGCGATGATCTGCCCGCAGAGCCCCGCGTCGGAAAGGAGTTCCATCCTCAGGTAATTGCCGACGAAGGCATTTGCGAACGGAACGTCCGGGTAGAGGCCGCTGATTTTCCTCTTCGGACCGAAATCGTCGCGGAGGGTTTTCCAAAGTTCAGGATAAGCAGCCGCGTCGGCCGTCCCGAAATAGAAGGCGTAGTACTGGCAGACCTCCGTATGATGGGGGGCAAGCACAAGCGTGCCGTCTTCCTGACGGATGGCGTGGTCGCGGAAGAACATGCCGTCGAAACTCTGCTCCCTGACCGCCTTCCTTATGGCTTCGCCTTTCTCGTGAAGGGAAGCGTCGCCGTAGAGCCTGGACACCACGTCCAGCATATAGGCGTAGACCATGTTCGACGGATAGTTGACGTCCTGGACATAGTCGTTTGCGGCAGACCATTCCACGAAAACCCATTTGTCGAGTTTCTCCAGCAGGCCGTCGGAGTTCTCATATCCCTTGAAAAAGTCCACCAGGGCGTACACCCGGTCCCTGAGCCTTTCCACCATCGCCCGGTCGCCGCTCCTTTGGAGATACTCCTCCAACTCGAGGACGAACCACATCGCCCAGTTGGGAATGTAGTTCTCGTTGACGTGGTCGGAGGGATAGCACATCGGGAGCATTCCTTCGGGGATATGGGGGAAAAAATCGGGAAGGAGGAAATTCTCGATGAAATTCCTTTCGGTAAGGGTGGTGCCGGAGAGGTCGCAGGCGACCCTGGAGGTGAAAAAGCTGTCACAGAGCCAGCCGGCCCTCTCCCTTCCGGGGCAGTCGGTGAAGATGTCCGTAGAGTTCTGGCGGATGGTCTCCCTCGCGGCTTCGAAGATCCTGTCCAGGCCGGGATCGGTGGACGAAAAAGTACCGAGTCCCACGTCCGGATTGCAGTAATCCCTCATCCACACGTCCCTGACGGTGCAGTTCCCTTCGATGAGGGCCTGCACGTACTGCATCGTATATGGCTCGAAACTCTCAAGTATGTATCTCCCCGGTTCGAGGTTCCATATCACCGAACCTGCGCCGAGGTTGTCGGAATCGCCCCTGCCGAGCAGTTCGTCGAATTTCATCTCTATCCTGGAAGGGCTGTCGGCCTTGACCGCCAGGCAAAGGAAACCGGAACTGTTGCAGGAGAATTTCCAGATGTTCCCGCCCAGGGGAGAAGCGGAGTGCTGGGTGAAATCGGGATTGTGGACTCCCCTCCCGATAAGGTTCTTTTCAGGCTGGGGGACCAGAACGGCTTCCCCGGGGCCGGTCCAGGCGGCGTCCTCGGCCCATTCCCGGAAATCCGGGGAAAGGGAATATTCCTCCCTGAAGGGCCTCTGGAACGAGAATTTCTCCACGTCCTGCCGGCGCTGCCCCAGGTCCCAGGCGGCGATGTCCTTTCCGGTCGCGGAAACCACCTTGCCGTTCACGATGACCTCTGCCTGGAGGAACGAGGGTTGGTCGAGGAGATAATATGTGGGTTCGTTGTATCCGGCCACCTCGATGCCAACGACGTTCTTCCCATTCTTAAGGAACGGAGCGATGTCATAGTCGTCGACGCGGTAGAAACCGTGGGCGGCCACCGCCGGGCCGTGGGAGACGAACACCCCGTTCACGAGGAGGCGGTAGTCGCAGGATGCGGCGAGACGCACCCTGGCGCTCTCCACGTTGTCGGCCTCGACGACCTTGCGGAACGACAGTGTGACGTTCTTTTCAGTTTCACGTCCCTCGGCCCAGACGGGCACGGCCTCCCGGAACGATTCCGTCCGGGTGACGTACTGTCCCTCCGAAGGTGCATAATAGCAGCCCCCCGCAAGGGAGGCTGCCATCACGAAAACTGAAACCGCCTTCAGGCTCATTTCTTGTCCTTCAGCAGGTCGCGGATCTCTTCGAGGAGAACGACATCGTCCGGCTTGGGGGCGGGCTCTGCGGGGGCGGGCTCTTCTTCCTTCTTCTTGGAAAGCTTCATTATCCCCTTGATCACGAGGAAGATGGAGAAGGCGATGATAAGGAAGTTCACCGTCTCCTGGATGAAGTTGCCATAATTGAGGGTGACTGCGGGTTTCACCACCGTTTCGCCTTCGACGACGGCCTTGGAAAGGACGGCCTTCAGGTTGGTGAAGTCGAAACCACCGAGGAGGGACCCTACGGCAGGCATGATGAGATCGTTGACAAGGGAGGTGACGATCTTGCCGAAAGCACCGCCGACGACCACACCGACAGCCATGTCGATGACGTTACCCTTCATCGCGAAGTCCTTGAAGTCGGACCAGAATTTACATTTTGCCATAATCGTTTATGTATTATTGGTTACACGTTTCAGTCGTACACAAATATAACACATTATATTCCTTTATTCAAATTTTCGTTATATTTGTTTTCACCGAAAAAAAATCTTTACATAATGAAAAAGAACATACTGATTCTCGCAGCCGTCGCTGCACTGTCCCTTTCCCTGCCCCTCTCCGTCTGCGGGCAGAACAACGAACCCACCTCACGCGAACTCCAGGAATCCGCCGACCAGATAAGGAAGGCCACGAAGGAGAACAAGGAGATGGTCAAGGAAAGCGGGAAGCACCTCGATGCCGGCAAGGACCAGCTCAAGCAGTCCAAGGGAGACATAAAGGACCTGTCCAAACTGATCGACCGCCTGAAGGAGTCGCTGAAGAACGACGAGAAGGCCCTCAAGGCCCAGAAAGAAGCCTTCAAGGCCGAGCTGGCAAGCGCCAAGGCCCTCAAGACCAAGATCGACAAGGCCACCGAGCAGGCCAGGAAAAATACCATAAGCGAACTCGAGTCCCGGGTTGCCAAGGTCAAGAAAGAACTCTCCAAGGCCCAGGAGCAGCTGAAGGCGGCGAAGAAGAACGCCTCGTCGGCCAAGAACCAGATCAAGCAGAGCAAGTCCACCATCAAGCAGGGCAAGTCCGCGATGAAGGCCGGCGAGGAGCAGGCGAAAACGCTTGAGGAGCAGGCTGCAGTGAAGGCGGCCGAGGAAGCCGCGGCTAAGGCTGACCAGGCCCTGGAAAAGGCCGAAGAGACCGCCGAGATAGTTGAAGAAACTGCGGAAAAAGTCGTGGAAACTGCGGAAAAAGAGGAATAAACAATTAACATTCAACAGTATATATAATGAAATTCAGAGAACTCGCAGCCCTCGTGCTGCTCTTCCCCCTGGCATTTGCGTGCTCTTCCCCGTCCGGCGACGGGAACCTTACCCGGTACGTCGACCTCAAACTCGGATCCGGCGGGCACGGCCACGTCTTCGTCGGCGCCAACGTCCCTAACGGAATGGTCCAGCTGGGCCCCACCTCCATTCCTCAGGGCTGGGACTGGTGCTCAGGCTACCACGACTCCGATTCCACTGTCATCGGTTTCTCCCACACCCACCTCAGCGGCACCGGCATCGGTGACCTCTTCGACATCACCGTGATGCCCGTCACCGGCAAGGTGACCTACGCCCGCGGAAGGGAGGATGACCCCGATTCCGGCCTGTGGTCCTATGCCGACAGGACGAAGGAAATCGCCCGTCCGGGCTACTACAAGGTCTTCCTTACCCGCTACGGTATCGACGCCGAGATGACGGCCACCTGCCGCACCGGCTTCCACCGCTACACCTTCCCCGCCACGGATGACGCAGCCATCGTCATAGACCTCCAGAACGGAGGCAGCTGGGACCGCGCCACCAAGACGGAGATCGTCCCCGTCCTCAACGATGACGGAAAGGTCGTCGCAATCGACGGATACAGGTTCTCCTCGGGTTGGGCCCAGGACCAGAAGGTCTGGTTCCACGCCGAACTCCAGACTCCGGCCGAAAACGCCGAGATCATCGACGGCACCCTCCCGGTCTTCCCCGGGAGCAGCAGGAGGTTCGCGAATATGCCGATGCCCGACCTCAGCCAGAGGTTCGTGCGCCTTAACTATGGAAAGGTCGATGAAGGGACACAGCTTCTCGTAAAGGTCTCCCTCTCCCCTTCCAGCAACGAAGGCGCCTGGGCAAATATGGCGGCCGAACTTCCCGGCTGGGACTTCGAAGCCACCGCCGAAGCAGCTGACAAGGCCTGGGAAGACGTCCTCAGCAGCATCACCGTCGAGACCGCCAACGAGGATGACAAGACCATTTTCTATTCGGCCCTCTTCCACACCATGATCCATCCCGCCACCTTCTCCGACGTAGGCGAACCCCACGACTACACCATTTATTCCCTCTGGGACACCTACAGGGCCTTCCATCCCCTCCTCACCCTCTGCCGTCAGGAGATGGTCCCCGACCTGGTCAACTCGATGCTGAAGATCTATGACAACCAGGGCAGGCTCCCCGTCTGGCACCTCTGGGGCAACGAGACCGACTGCATGGCCGGCAACCCGGGTGTCATCGTGGTGGGCGACGCCATCGTGAAGGGCTTCGAAGGCTTCGACAAGGAGAAGGCCTATGAGGCGATGAAGAACACCGTGATGGCCGACAACCGCGGCCAGGACATCCGCAAGAAGTACGGCTTCATTCCTTCCGACCTCTTCAACTCCAGCGTTGCGCACGATATGGAATATGCCATCGCCGACGCGGCTGTCGCCAATGCAGCCGCCTATCTCGGAAAGACCGAGGACGCCGAGTTCTTCAAGAACCGCAGCCATTCCTACCGCAACTATATGGATCCCGAGACCCTGAACGCCCGAGGAAAGCTTTCCGACGGCAGCTGGCGCACCCCCTTCGATCCCTTCCTGTCCGACCATGGCGTTCAGGACTATATGGAAGGAACGGCCTGGCAGTACACCTGGCTGATGCCTCAGGACTATGAAGGCCTGGTCGAGTTCTACGGCTCCCGCGAGAAATTCGTGGAGAGGCTTGACACCCTCTTCGCCGTCAGTTCCGAGATCAAGGGCGAGAACGCCTCCCCGGACATCTCCGGCCTGATCGGCCAGTATGCCCACGGCAACGAGCCCAGCCACCATATCATCTACTTCTACTCGATGGCAGACAGGACCGACAAGGCCGCCGAGAAGGTCCGCGAAGTGCTCAGCACGATGTATCTCCTCGGTCCCGGCGGACTCTGCGGCAATGAGGACGAAGGCGAGATGTCGGCCTGGTACGTGCTTTCCAGCCTCGGCATCTTCGAGCCGGAACCCGCCTCCACCAGGTTCTGGTTCGGATCGCCCATCTTCGACAAGGCGACCATCAAGGTTCCCGGCGGCAAGTTCACCATCAAGGCCGAAAACAACTCCGCTGAGAATATGTACATCCAGGAGGCCATCCTCAACGGTAAGCCCTGCGAGAACAACTACATAGAATTCTCCGACATCAAGGCCGGCGGTACCCTCGTGTTCAAGATGGGTCCCAATCCCAAGGCATAAGATGCCGCAGGGGAGATTGAAAGCCGCCGTTTTCGATTTCAACGGCACTCTCTTCTGGGATACGCCCTACCACAACCGGGCCTTCAGGATACTGGCGGAAAGATATTCCGTACCGTCTTCTGAAGGTCTCCGGTCGAGGCGTATGGAAGATGGGGATTTGGCCTATATCCAGGGCCGGACGAACAATTTCATAATGGCATATATGTTCGGGGAAGGGCTGACCGATGCGCAGATCGCCGACCTCGGGGAGGAGAAGGAACAGATATACAGGGATCTGTGCCATGGGGAGGTGAGGTTCGCTCCGGGTGCGGAGGAACTTTTCGTCAAGCTTTCGGAAGCAGGCGTCCGGATGGCCATCGCTTCCTCCGCCGACATAAACAACGTCAATTTCTATTACACCGAAATTTCCTCCCTTGAGAGTTGGTTCCCCAGGGAAAGATTCATCTACAACGATTGGACTTTCAACAGCAAACCGGCCCCTGACATCTTCCTGAAGGCATTCGCAGCCCTCGGAGTCCGACCTGACGAGGCTGCGGTCTTCGAAGACTCCCCGGCCGGAATCAAGGCCTCGGAAAGTGCCGGCAGCGCCCTGACAATCGTCATCGATTCCCAGTTCAAGCCGGCAGATCTCGACCCCTCCCATCCCGTCATCACCGACTTCCGCCAGGCGATCCCGCTGCTCATTGAAAACGCCTAAACCCTCCCCAAAAGATATGATTTGAAAGCGGCGAAATCCGCCGGAAGGGAGATTACGGATTTCTTTCCGGAGAGGAACGCCAGCAACCGTTTCGGGGCGGTCACCGGTTGTCCGGTGGCCGCTTCGACCGTTTCACGGAACTTTGCCGGATGGGCGGTCTCACAGAAAAGACCTGTCTCGCCTGGCCTCAGCCCTTCCTTCAGGGCCCTGTAGCCGCAGGCCCCGTGAGGGTCGAGAAGGTAGCCTGTCCTTTGGAAGCAGTCGGCTATGGTTTCCACGATTGCCGCGTCGTCTACCACACAGCCGGAGACATCGGCCCGGATGCGGTTCCAGTCATATCCGTACAGGTCTAGGATTCTCGCGAAATTGCTCGGATCGCCCACATCCATCGCGTTCGCAAGGGTGCGTATGCTCGGGCGGGAACGGTAGATTCCATCCTGAAGATATTGGAAAAAGACGTCGTTGCTATTGTTGGCGGCGATGAAACGGACCACCGGAAGGCCCATCCGCCTGGCCACGAGGGCGGCGCAGATGTTGCCGAAATTGCCACTGGGCACACAGACGACAAGCCTGTCGGCCTCTCCCTGCCTGGCAAGCTGGGCGTATCCGTAAAAATAATAGAAGGACTGCGGTAGGAAACGGGCCACGTTAATGCTGTTGGCGGAGGTCAGGGTGAGGACCGCCTGCAGGTCCGGGTCCAGGAAGGCCTTCTTCACGAGGGCCTGGCAGTCATCGAAACTACCGTCGATCTCCAGGGCTGTTATATTCTGTCCGAACGTGGTGAACTGGCATTCCTGAATCGGGCTCACGCGGCCTTTGGGATAGAGTACGTGTACGCGGGTCCCGGGGACGCCCAGGAAGCCGTTGGCGACGGCGCTGCCGGTATCTCCCGAGGTGGCCACCAGCACATCCACCGTCCTTGATTCCCCTTCGGTGAACCAGCCCAGCAGTCTGGCCATGAACCTGGCCCCCACATCCTTGAACGCCAGGGTGGGACCGTGGAAAAGTTCCAGCGACCATATATCCTTTTCGACCGGGACCGCAGGACAGTCAAAGGACAATGTCTCCCCCACTATCCTGTCCAGCTCCTCCTTAGGGACATCTTCCCCGAAAAAGGCTGCCGCGACCGTGCAGCCTATGGAAACGAAATCCATTTCCGGCAGTTCACGGAAGAAGGACTCCGGAAGGACGGGTATCCTTTCCGGCATATAAAGGCCACGGTCGGGGGCCAGGCCCTTGAGGACGGCCTGACGCAATGAGACCGACGGAGAGCGTCCTTCTGTGCTGTACCATTTCATCGCGGAAGCAGGTATATTCGGGAGTTTAATAAGCGATCAGGCGGGTTCCCCTGTTGGAAACCTTCACCACATAGCACTCATAGGGAATGCCCAGGGCGGTGAAATGCTCTTCCATCACGGCCTGGGCGCGCTGAGCTTTTTCCCTCCGGTTGGCGAGGGCGAAGACCGACGGGCCGGACCCTGCGATGTTCATCGCCAGGGATCCGCAGGCGAGGACCTTTTCACGAAGTTCGTCGAAGCCGGGAATGAAGCCCTTGCGGTATGGTTCGGCAACAGAATCCCTCATCGAGCGGCCCACGAGGCCGATATTTCCCGAATACAGGCCGGCCACGAGACCTCCTACATTTCCCCACTGGGCTATCGCCGCGTGCATGTCCACCTTCTTGGGCAAGATGCTGCGTGCCTCCTTGGTGGAAACCACCAGTTTGGGATGTATCACGGCGCAGTAGAAATCGCCTGGGACGGGAAGTTTGATCAAGTCGAGGGGTTCGTAGCCGCGGATCAGCACGATTCCACCCATTACCGCCGGAGCAGCGTTGTCGGCGTGGTATCCGCCGCTGGCAAGGTTCTCCCCTTCCATCGCGCACAGCACCACCTCCTCCTCAGTGAGCGGGCAGCCGAAAAGCTCGTTCATTCCGAAAGCCGCGGCCGCGCTGGAAGCCGAACTGGAGCCTATTCCAGAGCCGGGATAGATCTTCTCCCTGATAACCACATCCACCTGGGCCTTGTTCCCGGTCATTTCCAGGAACTTCCTGACCACGGGGGTGATTACGTTCTCTTCTATGTCATCGGGGAGAGGAACTCCGGACAAGTTTTCGATGGTAAGGCCGTCCCCTTCCGAGACGCTCATTTCCAGGATGTCGCCGACCTCGTCCAGGGCGAGACCCATAATGTCGAAACCGCAGCCCAGATTCGCGATGGAAGCGGGCGCGAAGACGCGGACACTTTTCATAAAGCAGATATGTTAAGTTCGTCGGAGGAAGGTGACATCCCCCTTGCAGGAACAAATATAGTGTTTTTAAAAAAATAATTATCTTTGCATCCCTGCAAAATGGAAGGTTGGCCGAGTGGTCGATGGCGGCAGTCTTGAAAACTGTTAGTCCGCAAGGGCTCGGGGGTTCGAATCCCTCACCTTCCGCTTCGCTCCAGGTGAGGGATAAATCCCCCCTCATCGTTACCCTCTCCCCAAACCCCTCTCCTCGTGAGAGGGGTTTTGTCGTTTCGCTCCGATATATTTGCAAGCAGCGCTGCGGAATCCCGGAAGGTGAGGGATATTTCCTATTTCCCTCCCAGTGCGGGAGATGTCCCAATTTTAGGGACACCTCCTGCAAAAACGGCCATTTTTGCAGGTAGTCTGACGTTTTTCGGGACATCTCCCGCAACAGAGTCATCTTCGAATTAAAGCTGACCCCGATTTAACTATATTTCTTTTGAGGGTTGACTCTCCCGCTGCGGAATATAGGAAAGAGAGGGGACAACCTCCTGATCAGTCGTCTTCGGTTATCACCTTCTCTTCGCCGGGGGCAAGTTCGAAATTCATCTGGCCGCCCTGCCCCATCATCGCCCTGATGGTGGTGGCGGTCAAAGCCTTGACATAGAGGCCTTCCGGACGGGGAGCGACATCTTCCAGGATGCCGGTGCTGCCGGTTAGGCGAACCCCGGGTTCCTCCGTCCCGATAATGAAGGCGGCGGCGCAGGCGTCGGGCCCCTCAAGGTCCAGAGGAATGGTCAGAGTGGAGCCGTCAACCTTGAACGGATGCCCTAACACGCCAAGGACTCCTCCCTTACGCATCGGGAGTTTCAGGTCGTGATGCACGCTGATGCGGGAGAAGGCCGTCACGAGACCGTAGCCGTTTTCGTAGTCGGTCTGCCAATAAACCTCGGGAGAGTCGTCCACTGCGCCGATATGTCTCACCGGACGGCCTTCAACATTGGGCAGCACCCTCTTGGCCTTCGTCACGAGGCCGCGGATGGCGGCGCGCTGCTCCGGAGTGGTCAGGTCAAGGTCGCCCCAGAAACCGTGGCCGCAGGAGAGCATGCTGACGGTGTTGTAGATCGAGCACCCCGCCTGGTCCTGGGGGAACATCGCATAGGTGAATATCTCCTGGGGAAGGAATAATGAATATTCGTTTATCACCCCACGGAGGCTGCGGGTGCGCAAGGAGGTGTAATCCCCATACCAGGACGCACCGTTGTTGATGAAGTAGAATTTACCTTCCTGCAGCGGCAGGAGTCCTATCATGCAGCGTTCCCACTCGGTGAGGTCGTTTTCTATGACCACATCGGGACAGTACTCCCTGAGTTCGTGCATCAACCTTGTGGCATATATCGGCGCCAGGTAGTTGTAGCGGTCCATCCTCTCTTTGCGTGAATGGCTTTCGTCACCGTGCCAGAGGCCCGGGCAGTCGCTCGACGCAGTGTCGAAGGAATCCCATTTGAAATACCTCACGCCTTCGTCTATCAGCGCCTTCAGGCTGGAAAGCAACACGTCGTAATAGGGCCCTACGATATCCATCACAGGATATTCGAACTGTCCCTTTACGGGATTGCCGTCCTTGTCCTTCACCAGCCACTCCGGGTGTTCTTTGGCGGAAGGCATATCATAGTTCGTCCCTGCCAGCGAGATCCACACACCCGCAGTCATCCCCCGGCTCCTGATCCTTTCCACAACGGGAGCCAGACCGTTCGGAAGTTTCTGTCCATCAGGACTCCAGTCCCCGAGCTGCGGGCTCCAGCCGTAGTCTATCACGAAACAGTCCAGGCCCATCTCCGCGGCGTGGTCGATTTCCCTGAACAGGCGATCCTCAGTCATGCAAAGAAGGAGAGAATCTGCCGGCATCGCCCTCTGCATACCCCAGGTGTTGTAGTAGAAATGCGCTTTCCTCGACTGCCAATGGTCAGTTATCCTGTGATATACATAGTCGATGATGGCATCGTAGGGGTTTTCCTTCGGGGGAAGAAGGGTTATGGAAGACCAGACCGTCTCGTACCATCCGTCGGAAGGGATCTCCTCGCCGTCAAGGTATCCGCCCCTGCGGATATGGTTGTCCACCGTCAGGCGGCCGGAGTCCAGGGAAGCCTCGGACGCGATGAACCAGAAATCGTCGTCCTTCAGGAAATCAAGGTTGCCCTGGATATCCTGGAAGGCGTCGTTCCCGGCGGCGGGAGCCACCTTGCGGCCCTCTCCCATGAACGAATCGTCCTGGGATGCGTGTTCGTAGGAGGTAATTATCTGTAGGTCAGGGGTACGCGTTATCATCAGGGGGCCTTTCAGAGGCTTCGGGGCGTCGCCCGGCTTCAGAACGAAACTCACCGTGTCCGGATGGTTCACCTGGCGGGTGATGCTTTCTGCCTTGTAGGTGGTGAAATGGGCCATGCTGACCTCAGTCACCGACGCCCCTTCTCCGGAAGCGTTGAATGAGTATCTGGGGAATATGAGGTGCTGCTTCCCGTCTGAGTTGGTCAGGCGGAACTTTCCGGCCTTGCGGGACTGGAGGCGGAGCCTCTCCCTGAGGATGGATGCGTCGCCGAAATACTCCCTGTCCCATTCGAGGACAAGACCTCCGAGTTCCTTGAGCCCCTTGAATCGGTATGTTTCCACCACTCCGCCGTTGGAAAGGGTCTTTGAAGTAGTCCCGGAATATTTCCACACCGGGTCGTCGGAAGTCCATATCCGTCCGTTGATGCACAGTTCGAAGACCGGAGTCCCCTCCACGGCCAGTTCAAGCCCGTCGACGGTAAAGGAAGCGGGACCGATCCGTCCGTCCTCCGTCGCAAGGGATGCGCTGAAAGTGTTGTTGGCAACGTTCACACGGTTGCTTGTGCAGCCGGTCTGGATAGTGCAGATGAAGAGAAGGAAGGCCGCCGGAATGGACCAAAGGGAATATTTCATAACCTTGAACGAATAATCTATATGCAAAGATACTTTTTTATTGGTATATTTGTAAGACACATAAATACCCGATATGAACAGATACTTCCTTTTCGCAGCCGTTGCACTCGCCTGCGTCTTTTCCTGCGGGAAACCCGAAGCCCCGGTCCAGGCCGACAAGCCTGAGTTCAAGATGCACATCCGCCTCTGGACCCACCATTACCAGGACGACGAACTCTCTGCCCAGTTGCTGGAAGCCCTGAAAAAATACCCCGGCTTCTGTGACGAGATATGGTTCGAGCCTAAATACGGCCCTTCAATGGAAGTGGACCCCGCCGATGTGGAGAAACTCGCCCGGATAACGGAGCAGGTCAGGGAATTGGGAATTGTCCCCTCCCTTCAGATAATCTCCGTCGGGCATCCCAATCCCGCGAATCCGGTCGATCCGAGAATCCATTGGAGTACGATGACCGGCCCGGACGGGACCGTGGCGAACACCCAGAGCTGCCCGCGTGACAAGACCTTCCAGGAGGATGTGGTCCGAATCACCGTTCCGTACGTGAAAGCCGTTCAGCCTTACGGAATATGGGTGGACGACGACCTCAGGATGACCCTGCACGACCCGGTGCAAGACGCCTGCTTCTGCGACTCCTGCATCGCCGCTTTCAACGAGAAGCACGGCTATCACTACAGCCGTGCCGCACTGGTCAAGGCATTGAGGGACAATGCGGAAGAAGGGCTGCTCCGCAAAAGGTGGATTGCCTTCGAGCAGGAGAGCATGGCCCTCGAGGCCGGTGCCCTGGCAAAAGCAGTCCACGAGGTCTCTCCCCAGACTCATATGGGCCTCCAGCACGTGAGTTTCTTCCGCAATTTCCTGGAAGGATATGACTGGAATCCCATCTTCGACGCTTATGAAAAAGAGACCGGCCTCCCTCCCCTGTCGCGTCCCGGCTGCCTTTATTACAGGGACCACGCGCCGAGAGGCATGATCGAAAAGGGCCTGGATATCGCCCGGCAGATACAGCGCCTCAACCCGGACATAACCGAAATCGCCCCGGAAATCGAAGGCTACATCCACAAGGCCACGGGCAAGTCTCCCCACGGCATCTGCGTGGAAACCATGTACTATCTTTCCCTGGGAGCCACCCAGATGAGCTATTCCATCATAGCCTCCGCCCTCGAACCGATGGACTGGTATGCCGACAACTATTTCAAGGCCCTCCAGAAATGGCACTCCTTCGCAAAGGAATATGCCGATTTCAACTGGGGCTCGGTCCCCGGAGGCCTCGACCCCTACCTCAGCCCCAACCTCCCTTACAGCGACTGGTCCGAAAGGGACGATGAAATGGGCTGGGCATACACCGAATCCGGGAAATACGCTTATGGCCTCGCCGTCCTGGGCGTGCCCTTCTGCCCCGACGCCAAGAGGCCGGCGGCCGTTATGCTGGACGCTCCGGCAGTAAAGAGGATGTCCGACGAAGACCTTATGAAACTGTCGATGGACCACGGCGTCATCGTGGACGGACAGGCCTGGGACGCCCTGGTGGAACGCGGCCTGTCCCAATATGTCAAGGATGTGAAAGGCCCTGAAGGAGATGCGAAATACTTCGTCACCGACGCCGGCGGACGCGTTGCGGTAGTTTCCTACGACGCCGACATAACCGGCACCCAGAGGCTGCAGCTCCTCCGGGCGATGGACTGGGCCTCCCGAAACAGGCTCCCGGCCATCATCGAAAGTTTCGCCCAGGCCACCCTTATGCCCCGCGTAAACCCCAACGGCACACTCCGTTCCGTGGCCATAATGAACTGCTCCATCTCTGAGCAGGAAAGCTACACCGTCCGGATGCGCGGCGTCAAGCAGGCATCCCCCCGTTTCGTCTGGAAGCACAACGGCTTCAAGGACAAGGTCCTCAAGGCCGTAAAGGATGGCAACGACTGGATAGTCACCACCCCTTCCCTCGAAGGCTGGAACTTCGCCTGGATTGCGGTGGAATAAATGGTTGTTGATTTCTTTGTGGATTTCTTTTCCGGCAAGGGCGGATTTATTCGGCAAAGAATAGGTAACTTCGCTGTATAATCAATACAGCGCGCTACCTTATGACAGACAAGGAACTTGTAGGACATCTTCGGACTGTCCCCGATTTTCCTGTGAAAGGAATCCTGTTTTGGGATGTCACCACCCTTTTCAAAGATCCCGAGTCATTCTCGGAGGTGGTCGACCGCATCTGCAACATTTACAAAGACAAGGGAATAACGAAAGTCGCCGGCATCGAATCCAGAGGGTTCATAGCCGGCGCCGCCGTTGCTGACAGGCTGGGCGCCGGTTTCGTGCCTATCAGGAAACCAGGCAAACTGCCCGCCGAGACCGTCTCGGCATCCTATGACAAGGAATACGGCAAGGATACCATCGAGATCCACGCCGACGCCATCGGTCCCGACGACGTGGTCCTCATCCACGACGACCTCCTCGCCACCGGAGGCACCGCCATCGCCGCAGTCGAACTTGCCAGGAAGTTCAATCCCAGGAAGGTTTACGTCAACTTCATCATCGACCTCAAGGAATTCGATATGCTCGACAAGATCCCGGCCGAGTCCACTTCCCTTCTTTCTCTTTAGAAATATTTTATATTCAACAACTTATACAAAAAACCCATGTTAAAGAAACTCTTCTTCGTCGCCTTGGCGACATTCGGCCTGGCCGTCGGGGCAAAGGCCCAGACCAACGTCCAGCTGTTCTACGATTTCGGTAAGGACCGTCAGTATGTGACCACCACATTCGAGATGTTCAAAGCTGACAAGTTCGGAGACTTCTTCTTCTTCATCGACCACTACTACAACTCCACGAACAAGGATTACAAGGTCGATCATGCCAGCAGCGCCATCAACGGCAGTTACTTCGAAATCGAGCGTGGTATCAACTTCTGGCAGGAAAGCAGCCTCAAGGACCTGAGCGGCCATCTTGAATATGACGGAACTACCTGGGGCCAGGGAACCTGGTGCTTTGGCGCCAAGTATTTCCTCCACTCACAGGATTTCTCCAACATGCTGACGCTCTATGCGATGTTCGAGACCTTCCGCGGATTCGGAGAGGCCGACATCCCCATCAAGTTCACCGCAGTCTGGAGCATGGCCGACCTATTCGGCGTCAAGGGCCTGACTTTCAAGGGCTTCGCCGACCTGTGGGGCAACAATTGCACCTGGATCCAGGATGATCTCTCCGTCAAGACTACCCATTGGACCTTCCTCACGGAGCCTCAGTTGTGGATGAACCTCGGCAGTGCGTTCGACGGCCACCTCGACATCGGAGGTGAGATAGAGATTTCCTGCAACTTCGCCGGAAACAAGGGTTTCATGGTAAATCCCTGCGCAGGTCTTAGGTGGACATTCTAAAATCTGAACCATAATGACTAAATTCTTCGAAAGATCCTTCGGTTTCAAGACCGGAGAGAACAACGTAAGGACGGAGATAGTCGCCGGTATTACCACCTTCCTTACGATGGCCTACATCCTGGCCGTCAACCCCGGAATCTTCAGCGCCCTGCCCGGCATGCCCGGCGGTTCGGTCTTCACCGCCACCGCCCTTGCCGCCATCGTCGGTACGCTGGTGATGGCCCTCTACGCGAAGAAGCCCTTCGCCCTCGCCCCCGGAATGGGACTGAACGCCTTCTTCGTCTACACGGTCTGCCTCGGAATGGGACACACCTGGCAGTTCGCCCTCACGGCGGTCTTCATTGAGGGTCTCCTCTTCATCATCCTGACCGTGACCAAGGTGCGTACCTGGCTCCTCAACGCCATTCCCGGTACGCTGAAGAAGGCCATCGGCGCAGGTATCGGCCTATTCATCGCCTTCATCGGCCTCCAGAACGCCGGTATCATCGTCAACAATGACGCCACCCTCGTCAGCCTCGGCCACGTGACCGAAGGCAAGGCCCTCGTGGGCATCATCGGTCTCGTGATCACCGCTGGCCTGGTGATGGCAAAGGTACGCGGAGGTATGCTCATCGGTATCCTTCTCACCGCCATAGCCGGCCTCTTCATCAAGGATCCCGCAACGGGAGACGCCGTCACCCAGCTCCTCCGCAACGAGGCAGGGAACATCAAGCTGCTCTCCCTCCCTGACAGCATCGAGCCCATCTTCTGCAAGTTCGAATTCTCCCAGATCATTTCCTGGGATATGCTGGCGGTGGTGTTCACCTTCCTCTTCATCGATATGTTCGATACGATGGGAACCATCATCGGCGTCCATCAGGGTGCCGGTCTTGCCGAGAAGGATGAGATCCCGGGTCTTGAGAGGATGTTCCTCGCCGACTCCGTAGCCACCGTGGCCGGTTCCTGCTTCGGTACCTCCACCACCACGACCTACGTCGAGAGCGCATCCGGTGTAGGCGAAGGCGGACGTACGGGCCTCACGGCCTTCTCGACGGCCATCTGCTTCGCCCTGGCCCTCCTGTTCAGCCCCATCTTCCTCGCGATCCCCGGCGCAGCCACGGCTCCCGCCCTCGTGATCGTCGGCGTGATGATGATGCCTTCCGTGAAGCGCATCCACTGGGACGACTACTGCAAGGCCATCCCTGCCTTCCTGACCATCATCCTGATGCCGCTCGCCTATTCCATTTCCGACGGTATCCTCATCGGCGTCATCGCCTATGTGGCCACCCACGCCGTCAGCGGAAGGTTCAAGGACATCTCGATTCCGATGTGGGTGCTTGCGGTCCTGTTCATATGTAAGTATATCTTCATATAACGGAATCACACTAGTACCTGACCGTCAGGCAGATCATCAACTTCACCCACCCCGAAAAGAGGTGGGTGAAATTTTATAATGACCTGAGTATCTGAGTTTTAAGTGGTTCCGGTTATTCAGAGGCCCGGCCTTCGAGCCAAGTGCGGATGTTGTCGGCGATCATCCCGACCAGCCTCGCACGGGCCTCGACGCTGGCCCAGGCCGTGTGGGGCGTGAAGCGGAAGCGTTCGGGACGGGCCGTGTGCAGGAGCGGGTTGTCGGAGGGAAGGGGCTCTTTCGAGAAAACGTCCATGGCGGCGCCTCCGATGGCGCCTTCCCCGACAACTTTGGCAAGGGCGACCTCGTCCACTATGCCTCCTCGTCCCATATTGACGATGAACGCCGTCGGCTTCATCAGCCTGAGTTCCCTCTCTCCTATCAGCCCGGCCGTCCTGGCGTTGTAGGGGGCGTGGATGGAGATTACGTCGGAAGAGGACATCAGTTCGTCGAGAGGTACGCAGGGATATTCCTTGCAGTGGCCCGTGCCGGAGGTGGAATAATAAATCACCTTCATTCCGAAGGCCGAAGCCACCTTCGCCACCCGGGAGCCTATGTTTCCCATTCCGACCACTCCGTATGTCTTCCCGGCCATCTCGATGAAAGGCCTTGACACATCGGTGAATATAGGGCTTCGGGAATATTTGCCCGACTTGACGAAATCGTCGAAATAGGGGGCGTTGCCCATAAGGGAGAGCACGTGCATGAAGGTCGCCTGCACCACGGAATCGGTGGAATATCCGGCGACGTTCTTCACCGGAATTCCCCTCGAGGCGCACTCCTCCAGGTCGATGTTGTTAACCCCCGTGGCGGCCTCGCAGACGAGTTTCAGCCTCGGAGCGGCAGCCAGGAGGCGCTTGTCGACGATTATCTTGTTGATGATGAGCACGTCGCAGTCACCCACCCTTTCGAGGGCCTCCTCCGGGGTGGAAGTCGGGTAGCAGACCAGTTCGCCAAGCGCGGCTATCGGATCCAAAGGGGTGTCCCCCATAGTGGATGCGTCCAGATAAACGATTTTCATATTTTTTGTTTTATCTTTGACAATATATGAAAAAAATTAGGATACTTATTGCTTTGGCCGTTTTAGCCCTGACGGCCTGCGGAAAGAAAGACCCCGAAATCGTCCTCAAGGAACTGATATTTCCCGAAACCCTCTCGGAGCCGTACTCCCACTGCCACGCCTCAACCCTGGCGTGGACCCCGGAAGGCCTTGCGGCGGCCTGGTTCGGCGGTGGTAACGAAGGGGACCCTGCCGTCAAGATATGGTTCTCGAAGAATGTGGACGGGAAATGGACCGAGCCCGTGATGGTAGCGGAAGGAAAGGACGGAGATAAAGTCGTAGCCTGCTGGAATCCAGTCCTCTGGCAGGTCCCCGGCGGGCCTCTCAGGCTCTGGTACAAGGCCGGACCGAGGGTCGTGCGCTGGTGGGGGGAAACCAAGGAGTCCATCGACGGAGGAAGGACCTGGTCCGAGGCTCAAAGGCTTCCGGAAGGATATCTCGGCCCCATAAAGAACAAGCCTTTCCTTTCCTCCGACAACGTCCTCATCTGCCCTTCCAGCACCGAGTATCCCAACGAAGACTGGAAACTCCATTTCGAGTTCTTCCCTCCATCGGGAGCGCCTGAAGGCCTGTCGATGACTCCGGAACTCGATGATCCCGAAGATCTCCGGGCCATCCAGCCCTCCATCCTCGACCACGGGAAAGGCCGGCTGCAAGCCCTCGCACGGAGCCGTTTCGGAGGCCTTGTCACGACCTGGTCCACCGACAACGGCAAGACCTGGGGACCGGTGGAAAAGACGGGGACCAACAACCCGAACTCGGGCATTGACGCGCTGACACTGAGGGACGGACGTTTCCTCCTGGTGTACAACGACACCCCAGTGGGAGAAGGCCAGTGGACGGGACGCAGGAGTCCGATTAGCGTGGCGGTTTCCCGGGACGGTATCAACTGGACCAAACTGATGGACCTGGACGCCTTGGCCGAGGACGAGAGGGGTGAACTTTCCTATCCGGCCGTAATACAGGCTCCCGACGGCCTCGTGCATATTTCGTACACGTTCAGCCGCCGTTCAATCCGTCACGTCGTACTGAAAGTAGAGTAATCCGCTAATCGTATTTCCCGTCGAGGACGTCCCTTACGGCCTCGAGATAGCCGTAGCCGTTCTTCATATCCGGCAGCAGGTAACTGCCCTCCACCCACTCGTTCCAGGCGTTTATCATCATGAAACGGGGCTGGTCGGTATGGTCCTCCATATATTTCTTCGCCTTGGAAAGGAAGGTGGCGAAGGCCTGGGGGGTATTGTTGAATTGGGTGACGTCGCCCTCTCCCTTCCCCGGGAACCTGGGGGTGTCGTCCCAACCTATGGATACGCAGGGAAATACGGGAATGTCGAACACTTCGTCCATCTGCCGCCGGATGTCGATGCCGTTCTTTCCGTGAACCAGATAGTCAGGATCGAACCCTCCCATATTGTACAGGGCCTCGCTGTCGATGCCCAACGCTTCGATGATCTTCTGCATCCCGAGGACCGTTTCCTCGCTCATAAGGGAACCTCCTCCCTGGATCTGCTGCAGGTGCAGTCCCGGGAAACCGGCCTTTACGACCTCCTCCCGCATATAGGCAACCGCCTTGGCGGCCCCTTCCAATGAACCGAAACTCCGGATAAGGTTGCCTACGGAGAAGATTCCAAGCACTGGGCAGCCGTCGATCTTTACGTATTCCGGCCGGGTGAAATACTGCGAGATTATCCTGGCGGTTATCTTCTTCATGGAGTCCCAGTCCACATCCGGGCTGAACAGGAGATTCCCGTTGTCCCCCCACTTGTGATAGTTCCAATAGTTGTAAACCACGTCGTGGTTCGCCCACATTATGTAGAAATTCATCTTGTTGTGGCTGGGGGCCTTGAGGAAGCCGTCGTCGAGGGCGCTCTCCAGGTATGGGCCGCTGTAGCCGTCCTCGGTGGAGTACCAGTACCAGTCATATATGAAGGTGTTGATACCGTATTTGAGGGCGGTCCGTATCCATTTTTCGACCACGACGGGATCGTCGTCCATCTCATAGCCCCAGAGCGGCTGGCGCGGCTGGTAGTGTCCGGAGAAACGCGGGTTGCCCTTCTTGATGACCTCCCACTCGCCTGTCCCATCTTCCCAAAGCCAACGATGTGCGAGAGAATCATCGTGGCAGGAAGGCCAGATGTAGGCGCAAACATAGGTTTTCCCTGCGGCCTTGTCCGACTTGCCCCCGCTGCAGGCGACGGACAGGGCCACGACAGCCGTCAGCACGGCGGCGAAAGACAGATTGATGATTCTATTCATATTGGATATTAGGTTCAGATTGTAGACTATTGATGTAAATATAGGGAATTCCTACCGGATTTCCAGCCCGTGGCTTGCCTTTTCGGTTCATTATCATTATTTTTATACGGATGTCGGCCAAAATGTAATCTTATTAGTATTTCGAATAGTCAGATCGTATGGACAGGAGAGAGTTTATCAAATCGTCAGCCGTTACTGTTGCAGGGCTGGCTGCTGCGCCCGGGCTTTTCGCTCAGGAAGTGCACGCGGGTGTGATTCTGCCGGGTGCCGTACCGACTGATGGAAAGGCCGGAACAGTCTCTACCGGTGTCGAAAACCATCTCAAGGTCAGTTCCTATGTAAGGGAACCCTCCCATAAGATTCCGGTAGTTGCTTCGCCGGATGTCGTCGTGGTCGGAGGCGGTGCGGCCGGTGTAGCCGCGGCTGTCTGTGCGGCAAGGGGTGGTTCCAGCGTCCTTCTTATCGAAAAGACGAACTATCTCGGTGGGCTTTGGACCGGCGGTCTCGTACTTCCGGTACTCGCCACTCACGGCAAAGGCAAGAACGAGCCTTGGGACAAGGCCGTGAAGGGTGTCTGTGCAGAAGTTTGCGACATTCTGCTCGACAATGGATGGGCTGTCAATCCGCTCGATCCCAAGGTCGACCCCGAGGCCACCAAGTATCTGCTCGACAAGATGATCTATGAGGCCGGCGTACAAGTTCTCTATAACGCTACTGCGGCGGGCGTAACGATGTCCGGCGACAGGATCGAGTCCGTTCTGGTCGACTGCTCTACAGGCCGGCTTGCCATCAGATGCCGCATGGTCGTGGATGCTAGCGGCGATGGCCTGGTGTTTACGTGGGCCGGAGATCCTTTCGAAGCGAGACGCTACCATATGAGCATCCTCGGCCGCGTGGGTGGTTGTCCAGCCACGAACGAGACCAGCCCTGTTCGCGAAATGAGGACAGAGATCTCCGGGACCCGTGACGCCATGGACGGACTCGATATCTTCAAGGTTTCCGAAAAGCAGCAGCAGGGCCGGTTCGCCATTTGGGAAAAAGTCCAGCAGTTGAAAAAGAAGAAGGGTTATGAAAACGCCTACCTGATGGAAGTCGCCCCCACGACAGGTGTCCGTGTCACGCGTGTACTCGACAGCCTTCATAATGTAACCCTCGAGGACTCGATGGAGTGGGTCGAGTATCCGGACGTAATCGGTATGTCCGGTGTCTGTGATCCCTTTATGTACAAGGGACGCGAAATTACCCGGCAGGAGCGCCCGGTGTGGCAGATTCCGTATCGCTCCCTGTTGCCCAGGCAGACCCAGAACCTGCTGGTTGCCGGACGCTGCTTCGGTTACGACCAGGGGATAACCTGGGATGCCCGTGAGATCTCCACCTGTATGGTGACGGGCCAGGCTGCAGGCGTCGCCGCTTCCATAGCGGTAAACGCCCGCTGTGCGGCCAAAGACGTCGACATCGCCCTGCTGCAGAAGAAGCTCCGCGAGGCCGGTGTCAGGCTCGATTTCTAACCTGGCAGCCAAAATAATATCTACATACGTCCAAGGCATTACGTCATCGCCTGTCCTCCTTCTTCTTGAACATATAGCACGCTACCCTCCCGTCAGGGGCGCTGAAATTGTACCCCTTCTCGCCGTGAATGACCTTCGGCCTCAACTCACAATAAGGGGATTCGAATAACTGGTTCTTCCTTGTCTTGCGTCCCATCCTCTGGTGAATGCAATCGTGGCAACGAAAGATTCTCGACTTGCCCGCCTTCTTCATCTTCTTGACAATTACTTTCCGCTTATAATACAAAGCGGTGCAATCGTCAGGGACAATGTATGTCCCTTCGTTCAGTGTTTCTATCTTCTTCATCTTTAATGGTTTCATTATGCATTGTAGTCTATAGAGCATACACCCCAGCACCCACTGTCCCTGAAAAGGCGGGAATCGCCGTCTTGTTCTTCTGTGTGTAGGCCCCCTGCGGGAGATGTCCCTAAAATCGTCAGAGTACCCGCAAATACGGCCATTTTTGCGGGAGGTGTCCCTGAAATTGGGACATCTCCCGCACCTAGAGGGGGAAACAGTCAAAAAATGTCGAAACGGAGGGGGGAAAAGTTCAAATCTCTACTTCTCCGGGATTCCGCTCCCTACGGTCGCGCTATCCCCACCCGCTTTCAGCTAGGCTTGCAAGAAGTTTTCGGCGTGGCTTTCAAGAGATTCCGACGGAACTTGAAAGAAGTTCGTAGCAGGGCGTGCAAGAAGTCTGTGGCGGGCTTGCAAGAAGTTCGTGGCGGGGTCTGAAAGCAGTGCGTGGCGGGGTCTGCAAAACGATTCGGAGCGAAGCGACTAAGCCCCTCTCCCGAGGAGAGGGGTTTGGGGAGAGGGTAATGTGAGGGTAGGGTATCCCTACTTCTCCGGGATTCCGCTCCCTACGGTCGCGCTATCCCTACCCGCCTGCGGCGGGGCTTGCAAACCGTCATCAAAAAAGCGCAATCGAGCAAGCTCGTTGCGCTTTTTTGATTCCTTTTTGCGGAGAAGTAGGGATTCGAACCCCAGGAACAGTCACCCGTTCACCGCATTTCGAGTGCGGCCCAATCGACCACTCTGGCACTTCTCCAATCGGGACTGCAAAGATATAAAAATTATTCTCGTGAAAAAAACTTCCACTGGAAGAGAATCAGGTAGATGGCTCCGCAGGTGACGCAGCTGTCTGCGAAGTTGAACACCGGCTCGAAGAATATGTGGCCACCGAGAAGCGGGACCCACGAGGGCCAGGTGAAGAGGGGGAAGTAGAACATGTCAACCACCTTTCCGAAAAGGAAGGGAGCGTAATGTCCGCCGAACGAGGCCACTGCAGAAGGGGTGGAGGCGGAGAACACGAGCCCGTAGAAAAGGGAGTCGACGATGTTGCCGAAAGCACCTGCCGTAATGAGTGTCAGGCCGATGAGAACCCCGGCGGGAACTGCCCTGGAGCCGTCCTTCCGCAGGATCTTATTTCCATCGGAGTCATACCCCTTCCGGACCAGTTTTGTAATCCACCAGCAGAGCACCCCGAAAAGGCAGATCCGGAAAAGGGAGAGCAACAGTTTCCCGACGACACCGCCGAAGGCCATCCCGAAGGCCATCCCCTCGTTCTCGATGAACAGTATCTGGAACCAGTCGGGAATGACGCTGAAATGCTGCCCGATGGTCATATTGGTCTTGACCAGGACTTTTATCACCTGGTCGATGACCACCAGCAGGACTCCGAGAAGAAGCAGCCGCTTGCCCTTGGAAATCTTCATTATCAGCCTCTTCCCTTGGCAAGTTTGTCCTTGGAGGCGACGCTCAGGGTGGCGTGGGGAACGAGGCGGAGCCTCTCCTTGGGAATCAGTTCCCCGGTCAGCCTGTCGATGCCGTAGGTCTTGTTCTCGATACGGATGAGGGCGGCCTCGAGGTTCTGGATGAACTTGTACTGACGCTGGGCCAGCTGGCTGGCTTCCTCCTTGGAAAGCTGGTAGGCTCCGTCATCCTCCACAGTCTTGAAGGAAGGGGTTGTGTCCTCGATGTCGTTGCTGCCATTGTGCATCACGACCTTGCGGAGCGTGTTGTACTCTTTCTTGGCCGCATCGAGCTTTTCCAGGATTATTCCCCTGAATTCCTCAAGCTCCTCGTCGCTGTAGCGATTCTTGACGGAAACTTTAGGGTTCTTATCTTCTGCCATATTATCTTGCTTTTGTCTTTTTACCTTTATCTTGACAACCGCATCCTCCCATTCCACCTCGGCCGCATCACCGGCTGCGGACAGGGGTCCGAGGGCTATCGTCCTTGCAAGTGTCTGGGTTGCAATATATTCCTTGAATCCTGCAAGGGACTTTCTTATCTCCTCCGCGGCTTTTCCGTCTGCAAATATAGCAACATCTATCTTATCTGTGACATCGAAACCGCTGTCCTTGCGAAGATTTTGTATCCTGTTGATGAGTTCCCTCGCAGTGCCCTCTGCCACAAGTGCTTCCGTCAGGGCCACGTCGAGGGCGATCGTAAGGGAACCCTCCGAAGCCACGAGCCACCCGGGCATATCCTCGGAAGAGATGAAATAGTCGCCGGGATTGAGGGTTACGTCACCTCCGGGAAGTGCAAGGATGAAGGCCTGGCCTTCGGTCTCGCAGGAACGTATCCTCGCGATCTCAGCCTGGGACAGGTCCGCGAAGGCCCCGGCGATCTCCTTCATACGGGAGCCGTAGGCCTTTCCGAGGGTCTTGAAATTAGGCTTTATCTTCATCGTGATGATGCCCGTGGTGTCGGCGATGAACTCCATCTCCTTCACGTTCACCTCGCCGAGGATGATGTCGCGCACCCTGCTCAGCTGGGAACGTACCGAGTCGGAAATGACCGGAATGAGTATCTTGGAAAGGGGCTGGCGCACCTTGATTCCGACCTTCCTGCGGAGGGCCAGGACCATAGAAGTCGCCTTCTGGGCAAGGGCCATCCTCTCTTCGAGGGCGGGATCCACGAGGGTCTGCTCGCTCTGTGGCATCGAGACGAAATGCACGCTTTCCTCTCCGCCTGGAACGAGGTCCAGATAGAGCCTGTCCATATAGAAGGGGGCGATGGGGGCCGCCAGGACGGCGACGTCCACGAGGGCCTCATAAAGGGTCTGGTAGGCCGCCAGCTTGTCCTGGTCGAGGCTTCCGCCCCAGAACCTCTTGCGGTTCAGGCGGACGTACCAGTTGCTGAGATGGTCGCAGACGAAGTCCTGCATGAGCCTTCCCGCCAGGGTGATGTCGTAGTCCTCATAGGCCGCCGTCACCTTGGAAACCAGGGTGTTGGTAAGGGAAATGAGCCACCTGTCGATCTCCGGACGCTCGCCGTAGGGCACCTTCGCCGCCGTGGGGTCGAAACCGTCCACGTTGGCATAGAGGGCGAAGAAGGAATATGTATTGTAAAGGGTTCCGAAGAACTTCCTCCTCACCTCGTCCACACCGGCCTCGTCGAAGCGGAGGTTGTCCCAGGGCTGGGCGTTCGTGAGCATATACCAGCGGAGGGCGTCGGGGCCGAACTTGTCCAGTTCAGAGAAAGGATCCACGGCGTTGCCCAGCCTCTTGCTCATCTTGTTGCCATCCTTGTCGAGGACCAGACCGTTGGAAATCACCCTCTTGAAGGCGGGAGTGCCGCTCACCATCGTATGGATGGCGTGGAGGGTGTAGAACCAGCCGCGGGTCTGGTCGACGCCGTCGGCGATAAAGTCGGCCGTGCAGCCGAATTTGGGAGAGGAAAGGTTCCTGAGTCCTTCCTGGGCATACGGCATCGAACCGGAGTCGAACCAGACATCGATGAGGTCGGTCTCCCTGGTCATCTTCTTTCCGGAAGGTGAAACCAAGAATATGTTGTCCACATACGGCCTGTGGAGGTCTATGCGGTCATAGTTATCGAGGCTCATATCGTCAGGATTGAAGCCTTTGTCCTTCAACGGATTGGACTCCATCACCCCGGCGGCGACGGCCTTGTCGCACTCCTCGAAGAGTTCCCTGACGCTGCCGATGCATATCTCCTCGGTCCCGTCTTCGGTGCGCCAGATGGGAAGCGGGGTTCCCCAGAAGCGGCTGCGGGAGAGGTTCCAGTCCTGGATGTTCTCCAGCCACTGGCCGAACCTTCCCGTACCGGTGGATTCGGGTTTCCAGGAGATCTGCTTGTTCAGTTCGACCATCTCGTCCCTCACTGCCGTGGTCTTGATGAACCAGGCGTCGAGAGGGTAGTAGAGCACGGGCTTGTCTGTCCTCCAGCTGTGGGGATAACTGTGGACGTGTTTCTGGATCTTGAAGGCCTTTCCCTCGGCCTTGAGCATAAGGCTGAGGTCGATGTCAAGGGTGGGGGCGTCGGCGGGAAGGGAATCGTCGAAGGCGTTCTTGACATACCTGCCGGAGAACTCCCGGTAGGAAGGATCGACATTATTCTTCACATAGACGGGATCCAGGTCCTCGACGGGATAGAACCTTCCCTCCCTGTCCACCTGCGCCTGCCTGCGTCCGAGCCTGTCCACGACCATCATCGGAGGGACTCCGAAATTGGCGGCCACCCTCTTGTCGTCGGCTCCGAAGGTAGGGGCGATATGGACAATGCCTGTACCGTCGGCGGTGGTGACATAATCTCCGGAAATCACGCGGAAAGCGCCTTCTTCCAAAGGTTTGAACCAGGAGATGAGGGGATGGTAGGAGATTCCCACAAGGTCGGAGCCGGAGAATTCCCCGTCCAGGACCCTGTAGGGAACCAGCTTGTCTCCCTTCTTATAGTCGGCGAAACTCGCATCGGCGGCCTTGGGATTGAACCAGGCGTCCACAAGCTCGCGGGCGACCACGAAGATGGCCTCCTCACCGCTGTAGGGGTTGAAGGAAAGGACCCTGACATATTTGATATCGGGACCGACGCAGAGGGCCGTGTTGGAAGGGAGGGTCCAGGGAGTGGTGGTCCAGGCGAGGAAGAAAACGGGGAAGGACTCAACCCCGAAAAGGGGCTGGGACTTCCCGTCCTTGATAATCTCGAACTGGACTGTGGCTGTGGTGTCGGTGACATCCTTGTAGCAGCCGGGCTGGTTGAGTTCGTGGGAACTGAGGCCGGTACCGTCCGAAGGGGAATAGGGTTGGATGGAGAAACTCTTGTATAGCAGTCCCCTGTCGTAAATCTTCCTGAGAAGGTACCACAGAGTCTCTATATACCTGTTGTCATAGGTGATATAGGGGTCCAGCATATCCACCCAATAACCTACCCTTTCAGTCATCTCCTCCCACTCCTTGGTGTATTTCATCACCTCGGAACGGCAGATGCGGTTGTATTCCTCGACGGAAATCTTCGTGCCGATGTCTTCCTTGTGGATGCCGAGCTTTTTCTCCACTCCTATCTCCACGGGGAGGCCGTGGGTGTCCCAGCCGGCGCGGCGCATCACCTTGAACCCGCTCTGGGTCTTGTAGCGGCAGATGGCGTCCTTGATGGAACGGGCCATCACGTGGTGGATGCCGGGTTTGCCATTAGCCGAGGGAGGTCCTTCGAAAAATATGAATTCAGGGGCGCCTTCCCTGATGGAAAGGGACTTCCCGAAAGCATCGTTCTCTTTCCACCGGCGGAGGATTTCATCCCCGGCGGCAACCAGATCCAGACCTTTGTATTCTTTGAATTTCATCTTTTTCTCTATAATTTTGCAAAGATACTCAATTCACGGTTTTTTTCAAATATGAATACAGTAGACATCATCATACTGATTCTCTTCGTCCCCGCCTTCATAAGGGGCATTTCCAGGGGGTTCATAGACCAGGTGGTGTCCATCATATCCCTGATCCTGGGAGTCTGGCTCTCCTGGCATTTCTCGTCGAAGGTCAGCGTCCTGCTCGACCCGTACCTGGAAGTGTCCCAGACGGTCCTGAACGTGATTTCCTTCCTCGTGATAATGATCGTGGTGGTGGTCGGGCTCCGGCTGCTCGGGTCCCTCGTCGAAAAACTGGTGAAATTCGTGATGCTCGGCTGGCTCGACAAGATCCTGGGCTTCGTGTTCGCCATCCTGACCATGGCCCTGATAACCGGGATACTCATAACCCTGTTCAACTCCCTGAACGTGAAGTTCCACCTGGTGAGCCAGGAACTGCTCGACTCCTCCCTCTTCTACAACCCCCTGAAGACCTTCGGACTTACGGTCTTCCCCTTCCTGAAACAACTGTTCATGAAATCGTGACGCACATCATCCTCATAGAAACCTCCACGGCCCTCTGCTCAACCGCCCTCGTCCGGGACGGGAAGGTCATTTCATACAGGGAAAGTTCGATCCCCCATTCCCACGCCTCCCTCACCGCTCCCCTCATCAAGGAAATGCTTGATGCCAAAGGGCTCAAGGTCGGCGACTGCCAGGCCGTGTGCGTGAGCAAGGGACCCGGTTCCTACACCGGGCTTAGGGTTGGGACATCCACAGCGAAGGGACTCTGCTTCGGAGCGGGAATCCCCCTCCTGTCGGTCGGCACGTTGGATGCCCTCGTGTGGCAGGCCCGCGCGGAGAACCTGATTCCGGAAGGATGCCGCTACGTGGTGCCTCTGATAGACGCCCGCAGGATGGAGGTTTTCACCGCAGTATTCCTCCCTGACGGAACACAAAAGACTGAAACCAGGCCCGTGATAGTAGATGCGGAGAGTTTCGCCGACCACCTTTCGGAAGGTCCGGTCCTCTTCATAGGGGACGCTGCGGAAAAATGCGACAAGGTGATCGACAGCCCGAACGCCACCTTCGTCCAGTGCTGCCCCAAGGCCTCCTCAATGGCCGAACCTGCCACGGCGGCCTTCAAGGACGGCCGCTTCGAAGACACGGCCTATTTCGAGCCCTTCTACCTGAAGGACTTCATCGCAACGGTTCCGAAAAAGAAACTTTTCTAGCCGGACTCTACTTTAAAACCTTGTTGAGATATGCTGTGACGTCCTTGAGCGTCAGGGCGTGGCTGTCGCTGAGTTCCCCGTTCACTATGAAACAGTTGTAGGGAAGGTCCTGAACGTTGTACAACGAGATGGCCGGGCTGGCGGTGCCGAGACCGTCGCAGACGCTGGTCCATTCCAGTCCCTGGTTCCTGACAACGGAGGCCCAGAGGGCCTTGTCGGTGTCGATGTTCACTGAATAGATGTCCAGTCCCTTGTCCTTATACTTTGCATACAAGGGCTTCAGGACGTCCATATTATAGATCTTCGAACCGTCGGCGGGAGCCGTCCAGAAATTCACGAGTATGACCTTTCCTGTCATTTCGCTCAGTTTCAATCTCTTTCCGTCCAGACCGGGAAGATTCAGGTCGGGATAGGAGAGGTTACCGGCCAGGCGGATCCTCTCGTTCATTTCCATATTGCTCTTCCTGTTGCCCGCCTCCTTCCTGAGGGCGGCCACATAACGGGATTCAGGATAGACGGTGGCGAGGGAGTCGGCCACGGCGTTGAACAGCATCGCGTCGGTGTCCTGGCCGAACACGGGGAAATCGTCGTTGATCTTCTGGTAGAAAACGGGAATGACCGAAAGGGACTTGCTGTTGGAAAGCACGTACTTGACCGCCTGACGGTAATAGCCTACATACTGGCGGGAAAGGTCCGCGCGGACTTCCCTGGCATTGTCGACCGTCAGCGAGGCCGCCGTTGCGGAAAACCTGGACATGAAGTCCTGGAAATCCTTGTTGGCCTGGAGAAGCCTGGCGCTCTCTTCGGATCCTTCGACACTGTAGTTGCCGAGGGTGTCAGCCACTACCTTCACCCTGTCGCCCCTGTTCAGGATGACGCCGGCGATGTTCCGGTCGCCCCTGAAAATGTACACGAACTCCGGCTGTCCCGCGGCCACGTCCATCTTGTAGCGGAAATTGCCGCCCCTGGCCTTCAGCGTGTCGAGAGTCTTGTACCTGTTGACATCCAGGAGCTTGACTATGACGGGAGCGTCGCCGCAGTCCTTGATGTGTCCGGTGATGACGCTCTTGTGTCCGCAGGAAGAAAGCGCGGCCGTGAGGGCCGCGATGAGAATGACTGTCCTAAAGTTTTTCATACTCCTTCAGTATTGAATCCGCGATGTCCCTGAATTCCTCCGGGGTGAGTTCCACCCTGGGATTCCTGAAATTGAGGTCTCCCTCTTTCTGGAGGGGGACAAGGTGGATATGGGTATGGGGAACTTCCATTCCGAGGACGCAGACACCAACCCTCTTGCAGGGGACGGCGGCCTTGACGGCCAGCGCCACCTTGCGGGCGAAGGCCCAGAGGCGGGAATAGGTGTCCTCGTCGAGATTGAAGATGTAGTCGTCCTCGACGTTGCGGGGAATTACCAGCACGTGGCCCCTGACGAGGGGGTTGATGTCGAGGAAGGCGTAGAACTCGTCGTTCTCCGCACATTTGTACGAAGGAATCTCCCCTTTCGCTATCCTGGTGAAAATCGTTGCCATAGTTACAGGGAAATGTCCAGAATCTTGAACTTGAGCACTCCGGAGGGCACTTTCGCCTCGACAACGTCTCCTTTGCAATGGCCTATGAGAGCCCTGCCGATGGGGGTGGTAGCGGCGAGTTTCCCGTGCGAGAAATCGGCCTCGGTCTCCCCGACGATGGTGAACTCCATTATCTGCTTGGTAGCGACGTTCTGGATCTTCACCTTGTTCATCAGGGTGACGCTCTCGGTGTCGATCTGGGACTCGTCGATGACCTTGGCGTTGGCAACGAGGTTCTTCAGGTTGGCTATCTTGACCTCGAGAAGACCCTGTGCCTCCCTCGCCGCATCGTACTCGGCGTTCTCGGAAAGGTCTCCCTTTTCGCGGGCCTCGCCTATGGCGGCGGCGATCACGGGCCTCTGCGCCAGGGCGTCGGCCAGGTCCTTCTTGAGCTTGTCCAGCCCTTCCTGTGTCATATAGTGGACTTCTGCCATAATATAACCTATTCTAAATCAATATCTTTAACTATAAAACGAATAAACCGGACGAGTCCCGCCAAACATAGGCAGAACTCATCCCGGCACAAAGGTAATAAAAAAAACCGATTAAATAAAAATTCAGCCCAGCCTGGACAGGCATTCCTCCCTGTCGAGAACCAGGCGGGCCTTGAGGGATTCAAGGTCGGGAAAGCGGATCTCGTCGCGGATCTTGGACAGGAATTCTATCCCGATGTCCAGACCGTAAATGTCTTCGTCAAAGGAGAATATATGGGTCTCGACAGTCCTGGCGTTGCCATCCCCTACGGTGGGACGCACCCCGATGTTGCACATCCCGTGGAAGGTCTGCCCGAGAGTGTGCACCCTCACGAGGTAGGCCCCGTTCCCGGGCACGAGTTTCAAGGGCTCGTAGAGTTCCATGTTGGCCGTTGGAAAGCCTATGGCCCTTCCCAGCCTCTTCCCGGCCACCACCACTCCCAGCAGCGGATAGTCATACCCCAGCATCGCCGAAGCGGCTTCCACGTCTCCCCTCTCGAGGGCCGAACGTATCTTGGAGGAACTCACGGCGGTCCCGGACTCCCCGGAAACCACTCCGGTCCTGATGACCTCGAGGCCGAGGCCTTCGGCTATGGTCCCGATTTCCTCAGGGCTGCGGCCGTCCCCTCCTATCCTGTTGTCATATCCCAGGAGTATGGCCGTACCTCCGAACCTGCCCTTGACATATTCCCTGAGATATTCCTCGGCCGTGAGGGCGCTGAACTCTTTCGTGAACTCCACCACCTCGACGCGGTCCACCCCGAGACCCTCCAGCATCTTCCGCTTTTCGGAGGAAGAGGAGAGGAGCCTCAGGTCGCGGGCATCCTTCTGCAGGACGTTCCTGGGATGGGGCCAGAAGGTCACCACCAGACTTTCCTCCCCCCTCGAGCGAGCAGCTTCGACGAGGGCGGAAATCACGCGGCGGTGCCCCAGGTGGACTCCGTCAAAGAAACCGGTGGCTACAACCATTTAACGAGAGGGAAATCCTGCCTGTGAGGCAGAAGCGGGTTCTTGGGATAGAGCCGGGCCGCGACCTGGTACATACCGGTGCGCTCGGGCATAATGGAAGCCGTGTAACGGGCCACTCCCTCGTTGAACTCGACTGCCTGGAGTTCGGCCCTGTCGCAGATGTGAAGCCGGCCCTTGCGGTCGGTCTCGGCGAAGAGCATCTCCACTCCGATGTCCTCGGGAGAGAGGTCTCCCATACTGAGGACCACCTCGCACTGGAGGTCGTTGTTGTCGGAGAGGTTCAGGGAAGATTCCGGACGGCTGTAGGATATCACGTCGATGTGCTTCCACGCCCTGCGGACCTTCTTCTTCCATCTGGCAAGGCTACGGGCCAGGGCGAAATCGTCCTCGGTAACCTGCCTGCCGCTTTCAGCCTGGGGCTCATAGAACTGGGTGCAGTAGTCCGTGAGCATCCTGTTGGTGGTGAAGTTGGAGGCGACGTGGGCTATGGTGTTCTTAATGTATCCTATCCAACCCTGCGAACGTCCCGTGGAGGGATCGATGTCATAATAGAGAGGGGCTATCTCGTTCTCGATGGTAGTGTAGATGGTTGCAGCGTCGAGCTCGTTCTGGTAGCGCTGGTCGTCGTAGCTGCGCTTCTGCGGCAGGGCCCAGCCGGCGCCTTCCCTGTATCCCTCGACCCACCAGCCGTCGAGGACGGAGAAATGCATCACTCCGTTCATCGAAGCCTTCTCTCCCGACGTTCCGGAAGCCTCCAGCGGCCTCGTGGGGTTGTTCATCCACACGTCCACGCCCTGCACGAGCCTCTTCGCCAGAGTCATGTCATATCCGGGGATGAAGACTATCTTTCCGATGAACCTCTCATCCTTGGATATCTCTATGATCCTCTTTATGAGGTCGGCACCGGCCTTGTCGGCTGGGTGCGCCTTGCCGGCGAAAATGAACTGCACCGGCATATCGGGATCGTTGACGATGGAATCCAGGCGGTCCAGGTCCTCGAAGAGGAGGGTGGCGCGCTTATAGGTGGCGAAGCGGCGGGCGAAACCTATGGTGAGGACGTCGTCGCGGAGGGTTTCCTTGATGGTGACGATCTCCCTGGGGGAATAGTGGCCTGCGAGGGTGGAGTCGGCGATGCGGGTCTTGACCTCCCTGACAAGGGTTTTCTTGAGAGCCTTGCGGACCTCCCATATCTCCTCGTCGGACACGTCGAAGATGCCTTCAAAGCACCTCTTGTCGTAGTGGTAGGTCTTGAACTCGGGGCCGAAGACCCTGGCGTGGACGGACTTCCATTCCCTGGCCGCCCAGGTGGGATAGTGGACGCCGTTGGTCACATAGCTGATGAACAGCTCTTCGGGTAGGTAACCGGGATACATCGAAGCGAAGATGTCGCGGCTCACCTTTCCGTGGAGCATCGACACGCCGTTGACGTTCCTCGAAAGGTTGGCGGCGAGGAAACTCATCGAGAACCTTTCGTCCCTGTTCGAAGGATTGGCCCTTCCGAGGGCCATCAGGGTGTCCCAGTCGATCTTGAGGCGGGACGGGAGGAAACCGAAATACTTCCTTAGCATACCCTCGTCGAAGGCGTCGTGTCCGGCGGGCACGGGGGTATGGGTGGTGAAGAGGGACGTGGCCCTGACCACTTCCATAGCCTCGTCGAAGTCGAGGTTGTCGTTCTCTATGTATTCGCGGAGCCTCTCCAGGCCCGTGAAGGCGGCGTGACCTTCGTTGTAATGATACACCGTAGGGTTGATTCCGAGTTTCCTCAGGGCCCTGAGGCCTCCCACCCCGAGGAGGATCTCCTGCTTCAGGCGGGTCTCCCAGTCTCCTCCGTAAAGGTGATAGGTGACCTTGCGGTCTTCCTCGGTGTTGGCCTCATAGTCGGTGTCGAGGAGGTAGAGGTCGGTCCTTCCGACGGCCACCTTCCATATCCTGGCGGTAAGGTTCCTGCCCGGGAAGGCCACGCTCGTGGTCATCCATTCCCCGTTGGCGTCCAGCACGGGCTCGGCGGGAATCTTCAGGAAGTCCTGGGCGTCGTAGCGGGCCACCTGGTCTCCCTGGGCCGACATCGCCTGGGTGAAATACCCGTACCTGTACAGGAGACCTACCGCCGTGAGGTTGACATTCATGTCAGAAGTCTCCTTGAGGTAGTCTCCGGCAAGTATGCCGAGGCCTCCCGAATAAATCTTCAGGGATGAATCCAGTCCATATTCCATACAGAAATATCCGATGGACGGCTCAGTCCTTTCTGACTTGAGGGCCATATAGGAGTGGAATTCCTTCATCACGGAGTCATACCCCGCCATGAACGCCTCGTCCTTGGCGAGTTCCTTGAAACGCTTGATGCTCACCGTGTCGAGGACGGCCATAGGATTGTGGCCGCAGGTATGCCAGGCTTCGGGATCCACCGACCTGAACAGGGCCTTTGCGCTTTCATTCCAGCACCACCACAGGTTCTTGGACATCTCCTCCAGGCCGGAAAGTCTGGAAGGAAGGTGGCGCGTAACCATCACGCTTTTCCACGAGGGGGTGTTTATCTCTATCTGTTCGTATTTCATCTGCTTTGATTCTGCTGACTTGGTGTATGCCTCAGCGTTGGCGGAAACCTTCTCGAGGGCCATGGCGTATGCCTTCGCGTAATAACGGATCTGTTTGTCCCAAAGGGCGATGCTGGCGACGTCACGGGCGTTGTTCCTGTATTCCTCCCTCTTCGCGGAGTCCAGCGAGGCTATCTCGAGTATCCTGGCCACCACCCCGGCGACGACTTCGAAATAGTTCGAGTCGTTCCTCGGAAGGACGGCTATTCCCGGATGCTCCCCTTCATAATGGTCCTCCACCCAGGTCCCGAATCCTGCAAGGGTGGTGGTGAGGGTGGGAAGGCTGAAAGCGAGGCTCTCCAGAGGGGTATATCCCCAGGGTTCGTAATAGGACGGGAACACCCCGAGGTCGAGACCAACGAGGAGGTCGTAATACTTCATGTTGAATATCCCGTCGGAACCGTTGAGGTAGGAAGGGATGAAATAGACCTTCACCTTGTCGGAAGGGCCGTTCACCAGCCCGAGTTCCGACATCCTGCGGGTGAGAATGTCACCTTCCTGGTCCATCAGGACGTGGGAAACGCGGGTGACGTAGTCTTCCTCTCCGTTCCCTTCCATCTTGGCCAGCAGCCTCTTGTCGGGACCGTTGTGCCCGGAGGGAATCATTATGAAGGCGTGGACGGGAGGGCCGGAGTATTCCGAACGGTTCACCTTGTCCAGGGCGTCGAGGAAGACGTCGAGTCCCTTGTTCCTGTATTCATACCTTCCGCCTATGCCGAGGATTATCGAATTCTCCGGTACGGGCGCTCCCGACATCGCGGCGGCCACTTCCGAAAGCCTCTTCCTGGCAAGTTTGCGGAGGGTGTTGAACTCCTCGACTGTGGAAGGGGTGAAACTGTTCTCGAAGCCGTTTGGAGTGACGATGTCCACGGGACGGCCGAGGAAACGCCTGCACTCTCGGGCGGTGATGTCGCTGACCGTCGTGAAAATGTCGGCGTTGAGAGCTGACATCTTCTCGAGGGAATGCCGGGCGGTGACGTTGAACTCCCTGGCCATCACATCGGCGTCGAAACTATCGAGCCTGTCGTAGAGGGGAAGGTTGTTCCCGGCCAGGCAGCGGCCCACCACGGTGGCGTGGGTGGTGAACACGGTGGCTATGGGGAGTTTGGAGGCCTTCAGGTAGAGGAGGCCGGCTCCGGTCTGCCATTCGTGGAACTGGGCGGCCACGCGGTCGGAAGAGGAGAGGTTGAACTTGTAGAAACTCTCAATGACCTTGCCTGCCGCATAGCCGAACAGGGCGTTCTCCTTGTAATCCCAGTTGCCGGTCAGGGAATCCACCCCGAACCTTTTCCAGTATTCCGCGAGGATCGCATCCTGCTTGGTGAGGTACTGCCTGAAATCCACCAGGATGGCCACGGGCTTGCCGGGGACGTTCCAGCGCCCTATCCTGACCCTTATCCCTTCCGCCGCGGCAGCGGCCTTCCAGGGCCTGAAAAGCACGGGATCCTCTATGAAATCGGGGTTGGCGTCGGTGTCCATCCAGACATCGGGCCCTACCAGGATATGGTGCCTTTGAAGTTTTTCCTTGAGATACAGCGACTTGGTCGCTATAACAGTATATATCCCACCAACCTTGTTGCACACTTCCCAGCTGACTTCGAAGAGGTAGCCGGGCAGATTAAGTTCGTTTGCCATCTGTAGTACTATCTTCCGCTAACGTTTCTATTCGTTTTTCGAGGATGCAAATTTAGCATTTGAAACCGAATATGCATCATCGACACGGATGATGAAATCGCTTAAAACGTTCATGTAGTTGATGAACGCCTCGTAGGGTGTGTCGTAAGGGTTGAAATATTTGTGGACCTCCCCGTCGGAGAAGAATTTCGTGCACATATAGTAGAAATGGTCGCTCTCCTGGAGGTGGCCGAAATCCGACCAGAGAATGGGGTCGTCAAGGATGCTGAGCTTCTCCGTGAGGCCGTAGAGTTTCGTGAAGGCGTCCTGCTGGAGTTCGTTTCCGAGCCAGGCTGTCACGTCCCTTTCCTCGTCAGCCCACGAGATGGTCTCGGGGATGTCGAGGGCGGAGACGGCGTCATACTTGGCGGCCGCCTCTGCGGGGGTGAGGAAATCGAAGGAGCCGTCGGCAAGGACTGCGTCCGGAAGGGCGCGCATGAAGTCGAATATGCCGCTGGAAGCGCTCTGGTGCTCCCCGAAGGTCTCGTAATCCATAAATAGGTTCACGACGTTACCCTCTCCCATCGAAGCCTTCAGCCAGCCGAGGTATTTATCAGCGGTGAGGGGCCAGTCCTTCCATCCCCTGTCGGAGAAACGGAAGGCGATGTCGTCGCTCAGAACATAGTTCCTGAGAAGGAGTTTGAGGTCGGGGCAGTCCGCGTCCGTATAGACGAAATCGGGACTCTTCCAGCCCATCACGTGGCGAGCGCCTTCGGTGAGCATCGTCTTGAAGCCGAGGTCATGGACCTGGGCGCCGATGCCGTTGTTGTAGATGAGCTCGGTGTTCCGGAAAGTCGTGGTCTTGGTGCCGAAAAGCCTGGTGATGATCTCGCTGTGCTTGTTCACCTGGTGGGCGAACTCCGAAGGGTTGGCCAGGGATGCCAGGGAATGGTAATAAGTCTCGCCGAGGAATTCCACGCAACCCGTGTCGGCAAGGGCCCTGAAGCTGTCGATGACTTCGGGAGTGTACCTCTCGAACTGCTCCAGCACCGATCCCGACAGGGAGAAGGCGCATTTGAACGCTCCCTTGGTGGACTTGATGACGTCCAGAAGGAGTGCGTTCATCGGCAGGTAGCATTTCTGGACGACACGCCTGAGGATGGTTCTGTCGGCGAAATCGTCATAGTAATGGGAATCCTTACCTATATCGAAA
The DNA here is from genome assembly GCA_017427885.1 of Bacteroidales bacterium. Lineage (GTDB taxonomy): Bacteria > Bacteroidota > Bacteroidia > Bacteroidales > UBA932 > Cryptobacteroides. The sequence continues at coordinate 93,204 of JAFRRW010000011.1, forward strand.
AACCTGTACAGGCGGAGCCTGGCGGGCTGATGAACCTGGAAATAGAATACTATGGACTTTTTCATGGCACCTTTACTTGCTTGCTATCGATTCATAAACTTTCTTCAACTTGGCAGTGGCGTTGTTCCACTTGAGATTGTTCACCTCATCATATCCCACCCTGGCGGAGAAATCGGAAAGGGCCGGATACTTCAGCAGGGCGTAGATCTTGTCCGCGATGGCGTCCACGTCCCAGAAATCCACCTTGAAGGCGTAACTGAGGACTTCGGCCGCACCGGACTGCTTGGAGATGATCGAGGGAACCCCCGTCCTCATCGCCTCGAGAGGGGAAATCCCGAAGGGCTCGGAAACGGAAGGCATTATGTAAACGTCAGAGAGGGCGAACATCTTCTGTACGTCGTCCCCCCTGAGGAAACCGGTGAAATGGAAGCGGTCGGATATGCCCAGACGGGCAACGTGGCGGATGCACCTGTTCATCATGTCACCGCTTCCGGCCATCACGAACCTGACGTGGTCGGTCCTCTTGAGGACCTTGGCCGCGGCCTCGATGAAATATTCCGGTCCCTTCTGGAAAGTGATCCTGCCGAGGAAGGTGACCACCTTGTCGGTCACTCCCCTCTCGACCTGGAGGTTCTCCCTTCCGCTGAAATCAACGGCGTTGTGCACCGTGACCACCTTGGAAGGGTCTATGCCGTATTTGTTTATCACTATGTTCCTGGTCAGGTCGCTCACGGTCACCACCCTGTCGGCGGCGAGCATTCCGCGGCGCTCTATGCTGAAGACGCGGGTGTCGATCTGGTCCTCGCTGCCCCTGTCGAAGGAGGTGGCGTGGACGTGGACGACCAGGGGCTTTCCGGTGAGTTCCTTGGCGGCGATTCCGGCCAGGTAGGTGAGCCAGTCGTGGGCGTGGATGACGTCGAAGTCGTCCTTGCGCTGCATCGCTATCGTTCCGCCAACCATCGCGTAACGGGCCACCTCTTCCATCAGGCTGGCCCCGTATTTTCCGGAAAACTTGTATTTCTGACCATACTGGATCCGGAAGTCCTTCACTTCCCTCTTCCTCTCGGATTCAACCAGGGAACTGAACTCTTCCGGATTGACATAGGGGATCATGTTGGTACCGATATGTACGAACTTCACCCTGTCGAGGAACTCGTCGACCGTGGAACTCACGGTGTCAACGGCCACGTCGCTGGCGTTGATGATATCCACGCTCTTATCCTCGTCACCCGATGCGGAAGGCATCACGAAAAGTGTGTCCACCCCGTTGTATGCCAGTCCCTTGACTATTCCGTGGCAGGCGGTACCCAGGCCACCCGCTATGTGGGGAGGAAACTCCCATCCAAACATCAACACTCTCATTTCGCCTCCTCCTTATACATGTTCAACAGATAATCGACCTTGAGAAGCGAAGCCGTGCTGAGGGCCGAAGCGATGGCCCCGTGGGCTTCGTGGGGAGGATCCCCGTCATAAAGTTCCGAGAAGGCGCCCACACCGTGCTTGCTGAGGTCCTCCTCGAAACCTTCCCTGAGCCACTCGGCCTTCTTCCAGAAGGAAGCGCCTCGCACACGGAAGCCAAGACCCACATAGGGACCGAGAAGCGAAGGACGGGTGCTGCCCTGGTGATAGGCGAGGTCCCTCTCGGTCTGGGTGCCCTCATAGACACCCTTATAGTTAACGTCCCTGGGCGAAAGGGTCCTTATGCCCCTGGCCGTGACCAGTTCGTTGTCAATCACCTTCAGGATATCCTGGACGGCCTCGACGTCGACCGGGGAATTCTCCACCCAGATCGCATAGAGCATGTTCGGCCTGACCTGCCTGTTCTGCCCGTTCCCGTCGACATAGTCGGCGAGATACCTTCTTTCGGGAATCCAGAACACCGGCATGAAGTTTTTCTTGACGAGATCGCGGACCTCGGTCCACTTCTTCAGGAAATCCGCGTCGGGCTTCCCATACTTGCCTTCCATATCCAAGGCGAAGCAGATGGAGTTGTACCAGAAGGCGTTCGTCTCCACCTGATATCCTGCCCTCTCCGTGACGGGCCTGCCGTCCACGTAGGCGTTCATCCAGGACAAAGCCACCCCTTCCATCTGGGCCCACAGCAGTCCGTTCGGCTGCATCGCGACCTCCTTCCTCCTGCCGGGGGCATAACTCTCTATGACCTTTTTCACGACGTCCCCGTATTTCTTCCAGACATAGGCGGGATCGGCCCCGAACTCGATGTACTGCTGGAGGACGCCGGCAAGACGGAGCGGGGCTTCCACCTGGGTAGTCCTGTGGAACAGCCTTTCCTGCTCGTCGGAGATGAGGTTGTCGAGAATCTCCTCGAAATCCTCGGTAGAACCGTCGGTAAGGAGGGTTATGGCAGGAAGGCAATAGAGCGTCTCGCGGAGAAGGCCCGTGAGGAGCCAGGAGAAACCTGCCGTGATCCGCTTCCTGCCGTTCCTGTTCTGCTTGAAAAGGTCGGCCCAGCGCACCAGCTGGTCGTGGCCGCTGGTGATCGGGCCCATGGCCTTGACGTATCCGTCGAATTTCTTGCCCAGGGAGTCCGGATCCACCTCGTTGACGGAAGCCGAGAACACGAGGGTGTCGCCGGCCTTCATCCCGGTCTCGAAAATGCCTGGCATGTAGAGGTCTTCCCTGCAGTCGAAACCGCGGCGGTACTCATCGGAATATGTGATGCCGTTGTACCAGTATCCTGAGGGATGGAAGGCGACGTCCTTCGAGCCGAACTGGAGGTTCAGGTCGGGGAAGCCGTCATAAAGGTTCCAGGACATTCCTCCCTTCACGGGTCTGCCCGCCGTTTTCGCCAGGGGGTTCTGCTCCGTTAGGGCGTGGATGTTCCTGAATGCCAGGAAGGGCTTGAACTGGAGGGTTACCGGAGCGGGAGCCTCGAGAAGTTCAAACTTTATCATCACCTGGTCATTGTCGGGAACGAGAAGAATCGATTTGCGGAAAACTATCTCGCCGACCTTGTAAGTGATGCCGGGGATGGGGTCCGCGTCGAAATCCACTATGTACTTGTGTCCCCTGGGCTCATAGATATCCCCGTAGCAGTGGATGCCGAGGTTGAACTGATGGCCGTTCATTATGAGGCTCTCGTCAAGGGAGGAGAGGAGAAGGTGCTTCTCTCCGCCGAACCTGTCGACCGGAACGGCCAGAAGCCCGTGGTAGCGCCTGGTGTTACAAGTGACGATGGACGTGTTGCAGTACGCCCCCGTCTTGTTGGCGCAGATGATTTCCCTCTTCAGCGAGTAGGAGAGGTTCACGAGCTGAGGCTTGTTGAATTTCAGGAAAGCCATTGTTGGGTGTTAAATTTATAACATTAAGATTCAACTGCAAAGATAGAAAATAATAACGAGACGGACAAAGTCCGTCAACATATCATCCTTTACGGGAAAGGACGATGGCGCAACGGGCGGGAAGGTATAGATACAGGGTGTGGCCGAACGCCTGGTTGCCGTTGGGGCACTTTCCATCCACGGCCACGTGGGTTTCCCTCTTCCTTATCCTGGAAAAACCGTTGAATTCCTTTTCGTCGGAGTCGAGAATGACGGAATAATCGCCGCGGGGAGCGGAAAAACCGTAGTCGGAGAATGACGAGGAAGGATTGAAGTTGAACGCGAAAAGCGTATCTCCCCTCAGGAAAACGAGGATCTGCTTCTCCTCGTCCGCCGTCAGGAGGACGGGAGGAGACTGGAGTATCTTCCTCTCCTTCGCCAAATGCACCATGGCCTCGTCGAAGTTCCTCAGATAGCTGTATCTGAGATAATCCGGCTCAGAGAGGGACCACTGCCTCCTGGCGTGGGCGAAGGACCAGCCGTTTCCTTCCCTGGGGAAATCGATCCATTCCGGATGGCCGAACTCGTTGCCCATGAAATTGAGGTAGCCCCCACCGCTGGTGGCCAGGGTGACCAGGCGGATCATCTTGTGGAGGGCTATTCCCCTGTCAACTATGGGATTGGAAGACTCCGTGTTCATCGAGAAATACATCTCCTTATCCATCAATCTGAATATCAGCGTCTTATCACCCACCAGGGCTTGATCGTGGCATTCCGCGTAACTGACGGTCTTTTCGTCAGCCCTCTTGTTGGTCAGCTCATACCATATCTCCCCCACGCTCCACTGCTCGTCGCTTTTTTCCTTTATCCATTTTATCCAGTGGTCGGCGATTCCCATCGCCATCCTGAAGCCGAAACCGATCCCACGGGCGGAGAACGGGGCTGCCAGGCCGGGCATGCCGCTCACGTCTTCGGCTATCGTTATGGCTCCCGGATGGATTTCCCTTATCAGCATGTTTGCGAGGGCGAGGTAGGTCACGGCCTCTTCGTCCACCCCGGAGTTGAAATAGTTCTCATATCCGACGAAATCCTTTCCTAGGCCGTGGTCCCAGTAGAGCATGCTGGTCACCCCGTCGAAACGGAAGCCGTCAAGGTTGTATTCTTCCATCCAGAACTTGCAGTTGGACAGGAGGAAATACCTCGTCTCGTCCTTGCCGTAGTCGAAGCAGCGGGAACCCCAGGCAGGGTGCCTGCCAGCGTCGCCCTTATGGAAATACAGGTCCTCGCGGCCGTCGAAGAGGCTGAGCCCCTCGGCCTCGTTGTCCACCGCGTGGGAATGAACTATGTCCATGACCACAGCAATGTGAAGCCTGTGCGCTTCGTCCACCAGGGCCTTGAACTCCTCAGGGGTACCGAAGCGGGAACTCAGGGCGAAGAAATTGGACACCTGGTAGCCGAAGGAACCGTAGTAGGGATGTTCCTGGAGGGCCATTATCTGTATCACGTCATATCCCAGGCGGGCTATCCTGGGAAGGACATCTAGGCGGAATTCGTCGAAAGTGGATACCTTCTCCTCTTCGGAACTCATTCCGATGTGGCACTCGTAGATGAGGGGATTGGGGCGCCGTCCGGCACGGGGATATTTCCACTTATATGGCTGTTCCGGCTCCCATACCTGGGCCGAGAAAATCTTCGTGTCGGGGTCCTGTACGGCGCGTCTGACATAGGCGGGAAGCCTTTCCCCCGCCCCTCCTGGCCATTCGATGAAGAGTTTATAGAGTTCCCCGTGGGATAGGGAGAAGTCCGGGAGACGAATCTCCCAGTTTCCTCCGCCTATCGCCTTCAACTCATAGGCGGGAGTCCGTTTCCAGTTGTTGAACTCCCCTATCAGATGGATCCTCGTGGCATTGGGCGCCCATTCGCGGAAAACCCACGAGCCGTCTTTTTCACGGTGCAGCCCGTAATACAGGTGATTGTTGATCCCCTTGTCAAGGGACCCGTCCACGGCCATCTTCTCCTTGGCGGCAAGGATTCTCCTGTGCCTGGCTTCCAGGGCGTCCCTGAAAGGGGCGAGCCAGGGATCGGTGTCATATATCTTCCTGCTCATTCCTCTTCTTCTTCAATAGTTTCCCTAACGGTCCTGAGATATTCCCGGCAGGCGGCCGCAAGCTCCTGCGAACGTTTCACAAGGGCCCCGATGTCGTCGAGACTGGTCTTGGGATCTTCCACCTTGGCCGCGATTTGCTCAAGTTCCGCCATCGCCTTGGCGTAATCGAATTTTTCCATAATCATCATTTTTTCAATCTTCCGTCCCCCCGTCGAGGCGCACGTTGTCCACGGTTGCGTCGATGCGGCCATCGAGGAAAAGGAGGCCCACCTTGTCGCCGGGAACCGTCCCCGAAGCGGACGTCATCCTCACGCCACGGGAGTCCACGGCAAGCGAGAAACCCCTTTTAAGGACATTCCTGGGATCGGTTGCGGAAATCCTTGTCTCCAACAGTTGCAGGGCCGCCCCGGCGGCGTCGAGACGGGCCGAGGCTAGCGTCTTCGTCCTCATCAGCACAGTGTCCAGGGAGGATTCCAACGAATGGATCCGGGCCGTGAACGCCCTGGAAAGCCTGGTCCTGAAGGAAACGATCTTCACATCCTCCCCTGCCGTGGCGTCGATGAACAGGTCGGCAAGGGCCGTGGGGGTTTTGACGAAGGTGTTCGCCACCATGTCGGCGACGTGGTAGTCCCGGTCGTGGCCTATGGCCGTGAACACGGGGAAAGGACATTTCGCTATTGCTTCGCAAAGGACATAGTCGTCGAAGCAGGCGAGGTCCAGTTCGGAGCCGCCGCCGCGCATCATAAGCACGGCGTCGAACGTCTTCCCGCATCCGGCCACCGCCTCAAGGGCGTCGGCGACCGACCGCGGGGCTTCCCTGCCCTGCATCACCGCCTCGAAAAGTTCAGTCCTGTATTTGAAACCGTATTCGTTGTCGTGGAGGTGATGGAGGAAATCCCCCAGACCGGCCGCCCCCTTTGCCGACACTATTGCCAGCGAATAAGGCAGGTCCGGAAGGGCGAGCTCCTTCTGCATGTCCATCAGGCCCTTTTCCTCAAGAGCCCTTATGGTCTCCTGCCGGGCCTTCTCCTTCCCCCCGAGGGTGAACTCCGGGTTTATCTCATCTATGGTCAGTGTGAATCCCCAGGTCTCGCTGTAGGACACCTCAACCCTTACGAGGACCTCTATACCCACCGAAAGGGGCGAACCGGTGACCGACTCGAAAAAAGAGGACAGCATCGGCCAGCGGCCTTTCCAGACGACAGCCCTCGCCTTCGCGACCACCTGCCCCCCTTCATTCTGAGAGAGTTCGAGGTAGCAATGCCCCGAGGAATTGACGTTCAGCGAGGCGATCTCCGCCCTTACCCAAACCTTTTCGGGAAAGGCCTCCTCGATGGAAGACCTGACCTGAAGCTGAAGGGTCAGGAGATCCACAAAACCGTTGTCCGAAATATCCGCCATAAGAGTAAAATCCTCTTTGACAAATATAACGAATTTTATTATCTTTGTGATGCATTTGTCCACGATATGAAAATCAAGAAGGCCCGGTTCTCAGGCAGCAGTACGAGAACTACAGGAAAGACAGGCAGGAAACTGCCCGAATTCGCCTTCATCGGACGTTCCAACGTGGGCAAATCCTCCCTCATAAACATGCTCTGCGGGAATTCCACCCTTGCCAAGACCTCCGGCACACCCGGGAAAACCCGCCTCGTGAACCACTTCCTCATCAACGACAGTTGGTACCTCGTGGACCTTCCCGGATACGGCTACGCCCAGGCCTCCGGCAAGACCAGGGCCGAGATCGGCCGCATCATCGACGACTACATCGACAACTCCGAGGACCTGGTCCTCCTTTTCGTGCTTGTCGATTCCCGCCACGACATCGGGAAGATCGACACCGGTTTTCTCGCCGGACTCGGAGAGAAGGGCATCCCCTGCGCCATAATCTTCACCAAGGCCGACAAACTGGGACCGATGGCCCTGGAGGCCCAGATCGAAAGGGACAAGGAAATCCTGTCCGAGCAGTGGGAGGAGTTCCCTCCGATGTTCAAGAGTTCGGCGAAGACGGGCCTCGGGCGGGAAGAGATACTCGGATATATCGGAGAAGTGATAGAATCCTTGAAAATCTAATGCTTATATATTCAATACTATGAAATCAGACAACAGCAGAATGGAAATCTTCGCCTGCAGGGCCTCGAAGTACTTTGCGGAAAAGGTAGTCGACCACCTGAAGGAAATCAGGCAGGAAGGGGAACCCGAGATCGAGCTCGGCAAGATGGACGTCACGATGTTCAGTGACGGTGAGTTCCAGCCCGCCTACATTGACAGCGTACGCGGAGCGACTGTGTTCATCATCCAGTCCACCTTCCCCACGGCTGACAACCTTATGGAGCTTCTCCTTTCCATAGATGCTGCGAAGAGGGCCTCCGCCGGCCAGGTCATCGCCGTGATGCCCTATTTCGGATGGGCCAGGCAGGACCGCAAGGACAGGCCGAGGGTGTCCATCGGAGCCAAGCTGGTGGCCAACCTGCTGCAGGCCGCCGGAGTGGACAGGGTGATGACCAGCGATCTCCACGCCGACCAGATCCAGGGATTCTTCGACATTCCGGTCGACCACGTCTATGCCAGCAAGGTCTTCATTCCGTTCCTGCGCGACCTCAAGATACCCAACCTCGCCATAGCCGCTCCCGACATGGGAGGAGCCAAGAGGGCCAACACCTATGCAAAGGCCCTAGCCCGCCCCGTCATAATCTGCCACAAATCCCGTGAAAGAGCCAATATGATAGCCTCGATGACGGCGATAGGCGACGTCGAGGGCAAGAACGTCGTCATCGTGGACGATATGATCGACACCGCCGGAACCCTCTGCAAGGCCGCCACCCTGCTTATGGAAAGGGGCGCCCTGAGCGTGCGGGCCTGCGCCACCCACGCCGTCCTGTCCGGAAAGGCCTATGACAACATCAACGCCTCCCCCCTCACCGCAGTTTACGTCACCGACACCATCCCCCTCACCGACGATCCTTCGGTGGACAAGAGCAAGATACGCGTCGTGAGCATGTCTGAACTGTTCGCGAGGATAATTAAGAAAGTTTATTCCTTCGAACCCATCAGTTCGGAATTCATCTATTGATCCTTTTCCCGTGAAGACCTTCCTCGCCGCCATACTCCTGGTCGCCCTCTGCGTCGCCCTGATGTGCGTGGGCATCCTGTTCCGGAAGGACGGCAAGTTCCCCCAGACCGACGTGGGTTCCAACGAGGAGATGCGCAAGAGGGGCATACGCTGCATGAAGGACGACGAGGATGTGATAGGAAGGAAGAACCCCGCCCTGAAGAAGAACACCGGATGTTCGGGGGAATACTCCAGCGCCTGCGAGACCTGCGGTTTCTTCCGGTTTGAAAAAGACATATTGAAAAAGTAACAGCAATGAGCCTTGTAGCCATAGTGGGAAGGCCCAACGTGGGCAAATCCACCCTTTTCAACAGACTTGTCGGGATGCGCCAGGCCATAGTCGACGAGACTGCGGGCGTGACCAGGGACCGCCATTACGGCAAATGCGAGTGGTGCGGACGGGAATTCTCCGTCGTTGACACCGGTGGCTGGACCACCAACTCCGAAGACGTCTTCGAAAAGGCCATCCGCCGTCAGGTGTCCATAGCCATCGACGAGGCCGACCTCGTCCTATTCATGGTCGAAGCCGCCACCGGCGTTACCGACTACGACGCCGAAATAGCCGACCTGCTCCGCAGGAGCCGCAAGCCCGTGGTCCTCTGCGTCAACAAGGTGGACTCCGGCGCCAAGATGTTCGACGCCTACCAGTTCTATTCCCTCGGCCTTGGCGAAATCTGGGCCGTTTCGGCCGCCAACGGCAGCGGCACCGGCGACCTTCTGGACGAAATCGTACGCCTCCTGCCCGAGGAACAGGCTCCCGACGACTCCCACGAGGGGGTGCCCAGGATTGCCATCGTGGGCCGGCCCAACGTAGGCAAGTCGTCCCTCACAAACGCCCTCTTGGACGAGGACAGGAACATCGTCACCCCGGTTGCCGGCACCACAAGGGATTCCGTCTCGACATACTACAACAAGTTCGGCCACGAATTCATGCTGGTGGACACCGCCGGAATCAGGAAGAAAGGGAAGGTCAGCGAGGACCTGGAATTCTACTCGGTGATGCGCTCCATCCGGGCCATCGAGCATTCCGACGTCTGCATACTGATGATAGATTCCCGGACTGGAATGGAGTCCCAGGACATGAACATCTTCAACCTCATCCAGCGCAACCGCAAGGGCTGCGTGCTGGTGGTGAACAAATGGGACCTTTTCGAAAAGGACAGCAACACGATGCGCGACTACAGGGCCGCCCTCACCGAAAGGCTCAAGCCGTTCAGCGACATCCCCATAATCTTCACCTCCGTCATCAACAAACAGAGGGTGATGGACGTCCTCGACGCCGCCGCACACGTGGCTGAGAATTATGCAAGGAGGATTCCGACGGCCCGCCTCAACGACGCCCTGCTTCCGGAAATCGAGAATTATCCCCCTCCCGCCTGGAAGGGCAAATATGTGAAGATAAAATATATCACACAGCTGCCCACGGCCTTCCCGGCCTTCGCCTTCTTCTGCAACCTGCCCCAGTACGTCAAGGATCCCTACAAGCGTTTCCTCGAGAACAAGCTGCGCGAGCACTTCGACCTTACCGGCTGCCCCGTGCAAATCTATATGCGGTCGAAATAGGTTTCCTGCCGGGAAGGCATAAACCTCCGGCGAGCCTCTTTCCTAAATATTTTCGGTGAGCCGGGGTTTATGCCTCCCCGGCGAGTCTATTCGTATTCTGCGAAGCGGAGAAGGGCTTCGATGGAATGGACAGCACAGTTGAACCAGTAGCTCCCGCTTTCACCGGGATAGAACAGGCCCATCATCGTTCCTATCTCACCTCCGCAGGACTGGCTGTTCACCACGGTGTTCATCAGGGCCCGGGCCTTCTGGTAGAAGAGTTCGTCCCCGGTCTTTTCATAATAACTCAGGGCCGCCTCTGAGTAGCAGTCGTTGGATGCATCGATCGTAATCTTGCAGGCATATTGCTCGTACACTCCCGGAGTCAGGCAGAAGAACATACCGTTATTGTTGCGGGGCAGTTTCCAGTGGATGAACTGGTCCTCGGCGAAATGGAGCAGGTCCCTGGCCAGGGCGGTTTCTTCCTTCGTAGGATTATCCTTCTGCATCAGGTAGCGGGCATAATATCCGGCCGTCATGTTGGTAAGGTTCTGGTAAGGGCGCTGGTCCACGCTCACGTCCTCATACTGGGCGGACATGTTGAATTCCTTCACGGCATTCTCCGTCATCCAGCTCTCGCACCTCCCGGCGAGGGAGTCGAACTCGGTGATTCCGTATTTGTTACGGAGCTTCTGTATCATCAGCAGGAGATCGCCGCTCAGGGCTCCCTGCTGGTTGACGCCCTCTCCGGTCGCGATGTATATTTTCTTGGGGACGAAACCCTTGTCGTCGATCAGCCTGTCATAGGTGCGCATCATCTCCACGGCCTCGTTCAGGTACTTTTCGTCACCGGTGGCGTCGTACACGGCGAGGAAGCCCCTCATCGCATAGATCGGATCGAAGGTCATCGTCTGTTCCAGCATGTCGCCGAAGGATGAGCCGTAGTATGTCGGAGGGATATGGGCGAGGACGGCGCCCTCGGGCGGGGCGCAGGCGATGAGCAGGTCCGCGGCCTTCCTGGCGTTCTCCAGGCATTCCTCCCTGTATGAAGGGATATACCTGGACATCAGCGCCTCGGACTCGGCGACCGAGCCTATGTGCTTGCTCAGATATATCCTGTCGGTCCGGAAAGGCTCCCCTTCCTTCCAGTCTCGGACCATCTGCACGAAATGGTGCCTGTGGTTGTACAGGAGGGCCATCAGGGCCGCGTCACGGTAACTGCGGCAGGCCTCGGGATACGGTCCCTCGAACGGATAGTCCCGGAAGAAATCCCAGGTGCCGACGGGAGCGATGTCCTTACCGGAAGGGTCCACGGCGGTGACCACCAGGCCGTAATATCCCACGGGCATCTTTCCCCACACTTTCCCAAGGTCCGCTTTGGGAGACTCCGCCAGGAAGGAAACTGCCGGCTGGCCAGCGGACAAGAATTTCTGCAGCTGCCCGGCGGGAGAAGGCCTTTCTTCAAGGGCCGGGAGGTTGTATTCCCGCCACACCTGGTCCTCCATCCACCAGAGGTCGAAGCGGTATTTCGCCGCCCCCTCGGCCTCGGGGAAGTCGAAGGCAGGAGCGAAGGTGAACTTGTTGGCATAGACGTTCCAGAAGGGCTGGCCTCCGGGGACGCCCGGCCTCACCGGTTCGAGGTACTCTTTCGCTGCCTGTGCGTTCAGTTTCTTGAAATCAGGTCCGCAGTCCCTCTTGCAGGACTGGAAGAAAAGCGCTCCGACGGCAAGGGCCGCCAGAGCAAAGTTTCTGATAGTCATTTTATGTGTGGGTTTTTGTCTTGCTGTCAGGCTTGGGATAGCGGACGGTGAAGCACGCACCCTGCAGGGAGAAGGATTTGGAATACAGTATCTCGCCGTTGCATTTTTCTATGATATTGCGGCAGATGGCAAGGCCCAGGCCCGTACCCTTGCTCTTCGTGGTGAAGTTCGGGGTGAAGAGCTTGGCCCTGTTCTCGTCGCTCACTCCGGGACCGTTGTCTTCCACCACTATGTCGTAGTACCCTTCCCGCGAGGAATTCCTCAGCGACACCACGACCTCGCCCTTCATAGGTTCCTCCCCGTTCTTCGCCTGCTCTTCCCTGGCGCCCTCCACCGACTGGATGGCGTTGGTTATAAGGTTCACGAAAACGCGGGTGAGCTGGGGCTTGGGGCCGTCCACCATAGCATCGTCCAGCCCGATGTAGGAAAGGGAGATGGTCTCGCTGGTGTCAAAGAGGTCCACCTCCTCCTTCAGCAGGTCTCCGAGGTTGAATCTCACAGGTTCCTCGGTGTAGAGCTTGGCGAAGGTGGAGAATTCGGTGGCGGTGTCCGAAAGTATGTCGATCTGGGAGAGTATCTCCCTGGAAATCTCCTCGAACTTATCCTCCCAGGCCGGGTTGTTGTTCTGCTTGAGCCTTATAAGCCTCTGTATCTGGAGTTTGATGGGAGTCAGGGGGTTCTTGATCTCGTGGGCGACCTGACGCGCCATCGTGGCCCAGGCCTTGTCCCTTTCAGACATCGTTAGTTTCCTCGTACTCTCGGAGAGGTCGTGGACCATCAGGTTGTAGGCCCTGGCAAGGGGTGATATCTCGTCGTCCCTTTCGTAAATTATGTATTCCAGATTATCGAGATCCACCTCGTTCATCTTCCGGCTCATCTCGGTGATGGGCTGGAACATCCTGCTTACCATCGCGGAAATCGCAAACCAGGCCAGTATGAGCAGGATGAGGAAGAGTGTGACTATGGATATGGAATGCATCACCGCCTCGGACCTGAAATCATAGTTCTGGTCGGTGTAGGGAGAACCCATTATGGCGACCATCTGACCGTTGGCGTTCATCACCGGGGCGTACATGAAATAGTAATTGTGGCCGGCGATCTTCTCCTTCCTGATATAATAGCGCCTGTGGTCGTGGACTATGTTGCTGTAGGCGTTATGGTTGAGCCTCCCCCCAAGTACCATTCGCTCGAATATTTCGGGAGTCGTGGAAATGAAGGCCTGTCCATCCGGTGAATACAGGGTGATGTCGGTCTTCATTATACCGCTCACGTCCTCCATCAGTCCCGTGAGGTCGGAACTCTTGAGGTCCCTGTAGTCCTGCACGTAGCGGAACCTTCCATTGACGATGGTCTGTATGGAGTTGACCTTGTCGGACATCATCGTCTTCATGTTGGCAAGGTTCCTACGGTATACGAAGATGACGCTCACCACAGCCAGGACGACAAGAGTGAGGATGAGAGAACCAAGGAGGATTCCCGTTATCCTTGTCTTGAAATAGGATTTTTCCAACTGCTTCCTCCTGCTCCGGCGGACAAGGGAAAGGAGGGTGACGAGGATGTACATCACGAGGATGGTGGCCAGCCCCGCCACTATGATGCTGAACGCCTCGATCATGGGACGGGAGATGATGACGACCTCTTCGTCTGAGATTCTCCTGAGGAAGTGGATGTGGTTATCGACCTTCACGGACGTGATCTTCCTGACATAGACGTCATTGTGGATGCGGCTCGTCATCTGGGTGGGATAGGCGTAGTTCCCCTTGAAGGTGACGAGTTTTCCGTTGGAATATTTCGCATAGGTGTATCTCGCGGGCATAACCACCTGGCCCGGGGCGGAATATCCGAGGATGCTGGCGTATCCCATATCCTCGCGGTTCGACTTGGGTTCCACCTCAAGCATCATCCTGGTCACCCCGTAGGAGGGATGGTAGTAGGTGAATATGCCGGTGTAGCAGGCGAGGCCCCCGAGGGTCTGGGTATAAAGGAAACTGGAGCCCGGGGCGATGACCACTCCAAGGCGCATCCTGTCATTGAAATACGCTTCCATCTCCGCAGAACGATTGCTCTCGTTCATAATGGAAATGGCCACGTCGTAGTCCTTCGTAATACGGAACAGGTAGTTCTCGGAAACCCTGTTGATGATCATTCCTATACCGTTGTCCAGGACCGAGAGGGATCCGATTACCGGGTCGGAGGCGATGGCGTTCTCCACCTGACGCAACTGGATCTCGAGACCGATGTCCCTGTCCATCGAAAGGCGGTTGGCCCAGATGTCCACTGTATTCTGTTCCTTACGGCTTCCGGTAACGGCCGAAATGATAATGAACCCCGCCCCCACGAGTATGGCGAACGCTATCCTGGCCTTCCTGGAAAAAGCGTTGAAGCTGACCCCGCGAAGGATTTCGAGCGTGACGGACAGCATATACAGGAGGAGGGGGATGGAGAGGAGGAGGGTGATGAAAGTTAGATATACGACAGCCGTCCAGGAGGAGAGTTCGTTCAGTTTGTAGAGCTCCAGGGAGATGCTGGAGTTCATCGTGATGCTCTGGAAGAGGACTAGGGTGAAGGCTACGATCCCTATTATGGCGAGGACCAGCAGGATGGAGCAGATCCTGGCCCTGGACGTCGTGTTCTTCTTGAGTATGAGCCTGAGGAAGTCACCGCGGGCGATGTAGGTGTAAAGGACGGCGAGGAAGATTGACAGGGATATGATGACGGCGTTGCCGAGTGAGTTCATGAACCAGCCGTCGGCGTATAGCGAAGGGGAAAATATCCTGGCGGAATGCTGGATCGCCCTGCCCCAGAAGGAAAGGGCCGTCATCGACACCAGCAGGCCTATCAGGACCAAGATATAGTTCCTGAACGTGGGCCTGCCGGAAAGGAATATCACCGAGCCGAGGATGAAGCACAGCAGGGCAAGCCATACCAGGACGGAATTCGTGAAGACGGCCCCGCCCGAATACTGCTCGAACAGTATCTTGAAGACAGGCTCCCCCCTTAGGCTCACGCTCGCCCCTCCGGCATAGGAAAGGGGTTCTATAGAATATCTCTTGTCAAGCTTGAGGCGGGGGTTCACCTCGGGAGTCGCCGAAGTGTTCAGTATCTCGAGCCCGGCGATCACCCTGGTCCTGTCGGAGGATACGCTCTTCGCCAGGTACCATTTGGGACCGAAATTGTAGAAACCGATCTCCTCCCCGACGTCGGAAAGGGGTGAGTAGAGATTGTTCCTGACACTTGAGAGCCTCTCGAACAGCACTTTCCGGCTGATGTCGTCGTTCATCACCGTGAACTGGTTGCTCCAGGACTTGAGGGTGTCGTCGACATACCTGTATATCACGATGTCCGGGGGGACGTCTCCGAGGTCGAGCCAAAGATCGGGATCGCGGGCAAAGGCCTTCTCGATGTAGCCTTCCAGCAGGTCCATCCTCTTCTCAACCGCCCGCTCCGTCCGGGAGACGGCCATCTGCGAGCCGCTGGGGGTACGGCTGAACGTGAAGGCCCCCGCAACCAGAAGGACTGCGGCAGCCATCAGGAACCAGGTTATCCGGTCGCTTATTTTCATCTTCCCCTTATTCATTGTGATAAGGTTCCCCCCTGATTATGGTAAAGGCCCGATAAAGCTGTTCGGCGAAGACCACCCTGACCATCTGGTGGGAAAAAGTCATCTTCGAGAGGGACAGTTTTCCGTCGGCACGGTCATACACGGCCTTCGAGAAGCCGTACGCCCCTCCCACCACGAAGACAAGGGCCGAAGAAGACCTGCTCAAGAATGCCTCGAGGGCCGAAGCGAACTCCACAGAGCGGTATTCCTTCCCCCTCTCGTCCAGGAGTATCACGTGGTCGGAATCTCCCAGGCGTTTCAGGATGGCCTCCCCTTCCTTTTCCCTGATCTGGTCCCTTGACAGGGACGACGTCCCCTTCAGCTGGGGAATCTCCACGATGGAAAAGGGCGCATAGTGATCCAGCCTGGACCTGTACAGATCCAGACCTTCCCTGACCCAGTCCACATCGGTGCGGCCGACCGTCAAGAGAGTAATCTTCATACTGATGCAAAAATACTAAAGTGGCTCGGTATTTGCAATAAAAAGCGTTTTGTCATGAGGACTTTGGCAAAGATATCCGCTCTCATCATCCTCCTCGCCTTTTCCCTGGCAGCAAAGGCCCAGAAAGGCGATTACGACGTGTTCGTACCCATAGCCAAATACATCGGGCAGGGCGACGCCGACAGGCTTTCCGCCTGGTTCGCGGACAATCTCGAAGTCACCATCCTCACCGACACCAACGATTCCAGCAAGAACCAGGTCCGCCAGATCGTCAAGGCCTTCTTCGAATCGCATACGCCCCGCTCTTTCGACATTACCCATACCGCAGGACGCTCCAACATGAAATATGCCCTGGGCGTACTGAACGCCGGAGGCGAAGAATACAATGTCACGATCTTCGTCTGTTACAGTCCTGGAGGGTACAAGATCCAACAGATCAAAATCGACCATCCGCTGCGCTGACGCACAGCGCTTTTTTTTTGTGGTAACCCGGGCCGGTGAGGCAGAGGTATCTGCGAACATTTTCCCTAAATCCTTTCTGTGAGCAGATACCTCTGCCTCACCGGCAAGCGCAAATGAAAAAACCGCCCGTGGAAAGTCCACAGGCGGTTTTGTACTGTAATGAAACCTTAAACCCTCTGGCCGTAGGAACGGTCGGTGGTGTTGACGGTGATGGTGTCGCCCTCGTTGATGAAAAGGGGAACCATAATCTTGGCACCGGTCTCGAGGGTAACCTCCTTGAGGGCGCTGGTGCTGGCAGTATTGCCCTTGACGGCGGGCTCGGCGTAGGTCACTTCGAGGGTGACGTAGGTCGGGAGCTCGCAGGTGAGGCATTTCTCTTCGGGCTCCACCACGAACATCATCTCCACATGCTGTCCTTCCTTCATAAGGTCGGAGTTGTCCACCACGTCGTGGGGAAGATGGATCTGCTCGTAGGTCTCCTCGTGCATGAAGTTGAATCCGTCCTCGTCTCCGTAAAGGAACTGGTAGGGACGCCTCTCGACCTCGATGGTCTCGATCTTGGCGCCTGCGGTGAAGGTGTTCTCAAGGATGCGTCCGTTCTCAAGGTTGCGGAGCTTGGTCTTCACGAAAGCGGGGCCCTTTCCGGGCTTCACGTGCTGGAACCATACGATCGAGCAGGGCTTGCCGTTGAAGCTCAGGTAAAGGCCGTTCTTGAAATCAGCTGTTGTTGCCATATGAATGTATTTTATATGTTATCTATAGTCTCTAAATCACTGAAAGCCCGCAAATTTAATTATTTGTCAGTTTCCCTGCAAAATTTTCTCGGCGACCTGCTCCATCAGCCATTTCGGGGTGGACGTCGCCCCGCAGATGCCCACACGGTCGTCGTCGCGCAGCCACTCCTGTTTCACCTCCTCCGGTGACGAGATGTGGAAGGTCCTGAGATTCACGCTCCTGCAAAGGTCGCACAGCACTTTTCCGTTGGAACTGGACTTGCCGGAAACGAAGATGATGACATCGTGGTCCATCGCGAAACGCGCCAGGTCCTCGTAGCGGGAAGCCACCTGAGAACAGATGGTCTCGTTGACCTTAAGGAGACCCGTCCCGTCGAACTCCCCTTCCGACATCCCCTTGCTCCGGGCCATCGCCGTACGGAGCAGGGAGCATATCTCCACATATTCCGAAGGACTCTTGGTAGTCTGGGAGAATACCTCCACGGGGCCGTCCAGCTTAACCCTCCCCTCTTCCATAGCCCTGAGCAGCATTCCCTTGTTCTCGATCACAAGGGCATCCCCCCGGACCTGGCCGACCAGGCCGTTCACCTCGGCGTGGCCTATCTTCCCGAAAATGACCACCTGTCCGTCCTTCCCGTCAGAATGGAGGCTGGCATAGGCGTTCCTTATCCTGTTCTGGAGCCTCAGCACAACCGGGCAGGTGCAGTCTATCACGTTGAAACCCAGTCCCCGGGCCTTGTCATAAGTCTCCGGAGACTCCCCGTGGGCCCTTATCAGCAGGCTCTCGCCTTCTTCCTTCGGGACCGTCGGAAGGTCTTCCATCCTTATGGTCACAAGACCCTTGCGGCCGAGCCTTTCAAGCTCCGCCTCGTTATGGACTATGGCTCCGAGGGAATACAACCTGTCGTGGCCCTCGAGGAAGGATTCCGCCCTTCCGATGGCCCTGATGACCCCTCCGCAGAAACCGGACTGGCCGTCTATCTCGACACTGAGCGGCATAACCTATTCGAGGATTCCGAACTTTCCCTGGATGACTCCCCTAACCCACTCGACCTCTTCCTTGATGGTCATATGGGAATTGTCCAGTACGAAGGCGTCCTCGGCCTGGCGGAGAGGATTGGTCTCCCTATGGGAATCGATGTAGTCCCTCTCCTCGAGGTTCTTCACCACATCCTCCATCTTGGGGTCCTGCCCCTTCATCTTCAGTTCGTCGAACCTCCTCTGCGCCCTTATCTCAGGGGCGGCGGTGAGGAAGATCTTCACCTGGGCGTCGGGGAACACGGCGGTACCTATGTC
The DNA here is from genome assembly GCA_017427885.1 of Bacteroidales bacterium. GTDB lineage: Bacteria > Bacteroidota > Bacteroidia > Bacteroidales > UBA932 > Cryptobacteroides. The sequence continues at coordinate 111,538 of JAFRRW010000011.1, forward strand.
CCGGCCGTCCATCACCACCTTTCCGCGGTTGCCGAACTCGTGGAGTTTATCGTCCACGAAGGCCCTCACGAAGGGGATGGCGGCTATGGGACTTACCCAGGAAGACACCTCCAGGGTGCGGATCTCCTCTTCGACGCACCTGTCCCCGATGAAGGTGTGGCTGTTGCCGTCCACATACTCGAAATGGACGTCTAGCCCCGCATCGAGTTCCTTTCTGAGGGAGTCCTCGTCTATCTTGTCCCCCTCGATCAGCCCCTTCTCCATCGCGAAGAGGGTGACGGCCCTGTAGAGGGCCCCCGAGTCGAGGTAAAGGAATGAGAATTCGGAAGCGATGAGCTTCGCAAAGGTGCTTTTTCCGGTAGAGGAACGGCCGTCGATGGCGATGATGATGTCAGGAAAATCCATAGCGTACACGTTAGGAAACAAAAATAGGAAATTTTTCCGATATTTGTATGGATGAACCAATTGAGAAGAAATGAGAATACTGGTTATTGACGACGAGCGTCCCATCAGGAACTCGATGAAGGAAATACTCTCCGACGAAGGGTATGAGGTGGATGTGGCCGAAAACGGGGCCGCCGCCCTGGAAATGACGGACAAGGAGAGGTACGACGTGATTTTCTGCGACATCAAGATGCCGGGAATGGACGGAATCGAGGTGCTGGACAAATTGGGAGAGGCCGGGGTGGAATCCTCGGTGATAATGATATCGGGTCACGGGGACATCGACACCGCCGTCGAATGCATCCGCAAGGGGGCCTACGACTTCATACAGAAACCCCTGGACCTCAACAGGATACTCATCACCGTAAAGAACGCCACCGACAAGACCAAGCTGGTACAGGAGACCAAGACGCTGAAGAAGAAGGTCTATGGCCAGCAGATGGTCGGAGATTCGGCGGCAATACGCCATATCAGGGAAATCATATCCAAGGTGGCGGCCACTGACGCCCGCGTCCTCATAGAAGGGGCGAACGGCACCGGAAAGGAACTGGTGGCCCGCTCCCTCTACCAGCAGAGCGACCGCTCGAACATGCCCTACATCGAGGTCAACTGTGCGGCGATTCCCTCCGAACTCATCGAGAGTGAGCTGTTCGGCCACGAGAAAGGGTCCTTCACCTCTGCCATCAAGCAACACAAGGGCAAATTCGAGCAGGCCGACGGAGGCACCCTCTTCCTGGACGAGATCGGTGACATGTCGCTTGCGGCCCAGGCCAAGGTGCTTCGCGTCCTCCAGGAGAAGAAACTATCCCGCGTTGGAAGCGACAAGGACATCGAAGTGAACGTGAGGGTGATTGCTGCCACGAACAAGGACCTGAAGGCGGAGATAGAGAAAGGCCGTTTCCGCGAGGACCTCTACCACAGGCTCTCGGTCATCATAATCAAGGTGCCCACCCTTGACGAGCGCAAGGAGGACATTCCCCTGCTGGTCAAGTATTTCGTCGAGCAGATATGCGCAGAGAGCGGCAAGAGCGTCCGCGAGTTCACGCCCGGAGCCCTCGCGGCCCTGCAGAAGCGCTCCTGGCCCGGCAACATCCGAGAACTCAGGAACGTGGTCGAGCGCCTTCTCATCCTCGGCGACAATCCCGTCTCCGAGGCCAACGTCAACGACTTCGCCGGCAACTGAAAAACATCTGAACAATGAAATTGCTGCTGCTTTACCTGGCATTGCTTGCAAGCGATCCCGGGCGAAATTCCTGTTTTCCGAAAAGAATAGAAGATTCTGGTTACATCACCTGTTACTAACCCTTTTTGAAAAAGACCTCCCAGTTCCTTCACCCCAGTGAGGGAGATGTCCCGTTTTTTGTCAGACTACCCGCAAATATGGCCCTTTTTGCGGGAGGTGTCCTTATTCTTGGGACATCTCCCGCACTAACGATAAAATACTATTAGCGAGTTATCGTCAGAAAGGGGGTCTCCGGAGCCTACGGAGGGGATGCTCCACTGCACGGGTTCCGGGCCCATCCTGAAGACAAGGCGGCCTCCGTCCTTTATGTCGTACCAGGTGAACCTGTCCTTCAGAGGGTTGCCGTTCAGGGTGACTGACTGGGGATAGAGGTTCTCTTCCGACCAGTTTTCCGCCACCACCTCGAGATCGCCTCCGGGCAGGTGCAGGACGGCGCGGGGGAACTGCGGCGCCCCCAGTATGTACTCCTGCGACGCGGGATTGACCGGGAAAAACCCGAGGTCGGAAAAAAACAGCCAGGAAGAGGTCGCCCCGCAGTCGTCGTTGCCGGGTATGCCGTCGGGACCTGCCCAGTAGGCCTCCCTGCAGATCTTCCTCACGACCTCGGCGGTCCTGTCAAGACGGCCGGCGAAGGTGTACATATAAGGGATATGCAGGCTCAGCTCATTCCCGGGAACGTGCAGGCCTATGAAGATGCGGTGGTCCATCCCCACCCAATGGTCCGGGTCGTCCGGCTGAAGGGTGAACAGGGAATCCAGTTTCGCCACATAGGCGTCCCTTCCGCCCATTTCCTCCATCAGTCCCTCGGGGTCCTGGAGCACGTGCCAGGTGTATTGCCAGGCGTTGGCCTCGGTGTAATCCCCGGGATGGGTGCTGTTGCACAGGTAGAGAGGGTCTAAAGGTGTCGTCCAGTTCCCCTCGGAGTCACGTCCGCGGATGAAATTGATGGAATGGTCGAACAGGAGTTTCCAGGACTCGGAACGCTTCCTGAAATATTCATAATCCTCCTCCCTGCCGAGTTCCTTAGCCAGAAGCGCGGCGCACCAGGCGTCATAGCTGCATTCCAGCGTCTTGGATGCCGACTCGTCTTCCGCCTGGTCGTTGGGGAAATAACCGTATCTGTCAAGTTGGTCATATTCCCGGTTCCGTCTTGGAGTGGTCAGAGTCTTCCTTACCGCATCATATGTCCTTTCCAGAGTAACACCGGGAAGGCCTTTCATATATGCATCAGTCACCACGGGAACGGCGTGATCGCTGATCATTCCGCCGCCGATTTCGCCCCAACTTGACGAGGAGGGCATTGCTCCGCCGATTTCGCAATATCTCAGGAATCCTTCCGCCATCGGCCCGGCGTACTCCGGGAGCAGAAGGGAAATCATAGGATGAACGGAACGGAAGGTGTCCCAGAACTGCATCATCGTATAATGCTTCCTGGGAGCATCATATACCTTTCTGTCCGGCCCCAGGAACCTTCCGTCCACGTCGGAGAACAGGTTCGGATGGATGAAAGAGTGGTACATCGCGGTGTAGAACTTCGTCAGTTCTTCCGGGGAGCCTTCGGCCTCGACCGTCCCCAGAACCCTGTTCCAGGTCGCCCTGGCCTCTTTTTTCACCTTGTTGAAATCCCAGCCGGGAAGGGTGGCCATATTCTCCTCCGCTCCCTTTCCGTCCACAGCCGATATGGCTATCTTCACCTCCACCTGTTTTCTGCCGGAACCGAAATCGACGATATACTGCGGACCGGCGTAAAGGCTGTCCAGACGGACTTCCTCGACAGAACCGACCGGTGTGTCGAAAGAAACCAGGTAATGGAGGTTTCTCCATCCCGCCGCCACACAGGAGCCTTTTATCGTCCTGTCATCAGGGAATCCAACATTCTGCGGGACATCGATCGGTATTCTGGAAGGGAGCCGCTTGTCGGAAAAACTCTGGAGGTTGAAATAGATTTTACGGCTTGAGGGATCGTCGAAACTGATCCGGTACATTGCGACCCTCTCGGTCACGGTCACCTCCACCTTCACCCCGTTGTCGGGAAGGTCGGCAACATAGTAGCCCGGAGAGGCCGAGTCGGAAAAGCGGCTCGCGAAAAGGGGGTCGGAGTGCCTGGAAAAAGGCATGAAGAAGACATCCCCGAATCCTCCGCCGCCGCTTCCGGAAAGCCGGTTCTGGGAGAATCCGATAAGGACGGTGTCGGTGGCATGGTAGCCCCCGCAGTGGTTCCAGTCGAAGTTGCCTCCCTGGGGACCAGGCTGCAGCATACCGAAGGGATAGACCGCGTTGGGATAACAATGTATGTTCTTGTCTGTTCCGATGAAGGGGTCCACCCAGGAGGCGGGGCCCCTCCTGTCACATCCCGACAGCGCCGCCACTATCGCTAAGGCGGCAAACAATACCCTTTTCATAATCAAAAACCTATTCGTGAACCGCTTCCGAGGCCATCGTGAACACAAGACGCCCTCCGTCCTTGATGTCATACCAGGTGAACTTCCTGTCCAGCGGCCTGCCGTCCAATGTCGCGGACTCCACATATATATTCTTGTCGGAGAGGTTCTCCGCAACGATTTCCAACTTTCCGCCGGAAGGCAGGTTCAATGTAAAACGGGGCATCTGGGGGGAACCGAGCACATATTCCTGGGATGCCGGGTTGACCGGATAGAATCCCATCGCGGAGAAAATGTACCAGGCCGAGGTCTGGCCGCAGTCGTCCTGGCCGCAGAGGCCGTCGGGACCGGTACCGTAGAGTTCCCTGCAGATGGTGGTCACTATCTCGGCCGTCCTGTCCGGACGTCCGGCGAGGGTGAAGAGATATGGAATATGGTGGCTGAGCTCGTTGCCGTGAGCATAGAGGCCGATTCGGCCGGTGATGTCCATCCTCTCCCAGTGCTCCCCGTCCTCGGGATTCACGGTGAAGAGGGAATCGAGCTTTGCCACGAAATGCTCCTTCCCTCCCATCTCGGCCATAAGGCCCTCAGGATCGTGGAGTACGTGCCAGGTGTACTGCCAGCCGTTGCCTTCGCAGTAGTCGCCCTCGACGGTGCTGTTGCTCAGGAAGGTAGGGTCGAAAGGAGTTCTCCAGCCTCCCTTGGAATCGCGGCCGCGGGCAAGGTTGGTGGTGTGGTCGAAGAGGAGTTTCCAGGAATCGGCCCTCTTCTGGAAATAATCGTAATCCTCATCCTTTCCGAGTTCCTTGGCCAGCTCCGCTGCGCACCAGGCGTCGTCGCTGCACTCCAGCGTCCTGGAAACGGACTCGTCGTGCAGGCCGTCGATGGGGAAATAGCCGCATCTGTCGAACTCGTCCCACTCGCACTCGGTATGAGGGGTAGTGAGGCTCTTGCGGATGGCTTCGTAGGCCCTGTCGAGAGTTATCCCGGGAAAGCCCTTCCTGTAGCCGTCCATCACGACGGGAACCGCGTGGTCGGCTATCATGCACCAGGATTCCTTGCCCCAGAGCGGCCAGATGGGAAGTATGCCGAAAGCGTCGCAGTGCTGGAGCATGCTCTCCACCATAGGACCGGCATATTGGGGAAGAAGTAGGGAATAAAGAGGGTTGGCGCTGCGGAAGGTGTCCCAGATGGACATAGTGGAATAATACCCCTGGGGAGCTTCGTGCACCTTGTCGTCGGGACCGCGGTAACGGCCGTCGGCATCGGAGAACAGGGTGGGCTGGATGCAGGCGTGGTACATAGCCGTATAGAACTTGGTAAGGTCGTCTGCAGTGCCTTCGGCCTCGATCGTTCCGAGGACCTTGTTCCACTCGGCCCTGGCCTCTTTCCGGACCTTGTCGAAATCCCAGCCGGGAAGGGTGGCGAGGTTGCAAAATGCGCCATTCCTGTCGACGGAGGATATGGCTATCTTGACCTTCACGGGCCTGTTCCCTTTTCCGAAATCTATGATATACTGGGGTGTTGTGTATATTTCATCCAGATGGACTTCTTCCTTGGCGACGACCGGAGTGTCGAAAGAGAGCACATAATAGACGTGCCTGTCGGTCCAGCCGTTTACGTGGGTGTAACCTGTGATGGTATTGGCGTCGGGGAACTCGACCTGGCTCTCCCTGGATATCGGTCCGCCGGGCTCTCTCTTGGAGATGGCGCTCTGGAGGTTGAGATACATCTTCCTGCTTCCTGAATCCTCGAAAGAGCACTTGTAGATGGCCACACGCGGGGAAACGGTCACCTCCACCGTCACCCCGTTGTCGGTAAGGTCAGCCTTGTAATAGCCCGGGGAGGCCTCGTCCTTGAAATGGCTGACGAACAGCGGGTCCACGTTGCGGGAGAACGGCATGAAGAACACGTCGCCCAGGTCGGTGGCTCCCGTTCCGGAAAGCCTGGTCTGCGAGAAGCCCGTCAGGGTGGTGTCCGTGGCGTGATAGCCCGCGCAGTAGTTCCAGGCGAAATTTCCCGCCTGGGGACCGGCCTGAAGCATTCCGAAAGGAACGGTGGCACAGGGATGGCAATGGGCGTTCGTGTCCGTCCCGATGAAAAGATCCACCCGGGAAGCCGGGTCTTTCTTAGCGCACGACGCCAGGACGGCGACGGCGCAGGCAAAGGCAAGTATGTTGAATTTTCGCGTCATATCTCCTTCTCTGCTTTATCCTAAAAGTATCCGTTGGTCTCCACGGGACCGTATTTGAGGGCGAGTTCGGTGCGGATTATTTTCACAGGACCTTCACCCTCGGCATTATTGAATCTCACGACGTTGTCCCCGTGCCTGACCGCATCTGTCGGGAAGGTGACGGCCCACTGGCGGTGCCCTTCCTTGAGACAGGTGTTGCGGTCGTAAAGGGCGTTGTATTCAGGCACTTCCTTGAGAATCTCCCTGCCGTTCAAAGTCACTTCCATGGATGCGTCGGCGCTTGTGCGGAAGAAAAAAATCACCTCTTCGGGTCTCGTAGTCTTCATCCTGTCGCCGACATAGATTAATGCTTCCCCTTCTCCCCCGGGAGCGATCTCCAGCGGCAACGGGGTGTTCGGCGTCAGTCCGTATTCCCTATTGCCATCTGAAAGCCAATATATCTTGTTGCGGCCTTCCAGTTTATCCAACGAAGTCAGTTCTTCGTACATATCCATATGGAATCTCCTGTTGACGATCCGACCTTCCGGCACACCCTCCTCGTCAAGCGACCTTATCCCGGTGTAATAGTTGAAACTCTGGAGGCCGTCGGAGCCACGGGCAAGGACGTTTGAGCACCAGCCCCGGACCATTCCGTCGGATATCTTCTCATCGTCGGCGTAATTATACATTATGTCGCAGCCGCAGGCATACACCGGCACATCTAGGTCCTTTCCCATATCCTTCCGGAATCGATCCACAGGAGTCTGGCCATCCAGTAAGCAATGGATTCCCAGCGTGAGGAAATCCACCAGGCCCTCCTTCAGCCACTGTCGCACGTCCAGTCCCTGATCCAGGTTGTTGTCGTTGACCGGGGCAACCCTGGCCGCCAGCAGTATTTTATGGCCTTTCGCCTTGCCGATGCTGTCCGTCACGGCCCTCATCCGACGCACCATATCTGTCATCTCGGCGGTGTGGCTGCGGCCCTGGCCCTGCTTGAAATAACAGAAAAAGCGAAGGAAGTCCATAAGATAGACGTCGATGACATCCCCGTATCTATCAACCTGTTCAGTCATGAAGGCGACCTTGCGGTCCCTTACCTCCTTATGGGCGAAATCGTATGCCCCGACCGTATGCCATCCGAAATACTCGTCGATCCAGAACTGGGGATGGTCCCACCACCATTTGGACATGAATTTCCTCGCTTCGTCCGGAACTTCCAGGGTGTCCGTGTAATGAAGGTCGTTCATCCTATATGTCAGGATCGGCTCCATACCCCTCTCCCTGGCCCTTTCAAGCACGGTACGGATGAAATCTATTCCGTTCTTCTCCAAGGCGCATTCTTCGATGTAGGGGGACTTACCAAACCTGGAATTAAAATTGGCATAGTCCTCGCCTGCGCAGATTGCATAAGAAGTCACACCCGTTCCGGCCAGCAGGTCAACCGCGGCCTCGATTTTACCTACCGTAAGGTCCGGAAAATGCCACGATGAACTGCCGTCATCATCGTGTATTAGGCGGAACCGGGACCCGGTCGTGCAGGAGCACAACAGAATGGCAAAGATGAAGAAGCAGAGTTTTCGTGTCATTATCCGTCAATGTTTCTTTCCGTCATAGAGCCAGGGAAGCTTCGGATTGGTACCGGAAGGCTTGTTAGGCCAGTCAACGACTGAATCGACGGAAATCCTTTTTTTCTCGATGGCTTCTTTTTTCATGAAAGCATCCTGAAGATGGATGGTTTCCAGCATTCCTCCGGCTATCTCGTGCCTGTGGCCCGGGAAGCGAAGGGTCCAATTGGTGAACCCATTGTCCTGCAAAACCTTGGCAATAGACTTCGTGCCGTAGAAATTCATCTTGTATTTAAGGATCTTGTCATAAGGGACAATCAGGTCGTCCTCCCCGTGAAGGAGCATTATGGGACAGGGCGGGCGGGCGAAGGCCGGCTTACCGGAATCGGGGGCGAGGAATCCTGCGAAAGCCATTACGCCGGCATAGTCGAAATCTTCCGGCAGAATGGACGCAAGCCGTGTCCGGTTGCAAAGCTCATATTCAGCCTGCAGGACGGTTATCGCCCCGGCCGAGCCTCCGGTTATGACCATGTTCCTGGCGTCAATCCCGTATTGTCCGCCGTTCTCCAGCAGCCACGCAGTAGCGGTCAGAAGGTCCTCGGTAGCAAGTTCGATGGCCGTCTTGAGGAATATCCCGAGTTCGTTTCCGACCGCCCTGCGGCCTTTCATATACAGCCTGTAATCTATGGAAACCACGGGGTATCCCCTATCCAGGAGGTCCTTGAACCAGGGCATGAAAGACTCATGGTTGCGGGAGCCTCCACCGAATCCTCCCCCGGTAACGTTCAGCACGGCAGGCTTGGCCTTGCCCTTCCAAAGGGTTTCGGCGCCTGGAGTCGGACGATAGATGTCAAGCAGAAGGGTGTCCGCTCCCCTGATGACATAGGCGCAGGTGGCGTCGGGCTTGAGCGCGGGCTCCTGGGCGCGGGTGGAGAACAAGGACACGCCGGCAAGCAATGCTGCGGCAAGGATGATTTTTCTCAGAATAACCATGGTATATAGTTTTATTTCAGTTATCAGTTCGAACGGATTCACATCCCGAGGCTTTGTCTCTTATACAAAGATATGAAAAAATACTCTCATCGCATTTAGGGATCCGTCAGTGTTCCTTTCCGTCGTAAAGCCAAGGCAGACGGTAGTTCTTCCCGGTGGGTTTGCCCGGCCAGTCCACGGAGGCATCCACGGAACTGCCCGTATGGTCGACGACCTCTGTCGTCATAAACGCATCCTGCAGGTGGATCGTAGTGAACATCGATCCCGCCATCTCGTGCCGGAACCCGGGGTAATGGATGTTCCAAACGACGAAACCATTGTCTCTCAACACCTTGGCTATGGATTTAGAGCCATACAGATTCAACCCCTGCTTAGTGAACTTTTCATAGTCAACCACCTTGTCGTCTTCTCCGTGAAGGAGCATAATGGGACAGGGCTTGCGGACAAAAACCGGCTTCCCAGAATCTGGGGCGATATGACCGGCGAAGGCCATTATCCCGGCATAGTCGAAATCTTCCGGAAGGATCGATGCTAGCGGAGTGCGGTTGCAGAGCTCGTATTCGGCCTGAAGGACAGTGGCGGCCCCGGCCGAGCCTCCGGTAAGGACCATGTTTCTGGCGTCCACCCCGTATTTGGCACCGTTCTCCAGAAGCCAGGCAGTGGCAGTCAGGAGATCCTCCGTGGCGAATTCGATGGCGGTTTTGAGGAATATTCCCAGTTCGTTCCCGATAGCCCTGCGGTCCTTCATATACAGCCTGTAATCAATGGAAACCACGGGATAACCCCTGTCCAGAAGGTCTTTGAACCAGGGCATGAAACCTTCGATGTTACGGGCCCCTCCGGCGAATCCTCCTCCGGTGACATTGAGCACCGTGGGCTTGGCCTTGCCCTTCCAAAGGGTTTCGGCACCTGGAGCCGGACGATAAATGTCCAGCAGAAGGGTGTCCGCTCCCCTGATGACATAGGCGCAGGTGGCGTCGGGCTTGAGCGCGGGCTCCTGGGCGCGGATGGAGAACAAGGACACGCCGGCAAGCAGTGCAACGGCAAGGACTATTTTTCTCAAAATATCCATGGTATTTATCAATTGAAACGGAATCAGAACCGCAGATAGCATAATACTCGGCATAAGAAGGGGCGGCCGGAATGGCCGCCCCTGTTTTTATTGTACCTGGACCTTAAGGAAGGCTTCGTGGTCGGCTTTGGCACGCTCGACTGCTACGGAACGCTTGAGCACGAATCCCTGGCCGAGGTATTTCGTCCTCACCTCATCGTCGGCGGCAAGGGCCTCGGGGGTGCCTTGCTGGAGGATGGATCCTTCGTAGAGAAGGTAGGCGCGGTCGGTGATGGCAAGGGTTTCACCCACGTTGTGGTCGGTGATGATGACGCCTATGTTCTTGTATTTCAGCTTGGCGATTATATACTGGATATCCTCAACGGCGATGGGGTCCACCCCGGCGAAAGGCTCGTCGAGAAGGACGAACTTGGGATCCACGGCGAGGGCGCGCGCTATCTCGCAGCGCCTTCTCTCTCCTCCGGAGAGCTGTATACCCTTGCTCTTGCGCACCTTGGAGAGGTTGAACTCGTTTATCAGGCTCTCGAGCCTTGCATCCCTCTCCTCCTTCGTCATCTCGGACATCTCCATCACGGACATAATGTTGTCCTCCACCGACATCTTGCGGAACACCGATGCCTCCTGAGGCAGGTAGCCGATGCCCTTCTGGGACCTCATATACATCGGAAGTTCGGTGATGTCCTCGTCATCCAGGAACACACGACCGCCGTTTGGCACGATCTGGCCGGTGATCATATAGAAACTGGTGGTCTTTCCCGCCCCGTTCGGGCCGAGGAAACCCACGATCTCCCCCTGGTTGATTTCCATCGACACTCCTTTGACGACGGTCCTCACACCATATCTCTTCACGAGTTTCTCACATCTTAGTTGCATGGCTTCTTGCGGCTATTTCGTGTCGAGACCGAGGTCTGACACCAGGTTCTTTACATCCGATTCATTCTCGACGAGGAACTTGGCCTTCTCCTGGGCGGTATAAAGTTCCTTCGCCTTCTCCTCTTCAGGAACCACCCTCACGGCCAGCCGGATGAGGGGGCTGCCTACGAGCTTCTGGTAGGACGTCTCAAGTTCCCTCAGTATCTTCTCTTCTATCCATCTCTTCTGGGCTTCGTTCGTCACGTTGAAAGCCACCAGCTTCTTCCCCGCATCTTCCGTGATTTCCAGCCTGGCGTTCATAAGGGTATTGAAAAGGCGCTGTTTATCAGGATATTTTCCGGGAAGGTCTTTCCATTTGGTCTCAAGTATCTCGTCCGAAGGAAGGTCTCCGCCGGTGGCATCCCCTTCACCTACGATCATTTCCTTCTCCTCCTGCTCTCCGATGATCGCATTCAGCGACAATGACGCCCCGGTCTTCTTCTTCCTTCCCCTCGCGGGCTTGGCCTCCGGTTCGGGTTTCTCCACGACGGGTTTTTCGGTGGCTGGCTTCTCGGCGGCCTGGTCGGGATTGCCCTGCCTCGCAGGGTTTGAGGCTTCGCCAAAATGCTCGGCCCGGGCAGATCCCGACTCCGTCCGTGAAGGGACGGGAGCGGGCTCTGACGGTTTTTCAGGAACGGCAGGGGCTGCGGCCGGCACCGGTGGCTTGGAAGCAACGGGGACGGGAGCCGCTGCCGGCTTGACGGCGACGGCGTCGGGGTCGGTAAGGAAACACAGGCGCATCAGGGCGAACTCGATGTGCAGCCTTGGATTGAGGCTGGCCCTGTAGCCGGCTTCGCACTGGGTGGTGATCGCGAGGGCGTTGTAGAGGAAAGGCAGGGAACAGCGGGAGGCCTGCTCGCGGTACCTCTCCTTGAGGGAGGCGGGCAGGTCGAGAAGGGCGTCCATTCCGCCGCTTCCGGCCACGAGAAGGTCTCTCAGGTGCGAACTCAGCGCTCCCACGAAATGAAGGGCGTTGAACCCCTTGGCCAGCACCCCGTCGAAGGTCTTCATCGCCGAGGCGTAATCCCCTTTCAGGAAATCCTCCACAAGGGAGAAACTGTATTCATAGTCCAGGACGTTGAGATTCCTCAGCACGTCCTCGTATTTCACGTCGGTCCCGCAGAACGCCACCGTCTGGTCGAAGATGGTCAGGGCGTCCCTCATCGATCCGTCGGCCTTCTGCCCTATCACGTGCAGGGACTCTTCATCTATCTTGACCCCTTCCTTCTTGGCTATCACCTTGAGGTTCTTCACCATGTCGGAAACGCTGATGCGGTTGAAGTCATAGGTCTGGCAGCGGGAGAGGATGGTGGGGAGGACCTTGTGCTTCTCGGTGGTGGCGAGGATGAATATGGCGTGTGCGGGAGGTTCCTCGAGGGTCTTGAGGAAGGCGTTGAACGCCGAGGTGGAAAGCATATGCACCTCATCTATGATGTACACGCTGTATTTCCCGACCTGGGGAGGAATCTGCACCTGGTCCATAAGGGCCTTGATGTCCTCCACCCCGTTGTTGGAGGCCGCGTCAAGTTCGTGGATGCAGTAGGAGCGCCCTTCCTGGAAAGACTCGCAGGACTCGCAATGGCCGCAGGGCTCCATGTCAGGAGTCGGATTGGCACAGTTTATGGTCTTTGCGAATATGCGGGCGGTGCTGGTCTTGCCGACGCCGCGGGGACCGCAGAAGAGATATGCGTGGGCCAGCTGGCCCCGCAAGATGGAGTTCTTCAGGGTCCTTGCTATGGTGTCCTGGCCGATCAGCCCCTCGAAAGAGTCCGGCCTGTATTTGCGAGCTGAAACTATATATTCCGACATAACACACAAATTTAATCATTATTTAATAACTTTGCACAAACTCATCCAAATGAAACGGATCACGACGATATTGCTGGCGGCAGCCGCTCTCTGGGCCCTCATGGCCCCGGATACGTCGGCGCAGGCCACCTTCACCACCAGGAAGGAGAAACTCAGCGACCTGATGCTTAAGACCACCAAGGTCGTCCTCACAGGCAACGACATCCTCGACGAATCGTTCAAGGAGGAAGTCATCAGCCGCTGGAGGATCACCCCCTACGAGTTCTGCACGATGGATGAATTCAACAGCCTCAAGAACAGTACGGACTACTATTTCCTTCTGATAGTCCAGGGACAGTTCCGCAAGGAAACGGAACCAGGCCTCAGTATGATGACCCTGATAAAGGGAGGTTCCGCCCCCAAGCCGGATTCCTCCCTCAACGACTACTACGAAGTGGTGTCCCTCCCCTTCTGCTCATCCGTTATGTCCTCCGGCAGGGAGTACATCTTCATGCCGGCCTTCATAGACCTGGTGCAGGAGATGGCCACCGCGGCCGTGGAACACGGTTCAAGGGGTGATTCCACACTTAAAGTTCACTCCCTGAAGAGTCTCCGCCCCTGGCATCCCCTTGTCCTCATTTCAGAAGACGACCTCGCCGAAACGGCGGCCTCATACAAGGAGCAGGACCTCGGCCAGTCCGTAAGGATCGTGCCCGAGGACGTTGCCGACAAGGCCTTCACGAACGATGACGTCAACACCTTCGTGAGCTATGTCATCGCTCCCTCCGACCCCCAGAAGGGTTCCATCTGTTACCGCCTGCTCATCGGGACCGGAGACCACCAGCTCTATTTCTTCGAGAAGCACAAGATTACGAAGAGCAATCCAGCCGGATTCCAGCCCGGTGACATTGCCAGAATCATCTCTGCCGTCAAGTAGGAAACTGTTTGAAATGATCGTAGGGAAAGCAGGTTGCAGGCTCCAATATGCCGTGAAGAGAAGCGGGTCGGCTGTGGGATACTGCTCTTTGAGCATCAAATGCGGCACCAGGGACGAAGCAGGTTTTCCCGAAGGGACGGCCCATTTCACCGAACATACCATCTTCAAGGGGACAGCCCGCAGAAGCGCCTCCTCCATCAATTCCTACCTCGACAGACTGGGAGGCGAACTCAACGCCTACACCACCAAGGAGGAAATCGTGATCCACTCCACCGTCCTGAAAGAGGATCTGGGCAAGGCGTTGGGCCTGTTGATGGAACTAGCCACCTCCCCCTCTTTCCCCTGCAGCGAAGTTGAAACGGAAAAAGGGGTGGTAATAGATGAAATCAATTCGTACAAGGACAGTCCCTCCGAGGAGATATACGACAGGTTCGAGGAGATGCTCTTCAAGGGTCATCCCCTCGGGAGAAGGATCCTTGGAAAGAGTTCCGACATCAGGAAAATAACCTCCGAAGACCTCCGACAGTTCACCGCCGAACGGTTCATCCCTTCCAGGATGGCCCTGGCGGTGGTGGCGGACGTTGATGAGAAAAAGATGGAGGGAAATATCCTCAGGCTCGTTTCCCGCTTCTTCGGCGACAGCCCTTCTCCGGAACCAGTCCCCACGACCGTCTATTCCAAACCTGTCCCCTGCATTTTTGACAAGACCATCGAGAAGAGGAACCACGAAGCCAATGCAGTTTTCGGAGGTACCGCCCCTTCCCTTTATGACGGAGACGCAAGGTATCCGGCCGCCCTGCTGGCAAACATCCTTGGCGGACCGGCCTCCAATTCCCTACTCAATTCAGAACTGAGGGAGAAGCGCGGCTGGGTGTACAACGTCGAGACCACCTACACCCAATACGCCGACACAGGAGCCTTCATTATCAGCCTCGGATGCGACAGGGCGAACCTGGAAAAATGTTTCCGTTCCATTTACCGTGTGGTAGGCAAACTCCAGGACGCTCCGCTCGGAGAGGTCAGGATGAAGGCCGCCCGCAAGCAGTTGCTCGGCCAGATGGCCATCAGTTCCGACAACGGGGAAACGCAGTGCCTGTCGATGGGCAAGAGCCTTCTCGCCTACGGCCGCATCTCCACCGACCAGGAGCTACGCGACAGGATTTCTTCCATTTCCGCCGAAAGCATAATGAACGCCGCCCGTACCATACTGGATCCCTCCCGCCTTTCCCGGCTCATTTTCCTATAAAAGATACATCGAAAAACTACGACTTAAACCTTACCTGTTATGCCTAAAGGACTCTGCACAGTACTTCTTCTGGTAATCTCCAACGTCTTCATGACCTTCGCCTGGTACGGCCATCTCAAACTCCAGCAGATGAAGATATCCACCGACTGGCCGCTGATTCTCGTCATCGTCCTTTCCTGGGGAATGGCTTTCATAGAATACTGTTTCCTGGTGCCGGCAAACCGCATCGGCTTCGAGTCCAACGGCGGCCCCTTCAACATAGTCCAACTCAAGGTCATTCAGGAGGTCATCTCCCTTACTGTGTTCTCCGTCATCGTGATCTTCCTTTTCCAAGGTACCCGCATCCACTGGAACCACCTCGCCGCCTTCGCCTGCCTGATCCTGGCAGTGTTTTTCGCATTTTTGAAATAAAGGAAAAGCCGATTCCGGCCTCGACGCAAAAAGGCAGCCATTTCTGGCTTTAACAATCTGGAACGAAGCGACAAAGAATAGGTCCCGGCCTCTCCGGGATTCCGCTCCCATATTTGGTTCGGAGCGGAGCGACAAAGTCCCCTTCCCGAGGAAGGGGATTTAGGGGAAGGGTAACGTGGAAGCCGATTCCGGCCTCGACGCAAAAAGGCAGCCATTTCTGGCTGCCTTTGCGCGGAGAGGCCGGGATTCGAACCCGGGATACCCTTTTGGGGTATACACGCTTTCCAGGCGTGCCTCTTAAGCCACTCGAGCACCTCTCCAATTTCGGGAGGGCAAAGATATGCATTTTCCCGAAATTATAAAAGATTACGTCAGAATTTTTCTTCCATCACGGCGAGGGTCTTGATGTCGTTGTAGAATCCGACACGGGCCGTGTAGTAGTAGGGCATAAGCCAGATGAAGCCGATTCCCATCGACAGCAGGCACAGGATGCCCCAGCCGATGAAGGTGAGCCAGAAGTAGAACAGGTCGAACTTGTGGCCCCTCATCATATGCCTGCTGGCACGGAGGGTGTCGGGGACGGACATCTCGGGATGCTCGTCAAGGATATAGGGGACCATTCCGTAGGCCAGGATGAGGATGATGCCGGGGATGATGAAGAGAATCAATCCTATGGTAATGAGCACGGCATAGAGCACCATACCGCCAAGTTTGTGCCAATACGGCGAGAAACCGCGGTTGAACATATTGGCAGTCAGGCGGTTATCACCGGAATCCACGAAAGGACGGAAGGTGTTGTAATAGCCCAGTTCGAAGTTTATGAGGAAAAAGACCATTATGCCTGCCGTGAAAAGGGTAAGCCTCGCGAGCGAGCTGGGAAGGGTGAACGCTGAACTTATCTTCATGGACATTATCTCGGACGGAGACACTATTGCCATCACCACCAGGATGTACACGATGGTAGCCACGATGGCGGGAGCCCAGTTTCCTCGGAGGACATTCAGGGCCTCGTTCTTGAGTTCTTGCGGGGATTTCATATCGAATCTTTATTAAAGGTTTGACTTCACGAAATTTTCAATCTCATCGGGTTCCACCCTCTTTCCTATGATCTTGCCTTCGGAGTCCACGAAGACGTTCTGGGGAATATAGCGGATGCCGTAAAGGGCGGCTGCGGCGCACTCCCAGCCTTTGAGATCGGACACCTGGGGCCAGGTGAGACCGTCGTCGGCGATGGCCTTGACCCATTCGTCGTGTTCGACGTCGAGGGATACTCCGAATATCTGGAAGCCTTTACCCTTATATGCCTTGTAAGCTTTAACGATATAAGGGTTCGCCTGGCGGCAGGGTCCGCACCAGGAGGCCCAGAAATCTATCATCGTAACCTTGGCGGCCTTGTAGACGTCGGAGAAAGCCACGGGCTTTCCGGAAGGGTCGTCGAGGGTGAAATCGACACCCTTACCGCCGACGGCCGTGGACTCAAGGACATCAATCTGTTTCTGCAGCCTGGCAAGGGTCTTGTTGCCGGCGAAGGCCGGGTCGTCCACATACTCCGCAATGAGCGTCCTTATGCTGTCCGGCTCGAGGTCATAGGTCTTGCTCGGAATCTGTTCCAGGGCGTAGAGGCTGTGGGGATTCTCGGAAAGGACCTTGGCGTCCAGGGAATCGTTCCACTGGGCCATCGCCTTGTTGGCATTCATAAGGTCGGGATAAATCTCCTTCCTGCGCTCCTCGGTGGTGGAGGGATCGGTGTATTCCTTCAACAGGACGTCGAATCCGGTCTGACGGGCCATCGCCAGCTCAGCGGCGTTGATGTCACGGAAGATACGGTTGGTCTTCCCTCCTTCCAGGTACAGGCCGGAATCTGCGGCCATAAGAGTGGAGTCAGTGCAGGAGATGCTGTATCTGTCGTTCTCCAGATATACGAGGAAACGGCCGTCCATCCCGGGGATGGTAATCTTGTAAGACTCGGGAGAGACGACCTTGCCCTTGAAGATGAATATCCCGTTGACAAGGTCTACCGTGTCGGAGATGGGGTCGTCCTTGTCGTTGTTGGAAAGGATGGCCTGGCCTTTGGTCAGGGCCGGATGGCTGCCGGTAATCTTACCCTTGATCACATAACCATCCTGCTTCGTGGCGCAGGACGCGATGGCCGCAACGGCCGCAATGATGAATAGAAACTTTTTCATATTATTGATTATCATTTATTTACAATATCTTTATATTCCTCGCATACCTTACGGTAACTCTCAAGGTTGCCGATGTCATAGCGGTTCCCGGGCATCTCCATCGCATACACGGGGACAACGGAAGACAGCCAGGCGGCAAAGGCCCCCGGAGCGTCCGTACCGCATCCAGCGGCTATCCCCTCAGGGATCCGGGCGATGTCCTCTTCCTTATAGAAATAGAAAGGAGGGCAGCACCATCTACTGCGCGGCTCGGAAGGTTTTTCTTCCATCGACAGGACCCTGTCGGAGGGATCCACCTCGACCACGCCGCATTTCCTGAGCCTACGCTCCGATGTCTCATAATACCTCATAATGCAGGAGGCCTCCTTCTCCATGGCATAGGAAACGAACGCTCCGAGGCTGAAATCCAGCAGGTTGTCACCAGCAACTACAAGAGTATCGCCGGTGAGGCCGAGGCTTTCCACCGCGAAACGGATGTCGTTCACGGCACCGAGGCGTGTCTCGTTGGACATAGAGCCGTCGTCCACGATTTCCACGTCGTCCGGGGCCCATTCGCGGAAAATGGTGGCGAATCTATGGTTGGAGACCACGACTGTGCGGTCAGGGAAACAGGAGGAACGGATATCATCGAGAAGCCAGTCAAGAATGGTCCTTTCCCCAACCTTCAGGAGTGGTTTAGGGAAATTCTCGGTTAACGGATAGAGGCGTGTGGCATATCCCGCAGCCAGGACCAGGCAATTCATAACTTCCTCGTTTTCAACCTGCAAATATAGGTATTATTCTTCATTGTTTACTGCATCTCTTCCAGCGACTCTGCCACCCTCGGCAACATGAGAGGGAGGGGCCCCTTGGGGAGGGGCCGCGAAGCGGCGTCATCTGGAAGAGATGCAGTAAACAATCAGACAATCTTATGCCTGAGGTGTTTCCAGGAAAGGAGGGGAAGGATAATGGCGATCAGGCAGGCGGCGAGCCAGAAAATTGCCACGGAGGTGAAGTCATAGGCTCCTGAGGCCTCCGAGCCGCCCTGGATGAGGAAGCCGGACACTATGTCCTGGGCTCCGGCGGCGACGTAACTGGATATACCGACGATTCCCAGGGCCGCTCCGGTGGCCCTTCTCGGCACTATATCAAGGGCCATCAGTCCTCCAACGATGCAATAAACCACCCCTATCGACAGGCTGAACAGCCCGACGTAAAGGACGTTCATCCACGACGAGCCGTCCAGGAACATGAAGGCACAGAGAGAGGCGAGGCATACGAGGCCGGAGAAGAAGACGGGCCGCACCCTGTCTCCCTTGAAGACCTTGTCGGACAGCCAGCCGGAAAGGACCGTTCCCACCACGCCGAAGGCTTCTGAGAAGCCGATGACCCAGGTGGCCTCGGTGAGGCTGAAACCCTTGCCTTTCTGGAGGAAAAGAACTCCCCAGTTGGAAAGGCCGTACTGAGTGATGTACACGAAAGAGCAGGAAAGGGCGATCACCCAGATGCCCGGATGGCGTATGACGAGTCTCTGGAGTTCCTTAGTGGGAAGGGAATCCCCTTTGGCAGGTTCCTCTCCGGACAGTTCCTGCACGGAAGGAAGGCCCTTGCTCTCGGGAGTATCCGACACGAAAAGGAAGATGATGACTGCACCTATAACTCCTGTAATGGCTGCGAAGATGAAACCCCACTGCCAGCCAGCAGCTGCCACCACTCCCCCTATGAGGATCAGGGAAAGGGCCTTGCCGAGATAGGGGGTGGAGCATATGATGCTATACCAGGTCCCCCTGGTCTTAAGGGAGAACCAGCGGGAAAGGCTGATGACGGCGGGAGGAGCACCCATCGACTGGGCCCAGCCGTTAAGACACCACATCAGGGCGAAGGCAATGAAAATCAGGACGCTGGACAGGCCCAGCCAGCCGTGGAGAAGGCCGAGGGCGCCCATTACGAGGTTCAGGAGGGACGAAACCAGGAGGCCGACACCCATAAATCTCTTGATGTTGCAGTAGTCAGCGATGAAACCGTTGACGAACTTGCCGAAGGCATAGGCGAAAAGGAGGGCCGAGCCGATGATTCCCAACTGACCGGCGGAGAGTATTCCGCTGTCTATGACAGGCTGCTTCACCACGCTGAGGGCCATCCGACATACGTAATAGAGGCAGTAGGCCGAGGCCACGCCCCAAAAAGTCCTGTTCCTCAACTTCCTGTATGCTGCGGGCACCGCAGCCGGTCCGAGTTTCTCAGCCGAGGGCTTGCTGATCCTGAAATATCTATATAAGACTCCCATACTCTGCTCCGGAATGCACGGTCATTTCTTATGAGCGAATACCGTCCTGAGATTAATCATAATGAAACTGCCGACGGCGAAGGGAAGACCGCGGCGGCGGAGGTCATAGGTGAACTTCTGACGGAAGGGCCTTCCCTCGGGACTCCTGAGGGCCTTGTATCTTTCGGAGATCGAAAGGGAAGCGTCACGCCATTCCGGAAGACCCGGAGTGCTGTCGCAAGTGGCAAGGATTCCGGGGGCAATTACCCTGTGGATTCCCTCCTTTCCGGCCCTTACTCCATAGTCCCAGGCCCCGAAGACCTGAGAGAACTCAACGTCCACAGTGCCCAGAGCGTTGAACGCGTGCCTCGGCACGAGGACGAGGCTGCCGTCGAAAGTCTGGCAGGGAACGGGGATGGTGTCGTCAGGGGGAATGAGTTTCCCGGACCGTGAACGGCCACCGTAAACGAGGGTTCCGTCGGCGGAGGCTACGGTACCGGCGATAATGGCCTCGTGGCTGAGGAAGCCGGAGTTCTCCAGAAGGACTCCGAAAGCGCTCTCGGAGAGGCTTATGGAAGGGACGGTCCAGAGATAGAAGTCGTAATCCCCCTTGGCAGCCTCAAGCCAGGCAAGGCGCAATCCCCTGTTGGGATACTGCCTTCCTTCTGAACGAACTGTCCGGACATCAGGGAAACGCGATACAACGGCCTCTGAAAGGGTTTCGGAACAAGAATCATCGTTGAGGAAGATATCCACGGAGTACTTCCCCTCCCCCGCTATCGAATCTGCCTGGCGATAGACACCCGAGATGCACCCGATAGCCTCTTCCACCCCACCGGAAACCGATATGAGGACCGCCACCTTCACGTCAGTCGAGTTTAAGAACGGCCATAAAAGCGCTCTGAGGCACCTGCACTGTACCTATCTGACGCATACGTTTCTTTCCTTCCTTCTGCTTCTCAAGAAGTTTGCGCTTGCGCGTGACATCTCCTCCGTAGCATTTTGCGGTGACGTCCTTGCGGACCTGGCGCACGGTTTCCCGGGCTATGATCTTCGCCCCGATGGCAGCCTGGACCGCTATGTCGAACTGCTGGCGGGGAATGAGTTCCTTCAGTTTCAGGCAGATCTTGCGGCCGAAGTCGTAGGCATGGTCCTCGTGTATGAGGGTAGACAGGGCGTCGGCCGGTTCTCCATTGAGCAGGATGTCGAGTTTGACGAGCCTGGCGGGGCGGAAACCGATAATATGGTAGTCGAAGGATGCGTAGCCCTTGGAGATGGACTTCAGCTTGTCATAGAAGTCGAAGACTATCTCGGAAAGAGGCATCTCGTAGGTGAGTTCAACCCTGTCGGCAGTGATATAGTGCTGGCCCTTGAGGATTCCCCTCTTGTCGAGACAGAGTTTCATGATGGGGCCGAAGAAATCCGACTTGGAGATGATCTGAGCCCTTATCCAGGGTTCTTCAATATGGTCGATGACGGTGGGAGACGGAAGGCCGGAGGGATTGTGGACGTCGGTAACCTCCCCCTTTGTGGTGTATACCTTGTACGAAACGTTGGGAACGGTGGTTATCACGTCCATGTTGAATTCCCGGAAAAGCCTTTCCTGGACAATTTCCAAGTGCAAAAGTCCCAAAAAGCCGCACCTGAAGCCGAAACCCAGGGCAAGGGACGACTCCGGTTCATAGACGAAGGAGGCGTCGTTGAGCTGGAATTTCTCCAGGGTGGCCCTCAGTTCCTCGAACTTGTCGGCCTGCACCGGATACATTCCCGCGAAGACCATCGGCTTCACCTCTTCGAAACCGGCAATGGCCTCTGAGCAGGGACGTTCCACGTGGGTGATGGTGTCTCCCACCTTCACCTCCACCGCCCTCTTGATGCCCGAGATTATATATCCCACGTCCCCGCAGGAAATCTCCTCCCGGGGCTGTAGGTTCAGTTTCAGGACACCGACCTCATCGGCCACATATTCCATCCCGGTATTGAAGAATTTCACCTTGTCGCCGCGGCGGATGGAACCGTTGCTAACCTTGAAATAGGCGATGATACCCCTGAACTGGTTGAATACGGAATCGAAGATGAGGGCCTGCAAGGGGGCGTCGGGATCTCCCTTCGGAGGCGGTATCCTCTCGACGATGGCATCGAGCAGAGGGGCGACGCCCTCGCCGGTACGGGCGGAAACCCTGAAGACGTCGGAAGGGTCGCAGCCGAGCAGGTCGCACACCTCGTCGGTAACCACCTCCGGTTGGGCGGAATCCATGTCTATCTTGTTCAGCACGGGGATTATCTCAAGCCCGTGGTCCACGGCAAGGTAAAGGTTGGAAATGGTCTGGGCCTGAACTCCCTGGGTGGAATCGACCACCAGCAGGGCCCCTTCGCAGGAGGCTATCGATCGCGAAACTTCATAGGAGAAATCCACGTGACCCGGAGTGTCAATGAGGTTGAGAAGATACTTCTCTCCCCCATGGACATACTCCATCTGGATCGCGTGGCTCTTGATGGTTATACCCTTCTCCCTCTCAAGGTCCATATCGTCCAGGACCTGGTTCTCCATATCCCTGTCACTCAACGTGTTGGTGAGCTCAAGGAGTCTGTCGGCCAGGGTGCTTTTCCCGTGATCGATATGGGCTATGATACAGAAGTTCCGGATGTGTCTCATCTCATCCTTTCCTCTTCCGTCATTCCATTCCCGCCAGGAAATCGGCCAGGGCCTGGAGGGACTCCGGCTCATCCCACTTCGTACGGTTGTCGCGCAGGAAGGAGAAAAGGGCGCTCTTGTCGATGTCCTTGAGGTTCATCAGGTCCTTTTTGTCCGCAGGGATGAGGTTGCCCTTGACATAAAGGTAATACGTACCTGCAGGCTGCCCCTCCTCGGCGGAAGACTCTTCGGCAGGCAGGAACAGAACGGCGGTGGACTCGGAAGTGGACACCACCTCGTAGGCGGCCTCCCCGACCTTCAGCGCGTCACCGGCCTTGACCTCCTTGACGTCCTGGGCTTCAGCGGCCTGGGAAAGGCCTAAGGCGAGTACTGCGGGTACTGCAATCTTCACTATCCTTTTCATATTATTTGACTCTTATTATCTGGATTATCTCTTCCTTTGCTCCGTCGGCGAAGGTCACGAGGGCCTTCACTTCGTGGCGGCCGGAAGTAAGTTTCACGGATGAAGCGCTCTGCTCGGCCCCGTCATAGTACCACACGACGGACTCCGGCTCGTCGATTTCCCCATACTTCAAGGCGAAGTTGAAGGTGGTACCGGCTTTGTAGACGGCACCTGAGGAAGGATTGATTATCACTATTATCCGGCCCTCGTCGAAGGAATCCTTGTCCTCAACGAGCCTGACGGCGATGACGGGAGTACCATTATCGTCACCAAGCGAAGTCCAGGAACCTGCCGACGTGGAATAGCCGTGGATGAAATAACCGTCACCTTCCGCATCATCCGCACTGGATACCACGATAGGATATCCGTCGTCGCCGAATTCGACCTGCTTCAGGGCATATCCGATGTAAAGGTCTTCACCGTAAGGGATTACGTAGTTCTCATCTTCTATGTCCGCATAGGACCAGTTCACGTACTGCCCGTCGAAATAACCGGGAGTGCGGATCGAATAGGTAAGCTGCCTCTCTCCTCCGCTCTCAATGATGGCGTCAACCTCTTCGGCAGCGGTACCGAAGAACATGAACGCTATGAACGAAATCTTCATTCCGGCATACCTGGACAGTTCATCCGCAGAGAATTTGATTGCGACGGAAATGTCGTCAGGATGCTGGTTCCAACCTATAAGGCCCACCGTCTCTCCGAGTGTTCCGTACTTCCCGAGATCCACCTTGATCTCTTCGGCCACGCCGAACAAGGTGGCGTCGATACGGGTTCTTCCCTTTGTAAGCGTGAATGACTTCTCGAAAGGCTTGTATCCTTCCTTGCTGATGACAAGTTCGAAGTCATTGCCGTCCCCGTCGCCGAGGGTGACGGAATAATTGCCGTTGGAGTCAGTCGTGACGTTATGGGCTGCCGCTCTCTGTATAGCTATGGTCGAACGCATCTGTTTGCCGTCACCGCCCTTGGTATTGACTGCTGCAGAAGAGGCAGAAGCGACCGACACGGAAATGGTGGCCCCGGAAATGGGATTACCCTTGGAGTCGCAGACGTTACCAAGGACTTTCCTGGCAGTCTCGTGCTTGAGGGTGAACGAGCTGACACCTCCTGAATAATCTATCGAATAGAGGTTATAGCACGTGGCTTCGCCGGCCCAGTTCTCGGAACGGGGCCGGGAGAGGTCGGAGAATTCGGTCTTGCCGGAACTGCCAGGGAAGACGACGTCGGAGATAAGGTACGAAGCCTGTTTCGCAGGAACGACCGCGAAGCAGGGGTGTCCTCCTACGGCATTGATTCCGTTCCAGTTTTCCCAGCGTTTATTTGCCGGTATACCCCCTACACTTTTGGTGGATTTGTCCACGTGATATATCAGCATTCCGCTCACACCGGAATCATTGCTGCCGTATTTGATGGCAGAATCCCATTTGTTGTCGGCGTTGCGGCATTCATAGAGATAATACTCCCCATCGGTTCCCGAAGGGGTCTTGTAGGCAACGTTGTTATCAATCGACTGCAGGGTGTAACTGCCGTCCGACTTTATCGTCTTGATGGCGGAAGGGTCCATCCAACCCAGAAGCACCCTTTCTTCGGCATTCAGGAGGGGCGGAGTCCTGCTGTCGTTGTTGTAGCAGCCGCTGGCCATCAGGGAGAACACTCCCAGACCTTCGTTCTCTCCTCCGCTTTCTTCGTAGTCTGTGTCATAGAAATCGGGAAGTCCGAGAACGTGGCCAAATTCGTGGCAGAAGGTGCCTATACCGTCCATCTGTCCTCCGTCCAATCCCTTGAATTCAGGGCCGCAAGCATAAGAATAGATCGTCACGCCATCATATTTCCTCGTATTATTCCCATACAAAGCAGAAGAATGTGGCCAGATGGTGTTAGGGTCAGACCCGGAAACAGCCTCGCCGTATCCGGCATAGAAAAAATAGACATTCTCCGCATAGCCGTCGCCGTCATTGTCATAATCCCTGAAGTTTGCAAGGCCCTGGGAGTGAATGATGTCTATGGCCTCGGCAAGCAGACCGCCGGGATTGACGTCGCTGCCCTGGTCGTTATCGCTCTCGTTCTTTCCGTAGTCGGCCATATTGCCGGCCACCTTTATCGGGCCTACCACATCCCAGTGGGGATTGAACTGGCCCGATGAATTCTCGTAATAATAATCGAAGACCGAACCCGTGGCTCCTCCTGAAGAATAACCTTTCTGGTTCAGCATATTGTCGATTTCCTGGCGGTCGATGGTGAAAGCCAGGTCGCTGAACTCGATTAGTACCACGAGGAACTTCTTGTCCCCTTTTGTAAAGGAGGATTCCGTTCCGCTCTTGGTCAGACGCCTCTTGCCATAAGAGGAAGACCCTCCTGACTTCGTGGGTATTTTCGACGCCGGACGGAAGATTCCGTCGGAACCAGCCACATACCTCATACCGGAGAGGTTGGTGTACCAGTGATGATACTCGTCACCGTGCAGGACGAGGGTTACGGTTGTGCCGTCCTTCTGCCTTATGGTTCTGGGGGTAGGGTCCGCAGGAAGGGCGTGAAGGCTCCATATCGAAACGGCCGCGAAGGCCAGTACGCTCAGTATCTTTTTCATAACGGTCATTCAGCTATAATGTAACCACGCTTCTCATTGTCCACGAGCCATACTTTGCCTCCGGACACCTTACCGACCCAGGCAATGGTCTCGGCATCTGAGCCTATGTTCTTGTCCCAATGATTGTTGAACGTGAAGGAAACCGCATCCCCTTCGGCAAAGGTCTTGGGAAGACCGGCGAACTCGATGAACTTGTTCCTGGTCGGATCTACGAGGCGGAAACTCCTGAGAGCGGAACTCTTGAGGATGTTGACCTGATGGGCCAGCTCGTCATATATTAAGCCGCTGCCGTCAGGATAGGCATTGTAAAGGCCATAGACAGCGCCGTCCGCCAAGAAATCCGAGGAGGGAAGACAGGATGTCTGCGAAACGTCAAGATAGACCGTGCCTCCTCCGAGGTCGATCTTTCCATAGGCCTTCCTGGAATCCGCAGAAAGGTTCAGAGTCTTGGGAGAGAATGTGAGGGTGACGGCGTTGTTTGCAGTACCGGAAGTAGGTTCTATGGAAAGCCATTCGTCAACGGCTTTCGTATCGGTAAGCGTTATTTCCCAGTCTACGGGAAAATTGACCGTTATCTTCCCTGGGGTCATCTCTTCGATTACAATCTCCTGCACGTTCTCCACAAGCGAGGAAAGGGGTTTCTGCCGGATCGTAGCCTGGGTGCTGCTCGAACCGTAAGTCACTATGAGCTTATCCTCACGCTCCTCTTCAGTATTGTTGAACTCCAGAGAAACGGTAATCTGCCAGGAGTTGCCAGACACACTCTTCACTTCCTTCACGGTAGCCCAGGTGCCAATCTGCATCTTGACACCGGGAGTGCCGCCGCAAATCACACTGAAAGTCTTGTCATGCCCTACCACATCCTCTTCCATCGCGGCCTGGGGGCTCAGTTTTCCGAGGCCTATCTCCTCCGGGGGATTATTGCCGTTCCCGCCGCCCGAAGGCTCCTTGGTATTCCCTCCGCAGGAAACGAGGGCGACTGCGACTATGGCCGCAAAGGCCAGTTTGAAAAGTTTCATCTTTCAAATCATTTTAATGCAAGATACAAATATAGCCAAAACCGAGCAAAAACCAAACCAGGGCAAAAACAAACGGGGCCGGCCATATGGCCAGCCCCGAAAGTCTATAAGGAATGACGCTTTTTAGTCGTCGTTCTTGAATCCGGTGTAACGGTAACCGTGGACATAGAAATCCTCCCAGTATCCTGCTGCGGCATTGCCGTCATCAGAGAACAGGATGTGGAATTCAATATAGTCCACGGGCATTCCGCTAGGAGTCACTGCTCCG
This sequence comes from Bacteroidales bacterium, assembly GCA_017427885.1. Classification (GTDB taxonomy): domain Bacteria; phylum Bacteroidota; class Bacteroidia; order Bacteroidales; family UBA932; genus Cryptobacteroides. The sequence goes on from JAFRRW010000011.1 coordinate 138,103, forward strand.
CCCTTGATGATCTTGCCGCCGGTGACGGTGGCGGTGCAATCCTCATATTCGAAGTTTTCGGAATCCGTAGCAAAGAATGTCATTGTGGCAGGATCTACGACAATCTTACATTTGAAATTCCAGAACGAATCGTCGCGAAGATCAGACAACATCATCTCGGTAGGGATATCCTTTGCCGTGTTGGACGTAAGGATGATAAACTGTCCTAACCCGAAAGGATCTTCATAAACGACCTCTCCACCGGCGAAAGCATCACAAGTAACATACCATTGTCCGGACATGTCCACACAGGAAGTCTCTCCAATTGGATCCTTCTGGCAGGATGCAAGCAGACCGAGTGAAAGGATACTCAATATATAGATTATTCTTTTCATAACTATTCCGATTTTTTAAAGTGAAAAAGGAACCAAGTTAACGTAGACGCCATCGAAATAATAGAGGAACTCGCAGGTATCGAAATCGAAAGAACCGACGAAATTCTCATAATCGAAACTGTTCACAAAATACCAGTCTTCCCAATCCAGGATGATCATCGAGCCATCATCATCCAGTGTGAAGTATGTGGTTGCGTGGAAGTTATACGTAGGCTCATAGCCGGGATATACTCCGGCCCAGTAAAAGCCGCCGCAGAGGTCGTCTATTGCATAGATACCGTCTGCAACCTCGCTGACAACGATTGTAATGCCATTGTAGTCACGGGATTTGGACGAGTTCCAGCAATGGCCTACATATATGTTTGCGACTCCGCCAGGATTCAATACATACACTTCCCTTGTACGGGGGAAGGAGAACCCGTCGGGATTAACCGCGCTGTAGGTAACCTGATACACACCGGGATATGATGTATCCACGTTGGACTCGATGGTCACCTGGGAAGTATAATCCTGGCCCATATAAGTGGCCGTATAGCCGGGCTCCTGATAAGCTCCGCCAAGCAGGGAGACATAGGGATTGTCGCCCAGAAGCTGGATGTCAACATAGTGGGTAACATTGGTGACACCCTCCGTGGTCTTCTTGCAACCAACTGCCAAGAGAGTAAGGGCGACTGAAAGTATTATTATAAGATTCTTTTTCATAATCTTGAACTTTTATTTCGCCCAGAAAACCTTCGTCGAGTTAGGCACGACGGCAGGGCAGTTTTTGTTGTAGAGCTGAGAAGACTGAGCATAAGGGAAACGCTGAACCAGGGCATTGTCTCCAATCTGGCTATCCACCTGATAAGGGGTGTACAGATCTCCGGGAGTAAGGACGCTGGCATTCATACTGTCGTTAGAGAAGCTGTATATCTCTTCTGCCTTGAGGCCTCCGAAAGTCGGATAACCCAGACGGCGCATCTCGCACCAGGCTTCGAAGTTGTTGGTGCCGCTGAGGGCAACCCACTTCTGGATACCGAGGCTCTTGTCGGTCCCGTCATAAGGCCAGTTTTCGATGACATTACCGGCTCCGCTGGCTCCGGCAGAAGCAAAGGAAGCCTTTATTGCAGCCTCGTAGTAATCCTTGGCCTTGGCATTATCCTTCGCCACCTTCCTGTAGTACTCGGAAAGGAAGAAATCAATTTCCGACAGAGTGATGAGGTAAACCGGTGAATCATATGTCATTGCCGGCCTGGAGAATTTGGCGGCCTTGAAATTATCGGATACGCTCATGTTGTATCCGGAGATGCTTCCCCAATATCCGGAACTCGGCTTACTGAAGAATTTATCAAGACGTCCGTCTCCACTCATAGCCCTGAAGAGAGCGACATTGAGAGCGACGTTTGTCTGGGTGGAGCCGAAATAGGAGGCGAACTCTTCCTGATAGAAGGGGTTAGCCTTTCCGGAAGCATTCTCGGTGAAGCAGGTCCAGGCGACATCCTTATCAGGGAAGTTTCCTTCATTGACAAGGGCCTGGAGCTGGGAATCCACATTGACTACAGCCCTTTCTCTCATAAGGAGCTTGAGCTTGAGAGCGTTGGCGAATTTCACCCAGTTGGTTGCATCCTCACCGGGATAAAGGAGGTTCGTGGCCACGGAGGGATTCTGGTTAACCTTTGAAAGGGCATCGTCGAGTTCCGCCACAAGTCCTGCATAGACGTCGGCACCCTGATCATATTTGGGATTGAGGTTCTCAAGGCCAAGGCCGAATTCTGAATATGCGGCATCACCATAAGCGTCGACGAGGACCTGGAAAGCGAACACCCTGATCACCGTGGCGGCCAGGTAGGTTCCCCATTTGCCTTCCTCAGCACCCTTGTCGCGGACAATGGTAGCATTGGCAATGGCACCCCTGTTGATATCCACATAGGCGCCGTTGGTGCTATTGGCGGCAACCTTGAACTGACTGTAAGTTAGGTAGTTGCTAGTACCGAAATACTGTACGTAATGCTCAGCGAGATAACCGCCGATGATACGGAGCACGTCGCCGTAGCGGGCACTCAGAGCCATCTCCGCAGCCGGGAAGGTCATGTCGGCAGTAGCCTGGCTCTCGTCCGGGTTGTTGGGAGAATGGTTGATGTCAAGATAGTCCTTGCAGGAAGCGAGCGAGAGGACTGTGACTGCGGAAAGGATGTATAATATCTTTTTCATATTGTGTCCTCCTTAGAATTTCACGTTAAGATTGAAACCGTAGATGCGGCAGGAAGGGTTGACGTACATTTCTCCGAAGAGACCTCCGGTGTCGGTACCCTGGTTGGTGGACTCGGGATCGATGAAGTAGTTGTTCTTCGCTGTCCAGATGAAGGCATTGTTAACAAAGGCCGAAAGGACGATTCCCTTGAAGGGTCCGATCCATTTCTTGGGCATGTTATAACTGATGGAAATGTTACGTACCTTCACGAAATCCCTGTCGATGAAATAGGAAAGACGTCCCTTGGTTTCACCATAATCATCGAAATAGTTCTGGTATGATTCATCTACCAGCGTTATGGGAGTGGTGTTCTCGGCATATCCGGTAAGGTTTCCTTCATCATCATAGACCGCAACCACGGAGTTGGGGATGATGAAAGGCTGACGGTCGTTGTAGAGCGTCTGGATACCGTTACCGGTGAACTGCATGATGTTCTGCGAACGGGAGAACATCTTACCGCCCTTGCGGACGTCGAGGGATGCGCTCAGGGAAACGTTCTTGTAGGTGAAACTGGTGGTGAGACCGCCGGTCCACTTGTAGTTGGTGTCATAGCCAGTGGGCTCCAGAGCATCGCTCATGACGACCTGGCCGTATTCGTCCACGACGAGTTTCCCATCGGGCGAGTAAGTCGGCACGTAGGTCCAATAAGTTCCGAAAGGCTTGCCGACCTCTGCATACATATAGACCGCATCCTTGACGGCGGAAGTGGAGTAACCGTCGAGCTGGAGTTTTTCTCCGATATCTTCAGGCAGCGACTTAACAAGGCTCCAGTTCTTCGCCCAGTTGACGGACAGATCCCAGCGGAAGTCCCTGGTGAGAACGGGGGTGAAGTCGAAGAGGAGCTCAAGTCCCTTGTTGCGGACGTCTCCGGCGTTGGAAATCATCGAAGAATAACCAGTAGCAGGCTCAGTGGTGATCGCAAAGATCTGGTCGGTGGTCATCCTGTTGTACCAGGCTGCGTCGATTCCGATGCGGCCGTTGAAGAACTGAAGGTTGGTTCCGACCTCGAACTCAGTGGTCATCTCAGGCTTCAGGGTGGGGCTGGTAATTGAATAACCCCTGCGGAAAGCGTTGACGCCACTGATAGGGAATGCTGCGATTCCGGAGCCGTAGGTTCCGGAGAAGGACGCCTGGGTGAAGACAGGGTAGGTGTTGTAAACTCCCGCGTCGTTACCGGTACGGCCATAGGCCAGACGGACCTTACCGAAGGAAAGGACGTCGTTCTTGGGCAGCCAGTTGGTGAAGATCGCGCTGAGGGTGGCTCCCGGATAGAAGTAGTTGTTCTTGCTCAGAGGGAGGGTGGAGGACCAGTCGTTACGGGCGGTGAGCTCGAGGAAGACCGTCTCGTCCCAACCGAAGGTGACATCTCCGAAGAGACCCACGAGGCGCCTCTTGCTCTTGCTGTCGGAGAGAGTTTCCTTGGAGTTACCGTTGGAGAGGTTCCAGAATCCGGAGAAAATGGTAAGTCCCTTGGTCTGTCCTACCAGTTGAGTGCCGTAGCGCTCGTTGATGTTGAGACCGAGGATCGCATTGAGGCTCAGCCTTCCATCCACGAAAGTGTTGTTATAATTGGCAAGGAAGTCGTGGTTGAACTCATAGCCGCGATAGTACTCGGCAGAGACGTAACCGTCGGCATTCATCTCGGTAGGGGAATAACCGTTGTCGTTCCACATGTAGGCGGTATCGACGTCAATCTGCGGCTCGCCGTACTTATAATCGTAATCACTGTAGTTGAAACCGTAGCGGTAGGTGAGAGTGACGTGCTCGATGGGAGTGACGTCCAACTGGATCTTACCGAAGATGTTCTTGCTGTCAGTGTTGGAGTAGCGGTTCTCGATGGCCCAGTAAGGGCTGGTGATACCGTAAGGAGTATAATATGCAGTAGGCGAATTGAACTCTGCAGGCAGATTCTTGAGGTCGACTACTGAAACATCCCTGGCAAATTCGTAGATACCGTCAATCATGGAAGTTCCCTGGAACTGGCCGATAGACTTGGTGTTCGAGGTGGCAAAGTTCACCTGGGAGGAAAGCTTCAGCCATTCTACGGGAGAGTAACTGCTGCGGAAAGCGATGGAGTTACGCCTGTAGGTGTCCTTGTTGCTGGGGATGATACCGTTATCATCGGCCAGAGAGTAGGACAGGTAGTAGGTCATGGTCTGATCCTCAGACACTCCGCTGAGGGATATGCTGTGCTTGTGGTCCACTCCGATATCGAAGAAGTCCTTAATGTTGTTCTTCTTGGCGGAATATTCGTGGACAAGCTGCATTCCGTTCCATATAGGACCGTACAACTGGGTGCTTCCGTCAAACCGGGGACCCCAGGAACCGTTCTCGATGTAGGTCTGCTTTCCGTTCCATCCCTGTCCGAACTCGTTCTGGAAGGTAGGAAGGTAGGATACCTGACGGAGCTCAAGGCCGCCGCTGTATTCGATGGTGAAGTTGCGATCGCCGCCCCTCTTGCCCTGCTTGGTGGTGATGACGATCACACCGTTAGCTGCACGGGATCCGTAGAGGGCGGTAGCGGCCGCACCCTTAAGGACGGTGAGGCTCTCGATGTCCTCGGTGGTGAGGCTGCCCATTCCACCGACGACGATTCCGTCGATGACGTAAAGGGGCTGGTTGCTGCCGGCGATGGAGCTGTAACCGCGGATGATTACGTTGGTGGCTGCTCCAGGGTCGGTGCTGGTCGCGGAAATCTGCAGACCGGCCACCTTACCGGCGAGGGCGTTGGTCACGTTGGTGGCGTGGTGAGTGGCGATCTCGTCGTTCTTAACCGTCGTCGCCGCATAACCGAGAGTCTTCTCGGAACGGGTGATACCGAGTGCGGTGACAACTGCCTCGTCCAATGCCAGGGCATCCTCTTCCATCGTCACGTTCATTTCGGAGCCGGAGATCGTAGCCCTCAAATTCTTCATACCGATAAGGTAGAAGGAGAGCGTCTGTCCGGGCTTCGCAGCAATGGAGAAGTGGCCGTTGGCATCAGTCGTGACGCCGAGAGTCGTGCCTTCCAGAGCAACCGAGACGCCGGGTACCGGCTCACCCTTCGAATCGGTGACCGTACCGGACACTCTTCCGCTCTGCGCATAGGCGACCCCGCAAAGGGCCACCAGCAGGCACGTCAGGAAAAGCTTGACTTTTTTCATAAGCTGATACATTAATTAAACTATAGAATTGATAGCAATTTTCAATCTCGATTGAAAAAAACTCTATTTCCTATACCTATTTTAATAACAAAACACAAAAATCTGGGGGTTCTCCCCGGCACAAACCAATGGTGCAATCTCGGGCAAAGTTTATAAACTTTTTTAATAAAAACAAATCATAAATATGCCCCTAGAACATATAATTACAGGGATTTAGGTTTCAGAACAATAGTTTTTTCTATGGTTAGGCGTAATTTTTATTCAGTTTTTAATCAAATTGCCAAAATAACTTACAAAACAATATCAATTAAAAATTTTAATACTTTAGAATCGGACCTGGAGGCGCATCGCGAGCATGTTGTAATCGACGCCGGTGTCTCCGGAAGTGTATTCTCCTGCTCCGTTCGCGAACGGATCGTTGTCATTATACGTCCAATTCACCATAAGTTTGACGTTATGGGTCGGATACCAGTTGACGCCAAGGGTGATGGCCTTGCAGGCCCCTCCCTTGAAGGCTGCGGTGTTGAAATCGCACCAGTCGAAACGGGCGGCCAGTTCCACATCCCCCTTGTTGGAACCGAAATCGACACCGGCCTGCTGGTCCTCGTCGTAGTCGAATTTAGGACGGCTGCCGAACAGCAGATAACTTGCCTGGGAGTAGAATCCCCTCGCCCACTGATGCCCGAGGCCGTTTTCGAGGGAAGCGCCCCTGGCTATATAGGCATTTTCGAAATAAAACCCCTTCCAGAACCCGGCGACCTCGGCTATCCACGCATTCTCGTGGTCCACGTCCTTTATGATACCGGTATCAAGGTATTTCTTCGTATTGATCGCTGTGGCGTTCCGGGAAGAATATCTCACCGCCTTGTAACCGGCCCCTGACGAAAGTTTAGGGTCCCTGCGGGAGAAAGCGGCGCCGATATGCAGGGCCGCGTCCTTATGATCATATAGAGGCCTGAATGCGATCTTTCCGGTCCAAGAAAGCCCTTCATCGCGCCCAAGGGCGTTGTTGGCGGCAACCGATTCCACCTGGTCGTGCGTGGCCATCTCCGGGCCGAACACCCCTGCTCCGGCAAAAAACCAGTCTCGGGCATACTGGGCGTCGAAACCCACGTGGATCGAAGGGGCCAGCGTAAGGGACATCGACCTCTCGAGAAAGGTCATGTTGTGGAAGGAGGCGTTCTGCTGCATCGAGAAATCCTCGTCGGTAAGGCCTCCTTTCAATGTAAGGTAAGGGATACCCTTGTAGGCTGCAAAAGCATAGATAAGTTCCGGATTGGCGGATATCTCGGCTTCCACCATGGCGAACCATTTACCATACAGGAGGGATTTGACGGCCACCCGGGCCCTCCTCAGTATTATTCCGTTGCCGATATGGTTGGGATTCTCCCCTCCCTCATAAGGCCGGTTGCAGAAATCCGGGGCGCCGAAAAAGACTCCGGCATCTGCCTGGAGGCGGACGTCGCCCCACAGCCTGAAATTCTGCTTCTCCACGGAGAGAAGGCCGTCGTTGACGATGACCCTGGCCTCGCCGGAAAGGGAATCTGGATTCCCGGTCAAGCCTGGAATGACAGCAGAACTACCGGGAAGGACGGAGGAAAGGACGGCAAACAGTGAAAGGACGAGAAGGTTCATGGCCTATTCCCTGGTAATGCGTGCGCCGATGGCATTGAGTCGGACATCAATGTCCTCGTAACCCCTGTCTATCTGCTCGATGTTGCCTATGACGCTGGTGCCCTTGGCGCTCATCGCCGCGATCAGAAGGGCGATACCGGCCCTGATATCGGGAGAGAGCATCCTGCCCGAACGCAGGGAGAACTTGTGGTCGTGGCCTATCACCACTGCCCTGTGGGGGTCACAGAGAATGATCTGGGCGCCCATATCGATGAGACGGTCCACGAAGAACAGCCTGCTCTCGAACATCTTCTGGTGAATTAGCACGCTCCCCCGGCACTGGGTGGCCACGACGAGCATCACGGAAAGGAGGTCAGGGGTGAGGCCTGGCCAGGGGGCGTCGGCTATGGTCATTATGGAGCCGTCCAGGAAGGAGTCAATGATGTAACTCTCTTGCTCGGGCACGAAGATGTCATCCCCTCTCTGCTCGAGGTTGACGCCCAGGCGGCGGAAACACTCGGGGATGATTCCGAGGTTGTCCCAGGATACGTCCTTGATGGTCAGGGAACTGCGGTTCATCGCCGCCATTCCGATGAATGAGCCGACCTCTATCATATCGGGAAGTATTGTGTGGGAAGCGCCTGAAAGGCGTTTGACGCCGGTGATGCGGAGAAGGTTGGATCCGATGCCGTCTATGATGGCACCCATTCTCACGAGGAGGCGGCAGAGCTGCTGGACATAGGGCTCGCAGGCGGCGTTGTATATGACAGTCTGGCCCTTGGCAAGGGACGCCGCCATAAGGATGTTGGCGGTACCTGTGACTGATGCCTCGTCCAGGAGCATGTATTTTCCGGTAAGACGGGCTCCGTCGGGAATTGAGAGATGGTAGGCCCTGCGGGTTTTGTCATAGTCGAGTTTCGCGCCGAGATTCATCATTCCCACGATGTGGGTATCCACCCTGCGACGGCCGATCTTGTCTCCGCCGGGCTTGGGGAACCAGACTTGGCCGAAACGGGCCAGAAGAGGTCCGGCTACCATTACGGAGCCCCTGAGGGTGGCGCACCTGCGGATGAATTCGTCACTGTCGATATAGGTGACATCTATTTCATCAGCCTTGAAGGTATATTTCCCTTTCTCGTGACGGGTAATCTTCACCCCCATTTCCTTCAGAAGGGCGATGAGATTCTTTACGTCGAGGATTTCGGGGACGTTGGAAATCGTCACTTCCGCGTCCGTGAGCAACACTGCACTGATGACCTCCAGGGCCTCGTTCTTGGCGCCCTGCGGCTTGATCGTCCCGCTCAGCTTATGTCCGCCTTCGATTACGAATGAACTCATAGTCTTGTCTATATATCTGAACTACCTGAATATCTTCCAGTGACTGTGCCACCCTCGGCACCATAAGAGGGAGGGGTCCACGGCTCGCCGTGGGAGGGGCCGCGGAGCGGCGTCATCTGAAAGAGATTCAGGTAGTTCCAATTTTTCATATATGCTCAACCTCGGGGACGAGGGTGACGCCGAAGCGTTCCCTGACCGAAGCAATTATTTCATTTTCAAGGGACAGGATTTCCGAGGGGGAAGCCTGTCCGGTGGCGTTCACCAATACTAGGGGCTGCGTGTCCCAGACTCCGGCGTTGCCCCGGCGGAACCCCTTCCACCCGCATTTGTCTATCATCCAGGCTGCCGGTACCTTCACCAGGGAGTCGCCGACCGGGAAATGGGGAACCGGACCCAAACCGTCCTTCAACGCCACCGCCTCTATCGCCTCGTAGCGGTCCTCCGGCACATAAGGATTCCTGAAGAAACTCCCGGCGCTGCCGACTTCGGAGGGATCGGGCAGTTTTCCTTTTCTCACATCGATGATGACCTTCCGGACCATCGCGGGCGTCAGCCCTTCATCGGTGCCGTACTCCTTCACCATCGCCTCCCTGACGTGACCGTAATCCAATTCGGGAGAATACTCCTCCGTCACCTTCAGAACCACGGCCGTAACCGCATATTTCCCTTTGAGTTCTTTCTTGAACACCGACTCGCGGTAGTCGTAACGGCACGAGGCGTTATCGAAAACAGCCTTGGCTCCAGTCGCCAACTCCACGCATTCCACCCTCACTATCAGATCCTTCACCTCCCGGCCGTAGGCCCCGATGTTCTGCACCGCCGCGGCCCCGACCTCTCCGGGGATGAGGGAGAGGTTCTCCGGCCCCCACAGACCCTTCTCCGCGCACCAGGCGCAGAGATCGTCCCACACCACTCCGGCTCCGACACGGAGAAATACTCCAGGATTCGCGGGGCCCGAGACAGGGGAGGATGTGTCCGAGCGAGCATTTCCCCTGGTTCCCTGGGAGCGAGGGCACTCCTCCCCTGTCACCGAATTGACGACAGTAACCACCTCGATGAATTTGATGTCCGAGTGCAGGATGGTGCCGGGAAAGTCTTTGGTAAACAGGAGGTTGCTGCCGCCGCCCATATGGAAAATGGGCGCATCGGGAGAAACGGTGGAGAGGAATCCGAGAAGATCCTCTTCGGTGTCGTATTCTACGAGACGGCCGCACTTTACCCTCATCCCGAAGGTATTCCGGGAAGAAAGGTCCGCGTTCAGTGTAACCGTCAAAGCCATAAACCTATCCTACAACCGCTCCGTTGGCAACGGCCTCCTCGGGGATGACGATTCTCATCGACCCGTCGCCCTGCTTGGCCATAAGTATCATTCCCTTGGACTCTATCCCCTTGATCGTACGGGGCTTGAGGTTGGCGAGAATGCATATCTGCTTTCCAACCATATCCTCCGGCTTGTAGTATTCCGCGATGCCAGACACGATAACCCTCCTGTCCAGGCCGGTGTCTATCGTGAGCTTGAGCAGTTTGTCGGTCTTCGGAACCCTTTCTGCCTCAAGGACGGTAGCCGTGCGGATGTCCATACGGCCGAATTCCTCGAAGGTCACCTCCTCTTTCTGAGGTTCCACCCGGCTAGCCGCGGCCGCCTCCGCCGCTGCTTCGTTCGCAGCCTTGGTCGCATTCAGTTTCGCCACCTGGGTGTCCACCACGCTGTCTTCTATCTTGCTGAACAGCAGGGTGGCCTCGCCGAGTTGGTGTCCGGCGGGAAGGATGGCGTCCGAACCGAGGTCTTCCCATTTCAGGACAAGGGAGTACATCGGGTCGCGCAGTTCTCCGCAGGAAACGGTGTGCCTGGCCCTTCCTTCAAAGGGAGCGAAACAATTCTCAGTCGCAACGAATCTCAAATCATCGCCCCTTCGGAGGTCGTTTCCGGCCTCGATGTCCACGCGGAGGATTCCGCGCAATTTTTCCGCCGAGAACGGCAGGAAGGGCTCGAAGGCGATGGCGAGGTCGGCGCAGATCTGGAGGCAGGTGCGCAGGATAGACGCCGCCCTGTCGAGGTCTGTCTTGGCGACAGCCCAGGGCTCGGTGTCGGAGATGTATTTATTGCCTATGCGGGCTATGTTCATAGCCTCCTTGAGGGCCTCGCGGAAATGGAAGGTCTCCAGGTATTTCTCAAGGGCTGCCCTGCAGACGGGAATCTGGTCCAGTGTCTCCCTGTCGATGGCCTCGGGCTTGAGGTCTTCGGGGACCCTGCCGTCGAACCATTTCTTGGTGAGGACGACCGCGCGATTCACGAAATTGCCGAATATGGCCACCAACTCAGAATTGTTCCTCTGCTGGAAATCCTTCCAGGTGAAGTCGTTGTCCTTAGTCTCGGGGGCGTTGGCGCAGAGGGCGTACCTCAGCACGTCCTCCTGGCCCGGGAAGTCCGCGAGATATTCCTGGAGCCACACGGCCCAGTTGCGGGAGGTGGATATCTTGTCCCCCTCGAGGTTCAGGAATTCGTTGGCGGGCACATTGTCGGGAAGGATGTAATCGCCGTGGGCCTTAAGCATCGACGGGAAGACTATGCAGTGGAAGACGATGTTGTCCTTTCCGATGAAATGGATCAGGCGGGTGTCGGGGTCCTTCCACCATTTCTCCCAGGAACGGGGGAGGAGTTCTTTCGTGTTGGATATATATCCTATGGGGGCGTCGAACCAGACGTAAAGCACTTTGCCTTCGGCGCCTTCCACGGGAACCGGGATGCCCCAGTCGAGGTCGCGGCTCACGGCCCTGGGCTGGAGATGCCCGTCCAGCCAGGACTTGCACTGGCCGTAGACGTTGGTCTTCCACTCCTTGTGGTTCTCGAGGATCCAGTCCTTCAGCCAGGGCTCGTATTTGTCCAGGGGAAGGTACCAGTGCTTGGTCTTCACCTTCCTCGGGGCGCTTCCGCTGAGGGCCGACCGGGGGTCGATGAGTTCCTCGGGGCTGAGGGTGGAACCGCATTTCTCACACTGGTCGCCATAGGCGCCTGGATTGCCGCATTTGGGGCAGGTACCCGTGATGTACCGGTCCGCAAGGAAGGTTTTCGCCTCGTCGTCGTAGAACTGCTCGCTCTCCCTGGTGATGAATTTCCCCTCGTCATAGAGTTTCCTGAAGAAATCGGAAGCCAGGGAATGGTGTACCTTCGAGGTGGTCCTGGAATAGATGTCGAAGTTGATGCCAAGACCCGAGAAAGAGTCCTTGATTATCCTGTTGTACTTGTCTACTATATCCTGTGGAGAAACTCCCTGCTTGCGCGCCTTTATGGTGATGGGGACCCCGTGCTCATCGCTTCCGCACACGAACAGCACGTCTTCGCCCCTCATCCTGAGATACCTTACATAGATGTCGGCCGGCACGTACACACCGGCGAGATGTCCTATGTGGACCGGGCCGTTGGCATACGGCAGGGCGCAGGTTACCAGGGTTCTCTTGAAATTCTTTTCCATATTCATTCCTTTTCTTTGTCTCTTCCTAATTTGACATTGATGGACCTTTTCGCCTTCTGGAGGGTCATCAACTTTTTTATGATGGGCTCCTGCCCTTCCGGCGGCAACGTCCTGAGTTCCTCGTTCAGCAGGGCAAGCCTTTCCTCCACCCTCTTCTCCTGATACACCAGGATCGCACGGGGGACATATTTCACCAGCCAGGACTCCACCGACATCAGCGAATCGCTGAAGTTCTTCACGGTCAGTTCGAAAGGAGGAGCGGAGAGCTGGGCGGCGACATAAGCGGTATTGCGGTCGGGACTGTCCAACAGGGCCTTCACAATCTCCGTCTGGGAATCTCCCTCGTAATAGAGTTCGGCATAGGTTTCATAGATTTTCCGGTAGATCGAATTCTCGAAGGTCGGATCTTCGAGGGAAGCATCTATGAAATCGAACACGGTCTGCATATCCTCGGGAGAATCTCCCTGGTAGAATTCGGAATCGCTCTCGAACTTCATAGGGGTCGTGCCGTACTGGAGGATAAAGCCGAGAAGGTCCCTCTCCACCTTGCCTACGGTGAGGTTATCCTCCAGCTGTTCAACGGACGTAATATCGGGATTGCCTTCAGAAACGGGAGGAGCCTGTTCGACCGAAGGTCCTGGATCACCTTCCTGAACCATGTCATCAGGCGCGACGGTCCTCTCAGCCCTTTCCGCCGCCTTTCGATCCTCCTCCAGTTTTTTCTCCCTGGTGCGGCGGATCCTCTCGAACAGGATCTGCGAGTCGATGGTAAACCTCGACGAACAATCCTCCACGAATACGGAACGCTTCACCGGGTCGGGAATGTCGGCAATGGTGTCGGCTATGTCGTTAATGACGTCGGCCCGCTTGAGGGGATCCCCTTTCGCCTCCTCCATCAGGAGTTCGGACTTGAAGGTCACGAAATCCCTTTCGTTCACAGACAGGAAGTCAAGGACCTCTTCGAGGCTGTGCTTGCGTGCGAAGGAATCGGGGTCGTCCCCGTCCGGGAACAGGACTACCCGCACGTTGAGCCCCTGGCGGAGAAACATGTCGATACCCCTCAGGGCGGCGTGAATCCCGGCCTGGTCGCCGTCGTACATTATCGTGACGTTGTCGGTGAATCTCTTTATCAGGCGGATCTGGTTCTCTGTAAGCGCAGTACCGCTGGAGGCCACGACATTAACGATACCCAACTGGTGCATGCTCAGCACGTCGAGATATCCCTCCACCAGATAGCACTTGTCTTTCTTGACTATCTCTCCTTTGGCGAACCAGATGCCGTAAAGTGACCGCTCCTTGTGATAGATCGGGGATTCTTTGGAATTCTTGTACTTGGCAATCTTGGCATCGGACTTCAGGGTCCTTGCACCGAAGCCAATAACCCTGCCCGACACCGAATGGATCGGGAAGGTGACGCGGTCAAAGAAACTGTCCCTCAGGGAACCGTCATCGAATTTTACGCATAATCCGGTTTCATCGAGATACTCCTCCTTGTAACCGGCCGCCAGGGCGGCATCCGCGAGTGAATGGCGGCTCTGCGGAGCCCATCCCAGTCCGTATTTCTCTATCGTCGGATCCTCCAGGCCGCGGGAGTGGAAATACTGGAGGCCTATGGCCCTCCCCTCATTCTCCTGAAGGGATTTCACAAAGTGCTTCTGGGCGAATTCCGTGACCAGCATCAGGCTCTCCGTGTGCTGGCGTGCGGCTATGTCCTCGGCGCTCTCTTCTTTCTCCACCACCTCGATGTTGTATTTCCTTGCAAGGTATTTCAGGGCCTCGACATACGTGAGGTGCTCATAGTCCATTATGAATCCAACCGCCGAGCCCCCCTTGTGGCAGCCGAAACAGTGGTAATATCCCTTGGCGGGATGGACATAGAAGGACGGAGTCTTCTCATTGTGGAACGGGCAGCAGGCAACATAGTCGGCCCCGCGGCGCTTCAGCGTCACGAAGTCTCCTATCACCTCCTCAATCCTTGCGGTGTCGAGTATCTTGCTGACCGTCTCCTGGGGTATCATCTATTCGTCTTCTTCGTCTGAATCAGCGTAATCCTCCCTCTCATATTCCACTTCCTTCGCCTCCCCTATGCCCGAAGTGTCAAGTTTCCTCACTTCAACGATCTTCACAGCCTTCGGCACCCTCCAGGCGGAAATCAGTTCCTGAACCCCATAGAAGATCAGGGCTATTCCGGCGAGCACGCTCATCACCTTAAGGGTGAAAGGATTGAACACCAGCACAATACCCCCTACTAAAGCGCATATCGACAGAAGGAGGGTGGAAAAGCCTCCGCCAATGAGGGAGAGGGATCCAATGAGGACGATGAGCTGGAGGGCTCCAAGCAGGATGAGGGCTACGCCTATGAGATAGACGATTAGGCCTGCTACCTGGGTGGGGAAAAGGAAAAGCAGCACGCCGAGCACGACGTCCACGACCGCATTGGTGACCATCAGGCCCGGGGATCCGGATTTCTTGCTGATCAGGCCGTACATCAGGGAAATCACCCCGGCGACGATCAGGAAGGCGGCGATGATCTTGACGACCTTAATGCTGGCATCAGTGGCCAGAATCATCACCAGGCCGATACCTATGGCCGCAACGGCACGGAGGATACTGCTGAATTTGCTCTTATAACCAAAGGTAATCATATTTCATAAGTGTATATAGATGCAAAATTATGAATTTTTCACTAATTTCGCAGTATGTTTTTCGACACTCACGTTCACAGCCAGTTTTCTTTCGACGGATCAAGGACTTCCGTAGAGAGGAGCGCCCGGGAAGCCATAGTCGGAGGACTTGGCGGAATCTGCATCACCGATCACAACGACATCTTCGTCCCCTCCGGAAAAGCCGGGCACGGGGAGACGGGCAAGGAAGATTTCGACGTCGCCGCCCAGCAGGCCGAAATCGACAGGGTGAATGCCGCCATAGCCTCCGGAAAAGTGGAGAAGGGAGGAATCCTGGAGGGGGTTACCCGAGACACCTGGCCCCGCGTAAAGAAGTTCAGGGTGTTCAAGGGCGTGGAGGTCGGAATGTACAGGGAGGCCCGGGAGAAGGTCCGCAAATATCTCTCGGAGAATGAGTTCGACCAGGTCATCGCCTCCGTCCACTATCTCGACGACACCGATCCGTACTGGGGGGAATACTATAACGGCAAGAACTGGAAAGAGGCCTACGGCCATTATCTGGACACCGTCTATTCCGAAATGAAATGGCTGGGGAACGACTTCGACATCCTCGGGCATTTCGACTACATCGCCCGTTACGCCCCCTATCCCAAGCAGAGCATCTTCTACCGGGATTTCGCAGGTGAGATTGATGAGATCCTGAAATTCCTCGCAAGGGAAGGCAAGGGCCTGGAAATCAACACGAAGACTTATCAGAAATACGGACTCCGCACCCCGGAACTGGACCGCGACATCCTGATGCGCTACCGGGAGGTCGGCGGAGAGATCATCACCCTGGGTTCGGACGCCCACGACCCCACCCGGGTGGGTGACAAGTTCATGTACTACGCCCAGTACGTCAAGATGTTCGGCTTCCGCTGGCTCGCCCATTACGAAGGCCGCCGCCTCAAGCAGGTGACGATTTAGCCCTATCAGGGTCGTATCTTCATATCATATCCGTAAAACCATCATCACACATCACCCAATGAAGAGAATTCCTATCATCCTGGCATTATTCTCCTGCTCCGTTGCCGTTTGCGCCCAGGAGGTTACCTTCAAGAAGATCTTCCGACAGGATTACAGTTGTGAAAAGGGATACGGCATACAGGGGGCGGCTAGTTTTGGAAACAAGTTTTTCCAGTTCCATGAAGGGAATCCTGCGATAGTCGTTTACAGCCTGCCCGACGGCCGCGTTCTGGATGAGATCGTCACGGACAGGGTGAAAACCTGGCACAACAACACCGCCGACTTCTCGACGAAATATTTCTCCACAGGTGACAAATACCCTCTCCTTTACGCCAGCCAGGAGAATATCAACGAGCATAAAGCCCTGGTTTACAGAATATTGGATAAGAACGGAAAACTTTCTCTCGAAACGGTCCAGACCATCGTGTTCCCCGAACCTCTTCATATGGGCCTGTACTATCCGAATATCGCCGTGGATCCCGAGGGCAGGTATATCTATTTGACAGGTTTCAGCCGCAACAGCTACGGAGACCCCCGTTTCGGGAATGGCGTCCAGATCCTCAGATTCCGCCTTCCTTCCATCGAGGAAGGAGAGACGGTCTGCCTGGGCACAGCCGATATCCAGGAGAGGTACTGCACGGAATTCAAGGAGGCCACGCAAGGAGCGACTGTCAAGGATGGGAAGTTATACCAGGTTTTCGGAGGTCCCGGCGACAGCTGCCTTGTCTGCACCGACCTTTCTTCAGGAGCAGAGGTGTTCAAGTCCCAACTTAACGGAATACCCGGAGAACCGGAAGGCCTCGGATTCTATGAAGGCCACCTGGTCGTAAGTTGCAATGAAGGAGACGTCTTTATAAGCGAAGCGACCTTCTGACTTCCTGATCCCGATACTACGCCAGCGAATGGATGGCCAGGCCGGAGCGGAGCTTTGGTTCGAACCAGGTCGTCTTCGGAGGCATTATGTTGCCGCTGTCGGCGATGTCGATGAGCTGCTTCATCGAAACGGGATAGAGGGCGAAGGCAACCTTCATCTCGCCGCTGTCCACCCTGCGGGAGAGTTCCCCGAGCCCGCGTATACCGCCTACGAAGTCGATCCTCTTGTCCGTACGCAGGTCCTTGATGCCGAGGATTCGGTCAAGGACAAGGTTGGAAAGGATGGTAACGTCGAGAACGCCTATCGGGTCGCTGTCATCGTAGCGGCCGGCCTTGGCCGTAAGGCTGTACCAGACGCCGTCTAGATACATTGAGAAATTGTGAAGGGCTGCCGGATGGAAAGGCTCCGTTCCCTTGGCCTCAACGGTGAAATCCTTCTCAAGTTCTTTGAGGAAAGCGCCGGAGTCGAGACCGTTCAGGTCCTTCACCACGCGGTTGTAGTCCAGGATCTTGAGCTGGCTCTCCGGGAAGCAGACCGTCATGAAATAGTTGTATTCCTCATTCCCCGTGTGGTTGGGATTCAGGGCCCTTTTCTCGGCTCCGACACGGGCGGCCGCGGCGGTACGGTGATGGCCGTCGGCCACATAGAAGGCGTCCACCGCCGTGGTGAACAGTTCCGTGATCCTCTGCACGGTCTTCCTGTCGGATATCACCCAGAACCTGTGGCCGAAACCGTTCTCGTCAACGAAATCGTACTCCGGAGTCCCTGCTGCCGCATCCGCAACGATGGCGTTGAGTTCCGCATTGTCCTTATAGGCAAAGAATACGGGCTCGATGTTGGCGTTCTGGATGCGGACGTGGATCATACGGTCGTCCTCCTTGTCCTTGCGGGTGAGTTCGTGCTTCTTGATCTTACCCTCGGCATAATCGTCAGTGTGGGCGCAGAGCACGAGGCCGTACTGGGTTCTGTCCCCCATAGTCTGTGCATAGACATAGTAGCAGGGTTTGGGATCCTGAACGAGCCAACCCTTCTCCTTCCACGCCTTGAAATTCTCGACTGCCCTGTCATATACACGCGGGTCGTGGTCCGGAAGGATGGGATTGAAATCTATCTCGGGCTTCGTGATGTGAAGGAGGGACTTCTCCCCTGCCATATCCCTGGCCTCTTCCGAGTTCAGCACGTCATATGGGGGTGCCGCCACCTCGGTGACGATGTCTTTCGGGGGCCTTATCGCGGCGAACGGTTTTACTCTTACCATAGCGTCCTATCTGTTGAGCTGGAACCTGGTGTTGCCCGTGGCGAAGAAATCGCAGATCTGACGGGCGGCGGCGATGCCGGCGTTGATGTTGGCCTCGGCGGTCTGGGCGCCCATTTTCTTGGGGGTCGCGAAGACGCGCAGGCCGAAACGCTCCTGCAGGGCGGCCAGGTTGTCCGGCGCCACGTCGGCGACGTATTTGAGGTCCGGACGTTCCTCCAGGGACTTTTCAAGACCGGCCTCGTCGATGACCTCCTTGCGGGCGGTGTTGACCAGGGTGGCCCCCTTCGGCATCTTCATCATAAGGTCATAACCGATGCTCCCTATGGTCTGGGGAGTGGCCGGAATGTGCAGGCTGAGGAAGTCGCTTCCGGCGTAAAGTTCGTCAAGAGACTCCACTGGTTCGGCCCCTCCGGCACGGATCTGCTCGGGAGTGAGGAACGGGTCGAGAGCCTTGACCTTCATCCCGAGGGCCGCGGCTTTGGCGCCCACGAGACGGCCGACATTACCGAAAGCCTGGATGCCGAGGGTCTTGCCCTGGATTTCGGAACCGGTGGCGGGGGTGAACTGCGTACGGGCCATATAGATCATCAGCGCTATGGCCAGTTCGGCGACGGCGTTGGAGTTCTGGCCCGGGGTGTTCATCGCCACTATCCCGTGAGCGGTGCACGCCGGAAGGTCGAGGTTGTCGAATCCGGCTCCCGCGCGGACTACGATCTTGAGTTTCGGCGCGGCGGCGACGACTTCCGCGGTGACCTTGTCCGAACGGACGATCAATGCGTCGGCATCGGCTACAGCGGCGACGAAGTCCGCCTGGTCAGCGTATTTTTCAAGCAGGGCGAGTTCGTGCCCCGCTTCCTCCACAATCTTGCGGATACCGGCCACGGCTACTGCCGCAAAGGGCTTCTGGGTTGCTACTAGTATCTTCATTTTCCTTTATTTCCTGAGGGTTTCGAAATCCTGCATGGCCTTGACGAGGGCGTCGACGTCCTCCTGGGAGCAGGCGTTGTAGAGGGATGCGCGGAATCCTCCGACGCTCCTGTGTCCCTTTATTCCTATGATATTCCTTTCCTTCGAGAAGGCGAGGAACTCGTCGGCAAGGGCCTCACGGCCTTCGGCCATCACGAAGCAGACATTCATTATGGAACGGTCCTCCTTGTCGGCTGTGCCGCGGAACAGGGAATTGCGGTCGATCTCGGCATAGAGGGTGTCGGCCTTCCTGACGTCGATCCTGTGCATTTCTTCCACGCCGCCCATCGACTTGACCCACTTCAGGGTCTCGTTCATTACGTATATGCTGAACACCGGAGGGGTGTTGAACATGCTGCCCTTGTCAATGTGGGTGCGGTAGTCGAGCATTGTGGGAAGGTAGCGGGACACCTTTCCGAGGCCGTCCTTGCGGATGATGGCGAATATCACGCCCGCAGGACCGGCGTTCTTCTGGGCTCCGCCGTAGATCATCTCGTACTTGCTCACGTCGACGGGACGGCTGAGGATGTCGGAGGACATGTCGGCGATGAGGGGGACGGGACAGTCCATGTCGTGGCGGATCTCGGTGCCGTAAATGGTATTGTTGGTAGTAATATGCAGATAATCAAGATCCTTGGGGATGTCGAAACCCTTGGGGATATAGCAGTAGTTCCTGTCGGCGGAAGATGCTATGGCATAAGCGTTTCCCAGGCCCGTAGCCTCCTTGAGGGCCTTCTTGGCCCAGACTCCGGTCTCGAGGTAGGCAGCCTTGTTCTCAAGGTAGTTCATCGCCACATACAGGAACTGCAGGCTGGCGCCGCCTCCGAGGAAGATGACCTCATAACCTTCGGGGATGTTCAGAAGCTCCTTCCACAGGGCCCTGGTCTCCTCCATCGTGGCCTCCCACTCCTTGGTACGGTGTGATATGGAAAGAAGGGAAACACCCGTGCCCTTGAAATCCTTGATCGCCTCTATCGCCCTGTCGTACACGACCTGCGGAAGCAGGCAGGGGCCGGCATTGAAAACGTGAACTTTGCTCATATTACAGTTTTTAATCGTTTTTTATCTTTCAACTTTGAATTAAAATGAAAAGTGCCACAAATATAGATAATAATTATCTATAACCCAACAGACAGGAAATGATCGCCATCCTGACATACATTCCGTTACCAGCCTGCTCGAAGTAGTAGGCGTGAGGCGAGGAATCGACGTCCGTGGTTATCTCCCCGACGCGCGGCAGCGGGTGGAGGATCTTCATCCCCGGCTTCACTCCTTCCAGCATAGGGGCGGTAAGCCTGTAGCAGTCCTTCACCCTTTCATACTCTTCCCTGTCCGGGAACCTTTCCTGCTGCACCCTCGTCATATAGAGGATGTCGCAGTCTTTGATATGTTCCTCGAGGGAGGTGCACTTGGCGTAACGGACGCCCTTGGAGTCAAGGAATTCCGTGTATTTACGGGGCATCTCCAATTCTTCGGGAGCCGTGAAGATAAGGTTGGGGTTGAACTGCCACATCGCCTCGCAGAGGGAGTGGACCGTACGGCCAAACCGGAGGTCGCCTACCATATTGATGGTGAGGTTCTCCAGGGTTCCCTGGGTCTTGAGCATAGAATACATGTCCAGGAGGGTCTGGGTGGGATGCTGATTGGCCCCGTCGCCGGCATTGATCACCGGAACGGAAGCGACGCTTGCGGCCGTCGCGGCGGCCCCGGCGACAGGATGCCTCATCACGATCATGTCCGAATAGTTGGAGATGATCTTGATGGTATCCTCCAGCGTCTCCCCCTTGCTCTGGGAAGTGTTCCTGGCGTCAGGGAAACCTATCACCCTGGCTCCCAGCCTGTTGATGGCTGCCTCGAAGGACAGCCTCGTCCTTGTGGAAGGCTCGAAGAAAAGGCAGGCTATGACCTTGCCTGCAAGGAAATTCTGTTCCCTGTTCTGCTCGAACTCCCTGGCGACCTCGAGAATGTGAAGCATCTCCTCCTTCGATAGGTCCTGGATTGAAACTAACGATTTCATATTGTCTTGAATATTATATTATCCTGCAATCATCCACCAGCGCAATCCTTTCTGCAAAAGCCCCTTCCAAGGACTCCCGAACCCGGGTTTCGAGGGTGCATCTCTCCCCAAAATCCTGTGCCCTCTGGGGCAGGTCCAAGTCCTTGAGCACCTTCATCACCTGGTTCATCGAACCGTAGCCGAATTCCAGGCGGACCCATCTCCCTGCGACCTTTTCCACCGTACCGGCCTTGTCCAGGGCGTCGGCGGCCGCGCTCTTGTAGGCCTTGATCAGGCCTGGAACTCCGAGTTTGATCCCTCCGAAATAACGGATCACCACGACGGCCACGTCGCTGAGGTTCCTCGAATCGATCTGGCCCAGGATCGGCCTCCCGGCGCTGCCTGAAGGCTCCCCGTCGTCGCTGGCCCTCCATACCTCCCCTTTCGGTCCTATCCTGTACGCCAGGCAATGGTGGCGGGCATCGTGATACTCCTTCCTGGCGGCCCCCAGCAGGGAGAGTGCATCCTCTTCACTTTCAACGGGACAGGCCTTGGCTATGAAACGGCTTCCCCTGTCCTTGTACAGTCCCTCGGCCGGAGCGGGGATGCTCAGGTAAGTGTCTTTGGGCGTGGAGTCGGGAAAGTCCATATCGGGGTGTGAAGTTAGCATTTTTGGCAGGAAAATGCAACGTAAAAGAAATATTTCGTAAATTTGAAGCCGGAACAAACCTATGTGTACACTATGACTTACAGATACCGCGTCACGCTTACAGGGCTCAAGGGATTCTACAGGCTCTACGAGGTAGGGAGCCAAGCCACTTTGTATATGCTCCACAAACAGATGCGCGCCGACATGGAATTCGCCCAGGACCAGCTGATCATGTTCAAGGGAATGGACGGGGAAGGCAACGTGGTGGCCAGGTACGGACTCTTCGACCTCGGCTCGGGGGCCGTGGACACCGTTACGATGGACGAGACGGTGAAGGCCGGGATCACCTCCTTCGTGTATTTCTACGACGTGGCCGACAAGAAGAGCGTGGACATCACCTTCGAGGGCGAGGCTGAAGGGAGCCGGATTTCCAGCGTGTCCCTCATCGACATCAAGGGCCCCAACCCCATCGAATTCGAAAACGGCTACGTAGCCTACGAGGACCTTCCCGACGACCAGAGGCACGTCCGCGTTCCCTCCCCCGATATGGGTGAAGGGGAAGACAAAGGCCTCTCCAAGCTTGCTGCGGCAATCTTCGGCAAGGGCGAAGATGACGAGGACATCGATGACGAGGATGCCGACATCGACGATGAAGACGATGAAGACGAGGACGAGGGCGACGAGGACGGAAAGGAGGTATTCGACGGTTCCGAGGACCTGACCCTGTAATGGGACGCAGGCTCGTCATAATTCTCGGGCCCACCGCGGTCGGGAAGACCGATTTCAGCATAGAGACTGCTTTGGGATACGGTTCCCCCGTCATCTCCTGCGATTCAAGACAGATCTATAAGGAAATGAGGATAGGCACGGCCGTTCCTTCGGAAGAACAGCTCGCGGCCGTTCCCCATCATTTCATCCAATGCACGTCGGTCACCGGGCCCTGGGACGCCGGGAAATACGCCTCCGAGGCCCTTTCCCTCATAGGCAGGCTCTTCGACAAGGGGCACGAAACACTCGTGATGTGCGGAGGCTCGATGTTCTACATCGACGCCGTCTGCAACGGACTGGACGAATTCCCCGACGTGGATCCGAAGGTGCGGGAATCCTTAAATGAAACATATTCGCAGGAAGGCCTGGAGCCCCTTGTCCGGAAGCTCTCAGAACTCGACCCCGCCACCGCCGCCTCCATCGACCTGTCCAACCGTGCCAGGGTGATTCGCGCCCTCGAGGTCTGCATCTCCTCCGGCCGTCCCTTTTCTTCGTTCAAGACCGGGAGACAGGTCAAGAGGGATTTCGAGATAGAAAAAATCGGCCTGTCAAGACCCAGGGAGGAACTTTATGCCAGGATTGACCGGAGGGTTCTGAAAATGATGGAAGAAGGTCTTGAACATGAGGTCCGTTCCCTTCTCCCTTATCGAAACGAAACGGCCCTTCAGACAGTCGGTTACAAGGAAATGTTCGACTGCCTCGACGGCAAAACATCTCTCGACGAGGCCGTAGCCTTGATCCAGCAGCACACCCGCAACTACGCCAAGCGCCAGCTCACCTGGTGGCGCCGGGACCGTGATATCCGCTGGCTCTGATCAGAAACACCTATCCCCGGAGGAGACATCCCCATAAGCGAGCATTGCGGCGTCAGCCGTGTATCTGGGAGCGTTGGGGATGTCTCCTCCGGGGAGTAATGTGACTTAGTTGGCGACCTCGCAGAGGAACTTGATGCGGACGAGGCGGATCTCCATCTCCTCGTAGTCGCCGCCGAGGTCTTTCAGGGCGTTGTCAAGGGAATCCGAGGAAGCCTCAGTTTTGAAATAGTCATAGATTTCCTCCACCACGTCCTCGTCGACCTCCTGACGGATGTAATAGTCCAGGTTCAGGCGGGTACCGGTGGAAACTATGGCCTCGATCTCGGTGAGGAGCTCGCTCATATCCAGCCCGCGGGCCTGGGCGATGTCCTCGAGGCTCATCTGCCGGTCTATGGACTGGATGATATACACCTTGTTGGCCGACTTGGTGGGAGCAGACTTCACCACGAAATCCTCCGGACGGTCAATGTCGTTCTCCTCCACATATTTGCGGATAAGGTCGACGAACTCCTTGCCGAACTTGCGGGCCTTCCCTTCTCCCACTCCCTGGCAGCTCCTCAGTTCCTCTATGGTGATCGGATAGAGGATGGACATATCGTCAAGGGCAGGGTCGCCGAAAATGATCCAAGGCTGGAGTTTCATTTTTCGCGACATGTCCTTCCTGAGATCCTTCAGCATAGACAGGAGGGTGGTGTCCCCTCCTCCTCCGCCCTTCAGGGCAGCCTTCGCGGCCTCGGCGTCTTCTTCGTCGTCATCGTCTCCGGAATAGCTGTTCGAGAACACCCTGTCCTCGATGAGCCTTACGGGATGGGGATGTTCGATGAAATCCAAGCCCTCCGGAGTAACGTGAATCAGGCCGTAGGTGTCAATTTCCTTATATAAAAGGCGCAGGATTATACCCTGGTGGATCACAGTGGCCCAGAACTTCTCGTCGTGGCCCTTGCCGGCGCCGAAGAGAGGGAGTTTGTCGTGGTGGTACGACTTGGTCATCGAGTTGGTGGTGCCCGTGAGGATGTGCGCCAGGTGCTCGATCTTGAAATTCTCCTGAAGCGAACTCACCAGCCTCAGCACGAGCCCCATCTCCTTCTGTCCGTCGAACGAGGGCTTGGGATTGATGCAGTTGTCGCAGGAGTAGCAGTTGTCGGGCAGGTAGTCCTCTCCGAAATACTTGAGCAGCAGTTTCCTGCGGCACTGGTTGGACTCGGCGTAGGCCACGGTCTCGTTAAGCAGCTGCTTCCCGATCTCCTGTTCGGCCACAGGCTTGCCCTGCATGAACTTCTCCAGTTTCTGGATGTCCTTGTAACTGTAATAGGTGATGCAGAGTCCCTCTTCTCCGTCCCTGCCGGCGCGTCCGGTCTCCTGATAATACTCCTCGATGCTCTTGGGAATGTCGTAGTGGATGACGAAGCGCACGTCCGGCTTGTCGATGCCCATTCCGAAGGCTATCGTGGCGACGATGACGTCCACGTCCTCCATAAGGAATCGGTCCTGGTTGTCCGAGCGGGTCTTGGCGTCAAGACCGGCGTGGTACGGAAGGGCCTTTATACCATTGATTTCCAGAAGGGCAGCCATCTCCTCCACCTTCTTGCGGCTGAGGCAGTAGATAATCCCCGACTTGCCTGGATTCTGCTTGATGAAACGGATAATGTCCTTCTCCGGCTCCACCTTGTCGCGGATTTCATAATAGAGGTTCGGCCTGTTGAAGGAAGATTTGAAGACCTTCGCGTCGGGGATGCCCAGCGTCTTCAGGATGTCGCTCTGCACCTTCGGGGTGGCCGTGGCTGTGAGGGCTATCACCGGGGCCTTCCCTATCTCGTTGATCAGAGGGAGGATCCTGCGGTACTCCGGCCTGAAGTCGTGCCCCCACTCGGAAATGCAGTGGGCCTCGTCCACGGCGTAGAACGAGATCTTGATCTCCTTCAGCAGGGCTATGTTGTCCTCCTTCGTAAGGGACTCGGGGGCGACGTAGAGGAGTTTGGTTACACCGGACAGGAGGTCGCTGCGAACGGACTGGATCTGTGCCTTGTTGAGGGAAGAATTCAGGAAATGGGCTATCCCTTCGTTGCCCGAGACGAAGCCGCGGATGGCGTCCACCTGGTTCTTCATCAGGGCGATGAGGGGAGATATCACGATGGCGGTGCCTTCCAGGACGAGGGCGGGAAGCTGGTAGCACAGGGATTTACCGCCTCCGGTGGGCATCAGGACGAAGACGTCGTTCCCTTCCACGAGGGATTTGATGCTGTCCTCCTGGTCCCCTTTGAATGCGTCGTAGCCGAAAAACTCCTTCAGTTTTGAATGAAGGATCCCTGACATTCCGTCCATTGGAAATCCTGATTTTGAAACGTTATATAAATTTAGGGAATCCTCCCGTATTTTCAAAATATTTTCTACAAAAAAATCTCCATCTCCAATCATTTCCCATCCCTAAGGAGCCCAAAAACCATAAAAACGAAATAAATTGAAGGATATTGAAGAAAAATACCGATATTTGCCGGTTGCCCGCAAGGGCCTGATGAAAAAGATATTAAATTATAAATAATAAAAAGTCAGTCTTTATGAAAACCATCAAATTCGTCGCCGTCGCTCTGGCAGTCCTCGCCGTCGCGGCTTGCAACTCCTCCAAGACGACCGTCCCCGAGGGACTGGTCAACCCTGAAACCCTCAAGCCTGCAAAGTCCCTCGTGGATTCCTGCAGCTACCTCCTCGGAATCAACCTCGGTTCCCAGATCAAGGGTTACAATATGGGTGACATCAACTTCAGCGAATTCAACAAGGGTGTCCGTGATTTCCTCAACGCCAAGGGCAAGATGTCCGATCCCGACTTCACCCAGCAGTTCAAGGTCAATCCCGAGCAGATGGGACAGATCATGAACCAGTTCATCCAGAAGAGGAACGAGTACACCTCCGCCCTCAACAAGCTTGAAGGAGCCCTGTTCCTCGAGGCCAACAAGGCAAAGGACGGCGTCCAGGTTGACACCACCGGCCTGCAGTACATCATCGAGGAAGCCGGCAACGACAACCGTCCCGGCCCCAAGGACACCGTTTTCGTGCACTATAAGGGCACGACCCTCGACGGCACCGTATTCGACGAGACCAAGGCGGAGGATCCCTCCGTCCACTTCACTCTCGACCAGGTCATCAAGGGCTGGGGCCAGGGAATGCAGTTCATAGGGGAAGGCGGCAAGATCAAGCTCTTCATCCCCTCCGACCTCGGTTACGGCGACCGCGGAGCAGGTGAAGTCATCAAGCCCGGCTCCGCCCTCCAGTTCGAAGTCACCCTCGACTCCGTCAAGCGCTACGTAGCTCCCGTCGAGCCCAAGAAATAATCCCGGGTCATGGCGAATCTCGAAATCGAAGGGAAAATAAGCCAGAAACTCCAGGTCGTCAGCGGACAGTCGGCCCGCGGGGAGTGGAAGAAGCAGGATTTCGTAATCGACTATCCTGACGGCAACTACACCTCCCAGGCCTGCATCACCGCCTTCGGAGAAGACCGCGTAGGCGAACTCGGAAGGTTCCAGGTCGGAGACGCCGTGAAGGTTTCCTTCAATGTGCGCGCCCGCGAATACAACGGCCGCTGGTACAACGACCTCCGCCTGTGGAGAATCTCTCCCGCAGGCGAGTCCGCCCCCGCCGGGCAGGCTCCCCAGGGTTTCCATCAGGCCACGCCCGCCGGACCACAGGACGTTCCAGCCCCCGGTCTCGCAGACATACCCGCGGAGATCCCCGAAGACGACCTCCCGTTCTGACGGTTCCTTACATCTTGACAGGGCTGAAGCGGCGCTTCAGCCCTGTTCTTTTTGTATTTCGGACGTTATTTCTTAACTTTGAACAACTATAGCCAATAACCATCCCATATGAAAAAATTCATTATCATCCTTCTCTCCTGCCTCATAGCCGCAGGAGTGTCAGCCTGTTTGTTCCGGCATTCCGGAGTCCGCCTGTTCAATGACGGGAAAAGCGCATATACGATTGTCCTGTCCGCGGATGCGTCGACTTCCGAACAGACAGCCGCAAAGGAATTGCAGCAGTACATCCAGCAGGCAAGCGGCGCCCTCCTGCCCATCAGTAACGACCTGGAAGCGAAGGGGAGAAAAATATTCGTCGGATTCAACGATAAAGTGGCCGCCATCACGGGAGAAGAGGCCCCGGAAGCCGACTATGAAGGCTTCACCTGCCGCACGAAGGGGAAGGACATACTTATCTGGGGAGGCAGCCAGAGGGGCACGATGTACGGCGTGTTCGACTTCTTGGAAAAACAATTGGGAATCAAATGGTTCACCGCCTCATACACGGTAGTTCCCACCCGGAGTTCCCTCCGTCTGAAACGGATGGACTACAGCGACAAGCCCTTCCTCAATTACCGGTATTCCAACTATGCCGTCGCCGGAAACCCGGTTTGGAAAGCCCATAACAGGGAAAACATGGACTGGGGTGTGGTGTCCAACGAATACGGCAACCTGGAAGGATATTGGAGCGCACACACGATGGGACAGCTCGTACCTCCGGAGGAATTTTTCGGAACCCATCCGGAGTATTTCTGCCTCAGGGACGGCAAGAGGTACGGCGGATACGGCCAGCTCTGCCTCACCAATCCGGATGTCCTGGAGATATGCAAGACCCGTCTGGCGAAGGTGATGAGGGAGAACCCTCTCTACCGCATCTACAGCCTGTCCCAGAATGACAACGACAGATATTGCGAGTGCGAGAAATGCAAGGCCATAGAAGATCAATACGGCGGGCAGCATTCCGGGCTGATCTTGTGGTTTGTCAACCAGGTCGCTGATGCCGTCAAGGACGAGTTCCCCGACAAGTACGTAGGGACATTCGCGTACTGGTACACCCGCAAACCGCCCGTGGGCATCACTCCCCGCGACAACGTGGTCATCCGCCTCTGCAGCATCGAGTGCTGCTTCGCGCACCCGCTTGAAGACGAGAACTGCCCGCAGAATCAGGATTTCATGCAGGACATACACACCTGGAGCAACCTCGCCCCGCATCTGTTCATCTGGGATTACATCGTGGATTATGCCCAGTTCCCGGCTCCCTGGCCGAATTTCCAGGTACTCGGTCCCAACATCAGGACCTTCGGGGAGAATAAGGCCATCGGAGTCTTCGAAGAGGCCCAATACCAGTCCGGCGGAGGCGAGTTCGACGAAATGAAGGCCTGGGTGATGGACAAGCTGCTCTGGAATCCCGACCTGGACGTCGATTCACTCGTACGCGAATTCATTGACGGTTACTACGGGAATGCCGCACCGAAAGTCCTGGAGTATTACCAGCTTTGCAAATCCCTCGTGAAGCCCGACGTGCATATGGGGATCTTCATCCAGGCAGATCACGAAATCTACAACGACGAATCATTCCTGGACTCCTCCTTCCACATACTCGCCCAGGCGAAGGACCTTGCGGAAAACGATGAGATCCGCGACCGCGTGGACCTCGTGAGACTGCAGCCGCTTTACCTGTATTATATGAGGAACAAGGAAAAGGCAAGGGCCGACGGCCGCTGGGACGAACTCGCCGCGCTTATGAAGAAATTCAATGCCCGTCCCAGGGAGAGCCAGAGCCTCGAAGATTTCCTTAAGACTGAACAAACTTCTGATTAATCCTAAATTACGATGAAACTTCATTCGGCACTTCTCCTGCCGGCGCTGCTGCTCTGCATTTCTGCGACCGGTCAGGAACGGCTTCGCCGCGACCAGAGTTTCCTGGGCGTCCATATGGATTTCCACGCCGGTCCGGAAAACAAGGACATCGGAGCGAATACCACTCCGGAAATGGTTCAGGCCTTGCTGGATATGATCCACCCCGATTACATCCAGGTGGACTGCAAGGGGCATCCCGGCTATTCCAGCTACCCTACGGAGGTAGGGAACCGCGCTCCCGGAGTCACCGGGGATCCGCTAAAGGTGTGGAGGGAGGTCACGGCCAGGAACGGGGTGGCCCTCTATATGCATTATTCCGGGGTATGGGATTCCCGTGCAGTCCAGCTCCATCCAGGTTGGGCGGCCATCGACAAGGACGGCAAGCCGAGCGAGAACATGACATCGATGTTCGGTCCCTATGTGGACAGCCTGCTCATCCCCCAGCTGAAAGAACTGGCAGGCAAATACGGCGTGGACGGAGTCTGGGTGGACGGAGAATGCTGGGCCCCCTCCGCGGATTACTGCGAAAAGGCCCTTAAGATGTTCAGGGAACAGACGGGGGCGGATGCTCCCCGGTCTCCGGAAGAGCCGCTCTGGCTTGAATGGAAACAGTTCAACAGGGAGGCTTTCCGCAGATATCTCCGTCACTACATCGCCGCGGTGAGGAGCGAATACCCCGACTTCCAGATTTGCAGCAACTGGGCTTTCACCCCCCATATGTCCGAACCCGTCTCGGCTCCCGTGGATTTCCTTTCAGGAGACTACAATCCTTCCAACTCGGTCAATTCCGCAAGGGTGGCGGCAAGATACCTCGCCAACCAGGGACTGCCCTGGGACCTGATGGCCTGGAGTTTCGTCCGGGAAGGCTGGGAGCAGAAACCGGCCGTCCAGCTGATCAGGGAAGCAGCCGTGACCCTTTCGCAAGGAGGTGGTTTCCAGGCATATTACACCCAGAACCCGGACGGCTCCGCCAATCTGGCCAAAATGGAATCGATGGCCGCAGTGGCCGAGTTCGCAAGGGCCAGGCAGGCGTTCTGCCACCATTCCGTAGCCGTACCCCAGGTGGCCCTGGTTCAGTCGACCTATAACTTCCAGCGTTATGACAGGCCCGAATCGCCCCAGGACCTCTTCCCTTACTACACAGGCAGCGTGGGAGGCATTCTCTACTGTCTTCTGGAGAGCCAGTACAGCGTAGACCTGCTTGGTGAGGCCTCCCTGTCTCCGGACATGAGCCGTTACCCTCTCGTCGTCATCCCCGAATGCAACGCCCTGTCCTCAGTGTTCAAGGACGAACTGCTCGATTACGCCGGGAAGGGCGGTTCCCTCCTTGTCGCAGGGGAAGGGATGTCCAAGTTCTTCTCGGAGGCGGCCGGAATCGGTCTGCTCGGAAACAGATGGTTCACGACGGCCTATGGGAAAGGCAGGATCGGTTTCATCCCTACAGGGATAGCGATAGATTACGAAGAGGGACGGAATGTCGAAGCCATTCGGTCCGGGCTCAAGAAGATTGTAGGCGAACTGTTCCCCGAGCCTGTCGCGAAAGTCAAATCATCCCCATATGTCGATGTCTCGGTCAGGAAACACGACGGCAAACTCCAGGTCCACCTTGTCAACACCTCCGGCGACCACAAGAATTCTCCCATCCAGAAGGAGATCGCACCAGTAAAGGACATCGAAATCTCCCTGGCCGTTCCGGAGAAGCCTGAGAGGATCGTCTTCCAGCCCGAAGGCAAGGATCTGCCCTTCAAATACAAGGACGGACGAGCCGTGTTCGAGGTTCCGGTCCTGGAAATCTACGAAATCGTAGAGGTGGAATGAAAGGCAGTGTTTAATAAGTAGCTGATTGTTACCAGATAACATAAATATCCGGGTCAAAGGATTGACCCGGATATTTAATTAATTATCTACGACTCGAGCGGAAGGATTACAGCTCCCAGGCGAGGGCGGAGGCGCCGAGAATGGCGGCGTCGCTTTCCTTGAGCTGGGAATAAACCAGACGTATCTTGTTCTTCCAGAGGTCGAGGACGTTTGCGTTCATCGCCTTCTGAATGGGATCGGTGAGGAATTCCTTCGCGCGGGCGAGGCCTCCGAAGAGCACGATGGCCTCGGGGGACGAGAACTGGATGAAATCGGCGAAGGCCTCTCCAAGCAGGGTTCCGGTGTATTCGAAAATCCTGATGGCAAGCTTGTCGCCGTTCTTTGCAGCTTCATACACGTCCTTGGAAGAGATCTTGTCGAGGCTGCGGAGTTCTGAAGGCTCGTCGCTCATATCCAGCCATTCGCGGGCCGTACGGGCCACTCCGGTGGCCGAGCAGTATGCCTCGAGGCAGCCCTTCTTGCCGCAGTTGCAGGGACGGCCGTTGTGGCGCACAATGCAGGTGTGTCCGAGTTCTCCGGCGAAGCCGTCGTGTCCGTACACCATCTTGCCGTCAATGACGATTCCGCTGCCGACTCCGGTTCCGAGGGTGATCATTATGAAATTCTTCATACCCCTGGCGGCGCCGTATGTCATCTCTCCCATCGCCGCCGCGTTGGCGTCGTTGGTGAGGGCCACGGGAAGGCCGTCGACCGCTTCTGAAAGCATCTTGGCGAAAGGAATGTGGCCCTGGACACCCCACGTGAGGTTCACCGCATTCTCGATCTCGCCGGTGTAATAGTTGGCGTTGGGAGCACCGACACCGATTCCGCGCACGCTGCCCTCGGCCCCTGCGTCGGCGATCAGCCTGCGCAGGGAAACCGCAAGGTCTTTCACGAATAGGGCCGCGTCCTTATGGGCGTCGGAGCGCACCACGGTCTGGGCGAGGACGTCACCGCGGGCGTCGACGACGCCGCACTTGGTGGTCTGTCCGCCTATGTCTATACCTATGACTACCTGTCCGTCCATATCACTAAGCGTTGACTTTCTTTACCTTGGACCCGATGAGGGCGAAGTAGAGGATGATGGCGAGACCGAAGATCACTACCCAGTAGCTGGGCATATAGCCGGCCTTGTCGGCGATGAAGTTCTGGACGAGCGGAAGGATACCGCCACCCACGACCATCATCATGAAGATACCGGAAGCCTGGGCAGTAGCCTTTCCGAGTCCCTCGACTGCGAGGTTGAAGATGGCTCCCCACATGACGGAAGTGCAGAGTCCGCAGAGGACGAGCAGCAGGGCGGAGAGGGGAACGGTGACCATTTCGAAGCTCTTGCCTGTGAAGGCGGGGAACTTGGTCTGAACCGAAGGACTTACGAACATCGCCGCGAGGACGAGGAGGATGGCCACGGTGGCTACCACTGAAAGCTGGGTCCTGCTGGACACCTTGCCGGAAATGGCGCTGGAGACCAGACGGCCGACAAGCATCAGCAGCCAGTAGGTTCCGGCAACGAAACCGGCGGTCCTTACCGCTACGGAAGGATCTAGACCCGCGCCCTTGACGGAGTCGGCGAGATAGAAGTTAAGGGTTCCGGGGATACCGACCTCGACGCCTACATATACGAAGATGGCGATTATGCCCCAGATGAAGTGGCTGTATTTGAAAGGACTCGCGGCCTCTCCTTCCTCAGCCTGCTCAGGATCGCTGATGGGGATGAAGAGGAGGATTATGAAGGCCAGGAGGAAGATGCCCATGGCAAGGAAGAGAACGGGGTTGACGTCCACGATCTTGGTCTGGGGAGTGAGGGTCCCGATCATCACGCCCACGAGCATAGGGGTGAGGGTGGCCATCAGGGAGTTGAAGGAACCGCCGTACTGGATGTACTGGTTGCCCTTGTTGCCGCCGCCGCCGAGGAGGTTGAGCATAGGGTTGACCACGGTGTTGAGCATGCACACGGAGAATCCGGAGATGAACGCGCCGAGCAGATAGGTGACGAAGTTCATCGGCCAGGCACCGACCACACCGGAGAGGTACTGCACGAAGACTCCGATGAAGCCCACCGCGATGGCCACGAGGGCGGTCTTCTTGTAGCCGTACTTCTTGAGCATGTTTCCTGCGGGAATACCCATGAACAGGTAAGCCAGGAAGTTCATCATGTTACCCATCATTCCGAGGGTATTGGAGCCCGCGATCTGAGGCTGCATCTTCCAGATGTTGCCGATGGGGGCAGCCAGGTTCGTCACGAAGGAAATCATGCCGAACAAGAATATCATCGTGATGATTCCGACGATATTTCCATTTTTCTTTGCCATGTTGTTATTGTTTTAATATTAAGAATATGCAGTTTGACGCCTATATCTTTACAAATATATAAAAAATACGTAATCTTGGCAAAAAACAGGTATTTTTGTAATCCGGATGAAGGGAAAGGAAACATATATCGAAATCAGGGGGGCCAAGGCCCACAACCTCAAGGGTATCGACGTCGACATCCCGAGGGGGAAGTTCGTGGTGGTCACCGGCCTCAGCGGGAGCGGGAAATCCTCCCTCGCCTTCGACACGATCTACGCCGAAGGCCAGAGAAGATATATGGACACCCTGTCCACCTATGCCAAACACTTCATGGGAGTGCTGGAAAAGCCCGAGACCGAAAGCATCACCGGCCTTTCCCCCATCATCGCCATAGAGCAGAAGACCACCGGCAAGAACCCCAGGTCCACTGTGGGCACCATCACCGAGATCTACGATTTCCTCCGCCTCCTGTATTCCAAGGCCTCCCGGGCATATTCCCCCGTCTCAGGCAAGGAGATGGTCAGGTACACCGACGAACAGATCGTTGACCTGATCCTCAAGGATTACGACGGACGCAAATGTATCCTCCTCTCCCCTCTGGTCAGGGGCCGAAAGGGCCACTACCGTGAACTCTTCGACCAGCTCCGCCGGCGCGGCTTCACCCAGGTACGCATCGACGGGGAGATCCTCGAACTCGGCGGGCTGGACGCCCTGGACCGCTACAAGGTGCATTTCATAGAACTGGTAGTGGACAAGATGAAGCCCCGCAAGGAGGACGTCTCACGCATCAGGAATTCCGTGATGACGGCCCTCGGGGCCGGGAAAGGCTCCCTGGCAATCCTGGATATGGAGACCGGGAAACTGAGGCATTATTCCAAGCACCTCGTGGACCCGGAAAGCGGAGTTTCCCTCCAGGAACCCCAGCCCCATTCCTTCTCATTCAACTCCCCTGAAGGTTACTGCCCCCATTGCAAGGGACTTGGCACCATAGTGGACGTAGACCCCGCTTCCATCATCCCCGACAGGAGCGTCTCCATCGCTGACGGAGGCATCATCCCCCTCGGGAATGTGCGCGAAACCCGCAAGTTCGACATCATCCACTCGATAGCACGCAAATACGATTTCTCCATATACGACCCCATAGCGGCCATTCCCGAAGAGGCGGTCACCCTCCTCATATACGGTTCCGACGAACTCTTCAGGGTTGGCGACGGCAACCTCTCCGAGATGGTGTCCTTTCCCGGGATAATCGGGGACATCGAGGACAAGGTGGTCTGTCCCGTCTGCCACGGCACCAGGCTCAACCCCCAGGCAGAATGCTTCAGGATAGGAGGAAAAACCATCTCCCAAGTGGCTGCAATGGAGATTTCAGACCTGTATGTATGGCTCGGGAAATTGCCCTCGGTTCTCAACGGCAGGGAGAACAGGATCGCCAGGGACATCGTCAAGGAACTGCTCGACAGGGTGAAGTTCATGCTCGACGTGGGACTGGAATACCTCACCCTCGACAGGCCCACCGCCTCCCTCTCGGGAGGTGAAAGCCAAAGGATCCGGCTGGCCACCCAGATAGGGTCGAAACTGGTGAACGTCCTGTATATCCTCGACGAGCCCTCCATCGGCCTGCACCAGAAGGACAACATCAAACTCCTCTCTTCCCTCAAGGAACTTCGGGACGAGGGAAACTCCATAATGGTGGTGGAACACGACCTGGAGACGATGCTCTCCTGCGACTGGCTGGTGGACGTCGGTCCCGGAGCCGGGGAAAAGGGCGGGCGCATCTGCCTGAACGGCCCCTTGAAGAACCTTGTCGACGGCACCGCGCCCCCTCCCGAAACGGCCCCCCACTGCATCCTGGGCGACTCCCTCACCCTTGAATACATCAGGGGCAACAGGGCCATCCCGGTACCCCGCAGGCGAAGGGTGGGGAACGGCCTGTCCCTCACCCTGATTGGCGCGCACGGGAACAACCTCAAGGACGTTGACCTACGCCTCCCTCTCGGCTGCTTCATAGGAGTGGCCGGCGTGAGCGGAAGCGGCAAGTCCTCCCTCATCAACGAGACCCTGATGCCCATCCTGAAGAACAGGCTCTACCATTCCAAACAGAAGCCTCTCCCCTACAGGGACATCACGGGGGAAAAGAACATCGACAAGCTCATAGAGATCGACCAGAGCCCGATTGGAAGGACGCCGAGAAGCAATCCGGCCACCTTCACCGGGGTTTTCAACGACATCCGCTCCCTTTTCGCCGAGACGCCCGACGCCAAGGTGCGCGGCTTCGGTGCAGGCCGGTTTTCCTTCAACGTGCCGGGAGGCCGGTGCGAGGAGTGCAAGGGCGCCGGCATCAAGGTGATTGAGATGAATTTCCTCCCGTCGGTGAACGTGGTCTGTGACGAATGCCGGGGAAAGAGATACAAGGAGGACACACTCGCCGTCCGATATAAGGGCAAGAACATAAGCGAAGTACTGGAGATGCCGGTTTCCGAGGCCTATGAATTCTTCAGGCCCATACCGAAGATCGCCCAGAAACTCGGGGCCCTGGTGGACGTGGGACTTGGATACATACATCTTGGACAGAGCGCCGTAACCCTTTCCGGAGGCGAAAGCCAGAGGATGAAGCTGGCCGCTGAACTCTTCCGAACGGCCACCGGCAACACCCTCTACATCCTGGACGAGCCCACGACCGGCCTGCACCCCGAAGACATCAAGGTCCTGCTGGACGTGCTCCAGAAACTGGTGGACCAAGGGAATACCGTGGTCATCATCGAGCACAACCTGGATGTCCTCAAGAGCGTGGACTACATCTTCGACCTGGGTCCCGGAGGCGGCGCGGCCGGCGGAAGGATCGTCTCCTGCGGCACCCCGGAGCAACTCTCGCGCGACCCTCACTCCGTCACTGGTCCCTATCTGAAAAAAGTCCTCTGACCCATTCGGAAGAGATGTCCTATACCGAAAAAAAACATATTGACGAAGTCCTGGGAGAGGTAACCCTCAGGAGGAGTTCCCG
Organism: Bacteroidales bacterium; assembly: GCA_017427885.1. Taxonomy (GTDB): domain Bacteria; phylum Bacteroidota; class Bacteroidia; order Bacteroidales; family UBA932; genus Cryptobacteroides. The sequence goes on from JAFRRW010000011.1 coordinate 174,028, forward strand.
TTCCAGAAAATACTCCATAAGGGTGGTTCCGGACAAAGGAGTCATCGTCACCATCCCCTGGCTGGGATCTTACAGGAAAGGATTGGCCTATCTTGTCTCGATGAGGGAATGGGTGCTGAAGAACTTGAAACGCCAGGCCCGGGAACCCTCCCCCGCCGAGGGTCTGTCCCAGGAAGAGAAAGCCCAGTTGGTGGAAAAGATGAGGAAGGAAGCGAAAAATACCCTGGTTCCGCGCCTCAGGGAACTTGCCGACCGCTACGGTTTCAGCCCCGGCAGGGTTACCATCAAGCACAACTCCTCCAACTGGGGCAGCTGTTCCCGTCTCGGCAACATCAACCTCAACCTGAACCTCGTACGTGTTCCCGAACCCTGCAGGGACTATGTCATCCTCCACGAACTCTGCCACCTCAGGCATCTCGACCACGGTAAGGCCTTCCACACCCTTCTCGACTCCCTGCTGGCCGACCTTCTCGAAGAGGGCTGGACCACCGCCCGCTGCCGCCGGGAACTGAAGAAATACACCCTCATCTGACAGAGAATCCGGCTGGATATTCCGAGGTTATTTCCTATATTTGGGAAAATATGAAGAATATGACCGGAAAGGGATTCGATGTATTCTGCGTCAATGACGGAAAAACCTACAGGGCCGAAGTCGGAATGACCCTGAGCGCCCTCCTGGAGAAAACCGGGGTGAATAAAGGAAATGACCTCAACGACACCGTGTTCGCCGCCCTGGTGGACAACGAACTCAAACAGCTCAGCCACCCCCTGTCGATGACCCGCAAGGTGGAATTCCTCACCTTCCTGCATCCCGACGGGCGCAGATGCTACAACCGTTCACTCTGCTTCGTCCTGCAGAACGCCGTGCGTGAACTGTATCCCGACAAAATCCTTGTCATCGACCACTCCCTCCCCGCCGGCCTGTATTGCGAAATCCGCGACGCCCGGCACGACGAATCAGGAAGGAGGCCGATATATTTCGTAACCCAGGCTGACATCGACAAGATACGCTCCGCGATGCAGGCCATCATAAAAAGGGACCTCCCTTTCTCCAAGGAACACACGAGCGTAGACGAGGCAGAGAAGATTTTCAACGCCAACAACCAGCACCACAAGGCCGAACTCTTCCGTTCCCTCGGGAGATATTTCTGCAGCATCTACTACCTCGACGGAAAGGCCGACTCCTTCCACGGTCCCCTCGTTCCCTCCACTGGACTCCTGACAGTATTCGACCTCATCGGAGTCGGGGCGGGCTTCTGCCTCAGATACCCTTCGGTGGACAATCCCAAGACGGTCCTGCCCTTCGTTCCCCAGTCCAAGATAGCCACCACACTTAAGGAATATTCCACCTGGTGCGAGGTTATGGGAGTGAACGGAGTTGGGACCCTCAACAGGGCCATCCTGGACGGAAAGGCAGTGAAGATCATCAACCTCTGCGAGGCCCTGCACGAAAGGAAGTACGCGGCAATCGCGGACCAGATCTACGCCCGCCGCAAGGATTTCAGGATAGTCTTCATCGCCGGTCCGTCCTCCAGCGGAAAGACGTCTTCTTCCCTCAGGGTGGCCTGCCAGTGCAAGGTCCTGGGCCTGAATCCCAAGGTGATAGAACTGGACAACTATTTCGTGGACAGGGAGAAGACCCCGAAGGATGAGAAAGGGGACTACGATTTCGAGGCCCTGGGGGCGATGGACCTGGACCTCCTTGGAAGGCAGCTCAACGACCTCCTCGCCGGAAAAGAAGTGGAGATTCCCAAATATGATTTCAAGGCCGGCAGGAGTACCCCGTCAGGAAAAGGCCTGGTGCTCGGGGAAAAGGACATACTCATTATGGAAGGCATCCACGCCCTGGATCCCGCAATGGTTCCCGACGTGGACCAGAGCCGCATATTCAGGGTTTACGCCTCGGCCCTCACCTCCCTGAACGTGGACGAGAACAACAACATCTCCACCTCGGACAACCGCCTCCTCCGGAGGATCATACGCGACAACCGCGTCCGCGGCATCACCCCCGAGAACACCATTCTCAGATGGAACAGCGTACGCCGCGGTGAGAGCCGCAACATCTTCCCCTTCCAGGAAAACGCCGACGTCTTCTTCAACTCGGCCCTGCTCTATGAGCTCCCTATGCTGAAATATTTCGCCGAACCCCTCCTGCGGCGGATCCTCCCCACATCCCCTGCCTACTCCGAGGCCGTCCGGCTGCTGAAATTCCTGGATTTCCTGGTCGCCCTCTCCCCTTCCGAGATCGAGGCCATACCCCCCACCTCGATAATGAGGGAATTCATCGGAGGACAGACGCTTTGAGTTTTTTCAAATTATTCATATATTTACACCGACGACCTCCCCGACAACCTTAAATAACACAACAATATGTCAACACTCATTTACATCATCGGCGTAGTCCTCGCAATCATCGCCGTCCTCGACATCCTCAAGAAACCCATTTCCCTGGTCGGCAAGATCATCAGCTGCGTTCTGGTACTGGCTTTCAGCTGGCTTGGCCTCCTGGTCTATTACCTCTACGCAAAGGACCACCTCACCGACTGGTTCAAATAAAGCCACAGGATCCGAGCGTAAATTTCGAAATTCCGGCTTTTATTTGATATTGGACAAAACGACTTCTGCATTTCCCGGAAGTCGTTTTGCGTATCCCCCTTTGCTAAATTCAACGGGATGGATTAACTTTACATTTTTAATAAGTCAAATATGGCAGACAATATTAATATTTCCCTGGAATACCGCACCTCGTGGGGCGAGAACCTCGTCCTTTCGAGCGGGGGAAGGTTATTCCCAATGGGAACTCACGACGGGGTGACGTGGGCGGTGTCCGTACCCCGGAAAGACCTCGACCCGGACGGGACCTTCTCCTTCCGGGTGGTACGGGACGGACTCACCACACGCTCCGAGTGGGGTTCCCACAAATTGGAATCTGAGCGGGAAACCACTGTAAGGTCATTCTGGAAGGATGTTCCTGAAGACCTGCCATTCCGCTCCAAGGTCTTTACTCTGGCTGTTGGGCCGTGCTCCCCTGAATGGAAAGGAGCCGGAACCAGCGTTCCCGTCTTTTCCCTTCGCAGCAAAGACGATTTCGGCATAGGGGAGTTCAACGACATTCCCCTGCTGGTGGACTGGGCGGTGGCCACCGGACAAAGCATGATCCAGATCCTTCCCATCCACGACACGACGATGACGGGGACCTGGATGGATTCATATCCCTACAACGCCAACTCCGTCTTCGCCCTGCACCCGCAATACCTTCACCTTCCCGGGGCCGGAGTCAGGAAAACCGCAAGGTACCTGGCCCTTCAGAAGGAATTGAACGCCCTTCCCGCCGTGGATTACGAGAGGGTGAACAAGGAAAAGACGGCTCTTCTGAGGAAAACTTTCTCCCGCACCGGAGCCTCAGTACGGGCAGGAAAGGATTATCAAGAATTCTACGAGGCAAATTCTTTCTGGCTCAAGCCTTACGCCGCATTCTGCGCTCTTCGGGACCACTTCGGGACGGCCGATTATTCCAAATGGGGCCCCTTCGCCACCTACGACAGGGACAAGGTGGACTCCTATTGCGCAGAACACGACGAGGAGATCGGTTTCTACTGCCTTGAACAGTTCTTCCTTGAAAAACAGCTGAAGGAGGCGGTGGACTATGCCCATTCGAAAGGTGTGGCCGTGAAGGGAGACCTTCCCATCGGCATCAGTCCCACGAGCGCCGACGCCTGGGTGAGCCCTGAGCTCTTCAACCTCGCTTTCCAGGCCGGAGCCCCGCCCGACGCATTCGCCAAGGACGGCCAGAACTGGGGCTTCCCCACGTATAACTGGGACAAAATGGCGGAAGACGGCTTCGCCTGGTGGAGAGCCAGGCTGGGCAAGATGAGCGGTACCTTCGACGCCTTCCGAATCGACCACATACTCGGTTTCTTCAGGATATGGGAGATTCCCGCCGGGGTCAGGTCCGGTCTTCTGGGCCATTTCTATCCGGCGCTTCCGTACTCCTCCAAAGAACTGACCGGGATGGGATTCGACCTGACCACGGGAGCCTTCCGGAACGGAGACCAGTGGGCTCCGGGCTTTGACGAGGACAAGGCAAAGGAAGTCCTGTTCGTGGAGGATCCTTCCCGCAGGGACTTCTTCCATCCGAGGATACAGGGTTGCGACACCACTGCATATTTCCTCCTTCCGGACAGACTGAAACGTGTCTATGACAACCTCCACGAAGACTTTTTCTACCATCGTCACGACGCATTCTGGAAATCCCGCGCCCTGGAAAGGCTTCCTGCGATCGTCGGTTCCACCTCCATGCTCGCCTGCGGGGAGGACCTGGGAATGATCCCGCGATGCGTCCCCGAGGTTATGCAGGAGATGAAACTACTGTCCCTTGAAATCCAGCGGATGCCCAAGGCCCTGGGGGCCCTCTTCGCCGACACCTCGGCGTATCCCCGCCTTTCCGTCTGCGCCACCGGCACCCACGACACCTCCACCCTGAGGGCCTGGTGGGAAGAAGACCCTGAAGCCTCCCAGACATTCTGGAGCGAGGTTCTGGGCAGGAAGGGAAGGGCTCCTGGGACACTGGCTCCCGAATTATGCAAGGAAATCCTGGAACTTCACCTCAAGTCACCTTCCCTGTTTGCCATATTCCCCATCCAGGACTGGCTGTCGTGCGACGAGGAACTGCGTTTCCCGGGACCTCCCGAGGAGGAACGCATAAACGTCCCGGCCAATCCCAGGCATTATTGGCGCTACCGGATGCACCTGGACCTCGAAGACCTCTGCTCGCGCGGGGAATTCAACTCCTTCCTCAGGGATTTGGTCCGCCGGTGCGGAAGAGGGAAATAAGAATAAGAAAACACAGATATATGAAAAAGAAGATACTTGCAACCCTGCTGGCCTTCCTTGTGGTATCACCGTCATTCGCCGTCCTCAACGAGAAGGACCTTGCCCATTCGCTGGCCGTCCTGAGGCACGAACTGCGCACCACGACCGCCCAGATGGAAAGGTACAAGGGGTTCATCTCAAGGGGTACAGTCTTGCAGCACGAGCAGTTGATTCAGTTGATGGAGAGGTGCAACGAACTGTCCCTCATGCTCTATTCCCAGAAGCAGGACTACACCTTCGACCTCACCTACGCCCTCGACGAGGTGACCAGGGAATACCGGGCCTACGGACAGAAAAGGCTGCCCTACGACAAGATCCTCTCGTCCATAGAGATAGAAATAGAGCGGTACAAGAGGCTTATCTATACCCTGAAATGCCTCCCTCCGGCCCTCATCGACAATCCCAACGATTCACTGGCGCTCTTCCTCAGCAAATCCCCCACCGACAGCCTGTCGTTGGTACGTGACAGCATCCAGCACGAATGGGCGAAGGCCCACGCGAAACTGCTCGCCGATATGGCAAAGGTGCAGATGGAAGCCCAGAAGAGGGACTCCGTGTCCCAGTTCGTACTGGACTCCACGGCGAGGTCGGACCGCGACAGCTGTATCTTCTACGCCCAGAACCTGCTGAACATGTTCGAGATGAACAAAAGCCAGATCCTGTTCGACAATTTCAGTTACGACGACGCCAACCAGCGACTGAAGGAGGCTTATGACTATGCCCAAAACAGGTATCGGGAGGTCCAGAAGAGCATCTTCGTCCACGGGCAGAGCAATTATTTCAAGATCCTCACCAACTTCCGCCAGAGTTTCAACATGGCGATGAGGGATGCCAAGGACAAGTACAGCCGGGAATATTTCGGCACCGTACACAGCGAATGGAGGGGCCCGATGGTGATTGGACTGATGGCCTTCGTCCTTTTCTATCTCATCCTGTCGGTGATAATAGCCTCCGTCCTGGTGAAGGTGGCGATGAAATTCATCCCCTATTTCAAATCCAATGATTTCGAATCCCACAAGCAGATATCCCTGCTACTCGCAGGATCCGTCATCTTCGCCCTGACCGTTCTGATTGCGGGGACGACCACCAGCCACCACTTCTTCAAGATGGCCTCCTCCCTGCTGATGGATTACGCCCTGATGCTCGCCGCGATCTTCGCCTCCCTCCTCATAAGGCTGAGATCCGACCAGATCCGACCGGGCATCCTGGCCTACGCACCCATCATCCTCCTGGCCCTTACTGTCATATTCTTCAGGATCATCTTCGTTCCGAACAGGGTGCTCAACATCTTCTTCCCTCCCGTCCTGGCCATCTTCGGACTCTGGCAGTACAGGGTGTGGAAAAGACACAGGGAACACGTCCCCAAGGCGGACAGGTTCTATATGATGATTTCCCTGATCGTCATCTTCATAGCCTTCACAGTTTCCTGCCTGGGATATGTCCTCATCGCCATCCAGTTCGTGATCTGGTGGCTGTTCCAGCTGACCTTCATCCAGGCCATCACCACCATCAATCACCTCATCGGCCTCTTCCGTGAAAAATTCATGACCAAGAGGGTGAGGGCCTTCAAGATGAAGAACAGCTACCTGGACTTCTCGGAAAAGGGTTCCACCATCGCCGTGACCTGGTTCTACGACCTGGTGACGATGGTGGTGATGCCGATAGTGGGAGTCCTCTCGCTGCCAGTCAGTATCTATCTGGCCGCCAACGTGTTCGACCTGAGCGAGGTGGTCATCCAATTCATCTCATACCCTTTCCTCGACTTTGAGAAATACATCCATATGTCCCTGCTCAAGGTGGTGATAGCGGCCTCGCTGTACTACATCTTCAGATACCTGATCTATTTGGTCAAGTCCACCTACCGCATCTGGAGGATAAGCCGGGAGATCGTCAAGACCGGCCAGGAGAAGATCCAGGCCAACCAGTTGAACCTCACGCTGGTCAACAACATGATCTCGCTGTTCGGCTGGGGCCTTTACATTCTCATCGTCCTCGGCATGCTGAGGATACCTACCGCAGCCCTCAAGACCATCGGTGCCGGACTGGCGGCAGGCATGGGCTTCGCAATGAAGGATATCCTGAACAACTTCTTCTACGGCATACAACTTATATCCGGAAGGCTCCGCGTGGGGGACAAGGTGGAATGCGACGGAGTGAGAGGCACTGTGGACAGCATCAACTACCAGAGCACCCAGATCATCTCAGAGGAGGGCAGCATAATGGCCTTCACTAACGCCAACCTCTTCAACAAGAGTTTCAAGAACCTCACGAAGAACCACTCCTACGAACTGCTCCGCCTCCCCTTCGGAGTCAAGTACGGCACCGACGTGGACCAGGTCAGGAAACTTCTGGTCAAGGCACTGCGGACTCTCCAGAAGAAGGACGAGTACGGGCGCGACATCGTGGACCCGAAGTTCGGGGTACAGGTCAGGTTCATAGACTTCGGAGACAACAGCGTGAACCTATCGGTCTATCAGTTCGTGACCGTCGAGAGCAAGTACGCCTATGCCTCCAAGGCCAAGGAAATAATCTACAACACTCTCAACAACAACGGAATCGAGATCCCGTTCCCTCAGAGGGACGTCTATGTGAAGACGATTCCGAATTTGGAACAGGACCCGGAACCCAAGAGTTAAAGACTATTCAGGAATGGACGCCTGCACGGTTCCGCATATCAGACTCTCTCCCCCTGGAGCAGGGCGCGTACTGCTGCACGCCTGCTGCGCCCCCTGCTCCTCGGCCATCGTGGAATGCCTGCTGGACAACGGGTTGGAGCCTGTGGTCTTCTACAGCAATTCGAACATCACCCCTGAAAGGGAGTATCGGAAAAGGCTTCAGGAGTGCAGGAGATATGCCGAGGAATGCGGGATAGGCCTGATCGAGGACAAATACGACCACAGGGAATGGCTCACCGTGGCGAAAGGCCTGGAGAACGAGCCTGAACGGGGCGGCCGTTGCCTGCAGTGTTTCCGGTTCAGGCTGGAGAGGGCGGCCCGATACGCCCACGAGAACGGTTTCCAGGTGCTGGCGACCACCCTGGCCTCTTCCCGGTGGAAGAGCCTGGAGCAGGTGGACGCGGCCGGGGAATACGCCTGTTCTCTGTTCCCTGACGTGACATGGTGGAAGATGAACTGGAGGAAGGGCGGCCTTCAGGAAAGGCGCAACTATCTTATCAAGGAAAAACAGTTCTATAACCAGCTCTGGTGCGGCTGTGAGTTTTCCCGCAGCTAGACGACTCTCTGCCGGTACCGACCGGCATTGGCGAACTTTTTTCCTAAATTTTTTAGTGAGACAATGCCGGTCGGTACCGGCTGAACACATCAGATCAGAAAAGCGGTGAGGCGGAAGGCGAGGAAGGCGAATATCCAGGCCACGACCATAGTGTAGGCGCAGACGGCTATGGCCCAGCTCCATTTGCCCGTCTCGTTCTTTATGGCCACGAAGGTGGCTATGCAGGGGAAATACAGGAGGACGAAGACCATGAAGGCGACGGCGGCTGGAAGGGTGATGGATTCCACCAGGGCGGCCTGAAGGGCGGTATCATTGTCTCCATTACCTGCCGAAGACTCTGCAGTTTCCGCAGTCTCCGGGGCGTACATCACTCCCAAAGTGCTGACCACCAGCTCCTTGGCTACGACTCCTGTCAGCAGGCCTATGTCCATTTTCCAGTCGAATCCGAGCGGATCCAGGGCTGGGGCCACTGCCTTTCCGACCTGGCCGATGTAGGAATGCTCCTGCTGCCAGACCACCCCCTTGTCCGAGCGGGGGAAATAACCAAGGCACCAGATGATCACCGAACCTATCAGGATCGTGGTGGCCATCTTCTGCAGATACTGACGGCCCTTCTCCCAGGTATGGCGGCCTATGGCCTTTCCTGTGGGCACCCTGTAGGGAGGCAGCTCCATAACGAAAGGAAGGTCGTCGTCCTTCACGAATTTCGCGAAGACCAGGGCCGAGATTATGGCCAGGACGATGCCGAGAAGATATATTCCCAGCAGGGCGAGAGGGGCGTGGTGAGGAAAGAAGGCTCCGGCGAGGAGGACGAAGATAGGCAGCCTGCCGGCGCAGGACATGAAAGGAAGGATGGCTATGGTGATGAGCCTGCTCTTGCGGCTCTCTATGGTCCTGGTGGCCATTATGGCCGGCACGTTGCACCCGAACCCCATCACCATAGGGATGAAACTCTTCCCGTGAAGACCTATGCGGTGCATCAGCTTGTCCACGATAAAGGCAGCCCGGGCCATATATCCCGAATCCTCCATCAGCGAGATGAAGAAATAGAGAATCAAAATGTTGGGCAGGAAGACCAGGACGCTCCCCACTCCTGCGATCACTCCGTCCACCATCAGGTCTTTCAGCCAGCCGTCATTCATAAGGGTTCCAACCGCCCCTCCGAACTTGCCGACCAGCCAGTCGATCCAGTCCATCGGGTAGTTCCCGAGGGTGAAGGTGGCATAGAAGACTATGTACAGAAGCAGGAGGAATATCGGGAACGCCAGCCATTTGTTGGTCACGACCGCGTCGATCCTGTCGGTTACCGTGCGGCGGGGACGAATGTCCTGGTGACGCCTGTAGGTCTCGGCCAGAGCGCCCTGGATGAAGGCGTATTTCGCATCCACGATCGCATTCTCCGTGTTGTCGCCCAGCAGGGACTCCACCCTCGCCTCCTCTTCAGCGCGTGCCGCGGCTATCGCTTCCCGGTTCGCCAGGGTGTCCACCACCCTTTCCACGTCCTTGTCGTTCTCAAGGTATTTGATTGCAAGGTATCTCGTTGAATACCTGTTCCTTATCGCAGGATTTTCCTGGATTAGGAGCTTGATCCGGTCGATGCTCTTCTCGAGTTCCGCCCCGTGGTTGATGTGGATATGGCGGGCGAGGCGGGGACTGGCGCCTTCGTAGATCTTGATGATGGTGTCGAAAAGTTCGTCCACCCCTTCGCCGGTACGGCTGACCGTGGGGCAGACCGGGATGCCCAGAAGCCAGCTGAGCTGCTTGATGTCAAGGGTATCCCCGCTGGAACGGAGTTCGTCGAACATGTTCAGGGCCATCACGACCCTGAGGTTCATGTCGATGATCTGTGTGGTGAGATAGAGGTTCCTCTCGAGGTTGGAGGCGTCCACAACGTTTACCACTACGTCGGGAAGGGCGTCGATGAGGTTCTTGCGGACATAGAGTTCCTCAGGAGAATATGCCGAAAGGGAATAGGTGCCGGGAAGGTCAACCAATATGAACTTGTATCCCTTGTATTCCAGCTTACCCTCCTTGGCATCCACCGTGACTCCGCTGTAGTTCCCGACGTGTTCGTGGGCACCGGAAGCGGCGTTGAACAGGGAGGTCTTGCCGCAGTTGGGATTCCCCACCAGGGCCACCCTGATCACGTGGTTCCTCTCCCGGGCCAGCCTCTCCATCACGGCATCGAGTCTTTCCTCCTCATCCTCGAATCCCTCCGCCAGAGGGGCGAGGTCCTCCCCCTCCCAGGCCGACCTGGCCTCTTCCCGGCTGATCACCTCAATCCTCCCCGCCTCTTCCCTCCTAAGGGAAACCTTATACCCGAGTATCTCGTATTCAATCGGATCCTTCAGGGGAGCATTCAGCACGACGGTCACCTTCTTTCCCTGGATGAAACCCATCTCTATGAGCCTCTTCCGGAAACTTCCGTGACCGTTGACCCTCACTATAACAGCTTTCTCGCCGGTTTTGAGTTCTGACAGAAACATCCGCCGCCTTCTTTTACACTGCAAAATTAGCCAATAGGATCAATTCCGGCAATCCCCATTTATGGTGATGGCACGCGGAATGAAACTGAAAATAATTTTGCAGTTTCGGGAAATATGTATATTTTTGCAGTCCCATATTGCGGATGTGGCGAAATGGTAGACGCGCTACTTTGAGGGGGTAGTGGATAGTGTTTCCGTGTGAGTTCGAGTCTCACCATCCGCACCAAAACGGCCCTGGAGCATTTCCAGGGCCGTTTTTTGTTCTGTTTTCAACGGATTGCCGGCTACAGTTTAGGAAGTTTCCAGGGCCTGCGATACTCGTGGATGAAGTATTTGTCTGCCTCCCTGTTGTCGAATTTCTTGCGGACGTCGTCATATACAAGGTCGGACTTTATCCTCGCCGCGATGTTGCCCAGGTGGGCGTATTTGGCGCACAGGGCCCCGTTGTCTATGGTGCAGGCCGTATCCATATTCCTGGTCTTCATGCACTGGAAGAAATTGGCCAGGTGGTCGAGATGGTCCTTTCCATCGGGGAGGCATTGGTATGATTCGATCTTATCCCTGTACGGATAAATCTCCCAGCTCTCCCGGTTGGCGACCAGGCTGCCGTTCTGGCCGACGAATTCGACGCCATAGTTCTTGCCGTAAGGGCCGGATTCGACCGTGACGTTGTTCCAGGTGATGATGAAGTCATCGAATTCATAAATGACGGACAAAGTGTTGAAGGTCTCCGCATAATCGTCCGGGAACAGATGGTCGCCGCCGGAAGCCATTATCCGCTTGGGCATTCCCTTGACATTCATCCCCCAGAGAGCCATGTCGAGCAGATGGACGCCCCAGTCGGTGAGCAGTCCGCCGCCATAATCCCAGAACATCCGCCACAACCCGTGGAAACGATTCTGGTTGAAAGTCCTGAGGGGCGCGGGGCCGAGCCACATGTCAAAGTCCACGTATTCGGGCGGAGCCTGATCCGGGACGGGGTTCAGTATGGAGGCATAGCCGAAGTTCGCCCACACGTTCACTCGGGCTATGTGTCCGAGTTTTCCGCTGTCGACGTACTTCTTCATCTCGTGCCAGATCGTGGCGCTGCGCTGCTGCTGCCCCACCTGGACAACCCTGCCGTATTTCCTGGCGGCCGCGACCATAAGGTCGCATTCCCCTATCGAATTGGCTACGGGCTTCTCCACATAGACATCCTTCCCCGCGGCGCAGGCATCCACCATCTGAAGGCAGTGCCAGTGGTCCGGCGTACCGATGATCACGGCATCCAGGTCCTTGCGCTCCAACAACTTGCGGTAATCCCCATACAGGTCAGGCTTCACACCGGTGCTCTTTTCAAGCTCGGCTGCCCTTTCTTCCAACACCTTCCGGTCGACGTCGCACAAGGCGATGCATCTGACCTCCGGGACACGCAAGGCGTCCCTGAGGTCCGACCAGCCCATGCTGTGGCATCCTATCAAAGCCACGTTTATCCTCTCATTCGCCCCCTGTCCCTTGGCGAAAAGGTTGTTCGAAAAAGCCGGGGCGAGGGCTCCGGCGGCCATCAGCGCTCCCGCTCTCCTTAAAAACTCCAGACGGTTCATAACTTATCGATTAAAATATATCCTCCATTTCTCCAAATTTACGATTTTCTTCCGAAAGTACCATATTGCAAAAAAAATGGCTACCTTGCAACCAGTAATGGACAAGTTCGAAATAATCGACGAAGACCGCCGTATCGTCAGAAGGTCCGTACCTGAGAAAGAAGAGGGAGAGGTGTGGTTCGCGATGAGCGCGCCGTACTGCAGGGAAATGAAGGCCAAGGAGTTGCTGGATGACAAGGGGATAGAGAATTTCGTAGCGATGCACCGGGTGAAGGTTGAAGGCAGCAGGAAGAAGAAACTGGTGCCCGTCATCCACAACCTCATCTTCGTCCACGCCAGAAGGGAGAAGGTTCAGGAAACCAAGGCGTCGATTCCCTTCCTCCAATACAGAACGATGATGCAGGAGGGCCGTAACAGGCCCATTGTGGTGCCCGACTGGCAGATGGAGCAGTTCATCAAGGTCTGCAGCACCCTCAACGACGACCTTGTCTTCTACGACCCGAACATAACAAAGCTGCAAAAGGGAGCGAAGGTGAAAATCAACGGCGGAGAATTTGACGGAGTGGTCGGAACCTTCCTCCGCACCAGGGGACCCCGTTCCAGACGAGTTCTCATAGAGATACCTTTCCTGGCCTCCGTCGTCACCGCCACCATACCGGCAGAGCAGCTGGAAATCATTCAGGAATAATTATTTATCCAGAACGGAATAAATGGAGTTGTTGCTGACGTATTCGGGGACGATCTCCTTCATCAGCCTGACCGTGGCCATACTGTCATAGGTCCTGGCGGTCGCTATCAACTGATCGATCTGCTGGCAGGCGGTGTCGTAGTCATACTCGCGGACCTTAGCGATGCGGATCTTGTCGTGGAACGACGGCAGGGTGTCCTCCTTGTTGCTGAGAACCTCCTCATAGAGCTTTTCGCCCTCGCGCAGTCCCGTGTACATTATTTCGACGTTATCCGCTCCGGAAAGCCTGATCATACGTTTGGCGAGGGTGGCGATCTTCACAGGTTCACCCATATCGAAGACGAAAATCTCCCCTCCGTTGCCCTTGGTGCCGGCTTCCAGGACCAGTTTGCAGGCCTCTGGTATCAGCATGAAGTAGCGGACGATGTTGGGGTCCGTGACGGTGACGGGACCGCCGGAACGGATCTGCCTCTCGAAGATGGGAATGACGGAACCGTTGCTTCCGAGGACATTGCCGAACCTGGTGGTAACGAACTGGGTGTGACCTTCGACACGGCCCTCCTCCTCGGCCTTGTTCAGGCTCTGGACGTATATCTCGCAGATACGCTTGCTGCATCCCATCACGTTGGTCGGATTCACGGCCTTGTCAGTGGAGATCATCACGAACTTCTTCACCCCGTACTTGACGCTCAGGTCCGCTATGACCCTGGTGCCGTGGACATTGTTAAGCACGGACTCGGTGGGGTTGTCCTCCATCATCGGGACGTGCTTGTAAGCCGCCGCATGGAACACGTAGTCGGGTAGGAAGCTCGAGAACACACCGTCCATACGGTTGGAGTGGTTGATGGACGTGACCATCGTCTCCACCTTGATGTCCGGATAGTCGCGGGCCATTTCCATACGGAGATCGTGCTGGGGCGTCTCCGCCTGGTCTATGAGCATCATCGCCGCAGGGCCGAACCTGGCAATCTGACGGACCAGCTCGGCGCCGATCGAACCGGCCGAACCTGTGATCAGCACCTTCTTCCCCTTTATGAGCTCCCCTATCGATGCCATATCCACATCGATCTGGTCCCTCGGGAGCAGGTCCTCGATATTTACTTCCTTCAGCGTCTTCGCTTTGGGAGATTCGGGGCTCCACTCGCTTACCCCTTCGGTCATATAAATCTTTGCTCCGGAAGCCAGGATATAGTCCTGAAGGGCCTGGTCACGACGGAACACCTCGTTCCTTAATGGCGACACCAATACTGCCTGGATCCTGTTCTTCTCAAGGATTTCCGGGAGGCTGGAATCCACCTGATATACTTTTTCACCAAGCAGCCTGGTATAGCCGAGAGATTTGTCATGGCTGATGAACCCCTTCACTACGAACCTGGCCGGCTTCTCGTTGCGGACCTCCTTGGCAAGTCCCACTCCGCCGCTCATAACGCCGTAGATGAAGGCCCTCTTCGCACCGGCAGACTGGTATCCGTAGTCATATAGATACTTCACGAATATCCTCACGAACACCATCAGGGAAATCACGGAAACGGCGACCACGGCGATCTGCACGATGCGGGTGTCGGCGAAGAATCCGGATTTGCTCATATTGGTGAATATATGGATGACAATATCCACCAGGCTGGCGCAGATCACGGCATAGACGATTCGCAGAAGGTCAACGAAGGACGAGAACCTGACGACCACGGAATAGGTGTGGAACACCCGGAAGAACAGGATTTGGGGAATGAGGAAAAGCATCAGGACCCTCATCAGGGACCAGAAACTCCCCATAAGGTCATTATAGCCGACAAAGAACCCGTAAACGATCAGCCAGGAACCAAAAAAGAAAGCGACGTCCATAAGGATAATCATCCAATATGGAGCGGCTCTCCTTGAGAAATACCAGTCGGTCAGCTTGTTAATCCTGCTCATTATCTTTTTGGGGATAATCTGCCAACTACAAATTTAAATAAAAAATCTTATAATTTTCCCCTTTCGGAAGGAAAATCTGCCGAAAGGGGATAAGAGTCGGAGGCTATTTCGCGCCGAAAGATAGGGCCAGGAACAGGCTGGCGCAGAAGGCGCTCTTGTCGTTGGGAAGGCCGAAAAGCGACAGTCGGCCGCCAAGCTGGAGGTAAGGCAGGAGTTCCACGCCGAGGCTGCCGGCCAGGTAATAGCGGTTGACCTTCTCTTTCTTCGCTGAATTGAAGGCTATGATACCCACACGGGCCTCCGCATAGGGTTTGACGCTTATGTCGGTCAGGCTGTAGCGGGCGGCTCCGAACACGGGGAAGAAAGATTCCTTGACATCGAAGGCACGCAGCATCGAGATGCCTCCTCCGACGAAAATCTCAGGAGTCAACTGGACACCGTGGGTGGTAGACAGTTCGCAAATCCACTGGCGATATCCATAAAAAGCCTCGGTTTTATTATCTCCGTTGAACTGGCCGACTCCCCAACCGGCATCCACGAAGCCACGGTAGTAGGAAGAGAAGTCAGCGTCTTTATTGCCGTTTACCTGGGAAAACGCGGCCGTCGCCACGAAGAGCGCAACCGCCAATAAAACTAATTTTCTCATCATATCACTAATTTTTTATTCTTTCTTATAATTCCGCCGCAGCGGTCATCTCATATTCCAGGGTACCACCCTTGAGGATATCGTCATATTTGAGGGTCGTGTACTCGACAGGCCTTCCGTTCAGGCGGATTGCCTTCACGAACTTGTTTTCCTCGGAGAGGTTCTTCGCCTTGATGGTGAACTTCTTCCCGTTGGGGAGACGGAGGATGGCCTCGTGAAGCTGGGGTGCGCCGAAGACATATTCGCCGGAGATGGGGTTCACCGGATAGAATCCAAGCGCTGAGAACATATACCAGCAGGACATCTGGCCGCAGTCGTCGTTGCCGCAGAGACCGTCGGGAGTGGGGAAATACAGTTTGTCGAAGACCTCGCGGACCACCTCAGCGGCCTTGTCGGGACGGCCGGCAAGGGTGTAGAGGTAGGCGATGTGGTGGCTGGGCTCGTTGCCGTGGGCGTAAGTCCCAATCATGCCGCTGATATTATGGTCTCCGGACATTCCGAAGGACGAAGAGTCGATGAAGAAGAGGGAATCCAGCTTGTTCACGAACTCATCCCTGGAATCGAAGAGGTCGATAAGGCCCTGGGGGTTGTTCTGGACGTGCCAGGTCCACTGCCAGGCGTTGCCCTCCTCATAGTCGGGATGGCTGTACTGGCGGGGGTTGAACGGAGTGCGCCAGTTCCCGGCGAGGTCGCGGCCACGGACGCATTTGGTCGAAGGATCGAACAGGTTCCTGTAGTTCTCGGAACGCTTGATGAAGAACTCGTAATCCTCGTCCTTTCCGAGCGCCTTGGCGAACACTGCTGCACAATAGTCGTTGTAGCAGGCCTCCATCGTCCTGGAAACGGATTTCCTGGGATAATCGGAATTCTCATAGGGGAAGTATCCGCATCTGTCGTAATTGCTCCAGTCGGACTTGTAGTGGTCCGTGGTCATCGCGTGCTTCACGGCATCCCAGGCGTCGTCCACGTTGAAACTCCTGTCGCCCTTTATGTAGGCGTCGGCTATCACCGGCACGGCATGGTTCCCGATCATGCACCAGGTCTCGCAGAGGCCGTACTCGTTGGTGACCAGAAGGCCGGTCTGGCGGTGACGCTCGATGAGAGATTCAACGAAACCGCTGTTGTCGCCGGGATAGAGGATTTCAAGGAAGGGATGTTCCGCCCTGTAGGTGTCCCAAAGGGAGAAATTGGTGTAAAGGTCGCAGTCGCTGTGATGGGGCTGCTTGTCCCAGCCTACATAGTTGCCGTCGACGTCGGTGATGAGGTTCGGCATAATGAGGGAATGGTAGAGGGAGGTGTAGAAAGAAGTCCTCTCATCGTCATTCCTGGCCTTTATGACCACCTTCGAAAGATAAGAGTTCCATATCTCATCGGCATTCTTCCTCACCGCATCGAAGTCCCAGTGGGGGATCTCCGCCTCGAGGTTTCTCTTGGCACCGTCCTCTCCATAGGTAGAAAGGGCGACCTTGACAAGGACCACCTGCCCATCTTCAGTCGAGAAATGCACCCTTGCCTTGACGGCCTCCCCGCTGACATCCTTATTGTCGGAAACGGTTCCGTCCGCCCACGTCTCCACGCTCTCGAAGGGAACGGAGAACTCGGCCCGGAAATAATAGTGATGGTCGTCGACGAAGCCGTGCGAGCGGCGCTTGCCGACTATGGTCCTGTCGTCAAGGACTTTGAGGAAACTGTCGATGTTCCCGTCGTCGTTGCCGAAACCGAGGTCGATGATGAAGCCGGCGTCATAACTGGCGGGGAAAGTATAGCGGTGGAAGCCCACGCGCGGGGAAACCGTCATTTCAGCAACCACGCCGTAGTCGTCAAGTTTCACCTTGTAATAGCCTGGATGAGCCTCCTCGCTGTCGTGGGAGAACCTGGAGCGGTAACCGGTGGAGGTGTCCTCCTTTTGTCCTTTCTCGAATCCGGGATTCCCGGTCACGGGCTGGATGAGGATGTCGCCCATATCCTCGCAGCCGGTGCCGCTGAGGTGGGTGTGGGAGAATCCCACTATGGTCTGCTCGTCATAATGATAGCCGGAACAGTGCTCCCACTGCTTCCCGCCCTGGGAATCATCGGTGCTGGGACCTGCCTGAACCATGCTGAAAGGCAGCTGGGCCGAAGGATGGGTGTGGCCGAAACCGCCCGTCCCCACGAAGGGATCGACAAATTGCGTCAGGTTCCCTGAACCGCGGTCAGAGCGACTGCATCCGCAGAGGATCGCGGCCAGCGCAAGGGAACATAGGAAAAGCCTTTTCATCATATCCTGTTTATCTTTTTTCAATTACACTCCAATCGGTTATCTGCCAGAGAGCAGCGAGATAGTCCGGCCGGCGGTTCTGCCAGTCGAGATAGTAGGCGTGCTCCCACACGTCGAAGGTCATCAGGGGCCTGAGGCCGTGAGCGACAGGATTGTCGGCCCCGGAGTACTTCCCTATCGAGAGTTTCCCCTCCGCATCGGCCTGGAGCCATACCCAGCCGGAACCGAAAATCGAAGCCCCGGCGGCGGCGAATGCGGCCTTGAACTCCTCGAAAGAGCCGAAAGCTTCGTCGATGGCCTTCTTCAGGACTCCCTCGGGAGCCGTCTTCGCCTTCGGGGAGAACTGCAGGAAATACATATTGTGATTCAGCACCTGGCCGGCATTGTTGAACACGGGGGTGAGTCCCTCGGCGGCCGATTTGACGATTAGTTCCTCAAGGGACATATTTTCCATAGGGGTGCCTGCGACAGCCTTGTTCAGGTTGTTCACGTATGTCGCAAGGTGTTTCCCGTGATGGAAGGAAATGGTCTCCGCGCTTATGGCAGGAGCCAACGCATCCGGAGCGTAAGGCAATGTGATCAGTGTCTGCATGGTGGTCTTAGTATCATTAATCGGAAGGTCAAACCTTCCATCTTACAAATATAAGATTTCAAAAGGATAAAAAAAAGAGCGCCAGGATTGGCGCTCAAGCTTTCAAGGTTTTTCCCTTTCAGGTCATGTCCCTTACCGGACCTTCAAACGGTAGACATTGGTTTCACGGCGTTCGAAGCCGAGGGACTGGTAGAGTGCGTTCGCAGCGGTCCGCTGCGGCCGGGAGGTCAGGTGAAGGTCGGTTCCCGGAAGTTCCGTGCGTGCGAAATCGATGATATGTTCCATCAGCGCCCGTCCGAGTCCCAGGCCCCTGTAGGCAGAGCCCACGACGACATCCTCCACACTGGCCTTCCGGCCAGTCGGGGACTCGAAGACGCAGAGAGTCGCGCACCCGGCGATGTGGCCGTCGCCGTCAACCGCCGCAAAAAAGTGCGTCCCCTCTGCCTCCACGGCTTTTTTCATCCCCTCTGCCGTCACCGTAACCTCCGGATCCAACTCCCCCATCAGCCCCAGGAGGTCCTCCCCCTGCGCATCAGTCAGAGTATGGAGTTCAATGATGTCCATCCCGAACGATTGCCTTCTTTATCGTATCCACGATATACCTCACGTCCTCATCCGTCACATACGGGCCGGCGGGGAGGCACATTCCGACCTTGAAGAGGGACTCGGAAACGCCGTTCACATATGCCGGGGCGTTCTTGTAAACCGGCTGCCTGTGCATCGGCTTCCACAGGGGACGTGCTTCGATCCCGGCCTGGTCCATAAATACGCGGAGAGCCTCGATGTTGTCATTGGGTTCGCAATCGGTGCGGGGGTTTTCCGAACAGTGAACCACTCCGGCTGCGCCGCCTACGGCTCCTTTGACGACGGTCTTGTATGCATTCTCCTGGCCGACGATCCGGATTGAAGGATCCACGGTCATCGTACAGAGCCAGAAATTGCTCTGATAGCGGGGATCCGGATTGCCGTGAACCCTGATGCCTGGGACATCGGACAGCAACTCGGAATAAAGTTCCTGGACGCGCCTGTGATGAGCGATATGCTCATCGACTATGGTCATCTGGCCCCGGCCGATTCCGGCGCAGATGTTCGACAGGCGGTAGTTGTATCCAATGGCCTCGTGCTGATAATAAGGATACGCCTCACGTGCCTGTGTGGCATACCACATAATCTTGTTCTTGGTCTCAACATCCTCACAGACAAGCGCTCCCCCTCCGGAGGTGGTTATCATCTTGTTGCCGTTGAAACTCAGCACGCCGAACTTGCCGAAGGTGCCCAGCACCCGGCCCTCCCAGCACGAGCCGAACCCTTCCGCGGCATCCTCGATGACAGGAATCCCATATTTGTCCGCAATGGCCATAATCCTGTCAATCTGGTAAGGCATGCCATACAGGGCGACGGGGACGATGGCCTTGGGCGCACGGCCGGTCTTGGCGATACGGTCCTCGATTGCCTCCTCCAGCAGGTCCGGATCCATATTCCAGGAATCCTTTTCCGAATCGATGAACACCGGGGTGGCGCCCAGATATGTGATGGGATGGGAGGATGCGCAGAAGGTGAAACTCTGCACCAGCACTTCATCGCCCGGGCCCACACCGCAGGCAATAAGGGCCAGGTGCACGGCGGACGTCCCTGAACACAAGGCGACCACTTCCCTGTCCTGGCCGACGAACTTCTTCAAATCCTCCTCGAATCCATTGACATTCGGTCCCAGGGGGACTACCCAGTTGGTGTCGAACGCCTCCTGGATGTATTGCTGTTCCCTGCCGCTCATATGGGCAAGGCACAAATAAATGCGTTTTGACATATAAGAATTATAATCAATCGTGCCCCGGCAGAACGGCAAGCCCCTCCGCCAGGACCTTTATCCTTTCCAAAGATTCCTTTGCCAATATCTTATCCCCTCCCGGCAGGGTGGTGACCACCTTGACGCCCGGGATATATGCGTCCCCTGTGAAAAGCCTGTCCCCAACCCGGAAACAGAGACTGGTAGGATGGTGCCCCGGCGTCTCGTAAACGGTCGCGAAGACATCGTCGAAAAGCCGTATCCTGTCCCTGTCCTTCACCACGACAACGTTGTCACCGCCATATGCGATAGGATCGTCGTGATAGCGCGACATGTTCAGTCTGGTATCGATAAGACAGGACAGGCCCGCCTCATTGGTAAACACCTTGCAGTCTGGGAACCTGAACGACAGTGACGGCAGGCCGTAAATGTGGTCGTAATGGACGTGCGTCAGCAGGACTCCGGCGACGCGGGTTTCAGGCGAAAGCCTTTCAAGGATCCTGTCGGTGTCGCCCACATCCACCAGCCAAGCCGATTTCCCGTCATCGGACGAGAGGATGTACGACCGGGAAGTGAACACTTGGTTGACTATGTATTCAACTTTCATCGGCCGAGCCTGATCTTCAATTTAAGCATATTGAACATCAAGCCGAGATATGACTCTCCCGGATAGACCAGCCTGTGCTTCCATCTGTTTTGCAGGAATACCCGGGCTTCACGGATATAATACTTGAATGACCCCCTCTTGTACGTATCCCTGCCTTTGGGATCGACGATGTCTTCCCAAACCCTTTCCGCAACCTTTCCGGAAAGCGGTTCGACAGGGCAGGAGACAGCCACCCCGAGTTTCTCCCTGACGATCCAGGTCAGGATTCTCGCGAAACCAATCATTCCCGACCTCTCGTACAGGTCGTGTACGAGAGACCAGTCGACCTTGTTCCCCGACTCCCGCAGGAACAGTACCCAGTCATATACCTGGCGCAGCTCCGTCTCTGCGGCCATGAAGTGTCCGGACATATGCCTCATCAGGAAAATGGCTTCCATCGTAGGAGACATCCTATAGACATTGTCGCGAAGCCCCTCCTTCAGTTTCAGCCGGTAATCCTTGCCCTCCTTGGCCGCAAGGGCCTTCATCGCATCATCCAGGATATGGTTGCACCTGTGGTTCTCCCGGTCGAAGAAATCGTAATGATTTTCAAGCAGGATGCCGTTCAGGCTGGCCTGAGTATGATGATGGTAGTATTCAGAACTAACAATCCCCACGCTCTCCAAAGCCAACTCTCCCGTCTTCGATTTCCCATACAGATAATAGTCTATGTCGCTGGATATCCTCATTTTGGGGTCGGGATAACGCACCGCAAGGGTCAATCCCTTGAGGATCATCATATCCATCCCGCACTTTCCGTAGAGGTTCGCCAACTGCTTGAGAGTGTCGACCTTCTTGGCATACTTCGCCTCCTCCTTCTCCGCCATCAGATAATACGGGATCACCTTCCGGCCGGCAGGCCTCTTCCCCTCAGGCAAAGACTCGGCCGCGGACACAGCCAGTGGCAGCATCCGCTGAACGGTCGCCAGCATGAACAACCGCTCCCAGCCTTCCTCCGTCTCCGGACATACGGCCGGCTCCTTCCCGGAAAGTCCCAGAGCCCTGTTACACAGACTGACAAGGCAATCGAACGTATTGTTTTCCATATCCTAGTTATAACCGTTGAACCGTTCCGAAGTCGCCTGCCCTTCTTCCGAAATCCCTTCGCGTTTGAACACCTTGACAAAGGTCTTGAAGAATATCTTCACGTCAAGCCAGAAACTCAGGTGATCCACATAGTAAATGTCGTATTCCAGACGTTTCGTGAACGATATCGCATTGCGTCCATTTATCTGGGCCCAACCGGTGATGCCCGGCCTGACCTCGTGACGCCGCATCTGCTCCGGCGAATAAAGGGGAAGGTATTCCACCCGCCAGGGCCTAGGACCTATGAAAGCCATGTCTCCTTTCAGGATATTGATCAACTGAGGCAGTTCGTCTATGGACAGGCTCCGGACAACCCTTCCCACCTTCGTCAGCCTGTCTGCGTCCGGCAGCAACTCCCCGCTTTCATCCCTTTCGTCGGTCATGGTCTTGAACTTAATGACCTTATATATCCTGGCGTCTTTCCCGGGCCTTTCCTGCAGGAAGAAGGCCCCGGCACCCTTGTTGGCAAAATGCAGGAGAACCGCCACGATGACGATTATCCATCCGACCAGAATCAGTCCGATGATGGCCCCGATTATGCCAAAGAGGCGTTTGAAGAAGTGTTTGTACATCTTATTCCGAGCAAATCAGTCCACGTTCATATACATTCCCGGCAGCATCAGTATAATCCTGATAACGGTACCTCAGGATCCTTTTTCGTTCCCCGTCCGCATTGACGTCCGCTCCGACCTTTACCAAATAAATCTCCTTGATGTCAGTATCGACACTGAAACAGTTGAAAGAGTCCTGGTTTTTTTTGCCATTAACGCGCAGTTTTTCCTTACTTCTATTATGGTTGGCAGTAGCACAACGAAGTAATAATTGACGGGAATCTAACTCTAAAACACCAATATCGTCATAATGGCTATGACCGGTAAGCCAACCGACGAATTCTCCTCCTGCATCAAGGAAACGTGAAACATCTTTCGCGGCCAACCTGTTCAAACGATCCGAATACTGTCCATTACTTTTTTTATTAGTATATGAACACGGAATAAGTGATGCATTCGCTGGTGGATAATGACTGGCAATCATTACGGCTAGGCCATTCTTTCTGGCATCATTCAGGACATCTTTCAGCCACTTATCCTGGAGACTCTTCTTATTCTCATCCAAATCATCAACCGTCCCGTAATGCATGCAATCCACGACGACGAGCCTCAACTTTCCATAATCCTTGTAGTAATAACACTTGCCCGATTCCGGTTGAATCACCTCCCACGATGAAATAAACGGAGAAAAGAGTTTATTATACACATCCTTCTGGCTAAGAATGTAAAACTGGCTTTCTTTCCCATATGTCCTTACCGTCTCCCCTTCATATTTCTTTCCTTTATAGATAGATTCCGATATCCAGGCATCGTGGTTACCGACCGCCTGTAAGACATTGGACGCCCCGCAATTCGACCACCAGGAGAAATCGTCCGTATAATAAAGATTCTGTTGATCCCCTGTTGCAATAATATCATCAAAACAAGTATTATAACGCTTATACCACGACAGGATCCTTCGGAGATTGGTCCTGCTGAAATGTACATCGGAAAACCAAAGAAAAGACGCGGACTGTCCTGTCCCGTCCTTAAGCGCCTGCATCAAAGCATCATATTCTTCCGGAGGATTCAGGACAAAGATGTTCACCTCTTTGCCGCCCCCGTCTATCTTTTCACACCCTACACACAGAATGAGAAAAGAAAAAAGCGCCAGAGACCTTATGAAGACTCTCAATCTTGACATTCTCAGATAGAATTAATACGGTTCGCTATTATCTTTTTTTCGCGTTCCCGACATTGAAACGGCAATTAGTCCGCTTGTTCCTGCCATTGCTGGTAAAACCAAAGGTTTTTTCCGTCTGTTCAAAATCGCAATTGACAAAATCCACGTGCCTGCAATCCCTCAATATATCTTTGTCACCATACAGATTGACTATTTTGGGAATGTAACAGTTTTCAAAACGCATCCAGAATACTACCGCAAATCTCAAAGATGAAGTAAACCTGCAATCCCGAATGACAGTCGCCGTCTTTCCGTAGGCCTTCACTGTATTAAGCGATGATGACATGTCAAAATGATTATTTTTAAACGTGCACCTTTCCATCAGTACGTCTTGATTGCCGATTTCGGGATAATATCTTACGTGATCAGGCTCGAAATCTATCGCACTTTTAGGTGCAGTTCCTCTTACTGCATCTGTGCCACAGCCCTCGAAATGACAGTTCCGGACCCTTACGTTCCTGGCCCCAATGGCAACGCCATTCCTCCTTGCACGAAGAATCTTCACATTATCCAACGTAAGGTTCGAGCCCCAGCGCGGGTTCTTTTCATCCGGATAAACAGAACCGGAATAATGGATGCAGTCCCCAAAGGCATCCGACAAAGTAATGTCCTTAAACGTAAAGTTCGTGCACCGGATACACCTGAAAATATATCCCCACTCTCCATAAGACTTTCCGGTGAAAGGAGCATCATAACGATGCCAATCATTGTCTCCTGCTATCGTCCCCGTTCCATCGACAGTTACATTCTCCTTACCATACTCCCAGAATATAAAATATGCGCCTAAACTCGTAGGCAGCATTTTCAGTTTATTGTTTATGGTAACGTGCGTATTGGAGGGGATCGTGAATATTCTTAAAAAAGCATAGTCATCATTCAGGACCTCCCAATAATTACGCCTCTTTTTCCCATCCTCAATCCTGTGGGAGAACGTATTGCCGAGATCTTTCCTGCCATTATACGGCAATTCAAAGTAGTATGTCCTGTCTTCTTCAAAGAACAGGTGACACGGGGTGCTGTCATTTGAAAACGCCAGCATATTATCAATCACCTGATTGGAAATAAAGTCCGGAGAACTGTCGAAAGCGAACCACCCGTCATGAACTTCGGGAACGTTCCAAAGACCGGCGATGGCCATGTTTAAACCGAAAGCCGGTTTAGATTGTTTAACTTCAACTGATGAATTGTTCCCTACCAGTTTCCCATTGTCCAGGCTACCTCCGGAAAAAACAAGTGTCAATCCCTCAGGTACTTTCAAAGATTTCCCCGCGAGAGTATAATCCTTCTTGACTACGAATCGTCCGTTATTGCCCTGCAATATGCTTTCTGTCAATACAGGCAGATCTGGTTGCATGTTAACAGACAATACAGAGGAAAGAAGTATGACCAATATGTGTTTCATCTTTTCAGTAGTTAAAGTATGTTAATTTACCCTTGATCCATCCGAAACAATCTGTCCTTCGTCACTGACGACCATCCCCGTTTTGATTATTCTGGCCGGATTCCCTCCGACCATCGAACCTCCGGGAATATCTTTAGTAACTACGGAGCCCGCGGCTACGACACAATGATCCCCGATGTGAACACCAGGAAGAATGATTGAATTAACGCCAATGACACAATTACGACCTATATGTGTGTCATAGAGCTTCCCTTCCCTATTGGATCCGCGGCAATAATCATGAGCCAGGATCATTACGTTTGCCAACACCCACGTATTCTCGCCGATATGGATCCCTTTGGGATTGACTTTCTTATCTAATTTAACAGTAGAGGCAATTTTCACGTTCGAGCCGATGTCCATCCCAAAAAGAGAACGATACAACCGGGGTCGCAGACCACTGACGAACCGCCACATTTTTTTTTGATCAATGACATTGCAAACAATGATAATCCTGTTATTATTCGCCTACTTTACCGTGAACCCTCCGTCGATAACCAGATTGGATCCGGAAGTATAGGTGCTTACGTCTGACAGCAGATAGAGGATATATCCGGCTATTTCGATTGGTTCGGCATAGCGTTTCAAAGGATACTCCTGCTTGTTCGCCTCGACCTGCTCCTCCGAGATGTTGTCTCGTTTGATAAGAGGCGTATTCACCCTGGCGGGCGACACGCAGTTCACGCGGACGCCGCGGCTGGCGAACTCCAAGGCCTGGGTCCTGACCGATCCCATTATCGCCCCCTTCGAGGCCGCATAGCTGGAATTGCCTATATGACCGGTGACGGTCCCGTCGATACTTGCCATATATACGATCGAGGCGTTCTTGTTGATCTTGTTGGCCTTGGCAAGGGACTGCACCAGATAGACGGGGCCGAAGAAATTGATGTTCATTATGCGGCCGAGTTCCTTTTCCGAGCAGAACTTGAACGGCAAGGTCATCCCGACACCGGCGCAGTTGACCACCCCGTCCAGTTTGTCAACCTGGCTGATGAGACCGTCCCTCTCCCCGGGATCAGTGAGGTCGCATTTGAATGCGGCGTGTCCTCCCCCGACCATCAGGGCAAGGGTTTCCTGCATACCGGCCTCGTTGAGGTCGACCAAGATGATGTCGGCCCCCAGTTTCGATGCCTCAATGGCCACACAACGGCCGATGCCCGAAGCGGCGCCGGTCACCAGGACCTTCTTTCCGGACAAACTAAAGATACTATTCATATTCCGTCAAATTCAAATACCTGATATCATTCAACCTGAATATCGCACTTCCCCAGGAGAGACCTACGCCGAAAGCGGTTGCAACCATCTCCTTACCCTTGAGTTCGGCAACATCCTTGAAACGGTAGTCAATGGTCAACGGTATCGTTGCGCAGCTGACGTTCCCGAAATCCTTCATCGAATAAGGGACCTTCTCCTCGTCGATCTTCAGTTTCTTGCGAATCTTTTCATTCATGAACCGGTTGGCCTGATGGAAGATGAAGAAATCCACGTCATCCACCGTCTCGCCGGCGAACTCAATTATATCCTTGGTCACCTCGGGTCCCTTGGTGATACCGAACGAAAAAACGTCCATACCGTTCATTGCAGAATGCAAGGGCGTGCGGACAACACCCTCTTCATACTCCGTCTCTACAAGCGAAGATGCCGAGAACGGCTTGCGACACCCTCCGTCAGGTACGATGATGGCATCGAACTTCCTGCCGTTCGCATAGAGGGCGAACTTCATATCCTCGGCCTTCGGGTCATACTCGACGGCGGTCGCCGTACCGGCATCACCGAACAAAGGACGGGCGGTCTTATCCTTGGCTGACTTGAACGTGGTGGTGGTGTCGCCGACAAGCAGCAATCCTTTCTTCATCACGCCCGAAGAAAGCATCGCCGAGATGACGCTGAGGCCATACACCCAACCCGAGCAGCCGTAAGAGATGTCAAAGCAGCAGCAGGAATCGGGCAGGCCCAGTTTGCCCTGGATAACGCAGGAAGTGGCAGGAAGGATATAGTCCTGTGTCTGACTCACAAAGATCAGACAGTTGATATCTTCCGCATTCCAGCCAAGTCCCCGTATCAAATCCTCCGCCGCCTTGCAGCAAAGGTCCCCGGCAGTGACTCCAGGGTCCACGATACGCCTTCTCTCGATTCCCGTAGAAAGTATCACCTTCTCGGCTTCCCCTTCCTTGAAGAATGGCAGGGACGTGTTCTCCTCGACATTCTTGGGGACACAGGTCGTAATACCTGCTATGCTGACGTTTTGTATGATTTGATGTGCCATATGTCAATCAACGCTCAATGCTTTATAAAGAATCTTTCCGGTCTCGGAACGCGGTAACCTGTCAATGTGTCTTATCGAAAAAACCGTACGGACGATCTTGGTCCGCCTGACCAGGAAATCAATGATTTCTTCGTCGTTATGGTCCGTATCCGTTGTATAGACAATTAATCTGGAGTCATCTCCGACACAAGCGCATTCCTTCAGCCTGTCCTTTAGCAAATGCTCCACGTAGTCAAGGCTGACGCGGTTGCCGAACAACTTGAGGAAACGCTTCTTTCTGCCGGCGATGAAATAGAACCCGTCTTCATCACGGTAAGCCAGGTCGCCGGTATGGAGTACTCCTCGGTTCTCATCCCCCTTCATCAGGTCGGCCGCGCATTCGGCATATCCCAAACTGACGTTCGGGCCTTCATATACCAATTCTCCTACGTTGTCGGCCTCCTCGATTACCCGGCCTTCATCATCAACCAGAGATAAAGTGCCGCCAGGAATTCCCTTTCCTATACTGCCAAGTTTTGTGACGCCGTATGCAGGATCCAGATAGCTCATCCGGGCCGTCGCCTCCGTTTGGCCGTACATAAGGTAGAACTTCACGCCCTGCGGTTCATATTTCTCAATGAAGAACTGCAGCAATTCGTTGCTGAGTTTACCGCCGGCCTGCGTCAGTGTCCGGAGAGTCGGCATAGGCAGTTTCCAGAGCTTCAACTTTTTCATTATCTCATAGGTGTAAGGTACACCCGAGAAAGACGTGAAACCGTTGTCGTTGGCAAACTGCCAGAACTCCCGCTCAATATATGACGCCGGGGTAAGAAGCAGGGTGGCACCCATAAGCAGGTGGCTGTTGACAACTGACAGTCCGAACGAATAATACATCGGAAGGCCCGTAACCGGACGCTCGTCGGAAGTGATGTGGAGATACTCCGCAATCGAGCGGGCGTTGCTCTCCAGGTTCATCTTTGAAAGACGGACCAGCTTGGGAGAACCGGTACTGCCGGATGTGGTAAGCAAAACCGAAAGGTTCTCATTCACGGGAGTATCGTTGGCGGCAAATTCCCACAGGACATAGCCATTTTCAGCCAAAACACTCTCTGCGCCATCCGGAACGGCGAAGGCCTCAGGAGCCCAGACATATCTCGGCCGATAGGTATCAAACAATGTCCTGAATGCCGCCGGTTCCATATGTGAATCCAGCATCAGGGTCGCGTCATCGTTATCTACGAAAGACACATAGCCTGCCAACGATTCGATGGTATTGCCGCAGAGGCAGAAAACCAACCGATGCGGCTCCAGTCTGCTCCGAATACTTTCGGACAGTTCCTGCAACCCGCCATAAGGAAGATGCTCCCCCGACGGCGTGATGCAAGCGATGTTGTCCTTGAATCTGCGAAGGTCGAACATTACCTAAAACGAAACGCCAAACTTGCCGGCCAGCATCTCCTTACCAATGGCGTACGACTTCAGTTCGAAAATGTCCTCGGTGTCAAAATCCAAGTCGAACGCTTCCTCTATCTCGGATACAAGGGCGATCTGAGCCATCGAATTCCACTCTGCGGTTCCTTTATATGCCAGGGATTCAAGTTCTTCTTCCGGCACATTGAACATCTTCATAAAGATGTCGTTGTACTTTTCCAGATTCGTCATTATCCTTCCTTTTCAATCAAGTCAAACAAATCCTGAATGGTCTTTGCCTTCCTGAACGTATCGCTGGCAATCGTAACGCCATACTCCTCATCCACCATTGCGATGACGGAGAGCGCAGCCAGTGAGCTCCAGTCATCCAATTCTCGGAAATTGGTTTCAGGGGTCAGCACATCAGCCTCGGTGTCATCCAGCTGATTGGCGAAATTCTGAATAAACTCTTTGATTTCCATATTGTTATAAAAATTATTATCTTAATGTATTGTCTACAATTCTACTTTCTTGGCCGGATTACCCATATACAGGAGTCCGTCCTTGGGACTTCTCATCAGCACGCTTCCTGCGCCCAATCTGACATCGTTCCCGATCCTGACCTGCTGCAGGATGATCGACCCCACTCCAAAAAAGTTGCCATTCCCTACAGTCACCTCGCCGGAGATGCGCATGGCTGGCATGAAGACATTGAATGAACCCACCACATCATCGTGTCCGAATACGTCAGCACCGTCCATAACGTTGAAATCTCCTATCGTGACATCGCAGGAAAAACTGCAGTGCTTCTGGATGATGTTTCCCCGGCCGATCCTGAACGTCTCCGGATCGGCGAAATAAACCGTAGGAGCGATGATGTTGGGAAAGAGGACATTGGGATTGGTAATCCTGGAAACCAGATTCCGTACGGTTTTGGGATTGCCTATAGTGATGGCGACCGAGAGTTCAGAAGACCATCCGTTCAGCTCGTCGAGGCCGCCAAGTACCTTGCCGAAATGGGAAACCTCCTTCCCCTTCTCCATCCCGTCGTCGAAGAAGCCCTCCAGATCCCAAGTCGGCTCCACCTCGTTGATCTTATTGAGCAGGCAGGCTATTTCCCGTCCGAAGCCGCCCGCTCCGTATATAGCAATCTTTTTCATCGCTTCTCGCTTATTACCTTTTCAAAAATACCTTCCAACTGTTTTCCGATTGCCTCGGAAGAGAACCTGTCCTGGCAGTCCTGTGCAATCCGGGCCCGGTCATACGTCTTATGATACTTATACATCCGGAGTATTGCATCTGCCAACTTGGACACATTGTTGACCGGGCACAGCAGCCCGTTCTTCTCCGTAAGGAAATCCCTCGCGCCTCCGCAATCCGTAGCAATTACCGGCAGGCCGCAGGCCAGGGCCTCAATGGCAGCCACCCCGAATGTCTCAGAACGGGAAGACATCACATACACGTCGCTCTGCTGCAGCATCCCGATGACACCTTCCCGGCTCTTCCTGCCACACAGGCGGATGTTCTTTCCTAAATGAAACTGGTCTATCATCCCCTGCAGTCTCGCATGTTCGCTGCCGCCGCCGATGATGTCCAAAGACCAGGATTCATCAGGAAGCTGCAGCTGGGTGAACGCCTTGATAAGGTTGTCGAATCCCTTGACAGGAAGGAGATTTCCGGTAGAGACAAAACGGACCTTCCTGTCATTACGCTCCTTGGGGACATAACGGAATTCCCGGCCGACCATATTGTTCACCACTGTCGAGTCGATCCCGAAGTTCTTCAAGATATTCTGCCTCAGGGTTGAGGAGACGGTCAGGAGGCGATCTACATCCTTATATGTCTTTCCTGCCCAATTCTTGATACCTCTTTTTATTCTTTCATAACCCAATTCACTCCAGTGTTCGATGCCAACGACAGGAATGCCATATTCCATTTTCACAGGCAAAACCATTGATGTATTTCGCAAATAATGAGAATACAACACGTCAGGAACGCCTTCTGTCTTTATTACCCTTTTAAATAGAAGAGAAAAAAGCTTTTTCCTTATTCCCACTGTCCTCAATACTGCACCAGCAAAAAGGTTATAATGAGGAATATCCCCGTGCATTGTGCTTGAAATGCCAAATTTCCGTCTATATAATCTAAACCTGGAATCTACGCTGAGGACAACGACAGTATGGCCCAACTCTCTCATAGCTAACGCCTGGTCACGTTCAAAATTCCCCCATTGAGGCTCCCTCTCCGACGGCCAACCACGTGACACAAAGAAAATCTTCATTATTGTCTTGTTTTAGAATGGTTCAACGATTGCAAATGCGCTGTTTCTGCCATTTTACCGTCCTTTAACGCTGCTACCATCGCCCAGAACATAACCAGGTAAAGGAAATAAGAAACATATAGCACCAGCTGGCTCACCATGGCCATCACGGCAAAAATACATATGGACATGGTGTATGGAATGAAGAATTCCGTCTCGTTATGATAATGGTACCACCATTCTTTCACCACATAAACCCAGAGTCCCAAATACACGATAAGGATCAGTATTCCATAATCATATGTAATCTCCAGAAACTCATTATGAGCAGAAATCTCCAAAAGGGAATCCCTGTCGACGGCATTGTGCCCGTGACCAAGGATTTTATCGGCATTGGATGACTTCATTATCATCTCAAGCGTAACAGTATATATCAACTCCCTGCCATTAGAGATATCTCCTTCGTTGTCAAAACGCGAACCCAGATACCCTCCCGAGACACTGTCCACGATCTTAAAAGATCCGTAAGCCGCTGCCAGAACCAAGATGGACACCAAAAACGCGACTCCTTTTTTCGCACCGCCTAACAAATACTTGGCACCAATGGCGACCCAAAACAGCACAATGGCAAGCATCATGGACCTTTTCATGGACAAGACCGCAATAAACGTCATCACAATCAATATGATGTTTCTCTGACGTTTATTATTTGTTATCAAAATGACAGGGGCGGTAAGACTTACAAAATAGACCATATTCGTCTGCCCGCCAAATCCAATCAATATCATTGCACTGAAAAGTGCAACTAAACCGAAGGCCAGAAATACGTAATAGATTCTACGGAAACCCGATAACAACCGCCTGTCCGCCCTGATGAATAAATAAGTCGACTCGAAAAATAAAGGCCAGGCCAGACATTTGGCATAATTGCCGATGGCCGCATGATTGTAAACCAGGACGACCAGCATCATTATCTCCCAAATGGCACATATTATATGTATTCCCTTGTCTTTCTTTTTGAATTTAGGAGACGTCAATATCAGTATTACCGACAATAATTCAATTCCTACCAATGCGATATATAATAAGAGTCCGGACTGCTGAACTCCATGATACCTGTTGTTAAACCAGAAAACGGCCGTTCTCCAGAAAAAAACCAACAACAGCAGGATGTATACTTTATATATCTGACGAACCTGTTTCATCAAAAAGGCAAGTTAGAAAAATCCCCCTTTACTTATAGTATGCCACAATAGAATGTTTAGAAACCTGTTTTTCCTCGGGAGGCATCTGCATATAGTCTCCATAACAGACACTCAGCCACTTGTCATAATCCTTAATAGCGGAAAAAGACATCCCCTCGAATTCAACCGAAGCGTACTCTTCAAACAGGGAAGACGGGTAGATGTCGTACGGATTGTCAACGGAAACCGTAATACAGACAGAATCTGAGTTATCATTACGATACTTGGTCTGCAACTGACAAATCTTTTTCTGAATGACCCTCCTGGGTACGGGGATAAGGATGATGGCCAACCTCTTCAGAATCCTGAACAAGCCCTTTTCAGACCTGAAGACATTCAATATCCCGGTATTCTTGGCAGTATTGATGCTCATCAGCCGTTTAATCCTTTTCATCCAGGGAATAAACGCAGAGCTGTCTTCCGGGACACGGTCAACCACAAAAACATCTATGAAAAGACCATAAGACCTCTTGATGGTCTGTTTATAGAAAAAGAATGTCTTGGGGTCATAAACCTTCGCCATTCCCGTAGGATGATCCTTATTGGTCGAAAGATCCGAAAAAACGAAACGATCGGAGTTATATGTTTCCCGGAAACGGTCAAAGTCGTTTCTGGGCATAATGATATCTATATCATCATCCCACGGAATAAACCCCTTGTGCCGAACCGCGCCCAACAATGTACCGTATGCCAGACTGTAACGGATACCGTTAATCCGGCAAAACCCGGCAACATCTTTAAGAATCT
Source organism: Bacteroidales bacterium (assembly GCA_017427885.1). Classification (GTDB taxonomy): domain Bacteria; phylum Bacteroidota; class Bacteroidia; order Bacteroidales; family UBA932; genus Cryptobacteroides. Next base: position 206,935 of record JAFRRW010000011.1, read on the forward strand.
CAAATGGGATCCTCTTATAATCTTCCTGTGATATTTCCTTCATTCTCAATATGTTCTCCTATCGAATCCATCAAATACCTCTTGGAACGGCTCGCATAATCCTCTAGTTTCGGCCGGACGACCTGGTAATCAATATCCGGCAACGGGGCGGAGTCTCCGTGTTTGATATAACGTTCTCCCAAATCCAGCACCTTTAACAGGGATTCCACCCGGTCCGACCTCTTACCCATCCCGACGGCGAAGAACTGCTTCTCGAAGATGATTGACATCGCGACACCGTGGAACGAATTGCTGACGACGTATTCGGCATTCCTAATGAGAGACAGGAATTCGGGTACGGACGCCGTGTGGGAATAGCGCTTTCCCAAATACCTAATGCCGTATTTCTTTGTAATTTCAATGATTCGCAGGCCGTGTGCCTTTCCAAGCCGGTCGGCGAAACGGCTGCTCTCATTGGAATTCAGAAGGTTATAGAACAGGATGTATTTCCTGCCTTTAACTTTTTTCTTCGCCTCATCGGCGACCTTGCCCCATTGTTCCCTGCTCAGGAGAAACACCGGATCGACGACGACCTCGGAAACGAATCCGAGGGAAGCGAGAGTCTCCTGTAAAGAAGACTCCCTGACGGAAAGGGCCTCGAATGCAGTCAGACGGCTTTTGATGTCCTCCTTCTCCTTGTCGGAGAGATTCGACGGTCCCATACTGGCAGCATAAGCGATTTTACGGGCCTGGACGTTCGGAGAGCCGAAATACCAGAAATCCAGTCCCTTATGGCCGGGCAGATTCTGCTGGCGCCATATCTGGTCGCTTCCGTAAACGACACAGTCGAAGCAGTCGCAGACATCTGAATCATCGACATACCGGGGCCGGTCTGCCAGACCGAGATATCCGGACATGAAGTCCTTCATCACGCATTTACGCTTGGACCGGGGAATACCCCAAACCGTTGCCAGATACAGGCATACCGCTTTCGTATAAATGCTTCCGGCCTTGAATCTCTTCCAGGGGAATATCTTGAAAAAGTCCGAATGGTAGTCCGGCCAATAGTCGACGAAATCGACGTCGAACCCGAGGCCCTTCAGGTATGTCCTTAAAGCAAAAGCCTGAAGGAGAGCTCCGTAGTTCTCAGCGCGGTGATATGTAAGGATTCCGACTTTCATCTTGTCAGTCCGGGAGGTCTTTTCCTCGATTTCAATTTTCAGGTTTCTGAACGCCTTGCCCATAAAGGCCTTGTACTCCTCGAATCTGTTTTCTGCCTCGTCGTCCCGCCAGATGAAGGTGTTGATGTTCTTGTCGGAAATGTAACCGTCCAGGTTGCGGCAGCCATAAAACCTCAACAGCGTCTTCTTCAGCGCATTCCCATAAGGTGCGATTCTCAACAAGGAAGCCAGTTTGGAAATACCTGTGGCAACGAGACTCTTCAGGTTCCTCCTGATACGTATCTGCGCGAACACGCTGCCAAGGTTCTTCCCCCCTTGTTCCTGATGGATTTTCCTGTATTTGACAGAAGCCTCGGCTTTTTCCTTTTCTGCTGCGATATCCTGAGCCTTCGTCAGGTCCAACTCCAGCGAGAGGACCACACCCCGGATCTGTTTCCTTTTAAAAACAGAGGAACGCTTGCTGTATTCCATCTGTTCTTTTGTCAGGTCATCGACATTTCCCTCAGTATTCAGGTAGCGGACGCTCCGGAGCATTGAAGATATGGAACAGCCGAAACAGCCGGCATTGTTGACTGCGGCAGAAGCTACGGTACCGGGCAGACCGACCAGTCCGCAAAAACCGGCATAACCCTTTTCCAGGCACTCCTTCGCCAGCCTGACCACACTGACACCGCAATCGCAAACCAACCTGTCCCCTGTTATTTCATAGTTGTTTACCTTTACCGTTGAAACGATCACGTCCGGATTGCAGTCTTTATGATAGAACAGATTCGATGTATATCCGACAACATCGAATTCGACTTTTTCCGCATAAAGGAAACGGCATACAGTCTCAAGCTGGGCCAAACCGTCCGGCACGATCCAATACTTGCACATACCGCCGGTACGGATCCAGGTCTTCCCCGTCAAGGGAACGTCCTTCTCGAAGGAAACTGAATTAGCAAGTAAGAAAGACTCAATGACACTCATCCCGACAAATGCTTACTTTCTGCCCAAACATTTTTTTATAATTCTCTTGAAGCCGTTTTGCAGAATCAGTTTCCTGAACATCCGTTCCGGTTCCGGATCCTCTTCATCTGCGATGAAACTGATATCCCGACTCCTGAGCAAGGTTTTGAATTCTCGAGTTGTAATATAACCCTTATACCAGTCATCCAGGCACATCCGCTCATTTAAATAAACGGCCTTATCCTTCACCATTACAGAGGTGTCAATCGATTCACCATTAATCGCATGAACGAACATTGCAGGCAGGTTCACCCCCGATCTGGTATATGCATATCCCGATCCTCCATACCTGAAATTCATCTCGCAGAAATAAAACCTGCTTCCGCTCCGATAGAAATCAATGTCGAATATGCCCACATAACTGGTCTCCCGGACAAAAACCTTGAATGACTCAAGCAAATCTTCAAACCCTTCAATCGGAATGATCTCCCCTTTTATCGCCACTCCGTAATGAGTCCCGGATGCAAGAGAACTGATTCGGAGGATTCCGGGGATATGGACCGTCGTTCCGTCGGACACGCCCATCAGGGCAAATTCCTGGTCAATGTGTTTGTACTCCTCAACCAGGATCGATATCGTTGATGACCTCCGGACAAGGGCATCGATTGATTTCCGCAGTTGCTGTTCCGTGTCACATCTTCCAAGTCCCGTCTTCGCACCGACAAGAGTTGCCAGGGGCTTAGGGAAACACGGATATGACAATCCGGAAGGAATACGATAATCACCATCAGCCACTTCTATAACCTCTCCTCTTGCCACATTCAAACCCACTTGCCTGGCCAATTCTTTTTGGCGGAGCTTGTTCATCCAAACCACAACCGCCCCCGGAGTATGGTCTATATGGGGAAACAAGAAATGCTCTTCAAGCTTTTTCTGGTTCAGATCTATTGCCGCGGCAGAAAAATCGCTGTCAGGGAAAAGGATAGCCTTCGGACCTTCCTCAACACATTTTTCAAGCAATAAGGCAATCAACCTATCTTTATCAGGAGGGCAATAATGGATATGGTCGACATACTTGCTATAACTATCGATGGGACGTGTCGTATCAGGCTTTCCATTCCGTTTATTGAGCATAATCACTATCACGGTTACCTCGTAACCGGCGCGGCCCAATGCCCGTATCACTCCCAGCCTGGAAGTGTAGCCGTGACCTATGACTATTACCCTCTGTTTCATTTATCTGTCCCCTTCAAATCATCCAACAAGGATTCGAGCCCCTCTATTACTATTTCCCTATTCTGTTCAGACCGTATAGAATGAAGCATGAACAGCATCTGCCAGCGAGAATAACTCTTCTCTATCAACCTGTCACGGTAACAGGGAGAAAAACGCCCGATTACTTTATATAACCAGTTCTTCCCTTTATATGCACGAAGATAAAACGGCAGTTCCTGTCGGCAGTATGTCTTAAACTGTTCTTGTAAAAAAGCTTCATCATCAATACGGGCAGAACGTTCATCGAAAGCCGAGAAATCCTGCTCGTCATCATACACGACCCTGTCTTCGACCGCCCGGACGAGGTGTTTCTTCACTGTCGGCTTCCCCTCTTCAAACTGCAACTCTATGACCAGACCGGTATCCGTAAATTCATTGTTAAATGAACGGAACAAAAAGTTCCCTTGCCCATAAAGCAGATATGCTCCTTTATAATACTCCTCGGAACCTATACAATGCGTATGTTGGGATAAAACCATATTTGCGCCGGAATCGACCATCCTGTGGAATCTCCGTCTGGTTTGAGGAGAAGGATAACGGAACTTTTCCGTTCCTCCATGATATATTACTATGATGAAATCAACTCTCTTTTTCAATTCCTCCAGGTCGTGGCAGACCACCAGTTCATCAAAGAGAAAGGCACCAGGCTTATTCTCTCCCGGAGCATTATACATTGTCTCGGCAACATTGTAAAGTCCAATCCTAAAGTCATTTACTAAAAAAATGACATGCCTTTTGATGGTACTGATGTCACCGGCACCCAGATGACTGATTCCCGCATCATCGAGTATCTTCATCGTATCATACACTCCTTGACTTCCGGCATCCGTAATATGATTGTTAGCCAATGTGCAGCAGTCGATACCCAAAGCCTTGTAAGCATTGACAGTCGTTGTCGGTGCGTACAGAGCCGGGCCTGTCTTCTCGCATTTTCCGGGATTGTCTGTCAAGGCGCCTTCAAGATTGCAGATACGGTAATCAGCAGAAGCGAACAGAGCCGATATCTTATCTCCGAAAAGGTATGACATGTCTCCCGTATTGAACTTAGTGAAGTTCGAAGGAACAGGGAACAAGTCTCCCGCAATAATAACACTGAATTGTCTTTGCATCTAGTCTTTTTTTAACGGAAAACGACTGATTGCCTTAAACTTGGATATATGGTATCTAACCCAACAATGTATAGGGGAAAAAGATCGGTCTCTGAGCCATTTTACCATAACTATGTTATAATGATCTCCGCTCTTAGCCCTGAAATAATGAACTGGCCTGTATCCCATTTTTTTTGCAATCCTGATTCTATGTACATTCTTGCAATGGGTGTCGAAGACCATCACATTATATCCTGCACTTATTGCCAAACTTTCCCTCTTGCTATCCAAAGCACGAAAGATCCCGCGCCCTGCATATTCTGGAATAATGCTGTCAAAACAGGCATAAGCATACGGACCGTTGGCATACCAAATCTTACCCACCCTGTCACCAAGAGCCGCCGTCCCCACCAACTTTTCCCCATCCAGAGCCACAAGCATAAACCCATTATCACCTAAATGTCCTATTATTCTTTCTTCCGGCCATTGGTAATGATACATTTTTATCCCCCTCTTACGATTGGATGAATGTGCATCATATAGGCATTGCCTGATGTCATTCCAAGACACCCAGTCAGGCTTTTCTATAATGGTTATGTTTTTATCCATCAATAACAGGCAATTAATCCGGGAACCAAGTGTTCGGTCTTGGCCATAGCTCACGGATGATTCTTTCCGTATATTCGCCCATGCCGGACTTGAAAGCTGACTGGCTCAGACCCGGATTCGTATTAAACTCCAGCAGCACAGGTTCTCCATCCTCTTGTATGGCGATATCCCAACCGAGCAAATCGAAGAATGGTGATTTCATATGAAGCCGCTTCACCATCTCTATAGCTTTATCATAAGATGGCAATTCATACCCTTCCAAAATCACTCCAGTGTCCGTTTTCTCAATATCATCCTTGCTGAATCCGCCAAATGCTTCCTTACCAAGTCTTCCCTCTTTATCTATAGTTGTGCTAATGCCTCCGGCACACTGATTATCGACTACAGATCCGTTCCTTCCAATGCGGACAACCGAATATACAATCAATACCTCCATGCCTGAGCGGTATGATAGTATGCGCATCGTATTTACGGAGGAAGGGTTCAATGCTGCCATTCTAGGATGCTGCCGGACACATTCTTGAACCAAAAAGTCTTTTTTATACTCCTTGAACAGCTGGGCTATCGTCTTTCCGTTCAAATCAGTTATTCCATCCTTAGCACTGAGAAGTTGAACCCCATGCCCTTCAGATTCACGGGCAGGTTTAATAATTACCTTTTCAAGATTTTGACATAGTTTGACCGCCTCCCCTTCCGACACTGGTTTTCCTTCATAATAGTAATACCCGTTTATGTTTTTGAGAATAGAATGAACGACGTTTTCCCCAGGGAATAAAAAATCGCACATATTCTTGTCCCCGAATATTCCGCCATAGCGCTTAATATTTGCCCTTGGCACTAATTCACAGTGATAGAAATTGTTCGGGACATACTCCTTAGTAAATACACCGGTGCGAGAATAGAAATATTCATGACAATAAAGCGGGACCTTTCGGCCTATCATACTCTTATAAAAATCATTAACCTCTTTTTTCTGCGTTTTTGTCAGTTTTCTATGGTTTTCAAGATCCTTGAAGTTTTTAGTAATTCGCACTTTCCACTTCCTGAGCTCCCGTTTTTTATTGATAATTGTTACTATCCTCTTAAACATAATCGTACTCTTTAGCGTTTAATAATCAAGAAAACTTGGCTATCATTCTTCTATCCTTTAGAGGCAACCTCCAATTCCCTGTCGCATAACGGTTCACATTCCCTCCCCAGTACTGTTTCCAAGCCAAATAGCAATCCCGGATTTCATTACGCCAACCACGCCGTATGAAATACTGGCCGGTCCGATCCCAAAAATCGTTGACCTCAATTACAACAGGACCATCTTCTGTTATTGCGATATCCCAACCTGCGGCCTTACAATAAGGGAAAGCCTGCTGGAAACGTTTCACCTCTTCCTTGATTAACTGCCAGTTTTCAACGAAGACACCGTTCAATTGAACACCGCTATCAGGGTGCTTGTCGATTTCTATTGTCTTTCTCCAACCATTAAATAAGACAGCATCTTTTATTTCACCGGTTTCAACATCGATACACGCATCTACGTTACCGCCTTCGCCCGCATTGTCAACACATCTGCCAGGACTGCCAATTTTCACGAAGGTTGCTATAATCTTTGCAGTTCCATCAGGATACAAAGTGGTCATGAAACGCACCGTGTTGACAGACGTCTCATTGAAATCTGCAAACTGCTTGGTTTGATGGACCACGCTCTCAAAGATCAAAGGTTCCTTGCCAAGTATCTCACTCAACCTGATAACACTCCCATCAAAACGGGTGAGCATGGCATCTCTCTCCTCGAACTGAATGTCTTTGATCACCCAAACATTGTCACCGTGCGAGCTCTCCGTAGTTTTTATCACGCAAGATTCAATCCCCTTGGACTCCAAGATATGCAACACGCCCGACAGGTCTCCCGCACATTCATCGCTTGCAATATAACGTGCCTCCGGCTGATAATAACAATACAGTTCGGACTTCCGCACGCCTGTATTCTCCAGTGTTTTGTGAGCCAAATACTTATTGCGGGCAAGAGAATAATACTTTACAGGATTCAAATAATCCAAATAGAAGCGCTGCTCATTAAGTCCAAGAAAAGACTGACGGAATCCCTCATCTCGTTTCTCAAATTCAAAATCAAAGTACTCATCAGTTGTCAAGCCCTTAGACTTAAACAATTTTTTATAATCAGCGACAATACGTCTTCTTCCTTGTTTACCGGAGTCAATGGTCTTCGCCCAATTCCTCAAACTCCGGTTCCCCAGAAGAAGGCTTACCAGACGTTTTAAGATTTTATTTATCATTATACTTGCTTGATTCTTCGATATATTCTCCGTATTATACTCCTACCTTTACGTTTAATTCTTACCATGGATCGATAGGGCCAACATGTAAGCATTAATGAAGACTTACCAAGTCCTCTCAATACAGCCTTTTCAGGGACAGACAGCGACACAACATTATCATCCGAAGAATGAACATAATCCCTTTTAACCGTTATACCGTCTTTTTCAACATTAAGACTTACAATACATCCATACCTCGATATGGGATTCCATACTTGCCGGATAGGTTCCTCAATAGGATATGGATAACCAACCACGTCCTTTACCCCTTCCACTTCTTTTAATGAATCCGGATACCATATCGGTCGAGGCGGATACATATAAAAATCAGGGAAAAGGAAGTTACCCATACTATAACATATCGACTTGCCCTTATATTCCACAAGAGGCTGAATCTGGTGTGTATGGCTTCCCAGCACGGCGTCAGCCCCAGCATCAATCATCTTTTTTGCCAAGGTCACGCACTCCGGTAACGGCTCATACTGATATTCACGTCCCCAATGAGGCAAAACAATCACCTTGTCATATTTTTCCTTGGCATTATGAATATCTTCCACCACCTTATCTATATACAACGGATTGACACCCGCCTTTTCTTTCCCTGCCAGTTCAACATATCCTAACCACGGATTGCCATACATACAGTAAGCCAGAACCGCCACTCGCAAACCGTCCTTCTCCATTATTGCCGGTCGTGAAGCCTCATCAATATTATTACCTACCCCACAATACTTTATGCCGTTTTCTTTTAATAGTCTGATTGTATTCTTCAAACCATCCTCGCCCAAGTCCCAGATATGATTATTGGCCAAGGACACGACATCGAACCCCATCTCTTTTATACGGAAAAAGTCCTCGTTCCGGGCATAGATAATGTTCTGCCTTCCTGACATTTTTACCGGATCGAAAGACAGGCCTGTACCAATAGCGGCTTCGAGGGTTCCTATTCTGAAGTCAAAGCTTTGAATATAATCCCGTAACGATGATGATATATAATTGTCCTGGTATGGCAATACACCCCCAGGCATTATGTCACCACAAAAGAAGAGTTTCACTTTTAATTCCTTTTAAATTTTCCAAACACTAACGGTATCGTCTCTCTGACATATTTGAAACTCTCCATTTTCATCAACATCGACCCTCCAAGATAGATTATGACAAAGACAAATAACTGTATGATTGCAAGAGGATACATGTTCAGGACAGAGAAATAATCACCTGCAAGGAATGCAGCTATGAACGCGATCAAAGACAAAACTACAATTGGCAGAAGGTCCTGCATCTGTCTCGTAATCTTATAACCAATATATTTATGAACCTGAAATGAATTGATAAAATATATCAACCAGGATTGTAATACCATTCCGACTAGAAGTCCCCATATGCCGCCAAGAATAAGGCCTGAGACGACGAATAAAAGACCGACCACTCGTTTTACAACTGTCCAGGTAAACATTTGTTTACTTTTTCCTACAGCAGCTACTGCAAGATAATTAACCCCTTGCAAACTAATGGCAATACCGGCTATACATAAAATCTGGAAATATGGTACGCTCTCCAACCACCTTTCAGAATAAAGTAACACGAAAATGGGTTTGGCAAGCAAAAAAAGTAATGCCATTATAGGGAAAGTAAGATATGCTATCGAAATGGTTATTCGCTTTATAACATTGATTAGCACCGGCAAATCGTGTTGGCATTCCGCATAAAGAGGATATGTAACCTGTCCCATAACACCGGAGATACTAGTGGATGCCAGTTCCTCAGTACTTTTCGCCTTTGAATAATAACCCATCGTTGACGAATCATACACCCTCCCTATCAACAAACCTTGAATTTGATTACCCAACTGATTTAGCAGGTTCGTCAAAAACATATAGAAGCCAAAGGAGAACAATTCCTTAAATGACTTCCAAGAAAAGACCAGCTTTGGACGCCACTTGATAAAAAACCAAAATACGACGGCCGGGATAGCAGCTGTTATCAGATGTTGCACTACCAAAGCCCATACACCAAACCCTTTATACGCCAAGACAATGGTTACGCTCAGAGCGATAATGGACGTTGTGATAGTTACTATGGACAGTACTTTGAAATTCAGTTGCTTCTTGAGTTGGTTCCGTTGAACAATGTTGAAAGCATAAATGAACAGTACCAATCCCTGAACACGCAACACGTCACATAAAAGCGGTATGTCATAGAATCGTGCAATTGCCGGGGCACAGAAATACAATACCGCATACATTAACAAGGCCACACCAAGATTCCAATAGAAAATAGTCGAATAATCCTCCTGGGTGGGCCTTTTTTTCTGTATAAGCGCGGAGCCGAAACCTCCGTCGATAAAAGCTTCCGCAAGCACCATAAATATGGTCAGCATCCCGATGCAGCCATAATCATATGGAGTCAGCAGACGCGCCAGAATTATTCCGGAAATGAACTGGATTCCCATTGCAGAATACTTCTGCAACGCTGCCCAGGCCATTCCAGAGGCGGCTCTCTGTTTCAACGACTTAGCCATCCTTTTTGCAAGATCACTTCCCTTCCGCGAAATCTCTTAAATATTCAAACCATGGCGTCAGGTTTCCGTCTTTCACTATCATCGAACGATTAATCACCTCCGATTTTTCTCCCTTCAATAGCGGCTCAAACACATGTTTTGTCAACATCTCTCCGAAATAAGCACTCGTATCCATCGCAAGAGCATTCGGACAGGTATCAACGGCCATTACCGTAATGTTCTTATCTGATGAGAACGCAGGTTCATCCTGTTCAGTTACGGGATTGTAATCGAAATAAGGGGCATCGTGCGTGGCGGGACGAACTGTTGATTTGATGCTTCCCTTGATATCACAGGTAACGTCACCAATCATCTTTATACGCAGATCGTCTCGACGAAGATCTTCCTCGCTCAGATACACAGGAGCATCAGGCCCCCAGAAGTGAGCACAGACCAACACATCCGTCTGTCTTGCCCAGCGAAGGAAATCACTCTCGTACTCTTTCGCATTATGTGTGAAATCAGCCCAAGAAAAAACTCCTCCATCTTTCCGTTTCACAAGCCTGTCCACATCAGCAAAAGAGTAGGAAAGTTTATCCACGCAGTCTGTGCTGAGGTATTCATCCTCAGTCATCTTGACAGCGCCGATATTATCCAGGACATATCTGGCCCCTTGTGATACGCGCCCGGCTCCGGTGATGAATATCTTAATCTTTGGAAGTTCAATCCCTTTCAACGCGGCCAACAGTTTATCCAAGGTAAAACGGAGATCCGGTTTCGGCAAATCATACAGATTGTGTTTCAAACCATACCCGCGCAGAGTATAATAAACCCCGACCACACCGGCCCACCATCCAAATGCACAGACACGGATATTGTTGTCATCTACAAGGTACTCATAATCGCAGAATGTGATCCGCTTTTTAATAAACGCCTGAAGCAAAGGACGATTATATGCCTGCATCTTGGCAATATGACCGAAGAAGAAATACTGTTTGTCAGGAATCAGAGAATCAATTTTCGCTTCCTTGATACCGAACAGGATATCACAGTCTTCCACTTTGTCTACTACCTTGACGCCTTCCTGGCGATACTCTTCGTCCGAAAAAGCACGGATGTCACTGGCCTGCACGACAATCTCGTGTTGAGGATATTTCCTGTTCAACTCCGCCACCTGCTTGGGAGACAATGCCACCCTGTTGTCAACAGGCGTTTTCGTTTCTTTGATAAGTCCTATTTTCATATACTTGATGTTACTTTTTTGGAACGACTTACTTATCCCTGCAATACTCCCTCAGCATAGTGGAGGAGATGCCCTCGGTCCTCGCCAGTACCTTTACCTCCTTCCCATTTTCCTCACACCACTTCACGGCTCTCTGAAACCCCTCGTGCTTCTGGTCCGGACCTTTCACAAATACGTCAAAATCGATATTTCGGATATCAACATCGACATCTTTGTATATAACCACCTCATCGACATATTTCACGGCACTGACCATAAAGGCCCTTTCTTCCGTCGAATAAATCATCTTGGTCCCTGGCTTATACTTTAGGATGAAGTCCCCGTCCTGGACGGCGACAATGAGTTTGTCTCCCAGTTCCTTAGCCCGCTTGAAAAGAAGGATGTGACCGATATGGAGCATATCGTAGACTCCGAAAGTAAGGACGGTTTTCATAAAGACTATTTGAGATTGCAGTAATGTATCATCATTCCCCTTCCGCCAGCCTCATCAGGTACTGCCCGTACTGGCTGTTGAGCATCTGACCGGCGGAACGGCGGACCTGGGCCGGGGTTATCCAGCCCTTCTCGAGGCCTATGCCTTCGAGGCAGGCGACCATCAGGCCCTGGCGTTTCTCGATGGTTTCAATATAGGCCGTGGCCTCGGCGAGGGAATCGTGGGTGCCGGTGTCGAGCCAGGCGAAACCCAGGCCCAGGGTCTCCACCTTCAGTTCCCCCGCCTCCAGGAACCTCTGGTTGACGGTGGTTATCTCAAGTTCTCCCCTGGCGGAAGGCCTGACTCCCTTGGCGACCTCGACGACCTTGTTGGGATAGAAATACAGGCCGACCACGGCATAGTTGCTCTTGGGCCGGGCAGGTTTCTCTTCTATGGAAAGGCAGTTGCCGTCCCTGTCGAATTCGGCGACGCCGTAGCGCTCGGGGTCGTTGACCCTGTAGCCGAAGATGGTGGCCTTCCCTTCGGTCTCAGCCGTCTTCACAGCATTGTCCAGAAGGGAGGAGAAACCGCTGCCGTGGAATATGTTGTCACCTAGGACGAGGCAGACGGAGTCGTCGCCTATGAACTTCTCGCCGATGATGAAGGCCTGCGCGAGGCCGTCGGGAGAAGGTTGTTCGGCATATTCGAAACGGACGCCGAAGTCGGAGCCGTCGCCCAGCAGCCGCCTGAAAAGGGGAAGGTCTTCCGGTGTGGAAATAATCAGTATGTCCCGGATCCCAGCCTGCATCAGCACGCTGACGGGATAATACACCATCGGCTTGTCATATACGGGAAGCAGCTGCTTGCTGATTCCTTTCGTTATGGGATACAGCCTCGTGGCCGCTCCCCCGGCGAGAACTATTCCTTTCATCTGTTTTCGTTTATCATTTTAGCAAGGCACCGTCTCAAAGAATCCGTCCAATGCGGGATGGCGAGGCCGAAAGTCTCTTTTATCTTGGTCTTGTCGAGAACCGAGTAGGCCGGACGCCGGGCTTTGGTGGGGAATTCATCGCTGTGGCAGGGGATGATGTCACAGGCGGTATGGCCGGAATAATCGGCGATCGCCTTGGCAAAGTCGTACCAGGAGCAGACACCTTCGTCCGTGTAGTGGTAGATGCCCTCTGCAGGAACTGTGGAATCCAGGATTGTCATTATCGCTCCGGCGAGGTCCACGGCGTAAGTGGGGGTGCCGACCTGGTCGGAAACGACCTTCAACTGAGGCCTGGTGTCCATCAGGCGGAGCATCGTCCTGACGAAATTCTTTCCGGATTCGCTGTAAAGCCACCCCGTGCGGATTATAATATGGCGGCAGCCGGATTCCTGGACGGCCTGTTCTCCGTGGAGTTTCGAAAGGCCGTAAACTCCCAGCGGCGCCGCAGGATGGTCCTCGCGGATGGGAGCATCGACCGGTTCGCCGCCGAAGACATAATCCGTGGAAATATGTACAAGCAGACCTCCGGCCTCCTTCATCGCGGCTGCAAGTATCCCCGGGGCCTCCCCGTTTATCCTTTCCGCAAGGGCGGCATTGTCCTCGGCCGCCTCGACGTCGGTGTAGGCCGCGCAGTTGACAATCACCTGTATCCCTTCCTTCTTCACCTTATCCCTCACCGCGCCGGCATCGGTGATGTCCAATCCCCCGATACCCTCTTCCGGAACGGAGGCAACGTCGGTGAACACATACCTGTCCCTCCTTCCCTTTGCAAGAAGCCTCAACTCACTGCCTAGCTGCCCGCAGGCACCCGTCACAAGCACGTTCATTCCGCGTAGTAATCTATGGCGTAATCAAACAGTTCGCCGGCATCTTTCAGCCTCGGAGCGGCCTTGTCCCTTTCGGAAAGAATCAGCCCACCTTCCGGCACGGGCCATTCAATTCCCAGCTCTGGATCGTCCCAGGCAATTGATCCTTCCGCTTCCGGGGCGTACGGACTGTCGCATTTGTACTGGAACAGGGCCGTCTCGCTGAGCACCACAAAACCGTGGGCGAATCCTCTCGGCAAGAACACCTGGCGGTGGTTTTCCCCGCTGAGTTCGACCATCACATACTTTCCGAAGGTAGGGGAACCTCTCCTGATATCCACGGCCACATCCATCACGGTGCCCTCGACGACCCTCACGAGCTTGCCCTGTGCGGCCCTCCCCTTCTGGAAATGAAGCCCCCTCAGCACTCCCCGGCGGCTTCTGCTCTCGCTATCCTGGACGAACTTCACGGGCATGACCTTCCCGTCGAAATCCCTCTGCGACCACGATTCCATAAAATACCCGCGGCAGTCGCCGAACACCTTCGGTTCGATGACCACCACCCCGGGAATCGCAGTTTCAATCACATCGATCATCCTATCTTCCTCCGTACATCTGCTCGTAATACTTCATATAATCCCCGCTGGTGACATTATCCAGCCAGTCCTGATTGTCGAGGTACCAGCGGACGGTCTTTTCGATGCCTTCCTCGAACTGCAGGGACGGCTCCCAGCCGAGTTCATCCCGGAGCTTGGTGCTGTCGATGGCATAGCGCAGGTCGTGCCCTGCCCGGTCGGTGACGAAGGTGATCAGGTCCCTGTCCTCGCCGGGAGCGCGGCCAAGCAAACGGTCGGTCGTATCTACCAGCAGTTTGACAAGGTCTATGTTCTTCCATTCGTTGAACCCGCCAATATTGTAGGTCTCGCCGGTACGGCCGTTGTGGAAGATGGTGTCGATGGCCCGCGCGTGGTCTTCGACGTACAGCCAGTCGCGGACATTCTCCCCCTTCCCGTAAACCGGCAGGGACCTGCGGTGGCGGATATTGTTGATGAAGAGAGGGATGAGTTTCTCCGGGAACTGGTAAGGGCCGTAGTTGTTGGAACAGTTGGTAACTATGGTGGGAAGGCCGTAGGTGTCGTGGAAGGCCCGGACGAAATGGTCGCTGGAGGCCTTGGCGGCGCTGTAAGGGCTGTGAGGCTGGTACCTGGTCTCTTCGGTGAAAAGACTGCCGTCCATCTCCAGGGCTCCGTACACCTCGTCGGTGGAGATATGGTAGAAGCGCTTGCCTTTCCATTCCCCGTTCCAAACCTCTCTCGCCGCCTGCAGCAGGCTGAGGGTGCCCATCACATTGGTCTGCGCGAAAGTGAAAGGATCCTTTATGGAACGGTCCACGTGGCTCTCGGCGGCAAGATGGATTATGCCGTCGATGCGCTCCTCCTTCATCAGGGCCAGCACTCCCTCGAAATCGCAGATATCCATCCTGACGAACCTGTAGTTCGGCCTGTCCTCGACATCCCTGAGGTTGGCCAGGTTGCCGGCATAGGTCAGCTTGTCCAGATTGACGATCCTGTAATCCGGATATTTGTTCACGAAAAGACGGACCACGTGGGAGCCGATGAAACCGGCGCCTCCCGTAATCATTATCCTTCTTCTGTATTCCATCTCGATCAGACTGACTTGGTTCCGTCGGCGGTGTCGCAGACGAATACCCCGTACCTGCCCTCCATCTCGGGGAAGGACTTCAGATATTCCTCGGTCACCTTCCTGCGGACCGGTTCTTCAAAAGCGGGATCGATCAGGGCCATGCAGCAGCCCTTGAAGCCGGCGCCGCAGAACCTTCCGCCATAAATGCCGTCGGTCCGGGTCATGATCTCGTATAGCCGTATCTGCTCGGGGGCGCCGGACTCCCAGTTGTGGATGCTGCTCCATCCGGATTCGGAGGATAGCCGTCCATAGTTCTCGATATCTCCCTTCCTCCAGGCTTCGGCCCCCTTCTCTACCCTCTCGAACTCGGTGTACCAGTGCTCGCAGCGTTTCCTCCAAGGGTCCGGCAGACGGTCTTTGTATTGCTCATAGACCACCCGGGGCACATCCCTGGCATTGGTTTCCCTGAATTTCCCATATTCAGCTCCGGCAAAGGCCTGGAGGGCATAGACTCCGGCGCGGAGCTCATCCACCCTCATATTGAATTTCGACCCGGCCAGGCTCTGCTCGAGTCCCGAGAAGAAGATTCCTATCCTAAAGGGTTTCATCCCTGGATTCCGCGGTATCAGTTCATAACTGCCGTCCTTCGTGTCCAGATAGAGGAGGTGGTCCTTCCTTCCCAGCACCTCGCAGCTCTGGTCCAGCTTGCCGATGTTCACTCCCACATAGGCCGACTCGGCCTCGTAGGCTATGTCGATCAGTTCCGTCTCTTCCAGCACGATCCCGTTCACCCTGCACAGGGCGCACAGGAAAGAGATCGTGACCGCCGCGCTCGACGACAACCCCCCGATCGGGAGGGAGCCCTCGATGACGCCGCAGATGCCGAGGGAAAGACGGTATCTCTTGGAAAGCATAAGCGTAGCCCCTCGGAGATAGTCTGCCCAGTCATACTGCCTGTGCGAAGGGATGGAGGCTATGTGCCACTGGGCCCTCTTCGGGAACTGCAGGGACGACATTTCCACGACGCCGTTACGCTTGGGGGCGTAGGCGATGTGGATGCCCTTGTCGAGGGCAAAGCCTGTGATCTTGCCGAGGTTGTGGTCGGAATGCGCCCCTATGGGGCAGACACGATAGGGGCAGAAGGCCAGTCCCTCAGGATCCCGGCCGTAAATCTGGTTGAAACGGTCTTCGCAAAGCATAAGTGAAATCCCTGGCTCCCCGAACAACATAGAAAACGCTGATGCTCAGGTAGTTACACGGTTTTATACAGAAATAGTGCATTCTTTCCGCCACTTTCATGCCCCTCGCGCGTATTTCTATAATATGCAAATATAACAATTAATCTGGTATTTAAGCCGTTTTTTATTAACTTAGCCACCGAAACGAAACTGACAAGTATATGCAAGGACTTCTGAACACGGAAAGGCTCTTTTCGATGCCTACCCCCATCTGGTATTACGACATGTCGCTCTTCCGCCGCACCGTCGATGCCGCGGTCAAGGCGGCGGAGGCCAACGGAATCACAATCCACTACTCTATCAAGGCCAACAGCGAACCCCGGATCCTGGAATATATGAAGGGAAAGGGCCTCGGTGTGGACTGCGTGAGCGGAAATGAGGTGAAATATTCCATTGAACAGGGATTCGACCCAGCGAAGATAGTTTTCGCCGGAGTCGGCAAAAGCGATGAGGAAATCCTCTACGCGATGAAAGCCGGGATAGGCTCTTTCAACTGCGAATCCCTTGAGGAACTTGTTGTGATCGAGGAGATTGCCGCAGCGAACGACCTTCGCGCCAACGTATCCCTCCGCATCAATCCCGAGGTGGACGCAAAGACCCACAAGTTCATGACCACCGGCCTCGAGATGGACAAGTTTGGGATCCCCAAAA
The DNA here is from genome assembly GCA_017427885.1 of Bacteroidales bacterium. GTDB lineage: Bacteria > Bacteroidota > Bacteroidia > Bacteroidales > UBA932 > Cryptobacteroides. The sequence continues at coordinate 223,833 of JAFRRW010000011.1, forward strand.
AAGATATGGCCAGGGTGGTGGAGATTCTCCTTCACAGCAGCCACGTCAATTTCAAGGGACTACACTTCCACATCGGCTCCCAGATCACCGACGTGGAGAACGTCTTCACCAACGAATGCATCAGCGCGAACGGCATCGTGGCCTTCTTCGAGGAGAATGGTTTCCCCGTGGAGAACATCGACCTCGGCGGCGGCCTGGGCATCGACTACTACAACCCCGACAGCCACGACATCCCAGAATTCGAACTGTGGTTCAGCACCTTACGTGAAAGGATGAAACTGAGGCCCGGACAGAAGCTGCACGTGGAGCCCGGCCGTTCCCTCGTAGGACAGTGCGTATCTCTTCTGTCCAGGGTAATCTTCGTAAAGGAAGGTGAAAACAAGACTTTCGTCATCCTGGACACCGGAATGAACGACCTCATCCGGCCCGCCCTGTATCACGCCTATCACAAGATCGAGAACCTGACCGCCTCCTCCGAGAGGCTGATGGTCTATGACGTGGTAGGCCCGATCTGCGAGAGCGCCGACGTACTGGCCGTAGACCGCGTGCTGCCCGTCACCAAAAGGGGCGACATACTCGCCATCCGCAGCACCGGCGCCTATGGCAGCGTGATGTCCAGCAGTTACAATATGCGGAACCCCGCACGCGTCGTCTTCTCCGACGATCTTTAACCATAGAATTCTTTGTACCAGCGGGCGAAAGCCCTGAGACCGGCACGGAGAGGGGTAGATGGTTTGAAACCGTAATCCCTCTCGAGGGGAACGGTGTCGGCAAAGGTGACAGGAACGTCCCCAGGCTGCATAGAAACGAGTTTTTTGTGCGCTTCGAAATCGTAACCTGCAGGCAAGATTCCTGCGGCCACCAGTTCCTGCTGGAGGATGTCCACGAAGTCGAGGAGATTCTCCGGTGAACTGTTGCCGATGTTATAGACTTTGTACGGCGGAACGGGCAGTCCGTCCTCGCCTTTCTTGCGCTCCGGAGCCCCTTGCATAACCCTCACGACACCTTCGACAATATCGTCTATATATGTGAAATCCCGCTGGCAGCTGCCGTAATTGAAGATCTCGATCGTCTCTCCCCTTACGAGCTTGTCAGTGAAGCCGAAATATGCCATGTCGGGACGGCCGGCCGGCCCGTAGACCGTGAAGAAACGCAGTCCGGTGCAGGGAATGTCATAGAGCTTTGAATAGGCGTGGGCCATCAGTTCGTTACTCTTCTTGGTAGCCGCGTACAGGCTTACGGGGTTGTCAACCTTGTCGTCAGTGGAATACGGCACTTTCTTGTTTGAGCCGTAAACGCTTGAAGAAGAGGCAAATACCAGATGCTCTACCCCATCGTAAGATTCGTATGAGCGGCGGCAGGTCTCGAGGATGTTATAGAAGCCTATGACGTTTGATTGGATGTATGCGTCAGGATCCGTTATGCTGTAGCGCACCCCGGCCTGGGCGGCCAGGTTGACGACCACGGCCGGCCTGTATTCCGAAAACAGCCCGTCCACCGCGGCCTTGTCCGCAATATCCCCTTTGATAAAATGATAATCAATGCCTTCAGGCTTCAGCCCTTCTAGTTCCCGGAGCCTGTGTTCCTTGATGGCGACGTCGTAGTAGGGATTCATATTGTCGATGCCGACGACCGTCGCCCGGGACAGGTCCAGGAAAAGCCTTTTGACAAGGTTGGCACCGATGAATCCGGCCGAACCGGTGACCAGTATGGTCTTGCCCTCCAGACCAATCTTCTGCATATCAATCAAATTTTTTGCGAAGATAATCAAATAATTCTTATCTTTGCAGCCCACGTTTCCACGAGATGGAAGCAACAAGGTAATTATTAATTTATTAAACAGATTCACAATGGCTGTTAAAATTCGTCTTCAGCGCCACGGAAAGAAGAATTTCGCATTCTTCCACATTGTTGTGGCCGACACCCGCGCACCTCGCGACGGTCGTTTCATCGAGCAGATCGGCACCTACAACCCCAACACCAACCCTGCCACCATCACTATCAATGAGGAAAGGGCTCTGGCTTGGCTCAACGTAGGAGCACAGACTACCCTCGTCACCCGCAGGATACTTTCCTACGAGGGAATCCTTCTTCGCAAGCACCTTGCCGGCGGAGTCGCCAAAGGCGCTTTCTCCCAGGAAGTTGCAGACAAGAAGTATGCTGACTGGAAGGCTCAGAGGGATGCCAAGATCGAGGCCAAGAAGCAGGGTCTGACCCACGACGCCATCGAGAAGGCCAAGGCCGCCAAGAGCGCCGAGGCCAAGGTCAACGAGGCAAGGGCCGAGGCTCTCGCCAAGAAGAAAGCCGAGCAGGAGGAAGCCGCCCGCAAGCAGGCGGAGGAAGAAGAAGCCGCCAAGAAGGCCGCAGCACAGGCTGAGGCCGCCGAGGAGGCCGCTCCTGCAGAAGAGGCTCCCGCCGCCGAACCCGAAGCATAAGAATGTCGGGCGACTGGCAGACAATCGGCAGGATCCTCAAGTCCAACGGCACCGATGGAGAACTCCTTGCGGGTTTTCCGGACGGAATGCCTGGACAGGCAGACATCAAGGAACCGGTATTCATCGAATTCGATGGACTTCCGGTTCCTTTTTTCATCCTTTCCATCAGGCAGAGGGGCACGGGGAAATTCCTCATCAGGCTCAACGACATCCTTGACCTGGACGACGCCGAAGAACTCGTCGGCAGGGACATCCTGGTCCCTTATGTCGAAGAAGAGGAAGCCGGAGGAGACGACCTTCCCGACCTTGAAGACCTGGTCGGATGGTTGCTGGAAGACGGCGACGGCAACTCTATCGGGGAGATTTCCGGTTATGAAGACATCCCCGGCAATCCCTGCATCTACATCAGGACCGTTTCAGGCGAAGCGATGGTTCCCCTTCACGAAGACTTCATCCTTTCCTTCGACCCCCACGGGAAAAGACTCTCAATGAACCTGCCCGAAGGCCTGGTCTAAACGGAATTCCGCTATGACAATCTGCTAATAGCTGATTTTCACCTTGCCGATATAGTCGTCCATGCAGAAATAGCGGGGGACGCCCGGCTTGGAGGATGTGAGCGAGAACTTAATGGCGTCGGCGGCGACGATGCTGTTGAGTTTCACTTCCGTCCAGTTCTGAATAAGGCTGAGGGATCCTCCCCTGAAGTCTGCGAGATACACCTCTATGTCAGCAATCTTGGAGCCTCCGGCATAACCGCTGATGGTAAGGAGGAACCAGTCTCCGGGACCGAACTTATCCTCGCCATACAGGATATAATTCACTACGGAATTGGTATTGTTGACATACAACGAGTTCTGGGTGATTTCGGGATTGCCGTAAGTATTGACATAGGCACCGAAGCTGGGATTCTGGGAGGAATCCGGATTGTCATAATAGACACCGTATGCCCAGGAGCCTTCATTGCCGCCCTTCCCGAAAGCGACGTACTCATTCTTCGGGGTATGGCCTTCCGCGGCTATGGGGTCCTGGCACATCGAGGCCATCCAGCCACCGGAGAGAGCACCAGAGGTCGATGTATTGGTGGGCAGATAGGCAATGTCCAGGAACTGGAAACCGCTGGTCGAAGGTATGAACAGACTGTCCGAATCAAAGTCCAAAAGGGAGATTCCGGAATAATAATCTGAAGGATCAAAAGAAAAATTGAACTGCTGGGAGTATTCTGATCCCTTGTTTTTCAGGCAGGAAGAAAACACCAGGGCCAGCAGGGCAACCGGAATGAACAAATAAAACTTTTTCATAGTCAATAAATCTTATTCTTGGCAATACATAAATCTTATAATTCCACCCTTGCGACAAAAGCCGCGGGGCCGGTGAGGGCCACTTCACGGAATGACATCCCATCCTTGGCCGGTACAGCAGTGAACGCTACGCAGAGGTCGTCCCTGCGGGATCGGACCGGGATCTCGTGCCTCCCGGCTTCCCCCCTGTCGAAGAGGAAAGAGCCGAGGGCGGAAGCCACAATTCCCGTGCCGCAGGCCAGGGTTTCACCTTCCACTCCTTTCTCGTAAGTCCTGACATACAGGACATCCCCTTGCCTCTCAATGAAATCCACATTGGTCCCCACCGGGGCGAACCTCGGATCATTCCTCAGCCTCTTCCCTTCATTATACACGTCGAACTCCCCTATCCCCTGAACGGGAACGACAAGATGACGGGTGCCGGTGTCCAGGAACACCTTGTCTCCGATGAACTCATAACCCTCCACGTCCTTCATCCCGATCCTCACCGTCTTCACCTTCCCTTCCTGCGAAAGGATCTCCCCCTTGTGGGGGCCGTCAGGACCGAGAAAATCGAAGCCCTTGAGGCCGAGGGCGGCCGCAAAAGCCACCGCGCATCTGCCCCCGTTGCCGCACATCATCCCGGTAGAGCCGTCGGGGTTGAAGAATTCCATCGAGAAATCATAGCCGGGAGCCGTTCCGATAAGGATCACCCCGTCGGCGCCGACCCCGTAATGCCTGTCGCAGAGACTTTGCACCGTCTCCACGTCAAGCCTCAACTTTCCCTCCCGGTTGTCAGCCATCAGGAAGTCGTTGCCGGCACCTTGATATTTGTATAGAACCATATCAATATGAAACGTTTACGTCAAGCCATTTCCTAGCCAGGGCAGGACTCACCGCAAGGGAAAGACAGCCCTCCGAAAGGGATGCGCCATTGACCGCAGCCTTGCCGTTCTTCACGGAAACCTTCTTCGCCCCTGCCGGCAGGGGAACAGACAACCTGCAATCCCTGTCGACGAACACCCTGTATTTTCCAGGGTCGCCTCCAACCTGGCCGAAAGCCAGCGAGACCGGCCTGTCGGCAAAAGTATATTCAACCCCGTCCACAGTAACTGACGAGGATTCCTGGCCGTTGAAAGCGGACAGCCGGCCCGAGGCGTCGGTGTTGAACGCCATCGTCATCTTGCCGGTATATGACACCTCGTGGCCGTTGACTTTCAACCCTTTAAGGTCCAGTTCATCCGAAGGCATAGGGTTTACCGCAAGGTCGGCGGCATCCCTTTCCGGATTGCGCGAAAAACCGCCATGCCAATTCTCCCTGTGGGTGCGGTAGTGCTTCACGATGGCGGTCGCACCTGAAGGGAACTTGCTAGCGAAACAGTCTGTCGTCCTTGAGACCACTACGGGATTGTCATTGACATCGAACTTTCCGGTAGGAGGATAAGATCCGATCGAATTGAGGATCTCGAAGAGGGTGCGGGTCTCGTAACCCAGGCTGGCCGCCTGGTCGTCGCGGGGACGGAACCCGAAATAATAAACGTCTCCGAGGCCGTATTTCCTATGAGTGCCAACCACTTGTTTTTCAACCCTTGCCACAGTCTCCGCACCACCAATGGGAGTGACCGGATATATCCTGTCAACTATGAAATCCGTCAGGATCGTCTGGGGCGATATACCTTCCAGATTGAATTCAACGACCTTTCCCGTCGCTATCTCTCCCATATATTGGCTGTAAGCATAATCCGCTCCGAACAGATTACTCCAGCGTGCGCTGCAGTTCTTTCCTTCCCCGTCGATAAGGGGCGGGGCGCTGAACCACAGGACCTTGCCGCCTTTGGACGCAAACTCGTCAAGGAGGTCCAAAAGGCCCCTGCAAGGCAGGGGTTCGAACATCACGGCTATCGTGCCATACTCCTTTGCCGCCACGTGCATCATCCCGTCGTCACCCACCGATCCCAATTCGACCAGTTTCTCGGAAGTGAGGTAGTTGGCATATCCGTACTGTGTCATCCAACTGCCGAACCGCTCATCGACGGCCACCAGATTCATCGGATAAATCATCAGCACCTCTATGTCGCGGTGGACCCTGTCGGTAAGCAGGGACATTCGGGGACCGGGAGAGGCCCCGTATGCCTCATTGATGGTCTCCCTCCATTTATTGGCCTCTGACGGAAGGCCCCATACGGCCGCATAGGCGTTGGGAAAGCGGTTTATGACTCCTATGGAAGCCCCCATAGCCGATCCGTAGTAATTTCGGTCGGCCCAGCCGCATTCGGCGAAATCGTTGCCGGTAGGCTCCAGATACTCTCCCCATTTGAAATAGTCATAGCATGCCGCGGCCGCCTGGTGGACCGTATTGCCCCATATGAAATTGGAGGTGTACTCGTACTTATATGCGTTACTGTGAAGCCTTTCTACCTCCCAGAAATCGATGGTAGGGCTTTCGGCCCAGGAGGCGTGGTAGGCACCTCCGACGCGGATGCTGGGGAGGACCTTTGTCGCATATTCCTTCCCTTCCTTGAACAGGTCCACCACCTCCCCGTTCAACATCTTATAGTAACGGTCCCTGAGAAGGTACGTCCTGTGGATGTCCTCAGGAGTCTCTCCCATCACATACTGGACGTGACGTACTGAAAAAACAGAATTCAGGAAATAAGGGGCGCCGCAGGCAAAATAGAGCAGATACCTGTCGTCAAGAGGCTGGTCATACCTTTCCTCATATTTCTCCGAGAAAGACTTCGTAAGGTAACGGAAGTTCAATTGGCCGTTCTCCTGATGGTTTTCATATCTCCAATCCTGCTGGATATGCATTTCGTCAGAGTATAGTTCGGTGACATTGATTCCCTTGCTCCTGTACTTGTCCATCAGGAAATGCAAGAATTCTACCGCCCTGGGACTGAAATAGTCCATCTCCGGAGTTTCATATTCCACCATCACGAACACCCGGTCCATTCCTTCAAGGCCCTTCTGGCCTCCTTCGGAACTGACATTCAGGCGGCGGAGGGGGAATTTCATCTTATCTTCGGGGACACCGGCGTGAACGCCTCCGTCTCCTTCAACCAGATCGCCTTCAGTTACGGTAATATCATCTATTTCAATTATATCTTCAGGGTTGACAGCGATGAAACGGGTATCCCCCAAAGGTTTCTGCCTGAACGCGTAAGCCTTGACACCCTTCCTGTGCAGACGGATGTTCCCCTTGTTGTTTGTCCACAACGTATGTTCCCAGATATCCAGGCTGAAACGGCCCGTCACGGGATTACGGTAACCGACCTCATAACTGAGCCAGCGTCCACTCTCTCCTCCCGTGTAATTCCTGAACGCCGGCCCCAGTTCCAACGGGCTCAGCAAAGACAGGCACAGTCCCATCCCGTATTTGCCCGCGAAATCGCTGACGGACTTTATGATATCCACATACTCGTCCATATCCGGAGTGAGGGTCCTTTCGGTCCCTGCCTGGGGACGGTACTGACGGAAGAATTCGTCCATAATGACAGTAAGCGTCTTCGTGCCGTTCTTCCTGCAAGTTTCACAAACCTGCCTGAGACTCTTGTGCTCCGGAGTATATCCCACCGACAGGTCTATCACCTTGTCAGGATCCAGAAGGTCCCTCAACTGCTGGTCACTGGTCAGTATAATCTGGGAGTGCAAGGCCGGCGTCGCCAGAAGGATGGCGGACAAGACCGTCACGAACCGGTTCAAAAACTTACCTGTCATTCTTATCCTTTATCTATTGTTAATTCTTCTTTTATCAGCCTCGCGAGCAAGGCCACCCCTTCCCTGATGCGCTGTGCAGTCATAAAGGAGAAATTCAGCCTCATCGTGTTGCGGCCGAGGCCGTCGGTGCGGAAGAAATTCCCGGCGACATAGGCCACCCCGGCGTCCAGGGCCTTGTCGTAAAAATCAACTACATCGAACCCTTCCGGAAGGGTCAGGAAGAGGAAAAGCCCTCCTTCAGGATGAGTCCAGGACACCCCCTCGGGCATATTCTCTTCAAGGGCTTCAAGCATCACGTCCCTCTTGGCCCTGTAAATCTCCCTGCTTCTGGCGAGATTGGCGTCCAGCCTTCCCGAGTCCATGAACTCGGCCGCCAGGTACTGGTCGAAAATCGGCGGACAGAGGTCCAGGCTCTGCTTGCAGACATAGATGGGATCCAGGAGTTCCGGGGCGGCGATAATCCAGCCCAGACGGAAGCCGGGAGCGAATATCTTGGAGAAGGAACCCAGATGGAGAGTCCTCTCCGGAGCCAGGGAATAGATGGTCGGGAGAGTTTCCCCCTCATACCTGATCTCCCGGTAGGGGCTGTCTTCGACTATGAGGAAATCGTATTTCCTGGCCAGCGCCACCATTTCCTCCCGTTCCCCAAGAGTTAGGGTTTCCCCGGAAGGATTCTGGAAATCGGGTATGGAATAGATGAATTTTATCTTCTTCCCTTCGGACAGAACCTTCTGTATTTCAGCCTCGTACCCCCCTCCGGCCACACCGTGGACATCAGCCCTGTAACTCCTGAAAGACTGGAGGGCACCGAGATATGTGGGCTGAGAGGTAAGGATGACCTCTCCAGGATTGACGAAGACGCGGGTGCAGACGTCGATTCCCTGCTGGGACGAGGTGGTCACCTGCACCCTCCCGACAGGGACTCCGTACCTTTTGGAAATCACTTCCCGTAGTTCAGGGGTGCCCTGGGTAGCGCCGTATTGGAAGGCCTTCGCACCGTATTTGTCGATGACGACGGATGAGAGTTCGCGGATGTCCTCAAGGGGGAAGGTGTCGGCGGAAGGATAGCCTCCGGCCATTGAATATATCTTATTGAGGTCCACCCGTTTGAATATCTCCCTGACGGGAGAGCGGAAGAACGAGCCGACGTCGTCGGAATTGAATTTCCCGTAGTCTGTCATCTCAGGAAGTCCTCAAGCTCTATGGAAGCCTCCGTCTTGGAGTTGCGGTATTTGATGATGACGGGGGTATAGATATGGATGCCTTCTTCCACACCGGGGCCCTTGCGCATCGGGCGGCTGCCGGACACTACCACTGCCCCCTCGGGGATTACGATCCTTCCCTGGTCGTTCGCGCGGATCCAGGTTCCGTTCACGGCATCATACACCGGCGTGGCGCGGTTGATGATCACTCCGGTGGCAATCACCGCCCTGCTGCTCACGACCGTTCCTTCATATATCCCGCAGGCCCCTCCGATGAACACGTCGTCTTCGATGATGACAGGAACGGCCCCTATCGGTTCCAGAACCCCTCCGATCTGGGAATTCGCCGCCAGATGGACCCTCTTGCCCACCTGGGCGCAGGAGCCGACCACTGCGTGGGAATCTATCATCGTCCCCTCGTCCACATAGGCCCCTATGTTGACGAAGGCTGGTGGCATGACGATAACCCCAGGAGCCAGATAGGCGCCGCGGCGAATCGAAGTTCCGCCCGGAACGATCCGCACATTATCCTCAAGGGTAAACTTGCGCGGAAGCACCGTGTCCTTGTCGAAAAAGGGATATCCGTGATTGCCGTCCAGCGAACGGTCGACCATCTTACCCAGACGGAATCCGCTGAGTATCATTTCCTTTATCCAGGTATTCACGACCCATTCCCCGTCCTTCTTCTCCGCAACCCTCAACTCTCCCCTCTCAAGGGCGTCGCACACCTCGTTGAATCTTTTCAATTCTTCGTTCATAATTCTTGGCCTTATGTTAGTCTGGGACCTTCGGGGACCTCTGCCACCTTCGGCAAGATAAGAGGGGGGACCGGAGCGAAGCGAACGGTGGGGTCGAGCGCAGCGAGACGGTCTCCCGGGGGTCCCAGACTAACATAAATCTTATAATTCCAGTTTATCCAAAGTCTTCTGCATCAATTCGATGGTGGAAGGTGTGGCAGGAGTGAGGGGAAGGCGAAGTTCGTTGCGCAGGAGGCCGAGCAGGCTCATTCCGGCTTTGACAGGAATGGGATTCGGTTCCACGAAACAGTTGCGGTAGAGGGGGAGGAGGAGATGGAACAGCCTCCTGGCCTCGTCCATCCTGTCCGCCCAGATGGCCTCGACCAGTTTCACGATGGGCCCCGGCGCAATGTTAGATGCCACGCTGATGACGCCGTCAGCCCCCGTCGCCATTAGCGAAAGTGTCTCGTCGTCGTTTCCGCTCAAAACGCTGAACCCTTCAGGGGCGCAGCGGATGATCTCGGCTATCTGCGAATATTTCCCGGAAGCCTCCTTGACGGCCACGATGTTGGGGATTTCCGCCAGGCGGAGGGTTGTTTCGGCCAGCATGTTGGACCCGGTCCTTCCAGGCACGTTGTACATAACTATCTTCTTGTCGGTGGATTCCGCCACGGCCTTGAAATACTGATACATACCCTCCTGTGTGGGCTTATTGTAGAAAGGCACCACTATCAGGAAGGCGTCCGGATCGCAAGGGGTGAGCAGCCTGATGTTCTCCAAAGTGCCGGTAAGGGAGTTCGATCCGGCTCCGGCGATTATCTTTGCATCGGGGCAGCATTCCTTGGTATAGACAAGGATGTCAACCTTCTCGGTAGCCGAGAGGCAGGGCGTCTCCGCCGTAGTACCGAGAGGGACGAGGAAATGGATTCCGGCGGCCTTCTGCCGTTCCAGGATTCCGCCGAGGGCCTCGAAATCGACGGCTCCGTCCTTGAAGGGTGTCACCAATGCGGTGCCGCATCCCCTAAACATCTTTTCTTTCATATCTATATCCTTTCTTTATTCCTTGATAAACAATTCCTTGAATTCGTGCACACCGGTCAGGCCTTCGGTCATCTTCGCCGCAAGGACGGCACCCGACGCGAATCCCTGGCGGGAAAAGGCCTCGTGCTCGAGGGTTATCCTGTCACCGAACCCCTCGAAACCGACCGTATGGGTTCCGGCAAGTTCACCTACGCGCACCGACGACACCGGAGGATCGATCCCCATTCCCTCCTTGACGACGGCGGCAAGGGATTTGGCCGTGCCGCTGGGAGCATCCAGTTTGTGGATGTGGTGCTTCTCGACGATGTATGGACTGTATCCTCCCGCCTGGGCCAGGTTCTTGGAAATCAAGGAGACCGCAGCGGAAAAGACAGTCACCCCGACGGAGAAATTCGCCGACCAGATCATCGGTGTGCCGGCCTTTTCAAAGCATTCGACCACTTCGTCGCGGATGTCGTCCCAGCCTGTTGTCCCGACCACCACCGCCTTGAATTTGGCTGCCAGGACCGGGTAGTTCTTCCTGAAGGCCTCAGGCGTGGTGAAGTCGATGCAGACGCAGTCCTTCGCCTCGTCGGCGGGGAAAGCGGCGATGTCCTCGCTCGCTCCCGCGACCTCTATTCCACTGTCCTTCAGTGTCTTCTCTATCATATGGCCCATCCGGCCATATCCGCTTATCACTGCTTTCATTGTCAGAATAACCTTTTATGGAGTTCCTTGACGGCATCCCTCACCCCGGCGGCGTCGACGACATAGCTCTCACTCAACCCCTTCGGGTCGTCGTGAATCATCGCAACCTTTCCGGTGCAGGAACGGACGGTGTCCCTCAGGCCTTCCTTCTCGACGACATTCTTGCCGACCACGCTCAGCTGGGCCTTGTCCCTGTACAGGGTGGCGTAGCCGATGGCGGAAATCTCGGAAAGGGCCTCGTCAAAACCGGGCTGGTCCTTCTCGAGGGTAAGGCAGATAAGGGCCTGTGAATAATTGAGCAGGCATATCTTGATCCTGCGGGAAGAAAGTATGTCCATTACCTTGGAAGCCAGGAGTTCCGTGCCCGTAAGGGTTCTGGAGCGGACTTCGAGATAATCTATGTCCTCGCGGAAGGCGATCGACTTGGGGCCTTCTGCCGAAAGCTCGTCGCGCACCACGGCGGATCCTTCGCAAGGGATGTTGTATGAGTTCTTTACGTAGATGGGGATGTTGCGGCTGCGGGCCGGCTCGATGGTGAGGGGGTGAAGCACACGGGCTCCGAGCCAGGCCATCGCGGCGGCTTCCTCGTAGGAAATCTTCTCGATCCTGCAGGTGTCTTCCACCACGCGGGGGTCAGCCGTGCGGATGCCGTCCACATCAGTCCAGATTTCCACCCTGGAGGCCCTCAGGGCCATTCCGAAAATGGCTGCCGAATAGTCCGAACCCTCGAAACCAAGGACGGAGGTTGAGCCTTCCTTGGTGGAAGCCACGAAGCCCTGGGTGAGGATGATGTCGGCACCCTTGAATGCCTCGGGAATCAGCCAGCGGATGTCGCCCTCGGTCTCCTCCATGTCGGGACGGGCGTTCATATAGTCGTCGTTGGTGATGATCATCCTCCTGGCATCCAGCCATTTGGCCTTCAGTCCCCTGTAGTTCATCGCCGCGGCTATGATGGTGGAAGACAGCATCTCTCCGGTGGAGATGATGCGGGCGCTGCTGCGCAGGGACAGTTCACCGATGCGGCAGACGCCTTCGGCGAAATCGGAAAGGCTGTCGCACTGGGAGTTGATGGAAGAGATGCAGTCGTCGAGGAGAGGACCTTCCCCGATGAGTTCGCGGGAGAGGGAAATGTGCCTTTCCCGAAGCTGGTCCATAAGGGTGGCTACGGCCCTGGGATTCTGCATCCTGGCCTCATCGGCTATCTTCACGAGGAGCCTGGTGACCCTTGCGAGGGCGGAGACCACCACGACCGGCTTCTCGGCGAGGCGGCTCTCCACGATGGACATCACGTGGCCTATGGCCTGGGCATCCTGAACCGATGTTCCTCCGAATTTAATGATAATCATAATGTCAAGTCCGTTTTAATATCTGTTTCGCTATACTCTTGTAATTCTCAATCGCGGCTGTGATGTCGCTGAGGAGGATATGCTCCCCCGGGGTGTGGGCGTCGAGGATGGACCCGGGCCCGAGAAGGCTCCTGCGCTTGAACTTGTGGAGGCGGGGGGCGTCGCTGCCGAAGGACACCGGAGCCGAGCCGATACCGGGCCAGACGGTGTATTCAGTCGGTTCGTCCCCTCCGTGGCAAACCACGTCGAATCCCTCCCTGCCCTTTGCCATAAAGGCTTCCACGGCTTTTTTCGAGGCGAACGTGGTCCTGAAATAGAGCCTGAAGTCCAGGCGGGGGCTGAGGATGTTCTGGGGATTGGCGCTTACCAGGGAACCGACGTTCCAGGTCGTGGCTCCGAGGACCGGATCCTCCGGGAACCGTTCCTCACGGAGTTCCCTGATGAAATCGATGAACCTCTCCACGGCGCTCACCCCTCCTTCTGGATAACCTGAATGGCAGGATTTTCCGTGAATGGTGATTTCATACGAAGCGGTACCCTTGGCGGCGCTTGCCTGGAGATTCCCGGTCGGTTCACCCACTATCACAATGTCACCTCCGGGGCAGTCCCTGTCCCAGGCCTGAGCACCGAAAGAACCTGTCTCCTCTCCTGCGAGAAGGAGCAGGCCAAAGTCCGTAAATCCCTCATCCTCAAGCGCTTTACAGGTAGAAAACATCGAGAATATCTGACCCTTGGCGTCGCAGCTTCCCCTTCCGTCAATCCGGACGTCCCCGTCCGGAAGTGTCGTGAACGACGGGGAGATATAGGGAGGGACAGTATCGAGATGGGTGCAGAAAAATATCTTCGGAGTCCCCCAGGAAAACAGGAGGTTAAGGGTGCCGTCCCCCACCTCGCGGGTTTCGACCCGGTTTCCCGGCGTCTTAAGCCACTCGATGAGTTTCAAGGCGAATTCCATTTCCTTTCCGGTGGTCGAATCCGTCTCAAGCATCATTCTGAACAGTCCTAAATCCATAATCCCCTTTTTATCCACATTACAAAAATAAAAAATTTCTTTTTCACTTTTCCATTTGATTTCTTAACTTTGGGAGCGTTAGTAACAAAGTGTACCTATGAAAGCAGCAGAATTCACCGAGCAATTCCTGGCACAGTTGGAGGCCAGAAACCCCGGCCAGCCTGAATTCCTTCAGGCCGTCCGCGTAGTCACTTCAAGCGTGGCCCAGTACGTTCTGGACCATCCCTATCTCATCAAGGAAAAGATCATGGAGAGGATCACCGAACCTGAAAGGGTGGTGATGTTCCGCGTTCCCTGGGTTGACGACCGCGGGGAAATCCAGATCAACCGAGGCTACAGGGTACAGATGAACAGCGCCCTGGGTCCTTACAAGGGCGGCCTCCGTTTCCATCCCAGCGTGAACCTCAGCATCATGAAGTTCCTCGCCTTCGAGCAGACCTTCAAGAACTGCCTCACCACCCTTCCGATGGGCGGCGGCAAGGGAGGAAGCGACTTCTATCCCCGTGGCAAGTCCGACGGTGAGGTGATGCGTTTCTGCCAGAGCTTCATGACTGAACTGCAGCGTTACATCGGACAGGACACCGACGTGCCCGCAGGCGACATCGGAGTAGGCGGAAGGGAGATCGGCTTCCTTTTCGGACAGTACAAGCGCATTCGCGACGAGTTCACGGGCACCCTCACCGGAAAGGGCCTTAACTGGGGAGGAAGCCTCCTCAGGCCCGAGGCCACCGGCTATGGTGTATGCTATTTCGCCGAGGAGATGATGGCCTCCAGGGGCTTCGGCTTCGAGGGTAGCACCGTCACCATCTCGGGAGCCGGCAACGTCGCCCAGTTCGCCGCCAAGAAGGCCAGGGAGCTCGGCGCCAAGGTCGTGTCACTTTCGGATTCCGACGGCAGCATCTACGATCCCGACGGCATCGACGAAGAGAAGTGGAACTACGTATATATGCTCAAGAACGTCCGCCGCGGACGTATCAGGGAGTATGCTGAGAAATATCCTACCGCTACCTATTTCAAGGGACAGCGCCCCTGGGGAATCAAGTGCGACATCGCCCTCCCCTGCGCCACCCAGAACGAGATCGAGGCTCCCGATGCGAAGGCCCTCGTAGAGAATGGTTGCAAGTGCGTCTGCGAAGGTGCCAACATGCCTACCACGCCCGACGCAATCGCCATCATCCAGGGTGCGGGACTCCTCTATTCTCCCGGAAAGGCTTCCAACGCCGGCGGCGTAGCGACCAGCGGACTTGAAATGACTCAGAACAGCATCCGCCAGAAATGGACCCGCGAAGAAGTGGATGCCCATCTCCATACCATAATGCACGACATCCACTCCGCCTGCGTCAAGTACGGCGACGAGGAAGGTACGGGCAATGTGGACTATGTGAAGGGAGCCAACCTCGCAGGCTTCATCAAGGTCGCCGAATCGATGCTCGACCAAGGTGTAGTATAATCTGGAATACTTAATGAGAGAATCCCTTATATCTCTTTCAGATGACGCCGCTTCGCGGCCCCTCCCTCTTACCTTGCCGAGGGTGGCAGAGTCACTGAAAGAGATATAAGGGATTCTCCAAAAGAACATTCTCGTGACTAAAGGATTACTGAAGGATTTGATGAGCAGGAGGATCAAGAGGATTCTCCTGGTGTGCAGCAATTACGACAATTTCTTCCTGGAGGAGGACGGCCGTCTCGAGGAGCAGCTCGCCACGGAATATGCCGAACTGAGCCTCAGCAACCCGCCCGCCATCACCAGGGCGGCCTCTCCCGAGGACGCCCTCAAAACGGCTTCCGGAGAAGACAGATTCGACCTCGTAATCCTGATGTACAACATCGGCAAGATGGATGTGGAGGGATTTGCAGCGAAAATGAAAGCCCTCAACCCCGAGGCGCCCTTCGTGCTCCTGACCTCCTACAGCAGCGAGATGAGGCGCAGGCTTTACAGCCTCGACCGCACCAACGTGGACTACATCTTCTGCTGGAACAACTCCACCGACCTCATCATAGCCATAGTAAAGCTTCTCGAGGACAGGCTGAATGCCCCGCACGACGTTCTTGAGGGCGGAGTCCAGGCCATCCTCCTGGTGGAAGACAGCGTCCGCTTTTACAGCACCTACCTCCCCCTCATCTACCGACTTATGCTGGAGCAGAACCGCGAAGGCATCAAGGACGCCCTCAACGAGAGCCAGATGATCCTCCGCAAGCGTTCCCGTCCCAAACTCCTCCTCGCCACCAACTACGACCAGGCCCTTTCCCTATACAGGCAGTACGGAAAATATTTCCTCGGGGTCATTTCTGACATCGGTTTCGTGCTCCACGAAGGGGATGACCCCTCGACCGAAAAACTGGACGCCGGAGTGGACCTCTGCCGCCTCATCCGGGCAGAGAATCCCAGGATGCCCTTCCTTATGCAGAGTTCCCAGGACAGCATGAGGGCGGTGGCGGCCGAACTTGGCGCCGGATTCGTGATGAAGAGGAGCAAGACCCTCACACACGAACTGTCGGAGTATATCGGAGCCAACTTCGGCTTCGGAGATTTCGTGGTCACCGACCCGGACACAGGAGAGGAAGTCGCCCGGGCCAACGACCTGCTCGGAGTGGAAAAGATCCTCGAGGACATCCCCCAGAAAACCCTCGACTCCCTCCTGTCCAGGAACTATTTCAGCAAATGGCTGCTTGCAAGGGGTATCTTCTCCATAGGAAGCAGGATCAAGGCGATGAACCTCAAGGGAAACCCCGACGGGGCCAGGATCCTCCGCGAGGCCATCCACGACTACCGTATCGGGCAGGGGCTCGGTGCCGTGGCCAAATACGACAAGGCCAGTTACAACGACGCAATCCGTTTCGCCCGGCTGGGGGACGGCTCCCTCGGAGGAAAGGCCAGGGGTCTCGCCTTCCTCAACCACATACTCCAGAAATACGACCTCTATGACAAATGGGAAGGGGTCAGGGTGCTGGTTCCCAGGTCCTTCGTGGTCACCACCTCATATTTCGACAAGTTCATTCTCGAGAACGGCCTCCAGTATGTCATAAACTCGGACATTTCCGACGAAGAGATTCTGGGCGAATTCGTGTCCGCCAGCCTTCCCTCCGACCTGATGGACGCCCTGAAAGTCTTCATCAGGCATTGCCGGAAACCCCTTGCCATACGCTCCAGTTCCAAACTCGAAGATTCTTACTACCAGCCTTTTGCCGGGGTATATTCCACATATATGATCCCCCGCACGCCCAATGACGACCAGGAACTGCGACTCCTCGCAAAGGCCATCAAGAGCGTGTATGCCAGCGTCTTCTTCTCCTCCTCCCGTTCCTATATCCTCGCGACGGGCAACATGATAGCCGAGGAGAAGATGGCCGTGGTCATCCAGGAGATCTGCGGCTTGGAAGAGAACGGTTATTACTTCCCCTCCCTTTCCGGAGTGGCCCGCTCGCTGAATTTCTATCCTGTCGGACACGAGAGGGCCGAAGAGGGCATCGTGAAACTGGCCTACGGACTCGGAAAGACGGTCGTGGACGGCGAGCAGGTGCTCAGGTTCTCCCCCATCTATCCCAAGAACGCCATCCAGACATCCACTCCCGAACTTGCGATGACCGACACCCAGAAGGTGATGTACGCCCTTAACCTCCAGCCGGACAGGTTCAAGACCTCGCCGGACGACGCAGTGAACCTGGAAAGGATACCCATCGAGAACTGCGTCGGGAAGTTCCCTTCCCTGAAGATGGTGGCGTCCACCTTCGACATGGAGAACATGAGGCTGGTGGACAGCGGCGTCGGCAACGGACCGAAGTTCGTCACCTTCGCCCATATCCTGAAATACGACACCTTCCCCCTCGCATCCATAGTCCGCAGGCTGCTGGAAATAGCCAGGGAAGAGATGCGCTGCGACGTGGAAATCGAATTCGCCGCCGAACTTACCCCCGCCGACACCGACGAACTCAGGGGCAGGGCCCTGTTCAACGTCCTGCAGATCAGGCCCATATCCTCCGACGGTGCCACCACCGACGTGGACTGGGACAAGGTGGACTGCTCTTCACCCATAGTGCTGTCCTCCAGTGCCCTCGGCACCGGTTTCACAGAAGGGGTGCAGGATGTCATATATCTCCGTCCGGAGGCTTTCGACAACCTCCACACCCAGGAAATCGCCACGGAAATCGCCGCCCTCAATGCAAAGATGAGGGCCGAGAACTGCGGCTATGTGCTGATCGGCTACGGCCGCTGGGGTTCCTCGATCCCCTCGCTGGGAGTGCCCGTCAAGTGGGGGGACATTTCCGAGGTGAAGGCCGTGGTGGAATGCGCCCTCGACTCCTTCCGCCCCGATCCGAGCCAGGGTTCACATTTCTTCCAGAACATGACCTCCTTCAACGTGGGATACGTCAGCGTAGACCGGTATTCCCGTCCCGGGGATTTGTTTGACATAGAAAAACTTGACTTGATGCCTGCCCTCTACGAGAGCAGGTACGTGCGGCGGGTTAAATTCCCTTCCCCCCTCACCATCTGCATCGACGGCCGTTCCTGCAAGGCTTTGGTCAAGGCATAAAGATAATTTTTATTATCTTTGCAACCTGTTTACCAAAACCTGAATAAAATGAAATATAATATCGTTGTCCTGGCCAAACAGGTTCCCGATACCAGGAACGTAGGCAAGGACGCCATGACGGCGGAAGGAACGGTCAACAGGGCCGCCCTGCCCGCCATTTTCAATCCTGACGACCTTCTCGCCCTCGAGCAGGCCCTACGCCTCAAAGAGCAGAATCCCGGCTCCACCGTCGGAGTCCTTACGATGGGCCCTCCCAGGGCCGGAGAGATAATCCGACAGGGCCTGTACCGCGGAGCCGATACCGGATGGCTCCTCACCGACAGGCTATTCGCCGGTGCCGACACCCTCGCCACCTCATATGCCCTGGCCACCGCCATCAAGAAGATCGGCAAGGTTGACATCGTGATAGGAGGCCGCCAGGCCATCGACGGCGACACCGCCCAGGTAGGCCCCCAGGTGGCCCAGAAACTCGGCCTCAACCAGGTGACCTACGCCGAGGAGATCCTCGGTATCGAAGACGGCGTGGCCACCATCCGCCGCCATATCGACGGAGGCGTCGAGACCGTAACGGCCCCCCTTCCCATACTCATCACCGTAAACGGTTCCGCCGAGCCCTGCAGGCCCGCCAACGCCCGTCTTGTGATGAAGTACAAGAGGGCCGCCTGCCCCCTCGAACTGGATTCAACACCTTCGAGGGACACCTACTACGACTATCTTTATGAGAAGAAACCCTGGCTCAAACTGAACCAGTGGAGCGTGGCCGACATCGACGGAGACCCTTCCCAGTGCGGTCTCGCCGGTTCCCCCACCAAGGTCAAGGCCGTCCAGAACATCGTGTTCCAGGCCAAGGAGAGCAAGACCCTCACCGGCAGCGACGCCGACGTGAACGGCCTCATCAAGGAATTGCTGAACGAAAGGATAATCGGATAAGCCATGAACAACGTATTTGTATATTGCGAGACAGAGGGCACGAAGGTTGCCGAGGTATCCCAGGAACTCCTAACAAAAGGCCGCAAGCTCGCGGACACTCTGGGAGTCCAGCTCCACGCCGTAGCCGCCGGTGAAGGCATCACCGGAAAGGTCGAGGACCAGATCCTCCCCTATGGAGTGGACAAACTCTTCATATTCGACGCCCCGGGGCTCTTCCCCTATACTTCAGCCCCCCATACAGACATACTCGTGAACCTCTTCAAGAGGGAACAGCCCCAGATCTGCCTTATGGGAGCCACGGTCATCGGGCGCGACCTCGGCCCGAGGGTGTCCTCCTCCCTCACCAGCGGCCTCACCGCCGATTGCACCCAGCTCGAGATCGGAGACTACGACGACGTCAAAACGGGGAAACACTACGATAATCTCCTTTACCAGATCCGTCCGGCCTTCGGAGGCAACATAGTCGCCACCATCGTAAATCCCGACCACAGGCCCCAGATGGCCACGGTGCGCAGCGGAGTCATGCAGAAACAGATCCTGGATCCAGCCTACAAGGGCGAGGTTGTCGTTGAAGACGTGGCGAAATTCGTTCCTGAAGTGGACTTCGTGGTGAAGGTAATCGACCGCCACGTGGAAGCCGCCAAACATAATCTCAAAGGTGCAAGCATCGTAGTGTCAGGAGGTTACGGAGTGGGAAGCAAGGAAGGTTTCGACCTTCTCTTCACCCTCGCCAGGGAGCTTCACGGAGAGGTCGGTGCCAGCCGCGCCGCCGTTGACGCAGGCTTCGTGGACCACGACCGCCAGATCGGCCAGACCGGAGTGACCGTCCATCCCAAGGTGTACATCGCCTGCGGAATCTCCGGACAGATCCAGCACATAGCCGGGATGAAGGATTCCGGCATCATCATCTCCATCAACACCGACCCCGACGCCCCCATCAACAAGATTGCCGACTACGTGATCGTCGGCAAGGTCGAGGACGTGTTGCCCAAGATGATCAAGTACTACAAGGCCAACAGCAAATAAACCTGAACCATTATGGCAAATTATTATACAGACCATCCCGAAATAGGTTATTACCTCGGTTCCGACCTCATGCGGAGGATCGTCGAACTGAAGGAACATTTCTACGAGGACAAGGATAGCTATGACGAGGCCCCCGTGGACTTCGGCGACGCAGTGGCCAACTACGAGAAGGTCCTCGAGATAGCGGGTGACATAGCCGCCAATGTTATCGCAGTCAATTCCGAGGCGGTTGACCTCGAAGGCCCCCACCTGGTCGACGGCAGGATGCATTACGCCTCCAAAACCGTAGAGAACCTGGCTGCGATGCGCAAGGCCGGCCTCTCCGGCGTTACGATGGCCCGCAGGTACGGCGGTCTCAATATGCCCAACATCGTGTTCTCGATGCTTTCCGAACTGGTTTCAGCCGCCGACGCCTCCTTCCAGAACATCTGGTCCCTCCAGTCCTGCGCCGACACCCTTTACGAGTTCGCCGACGAAGACCAGAGGCAGAGGTTCATCCCCCGCGTATGCAAGGGAGAGACGATGAGCATGGACCTTACCGAACCCGATGCGGGATCCGACCTCCAGAGGGTTATGCTCAAGGCCACCTACGACGAGGCCGAAGGCTGCTGGAGGCTCAACGGCGTTAAGAGGTTCATCACCAACGGCGATTCCGACATCCACCTGGTCCTCGCCCGTTCCGAGGAAGGCACCACCGACGGTCGCGGCCTTTCTATGTTCATCTATGACAAGAGGAACGGCGGAGTGAACGTCCGCCACATCGAGAACAAGCTCGGAATCCACGGCTCGCCCACCTGCGAGCTCGTGTACAAGGACGCCAAGGCCGAACTCTGCGGAAGCACCCGCCTGGGCCTCATCAAATACGTGATGGCCCTTATGAACGGCGCCCGCCTGGGCATCGGAGCCCAGAGCGTCGGCCTCAGCCAGGAAGCATTCAACGAAGCCCTCTCCTATGCTAAGGAAAGGGCCCAGTTCGGAAAGAAGATCATCAACTTCCCCGCAGTCTACGACCTCCTGGCCACGATGAAGGCCAAGTTAGACGCAGGACGTTCCCTCCTTTACAGGACCGCCTCCCTCGTGGACATTTACAAGGGAATCGAAGACCTGCAGAGAACCGGCAAGGAGCTTACTCCCGAGGAAAGGGCCGAGATGAAGAAATACTCCCGCCTCGCCGACGCCTTCACCCCCATCTGCAAGGGAATGAATTCGGAATATGCCAACCAGAACGCCTACGACGCTATCGGTGTGCACGGAGGCAGCGGCTTCATAATGGAATACAAGTGCCAGAGGCTCTACCGCGACGCCCGCATATTCTCCATCTATGAGGGAACCACGCAGCTCCAGGTGGTGGCTGCCATCCGCTATATCACCAACGGCACCTATCTCTCGATAATGAAGGATATGCTGGAGGCCCCGGTTTCCGAAACAATGGAACCGCTGAAGGCCCGAATCGCCGCCCTGGTCCGGACTTACGAAGAGACTCTGGAAGCCCAGAAGGCCGACAGGGACGAGGACAAGATGGATTTCGTGGCAAGGCGCCTCTACGACATGACCGGCGTCATCCTGATGTCACTTCTCATCGTCGCCGACGCCTCGAAGGCACCGGAACTATTTGAGAAGAGCGCCAACGTCTATGTGCGTCTGGCCGAGGCCGAAGTCGCCCGCAACAAGGCATTCGTCGCCACCGTCACCCCCGCCGACCTCGACAACTACCGTCAGGCCGCCGAATAAATTCAGTCCTTGCTTCAACGCTAAAGATAATCCTGTCCCGGCTCATTGAAGGGCTGGAGGAACGGATTGTGGGTGCGTTCTGTGGCGATGTCGGTGGATGGACCGTGACCTGGAATGACGGTCACGTCTCCCGGAAGCCCCATCAGGGTTTCCATAAGGCTGACTATCAGGGAATCATAATCGCCGAGCGGCAGGTCGGACCGGCCTATGGATCCGGCGAAAAGGGTGTCTCCGCTGAACAGCACCTTGTCCTTTTCATCATAGAAACAGACTCCTCCCGGGGTGTGCCCTGGGGTGGCGATGACCTTGAACTCCGTCTCTCCGAAAGACAGCGTTTCGCCGTCTGAAATGTCCGTGGTCATAAACGAAGTGTCCGGAGCATCGAGTCCTATGGCTTCCGCAAGGGAGCCGTCCATGGCCAGGAGGGCCTTGTCGGCAGGATGCATATAAACCGGGACACCGGGGAAGAATGCAACTCCGAAGACATGGTCGAAATGGCCGTGAGTAAGCCATATCGCCTTGACTGTAAGATGTTTCTCCTCTACAAAATCTTTCAGGGCCCTTACCTCTGAAGAATCGTAGCATCCCGGGTCGACGATCACGGCCTCGAGTCTGTCGTCCCAAACCAGGGAGCAGCGTTCCGCGAAAGGATTGAATGAGAATGTCTTTATGTTCAGCATATCCTATTTCGACGGCGTCCTGTAGAATTCGAGGAGTCCGGCCTGATAGAGGTATTCGTACCTGGCCTGGGAAAGGTTGGAATCCGCTTCGAGCCAGGCCGCCCTGGCTTCGTTGTATTCAGTGATGTTGGCCTTGCCGTTCTCATACTTCGCCTTCACCAGTTCATAGCTCTCACGGGCGCTCTCAAAGGCCGTCCTGGAACTCTCGAAACGATAATAGGCGGCAACGGCGTTGTAATATGCCTGCTGGATTTCCTTATAGAGGCTCTTGCGGGTGTTCTCCAGTTCCAGTTCCTGGTTCACGCGGCTGAGCTCTGCGGAGCGCACGGCGTTCCTGGTCGAGAACTTATTGAATATGGGAACGCTCAGGTTGATGCCGATGTACTGGCTGAAGTTGTTCTTCATCTGGTCGGCGAAATTGCCGTTGTTCATTCCGGAAGTGGTGTAGTAGTTGGTGCCTACTCCACCGGAAAGGGAAAGGGAGGGATAGAAATAGGATTTGGTGATGGCCAGGTTCTCGTCGATGGCCTTGAGCCTTGTCTCTCCGGCAAGGATGGCGGGCCTGTAACCGAGGGCGTCGGCATAGATCATTTCCGGGGAAGGAAGGATGCCGGAAGGGTCCGAGGGGGTATGGTTCACGGTATCGAATCCTTCGGGAGACGGAAGCTCGAGAAGCTGGGAAAGGTCGAGGAGGGACTCCTGGAGGTTGATCCTGGCCTGGGTGGCGGAAAGTTTGCTGTTGCCGAGGGAGGCCTTCTGCTGTGCCACTTCCACAAGGCTAGCCTTGCCTGCCTTCTCCATTTCCGTAAGCCTCTCTATCTGAAGGGAGTCCAGTTCCACCTGACGGAGGGCTATCCCGAGGATTTCCTTATTGTATAGGGTCTGGTAATAGGCCTGGGCTACGGCAAGGCGGATGTCGTCCTTCATCTTGTCGAGGTCGGCGGAAGCCGCCTCAAGGTTCAGGCGGTTCTGGAGTATCTGATGCTTGATCCTCATTCCGTTGAACACGGGGACGGAAGAACCGATGGTGAAGGATGAGGACGTAGTGTTGGTATTGGCATAGGTGTTCTCATATGTGAGGCCCCGGCCAAAGGAAAAGTTCTCCCCTGCAGAAGCGTTCAGGTCGGGAAGGCGACTGCTCTCCGACGTGTTGAGTTCAACCTCAGCCTGACGGACGGCAAGTTCCGCCTGACGGACCCTGATATTGTGCTCCTGGGCCCAGGATATACACTCCTCGAGGGTCCAGGGACCCCTGGACTCCTGGGCGAAGGACGTCCAGGCCGAGAGCAGCAGGGCCAGTATATATATCTTCTTCATGACTATTCGATTATCTTGTTTCCACGAAGGGTCTCATTCCCATTCAGACCTGATTTGATCTCGACTTCGACACCGTTGCTCACGCCTGTGGTGACGGCCGTCTTCTTGTAGGTGCTGTCCTTCTGGGCGACATATACATAAGAGGCTTCCCCCTCATAGGAAACGGCGCTCTCGGGAACGGCGATGACGTTCTCGGCCCTTTCAAGGACGATTGTCGCGTTGGCGCTGTAACCCGAGCGGATGGTTGTACCTCCGGGGACGGTGACGGCCGCCTTGACCTCGAATTCATTGGTACCGTTGTTCTCGGTGGCCTTAGGGGAGATATATTCGAGCACTGCGTCGAAAGTTAGGTCCTGAAGGGCTCCTACGGTGATTGTCATCGGCATACCCTGGGAGATCCTTCCGACTTCGGTCTCGTCCACCTTTCCGTCGAAGATCAGGTCGCCCATGTCGGCAACGGTGGCGATGGTAGTTCCGTCGTTGAAGGTATTCGACTGGATCACGGAATTGCCGACCTTCACCGGGATATCCAGGATAATGCCCGAAACTGTGGAACGGACAAGGGTGGAACTGGAGTTGGCGTTGCTCCTGGCCACACCGTCGCGGACAACCTCGAGGGATTCCTCCGCCGCTTTGTATTCCTCCTTCGCCTGAGCCAGGGCCTGGGAATACTTCTCATACTCCTCGGTGCTCACCAGTTTCTTGTCATAGAGGGACTTCTCCCTGTCGAAGTCGGTCTGGGCCTGCTGGAGGTTGATTTTCGCCAGGCGGACGCGGCTCTCGGAGGAGGACAGCGAGCCCATGTCGGGAATGACCTTCACCTTGGCTATTATCTCACCGGAAGCCACGTTTTCTCCGGCCTTCTTGTAGAGGGTTGAAATGATTCCGCTGATCTGCGGCTTGATGTTCACCTCGTCCCTCGGGATGATCTTCCCCGTGATCACCGAAGTCTTGTCGATGGTCTTTACCGTCACCTCGACGTTCGTGAACCTCTCGGGCTTCGGCCGGGACTTCTTGTAAAGATATACGAAAGTCCCTACGAACACCACGGCAATCAGGGCCAGGAAGAAATATCTCAATATCTTTTTCATATGTATTGGTTTTATTATCTGTAAAAATCCATTGTCAAACCTTATTCATCCCTCATCGCGTCCACCGGCTTTATGCTCATCGCCCTCATCGCAGGTGCCAGTCCGGCAAGTACTCCCAGGACGGTCAGCACCGCAACGGCCCCGATGGCGGTCCAGAACTTTATCTGGAAGGCTGCCGTCAGCACCCCATCCTTGGTAGCGGCCAGTTCGGCGCCGGAGAGGATAAGCACGGTGAACATTATCCCGAGGGCTCCGGCCGTCAGGGTCAGCACGATGCTCTCCTTGATGATCTGGCTGAGGATCATTTTCGGAGTAGCCCCGATGGCCCTGCGGATGCCGATCTCCGACGTCCTCTCCTTCACGGTGACCATCATTATGTTCGACACTCCGATGGCCCCGGCGAGCAGGGTTCCAAGACCGATGAGAAGAATCATTATGTCCACACCCTTCAGGAGGTTGTCCATCATTGTGAATATGCTTTCAGAGTTCACGGTAACCGAGGCGACGTCATCGGCCGGATCGAAATAATGGCGGCGGGCGAGGATGTCATTCACCTCCTTGAACAGGGTTTTCACCCTCCAGCCTTCCTTCGCCGTGAATCCGAAGAATTCCACCTCGTCACCCTTACCGTACAGTTTGTTGAACACCTTCAGGGGGGTGGTTATCGTCCAGTCCGGAGGGGCTCCCACGGATATGCTGCTCTCGCTGAAATCGACTCCAACCACCTGATAGAACACTCCTCCCACTTTCACGAACTCCCCGCAGGGATCTTCCCCGCCGGGGAACAGTTCCTCCCACGGCCTCTTCCCGAGCACGCATACCTTCCTCTCATCTTCCATATCCATCTGGTTCAAGGGCCTCCCGAACTTTATCTTCGGTGTCTCTATGGAATAATAGTCCATCGTTATGCCCTTGAAATTGCCGTCGTAAGTCCTGTCTCCGTAAACGGCCACGGCCCCCCACCTCATACCCACGGGAGCGACGGCGTCCACCCCCGGCACCTGAGCCTTGATGGCGTCGATGTCGCTTAAGTCCATCTTCCACTCCCTGCCCCTCTGGAAACCCTTATAGGGACGTGACGTCTGGGTTGGAATATAGAAACCGGAATTCGATGCGAATCCCTTGAAATTATTCAGCAACAGGTCTTTCAGTCCCTGCGATCCTCCTGTGAGGGCAAGGAGCATGAACACTCCCCAGAATATTCCGAAGCCGGTGAGAAGGGTACGGCTGCGGTTCCTGGACAAGGTGTCCAGGATTTCCTTGAAGCGGTCTATGTCGAAAAACGTCTTCATCACTCCGCCCTCAACGCTTCAATGGGTTTGACTTTGGAAGCCTTCACCGCCGGCATCAGTCCGGCTATAGTCCCGGCTATGATAAGCACGACCGTCGCCTCTATGGCCACGTCGATTCCCACGGTAGGGTCCTTGAACATATACATCTTCATAAAGCCTATATCCACCGCCTTGCTTCCGATGGTGCTGTCCATTACCTGGTTGGCAATCAGGCCCATCAGCATTCCGATGTATCCGAAGAAAGCCGTGATCGTCACGCTTTCAACTATGATGAGTTTAAGTATCGACCAGGGACGTGCGCCCAGGGCCTTCCGGATTCCGAATTCGTGCGTCCTCTCCTTGACCGAGATCAGCATTATGTTCGAGACTCCCACTATTCCGCTCATCAAGGTGAAGAGGCCTATGATCCACAGGGCTATCCGGATGTAAGTTATGGCCTTGGAGGTCTGCATCTCAGAGGTCAGGCGGTTCCAGATGTAACTGGTTGATTTATCATCCGGGGAAGCGAGATGGGCCTCGTTGATGGCTTTCTTGATCCTGTCTTCGAAGACTACGTTCTCCTTTTCCGTCTTAAGTCCGTGGAAGGTGAACTTTATCTGGTCAAGGGAATCGTCCCCGTTCTTGAGGACGTTCATGAAGGCCCAGGGAATGTAACAGGTGCTGTCATATTCCCCTTCCGAGTCCTTGAAGATTCCAACCACCTTGAACACCAGGCCTCTCATCGTCACCTCCCTGCCTATTATCTTTCCGGTGTCCTCGTCGCCTCCGAGAAGGATCGACGCCGTGCGGTTGCCTACCACCATCACCTTCCTGGCACCTTCCTCATCCGGAAGATTCACGAACCGTCCCTTGATTATCTTTATCTTCTCTATGTCCTCAAGTACGGGGGAGGCCCCGACCAGACGCACGGAAATGCTTTCCCTGCCAAGGGCTATGGTGTCGCTGACGCTCACCTGGGGAGTCACATCGTCGATGATTTCCTTGAAGGCCGGAGCCTCGAGGAGGTTTATGTCCCTCTTGTCGAACCTGATCCGGGTACCGGTTTTCAGGCCGTTGTAAGGGATGCTCATCGAGCCGGGATAAACGGCCATAGAGTTGGTCATCACGTCGCCGCTGCTGTCCAGGAGTGCATTGAGAAGACCGTTTCCGGCTCCGAGCAGGGCGATGAGCATGAACACGCCCCAGGCCACGGCAAAGCCGGTCAGGGATGTGCGCAGCTTGTTGTGCCCAAGCGTACTCCGAAGTTCGTCGAAAAGGTCTTTCATCTATCTTTCTTCCTTGAAATGACCCGTATGGTTTTCAGTGACTCTGCCACCCTCGGCAAGATAAGAGGGAGGGGCCCTTCAGGGAGGGGCCGCGAAGCGGCGTCATCTGAAAACCATACGGGCCATTTCTAAAAACAATATCTATTTAATAAGGTCGCCTGAACCGAAACGGGCGGCATTGTGGTCACGGTTCTGTTCGATGGAGCCGATGACTCCGTCGCTGATGTGGATTATCCTGTCGGCCGCGTTCGCAACGCCGCTCTCGTGGGTGACCACGATGATCGTCATCTTGTCTTCGCGGTTCAGTTCCCCGAGAAGGTCCATTATCTCAACGGAAGTCTTCGAATCAAGGGCTCCCGTAGGCTCGTCGGCGAGGATGATGTCTGGATGGGTGACGAGGGCCCTGGCTATGGCTACCCTCTGCTTCTGGCCTCCCGACATTTCGTTCGGGAAATGGTTGGCCCAAGGAGCAAGGCCCATCCGGTCGAGGTATTCCATCGCCATCTGATGCCTCTTCCTTCGGCCGATTCCCTGATAGAAAAGCGGAAGCTCCACATTCTCGACGGCCGTCTTGAAACCGATCAGGTTATACGACTGGAAGATGAAACCTATCATCCTGTTCCGGTAGTCAGCGGCCTGCTTTTCGCTCAGGTCCTTGATGAGACGGCCGTCCAGCCAGTATTCGCCGCTGTCGTAGTTGTCAAGGATACCGATGATATTCAAAAGGGTGGACTTCCCCGATCCCGACGCCCCCATTATGGAAACGAACTCCCCTCTCCCGATGGAGAGGTTGATGCCCTTCAGGACGTGCAGGGGCTGGGCCCCGAAATAAGTCTTGTTTATGTCTTTAAGCTCCAACAACATCACATATTGACTCTATTTATAGGTATATACACCCTTCTTCCTCTCTTTCCATCAAACCGTATTGGTGTATGAGTTTATTAATACACTGCAAAAATATATTATCGATTTCACATATGCAACACTTCTGCAAAAATTTTTCCATAAATACGGTAAAAATCATTTTTTCGGAATGAAAAACGATTTTGGCACGATAATGGTATTATGTCCTTTCGGACAAAACACACATAAGCTGATATTGATTTAGTTAGTTAGAATTGCAACGGGGCCTGTCGGGAAGACACGCCCCGTTTTCTATTTGTATGCGTTACCTTCCTATTCCTGGCGGCCGCCGGCGATGTCGAGGATTTCGCCGGTGATTTTCTGCTGGCGGGACTTGTTGTATTCCAGGGTCAGGTCCTCGAGGATTTCGTTGCCGTTGTCGGTGGCGGTCTGCATCGCCACGGTACGGGCGGCGTGTTCGGCCGCGGCAGTGTCCAGAAGTACGGTGAAGACTTTCAGGCGGAGGTAATTGGGGAGAAGGGATAGCAGCAGCTCTTCCCTGGAAGGCTCCACTATATATTCCACCTCTTCTCCCGCGGTTTCTTCAAAGGACAGAGGAAGCCAGGCCTCGTGCAAGGAGGGCTGGGACGCAGTGGATTGGAAATGGTTGTATACAAGCTCCACCCTGTCATATTTCCCTTCGGTGAATGCCTCCATAATCTCAGATGCCAGGGCCGAAGCCCCTTCGAAGGCCGGATGTTCGGAAAGTGAAGACCAATCCCCAGGGGAAGGATAACCCTCTTTCTTCATCGCATCGGCCATCTTCCTCCCTACTGAATAAACGGTAATCCCTACACCCTTGTCCTTATATTCCTTTATGACCTTGCGTGCTAGGCGGATTGCATTGGAGTTGAAACTGCCGCAGAGGGAAGTGTTGGAGGCGAAGGCGATGAGGGCCACGTTCCTGACCTCCCTTTCCTCGGCGTAGGGACTGCCGGAGACGGACACCCCTTCTCCCCTGAGGCCTTCCAGGATATGGTTAAGCCTGGTCTGATAAGGCAGCATGCCTCCTATCGCATTCTGCGCCTTGTGCAACTTCGCCGAGGCGACCATTTTCATGGCCGTCGTAATCTTCAGGGTGTTGCGGACCGAATTGATCCTGCCCTTTATTTCCTTCAGCGAAGGCATCCTCCCTTATTGTTTTCCCTTTTTGTAATTGCGTGCGACCGATGCCGCCACTTCCTTGATTATCTTCTCAACCTTCTCGTCAAGACGGCCGCTCTCAAGGACGTCGAGCACGTCCTCCTGATGGGAGGCGCGCATCCTGTCGAGGAACTCGTCCTGGAACTCCCGGACCCTTTCGATGGGCACATCCTTCATAAGGTAACGGGTGCCGCAGTAGAGAACGGCCACCTGCTCGCCCACCGGCATCGGGCTGTACTGGGCCTGGATCAGGAGCTGGTTGTTCTTACGGCCTTTGTCGAGAGTGCGTATGGTAACGGGATCCATATCGGAGGAGAACTTGGAGAAGGCCTCCAGCTCGTTGTACTGGGCCTGGTCTATCTTGAGTGTGCCGGCCACCGCCTTCATGCTCTTGACCTGGGCGTTGCCGCCAACCCTGGACACCGATATACCAACGTTCACCGCAGGACGGAAACCCTGGTTGAAAAGACTCGTATCCAAATATATCTGACCGTCGGTGATGGAAATCACGTTTGTGGGGATATAGGCGGAGACGTCTCCGGCCTGGGTCTCGATGATGGGGAGGGCGGTGAGGGAACCTCCCGCCTTCACCTTGCCCCTGAGGGACTCGGGAAGGTCGTTCATGCTCTCGGCCACCTCCTGCTGGGAAGTTATCTTGGCCGATCTCTCCAACAGCCTGGAATGGAGATAGAAGACGTCGCCGGGATAGGCTTCACGGCCGGAGGGGCGCTTGAGGATCAGGGACACCTCTCTGTAGGCGACGGCCTGCTTGGAAAGGTCGTCGAAGACGACGAGGGCGGGACGGCCGGTATCGCGGAAATACTCCCCGATGGCAGCGCCGGAGAAAGGGGCGAAATACTGAAGGGCGGCGGGGTCGGCGGCAGTAGCCGCAACCACGGTCGTATAGTCCATGGCACCTTTGGCGCGGAGGGTGTCCACCAGGTTCGCCACAGTAGATCCCTTCTGTCCCACCGCCACATAAATGCAATATACCGGCTTACCCTTGAGGTATTCGGACCTCTGGTTGATGATGGTGTCGATGGCTATGGCCGTCTTTCCGGTCTGGCGGTCTCCGATGATGAGCTCCCTCTGGCCTCGGCCTATGGGAATCATCGCGTCAATCGACTTGAGTCCGGTCTGGAGCGGTTCGTTCACCGGCTGACGGTAGATGACACCGGGAGCCTTCCTTTCAAGGGGCATCTCCACGAGGTCCCCCTTGATGTCTCCCAGACCGTCGATGGGGTTCCCGAGGGGATCCACCACCCTGCCGACGATGGACTCGCCCACCCTGATGGAGGCGATGCGTCCCGTCCTGCGGACGCTCATCCCTTCCTTCACCTGGTCTGTGGGACCGAGAAGTACGGCTCCCACGTTGTCCTGCTCGAGGTTCATGATGACGGCCGTGACCCCGCTCTCCGTTTCCAGAAGTTCTCCGGCCTCGGCCTTTCCCAGGCCGTAGATGCGGATCACTCCGTCGCTGACCTGAAGGACCTTGCCAATCTCCTCGAATTTAAGGGAGACGTCAATGTCCCTCAACTGGGAGAGAAGCACCTGGGAGATTTCACTTGGTTTAATTGTCTGCGCCATATTCTAAACTACCCTTCTGTTTTTCTCTATGAACTGATGCCTTATGGTCTCGATCTGCCGGGCCACGCTTGCATCCACCATATAATCGTCTATCTCGAAGATGAAACCTCCTATCAGTCCGGGCCTCACCTCGGTTTCCACGATTATGTCGTCGCCGGTCACCCGGCTCATAAGGTTCACCAGGGAGTCCCTGAGCCCTTCCGATTCCACCGCCGTGATGAGCCTGCACATCCGGATGCCCCTGGACCTGTAGTACTTCGTGAGATAATCCTGGAAAATGAGCCTGAGTTCCGGTTCGCGGCCGTTGTGGATGACCTGGCGGAGAAACCTGTCCAGTTCCGGACAGAGTTCCTCTCCTCCCAAGGCCGCGGAGAACAGGGATATCTTCGTCTCTATGGGGACGGCCACCGGATCCTCCAGGGCTCTCTGGAGTTCAGGCACGCCGGACAGAGCCCGCACCAGCACGGGAACCTGGGCCGCAACGGCTTCGCTGTTCCCCGTGCCCTCGGTATACTCGAAAAGGGCCTTGGCGTAGCGTGACGATATGATTCCGGTGTTCATCCTATCCTAGTTTCTCACTCCGGAAGGAAGGTTGGAAGCTATCTCTCCAGCCATCTTTTCCGCCAGACGGATCTGCTCCTCCTGGGAGGACAGCCGTTCCCTGACCACTTTCTCGGCCACCTCCACGGAAAGCTCCGCCACCTGGCGGCGTATGTCACGGATGGCGCTCTCCTTCTCGGCCTCGATCTCGGTCCTGGCCTTCTTGATGATGATCGCCGCCTGCTCACGCGCCTCTTCCTTCGCCTGGGCTATCATCCGGTCCTTCGTATCGACGGCTTCCTTGATCAGCCTTGCCTGTTCCTTCCTGGTCTCCTCGATTAGTCTGGCCTGCTCCTCGGACAGGGACCTCACCTTTTCCTGTGCCTCACGGGCGAGTCGCAGGGAGGTATTGATATGCTCGCTCCTCTTCTCCACCATCCTGGTAATCACAGGGAAACCGTATTTGGCAAGGATGAAGAAGACGATGCCGAAGATTATGACCATCCAGAGCAGGAGGCCGGTGTCAGGGGTGACAAGAAACATTGTCCGTGAAGTTTAATGGACGACTATTGCCAGCAGGCAGACGATGATGGCGAACAGGGCCGCACCTTCGATCATACCGGCGACGATTATCATGCTTGAACGGATGTTGCCGGCGGATTCCGGCTGGCGGGCGATGGCCTCCATCGAAGAAGAGCCGATCTTGCCGATTCCATATCCTGCCGCAAAGGCCGCGAAGGAAGCTCCTATGGCTGCTCCCACCTTGCCCAAAGCCGCTCCGGCGACTGCCTGAAGAATGATTGTAAGTAACATGGTTCTATGGTTTTAAATTGTTTATGATTTCTGTCTCGCAAGTCCTATGTAGATGGATGAAAGCATAGTGAAAACGTAAGCCTGGATGAAGGAAATGAGGAGTTCCAGACAGTCCAGGAAGATACCGAAGAACAGGGACACCAATCCCATCGACCCCGTCAGCACGGCCCCGTATTTCGCCATGATGAAGATGAGGCACACCACGCAGAGTATCTGGATGTGGCCTGCCAGCATATTGGCGAAAAGCCTTATGGTGAGGGAAACCGGTTTCATCATGGCGCTGAACACCTCGATGACCGGCATGATGGGTTTGAGGAAGGAGGGGACGTCGGGGGCGAAAATCTCCTTGTAGTAGTGTTTCGAGCCGGTGGCGTTGACAATGATGAAAGTAAACAGGGCCAGCACCATCGTGCAGGCGATGTTGCCGGTAAGGTTGGCTCCCCCGGGGAAGAAGGGGATGATGCCGAGAAAATTGTTCAGTATGATGAACAGGAAGGCCATGATGAGATATGGGGAATACTTACGGTAATCCTCCTCTCCGATATTCTCCCTGGCCATTTCGTGGATCATCATCACGACGGGTTCCATGAAGGCGGCGATGCCCGACGGGGCCTCGTTGAGGGAATCGTGCTTCCTGTACCACCGGGCCGTCGCAAGGATGACCACCAGAAGAAGGATACCGCTCATTATCAGCGACAGCACATTCTTCGTGATCGACAGGTCCAGCGGACGGTACTCGCTCCCGTCCGGCGCCCTTTCCACCACCTTCCCTTCGTGGGCCGAACCCTCCGGCCCCATATAAAACCCCTCGTATCCTTCTCCCTCCAGCTTCTTCGAACTGAATAAGTGCCAGCCCGAATACTTCGACCTCACTATCACAGGCAGGTACAACTCAACCTTCCTGTCCTTCCCCCAATCCAGTATATGCCATTCATAGGCATCTCTCACGTGTCCGAAAATAATCTCCGGCAGGTCGATTTCCTCCTCCTGAACTGCTGCTCCGGCAGGTTCCGTCCCGCCCGGCGAAAGATTTTGGGAGAGGCCGGGCTCAGCCGGAACCTGTCCGTCGCCGACAACTGCAACCTCTTCCGTCCGGTCAGACTTCTGTCCGGACGAACTTTTTCCTAAATCTTCCGTGAGGACGGCAGAAGCCTGACCGGACGATACGAAGGCCAGTAATGAAAGCGAAAGTATGAGCAGTAACCTTTTCATTCTTCCACGCAGGCAACGACTTTGTTCTCAAAAACTTCCACGAACCCGGAGCTGATTTTCAGCGCCCCTTCCTTACCGTCGAGCCTCCATCGTATCTCTCCGCCGGAAAGGGAAGAGACCAGCGGGGCGTGGTTCCACAGGACCTCGAAAGCACCGGCACTCCCCGGAAGGAACACGCAGTCAACCTGCCCCTTCTTCAGAGTCCTTTCCGGTGAAAGGATTTCCAGATATATGGTCCCTTTGTCCTCCATCGCGCCCTACTTCACGTCCCTGGCCCTTTCCAGTATCTTCTCTCCCTTGGCAATGGCATCCTCGATGGTACCCACGTTCAGGAAGGCCTGCTCCGGCAGGTAATCCACTTCCCCGTCAAGTATCATGTTGAATCCCTTTATGGTATCTGCAATGCTCACCATCACTCCCGGGATTCCGGTGAACTGCTCCGCCACGAAGAACGGCTGGGAAAGGAATCTCTGCACCCTGCGGGCGCGGTTAACGGTGATCTTGTCCTCGTCAGAGAGTTCGTCCATACCGAGGATGGCGATGATATCCTGCAGTTCGGCGTTCTTCTGGAGTATCTGCACCACCCTACGGGCAGTGTCGTAATGCTCCTGGCCTACTATGTTGGGATCCAGTATCCTGGAGGTGGAAGTGAGGGGGTCCACTGCGGGATATATGCCAAGTTCTGTGATTTTCCTGCTAAGGACGGTGGTGGCGTCCAGATGGGAGAAGGTCGTGGCCGGGGCGGGGTCGGTGAGGTCGTCGGCGGGAACGTAGACGGCCTGTACCGAGGTGATGGACCCGTTCTTGGTGGATGTGATCCTTTCCTGCATCTGTCCCATCTCCGTGGCCAGGGTGGGCTGGTAACCCACGGCGGAAGGCTGTCGTCCGAGAAGGGCGCTCACCTCCGATCCCGCCTGGGTGAAACGGAATATGTTGTCTATGAAGAGGAGGATATCCCTCGGCCCGTCTCCTGAATTGCTGTCGCGGAAGGACTCCGCTAGGGTGAGGCCGCTGAGGGCGACGCTCGCACGGGCTCCGGGGGGCTCGTTCATCTGGCCGAACACCATCGACACCTGGGATTTCTCCAGCTGTTCGCGGTCCACCTTGGAAAGGTCCCATCTGCCCTCCTTCATACCCTCCTGGAACTCGTCCCCGTACCTGATGACATTGGACTCAATCATCTCACGGAGAAGATCGTTGCCCTCGCGGGTACGCTCGCCCACTCCGGCGAAGATGGAGAAACCACCCAGTCCCTTGGCGATGTTGTTGATGAGTTCCTTGATGAGCACCGTCTTGCCCACTCCGGCGCCTCCGAAGAGTCCGATCTTGCCCCCCTTGAGGTAAGGCTCCAGCAGGTCGATGACCTTGATGCCCGTGGGGAGCATCTCCATCGTGGTCGCAAGGTCCTCGAACTTGGGAGGATCCCTGTGGATGGGGAGTGACTCGGAGCGGTCCAGGGGGCCGAGGCCGTCTATGGTCTCACCCGTGACATTCATCACCCTTCCCCTGATCTGGGCTCCTACCGGCATCGAAATGGGGGCGTTCGTACATACGGCTTCCATACCCCTGAAGAGTCCGTCAGTACTGTCCATCGCCACGCAACGGACCGTATCCTCACCGATGTGCTGCTGAACTTCAATTACCAGGTCGCGGCCGTCCTGCCTTTTCACCGTCAAGGCCTCGTGGATGCCGGGGAGATTCCCGGAAGATCCTTCGAAATGGACGTCCACTACAGGGCCTATTATCTGTGCAATCTTACCTTTGAGAAATGACATCTCTTTCTTGATTAACTAACTTGTAAAATTGCATAAAAATCCGCACAAAAGCAAATCAGATTCCACCCTCTGTTTTATTATGTAATATTGGGGAAATTTGTTATTTTTGCATGATTTGAAGTCCATTCACCGAAATATTTTATTTAATTTTTATAAAACAATGAGAATCATTAGAGTAACAGGCAGGGAGATCCTTGATTCCAGAGGAAATCCCACAATCGAATGCGAAGTTGAACTCGAAAGCGGCATCATCGGAGTAGCCTCCGTCCCTTCCGGAGCTTCCACCGGCGAGAACGAGGCCCTCGAACTCCGCGACGGCGACCCCAAGCGCTATGGCGGAAAGGGCGTCCTCAAGGCGGCTGCCAACATCAACGAGAAGATCGCCCCCGCGATCATCGGCATGTGCGCCCTCGACCAGAGAGCCATCGACAAGACCATGATCGAACTTGACGGCACCCCCACCAAGAGCAACCTCGGCGCCAACGCCATCCTCGGCGTATCCCTGGCAGTGGCCCACGCCGCGGCGAACTACCTCGACATTCCCCTTTACAGATACATCGGAGGCACCAACGGCCACGTCCTTCCCGTCCCGATGATGAACATCATCAACGGCGGAGCCCACTCCGATGCCCCCATCGCCTTCCAGGAGTTCATGATCCGTCCCGTCGGCGCGGAGAACGAGGCTGAAGCCGTGCGAATCGGCGCCGAAGTCTTCCACGCCCTCCAGAAGGTCCTCAAGGGCCGCGGCCTCAGCACCGCAGTCGGCGACGAAGGCGGTTTCGCTCCTTCCCTCAACGGCATCGACGACGCCCTTGACTGCATCATCGAAGCCATCAAGAAGGCCGGCTACAAGCCCGGAAAGGACGTCACCATCGCTATGGACTGCGCCGCTTCCGAATTCTGCGTCAAGGAAGGAGACACCTTCTACTATGACTACAAGCAGCTCAAGGACGGCAAGAAGAAGGATCCCAACGGAAAGAAACTCACCTCCGAGGAGCAGATAGCCTATCTCGAGCAGCTCATCACCAAGTATCCCATCGACTCAATCGAAGACGGCCTCAGCGAGGAAGACTGGGAAGGCTGGGTGAAGCTCACCGCCGCCATCGGCGGACGCTGCCAGCTCGTTGGCGACGACCTCTTCGTGACCAACGTCAAGTATCTTGAGAAAGGCATCAAGATGGGCGCCGGCAACTCCATCCTCATCAAGGTGAACCAGATCGGTTCCCTCACCGAGACCCTCGACGCCATCGAGATGGCCCACCGCCACGGCTACACCACGGTCACCAGTCACCGCTCCGGCGAGACCGAGGACACCACCATTGCCGACATCGCGGTTGCCACCAACAGCGGCCAAATCAAGACCGGTTCCCTCTCCAGGACCGACCGTATCGCCAAGTACAACCGTCTGATGAAGATCGAGATCGAACTCGGCGACACCGCTTCCTACGGCTACACCAAGCTCAGGTAATTCCTTCCAGGAAAAAATAATCAAGGCCGGCTCCTTATTCTTCGGGGCCGGCCTTCTTGTTCGGTCACACCCGTCAAAGCGGGCGGACTATCTTGATGCCTGCAATTGATTTCGGGCGGGACAGGACATAGGCGGAAACCGAGCGGTCGTCCACGACGACCTTCCCTGCAGTGGTCGATGCGTGGATGAAACCGGTGACCCCGTCGTGACGGAGGGCTATCCCCACGTGGGAAATATCCAGTCCCTCGACTTTCGAGACAAAACAGATGATGTCGCCGTCACGGATGAAACGTTCTGCCCGGGCGACCTCAGAAGAGGGGATATATGTCATAGGGTCCTTGTTGAGTGACGCTTCCACGTCCCTGATTGCCTGAATGTTGTCTTCATTGATGTGAGGATAGGACCCGGAGTGTGACGACATGAATGATATAGGGTGGTTATAGACCTTCCCTCCCGCTTCCGTCGTCTTATCATCCAATATTCCAATCCTCTCCCCCTGGCGGATCCACTCCGTGGTGTAATGGACCCGGCTGGCATAGCCGTCCACGACACCGCCGCGGTACCTCATCCGCCTTACGTTCCCGGCAAAATCATCGAAACCGGCATCATTCCCACATTCCTTCACCGTCCTGGCGAGATTCAGGCAGGCCTCGACGAATATGATGCAGTCGGTTTTCTCGAGCGGCAGCCTGAACACCTCTTCTTCACCTTCGTCTAATATACCTCCGACATAGGGGACACCTAGCATCGCCTTTGCGGCTTCCGCGGTCATTTCCCCCATATCTCCGCTTTTCAGCGATGCCATCACCCTTCCCGCAACCGCCCTGTCCTCCGCCGTCGCGACAAATGAAGAATCGGCGGCGGGACTGCCGTTCCGGGCACCGCAGGCGCACTGCCACAGCAATGGGATGATATAGAACAGGAATCTCATAATTCAGATCATTTCATCCTGCTGTCGGCGAAGGAAATGTACTGCTCCCAGTCCCAATCGGTAATGTCGTGCTTACCGGTGCGGACGTGATAGCCGACGAAGCCGTCCTTGAGAGGGGTGTCGGCCTTGGGGAAGCCCTTGAACAGGAGAGCATCGGAGATGACATTTCCCCTGTCTCGCGCCGGACCGCTGACCGTACCTCCGTTGAACTCGTTCGTAATGGCATATCCGCTCACGCGCTTATACCCTTCAGAAACGGGTTCTGCAAGGTCCGGGTCGGTCACGAGTCCCTTCTCCCCATACAATACGAAGGCCGGAGAGGCCAGTTTACCGGAAAGGAACTCCCCGTGGGGATCGGCCCAGATGTCTTCCGCGGCGCTGGAAATGTACACGGGCCTCGGCGCAATCAGGGCTATGAGGAAATGCTGGTCGAAGGGGAGGGTGTTCTCGTCGTCGGCATACCTGTCGAATTCAGGGGTGAACCACTGGGGGAAGTTCTGCCGGACCGCGGCCAGCGTCTCTCCTATCTTTCTGCGGGAAAAAGCGGCCCCGCAGCAGCCGGAGCAACTGGACACCGCCATCGCGAAACGCCTGTCCATCGCGGCGGCCCAGAGGGACGTCTTGCCCAGACGGGAATGGCCCACAACGGCAATCCTGCCAGGATCGAGGGCCGGATCGGTCACGAGATAGTCCATCGCACAGCTCAGTCCCCAGGCCCAGGCGCAGATGTTACCCCAGTCTTTCCCAAATGGAAGGATGCCGCTGGCAGGATGTCCTGGGATGTCGGGGGTCATCTCCTCGTAGAAAACCGTAGCCAGGGCATAGCCGGCATCCATCAGCCTCTCCACCGGCCACCTCGACGATGCGGCTCCCCTCTCGGGTATGCCGATGAAACGGGTGGTATCAATCTTCTCCGGGTCAAAGACTGTGATTCCCGGATCGTCGTTGATGGTATGGTTCCCCTGGAAATTAAGGCCGAGGAAAGCCGGAACGGGACCGGTCTTACCATTGGGAACGTACATCAACATAGTGAAGGATTGGCTCTCGTCAGCATTCAGGAAGACCGTCACCTCCTTCCTGGTGGCCTTCCCGCCTATCGCCCCGGAGTCCTCGTTGCCAACTTTGAAATGCAGGTCCTTAGGATGCTCCGGCATATGGCCGTACATCTCCTTCTGGAGCATCTCCAGGATATCCGCACGCCTTTCTTCCCATTGCTTTACGGTCGTTATGGGAGTCCCGTCACCGGAAACGAGGAAATCCGGAATGGAATAGCGGGGGATGGCGGTTTCGTCATAGGTGGCGATGGCGCCGTAATTGACCGGTTCGGGTTCCTGCGCCCTGACGCAGACGGAAAGGGCGAAAGCCAGGAAAACCGGGAGTATTACCTTCTGAATCATACTGCAATCTTCTATTTCATCCTTTTGTCGGCAAAAGCTATATACTGCTGCCAATCCCAATATGTTATGTCGTGGAATCCGGAACGGACGTGGTAGCCGACTAAGCCGTCCTGCAAGGGCGTATCGGCCTTGGGGTAACCCTTAAGGAGGATGGCGTCCGAAATGACGTTGCCTCCGTCCCTGGCGGGGCCGTTCGTCGTCCCTTCATTGTCCTCATCAGTGACGTAACCGCTGACGGGAACGTAACCGGCCGGCACGGGTTCGGTCCTGACGGGATCGGTCACCAGGCCCTTCTCCCCGTAAAGTGCGAATACCGGAGAAGCCATCCTGCCGGACAGGAACTCTCCGTGGGGGTCAGCCCAGATATCCTGGGTGGCGCTGCCGATGTAAACAGGCCTGGGAGCAATGGCGGCGATAAGGAAATGCTGGTCGAAAGGAAGGGCTTCCTCGTTGTCACCGTATTTGCAGAAACCAGGAGTAAACCAATGAGGGATGACGTCACGGATGGCGGCCAGGGTCTCTCCCATCATACGGCGGGAGAAGGCCGCTCCGCAGCAACCCGAACAACTGGAAATGGCCATCGCGAAGCGTTTGTCCATCGCAGCAGCCCAAAGGGACGTCTTGCCGAGACGGGAATGACCTATGACGGCAATCTTTCCCGGATCAAGGGCCGGATCGGTCACGAGATAGTCCATCGCACAGCTAAGGCCCCAAGCCCAGGCGCAGATGGTTCCCCAGTCTTCCCCGAAGGGATGGATGCCGTCGGTAGCGTGATCAGGCACATCGGGTGTCATCTCCTCATAGAATATGGTTGCGAGGGCATATCCCGAATCCATTATCATATCCACGGGCCATCTTGAAGATACATAGCCCCTTTCGTGGGGGTCGCCGAAACGGGTGACGACCTTCAAGGTGTCATATATCGAGATTCCGGGATCGTCGCATATGGTGTGGTTGCCGCAGAAATTCAAACCCAGGAAGGCCGGAACGGGACTCTTTCTCCCATTAGGAACATACATCAGCATCGTGAAGGATATGCTCTCGTCGGCATTCATGAACACTTTCACTTCCTTGCGGGTGGCTTTACCGCCGATGGCTGCCTCATCCACATTCCCTACCTTGAAATGCAGGTCCTTCGGATGCTCCGGCATATATCCGTACATCTCTTTCTGGAGCATATCCAATATTTCGGCGCGCCTTTTCTCCCACTGGCCCACGTTCGTTACCTGAGTGCCGTCAGTCATCTCCAGCACATCCGGGATGACATAGGGAGGTATGGTCATTTCATCGTAATCAGCCTCCAGTCCGTAATTCCTGACAGGCTTGGACTCCTGCGCCGATGCGGAGAATGCAAGGACGAGGACGGCGATGGATGAAATCAGCAACTTGTTCATATCATTTCAATCTTCTATTCGCAAAAGAGATTATCTGCTCCCAGTCCCAAGACGTGATGTCGTGGACTCCGGTACGCATGTGATAGCCGATGTATCCGTCCTGGAGAGGGGTGTCGGCCCGGGGGAAACCTTTGAGCAGGATGGCATCGGAAACCGCGTTCCCTCCGTCCCGCGCAGGGCCCTTGGCGGTACTGTATGTATCGAACATCCTATAACCGCTCACCGGAACGTAACCTTCAGGCAACGGCTCAGTAAGCACAGGATCGGTCACAAGGCCCTTTTTACCATATAATGAATAGACGGGAGATGCAAGTCTGCAGGAAAGGAATTCTCCGTGAGGGTCGGCCTGGACGTCTTCCGTGGCATCGGTGATATACACCGGCCTGGGAGCGATGGAAGCAATCAGGAAATGCTGGTCGAAAGGAAGGTATTCCTCCCGGCCGACATATTTGAAAAAAGCCGGAGAGAACCAGTGGACGACGGATATGACCTCACCTATCCTCCTGCGGAACAGCGCGGCCCCGCAGCAGCCAGAGCAGCTGGACACTGCCATCGCGAAGCGCCTGTCCATCGCGGCGGCCCAAAGGGCCGTCTTGCCAAGGCGGGAATGGCCTATGACGGCGATCCTTCCCTTGTCAAGGTCCGGATCTTTCACAAGATAATCCATCGCGCGACTCAGGCCCCAGGCCCAGATGCAGGCCGTCCCCGGGCCCTCGTCCGTATAGTGGCCCGATTCCTCATAGTCAGGGGCGATCTCTTCATAATAAACTGTGGCCAGGGCATACCCGGAATCCACTATCATCTCCACAGGCCAACGGTAAGACTGCGCCCCCCTTGCCTTCGGCGCCCCGAATCTGGTGACCAGGTTCAGGGTATCATACAACGAGATTCCCGGGTCGTCACAAACAGTATGATTCCCCTGGAAGTTAAGGCCCAGGAAGGCCGGCACCGGCCCCCTCCTTTCATTCGGAACATACAACAGCATCGTGAATGAAACGCTCCCGTCGGCGGAAAGGAACACTTTCACTTCCTTGCGGGTGGCTTTTCCGCCAAGGGCCGATTCATCCACGTTCCCCACCTCGAAATGCAAGCCCGCGGGACGTGCCGGCATATGGCCGTACATCTCTTTCTGATAGGCCTCCAGGATGTCCCGGCGCCTCTTTTCCCATTGCCTCACACTTGTAACCGGAGAGCCGTCGTCCTTCGCGAGTACATCGGGAATCATGTATGGGGCTATTGCCATCTCATCGCAGTTTTTCCAGTCGTCCTGGGCTCCGGCCGAGACGGCCAGGGCCAGAATGGCGATGACTGAAAAGACTGCCTTTTTCATAGCGACTCCTATTCGTGGGTGGCAAACCTGCTGGCCGCCAGTTGTTCGTACTTCGTTCCGGGACGGCCGTAGTTGGCATAGGGGAAGATGCTGATGCCTCCGCGGGGTTTGAAGAAACCGGTGACCTCGATGTATTTGGGATCCATCAATTTGATCAGGTCCCTCATTATGGTGTTCACGCAGTCTTCGTGGAACCCCCCGTGGTTGCGGAAGGAGAAAAGGTAGAGCTTGAGGCTCTTACTCTCCACCATCCTCCTGTCGGGTATGTAGTTGATGAGGATCTCACCGAAATCCGGCTGTCCCGTAATGGGGCAGAGGGTGGTGAATTCGGGGCAGTTGAACCGCACCCAATAGTCTTTTTCCGGAAACTTGTTCTCGAATGTCTCAAGGACTCCCGGGTCGTAGTCCATACTGTATTTAGTGAAGTTGCCCAGGGCTTTCAGTCCCTCGTCTTTCCTCTCCATATTTCTAAATATCATTAATTCTGAAAGGGTTATACGATATGCCGTCATCAAAGGCATCCTCGCCTTCGACGGCCTTCAATTTCCTGACCACCGCTCCGGTAACCGGCAGGATGACCATTTCGTAGAGCACCTTGAAACTCACCTGGACCAGCATCATCACTGCAAGGGTCTTCACGGGAGTGCCCCAGAAGGCGATGGGCATGAAGATAAGGGAATCGCAGAACTCTCCGGCAAAGGAGGAAACGATGGCCCTCCATCCGAAGTTCCTGCCCCCGGATGCAAGTTTCATCTTGCTGAGGACCAGGGAATTGAGGGTGCTTCCCGCCAGGAAGGCCAGGAGGGAGGCAACCACCACCCTCGGGGCCATGCCGAAGACGAAGTTGAAATGGTCGCCGCCCTGCCAGAAAGAGGCTGCGGGAAGGGCGACGGATAACAGACCGAACGCCACGACCAGAAGGTTCATGGCGAACGCCACCCAGATTACCAGCCTTGCCTTACGGTAGCCGTAAACCTCAGTGAAACAGTCATTGAGGATGTACGAAAGCGGAAACACCAGGACGGCGCACGGCAAAGAGATCTTCGTCCCTATGGCGAAGATCTTAGTTGCCAGGAGATTGCTCGTGATGAGACAGACCGTGAACAACACGGTCATAAAGAGGAATGTCGCGGAAAATCGCGCTTTTGCTTTCATGATCAGTTTTTTAAGTGGTACCTGCTACACTTGATTCCAAAGTGGAATCGCACCGCAAATATAGCAAAAGCGGAATAAAAACCGACTTTACCGGTTGAATTCCCTGGCACGGGCCTCAGCCTCCTCCTCAGTTAGGAAACCTCCGTCCTTGACGATGACCTTGTAAGTGAACGTCACCGTCTCGGAAGGATCCAACGTGAGTTTCACGGGCTCGGGAAGAGTGCTGTCGAAGGGCCTTCCGCCAAGGCTGTTCACGGCGAAAAGGCCGTAGCCGCGGGCGTGGGACCAGGCCGGG
The DNA here is from genome assembly GCA_017427885.1 of Bacteroidales bacterium. GTDB lineage: Bacteria > Bacteroidota > Bacteroidia > Bacteroidales > UBA932 > Cryptobacteroides. The sequence goes on from JAFRRW010000011.1 coordinate 267,094, forward strand.
AAGTTGGGATTGTCCTTGGAATCTATGATGAGGATGGATATGTCATCCCCTTCCTTCGTGCCGTTGAGCATCGTCCACTCGGCCCTCTTCGACCATACGTCGTCCCCCCTGTCTCCGAGACTGTTGACATATTCGCCGTTGATCCCTTCATTGTTGACAACCGCCACTTCCGTAACGTTCCCTTTGGCGTCAGTGTACCTTTCGGGATTGTTGGAAGGCTTCTGGAAGGCCCTGTCCACGCGAAGTCCCAGGATGCCCTCCTTGCTCTCGCTCATCACCACGGTGTCCACAGCGGTGAGTTTTGCGGAACGTATCACCGACCTTTCCGAACCTTTACCTCCAAATATGAAGGTGGTTTCTTCGATGAGAAGGACCTTGCCGTCGTTGTCAACCCAGTTTGAAAGGGTGACGAGCCGGTTTCCCTTCGCCGACACTATCCTGTCAAAAATGATGGAACCGTAGTTCTTCTTCTGTTCCTGGGGTATGGCGAAGGAATTGTTCCAGAAATCCAGCCCGTTGACGTCTCCGAAATTGAACCAGAGTCCCACGTGGTGGGGATGGTCAATGCTCTCGAAGGGCCTGGGCGCCCGGGGATAGCCTCTGGTTATATCCTTTCCGGAGGCGGTGAAAACAGGCCAGAGGACAGGCTTGGCCACGTCATCGGGATGGATGTAACTGGTGAAAAGGGTTCCTCCGACGTTCACGTCCACCTTTCCGACCGCGTCATCGCGGACTAAGGAGACCCTGGCATCCCTGCAGCAGCCGGCAAAGACGGCCAGCAGCGGAAGGACATAAAGCAGTTTCTTCATGTCGTTTCGCTTTTAATACCTGAACACCTTTCCTCCGGCCATCACTTCCTGGGCGACGGGATCGAAGACGGTGAATTCGTGGGTGCGGAGGGCCGCCGTCACCATTATGCAGGCGATGGAATGGTTGTATCCGGCCATATAGTTGGCGTTGGGCTGCCTGCGGCTGCGGACGCACTCCATCCAGTTGAGCATATGGAGGTTGGTCATCGGATCGCCGCCGGTGTTGGCGTCGGTGTTGATCTTGACGTTGTCAGCGAGGGAGAAGGACTCCAGTTTGTTCTCCTTCATTCCCATGGCAGCCGCTTCCCTGGCCGTGAGATAACCGTTGGAAGTCACCTGGTTGGTGTCGAGATTAAGTTCTCCGCCATTGGAATAGTAGATTTCCTTGGTACCCCCGGCTCCGTTGGTGAAGCGGGAAGAATAAACCACCTGGAATCCCTTTCCGGGCATGTCGGCGGGACCGTAGTCAAGCACTGCGGTCATCGTGTCGTAGTTGGTGCGGCCGTCCTTCCAGAGATATATGCCTCCGTTGGCGGCTACGCTGCGGGGATAATTGAAACCGGTGAACCAGTGGACCGTATCGATCTGGTGGGCCATCCACTGTCCGGGGATGCCTGAGGAATAGGGCCAGAAAAGACGGAATTCCAGATATTTGCGGGGATCGAAATCCTCCCAGGGACGGTTCATCAGGTAGCGCTTCCAGTCAATATCCTCTTCCTGGAGAAGGGAGACCTCCTTCGGGCGGCGCCAGCGGCCGGGCTGGTTGACGTTCCAGGTCATCTCCACCATAACGATGTCACCGAACTTTCCGGAACGGATGAAATCGTTGGCCGCGTGGTAGTTGGGGGCGCTCCTGCGCTGGGAACCCACCTGCACGATGGTCCCGGCCTTTTCAATGGCTTCCTTGGCCTTGCGGGCGTCGGCCATGGACTCGGCGAAGGGTTTCTCAACATAGGCGTCCTTGCCGTTTTCGGCAGCTTCGGCCACGTGGAGGGCGTGCTGGAAATCGGCCGTGGAAATGATCACGGCGTCTATGTCATTGTCTTCGTAAAGCTGGTCGTTGTTCAGCCAGGTCTTGATCTTATGCCCAAAAATGTCCTCCATCTTTGCCTTGCCCTCGGCACGACGAAGACTCCAAAGGTCGGAAACCCCGACGATGTCGAAATTCAGCTTGTCCGCGTGGGCCTTGAAGGACGGAAGCAGGGAGCTCCTGAACCTGTCCGAAAAACCAATGACACCGACATTGACACGGTCGTTGGCCCCGATTATCCTTTTATAACTGGCGGCGCTCATTCCCTTGCCGCCCATCGTTATACCGGCGGCGACGGCGAAACCAGCCCTTTTCAGAAATTCTCTTCTTTCCATATGTGTTCGAATGATTATTGATTGCTTTTTTGTTTGGACATAAAATGGAGGGTCGAGGCCTTCTCGAAGACCTGGTGTGCCCGTACGGCATTATAAGGGGAAGCGCCGCCCACTTCCGTGTACAGCATCTCAAGGCCCTTCTCTCCTCCTCCGTTGCAAAGGATATAGACTGTGAGAAGGTCGTGGATGGCTACGGAAGAAGCGATGATGTCTATGTCGGTCCCGCCGAGCTGGCTCAGCGCAAGCTGATAGGCATCCTCCTCATATTCCTTCTTGAGCCTTTCAACGTCGGCGAGGGTCTGGAAACCCAGCCCCTTCATCACCTTCAGATACGGCATGGACGAAGCCTTCTGTATCTCTGCCTGGTTTATGAGGGCTATCTTCCTTGTCAGCGAGCCGAACGGATCCATTTCGAGATATCTACGGAAGGTGTCTCCGTCCAGCTCGACCTCTTCGAACTTGCCGTTCTCCACAAGACTGTTGATCTTGCGCCTGTAGTCGTTGATGGACGAACGGATGGAACTGAACTGCTCGTCGGCAAGTTCCAGCATCCCGGCGAGGCGGTTGAGATTCCGGAGATACTCCTTGGGGACTTCTACGCCAGACTTGTAGCCGGTGTCGTGGTTGATGGTGGCCCAGACGTGCTGAAGGGCCGTGCGCATCTGGATCTCGAAACGCAGTTCGTTCAGTTCCGGCATCGAGGGATCCTTGTACAGCGACTCAGGGATACGGCAGATATAGTGGAGGGAATCATAGCCAAAACTGTCGAGGTTATGCTGCTTCCTCTTGTCCACGGACTCGTTCCAGTCCACGTCGAAAACGCCTTCCACCAGGGAGGCGATCTTGTCCACCTCCTCCGAATAGAAGGTGATGACACGGGCGCCCACGATGTCGGTAAGGTCGCTGATCGTACGGTACTTCGACCCCTTGAGCTCGAGTTTCCCCGCAAGGGAGGCCTCTTCCTTCACCCTCGCCTCGGAACCGGACACATACAGTCCGGCCCTGGATATCAATGACCTGAGTTCCCCGAGGACCACCTCCTTCATCTTGTTGAAGACGGGGAGGAGTTCACGGTATTCCTCCAGGATCATCGTACAGTGGAGGTCCAGGCCGTATTCCTTGACATCCATGATATCCTACTCGATATTGAACAGGGTGGCCATTCCGGTGATGTTGAGGACCTCGCCGACCTGGGAAGTCAGATCCTTCAGTGTCAGGGTTCCGCCGATGGGGGTCGTCCTCTTGTAGATCGTCATAAGCACCCTGAGGCCGGAAGAACTTATGTACTCGAGACCGGAGCAGTCGATGGTCACATCCCTGATTCCGTTGTCAAGCTGTTCTGTCACCTGGGTCATGAAATCCCTCGAGGCGAGGGTGTCGAGCCTTCCCGTCACCTTGATGGAGAGGCTGCTGCCTTGTTTGTCAAATTGTGCTTCCATATTCTATTGAATCTTTTTCGTCATTGTAAGGATGTTCTTTCCGTCCTTCCTCTCATACACCACGTTATCCATAAGTTTCTTTACAAGGAAGATACCAAGACCGCCGATAGGACGTTCCTCCCCGGGGACGTCGAGGTCCGGATCCTCCCTGAGCGTCGGGTCGAAAGGCTTTCCGTTGTCTTTGATCACCATCGTCGCAATCCCGTCCTTGACGGAAACGGAGATTGACACAGGCCCCTCCTCGGGGGCGTCGTAGGCGTACATCACTGAATTCGTAGCCGCCTCCTCCAGGGCGAGATTCAGGTCCATCGCCGTCTTCGAATCCAATCCCAGGCTGTCTATCTTGTCAGGGATGGCTTCCAGTTCGTTGATGTCGTTCTTCATCTCCAGCTGGAAACTCCGTCCTCCCTTATAAGTGATGGCAAGCATCGTGAGGTCGTCGCTCTGCTTGGCTCCCGTAGTGAAGGAGTCGACGGCTTCGTGCATGTTCGTGATGATCTCCTTCGGAGAACCTTCTTTCCTGAGGACTTCAATCATCCTTTCCTCCCCGAAAAGGTTCTTGTCTATATCCTCGGCTTCGGTAAGTCCGTCGGTATAGAGGAAGATAGTACCGCCGAGAGAAGGCATCTCAGTCTTTTCTGCCTTGAAATCATATCCAGCGATGAGACCGAGAGGAAGATTGGTCTCCATACGGAGCATCCTGGGTCCCTCCTTCCCGATTATGACCGGAGGATTGTGGCCCGCATTGCAGAAATCCAACTTCCCGGTCCTGAGGTCAAGTTCCCCTATGAACATCGTGACGAACATATTCTGCTCGTTCATGTCGGAGAAGGTCTCGTTGATCGACCTCATCACCCCGGCGGGTCCGCTTTCGTGCATTGCCTCGGCCCTGAAGAGACTCCTGGTGACGGACATCACGAGGGAGGAAGGAACGCCCTTTCCGCTTACGTCGCCGATGCAGAACCAAAGCTTGTTCTTGGAAATGAAATAGTCGTAAAGGTCTCCTCCCACCTCCTTGGCTGCCGTAAGGGATGCGTACAGGTCGATGTCGTCCCTGTCAGGGAAGGGAGGGAAGGTCTTGGGGACCATTCCCATCTGGATTTCGTGGGCTATATAGAGCTCGTTCTCTATCTTCTCCCTGCTCCTTTCCACATCCCTCAGTTTGCTGTATCCCTTAGCGAAACGGTACATAATGAATCCCAGCAGGAACAAACCCAGCAGTCCCAGCAAGGAAAGAAGGGTGGTAAGCCGGTTGAGATTGTCGAACATGTCCTTTTCCGGACATACGATGGCCATCGACCAGCCGTGTTCTCCGATGGGGGCGTAGAAAGCCATGCTGGAGGTGTCCCTGTATGAGACCCGGCTCTCTCCCTTTTTCTGTGAGACCATATCTCCGAACACGCTCTCCATTTCCTGCGGCACGGAGTCCCCGCGGGTCTGAACGATAGGTTTCCCGAATTTGTTCAGAATGAAACTGAATGAATTGCCGTAAGCGGCCGCCCCTTCCTCCACGAGTCTCCTCAACCTCTCCATGGACAGATCGGCATAAAACGCCGCCACTATCACCCCGGAACTGTCCCTGATGGGAATTGAATACGTGCATATCATCTCTCCGTCGGTGTGGGAGATGTAAGGATCCGTCCAGCCGCTTTCCCCCATTTCGACGGCATTGATGAACCAATGTCTCTTGGAAAAGTCGAAATCCTCCGCCCCAAGGTCAAGGGATACCAGTTTCCCGTCTTTCTCCCTGTGCGTGTGGGGATGGAAAGGAACTCCCTGCCTGCCATAGTATCCGCGGACGAACAGGATCCCCGTTTCCTTCACGATGGGGTTTATCTCCATCAGGTCCTTCGTGATGCCGATCATGTCGGACGGACGCTCGAGACTGCCGGTAACGAAATGGGATACATTGTTCACGGCCGTTTCCATGGCCGACATGCTAGATTCGACCAACCTGTTGGCGTTCTCCAGACGTATGGTGGCCATATTCCTGGCTTCGTCCTGAATACTCTTCTTGGAATAGAAGAACTGGACGGCTGAGATCGTTTCCAAAAGGGCGGCGGCAAGGAAGATTATTCCGAGCCCCCTCGCTGAAGCCTTTCTTTTTCCCCAGAGTTCTTTCATTTCAAAATATCGTCGAGCAATTTATGGAATTCGGGGAAGGCTACCCCGGAGTTGCGTTCAATAATAAGGGTCTTAAGTCCTGCGTAAGGTCTGAGCAGGCGGGTAATCTCATCAAGGGAGGCGTCGTCCCCGAAGTATCCCTTTACGAAATATTTCCAGAATTCGGCGGAGGTGCCCTTCCCCATATGGAAAGTTTCCAGGATAAACTCTTCGCTGCTGTGAAGACAACAGATCTCCACCATCCCAAGATCGAAATACGGATGACCGCAGCAGAAGTCCCCGAGGTCGATGAAATACTCGTTCCCCCCGGAGTCCATCACGGCATTGCTGAACTGGAGGTCGCCGTGGCAGGGGGCGTCACCGTCCGGGGCGGAATCGATGAAGGCCGCTATCTTCTCCTTTTCCTCTGTCGAGAAGAAAGGATTATCGGAAAGAAGCCTCCTGTCCACGTCCTTCACGTTCTCGAACCGACCCTTTCCCAGATGGATGGAGTGAAACCTCCTGCAGAGGGCGGCGAACCTTCGGGCATATTCCTCCACCTTTTCCGGATGGTCGCCCACGGCCCTCGAGAAGGAAATCTTACCGGGAATGCGCTGGAAGCGGATGCCCAGGCGTGTCCCGTCTGTGACGAGGTCGCCGGGACGGGGGGTGGGAATACCGGCTTCGAAAACCTTGTGGGAGAGTTCCAGTTCGTTGATGATAATCTCCCTTGGGGCCGTCTCGTTATAAAGCTTCAACATTATGGAAGGGTCGCTCCGGTGGAAGAAGCTCTCTCCGTTGGCTCCTTCTCCCGAATGGACGTATTCCGACAGGTCTATCCTCAACGGTTCCATATCAGCCGAAAATTGCTTTTACCAGTTGAACGAACTCCTTGTAGGCAAAGGTATCCGAAAGGGGTTCCAGGGCTGCGGCAAGGCCCTCGTAATGCCATCTATGGGAAGCCTTGTCCTTGACGTGGAACAGGTTCCATACCTCATCCCCCATTTCGATGTAATCCCTGTAAATAATCCTCGCATTCGAGAGTTTGTCGCCCAGGGCCACCATCTGGGCATCCCTGGAAGAAGCGGCGATCCTTTCTATAGCTCCCCTTTTCCTCTCATGCCAGCTATCCTCATCGGCGACCCCATCGATGAACGAATCCGTCTCCACTTCCACGAGGTCGGCTATCCTGTGGCCGAACTCCTTGCGGATATCCTCGATTGAAATGTCAGTATCCTCCACCGTATCGTGCAGGGCCGCCGCAGCCAGGAGTTCCTGGTCGGAAGTCATCGTGGCGACGATGGACACGACCTCGAGGGGATGCACTATGTAAGGATAGCCCTTTCCCCGGCGCTCGGTGTTACGGTGGGCGGAAACAGCGAAGCAGATGGCCCTGTCCAGAAGAGAAGTATCGATGTGAGCGTTCCTCATTTCAAAAAGGTCAAAGGAGTTCTTCGGGTATGTTATCTTCCGTGTGCTCAGACACGAGGATTACCATCATGTCGCCTGGTTTGAGGGCCAGGCTGCCGTGGGGAGCGAGGTAATACTCGCCTCTTTTCAACATTATCACCCTGGTGCCGTGAGGCAGGTGCAGGTCACGGAGGGTGTTCCCCCTCTTGAGGTCCGACTCTTTCAGGGTGTAGTTCGTGATGTCTCCGAGTTCTTCGGGAATGTCGATTCCGAGTGTGTCAACGGGGGGAGCCTCGTCGAGACTTACCTTTAGGAGTTTTGCCACAGGAGCAAGGGTCATCCCTTGGATGATGAGAGACAGGAGGGTGACTACGAACACTATGTCGAATATCCTGGTTGCGTTGGCAAGTCCGGCGGCCACAGGAGCCACGGCGAACATTATCGGACCGGCCCCCTTCAGCCCTACCCAAGACACGAAGAGTTTACCCCTGAAAGACAAAGACTTGACACGGGAGAGGCAAATGAAGACACTAATCGGCCTGGCCACGAACATCATGAACAGGGCCACGCAGATGGCAGACACCGAAACGGAGGGTAAACGTCCCGGACTGGCCAGCAGGCCCAGCATAAGGAACATCAGGAGCTGGGCGAGCCAGGTGATTCCGTCCATCACTTTCTGGACGTCCTTCCTGAAAGGCATGTTTACGTCGTTCCCGATAATCAAGCCCGTCACGTAAATTGCCAGGAGGCCGCTGCCCCAGAGCATGGACGACAGGCCGTATGAGAAAAAGCCCATCGTGAGGATCAGGATAGCGTAGAGAGGACTGCCGCCGAGGCGGATCTTCTTGAATATCAACGTCGATCCCTTTCCTACCGCATAGCCGATGGCGGCACCGATAATTATCTTCATCACTAACTCGAAGGCGGCCGACGCTATCAGGGAGCCAGACTTTACAGGCCCGGAAGAAGCCCCCTGAAGGGCGGCCACCACCCCCACCATGATGATGGTGAGCAGATGGGCCAGGGGGTCGTTACTGCCGGATTCCATCTCCAGCACGGACCCGATATTCTCCTTCAGGCGGAGCCTCTTGCTACGCAGAAGGGAAAAGACTGAAGCGGAATCGGTGGAGGCCATGACGGAAGCGACGAGCACGCTTTTGGCAAGGGCAACCGACACCGGTGAGGAACCGTTCCTCCCAAATGTCAGGAACAGGAAGAACGCGGTGAGGGCGACCGTGACCAGGACTCCTACGGTGGAAAGGAGGATTCCCTGTTTCATCACGGGCCGGACCTTCTTCATATCCGTTTCCAGGGCGCCGGAAAGGATGATGACGCACATCGCAAGCTCGCCGATTATCTCCGCAGATTCGTAATTGTCAAACTTGAGGCCTATGATGTCATTCCCGGCCATCATTCCCACCAGCAGGAATAGCAACAGGGTCGGTATCCCGAACCTGTGTCCCACCTTAGTCATCATCAGGGCAATGAACACAAGCAACGACAGCACCAGCATCGTGCCGTCTGTGAAAATGGACGCGGATAATACTGAAAACAGCATAGTTTTCAAATATAGGCAAAATCTACATAATTATACCATTTTCCTAAAGGAAAAACTGCTATAGGGAGGATTGAAGCCTCCCCACATAATGCAAACCGACGGTTTCAAGTTTGCCGAATAATCAGTATATTTGCAAGTTATTTAATCATGATGGTTCTTCTTCTGACATATCTACTGATTACGATGGGGATTTCCTTCCTTTGCTCCCTGTTGGAATCGGTACTGCTGTCCACCCCCATCTCCTACATCTCGATGAAAGAAGACGAGGGTGACAGGAACGCCGCTCTGTTTTCAAAGATGAAACAGGACCCCGACCGTCCGCTCAGCGCCATCCTCTCCCTCAACACCATCGCAAACACCCTCGGCGCCGCGGCCGTAGGCCACCAGGCCACCCTCCTCACCGGAGACCACTGGTTCGGAATCATCAGCGCCGTGATGACCATCCTCATTCTCGTTTTCTCGGAAATCGTCCCGAAGAGCATCGGTACCTCCCATTGGAAAGACCTCCTCTGGCTCGCCAGGATAATGAAATTCCTGGTCTGGATTCTCTTCCCGATCGTATGGCTCATCGAGAAACTCCACAACACCATCTCCGACGAGGAACCCGACACTACGATTTCCCGCGAAGAGGTGTCCGCGATGGCCAACATAGGTGAAGAGGAGGGAGTCCTCGACAACAACGAGAACAAGATCATCCAGAATATCATCCGTCTCGACGGCATCAAGGCCTACGACGTGATGACTCCCCGGGTAGTTGCGGCAATCGCCTCGGAGAACATGACTCTGAAGCAGTTCTACCGTCAGGAAGAACTCTCCCATAACTCCCGCATACCCGTATATTCCGATTCTCCCGAGTTCATCACCGGCTACGTTCTGCGCTACGACGTCCTGGAGAACCTGGCCGAAGATAAGTTCGATATGAGGTTGAGGAGCATCAAGCGCAAGATTGCCGCCTTCCACGAGGAGACCTCGGTGGGCGACATTTGGGAAAGTCTCCTCAAGACGAAGGACCAGATCGCCCTGATCATCGATGACTATGGGTGCTTCCAAGGCATCATCACGCTGGAAGACATCATGGAAACGATTCTCGGAATGGAGATTATCGACGAGAACGACACCATCACCGACATGCAGCAATACGCCAGGGAGCGCTGGAACAAACGCAAGAAGCAGTACAAGCAGATCGTCCTCCCGGAAGACGACGCCGAAAACTGATTTTTTCCCCGGAGTATAGGATTATCCAAAAAAAGTGTATATTTGCAGTCCCAATTCGAGGCTTTAGCTCAGCTGGTTCAGAGCGCTTGCTTGACAGGCAAGAGGTCAGCAGTTCAAATCTGCTAAGCCTCACCACAAGGAATCAACCACTTTCACCGGTGGTTGATTTTTTTTATCTTTGTGTATGTCATTTAACCCGGTTATGAAAAAATTCCTCATCGCAGTCCTTACGGCAGCCACAGCCCTGACTTCCTTCGACAGAGATGCCCTGACAACGGAAAACAACGCTTTGACCTTCGATTTGACCGCCAATTACCCTAGCGACAAAGAAGCTTTCAAGTGCGGCTGGGAGACCGGGGACGTCATCCTGGTTTTCCTTTCCGGTGTCGCCGCTCCCGGATATCTGAAGATGGAATATGACGGCAACTCCTGGAAGACCAGGGAAATGAACGGGAATGATGAGGGTGCGACCGGGCTTCAGAACGGCGACGGCGGCACGATGCGCGCCATTTATCTGCCTTTTACTGGCAAGGACGTTACCGTTTCAGTCGGAGACAACGGCAGTTTCTCTCTCGGCAATTCCGGTCATTCATATTACCTGACCGCCACAAAGGATTACTCTGTCTCCGACAATATTCTCTCAGGGACATTCGATATGGCCATTACGGATGGTTACAAGATTTTCTTCGTACAGGAGGCGGGGGTCCGCGACGGGGAATACGTCCTTGGCAGCGACGCCGTGATCCCGACGGGGCTTGAATCTGTCGCGGCCGACGGGACCATTAACGAAACCTCTGACAGGAAGGCCGGGGATGATATGCCCGGTTACGCTTGCAAGGGCGGCTGCGTTTTCAGCGGCAGGCTGACCGGAGACTATCCCTACGGGGGCTATTACTTCGCCAAGACGAAGGTGTCCGACGGGAGCCGGGCGGACTGGTTCATCCTCGGGAAAGATCTTCCAGGCAACCCTCTAGTGATTTTCCCACCCGCCGGACAGTGGCAGAAAGTAGGAGAAGGGGTCAGTGTCAGGATGGTGAAAGACGGGAAATACCGCGGGACCTGGTTCACCTGTAACCTCGGCAGCACCAAACCGGAAGATCCGGGAGTAATACACAGTTACGAAGAGGCTGTCGCGCAGGGAATCACTCTGCCGTCAAAGCAGCGCTTCTGGGACATCGAGGACACCAACACCTGGACCTGGCTTTCGGTGCACGGACAGACCGGAATGGTCGTCAGGTCCGACACGGGATTCCTGTTCCTTCCGGCCTTTGCCGGTTTTTACGGTGACTATTGGTCATCGACCACTGACAGCCTCGGAGAGGTAAGCAGAGGTATGTTCTTCAATTATACCGGCTACCACCGCGTAATGTACAACGACCGCCATTACGCGTGCTCGATCCGTCCAGTAAAGGATTAGAGATTTCCCTGCAGGAAATAGAGTAAGAGCAGATGGGCGGGGTAGAAAATATAGAAAAGATATTTTCCGACCTGTCCCCGGATGAAGCCGCGCTCTCCATTGTACATTCCGATTGGAATGAAGGCCAGGCCGGCCACCCATTTCATTGGCAGGATGCAGCACCCCACCAGCGCCTGAAGCGCCAGATGACGGCGCAATACGTAAAGAAGAATTATCAGGGCGAATCCCGGACCGCTGTAGTCTGCCCGGAAAACGAACGCGACACCCAGCATCGCTATCAGGATTAAACCAATCCTGCGCCAGTCATCACGGAAACGGTCAACAGCGCACAGACCAAGGAAGCCCCACAACAGGGTGAAGATGACATTGTGCCCGAAAATGTGGAATCCGTTATGCAGCAGAGCCCAGGGAATCTCGGATATCAATGCGAATATCAAGAGGTTCCGCCCGTACTTGAGCCGGTCGTGGGTGTGAATGAAACCTTCCACGATGAGGAAGGCGAAGATGGGGAAGGCGAGCCGCCCGAAGCATCGCATCAGATAATACCAAGTGATCTCCCTGCCGTGCCAACTGAACAGGGACTGCGAAAGCACCAGCTGGTTCTTCAGCAGAAAAAGAGCCGAGTGGTCGACGACCATGGACACCATGGCTATCAACTTCAACGCGCTTCCTGAAAGGATCCTGTGGTTCATAGGGCTATTGCAGTTCCTCCCATTTTCAGTTACAAATATAGAATCAATATCCAGTATTGTCAAGTCAAACTCACCCTCTTTTCCTTTCCAGTGCGGGAGATGTCCCAAATAATTGCAGAGTACCCGCAAAAACGGCCTATTTTGCGGGAGATGTCCTTGTTTTTGGGACATCTCCCACATTATCTCGATCAAGGGTGGAGGTACTGTCACAGAAAAAGTCCGGCGTAAACCGGACAGGGAAAGATTCGGAGCGGAGCGACCGGGGGAAGTTTGAGGGGGAACGCCCCCTCATTCAATGAAAGGAGCATCGCTCCACAGAAAAAGTCCGGCGTAAACCGGACTTTTTCGTGGAGCATAGGAGGATCGAACTCCTGACCTCCAGATTGCGAACCTGGCGCTCTACCAGCTGAGCTAATACCCCAAAGAAAACTGTCGGAAAAGCCCCTGCCTTCCCGACAGTCGTTATGCTATTCTTCCGCTTTCTTGGCGGCAGTCTTCTTCGCAGCGGGCTTCTTGGCAGCAGGCTTTTCGGCCTTCTCCTCCGCGGGCTTCTCTGCCTTGGGAGCAGCCTTCTTGGCGGCGGGCTTTTTAGCTGCAGGCTTCTTCTCCGCTTTTTCCTCGGCGGGTTTCTCCGCATTCTCCTCGGCAGCCTTGGCGGTCTTCTTGGAGGCGGGTTTCTTCGCTGCAGGTTTCTCAGCCTTCTCTTCCGTGGGCTTTGCGGCCTTCTTCGCCGGCTTGGGGCCTTCGACGGACTCCTTCACAAGCTTGCTGAGCTTCTCATAAAGCTCGTCGGTTTTCACGAGAAGGTCTTTGCGCACCTGTGCGAAATCAGCCTTCTTCATCCCCTTGGCGTTCACGCGGTCCTTGAGGCCGTTGAACAGGTCCACGGACTCCTCGATGAGACCTGCGACGTCATTCTCGTCGACATTGGGATTGACGGTTCCCACCAGGGTGCAGTCATCGATGAACGCGCCGAGCACGTATTCGATGTCTTTCTTGATGTTACGAAGATTCATAAAATTGTATCCTTTTTAAATGTAGGTTGCAAATATAGTAATATTTTTCAATTATCTCGCTTCCGCCTTCAAAAGCCTTCAAAAGCCTTCAAGACCGATTCGGGACCGGGACTATACTGATGCGAATCTATGTCAGAGCAGAACCTTCACGATTACCGGGAAATGGTCGGAAAGGGTACGGGCGGTCCAGGTGGAGAATCCGACTTCGACGGGGAAATCCCCGGAAGTGGTTGTCGTCCAGCTGTCCTCGCCGGGCGAACGCCAGGTCTCGGTCATCACGCCGTATGAAACGACGCGGATTCCGGGGCTCACGAAGACGTGGTCGATTCTGCTTTCGGTACGGGAAGACGGGTCGAATCTGTTTATGGTCCCGTTGGGCGCATAGCGGATGGCTGCGGTCTCGTAACTGTCGGAAAGGACACCTGAAGTGGTGTAGATCTGATAGATGTCGTTGGTCTGGTCGACGTTGAAGTCTCCTGTAAGGAACACGATCTCTCCGCTCCGGCACATTTCCTTGATCCGGCGGACTACTAGACGGGCGCTTTCAGCGCGGGCCTTGACGCCTACGTGGTCGTTATGGAGGTTGAACATCCATATTTTCTTATGTGTCACCCTGTCCTTGAAATATCCCCAGGTGCAGATGCGGTTGAGGGCGGCGTCCCAGCCTCGGCTCGGGGTCTCCGGCGTCTCCGAGAGCCAGAAGTCGCCGTGTCGGAGCAGCTTGAATCGGTCGCGGCGGTACCAGATGGCCGAATGTTCGCCCTTGTCCGCCCCGTCGTCCCTACCGACTCCGATGTGGCCGTATTCGGGAAGCAGGGGTTCCATGTCTTCGATCTGCGACTGGTAAAGTTCCTGGGTCCCGATGAGGGCCGGGGCCTCGAAGCGGATGAAACTGCAGATCCAGGGACAGCGCTGGTCCCACCCGTTGCCGCGCTCGGCATCTCCCCTGTTGACATACCGGAGATTGAATGAGGAAACGGTGAGGTTCTGGGCTCCTCCGACAAGCGGCAGGAAGAAAAGGATTAAAGGAAGAAGGCGTTTCATGTCTATGAATAATTGTTTTCCAAATACAAATATCAACTTTTTTCGGATATTGGAAGAATATCGCTATATTCGTTTTGCTTAAAAAGTAGAGATTAATGGCAGTGTCAGGAAGTCAGAAGGAGAAGAAGGTGTGGTTCTGCACATCTTGCGGGAACGAGACCCCGAAATGGATGGGGAAATGCCCATACTGCGGGGAGTGGAATACCCTTGTGGAGAAGAGCGTGGTGACCGGAAAGGGGCAGGCGAAGAGAAGCGCCGAGGCCCGGGCCGCAGGGCGCAAGCCCGTGAGCATCAATGAAGTGACATCGACTTCCGAGGTGCGCCGTTCCCTGGGCAACGCCGAGATGGACCGCATCCTCGGAGGCGGTCTCGTGGAAGGATCGCTCGTGCTGATAGGCGGCGAGCCCGGTATCGGAAAATCAACCCTGTCTCTCCAGATACCCCTGCGCTGTCCTTCGATGAAAACACTTTACGTGAGCGGGGAGGAGAGTTCGAGGCAGGTGAAGATGAGGGCGGAGAGGCTCGGAGGCGACGCTTCCAACTGCTTCATCCTCTGCGAGACGATGATGGAAAAGATACTGGAGGAAGCAAGGGATATGCAGCCGGACCTGATGGTGGTGGACTCCGTCCAGACGATGTTCACCGAAACGGTCGAGTCCTCTCCAGGGTCGGTGTCGCAGATAAAGGAGGTTGCCGCCATATTGCTGAGGTTCGCCAAGGAAAGCGGGATTCCGGTAATCCTGATAGGACATATCACCAAGGACGGATACATCGCCGGGCCGAAAATCCTCGAGCACATCGTGGACGTCGTTCTGCAGTTCGAAGGAGACAACAGGGGCACCTACAGGATACTCCGCAGCATAAAGAACAGGTTCGGTTCCACCTCTGAACTGGCCGTCTTCGAAATGACCGGCACGGGCCTGAGGGAGGTCAGCAACCCTTCCGAACTCCTCATCCCGATGCACGACCAGAGCCTCAGCGGGACGGCGATCGCCGCGATGCTTGACGGCAACAGGCCGTTCTTGTTCGAAGTCCAGGCCCTTGTGAGTTCCGCCGTGTACGGCACCGCCCAGAGGTCAGCCACCGGCTTCGACGTCAGGAGGCTGAACATGCTGCTTGCTGTACTGGAAAAGAGGGCTGGATTCAAACTGGGGGCGAAAGACGTCTTCCTCAACATGGCCGGAGGCCTGAAGATTTCCGACCCGGCCTGCGACCTTGCAGTCGTGGCCTCGGTGCTTTCCTCGACATTCGATTTCGCCCTGCCACAGGACATCTGTTTCGCCGGAGAAGTGGGCCTCAGCGGGGAAATCCGCCCCGTCTCCCAGGCCGACCGCCGGATCGGAGAATCCGCCCGCCTCGGTTTCCGGAAGATCTACGTCTCATCCTTCACCTCCCTCGGATCGAAACCCGAAGGCATAGAAGTCGTGAAGGTCGCGGACATCCCGGCCCTGGTCCGGAGCCTGTTCAAATAGGATATTGTCGCCGTCAGCGGGGGAACTCGCATTTCTCGAGAGAGGACACTTCTCCGTTCTCGATCTTGAACCGGAGCGCCATTCGGGGAACCTCACGGGGCCCTTCGTAGCCGCAGGCACCGGGGTTCATGAACAGGAAGCCGTAGCGCTTGTCCCTGAATACCTGAGGTATATGGGTATGGCCGCAGACGAAGATGTCCGGCCGGTATGACTCTATCTCCGATTCCGCGACGATGTCATACTTGCCCGCAGCGGGAGTGTACGCCCAGTAGGCTCCCCGGCTGAGACCGATATGTGTCATCAGCACCTTCACCCCCTCGCATTCGAACCTCCGGAATCTCGGGAACTCCTTCCTGACGTCGGCACCGTCGATGTTACCGAACACGCCGACCAGGGGCTTGAAAGCACGGATCCTGTCCGCGAGATCCAACCCTCCCCCGAAATCCCCGGCGTGCCAGATGACGTCCACCGGTTCGAGGAATTTCCTGACATCTTCAGGAAATACCCCGTGGGTGTCGGATATGAGGCCTATGAACATTATAAGTATTTGAAATACACGGCTTCGGCGGCGGTGACGGCGGCGGTCTCCGTCCTCAGGCGGGACTCTCCCAGATGGACCGGGAGGAATCCGCAGTCAACCGCAAGAGCCACTTCTTCAAGGGAAAAATCCCCTTCCGGGCCTATCAGGATTATATATGAAGATCCATCGAACCTTTCCAGCGCCTCTTTCACGGATATCCTCTCCCCTTCCATGCAATGGGCTATGAGTTTCAGGGCATCGCTGTCCTTGCAGGATTTTATGAACTCTTTCACTCCCAGCGGCTCCCTGACCTCAGGCACCTTCCCTTTCAGGGACTGCTTTGCCGCTGAAAGAAGGATTCTTTCCAGCCTTTCCGTCTTGAAAACCTTACGTTCCGAATGGTCCCCTATTACCGGAACAATCTCATCCACACCCACTTCGGCGGCTTTCTCGGCGAACCATGCGTAACGGTCGTTGTTCTTGGTGGGGCAGACGGCAAGGGTGAGTTCATAAGGATGGCCTCCCCAGTCCGGAGTTCTCTCCTCTATCTCCGCCTCCGCACCCTTGGGAGAATCACCGATGAGCCGGCAGCGCATCAGGGTGCCTTCCCCGTCGATTACATAAATATCGTCACCCGCACGGTGCCGGAGGACACGGACGCAGTGCGCTGACTCCTCGGCACCAAGCCTCACGACGTTCCCGTCAATGTCCTTGCTGAAAAAGATTTCCATACCTATGTCCTGATTATCTCCACCTGCCCGTCAACCTCCAACTTGATTATCTGAGACGCCGTGCCGGTCGCTCCCGCACCCAGGGAAGGGGCCACCACATAGTCCACGGCATCAACGATCTCCCTGTCTATCTCCTTGAAAGATTTCGGCGTCGGATTGCCCGAAATGTTGGCCGACGTCGACACCAGCGGCCTTCCCAGCCTCCGTATCAGGTCCCTGCAGAAATCGTTCATCGGAATCCTTATCCCCACCGACCCGTCTGCCGCCACGGCATTGTACGCCAGATGCCACTTGTCCCCGGCCGGAGCGGGATTGCCCCGCCTCGCAGAATCCAAGGCTTCGCCAAAATGCTCGGCTTGGGCAAATCCCGACTCCGGCCTCTGGCCGACGATGGCGCCGGGGTAGATGATGGTCATGGGTCGGTCGTTGACCTCGACGAGGTCGATGGCTATGTCGGGAATCTTCATCACATACCTCGCGACCATATCGAGGTCGGAGGCCAGCAGGACGAGGGACTTGCTGTCGGAACGCCGCTTGATGTCGAAGATTCGGGCCACGGTGGAAGGGTTGGTGGCGTCGCAACCAAGGCCCCAGACCGTATCGGTAGGATAAAGTATGGTTCCGCCGGAGCGAAGGATTCCCAAAGCTTCGGACAGGACCCTGTCGTAGTTCTCCTTATTCATATCATCAAATCCGCCTGGATGGGATAGTGGTCCGAATACTTGACCTTCTCCATCCTGTAACCGGCACAGTCGAAATGGGAAGGATAAAGGATATAGTCTATCCTGAGAAGGGGCCAGAAAAGCCTGTAGGTCGCCCCGTAGCCCTTCCCGGCCTTGACGAAGGCGTCGGAACGGCCCCGGGAAAGGCGGCGGTAGGTGCAGGAGACCGGAGAATCGTTGAAATCCCCCACCACGAGGGACTCGTAGGGCGAAGACTCCATGCTCGAAACCATCATGTCCACCTGCCCGGCCCTCCTCTCGATTGAATGCTTCATCTTCAGTTCGGTACGCCGCACCAGGGTGCTGTCGGTTCCGAGGTCGTGGGTAAACTTCTCAGTCTCTATGTTATAACTCTCAAGATGGCAGTTATATACCCTCAGCATATTCCCTCTTACGTCGATATCCGCATACATCGCGATATTGGCGCTCTTCGGCAGATCCAGTTTTCCCTTCGACCTGACCGGAAAACGGCTCAGAATCACATTCCCGTAGAACCCGTGGGCGTTCTGGTTGAGATAATACTCTGCCTGGTAGTTCCTGAACCTTTCTTCCAAGTAATCCTTGGTCCTCAAGCCGCCCGGGAAATGGAATTCCTGAAGGCAGATTATGTCGGCCCCGGTGCCCAGCAGGTAGCGGAACACCGAATCCACGCACTCCTGCTCGTTCAGTTTCAATCCCTTGGCCGCCGAAGCGAACCTTCCGACATTGTAGGACACCACCTTCAGGTTGCCCCTTTCCTCCGTCTCGGAGCCTGAGAATTTCACATACCTGCCGGAGAGGAACAAGGCCGGGACAAGGATGACCAGCGAGAATAGGGCCGAACGGGACCAGTGCAGCACCCCGGCGAGGAACATCACCGCGTTAAGGACGGCGAAGACCACGAACAGGAGGCCGAAAATGGTCATATACCAGGCCTTTGCGGGGTTTACGTACATCGCCAGGTAGCTCGCGGCCAGTCCCCCGGCCATCAGGATGGCCAGGAACCAAAGTAAAGGATGCCGTTTCTTATTCTCCCTTCCGGACATGTCAGCGATACAGTCTCTTCGTCTTTTTCCAGTACATTATCAGCAGCCAGCCCACGAGCATTCCTCCGAGATGGGCGAAATGGGCGATCCCATCCATGGTGCCGAAGATCCCGGTGACAAGTTCTATGCCTGCGAATATGAGGATGAACCATTTGGCCTTGAGGGAAACGGGAGGGAAGATGAGGGTGAGTACGGAATCGGGATAGAACATCGCGTAGGCGATGAGGACTCCGTAGATGGCACCGGAAGCCCCGAGCATAGGAACCCTGAGGAGGGAAACCGACCCGCCGTGGGTAAGCTGGAACCAGGTTACCGCAAGATGCAGTGCCGCCGCACCGAGGCCGCAGACGAAATAAAAAATAAGGAACCTTTTAGACCCCAGGACCCTCTCCACGACGACTCCGAAGATGAGGAGTGTGTACATATTGAAGAAGATGTGCCACACCCCTCCGTGCATGAACATATGGGTTATTGGCTGCCACAGGCGAAAGTAAGGGGAAGTGGGGAAGAACATCGCGAAAGTCCCTATCATCACATTCTCGTTCAGCATCGTGGCGATGAAAGCGATGACATTGACGATGATGATGTTCTTCGTCACCGTGGGTATGTTGTTCAGGAAAGAGTTTCCGTTCATATCAGAATTTCTTGTCTATTTCCCCGACGGGGATATGGGTAAGTATCCTGCGGCCGCCGATGGTGAATTCGGGGGTGTCGCAGGAGAAAAGGGCGTCCAGCAGCCTCTGGGCCTCTATCGGGGAGGTGAGTTCTTCGCAGGAAGCCGCACCGAGGGTGGCGAAGGCCTGGGCTTTCCTGGACTCCATCACCCCGGGGAGGGACGCGCCCTCGTCGGAAAGGATAAGGAGAAGGTCGCCGATCATCGACTGCACCTTCCCCGCTTCGTTGGAGAAGCCCTCCGGAACACCGTTGACCACGATGGTGTCGTTGCCGAAAGGGGTGATGTCGAAGCCGAGGGAACGGAGTTCGTCAGCACGGGAATCGAAAACAAGCCGGTTCTCCACCCCCACCTGCACGGTGACGGGGAAGAGGGAAACCTGGGTGATATGTCCTTCCTTGGACAGGACTCGGAGGAATCTCTCATAGAGGACCCTTTCCCTGGCCCTGCGGATGTTCACGACGGTGAGCCCCTCCTTGCCGGGAGTGACTATGTATTTGCCTTGGAGGATTATTATCTTGGTCGTGGGAAGCGTCTTCTCTTCGAAAAGGCGGCCGTAGTCCGGCCTGCGGTCCACAAGGCCTCCGGTCCTGTACTCTCCTGAATTCCAGTCGTGTCCCGAGAAATCCATCTGTCCCTGGACACCTTCCCTCACGAACGGGTCATAGTCGGGGTCCGTGGACGGCGTGGGCTCCGTAACGGGATGGAAATCCTCGTAACGGCTGCTGAAAACCGGCATCCCGCCCGTGTTCCCGCCTTCGAAATCTATCGTTCCGGCGGCGGAATTCCTGCCGAGGGACTCCTTGATGCAGGCATATATGACCTGGAAGATGACGCTGTCGTCTTCGAACTTGATTTCGGTCTTGGTGGGGTGGATGTTGACATCCATCGACCTCGGATCCACCTCGAGATAGAGGAAATATGATGGGGTGACCCCTTCGGGGATAAGGTCCTCGTAGGCCTTCATCACCGCCTTGTGCATATAGGCACTTCGGAAATACCTCCCGTTGACGAAGAAATACTGGTTGCCGAGGGTCTTTTTCGCAGTATCGGGCCTGCCTACGAATCCCCTCAGCTTCACAACAGAAGTGTCGGCGGCCACATCCACGACCTCTCCGACCACACCTGTTCCCAGAAGGTCGGTGATCCTGAACTTCAGGCTCTTTGCCGGCTTCAGCACATAGACGTCACGGCCGTTGTGCGTAAGGGAGAATCCGACCTCAGGCCTCGTAAGGGCCACGCGGGTGAATTCCTCGACTATATGCTTGAACTCGACGTTGTCAGACTTCAGGAATTTCCTTCTCGCCGGGACGTTGTAGAAAAGGTTCCTCACAGCGAAATTGCAGCCCACGGGGCAGGCCGTCTCGTTGGTGGAAACGTGCCTCGAATCCGCAAAACGCACCTCGCAGCCCAGGCTCTCCCCTTCCTTCCTGGTCCTCAGGGTGACTTCTGACACGGCTGCTATGCTGGAGAGGGCCTCCCCCCTGAAGCCGTACGTTATGATATCCCCGAGGTCTTCGGCCGTCGCTATCTTCGAGGTGGCGTGACGCTCGAAGCAGAGCACCGCTTCGTCCGGATCCATCCCGCAGCCGTTGTCGATGACCTGGATGAGCGTCCTTCCGGCATCGGTGATGACGACGGTGACCTGTGTGGCCCCCGCGTCCACCGCATTCTCCATCAATTCCTTCACCACCGAAGACGGTCTCTGGACCACCTCCCCGGCAGCGATCATGTTCGCGATGTTTGACGGAAGGATCTTGAGTTCCATTTCTTACAGAAGGGAATAGAATTTCGTGATGAAAATAAGGATGATGACGAAAAGTATCAGTCCGATGATGCCTATTATACCGGAGAGTTTCCCGGGGCCCTTGCGGGTGGCATAGTTCCCGTCACGGAAGGCACCCTGGACATACGAGCCGGGGACATATGCCTTATCCTTTCCCTCCTCATCCTTCCCTTCAAGGGATCCGTCTACGGCGCCGAACTTGCGTTTGCGCTCCTCCTCTTCCTTGTCGTAATAGATGGGCTTGTAGTTGAACACCCTGTGTTCTTCCTGAGCGAAAAAATTATTGAAAAGTCCCATTTCCTTCGATGTTAGGAAAACAAAGTTAGTCAATTTTATTTATATTTGTAAAAGCCGACTTCCGGATATCTTTTAAACATATTGTCCAATGAAAAAAAAGGTTCTTTTGTTTTTCTGCCTGACTGCAACTGTTCTGGCTGCGACCAGTTTTGTATTGACTAAATCATTCAAAACCTATTACTTTTATTTAATGAACGTCGAAGTTCTTTCTGCGTGTGAGAATCACTCGGGTTTTTGTAGGGAAGAATCTGGCGAATGTATGGGGTATTGTCCGATTTGCGGCGAACTCATCTGGGCTGATGGACATAAAGGTCCCGCTTATGGATTAAGTGGTAATTGTACCGGTCATAAAACTGAGTAGGTATGCAGCACTTTTCCAAGGTGGCTATTTTCATATTTATCCTTTTGTTCTTATTGTCAGGATGTTCGCAAAAAGACAAGGGATATGCATTGCCGGAATTCAAAAAAGTTGAACAGGCAAGTTTTGAAATTATCGGTGAAGAGCTGCTCGGGGTCAACGCCTCCACCAATCTGTTACCCTACAAATCATATTTGATACTTGTCGCATACGATGCCTCCAACAAGAATTGTTTGCACATATTTGACAAAAACGGGAAACCGGTCATCTCAACAGTGAGGATTGGAAGAGGTCCAGGTGAAATATTGTTCCCGGGGAACCCGTCCTTCGATAGAGAGAACGGAATCCTTACTTTTTTTGATCTTATCGGAAAAAAAACATTAGCAATAGATATCAATCTATTGAGTGAATCCGGACAACTTATCGATTCCATCATTGAAGAGTACAGGGAATTGAGTTACCCGACTTTATCAAGGCTTACCAATAAAGGAAGAGTGGATTTCAATGGCGTATTACCACTAGGGAAAGACACCGGACCAAGATTTGTATATGTGGATTACACCACCAACGACACCCTGACATTCAACGACTATCCTTTAAAATTCGGCGATGACGCTTGGGATAAGTATTATATGTATGACACCAATACAATGATGGAATTGTCCCCGAAAGGAGACAAAATGGCAATCTGCAGCCAATGGTGTGGTATTCTGGAAACTTTTTCGATAGGGTCGGAGTTCAAATTGATTTCCACCTCTTATTTTGCGGAACCGAAATATTCTGGGCAGAAAAATGGCGGCGGGATGATTATTTCAGATGAAGCCATCCTGGTTTTCAACGACATTTATACGACAGACAAAGAATTATTATGTGCATATGACGGGGGACAACGCGGACAGTCCATTCCTGGAAACTGGTATAATAAAATTGCGATCTTTGATTGGAAAGGCAAACCCATAAAGGAGATAATAACTGACAAGAGAATCGAACAACTTTGTATGACTCAGGAAGGACAGATTTTCGCCCTGGTCAACAATGCTCTTGGAGAATGCTATTTAGCAAAATTACCATAGGTTATTGTATTTTTATCATTCATTGTAAACTGAATTACGAACTTGGAAGACATCAGGATAGGCAACGGCTACGACGTTCACGAAATCGCCCCCGGACTGCCCCTCTGGCTGGGAGGAATCAACATAGACTACCACTGCGGCTTCGTCGCCCACTCAGACGGAGACGTGGCCATCCACGCCCTCTGCGACGCCCTTCTGGGTTCTCTCGCCCTCGGGGACATCGGCCATTTCTTCCCTGACACCTCCGACGAATGGGAGGGGGTGGACAGCAAGATCCTTCTGGCGAAGGTGGTGGAGATGGTGGCCGCAAAGGGATACCGGATCGGCAACGTGGACATCACCATCGCCCTGCAGAGGCCCAAACTGGCTCCGCACATCCCGGCGATGAGGGGATGCCTCGCCTCGGTGATGGGCATCTCCCCCGACAGGGTCGGAATAAAAGCCACCACGGCCGAGAACCTTGGATTCGTCGGCCGCGGAGAAGGCTGTCAGGTCTGGGCTAGCGCCCTGGTTTACAAGCCGTAAGGCTATTTCACCTCAGGATACTCGTTGCAGAGAAGGCGGAAAGGCTTTTCGTCTTCCTCGATGGCAGGGAAACGGCCCGTAGGTTTGTAGAAACGGTTGTCGTTGGCGTCGTCGTTCACCTTCGACACCTCTCCCACCATGCAGGGCTCGCCTTCTGCCCAGAACTCGTGATAGACATAGGGCTCGTTGGAGACGCTCTGGCCGGGATGCAGGCGCAGAATCTCTCCGGGCTGGAGGGTGCGCTCGACACCGTCAACTTTCACGGTGAAGGGCTCATTGAGAATCTCTTCAGTCTTCTCGTCGGCCTTCCACATCTGCTGGCAGAAGGTGCCGCCGCCACGGTTGATGATATCCTCGGTCTTGAACCAGTGGAAATGGGCCGGAGTCCTCTGGCCAACTCCGACCGCCATTATCTTCTCGCAATAGGTCTTTCCTCCCTTTTTCACGTTTCCGTTACGGATGGTGACCAGGGTAAGGCCGACCTTCTCGAAATCGCCGCTGCCGAAATCGGTGATGTCCCAGCCGAGGCCGTTCTCACGGATCTCGTCGCACTCGTGGCCCTTGGCCTCCCAATCCTTCGGTGTCCAGTCCGCCCACTCGGGGAGACGGAACTGGAATTTGTCGAACATGGCCTTGGCCTCTTTGATGATCTTGTTGACTTCTGAACGTTTCATTGTATATGTATTGATTATCTGGTTTTCAGGAATTCCTGTATCTTCTTGATTTCCGGCGCTCCGCCGGTGCTGGTAGGGTTGAAGAGGTTGAACCTGGCGCTGGCGTTCGCAAAATCGAGGATGTCCTTCAAGGCATAACCCTCGTGGATTGCAAACAGGGCTCCGGCGCAGAATGCGTCGCCCGCACCGACGGTGGAAACGATTTCTTCCTTCGGAGGAGAGAACGAGGCGGCATAGTGGCTGCCTCCATCCTTCGACAAGGCATATCCCCCTTCGGGGAAATGGATGAGAATAAGTTCCCTGACACCTCCCGCCATAAGTTCGGCGGCAGCGGCGGCCACGGACAGGGGATTGATGGAGCCGTCGTCCCTGCGGAGATTCTTCCCGGTGCAGGCTCCGGCCTCGACTTCGTTGAATATCAGGTAGTCGGTGTATTTAAGGCAGGGTTTCACCACGTGCTGGAAACGGTCTCCCTGCTCGGAGACGACATCCACGGAGGTCTTGTACCCCGCCCTCAGGAGTCCGTCGAGTACGCGGGCCGCGACGATGCCGTATTCGGGGTCGTCCTTGTCGAGTTCGTCGAGAAGCAGTAGATAGCCCAGATGGAAAATCTTCGCGTCGGTCTTGCAGGACAGGACGTCGGCGACTGAAAGCTTCGCATTGGCGCCGCGGTAATGGAAGAAGGTCCTGGCTCCTCCTGGCTCGGTCATCACATCGGTGTATGAGGTCGCCTCGTCATCGAGGATCTTCATATTCCCGTGATCGATTCCGAAGGCGTCAAGTTCCTCGAGCAGCATCTTCCCGTGATCGTCGTTCCCTATGCAGCCTCCGGCATAAAGCGGGAGCCCGCTCTTCAGGGCGGCAAGGTCCAGAAGCACATTGTGGGAGCAGCCTCCCCCTCCTTCCTCAACCCTTCGGATTGTGGTCAGGTTGCCCTTGGAGGGCAGCACATCGATGAATTTCACGCTGTCGACAACCCAGTTGCCAGCGGAGATTATTCCTTTCCTTTCAGAATCCATGGTCTTTATCGGTTATCAGTTCGGATATCAAAGATAGGGAATAATAAGCACAAGACGTGCTTTTCTGTCTTTATTTCCCAGTTACTATATACACGTTCCTGAACTCAATGGGGCCGCCTTCGCTCTGGAGGCCTATGTAGCCTTCGGTGAAGTCGCCGTCGGCCTCGTTCTGGAGCTGGCCGTTCACCCAAACCTTGACGTGGGTGCCTACAACCTCGATATCCGCCTCGTTCCACTCCCCTTCGGGCTTTTCGGGATTCCCTTCGAAAGTCCTGTTCTTGTAATAGAGTCCGGGACGGTTGTCTTCCATTCCTTTCAGGGTGGTTCCGCCCATACCGAGCAGGTCTCCTGCGTGGCCGCCTTGGAGCTGGACCTCAAGCACGGAGGGCCAGATGCAGTCCCCGTCCTGGATGCGCTGGAAAAGGCCGCTGTTGGTGGCGGCGCCTATCCATCTCCACTCCGCGTGGAGCTTGTAGTCACCGTATTTCTTATCCGTACGCATATAGCCGTAAGGAGTGCCGCTCACCACGACCTTGCCGTCAAAGACACGGAACACATCGGTAGCCGGGGCGCCTCCTTCCGGATTGACGTACAACACCCAGCCGTCAAGGTTCTCTCCGTTGAAAAGAACCGTCTTCTTCCCTTTGCAGCAGGAAGAAAGGATTGCCGCGACCGCGAGGACCGAAGCGGCATAAACCATTATCTTTTTCATATTCATTCGGTTGTATTGGGGAATGCTGAAATCCTGATCATAGCGGAGCCCATCGGCACCAAGGTTATGGGCTCAACCTCCGCACGGGGTGCGCACTCCTCGGGAAGAACGTTGCAAAGGCCCGTTTCGTCAAGGGTCCAGGAAGGCACCCTGCGGCCGATGGCGGTGACCTCGAGGGGAACGCTGTCGATGGTGAACGGCCAGTTGTCGGAAGGCCAGTCCTTAGTCCTGACAGTGAATCCCTTGAGCGGATCGTCACCCTTCGAAAGCACGAGGGAATAGTTCCAGGAGGTGGTGGGCCAGATCTCAGTGGAAGGCCACTCGTCAGGATTCGTGCCGTTAATCCAGGCATATCTTCCGGGAGCAGGAACGATCCTCTCCTCCTGTCCTATCTTCAGTGAAAGGGTAAGGGGCCCGTAATCCACGCTGACGCTGTTCTTGTTCACCTCCCAGCGCCTCAGTGTGAGTTCCTTCGGCAACGAAAGTTCCACCTTGTCCCCGGCCTTCCAGGTCCTTTCGATCCTCAGATACTTGCCATTCTCCAGAGTCCCTCCGACAGGTTTTTTGTTGACGGTCGCCTTCGCACCGCGTGCCCAGGAAGGGATACGGAGATAGAGAGGGAAGGAAACTGAGGATTCGGGATCGATGGAGAAGGTTATCTTCTCGTCGAAGGGGTAGTTGGTGGTTTCGCAAATCCCGACCTCGACGCCGCCGGAGACTTTCACTTTGGCAGAGCAGGCAGAATACAGCACCGCCGCGATTCCGTCATCCGGGGTAGCATAGATCATGTTCTCGGCCAGATAGGGCCAGCCCTGGCCGTGGTCGTGCTGGCAGCAGCGGTGGCTGACGGGAGTCATCAGGAACATATGTCCCCCGTTCTGGATTCCGGGGGAGTGATTGCGGGCGTCGCTCACGACCATGTTGGGAGAGGTAATGTACCTGAGGCCCTTGAGGTCAGGGGTGAGGGCGACGGTGTAGGTGTTGAAAGCCACGTCCTCGCAGTTTTCGGCCCAGAACGGGTCGCCGGTCTGGCGGAGGAGGAGTTCGTCGGAGTTCATCTGCTCTACGAGGGCGCAGGTCTCTATTCCCTGGCGGGGATCGATATAACCGAGACGGGAGTTCTCGTCGCCGGCCCACATACCTCCGGGAGCCTGTCCGAAGGTCCTGCGGATAAGGCTGAAGTTATTGTAGGCCGCGTAAAGCATCGAAGAATCCTTCGAATATGCGAAATACTGGGCCGGCTCACGGAAACACTGGGCTATGTTCACGTTGTGCCAGTTGGGCAGGTTGGAATCCTGGTGCCAGTTCTGGGCGTTCCGGTGGATCTTTTCTATCAAAGGGAGAATTGTGTCGTCGCCGGTGCGGTTGTACAGCCACATCACGCTTTCGATGTTGTCCCCGGCGCGACTGCTGCCCCAGTATTCCTTCAGGAAGTCCTCGTCGGGGACGGTGAGTTCCCAGCGGAAATACTTCGTCATGAAATCCAGCACCCGGGTGTCTCCGGTGTAGTCGTAATACGACTGGAGGCACCAAAGCATTATCATATTGGGCCACAGGTCGGGCTTGCCGTTCTCCCTGTTGTCAGGTCCGAAGAAGCCGTCCGCCCTCTGGCTCGCCAGGGCGCCTTCGATCCATACCTTCGCCTCTTCCACCATCTTGTCATCGTGCAGTACATAGGCGAGGTCGCCATAGCCCTTGAGCCAGTACGGGACTTCCTCCCATCCGTGATTTCCCCCTTTGTTCAGCCAGGCGTTGTCCTCCCTCTTCAGGTAATGGCTCAATTCTCCCAGACGGCCGTTCATTCCGTTTCTCTGCCGCTCAAGGGCCTCCCCAAGCCAGCCTTCGGCCTTGATCGTCCCCACGGGGAGTTTGATGAAACTCTGGGGTACAAGGGGCGCGCGGTTCGACACGTAATTCGAATTAATCGCGCCAGTGTCGGGACGGTCGACCAGACTCACTCCCTGCACCACTCCCCTTCCGGAGCATCCCGCCAGCGCTATCGCCAGCACAATGACAAGTTTTCTCATAATCAGTCCGGTTTAAAAAACCCTATTTCTGCAGCGAATAATCCAGGGACGAAGGAGGGGCCGCCTCGGGAGCGGAGCCCCAGGACTTGTTAGGCTGGGGACCCATTACGAGTTTCAGCACGCCGCCGGCCATGAGTTCGTCGTGTGAGAACCAGGGCCTGTCGAGAGGCTTTCCGTTAAGGGTTGCGCTCTGGATGTATTTGTTGTCCTCGGAGAAGTTCTCAGCCTTGACGGTGAAGTCCTTGCCGTTGGGAATATGCATCGTGGAAGTCTCAAAGAAGGGGCTGCCGATGGCATATGCGGGAATACCGGGGGATACGGGGAAATAACCCATCATGCTGAACACCAGGAAGGCCGACATACCGCCGCCGTCCTCGTCGCCGGGAAGGCCGTAATATGAGTCGTTGAACTGGCTGTCGATGATCTTGTGGATCCATTTCTGCGTCTTCCAGGGCGAACCCAGATAGTCGTAGAGATAAGGGGTATGGAAGCCGGGTTCGTTACCCACGGCATACTGACCGATCATACCCGTGGCGTCGGGATTGATGACCCAGAAACGGTATTTGTCCATTCCCAGGGGGATGCGGAACATCTCGTCCATCGCCGCCTCGGCCTTCTCGCGGCCGCCCATCAGTTCGAAGAGCCCCTTGAAGTCGTGCTTGACGTCCCAGAGGAAGGTGTAGGCGTTGTTCTCGGTGTAGTAGTTCCTGTCGGTGTAGCGGGGATCCACTCCCTCAATCCAGTTGCCGTTCGAATCCTTCGGCCAGAGAAGCTTCAGCTCGGGGTTATATAGGTTACGGTAATATGTGGCCCTGCGGAGGAAGTCGGCCTTGTCCTGCTCCTTGCCGAGCAGGCCGGCGATCTGAGCGGTCGCCCAGTCGGCATAGCTGAAGGCGGTGGTGATGGCCACGCTCTGGCGGCGCTCCCAGCGGGTATCCACTACGGGCTCGGTCTCCTTCTCGCCCGGTCTCAGGCCTGGGAAGAAGCCCTTCTCCTCATAGAACTTGTCGAGAGGTGTGCTGGGGTCGAGCCTCCAGGGAATGTGGGTTACCTCGAGCGACCTCTTCTTGAGGCCCTCGTAGGCTGTCTCAAGGTCGAAACGGAGCCCCTTGGCCCAGGCGTCGGCCATCCAGACGGCGGCGTAGTTGCCGGTCATTCCGCGGGAGAGGCCGAAGGTAAGTCCGAAGGACGGCATTATGCCGCACTGGGTGTACATGTCGATGTAGGACTTGATCTTGTTGGTCTCCATCTCGGGCTGGAGTATTGTCTCGAGGGGTTCGAGGGCGATATGGGTGTCCCAGAGCCAGTTGTCCACGTAGAAGGGATGGTCGGCCTGATGCACCTTTCCGTCGAAGCCGCTGAAGTAGCGGTCGCCTTCGGTGATGTTCACCATCCTCTCGCAGCAGCGGTACAGGGAGGTGTAGAATATCCTCAGGTGCCTTTCCGTGCCGCCGGAAACGTCGATCTGGCCGATCCTGTCCTCCCAGGCCTTGCGGCAGGCGGCGGTGACCTTCTCAAGGTCGAAGGCGGGAATTTCCGCCTCGAGGTTGGCAGCGGCCTGGTAGCCGTCGATGAGGGATATGCCGTAGCGCATCGACACCTTTCCTGCTCCGGGGCCGAAGCCCACGAGTACCGATCCCCTCTCTCCGGAGATGAATTCCTTGATCTCCGAATCGAAAACGGCCTTGACATACATCGTGAAGCCCCTCATCGACTCTATGCCGGCGATGGTGTGGTCGTCAACCTTGGTATAGGAGCCGTCGCGGGACATCAGGTTGAAACGGAACCATTTGCCGCTTTCGCAGCAGAAGTCCACCTCGGCGATTCCGCACTTGGGTGTCGGGGAGTACTCTATGTGGCAGCCGTCGAGGTCGGAGGAGTACCTGTAGGGGCGGGCCACCTCGTTGTCATAGGTCTGCCGCATCCTCCAGAGGGCGTCGGGGTTGTCCCCGGCCAGGGGAAGGAAGCCGAACACGGAACCGTTCCTGTGGGAAACCATCGTGAGGGGATAATTGGTGATCTGGTCGTCGAGGAGGTCGGCCCTGGAAGGAGTCCACCTGATGAATTCATTGGGAACCTGGACGGTGGCCCTGGTGGGCTGGAGCAGGAGTCCGACGCCGCCGATGGTGGGATCGACATAGTCGAGGGAAGTCTTTTCAGGGGTTCTGGCGCAGGCTGCTGCCATCAGGACCGCCATCAACGGAAGAATAATCCTTTTCATAAATATTGATTTTGATTATTAATTTTTTCAAATAAGACTCTAATCGCCTAAATTTAGTCATTTCCGCTAAAAAAGTAATAAATTTGTAAAGAATTAAATTATATCAGGGATGAAAAGGGCTGTTATGTACGGTGGCGGCAACATCGGCCGCGGATTTGTAGGGGCGCTTATGAGCCTTTCGGGCTATGAGGTCACTTTCATAGACGTAGCTGAAGCAGTAGTGTCCAGGCTGCAGACCGATCATTGCTATCCGGTCAGGATCGTCGCCAATGAAGGGAACGACGACATAATCATCAGGAACGTGTCGGCAGTGAACGGGAATGACACCGAGGCGGCCTCCCTGGCAATCGCGGAGTGCGACCTGATGGCCACGGCCGTGGGAGCCCGTATCCTGAAGTTCATCATTCCCAACATCGTGGCCGGGCTTCGCAAGAGATGGGCGGCTGGGAAAGGTCCCCTCAACATCATCATCTGCGAAAACCTCAACGACGCCAACAAGGTCGTGGAAGGTATGATAAAGGAGCAGTTGACGGATGAAGAGAAGGCCCTTTTCGATGAGAGCGTAGGCCTCGTCGAAGCCTCCATCGGCAGGATGGTCCCGGTCCAGACCGACGAAATGAAGGACGGGGAACCTCTGAGAGTCTGCGTGGAGAGATACGGCTTCCTTCCCGTGGACAAGGCCGCCTTCAAGGGAGAGATTCCGGACATCAGGGACATGGTCCCCTTCGAGCCCTTCGACTTCTTCGTTAAGCGCAAGCTCTTCATCCACAATATGGGACACGCCACCACGGCCTATCTCGGCGGCCTGACCGGCTGTACCTATATCTCCGAGGCCATAGACAATCCGGAAATCCGCATCGTGGCCCAGAACGCCATGCTTGAGAGCGCACTCGCCCTGAGCAGGCATTACGGAGTCGCCCTCGCGGACCTTCAGCTCCACATAAGCGACCTGCTCGGACGTTTCGCCAATGCTTCCCTCAAGGACACCTGCGAAAGGGTGGGCGGCGACCCGGCACGAAAACTCGGCCCCACCGACAGGCTGATAGGCGCCTCCCTGATGGCGGTATCCGAAGGGATCGCCCCTGAATACATTTCCCTCGGCTCCGCGGCGGCCCTCAAACGCTTCTTGGACGAGTCCGGAAAGGCCCAGGGAGAAGAAGAGGCCCTGAAAGTCCTTGAAGAGGTGAGCTGCCTCAAGGAAGACGACGCCCTGGTTCCCCCCATCCTCGGATACTACAGGCTGATAATCGGCGGAGCCACCCTCTCCGACCTCCGGCGCGCTGCCGACAAGGCCAAGGCCGGCAGCCTGAAGAACATCATCTGATCCATGGATGCCGTCATAACATACGTCAACGGACTCGACCCGGTGTGGCAGGCGGAATATGAAAAGGCCGTCGGCCCGCTGCCTCTTCAGAAAAGGTTCCGCGACTGGGGGACCTTGAAATACCTGCTTAGGGGCATCTCCGACTGCCTTCCGTTCATAGATAAGGTCTTCCTTATCGTATCCTCTGACAGCCAGGTCCCTTCCTGGGCGGACCGGAAAAACCTCCGGGTAGTCCTTCATAAAGACATCATCCCCGCAGAACTGCTTCCTACGTTCAACAGCTGCACCATAGAGATGTTCCTCCACAGGATTCCCGGACTTTCCGAGGAGTTCCTCTATTTCAACGACGACATGTTCCCCCTCTCCCCCTGCGACAGGGAGGATTTCTTCCGGGACGGCAAAGGCCTCATCGGCATTTCCCGCCATATCTATGCAGGAAACATCTTCAAGAAGAACTGCAAGGTGTCGTCGAATCTGGCCCTCAAGGCCCTGGGGAAGCGAAAAAGGCCGTATTTCATCCGGCCCCAGCACATCTGCTCGCCGATGCTTGTGAGCAGCGGCAAGGAAGCATTCTCCGCATTGGAGAACGAGATCCTGGCCTCCTGCTCCCGTACCCGCAGCAAGGATAATCCCAACCAATACCTCTTCCTCGATTATATGTATTTCAGCGGGAAGCTCGTTCCAAGGCGGATTTCCAAAATGCATATCTCGCAGGGCGTCTGGCCGGGAGAGAAGATAGCCGGATACATAAAGAATCCGAAGACGAAATTCGCCTGCATCAACGACGTGGAGATGCCGGAAGGGAAATACGTCCAGATGAGAAAGGTCATACTCGACGCCTTCGAGGAAAGGTTCCCCGACAAATCCCGGTTCGAACTATGAGTTTCCCCATCGACGCCGTAATCACCTGGGTGGACGGATCCGATCCACAGCTTGCCGCAAAAAGGAAACGGTATGCTCCGGAACTGTCCCTGCAGGAAAACGACGTCGCCGGAGCGACCCGGTATGCCAACGACGGGGAAATCTACCTTTGCGTGGAGTCCCTCCTGAAGTACGCCCCCTTCCTCCGGAGGATATGGATAGTTACAGACGGTCAGGATCCCCATATTCCCGAAGGGAACATTCCCGTGACCATAGTTGACCACAAGGAAATCTTTACGGACGGTTACGGACGGTTCCTCCCCGTATTCAATTCAGTGGCAATCGAATCGATGACCTGGAGGATTCCAGGACTGGCGGAGCACTACCTGGAATTGAACGACGATTTCCTGCTTTGCCGTCCCCTCTCTCCCGATGACTTTTTCGATACGTCCGGCAATCCCCTCTGCTATGCGGTCCGCGCATGCATCCCCCTCACACGGCTCACCCGGGCCATCAAAAAGAGTGAGAACGGGCACCGCAAGGTCACTTTCAAAGGGCTGATGGTGAACGGGGCCGTACTGGCAGGAGCCAGATTGTGGTACCTCCGCATCAACCACACCCCGAGGGCCCTGTCCCGGGTTTGGTTCGAAGAGTGGTTCTCCAAACACCCCGAAGCCCTGGAGCATAACGTTTCTTTCCGGTTCCGGAATCCCGACCAGTTCTCTCCCGAAGAACTCCAGTACGTTTCCCTTTGGAAACAAGGGGAACTCAAGGTCCTTCCCATCAGGAAAAACCTGTTCTATATGGAAACCCGCAATGGAAAGGACTATATCCGCCACAAGCTGGACCGGTTCCGCAAGGGTTCTTACAAATTCCTGTGCCTGAATTCCCTGGACAGGACAAGTCCTGACGATCTCAGGCTAATAGACGGTCTGGTCGAAGAAATCCTCGGGTAATCAGTCAGCGCACGGCAGGCTTCGTCGCGAACAGCACCCCAAGGGAAACGGCGCAGACGGCGATCAGTCCCACTAGGACAACCCTCCATTCGCGAAGGAATCCGACGGCTTGCGCCATCAGGTCGGAACCGTCCTCAATCAACGGCCGCACAGGATAGAACATCACCACGAGCGTCATCACGCATCCTAGCGCCAGGCTCGAGGCCAGAGCCACCGTCAGCGCTATCCTCCAATGGCGGCGTTCCTCGTCCACGGTCTTCTTTATTCCCTCCGCCAAACTCAGCCGGGCATTCGTTTCTATAAGGAACTGCCCCTCTTCCGGAATCTCCGGAACGTTTTCACGCAGATACTGTTCTATGTCCTTCATAAATTAATGTGCCTTTTAAGGTGTTCCCTTCCCACCGAGAGATAATACTTGACCGTCCCTGAAGGTATCTGCATCACAGATGCGATTTCTTTCACGGGAAGGTCCTCGAAATAATGCAGGACTATCGCCGTCCTTTCCTTTTCCGGAATCTGCGCCAGGGCCCTGCGGAGCTCCTCGTGTCTGAAGGAGGCATCCGGGACGGCGGCGTCCGCCACGTTCATCGCCTCATAAGACTCCAGCGGAGACGACGGTCCGGGAATCCGTCTCAGGTTGTCGATGAAGCAATTGTACGCTATCCTGAATATCCAGGCCTTGAAGTTACCGGTAAAACGCCCCGAACAGACATAAGCCCGCACCAGAGCCTCCTGCGCGATGTCATCGGCCAGAGCGGCATCCCCGCACAGCGAAGCCAGGAACCGCCGAAGCCGTCCCTGGCACGCCCTCACTTCGGAGATGAACCGCTCCCGGGTCATGGATTATTCCTGATTCAGGAACTTTTTTTCTTCCGCCTCTATTTCTTTGGCCAGCATCTTCTTGCCAGTGAAATAGACGACAAGGTAAGCCAGACCGACGGCGAGAAGAACCCCTCCGGCCATCAAGAAGAAGTCATTCCTGCAGGAAAGCAGATAGATTGCTCCTATAACCAGCCCCAGGAAAGAGCAGATACAGGCCGCAGTCAGCCGGCCGAGCAGCTTTTCCTTCAGCATTCTGTTCACTCTCCGGCGTTTGAACAATTCAGTATCGACGGTCACGCCGTTATCTATGGCCTTCAACATGATTTCCGCCTTCCTGTTCGTTTCATTCTGACTCATACGGCTGATCAACCATACTATCAGCACCGGCATCGCCAGGCATATACCCAGGGAAATAAGAACTTCTTCCATTGTATTTAAGTTTTAAATAATTCAACATTCCCCACTTCCGGGGCGGTTTCATAGCTATAACGCAAAAACCGCCCGGAAGGTTGGGAAAAAATGAAAATTTTCTAGTCTGGTGACAATTGACCTACCTTGCGCTGACAGGCCTGTCTTCGGGAGCCAGACCGAAATTCTCATCGGGCTTGGAATCCATCGTGAATTCCAATGTCCCGCCGGCCATGATGTCTTCGTAGGTAATGAAAGATTTCGTGTATTCATTTCCGTTGAGCTTCACTCCACGGATATAGATGTTGCTGTCGCTGACACCCTTGGCCGTTACAGTGAAGGTCTTGCCGCCGGGAAGGTTGATGACGGCTTTCGGGAAAATGGGGGTACCGAACACGTAAACGCCTCCTGCGGGATTCACCTGGAAGAAGCCGAGTGCCGACTGAACGTGCCAGGCAGACATCTGTCCGCAGTCTTCGTTGCCACTGAGGCCGTCAGGCTCGTCAGTGTACAGTTCCTTCTGGATCTTGTTGACGATACGGGCCGTCTTCCACGGGCATCCGGCGAAGTTGTACATATAGGCGGTCTGGTGGCTGGGTTCATTCCCGTGGGCATACATTCCGATAAGACCGGTGACATCGACGGCCCTTCCTCCAAGGCTGCCTTCTGCGACGAACAGGTTGTCAAGGTTCTGGATGAAGGGTTCGTCACCACCGTGAAGACGGATCAGGTCTTCAGGACTCTGCGGGACCATAAAGGTGTACTGCCATCCGTTGCCTTCCGTGAAATGTCCCCTGCCGTCTTTTTCCCTCACGGCGCAGGGATCATAAGGCGTAACCCATTCACCAGTAACTTCCTTCGGACGGATCTTGTTGATGCTGCTGTCCCAGAAATTCTCGAATGTATGGCCATAACCCATGAATTTCTCATAAATGTCCTCCTTTCCGAGCTTCTTGGCCAGAAGGGCGATGGCCCAGTCATCCACGGAATATTCCATACAGGCGGACGCCCTCAGACGGTAACCGATATCCTCGAACTGTGTGTTCGTCGGCCTCTTGCTGTCCTTGGATGCAGTCAGCAGCATGCACTCAAGGCTTTCTTCCGGATCTATCCCCTCTATACCTTTCAGGCAGGCATCCGCCACGATGGGGATGGAGCCGATTCCGGGCATGCACCAGGTTTCCCCGGCCTGCAGCGGCCAGATGGGCATAAGGTTCTGCTGGCGGCAGATGGCAAGCATCGAATTCATCATATCAGGCACCCTGTCCCTTTCGATAATGGTAAATAACGGATGCAGGGTACGGTAGGTATCCCAGGTTGAGAAAACCGTATAATTGTCGGATGCGGCGGTATACACCTTGCCGTCCAGGCCGAGGTACTCTCCGTTCACATCGCAGTAGAGCTGGGGTTCTATCATCGTATGGAAAAGGGAGGTGTAGAAAATGCGTTTCTGCCTCTCGGAGCCGGTAGCTTCTATGCAGGAAAGCTCCTCGTTCCACTTGTCTCTGGCGGCCTTTTTCACTGCTTCGAAGTCCCACTCCGGCATTTCCTTTTCAAGGTTGGCCTTGGCATTGCCGCAGCTTACGGAAGAGATGGCAACCTTGACCATAAGATCTTCCATATCCGCACCGAAAGTAGCTACCGCCTTCACTCCTTCAGCCTTTTCCTTGCCTGAGCGATAGAGTCTGATATCCTCTGTAAGAGGAATCTGTACATGCAGTTCGTCCTCGCCGGAAAAGGTGTCACCCGTGAAGGTCTGGAAATCCTCTATGTCCTGGTTGAATACAGCATAGAAATAGACTTTCCGTTCGGGAGACCAGCCCTTGCACACACGCCAGCCTTCCACGCTCCGGCCGTCTATTTTCCTGATGTAGGTGTCATAGGCGATATTGTCATTGCCATATTCCAGGTCTATAAGCAGGCGGCGGGCGTCTCCGTTCTTGTAGGAGTAATGATGAAGGCCTACCCTCTCTGTGGCGGTAAGTTCCACGTCAACCCCGTTTTCAAGGCCTACAGAGTAGTACCCAGGGGATGCAGTCTCCCTGTCATGCCTATAGAATGACGACGTCGTGCCGTCCACGGTGACCACTTCGGCATTCCTGTCAGCCCTCATGGTACGGGACGGCCCGGTGAAAGGCATCAGGTTGATGTCGCAGAGGTCGGCGCAGCCGGTGCCGCTCAGGTGGGTATGGGAAAAACCGATGATGACGCTGTCGCTGTAGTGATAGCCGGAGCACCAGTCCCATCCGGTATGAAGGTCGGTAGGACCTAGCTGAACTGCGCCGAACGGTACGCTTGCACCTACGAACACGTGTCCGTGCCCTCCCGAGCCTATGAACGGATCCACGAAAGAGGCCAGATCCCTGTCCTTATTATCAATTCTGTTCGAGCAGTCTGCGAAAGCCAGAACGATAAGGAATGCAAAAAAGATTTTTTTCATTTTGATTAACTGTTTATATGTGAACTCTCTAAATTCCTACTGAACGAAAGTCATCTCGTCCAGGAGATAGTCTGCATGGCCTATTTCCTTGATGATGAATACTATATATCTCACGTCAATGGAAATGTTCCGGCAGAATTCCGGATCGAACACAATGTCGCTCATGGTTCCCTCCCAAACTCTGTCGAAGTTTATGCCGATAAGGTTGCCGTCGGCGTTCAGGACAGGGCTTCCGGAATTGCCTCCGGAAGTGTGGTTGGTCGCCAGGAAGCACACCGGCTGGCTGTCGTGCCCCCCGGCGGCATAGACGTCCCTCAACTCCTGGGGGATATTGTAATCGAAGATGTCGGGGTCGTCTTTCTCGATGATTCCTTTAAGGGTGGATACTGGCTTGTAATAGATTGCGTCCGAGGGACTGTAGCCTTCCACGTGACCGTAGGCTACCCTGAGCGTGAGATTGGCGTCGGGATAGAAGTCCTTGTCCCTCAGATAATCCATCTGGGCCTTCATATACGTGCGGTTGGCCAGGTTGATGGACCTGTTCAAGGCGTTCACCTGGGGTATAAGGTTCTTGGTATAGAATTCATCCAGGGACGTTGCAAGGGCCTTCGCCTCCAGGCTGTCGGCGAACACGGCGTCCTTCCACCGCTCCATGTCAGCGTACTTTTTCCTGCCTTCGATGAAATATTCCGGTTTGTAACTGTCGTCCAGGGCCCCGTCGAAAGCCTTCATCATCGCCACGAAGGTCTCCTCGTCGATCGGCTGGTAATAGTCTTTCGGGTCCACCTTGCGACCGGAGGCCATCTGCAGTTTTTCTATCGACCTGACCGTCTCATTATAGTATTCCGCGGCCCTGTACAGTGGATTCCGGGCCGCATACAGGTTGGCGAGCTGACCGGTGATCCCTTCGTACTGAGTACCCCTCGCCCATTCCTCGAAATCCTTCTCGAACCGCCGCTTTACGGCCACCGTGTTCATCTTCCTTATGCCCTTGGCCTCTCCCTGCCATTTCTTCCAGGCATTGGCCACCCCGGCATATTTCGAAGAATACTGGATCCTGACGGCCTGGCTCTGCGACATATACTTCTTCATAATGTCGAGCCTGGTGGTCCTGAGGGCTATCTTTTCAGGATCGGAGACGTTGGCGATATAGTCCACCTCGGCGGAATGTACATATTCCCTGGTGCTCCCGGGGCAGCCGTAAACGAAGGTAAAATCCCCCTCCCTGACCCCTGCAAGGGATATTTTAAGAGATTTCTTAGGCCTGTAAGGCACGTTGTCTTCGCTGTAATCCGCCGGCAGGTTGTCCTTCCCGGCATAGATGCGGAAGATGGAGAAATCCCCGGTATGGCGGGGCCACATCCAGTTGTCGGTCTCCCCTCCGAACTTGCCTATCGAAGAGGGCGGCGCACCCACCAGGCGGACGTCCCGGTACTCGCGGAATACGAACAGGAAATACTGGTTCCCATAGTACAGGGCTTCCACGCTGGCCTTAAGGCCATTCCCGTCCTTTACCGCCGCCTCCCTGAGTTTCTCCGAATTCTTCCTGACGATGTTCAGGCGGGCCTCCTCGTCCATCTTCTTGGGATTATACCCCTTCAACACCTGCGCCGTCACGTCCTCCATCCTCTCGAGGAACTTCACCGTCAGGCCAGGGTTGGGCAGTTCCTCATTCCTCGTAAGGGCCCAGAAACCATCCTTCAGATAGTCGTATTCCACGGAGGAATGCTTCTGGATGAAACTGTAGCCGCAGTGATGGTTGGTGAAGAGGAGCCCCTCGTCGCTCACCAGTTCCGCGGTGCAGCCGCTGCCGAAAAGGACTACGGCGTCCTTGAGGGAAGCCTGGTTCACGCTGTATATGTCCTCCGCGGTGAGGCGGAAGCCCTTGGCCTGCATGTCGGCTATCCTCTGGGAGATAAGTGCCGGCAGCCACATCCCCTCGTCCGCCCGGACCGGCAGGAAAGCAAGGAGGGAAAGCAGTATGATTACGGTTTTTCTCATAATTCGGATTTATACGGCAATTTACAAAAAAGTCCCGGATTATCCGTTTTAAAAATTACCCGAAATGATGTAACTTTGATATCCCGCAACAGCAGAGCAATGGACATCAAGGAATATATTGACAGGGATCCGGCGCTGAGAGAGGTATCTCAGATGAAGGAGACGGTCTGGATCAATCCCAGGCTACTGTCTGTCGACAGGACGGCCGCAGATCTTCAGAAGGTGGTGTCGGACGGGGACATCGCGGATGCGGAAGCCCGGCTCGGACGCTTCGCCCCCTTCATCGCACTTCGCTTCCCCGAAACCCGGGCGGACGGAGGGCTGATCGAATCCCCCCTGGAAGACATTCCCTTGATGCAGAAGGCTCTGGAAGAGACTTGCGGCTGCCGGATACCGGGGCGGCTGATGATGAAGATGGATTCGCACCTTGCCATAGCCGGTTCCGTCAAGGCACGGGGAGGGATCTATGAAGTGCTCAAGCACGCCGAGGACCTCGCCGTAGCGGCCGGGAAACTCGACGTGAATGAATCCTATACCAGGCTGGCCGGGCCGGACATGAGGGAGTTTTTCGGACAATACACCATGCAGGTCGGTTCCACGGGGAATCTCGGAATGTCCATCGGAATAATGTCTGCGGCCCTGGGATTCAAGGTCAAGGTCCACATGTCGGCAGACGCGAAACGATGGAAGAAGGACCTGCTCAGGAGCAAGGGGGTGGAAGTGATTGAATATGATGACGACTACTCCCGGGCTGTCGCCGAAGGACGCAAGAATTCAGACCTCGACCCCCGCAGTTATTTCGTGGATGACGAGAAGTCCGTGGACCTGTTCCTGGGATATGCGGTGGCGGCAGGACGCCTGAAAGGGCAGCTGGAAGAAAAGGGGATAAAAGTGGATGCCGACCATCCGCTGATAGTGTATATTCCTGCAGGGGTGGGCGGAGCGCCGGGCGGCGTGTCATATGGACTCAAGAGGATCTTCGGAGACGATGTCCACTGCTTCTTCACCGAGCCCGTGCGCTGTCCTTCCGTCCTTCTGGGCGTTGCGACGCAGCTGTTCGAGAAAGCGAATGTCCACGATTTCGGCATCAGCGGAAAGACGGAGGCGGACGGCCTTGCCTGCGCAAGCCCGTCCGGATTCGTGACGAGGATGATGACGAACCTGCTTTCCGGAGAGTTCACGGTGGACGACTGGCGCCTGTACGATTATCTGCGGCTTCTGGACAAGACCGAAGGGAAGCGCGTCGAACCCTCCAGCTGCGCCGCCTTCATCGGTCCCTGCAGCCTTCTTGAGGCTGAAGCCTCCGGGAAGTACTGCTCCATCCACGGCCTTTCGGAAAAGAGGCTCGCCGATTCCACCCAGATCGTCTGGATGACAGGCGGCCTCCTGGTACCTGAAAAAATCTGGGAGGAGTACCTTTCCAGGCACCTCTCCCAGTCTTGACATCTTCACATGCCGTTCCGGCAGAACTGTCTACCGAAGTTCGACTATCAGGAAAGCGTTGGGTCTCAAGACAATCTCGACGTAGTTGTCCTTTATCTCAAGGGGAATTTCCGTATATATGTGGGAATCGTCCGTCAGATGGCCGGTCACTTCGGTGTACTGGCCGTCCAATATGATTTTCATCCCCTTCACGAAACCGGAATCCGAGTCGTCGCTGTACCTCGTGACAAGGACGGCTACCTTGTTCCCCTCCCCCTTGACTGCTGTCGCATAAGTGTCTTCGACTCCGCTGGTTATCACCGTTTCCGCATCAACCTGGGTACCGTAACGCGATAGTTTGTCCCAGGCCTGGAAAGCATAATATGTCTTGGTCGGTTCCCATCTTTCCCTGTCGACCAGGCCGTTGTAGGATGCTCCCGGATTGGCGCAATAATACATCATCATGTCGCAGCTTTCATCCTGCATCAGCTGCATAGCCGCCATCACGAAGGATGCGCCTATTTCCGACCCCATCCGCCTGTAGGAAAGATGGGCGTACCTTTCCTTCATGTAATTCCATTCGTTGAGGATACTCTCCGTATCCTTGAAGCCACGTTCGTCCAACATTTTCCGGACAAGACGACACCTTTCGACAATGTCCTCTGGAGACGTCGTGTAGATATGCCAGGAAAAGAAATCGAGCGGGAGCCTGTTCTTGGCGGCGAAATCGAGGAAATGCTCCGTAAAAGGAATGGTAGCATTGGCGACCGCGGGCCCGCCGATCATAAGGTCGGGGAAACACTTCTTCAGGTGCAGGGAGGCGGTCTTGTACAATTCGAAGAATTCCTCTTCCGTGCCTGTCCACATAGGCTCTCCGATATCGGGCTCGTTCCATATCTCCCAGTACCTTATGTTGTAGTGGAAACCCTCGGCCCATCCCTCGTTGTAGTGCCTTATGATGTGCTCGCAGATCTGCGCCCACTTCTTGAAATCCTTCGGAGGATTGACGTTATATTTCTTCACGGACCACT
Organism: Bacteroidales bacterium; assembly: GCA_017427885.1. Lineage (GTDB taxonomy): Bacteria > Bacteroidota > Bacteroidia > Bacteroidales > UBA932 > Cryptobacteroides. The sequence continues at coordinate 308,262 of JAFRRW010000011.1, forward strand.
CTATCCTCTGGCCAAGGCGGTAGAATATCTCCGTCCCGACGGCGAGATTGTTCTTGATGAACCTGTCAGTCTCCTTGAACACATATGCCGACGGATCGTTGACGTTCTTCGAGAAATCCGGGAAAATCGCCGAGATGTCGATGGTATGCTCCCCGCCGTAACCCGTCCATTCGGATGTGTCGTGGGTCCTGGCGTAGGGTATATGGACCGCCTTGACTGCTCCTCCTCTGTCCGAATTGTAGAACTGGCTGCCAAGCGGACCGTTGTTCAGGCCGTTCATCGGCTTGACGGGACCGATTACCCGGGAAGTGTTGACCTTGACGTCGTCCGCAAAGACCACCGAACCGACCAGCAGCAAAGAGAGAAGAAGAATGATTCTTTTCATTGGTTATCGAACTATATTTTTTACAAGATAGCGATTATTCCTGGCAAAACCTCACAAACTGCGGGAGGTGTCCCTAAAACAGGGACATCTCCTGCAAAAACGGCCTTATTTGCGGGTACTCTGACGATTTTTGGGACATCTCCCGCAGCGGGCCTAAATGGAAGGGAACAACCGGCGATAGATTTCAGCCTTCTGATTCAGGGGAAGAGGGTAGGCGCGGGAGGTGGAAGGCATGCGCCAGAAGTGCAGGTGGCGGGAACCGACCGTCAGGTCAACGTATTCTCCGACGGGCGGAATCCTGCACCCATAACGCCCGGTGATGGTTTCCGTCGCTTTCTGGCCGGTGGTCACCAGAGTGTCGCAGGCGGGAATCTGCTCCAACAGGGCCTCTATGTCGGTGGTGGTCACCACCTCCAGGAAGGCGTCGGAGGCATTGTCCTTCAGGCGTCTGACCTCGTATGCCGTATCGTAGAAAGCCAGCCCTTCCCGGAGGCAGAACTCCCGGATGGCGGCCTCGTCGAACCGCTTCTCTGGATTTATGCAGAAATGGTCCTTGTCATCAAAGCGGATAAGTCCGAGGATGCGCCAGAAGTCGTTGATCCAGTTGGGGTAATAGAACGGCATGCACCAGCGCTTCCTCTGCGGCGGGAAACTTCCCAGGAACAGGATGCGCGCATCGGGCGGCAGAAAGGGCTTGAAAGGATGTTTTTCAGTGGACATTACCGGATAGATAGGCTTTTCTCTCCGCCTCCGGGAACTTCTCAACGGCATAACGGAGCATTGTTCGTGGCATTGTCTGGCAGCGGATGGATCCCCTATCAGGTCGGGGATGACAATCGGGGTCCGGGCCTTGAAGATATGCTTCCAGGGCCGCCTTGTCGCGTTTCCCGGCTTCGCGGAGAAGCCAGCCTACCGCCTTGTGGATAAGGTCGTGCGTATGATGAAGGAGGATGTCGGCTATGGCGAAGGTGTCGGTAATCTGCCCGTGACGGATGAAGGTCATCGTGCTCACAATGCCTATCCGCTGTTCCCAGATGGTCCTGCCGTTCCGGGCCAGGTCATAAAGCAGGGAACGGTCCCTGTCCAGCAGCCATTCTCCCAACAATGGGTAGCACGACAGGTCGACAAGGTCCCAGTTGTTGATCCTGTCCGTATGCGCCAGGTAGAACCCGACGAACTCCTCGCGGTCCTTTTCCTGACGGTCGTGCCGGAACATCTCCACCAACGCCAGCAGGGCTGCCAGCCTCACCTCGTGGTACCCGCTGGCAAGGCATTCCTCTAGTTCCGCCAATCCCACGTCCCGCCAGCACTCTTTCACCACGGCCCTCGTCACCGGCACCTTGATTCCCAGGAATTTATCCCCCTCTCCGTACTGCCCCTTCCTGGTCTTGAAGAATCTGGCCAGCCCCTCCACCTGGGACGGGTCGGCATTTTCCAGCATTTTTGAAATCAGTATATTCACTTTGATTCGTGATTGATTGTGTTCAGGTTTCCTTTCCGGACTATGACGAATTCGTTCTCATACGGCCGGCCCTCGCAAATCCGTTTCGTGCGGAATGTCTGGTACTTGATTTTCAACAGGTTCTTTACCCTGGAATCTTCGAACATCGCTGCCGCCGACCCAAAGTAGAAATGCTCACGGGAGTCCTTGACCTCCACGTGGATGATTGTCCTGTCGTGTTTTAACATTGTGCTGCTCCGCAAATATAACGATAATCTACAAATAATTCAGAAATGTTGAGTGTTTTAAACAAATGTTTATCTTTGCTGAGCCGGGGCAAAAGAGCCGGAAGGATTATTATGAGAGGGATATATTTGCTCACGACGGAACATCTTGAAAACTGCCTGTGGTTCCGGGATGAAGAGGATTTCAAAGTTGGGATGAACTACGTCGCCATACAGGCCGCCTGCAGTACGGAGGTAACTGTGCTCACCTTCATCCTAATGTCCAATCACGTCCATTTCTTGTTGAACGGCAGGAAGAAAGACGTGATCGCTTTTGTCAATCAGTTCAAGCGCAGGTATTCCATTTATTACAGACGCAGGTACGGCGTCAAGGAATTCCTGAGGCACAATGGCCTGGACGTAAGGTTGATCCTTCAGGAAGACGAAGAGATGGAAAGGGCGTTTGCATATGTTCAGATGAACTGTGTGGCCGCCAATATCTGCGCCCATCCCGGTCAATACCCGTGGGGGACAGGAACCACGTTCTTCAGTCAGCAGGGAACCAGGGGAAAACGCTTGGGAGATTTATCGGCCCGTGAACGCGAAAGGCTGATGCACAGTGAATGCAAAGGGCTACCGGAAGAATGGCGGATATGTGAAGAGGGATATGTCAACCCTGAGGAATATGTGGATGTCAGGACGGTGGAGGCCTGTTTCCGCACGCCCAATCGGATGAATTATTTCCTCAACAACTCCTCAAAGGCCAAGAAACGGATAGAAATGGCGGATGACAACCTTCCGGCATTCCGGGACCAGACCATCCTCGCCTCCTTGCCGGACCTGTGCCGGAGCCTGTTCCAGAAAAGGTCTTTCGACCTCCTGCAGGCCGATGAACAAGCCGAACTTGCCCGACAGATCCGTTTCCGTTTCAGTGCCGATCCCAATCAAATCGCCCGTGTTTGCGGAATATCATACCCGGAAGCCGCCCGGTTGCTTGACAGTATCTAGTTTCACCAGGAAAGGTGTTCCAACCAGGTTCGCTGCGGGAGAGGGGCTAACTATGTTTTCTGCCGGAAATGTCCCAACTATGTTCGCTCGGGAAAGGGTCAAACGGGGTTCTCTGCGGGAGATGTCCCAAAAATCGTCAGAGTACCCGCAAAAACGACCGATTTTGGGGGAGATGTCCCTATTTTCGGGACATCTCCCGCAGTGTGCCAATTAAACAACGTGACGTTCAAGCAGTGAAGCCTTTAAGCAATGTGTAATTTAAGAGTGCGCCTTTTGAACAGCGCGCCATTTAAGCAACGTGCCTTTTAAACAGTGCGTCGTATTAGGTGCGTGCCGTCAGAAAAAAGAAAACCGCCGCTGTGTAAAGCGTCGGAAGCATATGATGGATTCCCCGGCCCGAGGCCGTAGAAGGATATTTCAGAGTAGCGAGAGTGGGGCATGATCCCACGACCTCCGGATTATGAATCCGACGCTCTAACCAGCTGAGCTACCTCGCCGTGATGTACCGGGGATTCCGCTCGCTTCGCTTGCGCTATCCTTCCCGCCTGCGGCGGTGGTACATGATTTACAACCTTTTTCGGCTTCGCCAACTTTTTTTGTCGGAACTCTTATGTGAGTGCAACTCCCATCGCGTTCCACAAAAAAAACCGGGCGCACAGCGCCAGGCTGTAAATTTGTTGAGATAGAAGGATTCGAACCCTCACTGACAGAGCCAGAATCTGTAGTGCTACCATTACACCATATCTCAATGGCTCCCTTTGCTTAAGGGACTGCAAATGTACAACAGTTTACGAGAAAATCAAAAAAAATTTACACTGCCCGCATAATTTGCTATCTTTATATGTCAAATCTGTTCATACTATGAAAAAAACCTTTCTTTTAACCCTTATCTTCCTCTCCTCCACCATGCTTTTGTCGGCGCAACAGCGTTTGTTCGTGTCGGTTACGGGCAACGATTCCGCCGACGGCTCCGCCACTGCCCCTTTGCAAACCGTAAAGGCGGCCATCGACAAGGCGGGCAAGCTTCCCGGCCAGGATACCGTCTATATCCACATCGGCCCCGGCACTTATTTCCTTGACGAGCCGATAACCCTGACCGCCTCGGACACCCGCCCGATGGTTTTCAAGGGAGACGCTGATGACATGCCCGTCCTTAGCGGAGGATACCGAATCAGCGGATGGAAAGTCACCCCGGAAGGATGGTGGAAGACGACGGTCCCGGAAGTCATCAAGTACGGCCAGGTTTTCCAGCAACTCTTCGTGAACGGCGAGAGGGCGACGCTGGCCCGCACACCCGACAAGGGCCTTATCTCCGTCAGCAAGGCGGTGGAGCAGATTCCGGTCGAAACGGAAGGGAAAGGCGATGGATACGGATATTATGTCCAGCGCTATTTCACCGACCCTGAGAACCTGAAGGTTTTTAAGAAAGTCAACGACGGCGACTACTGGACGACAGCCAATTTGAGGGAAAACAATATCCGGATCCTGCTATTCCAGTCTTGGGACAATTCCTACAAGAGCGTGGATTACATCAATCCGGATTCCGGGTATGTCTACACCCACGGCACCAAACTCCATAACATGTACATAAACGGCAACCGCAACCGGTTCCGCCTGGAGAACTACAAGGGAGCCCTGAACGCCCCCGGCGAATGGTTTCTCGAAAAGAACGGAGAACTTACCTACATCCCCAGGGAGGGAGAGAATCCCGGCACGACGGAAGCATTTGCTCCGGGCCTGAAGAACCTTCTCATTTTAAATGGAGCAAAGGGGAAGGTCTTCCGCAACATCTCCTTCCAGCACACGGGATACATCCTTCCGGCCAATGGCACTACCCCCTTCCAGGCTGCCTCGCACCTTGACGCGACGGTGATGATGAACAATTCCGAAGGCATCGTACTGGAGAACTGCGAAGTCAAGCACACCGGCAACTATGCCGTAGGATATGACAATTCCCACGACTGCAGATTGGAGCACTCCTTCCTCTACGACCTCGGCGGAGGTGGCGTCAAGATGGATTATTCCCAGAATGTCAAGATAATAAACAACATCATACGCAAGGGAGGACAGGTGTTCCCGGCAGGAGTCGGGGTCCTGATCCGCGAGTCCTCTAAGGTGAAGGCGCTCCACAACGAGGTCTGCGACCTGCGCTATTCCGGATTCTCAGTAGGCTGGATATGGGGTTACGCCAAGAGTCTCTCCTTCGAGAACGAGATAGCCTTCAACCATATCCACCATCTCGGCTGGGGGGAACTCGACGATATGGGAGGAGTCTATACCCTGGGCATCCAGCCCGGCACCACCGTGCACGACAATGTCATCCACGACGTATATTCGCACGACTACGGTGGCTGGGGCCTCTACACCGACGAAGGCAGTTCATATATCGTGATGGAAAACAACCTCGTCTATGCCTGCAAATGCGGCGGCTACCACCACCATTACGGGGAGGACAACATCATCCGCAACAACATCCTTGCGTGGGGCACCTGGCAGGCCCTTCAGTGGTCCAGGAAGGAAGACCACCGGTCCTTCACCTTCGCACACAACATTATCCTAAACGACGGATTCCCTTTCCTCAGCAGGCAACTGGAATGGAAGGAAGCCATCGGCGACTTCGACAGCAACTGCTTCTGGGACATCACCGAGAAGAATCCGTACTTTGACGACATGACGTTTGAGCAGTTCCGCAAGCTGCGCGACACCAGGACCATCCTTGCAGACCCGATGTTCAACGACCCCCTGCACGGGGACTTCACCTTCAAGAGCCTGAAGACCGCCCGCAAGATCGGGTTCAAGCCCTTCGACTACAGCAGGGCGGGAGTCGTCGGCGACGAAGCGTGGAAGGCGAAGGCCATGATGAAGCCTGAGGAATTGAAAGACTTCCGCCGTATCGTCCGCGAGGGAGAGAAGGAATATGTCGAATCAGGAAGAGCCGACTACCGTCCGGAAATCGCCCGCAAACCCGGCAAGGACAGGATATATCCCAGGTTTTACGAAGACTGACGCCATTATTTGGGTGATCTCGAAATCAAGAACATACCCAGGAAGGTGAAGAGGGCGTTGAGCAGGAGGAGTTCGTAACTGAAGGTGTAGCCGCCGAACCAGCGCTCGGAATTCAGTTGCAGCACCAGGCAGATAAGGGGTGCGGCGATTGCCACCAGGGGGACCAGGCGGTCCCTCACCCGGCGCCGTACCAGGATGCCGAATGCGAACATCCCCAGGATGGGGCCGTAGGTGTAGGAGGCGAGTTTGTAAACCGCATCGATGGCCGAGGTGTTGTTGACCAGGTTGAAAACGGTTATCGTCAAGGCCATCAGCAGGGCCATCGCGATATGCACCCTCTTGCGGGTCCTGGTGACGGACGGGCCTTCCCCCTTCGTCCCGAGGATATCAACCGTGAAGGAGGTGGTAAGGGCCGTAAGGGCGGAACCTCCGGCGTTGAATGAACAGGAGACCAGTCCTAGGATGAACATAACACCCACAATGGCAGGAAGGGTACCGGAGGTCGCCACGGCAGGGAACAGTTTGTCACCGGTTTCGGGAATCCCCGTCCGTGAGGCATAGGTGTAGAGCAAAACGCCCAGCACAAGGAACAGGGCTATCACGACCGTCTGCAAAAGGCTGCTGATTATCAGGTTCTTCTGGGAGTCCTTGACATTCTTGCACGCCAGGGTCCTCTGCATAAGGTCCTGGTCGAGTCCGGTCATCGCCACGACCATGAACACCCCGCCCAGGAACTGCTTCCAGAAGAATTGCGGATGGTTGACGTCGTCGAAGAAAAATACCCGTGACATCCCGCTGTCGGAAACTGCCCCGGCCATTCCCTTGAAATCAAGCCCCAGCCCTTTGGCGATGAACACGATGCAAAGGATGACGGAGGCTATCATGCAGAATGTCTTGAGGTTGTCCGTCCAAATCACCGATTTGACCCCGCCGCGGAAAGTATAGGCCAGCACGATCGCCATCGTGACGGCTACGTTGAGGATGAACGGCAGCCCCAGCGGGCCGAACACCAGCAACTGGAGGATAAGGCAGACGAGGAAAAGACGCACCGATGCCCCCAGCAGTTTGGATATGAAGAAAAACCAGGCTCCAGTCCTGTATGAGGACAGGCCGAACCTTTTATCCAGATACCCATAGACCGACACCAGGTCGTATTTGAAATAGATGGGCGTAAGGACGAAGGCTATCACGAGATATCCGACAAAGAAACCTATGCACATCTGCAGGTATCCCATCGACGCGGCTCCCACCATTCCCGGGACGGAAACGAAGGTGACCCCCGACATGCACGACCCGATCATCGCGAAGGCAACCACCCACCATTTCTGCGACCGGCCTCCGCGGAAGAAGTCGTCGTTGCTGCTCCTGCGTCCCGAAAGCCAGGATATGAGGAGCATCGTCGCGAAATACGCGGCTATGACAATAATTATGGACAGAGGACTCACAGCGAGCGGATTGCCTCTTCCAGACGTCCGGGGACGTCGCTCCCGGCAGGAAGACGGTTCAGGATGGGAGAAATGAAGGAGAGCATCTGAAGCACCCTGGCCTCTTTCTCAGGAATACCCCTGGAACGCATATAGAACTGTTCCTCTTCGCTCAGCCGGCCGATGGTGGCCCCGTGCGAGCACTTGACGTCATCGGCATAGATCTCCAGCTGGGGCTTGGTTAGCACCTGGGCCTCGTCGGAGAGCAGTATGTTGCGGTTGGTCTGGAAAGATTCGGTCTTCTGGGCTGCGGGATCGACTGTGATCTTGCCGTGGAAATCGAAACGGGAACTGCCTGAAGCAAGGGTGTTGAATATCTGGTCGGAAGAGCAGTTCGGGCAAAGATGGTGCATGTTCACCTTCAGTCCGATGCTGTCGTCTCCGGACAGCACGAACACTCCGGCCAGGGAAACAGAGGACCGTTCCCCACGGATGAAGACGTCGAGGCTGATGTCGGCGCTGGCGCCGGGAAGGGCCACGATGGTGATGTCGAGGGAGGTATCCCCCTCCACCTCGATGGTCCCCGGCATCAGGGGACAGGATTCACGGTCGAATATGTACACCTTGTCCATATCCCTAGAACTTGTCGAAACCCTCTTTTTCAATGATGTCCGCAAGTTCACTGCCTCCGGAGCGGACTATCCTTCCCCCCTTGAGGACGTGCACCACGTCCGGTTCCACATATTCCAGGAGTTTCTGGTAATGGGTGATGACGATGGTGGATTTCTCGGGGGTATGAAGGGCGTTAACCCCGGCGGCGACCGTCTTGAGGGCATCCACGTCAAGGCCGCTGTCGGTCTCGTCAAGGATGGAAAGGACAGGGTCGATCATAGCCATCTGGAATATCTCGTTCCTCTTCTTTTCACCTCCGGAGAAGCCCGAATTGACATCCCTTTTCGCGAACTCCGGCTTCATCCCCACAAGGGCCATCTTCTCCTTCATCAGTTTCAGGAACTCCGCACCGGAAAGGGGCTTGAGTCCCCGTGCCTTCCGCCTGGCGTCCAGGGCGCTTTTCATAAAGTTGGTGATGGTAACCCCCGGGATCTCTACGGGATACTGGAAGGAAAGGAAAAGCCCGGCCCAGGACCTTTCCTCCGGCTTCATCGCAAGGAGGTCCTTCCCGTCGAACGTCACCGAGCCTTCCGTGACGGCATAGTCGGGCTTGCCGGCGAGGACTGCGGAGAGGGTGCTTTTCCCCGACCCGTTCGGGCCCATTATGGCGTGGATCTCTCCCCTGCCGATTTCCAAGTCGATGCCGTGGAGGATTTCCCGGTCCCCGACATTGGCCTTCAGCCCGCTGATTTTCAACAATATATCTTTCATATCATACATTTTTCCTATACAACCGGTACCAGGTCCACAGCGACCACAGGCCGTTAACCGTGTAAAGGGCACTCACTATCGGCATGAACACGAGGCCCGCCTTCAGGTAGAGGGTGATGTTGGCGATGTTCACCATCAGCCAGACTATCCAGCAGTCCCATTTCTTCTGGGCGCCGAGATACTGGGCCAGGAAGGTGAGCATCAGGATGAAGGCGTCGAGCCAAGGGATCGGATCGGGTGTGAAAGTCCCTTTGAACCAGGTGGTTCCGAGTTTCGAAAGGATAAATCCCCATATGGCTCCGGCAATGATGACGAAGGCCAGGGCACGGCCTCTCTGGGGCCAGGTCAGGACGCTCACCTTCAGGGAATTGCTGTCCTTTGCGCTTTCCTCCCCTTCCCTGGGATGTGACCACCTCCACTGACCGAAGGCGTTTATCACGAAGGCCACCGGCTGGATGAGCATCGCCGAATACAGGTGACGCTTCCAGAACAATATGAACAGCAGGATATTATAAACATATCCCACCCAGAAATTGAACTTGTTGTTCCGGCCTGCCAGCACCACGCAGGTAAGTCCGGCTATCACGGAAAGCAGTTCCAGAAGACTTACCCCGGAACCTCCTATCGAGAATACTATGTTATTTAAATCAAATAATCCCATAACGTCATCCTATGCTGCCCTCGAGGGACACGGAAAGAAGTTTCCTCGCCTCGACGGCGAATTCCATCGGGAGACGCGAAAGCACCTCCCTGGCGTAACCTCCGACTATGAGGCCTACGGCGTCCTCGGGGTTTATTCCCCTCTGGTTGCAGTAGAAAAGCTGGTCCTCGCTTATCTTGGAGGTGGTCGCCTCGTGCTCCACCACGGCCGTGGGGTTGTAACTCCTGATGTCAGGGAAGGTATGCGCCCCGCAGAGCGGTCCTATCAGGAGGCTGTCGCACTGGGAGTAATTCCTTCCGTTCTCAGCCCCCTTGCCCATCCTCACGAGGCCGCGGTAACTGTTCTGGCTGTGTCCGGCCGAGATTCCCTTGCTGATTATCCTGCTGCGGGTGTTCCTTCCGACGTGGATCATCTTAGTCCCCGTGTCGGCCTGCTGGTAATTGTTCGTCACCGCCACCGAATAGAATTCGGAGGTGGAATTGTCCCCCTGAAGGATGGTGGAGGGATATTTCCAGGTAATTGCTGAACCCGTCTCGACCTGAGTCCAGCTCAGATGGGAACCCTCTCCTTTGCAGATACCCCTCTTGGTCACGAGATTGAGGATTCCTCCCTTGCCTTCGGCATCTCCGGGATACCAGTTCTGCACGGTGGAGTAGCGGACGTCCGCCCCGGCTTCGACAATTATTTCCACCACGGCCGCGTGGAGCTGGTTCTCGTCCCTCATCGGGGCGGTGCAGCCTTCCATATAACTGACGGAAGACCCTTCGTCAGCGACTATCAGCGTCCTTTCGAACTGGCCTGTGCCCCTTGCATTGATGCGGAAATAACTGGAAAGGTCCATCGGGCACTTCACCCCCTTGGGGATGTAGCAGAACGAACCGTCGGAGAACACGGCGCTGTTCAGGGCGGCGAAATAGTTGTCTCCGGGAGGGACCACGGTCGCGAGATGCTTCCTGACAAGATCGGGGTATTCGCGGACGGCCTCGGAGAACGAGCAGAAGATGATTCCCTTTTCCGCGAGGGTTTTCCTGAAGGTGGTGGACACCGAGACCGAGTCGAACACGGCATCGACCGCCACCACTCCGGCCAGGGCGGCCCTTTCCCTTACAGGGATACCCAGTTTCTCGAAGGTCTCCGCAAGTTTCGGGTCTATCTCCTTCGGCCGGTCGGAATCCTTTTTCGGGGCCGCATAGTATATGATGTCCTGATAATCTATCTTCGGAAGGTCGAGATGGCCCCAGTGGGGCTCCTTCATCCCCTGCCAGCGGCGGAAGGCGTCCAGACGGAACTCCAGGAGCCAAGGCGGCTCCCCCTTTATGGCTGAAATGGTGCGTATGACCTCTTCGTTCAGACCCTTCGGCACAAACACCTGGTCGATGTCCGTAACGAATCCCTCCTTATACTCCTGGGCTTGTATGTCCTTGAGTATCTTTTCGTTGTCCATATCCTACTGGAGTTTCAGCAAGTCGGCGAGAACGATGGCGGTCATCGCCTCGACTATGACGGGAGTACGCAGGGCAAAACAGGTGTCGTGGCGGCCGGGGACCTGAAGGGTGGTCATTTCCCTGGTCTTGAAATTATATGTCCTCTGGGGTTTGGATATGCTGGAGGTAGGCTTGAAGGCCACGCGGAATACGATGGGGTTGCCGTTGGTGATGCCTCCGTTCACCCCGCCAGCACCGTTCTTGCCGGGACGCACCTGGAAGGGTTTGTCAAGGTTGTCAAAGGGGTCGTTGTGTTCGGAGCCCTTCATCCTGGAAGCACGGAAACCGTCGCCGAATTCGATGCCGCGGACGCCGGGAATGGAGAAGACCGCGTGGGATATGAGGGATTCCACCGAATCGAAGAAAGGTTCGCCAAGCCCCGCGGGGATGTCGTTCACCCGGCATTCCACTATTCCTCCGACGGAATCTCCTTCCTTGATGGCGGCGTCCAGTACCTTTCGCCAGATGTCGGCCGCCGAAAGGGTCAGGTCTTCCCCTACGGCGTAACTGTCCCCCTCTCCGTGGCCCCTGTCGCGGGAAACCACACCTCCGAGGGATTCGTTCTCGTCATTGCGGAGTTTCTCTCCGGCCTCGTCTTCATCATTGGCCAGGAAATCCCCGGCGCCACCGGTGCTGATGGTGCCCGTCCCCTCGAATATATCCTTGAGGGCTTCCTCGCGGGTAACGCCTCCCACTTCGATGAGTTCGGCTCCTATGGGGAATCCCGTCATCTTCTTCGCCACCACTCCTGCGGCCACGATGGGTAGGGTGAGACGGCCGGAGAAGTGGCCGCCGCCCCTGGGATCGTTGAAATCCATCCATTTGACCGAGGCGGTGAAGTCGGCGTGACCCGGGCGGGGAACGTCGTTGAAGAGTTTGTAGTCGGAGGAACGGGTGTTGCGGTTATGGAAGATGATGGTCAGCGGAGCGCCGGTGGTGCAGCCCTCGTAAACCCCGCTGAGAATCTTGGGGACGTCATCCTCGGTCCTCGGGGTGGTCCCTTTGGAACCGCTCTTACGCCTTAGGATATCGACCATAAAGTCTTCTTCGCCCAACCTGATCCCCGGCTGTACGCCGTCCAGGACCACTCCTATGGCCTCTCCGTGGGACTCCCCGAAGATCGACACCCTGAATTTCCTTCCGAAACTGTTCATAACCTAATTCTTTTTCCTTGAATGGCCGGCCATTATGTCAAGATTACAAATATAACTATTTGGGAGAAATAATCTTTTCAAAACGGGAGAGGGCGGTGATGCTCTGGTAGGAGCAGTTCATCCAGATTTCGTGCACCCCGTTCTGGAAGGTATAATGCTCTTCGATAAGGCCGGTGGGGATTATCCCCGACACGGGATCCTGGGAAAGGATTATCGAGTCCATCAGGGCCTTGGCCTTGGCAAGGGCGAGTGGGTCGCCGGTGTGCTGGTAAACCCTCATCCACGCCATTGCCACTCCGGCGGTGCTGTGGTCGATGGGGCAGCGATACCCGTACTGTTCGTAAACATAGGGGCGGTAGAAAGGCACTATCTCCTGATTGTACCTGTATTTCAAAAACTGGTTGCCCGGGGAATTCCAATAGGTGAACTGGTCATCCACGAAACGGGCTATTTCCTTGCACACCTCTACCTCCTTCTTCGAAGGTTTCTTCTTCCCCAGGAAATAATCTACGCAATCCGAAGCCGTGCAGTTGGTAAGGTTCTGGAACGGAGCGATGCCGCTGAGAAAGACGTCTTCGAACTGTCCGTTGAAATTGAAAGTGGCCAGGATATTCTCCCACAGCCATTTCTCGGACCTGGATATCATCTCTTCATAGCCCTTCACCCCATACTGGTCCTTGAGTCTCTGGGCCAGCTGGAGAATGGTGGTGGGCATACAGGGAGCGTCCGTGAACGGCTCTCCTGTGTAGTAATTGGCCTTGACGGGCCAGGAACCGTCCTCGTTCTGCAATTTCCTGTAGGAGGAAGCGATGTTGACGGCAAAGTCGAAATATTCCTTCTCCCCGCACTGGTCATACAGGTCCAGAAGCGCCTTCGCGAAGCATACCGCCTCGACGAACATTGTCAGGCCCTCGTTTTTGTCCAGAACATTCTTGATGATACCTCCGTCGTAACCGGCCTTCCTGTAATATGTAGGAGGGAAATACGCCAGGGGGGCGTCGGCGGGACGGGACATTTTCATAAGGCTGTCCGCAACGATGCGGGCGACAGCAAGGGCCTCCTCCTTCAACTCCGGCTTATGGGCGGCCAGGAAACATTCGTTCTGTATGGTGGCGCTCCATATCTTGCAGGGATAGCCGTTAAGTTCGTAAAAATGATCCTCGCTGCCGGAGAGCCAGTTCTGGACCATGAAACTGCGATGGGCGCCCTCGGCACCAAGGATCGCAGACTCGAGATATCCCCTGTCTGCCTCAGGATATGGTCCGTGGAAGGGACTGTCCTTTTCGAATTTCCTCGTCTGGGGCTCCCCTAAAGCGTTCCCGTCCCCGTCGTGGGCCTGAACCGAAAGACGGACCTGCCCCGAAGGGATACCGCTCCAAATTTCCGAAAGCGGGCTTCGCGGGCTGTCCGACTCGAATGAAAACTTTTCGCCGTCCTTTTCCACCGTATAGGTATATCCCGCCGCCCCTTCGACATCGTCGAAATCGAAGACCGGGGCATAGGTGAACTTGAACGAATACTTGTTCCAGAAAGGGACCTCGCCGCGGGCTCCCGGATGCACCGGCCGCAGGCAGTCCTCGAGCGCACGGGCGTTGAGGGTTTCGTAATCAAATTCGGTCCCGCACTTTTGGGAACATCCCCAGACAAGGAGCAGTCCGGTGAACAGGGCCAGGGATAACAGGAGACTTGTTTTCTTCATCATGCTGAAAACCGTTCAAACAGTGAAAGGAAGGAGGGGAAGGATTTTGCGACACATTCGGTGTCATCGATAGTAATGGGGGACGAGGCTCCGAGGGAGGCGACCTTCAGGGCCATCACCATACGGTGGTCGTGGTTGGAGGTATAGCTGCCGCCGCGGAGGAGATTTCCCGTGAGTATCCTGCGGGTAAGTGGCATTCCTTCGACGGTGAGGATGTCACGGTCGATTGAAGCCTTGACGCCCATCTGGGTGAGCATCGAGAGTATGGCCTGTCCCCTGTCGCTCTCCTTGGAGGCAAGACGGCCCACGCCGGCGATATGGCTCTCCCCTTCGCAGAAGGCCGCAAGGACGGAAATGATGGGGAAGAGGTCGGGGCAGTTGTTGGCATCGGTGTCGAAGGCTGAAAGCGGGGCCTTCTGTACGTGTATCAAACCCCTGTGGTCTTCTCCCTCCTGGGAGAGGCTTGCTCCCGCCTGGGCCAGGATGTCCATAATGGAGAGGTCCGCCTGGAGGGAACCGGTGTCAAGGCCTTCCAGTCCGCACCGGCCGAAAACGGCTCCTGCGACAAGGAAATTCGCAGCAGAACTCCAGTCTCCCTCTATGCTGAAATCGGCAGCCTTGTACCTCTGTCCTCCCTTTATCCTGAAAGATATCCCCGTACACAGCGACCAGTCTCCGGTGGACAGGAAATCCTCCCCTCCTTCCATCTCGCTCCCTATCCTTATCCCGAATCTCTTCAGGACATCCACCGTGATGAACATATAGGGAATGCTGCGGGGGTCGGTGACATAGACGGTGGAATTCCTGTCCCCGAGGGGAAGGGCCGCAAGCAGGCCGGAAATCAACTGGGAACCGTCCTTTCCGGATATCTCCGCCTTTCCGTTCACGAGAGAGCCTGACACGGTCAGGGGAACCTTGTTGCCGGAAAGCCTTACACCGAAACTCATCATTATCTCCTCCGCTCCCTTCAGGGGGCGGTTGGGGAGGGTTTTTTCTCCTGTTATCAAGCAGGACTTGCCGTTCAGGGCTGCCATCAGGGGAATCATCATCCTGGCCAGGAAGCCCGATTCTCCTACGTGGAGGGTGTCGAGGGAAAGGCTACCGGGAGCGGCCCCTATCCCTTTGATTTTCAGCACTGAGCCTTCACAGGATATTTCCGCCCCTATGGCACGGGCCACAGCAATGGCAGATTCGTTGTCTCCGCAGGGGGAATAGCCCCGCAGGACGGACTCACCGTCAGCAAGGGCAGCGGCTATTATAGCCCTCTGCGCGAAACTCTTCGATGAAGGCATCACGAGGGGTTCCGCCCCTGTCGTCTTCCGCTCACGGCCGTAAACCGCCTCCGTCATTTCTTCAAGAGTCCACTGGCCAGGCGCGGTCTCTTCCCCGTCGCCAGCTGAACAGTATGTGAAAGGAGAGCCTTCTTTCAGGCAGTCGATCCTTGTCCTTCGGCCTTCTTCTCCCATACAGAATGCAACCAGGCTGCCGGGAGCGTTCTCTCCGTAAAGCGACATCACCGTCGCCGCATCTTCGGCGGAAGCGGCCGTGGTGACGATTTTCACAACATCTGCCCCGAAGGCCCTGCACTTATCAATCGTGCACCTTAATTCTTCCCCAGACGGAGTCCCGGTGAAATCGTGGAATGAACGGATCAGGAGAGTGCCGCTTTCCTGGCACACCCTTCTCACCTTCCGGCTGACCGAGGGGGGCGCCTCAATCTCCAGGTCGACGTACTGGGCCCCGGCTCTGGCGGCTGCGACCAGTTTTTCCTGTACCAGCGAATAGGCATTCAGCTGAAGCTCCCTGTCATCCAGGCCGGACCCTTCCCTGCACAGGGCCTCATATACCTCGTTTATCCGACAGGTTGCGACAAGAGGGGTGTCGGAGCCGGAAAACAGTTCCTCTATCTCTTCGATGGAGAGGGGGCAGCGGTCCAGGCGGATTTCCGCCATCTCGACATCTGCACGGGAAAGTATCCCGAGTATTTCCCCGAGGTCCTTCTTCTGTATGCTTAGACAGATCATTTGAGATATTTGCTGAAAAACTCCCAGACGACTTCCCCGGTGTCGATGTCGTCCACTCCCCACGAATGGGTCCCGTGTACGATGACATAGAGCCAGTTCTCCATCCCGTCGATGCCTCCGACATACTTGTGCCTTACAACATAGCGGCCGTTCTCGGGACTCTTTCCCGGAATGGTGTCGCATTTCTCATAAAGGCAGCGGTCCTTGGCGACGAAATAGTTGACGGCCTGTTGGACGGGCATATACTCTCCCCAGCCGCCTTCGTTGGTCATGTCTCCCTCCATCGCCGAGGTAGTGTCCTCGGAGCCGTGAAGTTCGAAAACGGGGATGGGTTTCGGCGCCTCCATCATCTTGTATATCCACACCATCAGGAGGCCGGCGAGCGGGGCCACGGCCCTGAAAACGTCCTGCTTGCTGAAGGCCATCAGGTAGCACATCTCACCTCCGTTGGACTGGCCGGTGAGGAAGGCATTCTCGCGGCTGAGGTTGTACTTTTTCTGTACGGCCCGGGCAATCTTGCACAGGGCCTTGACGTCATCCACCTCCCAGCCCTTCTGGAAAGGATAACCCACGTTCCAGCTCTTGCCGCCCTTCGGATCGGGCAGGCCCTGAGCGTAGCAGACCGCGAATCCGTGCTTCTCGGCGGCGAACTCGAAGGTGGGCCTGGGCTGGGCTGAGCCGCCGTAGCCGTGGATGACCACCACGAGGGGTGCGCCGGGACGGAGGTTAGAGGGAAGGTACATGTTCCAGGTCCTTTCCCTGCCGTCAACTTTTATGGAGCCGCTTTCCCTTTTCTGGCCGGAAGCCGGAAGGCAGGCAAGGGCTAAGAGGACGATTGCTATGCAGATGTTTCTCATCTTCCAGAATGTGTGTCCGTTACCATCTTTCCGCTGTTCACCCTGTATTCGGTGTCACCATTGTACAGCCGGATCCAGGTGTCGAATTCCCTCTCCCCTTCGGTGAGTTCGATGACGCGGCAGCCGTAGCTCTCGGGGAGATGGCAGTAAGCCCCGCTGCGGCCCGTTACCTGGCCGTAAACGAGTTTGATGCCGTGCTTGTAGTCCATTATCATATTGATGTCGTGGTCGTGGCCGCAGAACACTCCCACCATATCCTTATGGTCCAGCATCGAAACGTAGAGGCCCGAATTCAACTGGGCCCTGCCGGAACTCTCGTAGTGCTCTCCGATAATCCTGGTCCACCTGTAATCATAGGCTTCGCTGAACTCGGGAAGGGCTATGTGGAAGAACGAGTAGGACGGCACGGGAACTCCGCCGTTTTCCCTGGTGGTCTGCTCGCTCACCGCCTCGTACCAATGGATCTGCTCGCGGGTGATCCAGGCCGAACCGGGGATCTCGGGCCTCTCGGCGGAGAACTGGGGATCGAACTTGTACGAATTGGCGGCGACGTCGAGGGAGTCGAAGCTGTACACCATCGCGGCAGGCTTGTTCCCGCCGGCGGAGGGAAGGATGGGCAGGGCGAAGTTGGAAAGGCCGGGGATGCCGGGGACCGGGAAGCCTTCGTTCATCGGCTCCTTCTCAACCCTTTTCTGCATTTCCGGGCTAAAATCGTGGTCGTGGTTTCCCCAGGTGATGAAGAAGGGTATCCCCGCTTCCGCTATGGGCTTTAGGATTTTTTCGAAGGAGGGGATATCATAGTCGGTGTAGATGATGTCCCCGGTGTGTATGATCAGGTCCGGCTTTTCGATTTCGATATATCTCCTTATGTCGTCGATCATCGGGTCGCTGAGCTCGGGCTTGCTGGAGATATAGTGGGTGTCGGTAAGCTGGAGGATCTTGAATTTCCCGTCAGCGCGGAACCTAAGGGTGGGGCCGGCCTTTCCCGATAGGACCACACGGTCGTCTTTTTTCTTGTCTGCAGCTGATGCGACTCCGCCGGGAAGCATCGCGGCGCCTGCCATCATTCCGCTTGCCGCAAGGAAGTCTCTTCTGGATATCTTCTTCATATTCAATTATTTAATAATTCTAAAACAAGCCAAACCTGTAGGGGCGTTTGGTCTCCAGGGTATATCCCGGGTAAACTCTCACGAGAACCACCCCGTGAGGGGCGACCTCGGTCTCCCACCTGTCCCATTTGTCTTTCAAGAAGGCCACGTCCTCCTGCCTCCAGAGGTCCCGTACGGTCACCCCGTCGATGTAAACCCCGAGCGTATAAGGGACGAAACCCAGCTTCCTGGGCTTGGAGGAAAGGTTGAAAAGGCCTACCGCCACGGAGCCGTCTTCGAGGTTTTTCTCATATATGGCATACTCCCCTTTCTCCGCATCGATCTTGGTCGCAGGGAATCCCAGGGCATCCTGGTTGATGTCGAGGACCTCGCCGTTGGTGAGGAGGCTGAGGGTGAAGTCGCCGATCTTGGAGAGGTCGCAGCCTATCATCATCGGAGATGAAAGCAGGGCCCAGAGGGAGATGTGGGAATATTCCTCGTCGGCCGTGAGGCCTCCGTTGCCCACCTCGAGCATATCGGCGTCGGCCCAATGGCCGGGACGCACGTAGGGAGCCCACCTGTCCTGGAGGTTGAAACCGATATGGGATACGCTTTCCCAGGTATTCGCAATGTCTCCCGTGGACCTCCAGCAGTTGACGAATTCCCTCCACAGGGGTCCATGGGCGAGGAAGGCCGAATTGGAGATGCTGTAGACTATGTCACGGCCGCTTTCGACGAGGGCGTCGGCCATCTCCTTGGCGCTCACCGGATCCATCGGGCCCCAGTCGTATTTCAGGTAGTCGATGCCCCAGTCGGCCCACTGGGCCGCGTCGTTCTTCACGAAGGAATGTCCGAAGAAGCGCCACACCCTGAACGGTGTTTCGTACTTCAGCGAATCTTCCTCGTTCATATACTTGTAAACCCTGTAGGTCTCGTCGACGATTCCGGCCTTTATCCTTTCATAGGTGCCGTCGGCGTTGTCGCAGCTGCTGCCGATATGGCCTGCGTAAGTGATGGTCCAGGGCGATGAATATATTCCGAGTTTCAGGCCCTTGGCGTGGACATAGCGGGAAAGGCCGTACATATCGGGGAATTTCGCATTCCCCTGTATGCCGTTGTATTTCCCTCCCCGGATACCCTGCCAGGCGTCGTCGATGTTGATGTAGGTCCAGCCGTAATCGGCCAGCCCCTTGTCCACCATCGCCTTCGCTGCTGCCGCGATCTTGTTCTGGTCCACCCCGGAAGCATAGCAGTTCCACGAATTCCAGCCGAGAGGCGGGGTAAGGGCAATCTCGTCCCCTATGACGATCTTCAGGGGCCTGGTGTCGGAGCCTTTCTCATTGGTGGCCTTGACCGTGGCGTTCCAGGTGCCCCTGCGGCGCACCTTGCCGGTTATAATTCCCGTCTCAGGGTTGAGTTTCAGGCCTCCGGGAAGGCCTTCAGCGGAGAAGGTCATCGGACGGTCGCCGGTGGCGGGAATGCGGTACTGGAAAGGACGTCCCGGGCGTTCCCCGTACACCTTGGGGCCGTGGATCCTGGGCTCCGCCGGTGCGGGAGGGGTGAGGATATGAGTCCTTAGGGTGTCGTCATTCACTTCCCATACATCGTGGCGGGCGCTCTCCACCTCCATCACGCCGGGGAAAACGTCAGGAAGCTCTTCCTGCGACAGGCCGTCCCTGCGGCCGCAGGCTGCCGCTGCAATAACGCAGAAGGCAAAGGATATGGTTCTGAGTATTCTCATTCTAGTCGATCTTAAAGAAGAAATTAGGGTCCCTCGGCATCAGGGGATCCACTCCGTGAAGGCCGTCGAGGATATGGGCGTCGTCCATATCGTGGCCGGCTTCTATGAGGCAGACTATCACCTTGTCCTTGTAGTTTCTCTTGACGAGGACCTCCTTGTCCTTCCTTTCGAAGGGAGCCCCCACCACCTGCCATTCCATCCAGCGGAGCATCTCGGTGTCGGAGAAAAGGATGTCCTGAGCGGTTATGTCAAAGTCCGTAACCACCTTGTTGAAGAACCTCAGGGTCTGGGGGAAGGGGACGTCGCCGGAGTTCCCTCCGTCGTGGATGCCGTGGAAGAGATACAGCTTGCTGTCTTTGCGGAGTTCCACGGGGGTGTCCATCAGGATTGGAGAACGCCTCATCGCCTCTTCCTTGTCAAGATAAGGGGTGAAACCTTCCCTGGCCACTCCGGACGTGGCCTGGTCTATCATCCTGGTGTAGTTGTCGTACTGGGGGCGGCCCTTGCAGGCATAGTAGTAATCCAGGATGTTGGTGATGGACGACCAGGCGGTGAAGGTCTTGATCTTGCGCGGGAGCCGCATATAGCAATAGACCGTGGCCGTGCCTCCTCCGCTGCCGCCGATGATGTGGATTTCATTCTCGTCAACGTTGCCGTGGGCTATGGCATAGTCGATGGCGTCATTGATGTCGCTTAGCACAAGGGGGCTGCACATCGCCTCGGGACGCTCGTTGGGGCCGCGGAAATCAGGGGAGATGAAATTGACGTCCTCCTTTATGAGTTGCTCGAACAGTTCCCTGTCGGGCCTGTCGTAATGGGCGCTCCAGGCATGCAGACGAACGATGAGCGGCCTTGGAGTCTTAGACTTCGCACCATAGAACCTCGCCAGCTGGATCTCCCCGTCCACGGAAGACTTGATCTGTACCACCTTGGTCTGGGCCGGCCAGTCGTTCCCGTCATAGGCCGATGCCGCCAATGTGGCGAATGCGACGGCAAAAACAATGAACAGAATCTTTTTCATCTCTTTTATTTGTTTCCTACCTTTCAGACATATCTTTCAGATGACGCCGCTTCGCGGCCCCTCCCTAAAGGGCCCCTCCCTCTTATCTTGCCGAGGGTGGCAGAGTCACTGAAAGATATGTCTGAAAGGATATCATAATTTACATTGTATAATCATAACTGTACCAGAAGGGGTGGTAGGGTTTTTCCGAGGGGTCGGGATAGCCGAATATCCTTTCAAGGGCTTCGGGCCAGCGGCCGGCCTCCAGGGGTATAAGCGTCAGTTTTCCTCCGAAGGACCGGACTTCAGAGGCGGGATGGTTTATCTGCGACATCGTCTTTTTGTGGCCGACACCTGACACCAGGCTGTTGTAACTGAGGACTATACGTCCACCGAGGACTTCAACGGCGATGTCGGCCCCGTCGGCCAGGATGGCAAGGCCGTCACCTTTGGCGTCGGTGACGAGGGCGAGGCGGACTCCGGTGCGGTTGCCGTTGAAACTGAGGTCTCCCTTAAGGAGACGGTGTACTCCGAACCTTTCATTGCCCCTGCGGTCGGGATAGACCGGGAACGGGCCGTCGCCGAGCCATTGGAACACAGTTGCTTCCTCGGGAAGGATCCAGGATATTCCGGCATCCAGGAAATAACCCGTCGTAGTGACCGGTTCGATGCTGAACTCCAGGTCCACCGCCCCGTCACCCACAGGCCGGAACAGGTATTCGGCCTTCAAGTGCTCGGTCACGTAAGGATAATACCTCCAATAGGAGGCCTTCGCCTGCCAGCAACCGTCTTTTTCTTTCAAGGATACGTCGTCGGCCTTGAAAAGGAAAGGCTCCCAATAGTAGTTCTCCCCTCCGAAATGCCTGTCCCTCACCGTGACGTCGGCAAGGGATGTGGCCCTGCCCGTCCTGGCAAGGGGTATCAGGGCCGGGATGTCGATCCTGCCTCCGGCAGAGGACAGAATTTCTTCCCTGAGCGCTTCAAGGTCACCCTCGCCATTGAGGTTTATGTCGTGTTCGTATATGTTCCTTCCGTCCCTGTCGGTGAATTCCATCCTCAGCGTCCATATGTCAGTTCCAAGGCCGGAAGGAACCCTTACCGGAATCACCGCCTCGACCGTGTCGTGGGGGGCGCAGGCGAACCTCAGGCTGCCTGAATCCACCACCCCGCGGTTCTTCAACAGCTGCCATTTTCCCTTGACCGTACCGAGGTCGAGGAAGTCGTATTGGTTGCAGACGTGTACCCGCAGCTGCTCCCCGGCTTCCGGAGAAAGCCTTTTCTCAATGATCTGGACCGGAGAATATGTATCCCTTACCAGCCACCAGTCGGCCTGCGGGGTCCTGTCGGCATAGACGATTCCGTCGCAGCCCTCGATGGAGGCGTGGTAATAATGGGTGGGATCCGGCCAGACGTCGTTGGTTAGGGCCGACCGGTCGACGGGAAGGACCGATTCGCGCAGGATTCCCTGGTCCTGGAAATGCCAGATCGCTCCCCCTGCGATGTCGGGCCGGTTCATCATCGTCTTCCAGATTTCCGAAAAGTCGTCGCCGAAGGACAGGCCGAGGGAATGGGAGTATTCCGTCGCTAGGAAAGGACGGCCGGAAGATTTCCAGGCCCTGACGGCATCGAGCGAGGGGTAATGGGGGGAATAGAGGTCCGCAACCGCGGGAAGTGTCGATTCGGGAGAGGTGCCCGGATAGGTTATGAGCCTGGTAGGGTCGAGGGAACGGACCTTTTCGGCCACTCTGACCGTGTTGTCACGGATCGGTTCCTCGTTGCCTATGCTCCACATTATCACGCACGGATGGCTGCGGTCGCGAAGGACGGTGGCCTCTCCCCTAAGGACGAGGTTGTCTGACAGGATGGTGTCCCTGTCCCGCCAGAAATTGAACGGGACCTCGTCACAGACATAGATTCCCGCGCTGTCGCAGAGTTCCAGTTTCCTTTCGTCCGGAGGATAGTGGGAACATCTCAGGAAATTGACGTTCCCTTCCTTCCACATCTTCACGTCCCTGCGAAGGCTCTCCATTGAAAGCGTCTTTCCCGTCTCCGGGTCGAGGTCATGGGAATTCACCCCGTGCAGTTTTATGGGTTTTCCGTTGAGGAGAAGGACTCCGTCCTTTATGGTTATCTCTCTGATACCCACTTTCTTCCTGACGGTCTGGGTTACCCGGCCCTGTGATTTCAGTTCCAGGACGAAGGAGTAGAGCGAGGGGGTCTCGGCGCTCCAGAGTTCCGGGGAAGGAACCACGAACTGCACTTTCGCGCTGTGACCGCCTGTCCTTATAGTCTTATCCGAAACCGTCCTGCCCGAGGGGGAAAGGAGCCTGGCCCTTAAGGAATGCCCCCCGGCCGGACTTCCACCCAAAGAAATATCGGCTTCGACGACACCTTTTTTCAGGGAAGGTACACCGGTACGGACAAAGCAGTCGGAGATATATGTCTCCGGGAACCACATCAGGTCAACGCCTCGGAAAATCCCGGACAACGCCCAGTTGTCGGCCCTGTCCAGCATATAATAAAGACTGCGAGTATCTACCCTTACGGCTATTTCATTCCTTTGCCCGGGCTTCACATACGGTGTTATTTCGAAACTGGCGGCATTGTAAGAACTGTCCCAGCACCCAGCCTCAACCCCGTTCACCCAAACCCTGTAAGAATACAGGACTCCGCCGAAACGCACGAATACGTGTCCCCCGTCCCAGTCTTCCGGAAGGATGAATTCCCTCTTGTACAGGCCAGCCTGCGAGGTCACCACCCCATAGGTGGGAGCGGAAAAGCCCTGCATGTCCCAGCATCCCGGCACCTTGATGCCGTCCCATTCCGACACGTCGAATCCCGGCCTGAAAAACACGGTGTCCGCCGCTTCCTTCCCTTCCAGCACCACCTTGGGCTCGTCGAACCTCTCCGGCAGGACGGGTTTCCCGAGAAGGAGTTTGAACCTCCACTCCCCATCCAGCGTCATCATCTTATCCGAATCCATCAAGGGAACGATCCTCCCGTTTTCCGCCCTGGAAGGGAGGAAAGCCAGGAAGGTTGAAAGGGAGATGATTATACCTATTCTAGCAAAAAGTGACATCCAGAGCCGGCCATTTTGGTTTTCTAATACAATTTTAGTGATTTATATGGAGAAAAAAAACTAAATTTGAGAGTCTGTTTTGAAACCAATAACCAACCGTCATTATGAAGAAATTCCCTATCCTGGCAGCAGTCCTTGTTTCTGCCGTCTCCCTGTCGGTCTCGGCGCAGGAATACGGTCCCCTGACCCTCCGTTACGATTCCCCGGCCGATATGTTCGAAAGGGCTCTCGTAATCGGAAACGGAACCTTCGGAGGGGCTGTCTATGGAGGCCCCCAGGAGGACATCATCTCCCTGAACGACATAACCCTCTGGACGGGAGAGCCGGAAACTTATGAATTCGGGGACAGGTCGGAGGCCCTTGCCGAAGTGCGCGAGGCCCTTTTCCGCGAGGATTATCACGCGGCCTGGGACCTCAGCCACAAGCTCCAGGGGCATTTCAGCCAGAACTATCAGCCGCTAGGGACGCTGAAGATCAAATATCCTGGTCATAAGAACATATCGAATTACAGCCGTTTGCTTGACATTTCCTCCGCCTTCGCGAGGACGAAATACCTAGCGGACGGCAGATGGTTCGAATGCGGATATTTCGCCTCGGCTCCGGATTCAGCAATCGTAATAAGGCTGAGGGACCTCAGCAACTCCGCGGAAGGGATTTCGGCCGAGGTAAGCCTCGACAGCCAGCTGCCCCACGAGTGTTCCTCCGTGGAGGGGTGTGCCGTTTCCGACGGTTATGCGGCATATTATTCCAAACCCGGCGGGCACGGAGACGAACACCGGTATGACCCGGACAGGGGAATCCATTTCAGGACTATGATGAAGGCCGTTCCGACCGGAGGCAGCGCCACGGTCCGGGAAGACGGGACGATTATTATCGAAGGCTGCAAGGAGGTCCTTCTCATCGTCGTCAACGCCACCAGTTTCAACGGCTTCGACAAGGATCCGGTGAAAGAGGGACGGGACTACAAGGCCCTTGCGGCCTCCAGGATAGCCTCGGCCTCGGCCAAGGGTTACGGCGAACTTCTCGCCGCCCATACGGCCGATTACAAGTCCTATTTCGACAGGGTCAAGCTCTATCTGGGACGCACGCCCGAATCCCGTTTCACGATGGACACCGAGAAGAGGCTAATCGATTATCTCGACCGCGACGCCTTCGACCCTGCCCTGGAAGTACTTTATTATCAATTTGCAAGATATCTCCTTATCTCCTCTTCCCGCACCCCGGGCATACCGCCCAACCTGCAGGGTCTCTGGAACGAATACCTCCTTCCCCCCTGGAGCAGCAACTACACGATAAACATCAACCTCGAAGAGAACTTCTGGGGCGCAAAGAACGGCAACCTGCTGGAAATGGAGCAAAGCCTGCTGTCCTTTGTCAAGAATCTCTCCGTGGCGGGAAAGCACGTGGCCAAGGATTTTTACAGTGTGGACGAGGGCTGGTGCTCGGGACATAATTCCGATGTATGGGCGATGGCCAATCCGGTCGGAGAAGGGACGGGCATGCCCCTGTGGGCCAACTGGACGATGGGCGGAGCCTGGCTTGCGACCGACATCTGGGAGAACTACGCCTATTCCAAGGACAAAAAGGAATTGGAAAAGTATTATCCCACCCTGAAGGGCGCGGCGGAGTTCTGCCTCAACTGGCTGATAGAAAAGGACGGGGAACTCCTGACCGCTCCCAGCACCTCTCCTGAAAACAACTTCTTCTATGAGGAAGGGAAGATCGGGGAGGTCTGCTACGGCGGAACGGCCGACCTTGCGATTATCCGCGAATGCCTGATGGACGCCTCGGACGCCGCCAAGGCCCTGCATAAAGACAGGAAATTCAGGCGCCGGATCAGCAAGACCCTGGCCCGCCTGCATCCCTATACCATAGGTGCCGACGGCAATCTGCAGGAATGGTTCCACGACTGGAAGGACCCCGAGCCGACCCACAGGCATCACTCCCATATGATAGGCCTATATCCCGGCCACAGCATAGATCCGATGAAGGACACCGTCCTGGCAAAGGCCTGCATAAGGACTCTCGACATAAAGGGAGACCAGTCCACGGGCTGGAGCACCGGCTGGAAAATCAACCTTCTCGCCCGGCTGAGACTTGGAGAAAGGGCTTATTCCGTCTACCGCAACCTGCTGGCCTACAAGGAACCCACGAAAGGATATTCCGGTCCCGGAGGCACTTTCCCCAACTTCCTTGACGCCCACCCGCCTTTCCAGATCGACGGCAATTTCGGAGGCAACGCAGGAGTTACAGAGATGCTGATGCAGTCCACGATGACCGACATCACGCTGCTCCCGGCCCTGCCTTCGCGGTGGGCGGCCACCGGAAGCGTCAGCGGCCTCCTCGCCAGAGGCGGCTTCGAAATCGGCTTCTCCTGGACCGACGGCAAGGTGACGCAGGTGGAAATAGCCTCGGCAAAGGGCGGAAAAACCACCCTTCACTATAACGGCCAGACACGGAAAATCCGTCTCAAGACCGGGCAGAAACTTGTCCTTTAGAGAATCTCCACTTCGGCGTCTTCCCTGACGACCAGTTCGCGGGCGTCGGGGGAAGCGACATTGAGTTTGCAGTTCTCGAGCCGGACTCCGCGGACGTGGCGGAAGTAGAAACCGGCTGCGGGAGAATCGCCCCACATATTGCATTCCGGATAACGGCCGTCATACTCCGGCGGAGTTTCCGGGACAGACTCCCTGCCTCCTTTGAACGTAATTTCCAAGTCCTTGAACAATACGTTCCTGATCATATCCTGACCGGTACCGGCCACTACGCAGCCGAAGGAGCTCCTGGGATCCTTGGACTTTATTCCCTCGAATATCAGCCCGTCGACCTTTCCGGCGACTTTAGTCCCCCGGCAGCCGCGTACGATGAAAATCGCATTGCCGCAGTCCTCCATCGTGATGTTCCGGAACACGACATTTCTGATCCTGGCCCCATCGACCGATTCAACGGCGATGCCGGAAAGCCGCACGTCCTTTATGCTGATGTTCTCGAAAAGCATATTGCAGAAAGCGCCCCGGCTCATCGTCCCGAACTTGATGGCGTTCGCGCGTCCGCACTTGAGCACGCGGCAGTTTCTGACAGTCACGTCCCTTACGCCCCTCTTGTGGCCGCTCTTCGGGCAGATGCAGTCGTCATCGGTGTAGAAAGTGCAGTCCTCTACCAGGGCCCTGTGGGTGTCAACAAGATCCACCCCGTCCCGGTTCGGCTCGATGTTGGCGTCGATCGAGACGCGTCGCATCGTGAAGTCGTCGGTTTCGAAGGGGATTACGTTCCACATAGCCCCGTCCTTCAGCAGAAAGTTGTCAAGCAGGACGCGCCTGCACCTTACCAGAAGTATAGGGATAGGACGGCCCATCTCTCTCTTCCCTTCCCATTCCGAAGAATACCCAGAACCGTCTATGGTCCCGGGGCCGGTAATCAGAAGGTTCCTGGCCTTGTATGCATAAATGAAAGCGTGCGCATCCCACTCGCCCCAGTTCCTGTTCTTCTTTGTACTCCTGATGTTGGGAAAACTCGTCAGGGTGCTGTCGGCCTTAAGCACCGCACCCTCTTCCAGATGAAGTTCCATATTGGAATGGAGCGTCAGGAGCCTCGAAAAGAAAACACCCTCAGGGATGACGACGGTCCCTCCGCGACAGGCGTCGATGGCTTTCTGGAGGGCCTCGGTGTCATCGGTCACCCCGTCGCCGACCGCTCCGAAATCCCTGACGTCGATCCTTTCGCCGGAAGGCAGTTTCGGACTCGCAGGAAGTTTGGGCGTACCGGCGAAGCAATCCGCCAACGCAAGCATGCAAATGACGGAGCAGAGAGCAAGAATACGTTTCATAATCTGTGACTGCCGAAGGAAGGGGTATGTCCGCCGACGGATTATTTCCCGAATGCTTCGAAGACGGGACGGCCGACCCAGACCTGAGGCTGCTTGAGGCCGAGAAGCCAGGTGACGGAGGAGCCGATGTCGAACTGCATAATGGAGGACTGCAGTTCATAGCCCTTCTTCACACCCTTGCCGATGAAGAGGAGGGGACCCTCGATCTCTTCGATGGTAGGGCCGCCGTGACCGCCTTCAGGAGTGCCGCCGTGGTCGGTGGTGAGGATGATGACGCTGTCGTCATATATCCCGGCCTCTTTCACGGAGTTTACAATGCGCTCGATAAGGGCGTCAAGCTTGGTGAGCCTGTCGTGATATTCGGGAGAACCCCAGCCTTTGCTGTGGCCGGCTCCGTCGGGCATGTCGAAATAGAACATCGCCAGGAGAGGCTTCTTCTCTTTCAGGTACTTGTCAGCCCATACGGTCTCGGCCTCGGCGCCTTCATCATCGGTCTCGAAATGCTCATATACGCTAAGGGCGGCAGTGTCCACTACGGGCAGAATGCCCCTCCACATATATGAAAGGCCGATTTCGGCATCCGGATGCGCCTCGCGGGCGAGGGAGAACATCGTGGGGAAATGGCCGTTCTCATTGAGGACCCTGGGAGGGATGGTCGGGGTGTCGGTGTTGCCGATGAAGCCGTGGAGGATGGGATCCACACCGCTGACCAGGGCGCCCCAGTTCATCGCGCTGGCGGTCGGGTATACGGAACGTTTGGTGAGAGTCCAGGCTCCCTCTTCCATCATCTTGTGGACAAAGGGCATGTTGTCGTCTGCGAAGTAACGGCTGCCCCAGCCGTCGAGTCCGATGACGATGACGTGTTTTACCTTCGCCTTGTTGTCGCAGCAAGGTTTCTTGCAGGATACCGCGCAGGCAAGCGCAGCCGCCGCAAGGGCCAGAATCATTAGGAATCTTTTCATATTTAACAGGTTTTAAGGATATCCCGAAGAGTTTTACAAATATACCCATTAATCTTCGATAGTAGGATTAAAATTCATAAATTTGTTATATGAAGAAACACGTCCTTTTGTCATCCCTTTCCCTCCTTCTCTGCCTGTCGGTTTTCTCGCAGGACCTTGAGAAGGATTTCAGCAATCCCCCGATGCAGTACAGGCCCTACGCCTGGTGGCACTGGATGGGACCCCTGATTGACTACAACAACATTATGCAGGACCTGGAAGCGATGAAGGAGGAAGGGCTCGGAGGGGCCACCATCCTCAACATCACGTCCGAAGTAAGGGAGAGCGCAAAGCCGATGACCAACGTCTGGTGGCCGTGGCAGGGATACCGCAGCCCGACCTATTGGGAAGTCCTCACCTTCGCCTGCGCCGAGGGGAGAAGGCTTGGGATGGACATCGGCCTGCACAATACCCCGGGGTATTCAACTCTGGGAGGGCCGTGGATCGACACGGAGGACAAGGGGATGCAGCAGCTGGTGATGAGGGACACCACCGTATCGGGCGGAAGGGTAGCCCTGAAAATGGATATCCCGGTGCTTCCGCCATATACCAACTGGGGCGCGGAAGGGCAGAAGGTTCCTAATGAATATACGGACATAGCGTATCTGGCCGTCGGCAAAGACGGGAATGTAATCGATGTTTCCGGATATGCGGACGGGGACGGCAATCTCACCTGGGACGCCCTCGAAGGGGAATGGAAACTGTTCCGGGTGGGATATGCCTGCACGATGGCCAGGCCCCACCCCGTACCGGACAACATAATCGGCAAGGCCCTGGAGGTGAGCAAACTCGACAGGGATCTGGTCAATTATCACTGGGACAATGTGCTGGATCCCATCAAGAGCCGAATCGACGACAGGATAGGGACCGGTTTCGGCCATATTCTGGTGGACAGTTATGAGTGCGGAGAGCAGAACTGGTCCAAGACCTTCAGGGAGGATTTCATAAGGCTTAAGGGCTACGATCCACTGCCCTGGCTGCCCTATGCCGTGGACAAGGAACTCGAAGCCCCTCTGGCCGAAAGGTTCCGCTACGATTTCAACGACGTCATCGCCGTCCTCTATCAGGAAAACTGCTGGAAGGTGTCGAAGGAAAGGGTGAACGAGGCGGGGATGAAACTCTGCCACGAGGCCTATTGGGGGCCGTTCTCCACGGTTGCGGGCGCTGCGTCCGCCGACATTCCGATGGGAGAGTTCTGGACGCGTGACGGTAGTTGGGTGGACCAGGACGTCCCCGCCGGGGCAAGGGCCGGAGGCCATACCCTGATCGGGGCCGAAGCTTTCACCGGACAGCCGAAGGACAGCCGCTTCACGGAGGATCCGGCCTTCCTCAGGGAATATGCCGAAAAGGCCTTCGCATCCGGCATAAACCGCCTCTACCTCCACCAGTGGGTTCTTCAATGGTATGACGGGGATTCCTACCGCTGGAAACCCGGCCTCACGATGGGCTGGTGGGGAACCCATTTCGGTAAATACCAGACCTGGTTCGAGCCTGCAAAAGCCTTTTTCCGCTACCTTTCCCGCACCCAGTATCTCCTGCAGCAAGGAGAGCAGGTAATCGATTTCCTGGCCCTGGACAAACCGACGGACCCCATCACCGACGCGATAGCCACGATGGATTTCCTCAACGGTGACATTTCCGTGAGGGACGGCCGCATAGTCCTGCCGTCGGGAAGGTCCTACGCCCTTATGGGTTTCGGAGACAGTGCCGCGATGAGACCGGAAGTGCTGGATAAACTGGAATCCCTGGTAAGGCAGGGAGCGACCGTGGTGGCCGTGAAACCCACCTCTTCCCCGTCCCTTTCCGGATATCCCGGCTGCGACAGGGCCGTATCCGACAAGGCTGACGCCCTCTGGGCGCAATACGCCGGGACACGGATCTTCCCCTCCAGGGAAGCGGCGATAAAAGCCCTGGGGCTTGCTCCCGACTGGATCTCCGACGCGGCCGTAGTCCACAGGCACACCCCTGAAGCTGACATCTATTATATCGCCAACCTTTCCGACGAGGCAAGGAACTTCGATACCTCCCTGAGGATTGAAAACAGGCTCCCGGAACTCTGGAACGCCGAAAACGGGACCAGGAACACCGTCCGCTCCTGGCGCCGGGAAGGTGACAGGACTGTCGTCTCCCTTAGGCTGGAGCCCTGGCAGTCGAGATTCGTCGTAATGAGAAGAACCCCCACGGCAGCTGAGACCGAAGCTGGTTCCGCAGCCCGTCCCGAACCGGTTCTCCTTGCTGAAACGGAAGCCGATCCCCGCTGGGACATCGACTTCTCCCCCGCCTGGGACGAACCTGGTTTCTCGACAAGCGTGAACGGACTCCGGGACTTCTCCCTTAGCAACGACGAAAGGGTGAAGTATTTCTCCGGCACTGCGGCGTTCAAGGGCTCGTTCAACCTTCCCAAGAAGAGTGCCGTCACGGTGCTGGACCTCGGCGAAGTGAACGATATCGCCATCCTGAAGGTCAACGGGAAATGCGTGGACACCCTGTGGTGTCCTCCCTACCGGAGGGATGTGAGTCCCTTCGTAAAGAAAGGCCGCAACTCCGTGGAGGTGGAGGTGTCGGTGAACTGGGCGAACAGGATGATCGGGGATGAAAGATACCCCGCGGATTATGCCAGGGACGACGAGAGGAAGGAACGGGGATACGGCCCGAACGCCTTCCCCGATTTCTTCAAGGGTGGGGCCGACAGGCCCGAATCCCGGAGAAAAACATTTGCCACGTGGAGTTACTGGAAGGAAGGAGATGAACCGCAGAAAGCGGGACTCGCCGGTCCGGTCAGGATACTGTCCTGGTCGTCAGATTAACCTGGAAACCGCCTCTTCTACCGTAAGATCGACAATCCGTACGTCGCCAATTGCATAGGGGACGATGAAATGTACCGTCTCCCCCTCGGCCTTCTTGTCCAGGGTCATCGCATCCTTAAGGCTCTCAAGGGAAAACGGGAGTTCCGTCGGCAATCCGCAACCGTCGAAATCATTTTTCAACTCTTCTGCGAAACCCTCGTCCGCAAGCCTTGCCGCCTGTACGATCCCTATGGCTACGGCCTCTCCGTGGGAGATGTCCCGGCCCTGAAGACGGGCCTCGTGCTCGATGGCGTGGGCGAATGTATGACCTAGGTTCAGTTTCCGCCTCTCACCTATCTCGTTCTCATCCCTGGACACAATGGCTGCCTTAACCCCTGCTGCCTTCATCACAAGTTCCTGAATATCAGGTCCGTACCCTTCAAAATCCCCGTTCTTGGACCATATCTCCCCAAGGATGCTCACGGCCCGGCGGTAATCATGTCCTCCGCTTATTATGAAGGTTTTCAGCATCTCGGCGCTTCCGGCAACGAATTCCCTGTAGGGAAGGGAATCGAGGACCTGTGGGCAGATGTAGGTAAACTCCGGCTGACGGATGATTCCCAGCATATTCTTGTAATCGCGGAAATTCACTCCGGTCTTGCCTCCTATGGCAGCGTCTACCTGGGAAAGGAGGGTGGTCGGCACGAAGGCGAACCGGATTCCCCTCTTGTAGATGCAGGCCGTGAAACCGGCGATGTCGGTGGTTATCCCCCCGCCCACGGCAAGCAGAAGGGCGTTCCTGTCCGCTCCGCTCCTCAGAAGCCAATCCTCAAGTTCCAGGACGGTACCCACGGTCTTTCCCTCCTCGGAGGTCTCAATCGAGCAGACGCTCCGCAGCGCTCCGGACGGAAGGAGGGCCTTACGGATCCTCTCCGCGTGGACCTCCGCCCGCGAATCATACACCATATATATTTCAGGATATCTCCCGAGGAATTCCGCCACACCTTCCGGCGCGGCCCCCCGAATGATCCTTCCTACCGGTTCCATAAAACCCTAAAGCGAAGAGGGAGTGCGGTGGGAACCAACGATTCCGCTCAGGACGAGATTGGAATTGAGGCTGACGAACTTGTCCACGGGCTCGCCCTCGATCATCTTCCTGAGCATCTTGAAACTTTCCTCGGCAAGTCCCTGCAGAGGCTGGATGATGTGGGGAATGACCGGATCGTGAATGTCGAAGATGTCACTTTCGTCATAGCAGACGAAGGAAAGGTCATCCGGGATGCGGCGTTTCAGAACCCTGGCAGCGTAGAGGGCGCACATCGAAAGAGCCTTGGTGGGGAGGAAGAAAGCCTCAACTCCGCGTTTCAGGGCTCCCTGTACGATGGAAACAGTCTCGTTGCGGGCGCTTTCGGCATCGTAATCCACGGGATGGACATTGGCATTGTCCTCGAGACCGGCTTCGCGCATAGCTTCCCTATAACCCTTCTCCCGCTCGGTAAGGGAGGTGATCCCGAGGGAATACGTCAGCATCTCTATCTTCTTGAGTCCCTTGTCGATCAAATACTTGGCAGCCTGTCTTCCGGCCTCCTCGTTATTAACCATCACCCTGCCGTAACCGTCTCCGGAGATGTTCCTGTCGATGAGAATTATGGGGATGTTGTAACTGAGGGCCTTGTCCAGGACCGGCTCACAACCGGTGCAGGGGGCCACTATGAGGCCTTCCACGTTGTAGCCTATGACGGTGTCTATGAGGTTGCCGAGTTTCTGCCAACTCTCGTCGGAACTGGCGAAAAGGACCGTATAGTCGGCCTTGTAAGCGATGTTCTCAAGGTACCTGCAGATATCGGAATAGAAAGGATTGGCGATGTCCGGAACGATCAGGGCTATGGTACGGGAATGTCCGCTGCGCAGTGAGGCGGCGGCGTTGTTCTTCCTGTATCCGAGCCTCTTGGCCACTTCCAGCACCCTTGCCGCGGTCTTGGGATTGACCGGACAGTCCAGACGGCCGTCCTTCCCGACCTTTGCGTTCATTACGAATGATACCAGAGTTACCGACACTCCGGCCTCGCGCGCGACATCGCGAATGGTAACTTTTTTAATTGCCATAATTAAACCCGCTTTTATTCAAGTTATAAAATTAAGGCAAAAAATCCGGATATTAAAATATTTTAATAAAATTTTTAATAAAAAGTTTATGGCGGCCCTTTTCCAGAGCCGCCATAAAAAGGGCTTTTTTATGCTTCAGCAAGGAAAAGACTACAGTTTTTCCGCCTTTTCCACAGCCTTGAAATATCTGTATGAACTGACCTTGAGTTCCCCTGCCGCAGCCTCGTCGATGACTACGAAACCGTTCTGGTGCACCTGGAGGGCGGAAAGGGTGACATAGTGGCTGTAAGGGCCTTCCACGCCTGCCTGGACGGCACGGGCCTTCTTCGGCCCGAGGCAGAGGATGAGCACCTCGCGTGAATCCATCACGGTGCCCACGCCGACGGACATCGCCTGCTTGGGAACGAGGCTGACGTCTCCGCCGAAGAAGCGGGAGTTCACGATGAGGGTATCCTCGGTGAGGGTGACTACGCGGGTGCGGGAATTCAAGGGAGAGAAAGGCTCGTTGAAAGCAAGGTGTCCGTCTTCCCCTACCCCTCCGAGGAAGAGGTCGATGCCTCCGGCGGCCAGTATGGCCTTCTCGTAGTCGGCGCACTCCTTATCCAGGTCAGGGGCGTTACCGTTCAGGATATGGATATTCCCTGCAGGAATGTCGACGTGGTCGAAGAAATTCCTGTGCATGAAGGAATGGTAGCTCTCGGGATGGTCCTCCGCTATGCCCACGTATTCATCCATATTGAAAGTGATTACGTTCTTGAAGGACACTTCACCGGCCTTGTTCATCATGATGAGTTCCTTATATGTCCCTATCGGGGTGGAACCGGTCGGGAGTCCGAGCACGAAGGGAACGGAGGTCTTCGCGGCCTTCTCGTTGATCCTTTTCGCTATGTGACGGGCCGCCCAGACGGAAGCGGCGGCGTAATCGTCTTTTATGATTACTTTCATGTTTTTCTAAGTATAATTACTTGAGTTTCAGGAAAACCTCAATGGCCTGATATTCCGCCATACCGAGCTCGTCGTAGAGGCGTGCGGTGTTCTGTGTACGCTCCTCGGCCCTCTGCCAGAACTCCCTGGGGTCGTCTCCCGGGAAAGGAACTATGTCCTTCTGGGACAGATGGTGGAAGATGGCGTGGCGCTTCTCTATCATCTCCTCCGGGCTCAGCGGGACGGCCATATCCACCCTTCCGAGCTCCCATTCCATCCAGGCCCCGCGATAGAGCCAGATGTTGGTGCGCTCGAGCCATTCGTTACCCTCCATCCTCAACTGTTCCAAGGCCTCAAGGGCCGCCTCCGTACACACCCGGTGAGTTCCGTGGGGGTCTGCAAGGTCTCCGGCCATATAGATCTGGTCTGGTCGGATACTTCTGACGAGGTCCTTGATTATGTTTATGTCCTTCTGTGTGGTAGGGTTCTTCTTCACTCCTCCGGATTCATAGAAAGGGAGGTTGAGGAAGTGGGCGTTGGACTCGTCAAGGCCGAAGGAACGTATGGCTCCCTTGGCTTCGCTCTTGCGTATGGAGGCTTTGATGGCGAGCAGTTCGGCGGGTTCCGGAGCTCCGGGCTTCTTGGACCGGATAATCCCGAGAACTTCGTCCATCCTGTCGCCAAAGCCCAGTTCACGAGCGGCGTCGATGTGCTGGACGACCACGTCGTCGTGGACGGCAAGGTCACCGGACGTCTCGTAGGCCACGTGGACATCGTGTCCCTGATGGACGAGCCTGATAAAGGTTCCTCCCATCGAAATCACGTCATCGTCGGGATGGGGGGAGAAGATGAGCACCTTCTTGGGGAAGGGCTTCGACTTCACGGGACGGGTGCTGTCATCGGCGTTGGGCTTTCCTCCCGGCCAGCCGGAAATCGTGTGCTGGAGGTCGTTGAAGACCTCTATGTTGATGGAATCGTAGGAACCGTAACTGTCCAGGAGTTCCCCGAGGGAATTCTCCAGATAATCCTGCTGGGTAAGTTTCAGTATCGGTTTATGAACCTTCTGGCAGAGCCATACGACAGCCTTGCGGACAAATTTCTTCGACCAGTTGCAGGGTCCGACCATCCAGGGGGAAACGACCCTGGTAAGGAGGGATGCTCCCCCGTCGTCGGTGAATACCTTCACTTTGTCGTGGGCCTGGAAGAAAGAAGCCGGACAAAGGGATGAGACTTCCCCTTCGACCACACCCTTCACGACTTGGGCCTTGTCCTCGCCCCAGGCCATCAGGAATACCCTCTTGGCGGTCATCATGGTGCCAATGCCCATCGTAATCGCCATCCCCGGGGTATCATTGATTTCCCCGTTGAAATTGCGGGACTGCCTCTTGCGGTTCTTGTAGGTCATCATCACCGTCCTTGTCGCGCTCTTATCGGAGCAGCCGGCGTCATTGAAACCTATCTGGCCCTGTTCTCCCATTCCGACGATCAGCAGGTCCATTCCCCTGGCCTTCCGGTCGAATTCCTGACAATATTCGGAGAGCTTCTCCTTCGGTACCGTTCCGTCGGGAATATGGACATTCTCCATCAGGACGTCCACTTTGTCGATTAGGGCGTCGTGAAGCCTTCTGTTCCGGCTCTGGGGAGCGTCGGAGGAGACGGGATAGTATTCGTCAATCGAAAAGATCTCCACTCCCTTGAAACTGACTTCCCCGCCCTTGTATTTTGTGGCGAGCCAGGTATAGAGGGAGATAGGCGTCGTTCCGGTGGAGAGGCCCAGCTTGAACAGCCGGTCCTTCTCCGGACCTTTGGAATGGCCGTTTATGGCATCGACTATTATGTTGGCGATGACCTCGCTGCCCTCGACGGCATCATCGAAGATCTCGGCCTCTATCTTCTCGTAGGAATGAAGTATTTCCCGGGTGACCTCATTTTCCCTGAGCCCCCCGTCTTTCGGCAGAGTGAAATGCTGCATGGGGAAAAGGTTAAAGTTCGCTGTCGGAACAGCTGAAGGTGTCTCCCTGCCTGATGTCACCGGTAGAGAGTCCCTTCTTGAGCCACCTCAGCCTCTGCTGGGCGGTACCGTGGGTGAAGGATTCTTCCACCACATAGCCCTGGGACTTCTTCTGGAGGTAGTCGTCTCCGATCTTGGTGGCGCAATTGAGGGCCTCCATAAGGTCGCCGTCCTCCAGGGAACCGTACATCTTATTGTCATTGTAAGCCCAGACTCCGGCATAGAAATCGGCCTGGAGTTCCAGCCTTACACTGATCCTGTTGGCATTGGCCTTGGATGTCCTGGACATCTGCTGGTGGGCCTTGCTGAGGGTTCCCAGCACGTTCTGGACATGATGGCCGACCTCGTGGGCGATGACATAGGCATAGGCGAAATCGCCGTCCGCCCCGATCTGGGACTTCATTGAAGAGAAGAAACTGAGATCGATATACACCGTCTGGTCAGCCGAGCAATAGAACGGTCCTACGGATGAACTTGCACTGCCGCAGCCCGAAGAGGTGGCCCCGGTATAGAGGACCATCTTGGGAGGGACGTAACGGATGCCGTACTGCTGGAGTACCGCGGTCCAAATGTCCTCGGTACCGGCCAGGACCCTTTTTGCGAAG
Source organism: Bacteroidales bacterium (assembly GCA_017427885.1). Taxonomy (GTDB): domain Bacteria; phylum Bacteroidota; class Bacteroidia; order Bacteroidales; family UBA932; genus Cryptobacteroides. The sequence goes on from JAFRRW010000011.1 coordinate 345,179, forward strand.
GTGGCCAGTTCCTGTTCCTGCTGGGTGAATTCCCTCTGGGATGTAGTCTGGGTGGTCGTGATGCCACCCTGATTCTGTACGTTGTTGATGACGTCGCCGATGTTTCCGCCGAGGAGGAGGGTGATGAGTCCGATGATCAATGCTCCGCCGATGCCGAGGCCTGCCATTGTTCCTCCTGACATCCTGCGGTCTTCAACATTGCTGCTTTCGCGTCTTCCTTCGAGATTCATATTCCTATAAGTTATTAGTTATTAATTATCAATCATATAAGGATATCAGTGCATCATCACGGTGAGGCCGGCCATCACTATCGACACCATGCTCATCAGCTTGATGAGGATGTTCAGCGAAGGTCCGGAAGTATCCTTGAACGGATCTCCTACCGTATCGCCCACGACAGTGGCCTTGTGGTTCTCCGACCCCTTGCCGCCGAAATGACCGTCCTCGACATATTTCTTGGCATTGTCCCAGGCTCCGCCGGAATTGGCCAGGAAGATGGCGAGGGTGAAACCGGCGCCGAGGGCTCCGGAAAGCAGGCCGATGACTCCGGCAGGACCGAGGACGACTCCGACCAGGATGGGGACTATGATGGCAAGCATCGAGGAGAAGATCATTTCATGCTGCGCCGCCTTCGTGGAGATCATCACGCAGCGGGTATAGTCAGGACGGGCCTTTCCCTCAAGGATTCCCTTGATCGTCTGGAACTGGCGGCGCACCTCGACCACCATCTTGGAGGCGGCGCGGCCGACGGCGTTCATCGTGAGGCCGCAGAAGAGGAATGCCATCATCGCGCCGATGAAGACGCCGACGAGGACTATGGGGTTCATAAGGCTGATGTCGTAGCGGGCTACGATGTCGGGAATCGAAGCCTGGGCGGCATCTATCCCCTTGCCTGCGGTCGAAACCACCTGCTCCCCAAGCCTGTGGAGACCTATCTTTATCTCTTCTATGTACGAGGCAAGGAGAGCGAGGGCGGTAAGTGCCGCGGAGCCTATGGCAAAGCCCTTGCCGGTGGCCGCAGTCGTGTTGCCGAGGGCGTCGAGCACGTCAGTCCTCTCACGCACGATGGGATCAAGTTCGCTCATCTGGGCATTTCCTCCGGCGTTGTCGGCAATGGGGCCGTAGGCGTCGGTGGCAAGGGTGATTCCGAGGGTGGAAAGCATTCCCACCGCTGCTATGGATATCCCATAAAGGCCGAAAGGAAGTGCCTCCTGGGTGAAATGGAAACCTGAGGCGAAGCCGAAGGAAAGGAGTATGGCGCAGCAGATGGTGATTACGGGGATGGCCGTTGACACCATTCCGAGACCGATTCCGTTAATGATAACGGTGGCCGAACCGGTCTGTGAACTCTCCGCAAGTTTTTGGGTCGGCTTATAGGAATGCGAAGTGTAATATTCCGTCACCTTTCCTATTATCACTCCGGCGATAAGTCCGCTGAACACGCTGAGGCTGAGCTGCCACCAGTTGGAAAATCCGAGAAGGTAAAAGACTCCGAACGAAAGGACGGCTATGAGGACGGCGCTGAGGTTCGTTCCCCTGCCAAGGCTACCGAGAAGGTCTTTCAGGGAGGCCCCGTCCTTCGTGCGGACCGCGTAGATTCCGATAATGGAAAGCACCACGCCGATGGCCGCTATGAGCATCGGGGCGAAAATGGCCTTCATCTGCATCGTGGTGTCCCCGAAAAAGGCGGAAGCGCCAAGGGCCATCGTGGCCAGGATGCTGCCGCAGTAACTCTCGTAAAGGTCCGCTCCCATACCGGCCACGTCACCGACGTTGTCGCCTACATTATCGGCGATGGTGGCGGGGTTCCTGGGATCGTCCTCGGGAATGTCTGCCTCTACCTTACCCACTATGTCAGCTCCCACGTCGGCGCATTTGGTGTAGATTCCTCCTCCGACGCGGGCGAAGAGGGCCTGGGTGCTGGCTCCCATTCCGAAGGTCAGCATCGTGGTGGTGATGACTATGAGGTTGTGGGTGTCGGAAGGATCATATACCGCATTGAGTATAAGCCACCAGATGGAAATGTCCAGGAGGCCGAGGCCCACTACTGTGAGTCCCATAACGGCACCGGACCGGAAAGCGATCCTGAGGCCTCCGTTCAGGGATTTCCCTACGGCGTTGGCCGTCCTTGCGGAGGCGAAGGTCGCGGTCCTCATCCCGATGAATCCGGCAAGGCCCGAGAAGAAACCACCCGTAAGGAAGGCGAAAGGAACCCAGGGATTCTGGAGGTTGAACCCGTATGCCATCACGGCGAAGATGATCGCCAGGATGATGAATACTATCGTCACCACCTTGTACTGCTGCTTGAGGTAGGCCATCGCCCCTTCCCGCACATACTGTGCGATTTCCTTCATAGTGGGCGTACCTTCGTCCGCCTTCCTCATCCGGCGGTAGAACAGCCAGGCGAATAACAGCGCCAGCACGGACGCAGCCGGAACGAAATAGAACAGTTTGTCCATAAATGTCGTGTTTGCTATAGTCTTACAAATATAATTCTTTTCCGGGGAAATGTGTCACGGACGCAAAAAAACCGTCCGGTCCCTGACGGGGCCGGACGGCGGAAAAGTATTCAATCAAAGAGATTATTTCGCCTCCTGATAACCGGGGTTCTGAGGCCTCAGGTTCGGGTTGCGCTGCATCTCGTTGAGGGAGATGGGCCAGAGGAGATCCTCGCTCTTGATCGTAGCTCCGGAAGGAGTCTTGGCACCGATGAGGTTGACGAACTCAACCTTGCCGCGCTCGGTCCTGGAGATCTGAGGGAACTTGCCGGTACGGACGCAGTCGTCCCAGATCTTGTACTCGAACGGGAACTCGCGGAGACGCTCTTTCCAGCATTCCTGGATGAAGGCATCCTTCGAGAGGCCCTGGTATTTGCTCGTAAGCTCGGAAACGCTCTTTCCGTAGGCGCGGGAGCAGAGCTGTGCCAGGTAGCCGGCAGCCTCGGCGTTCACGCCGCTGCTCTGGGCGATGGACTCGGCCGCGTCGAGAAGAATCTCGGCATAACGGTAGAGGTTCCAGTCCTTGGTACCCTTACCGGTATTGAGAATGGCGTCCTCATCATAGTAGTACCAGTTGCCGGGATAGTTATAACCCAGGTTGTTGAAGTTGATGTTGTCCACACCTTCAACCACACCGGTTGAGTAAGGCTGAGGATGCCAGGTCTTGGAAGGATCATCGGGCCTGGTATACTCCCAGTGGAAGAACTGGTTGGGCTGGATACGAAGGTCGTCGGGCTCGTAAACGTTCAGGTACTGGTTGATGGGTCCGAAGCAACGCTCGTAGATAGCGTACTTGTTGGACAATGACACAGCCTGGCCGTCGAAAGCGTGGGTCGGAGTGTAGGAGTTCGTGCTGATGGAAGCGTCGAACTCATAGGCGTAGAGGACCTCGTCGAGATCATCCTTTGCACGGAGCTGGTTGTAAGCACTGTTGGCGCCGGTATCCGTGTTCTTAGCAAGGGCGGCCTTGCCGGAATTGATGATCTTCTTGGCCTCGGTGGCGGCTTCAGAGTACTTGCCCTGCCAGAAGAGGATGTCCACAAGGGCAGCCTCGGCAGTCCACTTGGTCACCCTGTGACCGTTGGCTGCGAACTTCGCATCGGGAAGCTTGCTAGAAGCGGCCTTGAGGTCGTTCTCAATCTGGCCAATGATCTCAGACTTCGGGGTACGAGGAAGGTCGGTATCCTGGGTGAGGTCGGTGTAGAAATTGTCATTCTTGGGAACGTCTCCGAAGAACTTGACAAGCATCATGTAGTTGAATGCCCTGAAGAAGAGGGCCTCTCCTTCATACTGGGCACCCTTTTCGGATGACATGTTGCCAGCCTCCACGATTCCGGGAATGGCCTGGATGATACCGTTGCAGTTGTTGATGACACGGTAGCATCCGTCCCAGATGCCGTCCATATCCTCGGAAATGTTCTGGGTCTTTTCCTGACGCATAAGGAGGCGGGAATACATTGCTGCAAGTTCCTGGCCTTCATAAGCGTCGAAGAAGTAACCCGTAAGCAGACTGGTGTAAGCCACGGTCGAGCAGTCATATGCTCCGGTGGACGCAAACTGTGTGGGAGCACCCACGCGGTACAGATAGTTCACGTTTCCCGCGATGTGAGCTTCACTCTTGAAGTAGTCCTGATAGGTGAGGGAACTCTTCGGCGACTCCTTGAGGAATTCCGAGCAGGAGGACAGGAGGAAGAGACCTGCCACGAGGGCTATGATTGAGAAAAGTATCTTTTTCATAATGTCTTCTGTGTTAGATGTAATCAACTTCGTCATAAATTAGAAAGTAACGTTTACACCGAAGGTGACAGTCCTCGCACGAGGATAGGAGTAGAACGGGATGTTCTGACCGAAGGCATTGACGGATTCAAAGTTGCCACCGCCGGTACCGGCTTCGGGATCGTATCCGAGATAATCCTTGGAGCAGAGGAGGGCGAGGTTACCGCCGCTGACATAGACGCGGAGTGCGTGGATGCCGAGCTGGTCGGTAACTTTCTTGCCGAAGTTATAGCCGAACTGAACCATGTTGAGACGGAGGTAGGAACCGTCGCATACCCACTGGGAGTCGCACTCGGTATCCTGTCCTGCGTGTCCACCGGCGCAGATACGGACGGCCTGCTGCATGGTGTTAGGGTTGGTTCCGTCATAAGCATCCTTGTAGATGGCGGTGAGACCGTTGGTGATACCGAAGCGGTCATACAGAGGGTGGAAGTAGCGCTGAAGAACCTGGACACCGGTTACGAACTGCAGGTCGACGGTGAGGTCGAAGCCCTTGTAGTTGAAGGTGTTGATCCAGCTTCCAGTCCAATCAGGAACACCCTTTCCGGTGATTTCCTTGTTCTCGGTACGGTGAGGACGACCGATCTTGTTCGTGGAGCACCTGCCTGCAGCAGCATCCTCGACAGTCCAGACGCCAAGGCGCTTGTAGCCGTAGAATGCGGACAGAGGTTCTCCGACGCGGAGGACGGTGTTAGCACCGGACACCCAGCTGTTCATCTCGATATCCTCGTTGTTGGTTCCGAGGTGGGTGATCTCATTCTTGTTGTAGTTGAGGTTGAGAGTGGTGTTCCAGGTGAAGTCCTTGGTATCGACGGGATAAGCGTTGATCAGGAGGTCGAGACCGTCATTCTTAACCGAACCGATGTTCTTGTACACGGAGGAGAATCCGGTGCCGTGGACGACAGGGCAGTTCAGAAGGAGGTCGGTGGTGTTCTTGTGATAGTAAGATGCCTCGATGTTGACGCGGTTCTTGAAGAGACCGAGGTCGAATCCTATGTCGAACTGGGCTGTCTTCTCCCACTTGAGGTCGGAGTTGGCCATAGAGCCGAGGTAGTAGTATGCCGCCCTGCCACCATTGAGAAGAACGGTACTGGAAGAAACCTTTGCGAGGGACTGGTAGGAACCAATCTCGGAGTTACCGGTGATACCGAAGCTCGTGTGGAACTTGAGGTGGCTGATAGCCTCGACGTTCTTCATGAAGTCTTCCTGGGAAGCGACCCAAGCGAGACCGATGGAAGGGAAGAAACCATACTTGTGATTCTCACCGAACTTGGAAGAACCATCGTAACGGCCTGTGGCGGTGACGGAGTAGCGGTCCTTGTAAGTGTAGGAAAGACGGAGGAAGTAGGAGTTCATCGCCCAGTGGTCATAGCTGGAGGTAGGGGATGAAGGATTGGTACCGACACCCATGTTGTAATCCTCATAGAAGTCGTCGGCGAAGCCCCTGGTCCTGACATAATTGTACTTGTAGGTCTTAGCCTGCCAGGACAGACCGAGCATCGCGTTGATACGGTGGTCGTCGAAGGCCTTGTTGTAGGTCAGGTAGGTTTCCTCCTGCCAGTAGTAGTTGTCGTAGTTGTAGAACCTGGCATCTCCCTGAGGAGCGGACAGGTTGACGAGGGTGGTCGCGGAATAGTACCTTACGTTGGCAACCTGCTTGTCAACACCGAACTGGGTCTTGAGATCGAGACCGGGCATGAGGTGGAAGGTGAACGCCGCATTTCCGAAGACCTGGGTGTTGTACCTCTGGCGCCTCTGCTGGGTGAGGATCATCACGGGGTTCGCCATACCTTCGAAACCGAAAGCGGACGTACCGGTCGCGGTGGGATTTCCAGGGGAGGTGTTGGTGGTAAAGTTGGTGGTACCGGGCTCATAGACGGGGAGGAAAGGAAGCATTTCGATAATGGTACGGATAGCTTCCTGTCCACCGGCCTCCTGAGGAGTATAACGTCCAGCGGTGTAGTTGACCGCGAGGTTGACGTTGGTGGTGAGCCACTTGGTGGGGTTGGCGTCGAAGGTCAGCTTGCCGCCGACACGCTTCGTCCAGGTGTTGAGCAGAAGGCCCTGCCTGTCGGTGTAGTTGAGGAACGCACCGGTGCTGGAACCCTTGGTCTTGTGCTGGATGTTGATCTGGTGGTTGTGGGAGATGGTGGTACGGGTGGCCTCTTTCTGCCAGTCGGTGCTATATTTAGGCTTACCGCCGCTGAAATAGGTAGGATCGCTGAACCAGTCCTGAGGATTGAGCGACCAGTTGTAGCCGTTCCACTTGTTCTCGTTCGCAAGACCGGCCATGTATGTGTCGCACCATTCCTGGGCGGTCATTGCATCCTGGTGGCGTGCGAGCCAGCCGACGGTCAGGGAACCATAGTAGGAGATGCGTCCGCCGTCCTGTCCGCCGTCGCCCCTCTTGGTGGTGACGAGGATGACGCCGTTAGCTCCACGGGCACCGTAGATGGCGGCTGCGGAAGCGTCCTTGAGGACCTCGATGGACTCGATGTCGTTAGGGTTGGCGAGACCGAAGTTCTCCATCGCGACTCCGTCAACCACATAGAGAGGGTTGGAGGAAGCGTTGATGGTGGAGGTACCACGGATGATGACACGCGGGGAGTCGAAGCCCTGGAGGGCATCACCGAGGATCATAACGCCGGAAGCCTTGCCACGAAGGCCTTCGAGGGCGCTGAAGTTCTGCGCCTTAATGACCGACTCTCCCTTGACGTTTGCGATGGAACCGGTAACGTCCCTCTTACGGGCGACACCGTATCCGATCACGACCGTCTCGTCGAGAAGGTTCATGTCCGGGTCCATAACTACATTCAGAGTCGTGGACGTGCCGGCGAGAATACGCTGCTCCTTGTATCCGATGCACGAGAACACGATGGTCTCGTTAGGAGCGGCAGTAATCTCATAGGCACCGTTGGCGTCAGTCAGACCACCGATGGTGGTGCCGTCGACCATTACCGCAACACCGGGGAACGGAGTAGCAGTTTCATCCGTTACGACGCCGGTCACAGTGTGCCTGTTCTGAGCCATCATCGAAACGCTGACGATGCCCGCAAACAAAACACACAGAGCATTTTTGAAAATGTGGTGCATAAATGAAATTGTTTAGTTAATAAAAAATGTATACGGATTTAGTACAAGTTTTCTTTTCACAGGTCCTGGTTTCCCAGTCAGAAAGTAAAAAACACACTCTATCCATTTTGCGAAGATAGTAATAAAATCATCACATCCAAAAAATTTCTTTAATTAAACTTATTAAAAAGTATAAAATTTTTAAGTGTTAAAATGTTTCATACCGGGATTTGCAAACGTTTGCTGAATTTTTATTCAACGCGCAACGCTGAGTATTAGCGCGTTATGAAGGCACAAAAAAAGGGCCGGCAAAACTGCCGGCCCCGAAGGGGTTTTAGTTCTAGTACGAACCTTTATTCAGCCTTGGACTCCTCGGGAGCCTCAGCGGCCTCGGGTGCGGGGGCTGCCGCCTCCGCCTTCTTGGCGCGGCTGCGGCGGGTGGTCTTCTTCGCGGCCTTTGAAGCGCCGGAAGCGAGAGCCGCCTCGTTGAAGTCCACAAACTCTATGAGGGCCATCTCAGCCCCGTCGCCCTGACGGAAACCGGTATGGAGAACCCTGAGATAGCCACCGGGACGGTCGGCGATCTTGGGGGCGATGTTACGGAAGAGCTCGGTGACGGCGTTCTTGTCCTTGAGGTAACTGAAGACCATCCTCCTCTGGTGGGTGGTGTCTTCCTTGCACTTGGTCACAATGGGCTCGAGATAGGTCTTGAGGGCCTTGGCCTTCGCGACGGTGGTCTGGATCCTCTTGTGCTGGATGAGAGAAACTGCCATGTTGGCCATCAGAGCCTTGCGATGGGAGGCGGTGCGTCCAAGATGATTGACTGACTTATTGTGTCTCATGATTATTCTGACTTTTTCTTTGTTTCGATGTTATACTTGGATACGTCCATTCCGAAGGAAAGGTGCATCTTGGCCACAAGCTGGTCAATCTCGTTGAAGGACTTCTTGCCGAAGTTGCGGAACTTCATGAGTTCGGCCCTGGAATAGGAGACCAGGTCGGCGAAGGTGTCGATCTCGGCGGCTTTCAGGCAGTTGAAAGCCCTCACGGAAAGACCGAGGTCGGCGAGCTTGGTGAGAAGGAGGTGCCTCATCCTGAGGGACTCCTCGTCAAGCTCCTTGGACTCGGACTCGGGGGCGGAGCCTAACGAAAGCTTCTTGTCGTCGGTGAAGAGATTGAAATGGTATATGAGAATGGCCGCAGCGTCCTGGAGGGCGGCGTCCGGGCTGATGGATCCGTCGGTGACGATTTCGAGATTCAGCTTCTCATAATCGGTCTTCTGCTCGACGCGCCAGTTCTCCACGGTCCAGTTGACCTTGCGGATAGGGGTGTAGATGGCGTCCACGGGGATGGTCCCGATGGGGGTGTTCTCGTCCCTCATCTCCTCGGCCGGAACGAATCCGCGACCCTTGGTGATGGTAAGGGTGATCTCGAGCTTGACGCTGGGCTCCATGGAGCATATGTGCTGCTCGGGGTTGAGCACCTTGAAGGAGGAAAGACCCTTGGAAATATCCTCGGCGGTGAACTCCTGCTTGCCGCTTACGGTGATGTTGGCGGTCTCGGTGTCGACGGACTCAACCATCCTCTTGAAACGCACCTGCTTGAGGTTGAGGATGATGTCCTGCATGCCTTCGATCACTCCCGGGATGGTGGCGAATTCCTGGTCCACTCCCGTGATCTTGATCTGACTGATAGCGAAACCTTCCAGGGAGGCGAGCAGTATCCTGCGGAGGGCGTTGCCGATGGTCTGTCCGTATCCGGGCTCGAGAGGCCTGAATTCGAACCTGCCGACGGTGTCGGTGCCTTCCAGCATTATCACCTTGTCAGGTTTCTGAAATGCCAATATTGCCATGTAATTGCTTGTTAGGATGTTGAAATCGTTACTTGGAGTACAGGTCAACGATAAGCTGCTCGTTGATGTTCTCGGGGATATCCTCCCTTGCGGGGATGTTCAGGAACTTGGCGCTGAGGGTGTCGGGATTGAACTCGATCCAGGAGTACTTCGTCGCACTGGCTACGCTGGCCTGGACGACCTCGAGGCTCTTGGACCTTTCCCTCACTGCGACGATGTCGCCGGGCATGACCCTGGTGGAAGGGATGTGGCATACCTTCCCGTTGAGGGTGATGTGGGCGTGGTTGACGAGCTGCCTTGCGGCGGGACGGGTCGGGGCCACTCCCATGCGGTAGACCACGTTGTCAAGACGGGACTCGAGAAGGAAGAGGAGGTTCTCACCCTTCTGTCCTGCCATGCGGGAAGCCTTGTCGTAAGTGTTGTGGAACTGGCGCTCCAGCACTCCGTACATATACTTCACCTTCTGTTTCTCCTTCAGCTGGTTCCCGTACTCCTTGCTCTTCTTGCGCTTGGAGGCCTGGCCGTGCATTCCCGGAGGATAGTTTCTCTTTTCGAAATCCTTGTCAGCCCCGTAGATGGGTTCGCCGAACTTGCGGGCGATCTTGGTTGTCGGACCGGTATATCTTGCCATGATTGCAAATACTTTTAAGGATTAAACTTTGCGACGGCCTTTGGGACGGCAGCCGTTGTGGGGCATAGGGGTGATGTCGATGATCTCGGTCACGACGATTCCCGCATTGTTTATGGTCCTGATGGCGGACTCGCGTCCGGCACCGGGGCCCTTCACGTAGCACTTCACCTTGCGGAGACCTGCGTCGTACGCCGTCTTGGAGGCGTCCTCGGCAGCCATCTGCGCTGCATAGGGAGTGTTCTTCTTGGAGCCTCTGAAGCCGCACTTTCCGGCGGAAGACCAAGAAATCACCTGTCCCTGATTGTTGGTGAGGGAGACGATCACGTTGTTGAAAGTGGAGGAAACGTGGGCCTGGCCCGCAGCCTCAACCTTGACAACTCTTTTCTTTGCTGTTGTGGTTTTCTTTGCCATGATTCATCTGGATTTACTTGGTTGCTTTCTTCTTGTTGGCAACGGTCTTCTTCCTTCCCTTCCTGGTGCGAGCGTTGTTCTTGGTGCTCTGGCCGCGGACGGGGAGTCCGATACGGTGACGGATTCCGCGATAGCAGCCTATGTCCATGAGGCGCTTGATGTCCATCTGGACGGAGGAACGGAGTTCTCCCTCGATCTTGTACTCCTCGTTGATGAGGTTACGGATGAGGGCGATCTGGGCGTCGTTCCATTCTCCGACCTTGATGCTTCTGTCTATTCCGCATTTGTCAAGGATCTCCCTTGCCGAGTTGCGGCCGATACCGAAGATATAGGTGAGACCTATCTCTCCTCTTTTGTTGTTGGGTAAATCAACACCGGCTATTCTTGCCATAATCTATACTGATACTTTTTAGTTTGACTAATTAACCCTGGCGCATCTTGAACTTGGGGTTCTTCTTGCAAATCACGTACAGGTGGCCTTTGCGCCTTACGATCTTGCAGTCATCACTGCGCTTCTTGATGGATGCTTTGACTTTCATATGATGATATTTTTTTATTTATACCTGAAAGATATCCTTCCCTTGGTCAGGTCGTACGGTGAAATCTCAACCTTGACCCTGTCGCCCAGAAGGATGTGAATGAAGTTCATCCTCATCTTCCCGGAGATGTTGCACAGGAGTACGTGACCGTTTTCAAGCTCTACCTTGAACATAGCGTTGGGGAGGGTCTCAATCACGGTACCGTCCTGTTCTATCGCTACTTGTTTTGACATAAATCAATAATTAAAATAACACTTTAAAACCTGATGTTTCCGTCCTTTTCAATATAATCGAAAGTGGAAAGAACCTCGGCCCTGCCCTTGCGGACCACAACGGTCAGCTCGTAATGGGCTGAATTCCTGTGGTCGGAGGTGTGGACGGACCAGCGGTCCCTGCCCACATACACTCCCCTGCTTCCGGCGCAGATCATCGGCTCGATGCAGATCACCAGTCCGTCCATGAGGCGGGCGCCGTGACCGGGCCTTCCGTAGTTGGGCACTCCGGGAGCCTCGTGCATCTCCTTCCCCAGGCCGTGTCCCTCGAGTTCGCGGACGACGGAACATCCGTTCGCCTCCACGTAAGACTGGATGGCGAAACCGATGTCTCCCGTCCTGTTGCCCGCGACGGCGGCTTCTATGCCCTTGTAGAGCGAAGCCTTGGTGACATCGAGGAGGTGGCGCGTGTCGGCGTCGATCTCTCCCACGGGGAAGGTGTAGGCCGAGTCCCCCTGATAACCCTTGTACAGGGTGGTGATGTCAGCCGTCACGATGTCGCCCTCCTTGAGGACGTAGTCGGACGGGATGCCATGCACAACGACGTCGTTGACGGAGGTGCAGATGGCGCCGGGGAAGCCTTCGAAACCAAGGGAACTGGGGATGGCGCCGTGGTCGCGGATGAAGGTGTCGGCAATCCTGGCGAGTTCGTTGGTCGTAACTCCCGGTGCCACCGCCTTCCCGACTTCGGCGAGAGCCTTCGACACGAGAATGGCGTTCTCGCGCATCAGCTCTATCTCCTCAGGCGTCTTGGCTTTCAGCATCTTTCCAAATTTCGATATATATCAAAGAACTTACATTCCGGAGCGGCCGCTCAGGCGTCCGGTCTTCATCAGACCGTCATAGTGGCGCATGAGCAGATAGCTCTCGACCTGCTGGAGGGTATCAAGGATAACTCCCACAAGGATCAGCAGCGAAGTGCCGCCGTAAAAGCTCGCAAACTGGTTGTTCACGCCGAGAATGATGGCAAAAGCCGGAAGGATCGCGACGATCGCAAGGAAGATGGAGCCGGGGAGGGTCACCTTTGACATGATCGAATCCAGGTACTCGACGGTCTTCTTGCCGGGTTTGACACCGGGGATGAAGCCTCCGTTCTTCTTCATTTCCTCTGCCATCATTGTCGGGTTGACGGTGACGGCGGTATAGAAATATGTGAAGATGACGACGAGGATGCCGAATATGAAGTTATACCAGAATCCGGTGTAGTTGCCAAGAGTGGCGGCAAGGCCCCTGGTGGCATCCCACCTCGAGAAGAGGATGGGGAAGAGCATCAAAGCCTGGGCGAAGATGATGGGCATGACGCCGGCGGCGTTGATCTTGAGAGGGAGGTACTGGCGGACACCGCCGTACTGGCGGTTGCCCACGATCCTCTTGGCGTACTGCACGGGGACCCTCCTGACGCCCTGTACGAGGGCGATGGTGGCCACGATCACGAGGAACCAGAAGATGAGCTCCACGATCAGGATGAGCATGCCGCCGTTGGTGGCGGAGAGCTTGGAACCTATTTCCGCGACGAGGGCGTAGGGCAGACGGGCTACGATACCTATCATAATGATAAGGGAGATTCCGTTGCCGACACCGCGGTCGGTAATCCTTTCACCGAGCCACATCACGAACATGGAACCGGCGAGGAGGATTATCGTGGAAACGAGGTTGAACGTGTAGTTGCTCCAGCCGAGCTTGTTGACGGCCACGAAGGCCTCGCCCGGGATCTGGCTGTGGATACCCGCGATGTAGGCGGGACCCTGGATGCAGAGGATGAGGATGGTCAGATACCTTGTGATCTGGTTCATCCTGCGGCGGCCGCTCTCCCCTTCCATCTGGAGTTTCCTGAAGTAGGGGACGAACATGCCGAGCAGCTGGACTACGATGGATGCCGAAATGTAAGGCATCACACCGAGAGCGAAGATCGAAGCGTTACCGAAGGCGCCGCCGGAGAACATGTTCAACAGGCCGATAAGACCGGACTGGGAACTGTCCTGCAGCTTGGCGAGCATGGTGGCGTCGATGCCAGGGAGCACGATGAAGCACCCGAGCCTGTACACCAGCACGAGGAGGAGGGTATAGACTATCCTCTTCCTGAGCTCTTCGATCTTGAAGATGTTCTTTATGGTCTCAATGAATTTCCTCATCTCGAATTATTCTTCGGTTACAATTGCCTTTCCGCCGGCGGCCTCGATCTTGGAGACTGCAGACTTGGAGAATGCGTCGGCCGTTACGGTGAGGGCTGCGGTGAGCTCTCCGTTTCCGAGGACCTTTACGAGGTCCCTGGGGGCGGCGAGCCTGGCGGCTACGATCTCATCGAGTCCGATCTCGGTCTTTCCGATGGCCTCGGAAAGGGCCTGGAGGGCGGACACGTTGACCGGCTGGTACTCAACCCTGGTGGGGTTCTTGAATCCGAACTTGGGCAGGCGCCTCTGGAGAGGCATCTGACCGCCTTCGAAACCGATCTTGTGGTGATAGCCGGAGCGGGAAGCGGCACCGTTCATACCACGGGTGGCTGTGCCTCCCCTTCCGGAACCTTCGCCGCGGGCGATTCTCTTCTTATTCTTTACGGAACCCTTTGCGGGCTTCAGATTTTCAAGTTTCATTTCCTGTCCTCCTGATTAGATTTCCTCAACTTTGACAAGATGCTGCACCTTGGCCACCTGGCCGAGGGTTACGGGGCATTTCTCAACCTCGACGGTCTCGTTCATCCTGTGGATTCCGAGGGCCCTGAGGTTTTCCTTCTGCCTCTTGGTCTCGCCGTTTGCACTGACGATCTGGGTGATTCTGAGCTTTGTCATATCTTTATCCTCCTATCCGTTGAAAACCTTGCTCATGGGAATTCCGCGCAGGCCTGCGATGGTGTAGGCGTCCCTCATCTCGCAAAGGGCCGCTACTGTGGCCTTCACAAGGTTGTGGGGGTTGCTGGAACCCTTGCTCTTGGCAAGCACGTTCTGGATACCGGCGCTCTCGAACACGGCGCGCATTGCGCCTCCTGCCTTGACACCGGTACCGGGGGCAGCGGGCTTCATGAACACCCGGGAGCCTCCGAACTTGGTCTCCTGCTCATGAGGTATGGTCTTGTTGATGATGGGAATCTTGACGAGATTCTTCTTGGCGTCCTCGACTCCCTTGGCGATTGCGGAAGTGACCTCGTTGGCTTTGCCCAGGCCATAACCCACCACGCCGTTCTCATCGCCCACGACGACAATCGCGGCGAAACGGAAATGACGGCCTCCCTTGGTGACCTTTGTCACCCTCTGGATGGCGACCAACCTGTCCTTAAGCTCCAGGTCGGATGTCTTGACTCTTTTTACGTTAGTATTTGCCATAGTCTTTCGTTCTAGAAAATGAGACCGGCCTCGCGAGCCGCTTCAGCCAAACTTTTAACCCTGCCGTGATAGAGATAGCCTCCACGGTCGAAACTGACGGTGGTGATGCCCTTCTGCAAGGCGCGCTCGGCGATGGCCTTTCCCACTATTGCGGCGGCCTCGATGCCGGTTTTGCCCTTGCACTCCGCGGCGAGAGCCTTGTCGTTGGAAGCAGCGGACGCAAGCGTCGCCGCCTTATCATCGTCGACTACCTGTACGTAAATCTGCTTGTTGCTCCTGAAGACCACCATACGGGGCCTCTCTGCGGTGCCGTTGACGTGCTTGCGGATACGGTAGTGAACCCTTTTTCTTCTTTCTTCTCTACTGAGTGCCATAACGTGTTCCTCCTAATTATTTAGCGGCCGCAGTCTTGCCTGCCTTGCGGCGGAGCTGCTCACCGGCGAACTTGATACCCTTGCCCTTATAAGGCTCAGGACGACGATATGAACGGATCTTCGCGGCCACCTGTCCGAGAAGCTGGCGGTCGTGGCTCCTGAGAACGAGGAGGGGATCTTCACCCTTCTTGACCTGGGGAGCTTCGGCTGTCACCTCGGGAGCGAGGAGGAGCTTGATGTCGTGGGAATATCCGAGGGACATGGTAATCATCTGGCCCTCTACGGACACACGGTAACCGACACCGACGAACTGCTGCCTGATTTC
This sequence comes from Bacteroidales bacterium, assembly GCA_017427885.1. Taxonomy (GTDB): domain Bacteria; phylum Bacteroidota; class Bacteroidia; order Bacteroidales; family UBA932; genus Cryptobacteroides. The sequence continues at coordinate 360,246 of JAFRRW010000011.1, forward strand.
GAAGCCTTCGGACACGCCTTTCACCATATTGGCGACAAGGGCGCGGTAGAGGCCGTGCATGGAACGGAACCTGGGAGCGTCGCTGGGGCGTTCAAACTTGATTTCATTATCCTCAATGGTGACCTTGATGGCGGGATCCACCTTCTGGCTCATTTCTCCAAGAGGGCCTTTAACCTTCATCACGTTGCCGGGGAGCATCTCGACGCTCACCTTTGCCGGAAGGTTTACAGGCATTTTACCTATTCTTGACATTATTCGTGTGTTTTAGATTAATAAACATAGCACAGTACCTCGCCACCGACGTTCAGCTCCCTGGCTTTCTTCTCGGTGACGACTCCCTTGGAGGTGGAAAGCACCGCTATTCCGAGGCCGTTCAGGACCCTGGGGAGGTTCTCCACGTCCACATACCTCCTCATACCGGGGGTGGAAACGCGCTGTATCTTCTTGATGGCGGCCACCTTGGACTGGGGATGGTACTTGAGGGCGATCTTGATCGTGTCATAGGGCTCTCCCTCGACTACCTTGTAGCTGAGGATGTAACCCTCTTCGCAAAGAATCTTCGTGATCGCCACCTTCAGCTTGGAAGAAGGGATCTCGACGACTTTCTTACCTGCGAGGTAAGCGTTGCGAATCCTGGTCAGATAATCTGCAATTGGATCAGTCATTTTGTTTGTCTTTTAACGAACCGGCGCCTTGGCGCCCGATATCCGATTGTTATGAATTAATAATAAATGTATTCACTACCAGCTGGCTTTCTTGACGCCCGGGATGAGGCCGCTCGAGGCCATCTCGCGGAACTGGATACGGCTCAGGCCGAAGGCCCTCATGTATCCTTTCGGACGACCGGTGAGGGAGCAACGGTTGTGGAGGCGGACCGGGGACGAATTCTTGGGGAGCTTGTCGAGGGCTGCCCAGTCGCCGGCTTCCTTCAGAGCCTTCCTTTTCTCGGCGTATTTAGCAACAAGTTTCGCGCGCTTTACCTCGCGGGCTTTCATTGATTCTTTTGCCATTTTATACCTGTTTAGTTGTTATGTTTCTTGAACGGCAGACCGAACTCCTTGAGGAGGGCGTAGGCTTCCTCGTCGGTGTTGGCGGTGGTGACGAAGGTCACCTCGACACCGTGGATCCTGGGGTTCTTGTCGATGTCGACCTCGGGGAAAATCAGCTGTTCCTTGAGACCGAGGGTGTAGTTGCCGCGGCCGTCGAGCTTCTCGGAGATACCGTTGAAGTCACGGATACGGGGCAGGGAGACACGGATGAGCCTCTCGAGGAATTCATACATATTCGTAGCACGGAGGGTGACCTTGGTTCCGATGGGCATTCCCTTGCGGAGCTTGAAGTTGGACACGTCCTTCGTGGAAGTGGTCAGAACGGCCTTCTGTCCGGCGATCTTGCTGAGTTCTTCGGCGGCCTCCTCGACGATCTTCCTGTCCTGGGTGGCGTCGCCGACACCTTCGTTGAGGGTGATCTTCACAAGCCTGGGCACCTGCATCACGGTGGTGTAGTTGAACTGCTTCATCAGCTTGGGCACGATCTCCTCCTTATACACCTTCTTGAGGGTGGGTACATATCCCTTGGGGAGAGCTACGCTCACCACGGGAGTGTTATTTGCTTTCTTTGCCATAGTTACTTGATCTCCTTTCCGGATTTTTTAGAATAACGGACCTTCTTTCCGTTCTCGATCTTGTGGCCGACCCTGGTGGGGACGGGCTTCGCGGCAGTGCTCTGCTCGGGATCGAGAAGGTTCACGTTGGAAATGTGGATGGGGGCCTCCCTCTTGATGATGCCTCCCTGGGGAGCCTTGGCGTTGGGCTTGGTGTGCCTGCTGATCATGTTGACACCTTCGACGATCACGCGGTCCTCGTCGCGGAGAACCTCGAGGACCTTTCCGGTCCTGCCCTTGTCGTTGCCGGCGTTCACGAACACCATATCACCTTTCTTTATATTGAATTTCTTCATGACGCGTAGTGTTTAAAGGACCTCCGGGGCCAGTGAGACGATTTTCATGTAATTCTCGCGGAGCTCACGGGCGACGGGGCCGAAGATACGGGTCCCGCGGAGCTCTCCAGCGGCGTTGAGAAGGACGCACGCATTGTCGTCGAAGCGGATGTAGGAACCGTCGGGACGGCGGATCTCCTTCTTGGTGCGCACGATGACCGCCCTGGAGACGCTGCCCTTCTTGGCATCGCCGCCGGGGATGGCGCTCTTCACGGCTACGACGATCGTGTCGCCGACAGTCGCATAACGATGGTGGGTACCGCCAAGCACGCGGATGCAGAGGACTTCCTTCGCACCGCTGTTGTCGGCCACCAGTAAACGTGATTCTTGCTGTATCATGGTATTACTTTACTTTTTCTACTATTTCAACCAATCTCCACCTCTTGGTCTTGCTGAGAGGGCGGGTCTCCATAATGCGGACCCTGTCGCCTTCGTTGCACTCGTTCTTCTCATCCTGGGCGACGAACTTCTTCGTCCTGGTGATGAACTTGCCATAAAGGGGGTGCTCCTTGCGGGTCTCGACGGCAACGACGATGGTCTTGTCGTTCTTGTTGCTGACGACTACGCCGATTCTTTCCTTGCGAAGATTTCTTTCCATATATGGTATCTTTATTTCTGTTCTTTTTCTTTCTGGGCGAGGATGGTGATCATCCTGGCGATGTCCTTGCGGGTCTTCTTGATCTTGGAGGTGTCCTCCAGGGGGGAGACGGCGTGATTCATCTTCATCGACTCGAGGTTCTTCCTCTCCACCATGATGCGGTCCTTGAGGTCGGCGATGGACATTTCGCGGATTTCAGTCGTTTTCATTCTCTTGATGCATTGACATTATTCAACATAATCCCTGCGCACGACGAACTTCGTGGCAATGGGAAGCTTGTTGGCTGCAAGCCTCATAGCCTCCTTGGCAACCTCCAGGGTCACTCCTTCGGCCTCGATGAGGATCCTTCCGGGGGTGACGGGCGCTACGAATCCGTAGGGATCGCCCTTACCCTTACCCATACGGGTGTCGAGCGGCTTCTTGGTGACGGGCTTAACCGGGAATATCCTGATCCATATCTGGCCCTCACGGTTCATACGGCGGGACAGAGCCTGACGGGCAGCCTCGATCTGCTGCTGGGTGAGCCAGCAATTCTCAAGTGTCTTGAGACCGAAAGAACCGAACGCAAGCTGGTTGCCCCTCTGGGCCATTCCCTTCATGCGATTCTTCTGTTCCCTTCTAAACTTTGTTTTCTTAGGTTGTAACATCGCTGTGTACTTTAAATATTTCCTAATTTCGTAAGCAATTGAGTATCAGTCAATTGGGTAAACTTCCCCTCAATTTTGGACTGCAAAGTTAGTAAAAAACATTGGATTCACAACTTTTTCTGAAAAATTTTTTATCTTTTTCGACACGGGTTTTTGATAGTCAACTATTGTATTTTCAGTCACTTGCTGACTCTGACAAAAAATTTCCTCTCCCGGTTTCGACATTGAGCATCAAGACCTATCGTTTTTTCATATCCCAGTCATTCCCGACTAGACCGGGAATACCCTCCGTCCGGTTGAAACTCCGACATCGCAGGAAAAGGCGAGCCAGATGTTTCAACCTCCCGTCGGGAGGGGCGGAGGCTTCGGGCACGGATTTGGTAGCGGACGGGGTGGTTTCCTATGAAAGCGCGGATAATCATATGTTTCGCGATGGCGGCGGCCGTAATGGCGGCGGCCGCGGCTCCCCTGTGCGGGCAGGACAGGAAGAGCCGCCGGGAAAAGAAGGAGGAGAAGATGGAGGCCAGGGAGCAGCTGAAACAGATGAAGCAGTCGGAAAAGAGCCAGTGGATGGGAATTTCGGTGGAAGACGGGGACACCGTCTATCTCGCTTCGGTGCCGCCGTCCTGGATATTCAGTTCCCTCGACCCGAAGAAGCAGGAAAGCTACCGCCAGTATTACCGCCTGGTATATAATTTCAACAAGGTATACCCCTACGCCAAGATGGCGGCGAAGATCCAGGACATCGTGGACAGCACCATAGCCGTCAGCAATTTCAACCACCGCCAGGAAGAAGCCTACCTCAGCACTATGCAGAAGGAACTTCTGAACGCGTTCACCCCGGTGATCCGCGGCCTCACCACCTCACAGGGCAAACTGGTCACCCGCCTGATCGACAGGGAGACCGGGAAGACCGGATACAAGATTGTGAAGGAATACCGCAGCGGGGTGTCGGCCGTGTTCTGGCAGGGAGTCGCCAGGTTGTTCGGACAGAACCTGAAAAGCAAGTACGACCCGACCGGCGAGGACCAGGTCACCGAGGAACTGGTCCACAAATGGGAGAGCGGGGAGTTCCGCGACCTCTATTATTCCATTTTCTTCGAATATCCCAGACCTTCCCCCATCCCTCCGGAATACAGGTGATTACCAGCAGGATCAAAAACCTGATATCACCGTGTAGTAGACCTCCTTCTCCCTCCATGACTCCTTCTTGATTTCTATCGTCATGGACTTGATGGCCGGAAAGTCATCCCGGAGTTCCAGTTCAAGCTGGGCGAGTTTTACATAGGCCCTGTCTTTAAATTCGGGCGCAGCATCAATTGGTACCGGGATTCTGATAACGTCCCATGGAGACTCTTTCAGGTGGACGGGGAAGCACTCGTTTTCCGTGTCATATTTGTCCTGTTCGATATAATGCTTCTGATTTCCCATGTACTCGTCTACCGGCGCCGGAATGCGTGAAGCCAGGTAGTTACCCAGATTGGCCGGATCGGCAATCCTGGCCTGATAGTCGGCATCCTTCTCAAACTCTCCCTTCTGCATGAATTCCTCTTTCAGCTTGGCTGTCTTTTCATCGTACCAGAAAGAGAAAGAGAGACTATCCTTTGCCTCACCGTCAAGCGTTGTCCGGACAGGGATCAACCTGCCGTTCGAGCGGTAAAAACAGATGCCGTCCTTTTCGACAAATAAGGTGATTACTTTTTCTCCGCCTTTCTTTATCCAGAAGGATTCCCGAATCTGTGTGTATTCAATGGGAACGCTTTCCCCGCTGGGAAGGAGCGCCCCGTAAAGGCCGCCATTGCCATAAATCGCGGTCCCGCCATTTCCTATGATGACGTTCTCGTATTCGAAAGGAACCAAGGTCTTCCCCTGCTGGTCCAGCACGCCGAACTTGCCGCCCTCTTCTTTCTGCGCCCGGACCAGGCCGGTGGGAGAGACCGAAAGGCTGGCATATTCGTGGGGAAGAAGGCTGTGACCCTCCTTGTCATACAAACCGAATTTCCCATTTTTGCTGGCGGCGATATAGCCCGGATTATAAATCGTGACCGTCTCGAATTGCTCGGGAAGCACGCTGAAGGCTTCCATCTTGTCAAACTGGTTCGGTTTTTTCTTAGGACCGACTCTCCAGACTCCCCACGCCATCTTACCGTCTTTGCCGGGATTGCCCATGATCACAAGCAGAGTCCCTCCTCCCTGTTCAGGGTTGGTGGCAACGCAACCGGAATATTTCACAGGAATGAGTTCGTGGCCATAACCCCAGCTGATGTTCGCTTCCACAAGGCCGTACTTCATAGGCGCATTTTCTCCTTTCCCGGATTTGAGGCCCACGATGGCAACACAATCATCCGTCAGGCCCAGGCCGGAAGAGCGTAAGTTGATATAGTCATACTTGGGCTTGATCTTCCACTCTCCGGGATAGTCCGTCATCTTCCCGTAGTTCTTATCGGATTTCATCGTTTCCGTATATGTCCACGCATTCTCCCAAACACCCAGTTTGTCTTTCCCGGAATCGCGTAATACCACATACTTGGGAACCTTCTGTCCTCCGGAGCGTTCATCATATCTGAAACCAAGCGTATGCCCCGGAACAGTGGAGGAATAGCGCTTGTAGTCTCCTCCTTGCGGCTCTGAATTCAGCCAATCGGACAAGGCATTGCCGAGCGCCGAGCCCACAGCCGCTGCCGCCACACCGGCAGCGACCTGACTGGCAGAAGACGAGGAAGACTGACTCCCTGCAGAACTGCGGCTTTTATAATAAGGGCACCAGGTCTCGTGCTGCCAGGCGTATGTAATGTTCCCCATCTCTATTCCACAATAGGAGCATGTTTTCTTCGCAGACGTAGGATTGGGGGTTGTCTGCTTGACCGCTTGTCCCTGTCCCATTCCGGCCTGGGCGAACAGGACTGCGGAAACGGTCAGGCATAATAAGGAGAACAGGACTTTTCTCATTGTAATTGGCTATTTGTAGCGCAAATATATGAACTAATCACATACGACATGTGGTGTATTTCACCACAGTCAGGCTACGTCTTCGCCGGAGCGGAAACTTATGAGGAAATCCTTGAGAGGGTGCCGGCAACGGAGTCATAGACAAGGGCGTCGGAGCCGTCCATCCAGTCTTTCAGGAGATGGAAGCCCGCGCCAGCGGAGAGGGTGGCGTCGACCTTGCAATGATAGTGGCCGAAAATGAACTCGTCCACCTTATGTGCCACGGAATAATCTTCGGCAAATTTCCAGAGGGGCTCGTCGGAGCCGCGGAAATCATATTCCACGTTCTTGGCCAGGCGGCTGCGCTTGGACCAGCCTTTGCCAAGGCGGAAGGCCAGCCAGGGATGCAGGAGGGAGAAAAGCCACTGCAGGACGGGATTGTGGAAGCCCCACCGCATCAGTTTGTAGCCCTTGTTCCCCGGGCCGAGGCCGTCTCCGTGACCGAGGCAGAACGTCCTGCCGCCGATTTCGACGGAATACGGCTGGATGAGCTTCTTTATCCCCATATCCTCAAAATACCCGTAAGACCAGATGTCGTGGTTCCCCTTGAAGAAATAAACCTTCACCCCGGCGTCCATCAGGTCCATCAGCGATGAGAACACCCTGACGTAACCCTTGGGAACGACGTCGCGGTATTCGCACCAGAAATCCCAGATGTCTCCCAGGAGGTACAGGGCTTCCGTCTGCGAGGCTGGGATGGACTTCAGGAAGTCCACGAACCTCTTCTCCCGTGCGGCAGGGTCCTTGACATCCAGGCCGAGATGGACGTCCGCAACGAAATAAGTGAGGTTCCTGCCGTCCATCTCAGGCGAAGATGAATATCAGGACGGCTACGAGGGCGCAGTAGAGGGCGAACCAGGAAAGTTTCGCCTTGCGGACGAGGGCTATCATCGCCTTACATGCGAAAAGGCCGGCGAGGAAGGCCCCGACAAAGCCGATGGCCAGGGCCGCGAAACCGACGCCTTCTCCCATCGGTTCGGAACCGACGACAGCCTTGAGGATATCGAGGCATTGTTCTCCCAGGATCGGAATCAGCACCATCAGGAAAGAGAACTGGGCCATCACTTCCCGGCGGACGCCGGATATGAGCCCGGTGGAAATGGTGGTTCCGGAACGGGAAAGGCCGGGAGCCACCGCCAGGGCCTGGGCGATGCCGACAAGGAAGGCCTGGCCGTAGGATATGCCGTTGCGGCGGGACTTGCCCGCGACTGGCTGAGGGTCCTCTTCGGACGCAGGGGCCGGAGCCTTTTTCCCCAGGATGTCGGAAAGGACCAGAAGGACGGCGGTTATGAGGAGACAGACGGCCACGGTGGACAGGGTGTTGCCGAACAGGGCCTCCACCTTGTCCTTGAGCAGGAAGCCGACAAGGGCGACCGGAATCATCGAGAAGAGGATCTTGCAGACGTAGTCGGTCTCGTCATTGTACCTGAAGGCGAAAAAGCCTTTCAGGAGGCGCTTGATGACGGACCAGAACACCACGAGGGTGCTCAACACGGTTGCAAAATGGACCGTGACGGTAAAATCCAGGAACCCCTCCGCGTCCACGCCGAGAAGTTCCTTGAATATCATCAGATGACCGCTGCTGCTCACCGGAAGGAACTCCGTGAGTCCCTGAACTATGCCCAGGAGAAGGGCCTGCCACCACCCCATCATTTCCCGTCCTCCTTGTCTTTCCGGCCGACGTTCATTATGGCTACTATCACTATCACCACCCCGCAGAGGATCACTATCGGGGCGGCCGTCAGCCTGCGGAAATCGAACATCGCATAGTTGAACACCTGGGGATCCTTGCTCCCCCCTCCGATCATAAGTATATATCCCGCAATCATCACCAGGACTCCGATTATTAGGAGCCTCAGTCCCTTGCGGTTGGTTGCCATTCCGTTATCCATATAATTGACTTATGCATAAAGCTCGTCCTTCCCTAGGCGGACAAGCCTGTTCACGACAAAATACGTACTCGTAAGGCAGATCACCAGACCGGCAACCACAATGATTCCCACCACGACCAGCAGGGACTCCAGGCGGAACACCTCGAACAACTGGGCGAACTCGCTCTTCAGGAAGAAGAGGATGGCGACCAGCATCAGGATGGCCACGAAGGCCGAGATGAGGCCCTGGAAGCAGGCCTGTACCATGAAGGGACCACGGATGAAAGAACGGGTGGCCCCGACCAGCTGCATCGTATGGATGGTGAACCGGCGGGAGAACACGTTGAGCCTCACGGTGTTGTTGATGAGCACATAGGAGATGAACAGCAGGAGGAGTATGAGCACCCCTATTACCAGCGAAATCTTGCTGAGGTTCGAGTTCAGGGCGTTCACCAGGTTCTGCTGCCAAACCACCTCGTCCACCAGTGGGGAGGCCGAAACCTCGTTCCTGACCACCTCGAGGCTGTCCGCCGAAAGATAGCGGGCATCGAGATTGGCCGTGATGGATATGGGGACAGGGGCCGTGGCGAAAACCGAGAGGAAGTCCTCCCCGAGCATTTCCGACATCTCCCTGATGCCCTGCTCGCGCGAAATGATTTCACTGGTCTTGATGAAGCGGGCCGAATCGAGTTCCGCCTTGAAAGCGGCCGCCTGGTCGTCCTGCACCTCCTGCTTCAGGAGGATGGACACCTGCATGTTCTCCTTGAAATAATCCGACACGCTCTTGGCGTTGACGAGCAGGAGGGCCGCGATGCCGACGAGCAGGAGCACCAGGCTGATGCTTATCACCGTCGACAGATAGGAATTGGCTAGCCTCCTACGAATCAGTTTATTCTCTCCCTTGGACCCTTTAGACATTGTGCGGAATATCCCAAATTGACCTCAAATATACTAAAATATGGAAATATGAAAAATTTTAATTACTTTTGTATGAATATTCGCTAAAAGAACCGACATGCCGGATTCCGTAAAGAAAGTCCTGTTCGTAAGCTCCGAGATCTTTCCCTATCTCCCGGAGAGCGAGGTGGCCCATACCGGCCGCTACCTCCCTCAGGGAATACAGGAAAGGAAAAAGGAGATACGTTCGTTCATGCCCCGCTACGGCTGCGTGAACGAGAGGAAGAACCAGCTGCACGAAGTCATACGGCTTTCCGGAATGAACCTCATCATCGGCGACGCGGACCGTCCCCTGGTCATCAAGGTGGCCTCCATCCCCTCGGCCAGGATGCAGGTGTACTTCATCGACAACGAAGACTATTTCAAGCGCAAGCAGATATACAGCGACGACGACGGCGAATTCTTCAAGGATAACGCCGAAAGGGCGGTGTTCTTCGCCCGCGGAGTCCTCGAATCGGTCAAGAAGCTGCGCTGGGCCGCCGACATCATCCACTGCCAGGGCTGGATGTCGAGCATCGTCCCCCTTTACCTGAAGAAGGCCTACTTCCAGGACCCCATCTTCGCGAACGCCAAGGTGGTGACCTCCTTCTACGGCGACACCCCTGACCAGACCTTCTCCGAAGACATTTGCAGGACCATCCTCTACGGAGGGGTGAAGCCCGAGGACCTGGCCGTCCTGGACCGGCCGGATGGCATAAAACTTGCGGAACTGGCCGCTCAGTACTCCGATGGAGTAATCTTCTCATCGAAGGACGTGGACCCCGCTATAGTGGAGTTCTGCTCCCAAAGCGGAAAGAAGGTCCTCCCCTACGACGGGAAGGCGATGGAGGACGGATCCTACATCGACGAATACGGCAGTTTTTACGACCTATTGCAGGAATGAATCTGAAAAGAGCATCTTTCATCGCGTTTGCAGCCCTTGCAGGCTGCATTTCGTGCGTAAATACCAACAACCGTCTCGGTGAGGATTTCCTCGCCAGCGACTCCCAGTACGACCTCTATACCACCGAAGCGGACATCACCGACATCAGGATGGCCAAGGTGGACAGCCTTTCCGGCTACTCCTCCGACAAGATAGTCATCGGGGCCATCCGCGACGAGAGGTACGGCCTCACCACCAGGGGCTGCGTCCTCACCCTGGTTCCCGCCATCAATGAGATCGACATGGGAACCAACCCCGAGTTCGTCAAATTCCGTTTCACGGCCGTGGCGGACACCACCTCCGTCGCCGACGAGAACCAGCAGCACATCATCCAGAACGTGAACGTATACGAACTCACCGAGAGGATGGGCAGCAAGGACTATTACGCGGGCAGCAAGGTGAAATACGACGACACCCACCGCATTTCGCGGGGACAGGTGATCTACAGCGGGCAGGATTCCCTCGCCTTCGACTTCTCCGAGGAATACGGCAAGAGGTATATGAACATCCTCGCCAGCGACCTCGATTCCCTCGGAGCCTACCTCAAGAAATTCCCGGGCATCTACATCACGGTGGACGAACCCCGCGGGATCGGCGGCAGGATTGACAAATTCAACCTCAAGGCCTTCACGGTAACCTCCAGTTCCTATTATTCCTCTTCCGATGTAAGTTGGAACGGGAACCTTGCGGAGCTCAAGTACCGGAGCACGTATGACGGGGTGCGAAAGGACACCTCCCTGCTTTTCTATTTCTCTCCCGCCAAACTCTATAACCTCGACTCCCTTATCGCCAAGAGCGCATCGGCGATAAGCGACATAAACCAGTATGCCTTCAACACCTCCTCCCACGAATCCGAGGAGATGGAAGGCCCCGCAACGGACAGGATCTACGTCGAGGGCGGCACCGGCATCAAGCCGATGATACCTGCAGGAGGACTCAGGGATCTCATCAGGGACGAGATCGCGAAATACGGAGACCCGGATGCGGCGGTCATCACCAAGGCCACCATCGAACTGCCGTTCATCTTCCCGGACGATTACACCAAGATGTTCCTTTATCCGAAGGTCCTCAGCCCCACCGCCCGCCTGAGGGTGGACGAGGACGTGGCCTTCGCCTCCCTCTCCGATGCGAACATCAGCACGGAGAACCAGGGAAAGATCAACCGTTCCACCCTGAAGTATTCCCCGGACATAACGCTCCATGCCCAGCAGCTGATCAGGAAGGACCCCGAAGACGAGAACTTCTCGAACTTCGACATCTGGTTCCTCATTATGGACGAGGAGGTCACCACGACCTCCAACAACGACGAAATGAGCGACTATTACCGCCAGATGGCCTACTACAGCTACTATAACAGCCTCTATGGCGGAGGGTACGGCGGCTATGGCGGATACGGTTATGGAGGTTATGGAGGATACGGCGGTTACGGCGGAGGCTATGGCTACAATAACTACCTGTACCTGTCGATGATGATGATGGGCAGCGGTTCCCAGACCACGACGAGCACCCAGACCGTCCTGGACAAGGACGACTTCTACGACGCCGTACTCGTGGGACCGACCGCCACGGACTTCGACGAAAGGCCCAAGATCAAGCTCACCTTCGGCATCCCGAAGAACTGATAACCAGGAATATAATGATGAAAGCCCGGAGGAAATCCCCCGGGCTTTTTGTTTTCATTTCAAGAGAGCTCTTATTTCTCGGCGAGCTTGTCCTGAACCTTGGAAATGGCGTCGCCAACGGTGGCGATGGTGCTGGTCTCCTCATCGGGGATCTTGATTCCGAACACGCGCTCGAACTCCATGAGAAGCTCCACGGTGTCGAGGGAATCGGCTCCAAGGTCATTTGTAAAATTCGCAGTCTCGGTAACTTCGGACTCTTCTACTCCGAGTTTGTCAACGATTATCGCCTTGACCTGTTTTACAACTTCTTCTTCAGTCATGATTGAAAATTTTTAGTTTATGTTTTAAATATACGTTTTCTAAAAAGGTCGTGCAAAGTAAGTAAAAAAAACCGAGAAACAAAAATTTGAGGTGAAATCTCCTGCTCCAAGCCGGGTCATACTTGTCCTTCAAGTCTCTGCGACTTACTGAGTTTCAGCCATATCCTGAGACCGTTGAGGGAATTGAGGAAGTAGAATACATATTTCACCAGCATCACCACCGTGTAGCCCGAAGCACCGGGGCTCGTCAGCCGGTTGGTCCAGAGGAGAATGGACACGATGTTCACGAGGATCCACAGGTACCACTGCTCGGTGAAGGCGAGGGAAAGGAGGACCTGACCGAGAATGTTGAGCACGACGAGGGAGGCGTCCAGCAGGATCTTGGCCTTGTCGATCTCGACGATCTTTCCGGCCCTGAACTGCGCCAGGTCGACGCCATACAGTATCGAATAAGCAACCGTAGTGCCTATCACGAATGCTGCCGCAATCTTGAGCCAGTCCTTTCCGGTGAACCTCCTGGCATTCACCTTGGTCTCCCGCGTCTTCCCTTTATCGTCAGTCACCCGGTCTCCCGCCCCGCGCCTGCGCCACTGCCAGAATCCCACGAACTGCATCGGAAGGAAGTACAGCACGTGAAGGGCGAAAGTCCCCATTATGCCGCTGTCATAATACACGATCGAGCAGCAGACCACGTCGAGCAGGCCGAACAGGAAGGTCCAGATGCTTCCGTTGGCGGAGAGCACAGCGTTGGTAACCCCGGTGACCGCCGCCGCACAGGCGATTGCCTGCATCAGCACCCTCGCTCCCGGAGTACGTACCTGGTATATGAAACTGTATATGGCTATCAGCACCATCCCCGCCAGCAGGAAGGCGCTGAACCAGAAATTGAATCTTTCTTCCCTTGTCTTCATTTCAGATACGCAAATATCGCAATTATTTTCTTTTTGAAGACTTTCTACTACCCGGAGGAGACGTTCCCATAAGCGAGCATTGCGGCGTCAGCCGTGTATCTGGGAGCGTTGGGAATGTCTCCTCCGGGAAAAGGCTTTCACCGAAGAGAGACAACTGCTATTATTCCGAAGCGTTCAGGGCCTCGTGGATGCGCCGGGCGAGGGCGGGGCCGACGAAGGCGGCAAGGTCCGAGACCGGGGCGGAGGCTATGCGGGCGACGCTGCCGTAATGGAGGAGGAGACGGCTCTCTGTCTGTTCGCCAACGCCTTTGATGTCCCTCAGGGCAGAATGGATCTGACTCTTGGATCGCAGGTTGCGATGGAAGGTTATGCCGAAGCGGTGGGCCTCGTCGCGGATCTGTTGGAGGACCTTCAGCGCCAGGGAATTGCGGTCTATGAAAAGAGGATAGGGGTCACCCACGCGGATGACTTCCTCCAGCCTCTTGGCCAGGCCGATTACGGTCAGTTTCTCCGTGAGCCCCAGTTCCGCCAGGGCCTGGTAGGCGAAATCCAACTGCCCCTTGCCGCCGTCAATGACCACCAGTTGTGGCAGGTCGTCCGGGGCCTCGGCCAGCATACGGGAATACCTCCGGTTAACCACTTCCTTCATCGAAGCATAATCGTTGGCTCCGACGACCGTCTTTATCTTGAACCTGCGGTAATCCTTCTTCGACGGCACTCCCCCGCGGAAGACCACGCAGGACGCCACCGGGTTCGTCCCCTGGATGTTGGAATTGTCGAAACACTCCATATGCTCCGGCAGCACCTTCATTCCCAGGGCCTTGCGGAGCTCCTCCAGGACCATCGAACGGTACTCGTCGGGATTGGTGCGCTCCCTCTGCTTAATCGAATTGAAATGGAATTCCTTCGCGTTCTTGGCGCTGAGTTCCAGCAGGGCCAGTTTGTCCCCCCTGCCCGGTATCCTGAATTCAACGCCGGGAATCTCCACGTCCGGGAGGAACGGGACCACCACCAGCGGCGCCAGGTCACCGAACTTGGACTCTATCTCGGCTATGAACTCGCTCAGTACGGCCTCCCTTTCCTCCTCGATGTTCAACCTGAACCCCAGGTTGAGCGACTGGATTATGGCTCCCCCGCGCACTCTGAGGAAATTGCCGAAGGCCTCGGTGCCATCGAAGATCAAGGAGAACACGTCGGCGTCCCTTTCGTCCGCGGACACTATCACCGACTTCGAATAATGCTTCTCAAGGGCCTCTATGCGGTCTTTATATACCTGGGCCTCCTCGAACCTCAGGGCGGCGGCGGCCTCGGACATAAGGGCCTTGTACCCCTGGATAACATCGCCGAGCCCTCCCTTGAGAAGATTCTTTATCTCATTGATATAATCCCCATATTCCTTCTTCGAAATCTTCCCCACGCAGCAGCCACGGCACCGGCCGATATGGAATTCCAGGCAGGGACGGTATTTTCCCCGCAGGATCCCCTCAGAAGTCATCTTCAGGTTGCAGGTACGGAGAGGGTAGCTGCTGCGAAAGAAATCCACCAGGCTCCTGGCATAGAGGGCTGAACTGTAAGGACCGAAATAGGAGGAGCCGTTGCGGACCACCCTCCTGGTGATATAGACCTTAGGAAATTCGTCGGCGGTGACGCAGATCCACGGATAGGTCTTGGAATCCTTCAGGAGGATGTTGTAGCGGGGCTTGTACTGCTTGATCAGGTTGTTCTCCAGCAGGAGGGCGTCCGCCTCGGAATCCACCACGCTGAACTGGGCGTCGGCTATCTTGGAAACCAGGATCCTGGTCTTGGCATTGAGCCTATCGGGGGACACGAAATACTGGGCCACCCGCTTGTGGAGGTCCTTCGCCTTACCCACATAAATCACCGTTCCCTCGGAGTCATAGTATCTGTAGACTCCGGGGGAATGGGGAAAAAGCGCTATTTTTTCTTTGACGGTCAATTACTTGCTGAGGTCAAGAATCCTGACGTTCCTGATTTTCAGACCCTCGCCGTGACCACAGAAGGAAATGTATCCTTCCTTGTTGAACATTCCCGGATGATTCCTGTGGTCCACCGTATAAGGGTTGTTGCCGGAACCGTCGGGAGCCACGTTGTGGCCCTTGCAGGCCTTGCGCACGTCGCCATCCACGATAACCTCGCCGTTCACGGTCACCTTTATGTGGGTGCCTCGGACCTCGATTTCCTCGGTCTCCCACTCTCCGAGAGGCTTGTGCTTGATCCTCTTGGCAGGGATGACTCCATAGACGGAGCCATGTACCTGATAGGCGTTGAGGTTGGCGTACATAGGGGCGTCGTGGTCGAGTATCTGCACCTCGCACATTCCGTCATAGGCGGCGTCGACTTCCATCGGGGTCCTTACACCCACTCCGTTGTTCACACCCTCCTCCAGGAAGCAGAATTCGAAGCGATAAATGAAGTCCTTGTATTTCTTCTTGGTGTAGAGATTGCCGGTGCCACCGTAAGCCGCAGTCACGTAGATGGTACCGTTCATCAGGGTGTAATTCACCAGGTTGCCCTGCCATTTGTCGAGGTCCGTCCCGTCGAAGAGCATCTCGAATCCCAGTTTCTCCTCCTCTTCGGTAAGGGAGGATATGGGGGACGGGGAATATTTGGACAAGATGCTCTCGATCTCGTTCACCGCATAGCCGTCGTCGGCGTCGCCGGTAGCCAGCAGGATGTCCTTGGCCTTTGAGAAGACGGACTCCATTTCATTGTAGTCAATCTCTTCCTCGCTCTTGTCCACGATGTTCTTGGCCGCATAGGAGGCGGCTCGCCTGACGGGCTGTGCGGGGTCGTCGATGAACTTCCCGGCAAGCTTGAACGCCCTCATCGTAGGAATGTTGCCTACTACGGAAAGTATGTCGGCCTTGCGTCCCGCCTCCTTGGTGAGGTCCAGGATCTCGGACAGGCGGAAAACCTTCCTGTTAGGGTCGGTTTCATTGGCGTTCATCAGGGAAACGTAGTTGGGAATGATGTCCTGATAAGTGTCAGGGCTGGTCTTGATGGCAGTAATGAGAACCGGGGCGGCCTTGTAATTGGTCATCTTCGAAAGGGCGCGGACGGCCGCGGGGCTCTCCATTGCGGCCCTGGCGAGATAACCCACCGCAGAATCGGTGTTGGAAGAAGCGAGTGCGTTGTAGAGCCTCGAAGGGTTGTTCATCCCGGGAAGTATCCCACTGATGACATCATACCTCTCCTGGCCTCCAAGATTCTTTATCGATGCATCGAGGACGTCGGACAGGATGCCGACCTCGGATTCGGGAGCCTTGTCGAGAAGGGCCGCTACCTTGGCGACGTCATCCGTAGTCACAAGGCCTTTAAGGAGTTTTTCGGCGGAGATGCGGGTGTCGGCGTCGTCGGAAGAAGCCAGGGAGAACACGTTAGGGGCGGCTCCCAAAATCCTGCGGGCCGAAGCCAGACTGAGGAGGTTGCCGTTGTTCCCGTCTTTGGCCAGGGCGTCCATTACCGCTCCGGAAATGTCACCATTGAAAGATTTGAGGGCCGAAAGGGCTTCCGCTCCCTTTTCCCCGCCTTTGGAAAGCAAGGAAATCAAGGAGGAAAGGGCTTTGGCCCCACCCAGCTTGCCGGCGGCTGTTACTGCCGTGGAGCCGAGTTCTCCGGCCTTGGGAGCCTGTGAGAGCACGAGGTCTAAGGCGTCTTGGATATTGTTGTTGCCAAAGAAGTTGAGGGCGTCGGTCCTGGCTCCGTCGGAAAGTTTCGACCAGGATTTGGTGAGGAAGGAGGCCACTGCAGGGACTCCCGCCTTGTCGGTCACGTAATCAAGGACCGCATTGCGGTAGGGGCGGTCATTGTCCTTAAGGGACTTTCCGAGGAATTTGAGGGCCTTGTCGGAGGTCATCCCGTTGACCAGTGTGGCCGCAGCGGCGCATTTCTCTCCGGGATTGGCTGATTTGAGAAGGGACTTCGCCAACTTGGGGTCGTCGGCCGGCACTTCAAGCGGTTCCGGATTAACGACGGGACCAAGCACATAGGCGTTCCACTCCAGGAACTGCTTGTTGTACTTGTCGGCACAGGCGGCGGCTCCGGCCTTGAATCCTGCGAGGACCGCCTCCCTGTACTGGGTATTGGCCGGATCCGTGGCATATTTCGTGACTCCGCTCAGCGCGTACTCCACGAGGTTGTTTTTACCCTTGTCCTGGGGGACGAGCATAGAAGCGAGGATTTCCACCGACCTGGGCGCCGCCTTCGCGATGTCGGACATCGCGCTGTTGAAAGCGGTGGCATCCTGGGCGGGCATCTCTGCCAAAACGTCTGCTACTATGGTCTCAACCGTCCTCTGGCGGGCGTCCTGGGCGAGGACGAGGCTGAAGGACAGGAGGACTGATATGACTATGGAAAATATTCTTTTCATGGCTTCGGATTATTAGATCATTGATGCCCAGGGTTCGCGCATAGGCTGGTTGATGAGCTGGTTGGCAGCGTCGTCCCCGATGAAGGTCTGGGTCTTCGGGTCGAAATGCAGGGTCCTGCCGAGCCTTACGGCGATGGCGCCCATGTTCACGATCGTGCAGCTGTGGTGGCCATTGATCTCGTCGAGGGCAAAATGCTGGCGGCTACGCACGCACTCGAGGAAGTCTGTGTGGCGGGGAGCCGGGTCCGGAAGTTCATTGAGAATATCCTGGACGTGAGGGATCGTGCACTCGAATCCCTTGTACACCTTTCCGTTGGGGCCTTCGATGTAGGGAACCTTGCCTTCGCTTTCGAAGCCTTCTCCCTCGAGGATGATCTTGCATCCGTCTTCATAGGTGTAAATCACCCTGCGCCAGATGCCCACCGCGTCGGGGTGCTGCTGGGGAGCGTCCACCTCCACCTTCACGGGGAAGGTGTCATCCTTGCCGAGCATATACTGGACGGGGTCGATATAGTGCTGGCCCATGTCGCCGAGTCCGCCGTTGTCGTAGTCCCAGTATCCGCGGAAACTGCCGTGGACCCTGTGCGGATGATACGGCTTGACGGGAGCGGGGCCGAGCCAGAAGTCGTAGTCGAGTTCAGGAGGTACGGGCTGAGGTTCGAGATTCTCCATACCCCTCCAATAGAATTTCCAGGCGAAGCCGGTGGCTCCGGAGATCCTCACGGTAAGGGGCCATCCGAGAAGGCCGCTGTCGATGAGTTTCTTCAGGGGCTCGACCGTCGTACCAAGGCCGTAGAACGTGTCCGTGAAACGGAACCAGGTGTCCAGGCGGAACACCCTGCCGTATTTCTTTACGGCCTCGACGACCTTCTGCCCTTCCCCGATGGTCCTGGTCATCGGTTTCTCGCAGAAAATGTCCTTGCCGGCCCTCGCAGCGGCAACGGCCATTATACCGTGCCAGTGGGGAGGGGTGCAGATGTGGACGACGTCCAGTTCCGGATCTTCGAGCAGATCTCGGAAATCGTGGAAAGCCTTGAGCGTACGCCCATAGTCGTTCTTTCCCCTGTCGATTGCGCGCTGAAGGTGGTTCGCGTCGACGTCGCAGACTGAAATCAGACGATAGTTGTCGTCACTGGAAAAATGCTGCCTGGCAAAGGCGATGCTGCCGGTGCCGATGATTCCCTTCGTAATCTGGTCGCTAGGAGCCACCAGCCGGCTCCCGGCCTCTCCCATTTTTCCGAATACGCTCCTAGGGAGGATCGTCAGACCCAGAGCCCCCAGGCCCGCTTTCTTGAGAAAATCTCTTCTTGATTCACCCATAATGATTATATGTTTTGATGTTATCGTCTTCCGAAGGTCGCAGACCTTGTAAAATTAATCAAATATTTTGAGAAATCCCGGAATATGGGGAATAAAATAAAGACCGGCGCCATTCCTGACGCCGGTCCTGCAAAGTGCAATCCGAATCTACCTGGATTCGGAATCGCGGGAACCGCGACGCTCGCGACGGTCTCCGCGGTCGCCTCCACGGCGCTCGCGGCGGTCGCCACGGTCACCTCCGCGGGGACGGCCTCCCTGGGGAGCCTGCATGTTGGCGGCGGTGCCGGCGTTGGGACTGAGGTCCTGCTTGCCGTAGCGCTCACCGTTGCAGATCCACACCTTGATTCCGAGGGCGCCGACCTTGGTGCTCGCAACTGCGAGTGCGTAGTCAATGTCAGCACGGAAAGTGTGGAGAGGGGTGCGGCCTTCCTTGAACATCTCGCTGCGGGCCATTTCGGCTCCGCCTACACGGCCGGCGATCTGGACCTTGATGCCCTCGGCGCCAACCCTCATCGTGGTGGCGATGGCCATCTTGATGGCCCTTCTGTAGGACACGCGGCCTTCGATCTGGCGGGCGATGCTGTTGGCAACGATGTTGGCGTCAACCTCAGGCCTGCGGACCTCGAAGATGTTGATCTGGACATCCTTCTTGGTGACCTTCTTGAGCTCTTTCTTGAGCATCTCGACCTCGGCTCCGCCCTTACCGATGATGACGCCCGGACGGGCGGCATGGATGGTGACGGTGATGAGCTTGAGGGTCCTCTCGATGACGATCTTGGAGAGGTCGGCCTTGGCGAGGCGGTTGCTCAGATACTTGCGGATCTTGTAGTCCTCCGCGATTTTCTCTGCGTAGTTGCCACCGACCCAGTTGGAGTCCCAACCACGGGTGATGCCTATTCTATTGCTGATAGGATTTGTTTTCTGTCCCATAATTAATTTTCCTCCACTGTTGCTGGTTTCTTGACATCCAGGATGACGGTGACGTGGTTGGAACGCTTGCGTATCCTGCCGGCCCTGCCCTGAGGCATAGGACGGATTCTCTTGATGGTGCGGCCTTCATCGACCATTATGGTCTTGATGTAAACGTTTCCGCCATCAAGTTCCTTGGCCTGGTCGGGGTTCTTGGCCTCCCAGTTGGCGATGGCGCTGCGGATCAGCTTCTCCAGACGGATTGAAGGGGCCTTCTTCGAGAACTTGAGGAGATCCAGTGCATGGTTGACTTCCTCACCCCTGACAGTGTCGGCCACCAGACGCATCTTGCGAGGCGAAGTGGGGACATCGTTCAGCTTGGTTATGGCTGTGGCCTTGCGGGCTTCCTTGAGCCTTTCGGCCATTTCTCTTTTACGTTTTCCCATTGTTCAGGTCTCCTATTTGTTATTGCCGGAATGGCCCCTGAATATTCTCGTGGGGGCGAACTCGCCGAGTTTGTGTCCTACCATGTTCTCAGTGACATAAACGGGAATGAACTTATTTCCATTATGGACTGCGATGGTATGGCCGACGAAATCCGGGGAAATCATGCTTGCGCGTGACCAGGTCTTGACGACCTCTTTTTTCTTGCTACCTTCATTCATAGCAAGGATCCTCTTCTCCAGGGCTTCCTGGATATACGGACCTTTTCTTAACGAACGACTCATAAATCTCTAAGTTTGATTCCGTTTATTTCTTCTTCCTTCTTTCGATGATGAACCTGTTGGAGCTGGCCTTCGGGTTGCGGGTCTTGTAGCCCTTTGCAGGGAGACCCTTGCGGGACCTCGGGTGACCACCGGAGGCACGGCCTTCGCCACCACCCATCGGGTGGTCGACAGGGTTCATGACGACGCCCCTGTTGTGAGGCCTGCGGCCCTTCCAACGGTTGCGTCCGGCCTTACCGGAAGACTCCAGGTTGTGGTCTGCGTTGGACACCGTTCCGACGGTGGCGCGGCAGTTCACGAGAACCATCCTCGTCTCGCCCGAAGGGAGGCGGAGGATTGCATAGTTGCCTTCACGTGCTGCGAGCTGGGCGAAAGCGCCGGCGGAGCGGGCCATCGCGGCTCCCTGTCCGGGACGGAGCTCGATGTTGTGCACGAGGGTACCAACGGGAATCTCTGCCAGAGGCAGGGCGTTGCCGACTTCGGGGGCGACCCCGGAACCGGAGCAGATAACCTGACCGACTTTGATGCCGGCAGGAGCGATAATGTACTTCTTGACGCCATCCTCATACTCGACGAGGGCAATGCGGGCCGTCCTGTTGGGATCATACTCGATGGTCCTCACGGTAGCGTTGCAGTTGTCCTTGTCGCGGAGGAAGTCGATGATTCGATACATCTTCCTGTGACCGCCGCCGATGTAGCGCATGGTCATCTGGCCGGTGTTGTTGCGGCCGCCGGTGTTCTTGATACGTTCAAGAAGGGGTTTGTAGGGCTTCTTCGCGGTGATTTCGTTAAACGCGCTGATGGCCTTGTTCCTCTGGCCCGGAGTCGTGGGCTTGAATTTCTTGATTGCCATTTCCTGTCCCTCCCTTTAGATGTTAGCGTAGAAGTCGATCTTATCGTCGCCCTTGAGGGTTACGTAAGCTTTCTTGTAGTCATTGTCACGTCCGGAAAGAAATCCGCTCCTGGTGTAGCGGGACTTCCTCTTTCCGTGGCACTTGATGGTATTCACGTCCTGAACGGACACGTTGTAAGCCTGCTCGACGGCGTCCTTGATCTGGAACTTGTTGGCCTTGGGATCCACGTAGAAACCGTAGACACCCTTGTCGGCCATGGCCGTAAGCTTTTCGGTGATGATCGGTTTAATCAAAATTCCCATCTCTCTGTCGTTTTAGCGCTCGTTCCTTTCGGTGAGGATGTCCTGGACGCCGTCCACCATCACGAGCTTGCAGGAGTTCATGATAGCGTAGGTGTTGATCTCGTCCACGGAGATAACCTTCACCTCGGGGAGGTTGCGTGATGAAAGGAAAATGTTGTCGGAGTTCTGGGGAAGGACGAAGAGGATCTTCCTGTCTCCCGCCTTGATGGCGTCGAGGATTCCCCTGAATTCCTTGGTCTTGGGAGCGTCCATTGCGAAAGGCTCCACAAGGATGATCCCGTTCTCCTTTGCCTTGTAGGACAGGGCGGAGATGCGGGCAAGCGATTTGACCTTCTTGTTGAGCTTGGTGCGGTAATCGCGGGGCTTGGGACCGTGTACGCGGCCGCCGCCTACGAATATACCAGCCTTGCGGGACCCGTGACGGGCGCCGCCGCCACCCTTCTGGCGGCCAAGCTTCTTGGTTGAATAGTTGACTTCGCTGCGGTCCTTTGTCTTGGCGGTACCCTGGCGCTGGTTGGCGAGGTACTGCACGACATCGAGATATATTGCGTGGTCATTGGGCTCTGCGCCGAAAACGCTGTCAGCGAGAACGACCTTCTTTCCGGATTCGGTTCCGTCGATTTTCAATACTGGCAATTCCATAACTAAGCCTCCAAAATTACATAAGAACCCTTTGCTCCGGGAACGGAGCCCTTTACTACGATAAGGTTGTTTTCAGGAAGAACCTTCACGACCCTGAGGTTGAATACCTTCACCCTCTCGTCTCCCATATGTCCCGCCATCCTCATTCCGGGGAATACACGGGAAGGCCAGGAAGATGCACCCATGGATCCGGGATGACGGAGCCTGTTGTGCTGGCCGTGGGTACGTCCGCCCACTCCCTGGAAATGGTAGCGGTGCACGACGCCCTGAAAACCCTTGCCCTTGGAAGTACCGGTAACGTCCACGAAGGGAACATCAGCCTTGAGGAGGTCCTCGAGGGTGATGACGTCACCTAGTTTCAGATCCCTGGTGAAGTCGGCCTTGAATTCGACCAACTTGCGCTTGGGAGTGGTTCCTGCCTTTTTGAAATGCCCCATCAAGGGCGCGCTGGTGTGTTTCTCTGAAATTTCGTCATAGGCAAGCTGCACGGCGGCATAACCATCTTTTTCAACCGTACGCAGTTGCGTGACAACACACGGACCAGCCTCAATGACGGTGCATGGAATATTTTTTCCATCAGCACCGAAAACGGAAGTCATTCCGACTTTCTTTCCAATTAATCCAGGCATTGGTTTCGTTAATTAATTGTATAATAATGTTTTATCACATTCCGCCTATTTTGGCGGGCTGCAAATATACGATTAATTTTCCTATTTGACAAAGTTTTCAACACGAAAATGAACAGGAAAAGGACCGCCGGAACACAGTGAACATCACTTTTTGTAAAAAACGATGAGAACGGGATTTCCGCTCTCATCGTCATACTTTGTTTCCAGGGAAAAACCGAGGCAGTGACCGGCTTGTCAGAAGACCAGGGCCAGGCCGACACCGGGGCCTGCGGAACAGCCGGTCAGTTGCAGGGAGACCCCGGACTGCTTCGCGTTGTAGTCGTCGGCTATCCAATTCAGACGGCTCTTTCCTATGATCGTCAGAGGAATTCCCACATCCAATGCGACTCCGCCCAAGACCGCCACGAGCATTGACCCGTAAAATCCCATTATCACCGATTCGCTCATCCCCTCCACGCCTTCTTCGTTGGAATTGGCCGCCAGGATGCCTATGCATCCGCCGAGACCCGCCAGGGCGGTTACTCCACCGATGATTATCAAGTTCCTGCCGGTCCTGTACTGTTTCAGGGCGCCGACATATGTCTCATCGTAGATGTCCCTGCCTATGAGCTGAAGCATCTGGGCGTCAGTATAGACCGTCCCGCTTTCACCGTAAAAGTTTCCTCCCTTGAACTTCAGGAATTCGGGGTTCGTCTGGGCATTCGCAAAGCAGGCACCCAGAATGAAAGCCGTCAAAATCAAAGCGATTCTTTTCATATCATTTAAGTTTTAAAGTGTTTGCCTCGAAAGGGCGGCCTTGTTCCTGACGGGAGCGGAATACATTCCGAGAAGGATCTTCTTCAGGGTATCGCTTTCAGGATATCCGTCTAGTTCGGAAAGATGGCTGACAAACTCCTCTTTCTGCCGCACCGAATAACGGTCCGAAGACTCGCCATAAAAGATATCGTGCGCAATGTAATTGTTCGGATAAAGAGTATATGAGGAAAGGATGGCGCGGTCTATCATTTCAGCCACGGCCTTGGTGAATTCCCCCCTTGAAAGTCCGGCCAGGGGGCTGAGGTCCTTTTCCGTCAAGCACCGGCCGGCCGAAACGTGGACGCGTCCCTTCTTCTGGGTAATCCCGGTCAGGATGCTCTTGAGGTCTTCCCCCGGCTGCTTGGCATAAGGAAGGCCGGTGGCCCTCTTGCAAAGCTCCACGCTCTTCAGGATGTCACAGGGCTCCCATTCATAGGAAATGGACAAGGGGACGATGTTCAACTCCGCGAGGGACCTTGCCCTGTCGGCGCCCCCGCTCTGGCACAGCATCGTGATGATGCCCCTGTCGGTCCGGTCGTCGCCGTCCTTCGTCCTTCCGTTCCTCTGGGCGATCCACGCCGATTCGTGCTTTTCGGTTATGGTATGCCGGATATAGTTTGAAAGGTAATTGGACTTCTCCAGGAATTCCCTGCCCGAGGCGACGGTGGTCGGTCTCTCGACGCGGAACATCTTGTTGGACTTCCCGAAATCTATGACGAACTGTCCCTGCATCAGGTTGGCGCCGAAAGTTATTTCGGACGTGGGCAGGCAGGCGTCGTCCAGGAGGACCTGAAGGAAGGCTGCGTCCAGCACGATATCCCTGTGGTTCGACACGAACAGGTAGCTCTTGTCCGGACTCAGGGCGTCCAGTCCGTCAACGGTAACTCCGTCAGTGGTTTTTCCTATGATGGAGTATATGGCGGAATACATGAACTTCTTCTGGAAGTCACGGACGCTCCGGCAGGACAGCAACAAGTCTGCGACCACGGACGGATTCTCATCAGGGAACAGGAATGCACAGACAGGACCGAAAGACGGATCGGCAACTATTCTCCGCATCGCTGCAGGAATCTCCGAATCATTATATGGGCGAATGTCGTCGAACATGTCTTTCAGGGCCAGACCCGCGTCTGGGACAAGCGGTGCAAATTTACAAAAAAAAACGGAGAGATGCGGTCTGATGCCATTATTCCCCAAAAAAACGTATTTTTGTCATCAGGAACATTATGTTAAAAAAAGGTGTATTCTACATAATCTGTCTGCTGGCATCGACGAACCTTTTCGCCGGAAGCAGGGATGTTTCTCCCCGGATCAACCCGGACAAATCCGTCACCATCACCCTCCTCCGTCCCGAGGCAGAGGAGGTGGTCCTCAAGGGAAGTTTCATAACCAGGGCGATGGCGTTCAGGACCCCTGCCGGAGTGTTCGGCAAGGAAGGGGAGGTCAGTATGGAAAAGGACGGGGACCGCTGGTCCTATACCACCAGACCCCTGGATTCTGAAATGTACACCTATTATTTCGAGGTCGACGGGGAGAGGATTACCGATCCTCTGAATGACTGCCTCGTGGAAGACAACGGCCTGTATTACAGCTATTTCATAATCGACGGAGGCATTGCCGACAATTATGTCAGGCAGGAGGTTCCCCACGGTTCGGTGGAAAAGGTCTGGTATCCCTCTTCCATAAAGACGACGCCGAACAGGAGGTTGAGCATCTATCTCCCACCGTCCTATAAGACCGGGAACGGCGCTTTCCCCGTCCTTTACCTGCTGCACGGTTCCGGAGGGAACGAGAACTCCTGGATCGATGCCGGCAGGGCGGTCGAGATCCTGGACAACCTGATCGCCAAAGGGGATTGCAAGCCGATGATAGTGGTAATGCCAAACGTCATCGTATCCCAGGCATCCTCCGACGACAGGCAGCCGGACTCGGCCGGACAGTTCGGAAATGAAAACATACTGTCGATGTTCGGGGAGATCGAGAGGTCCTTCGTCCCGGAGATCGTCTCATATGTGGAATCGAACTATCGGGTAAAGAAAGGCAAGCGGGAGAGGGCGATCGCGGGATTCTCCCTCGGCGGGCTCCACACCCTTTTCATATCGGCGAACAACCCTGACCGATTCGACTATGTGGGGCTGTTTTCCGCCCAGACCACCAATGCTCTGGATGAGGAAAAACTGGAGAAGGCCGGTTCCCTGGCCCAGGGAATCAAAATCCTTACGGACGCGTTCCCCTTCCTGACGAAGGGGACGTTCGGAGAGAAGATCTCCACCGTGACGTCCGGCATCAACAAGGAGGGTCTTTCCACATACAACAACCTGGACGAGAAACTTGACAATCAGTTCAGGACACCGCCTCAGCTATACTATATCGCCGTAGGCAGGGACGACTTCGTCAAAAAGATCAACGACGATTTCAGGGCGAAGCTGGATGAGAAAGGATATAAGTATCATTATAATGAAACGGACGGGGGCCACAGTTGGGAAAACTGGAGAAAATACCTGACAGACTTCCTCCCCAGACTCTTTTGACAAATGACAGACATTAAATCCACAATCAGGGCGATGCTGGAGGAAGCGCTTCCCCTCGTGAACCTGGATTCGGAATACCTGTTCAGCGAACTCGATTCCCTCGGCGTGACTACAATCCTCATGCTGCTTTCCGACAAGTACGATATAAAGCTGGACTCTTCCGACGTCACGCCGAAAAATCTCAAATCCCTGGAAAGCCTTGCCGCCCTGGTGGAGAGGAAAATAGCCGATAAATGACCATAGAGGACCATATCTGGCAGAACGCCTCCGACTTCCCCGGAAAAACCGCCATTGTCTGCGGCGGGGAAAGCTGCACCTATGAAGAGTTGAAGAGGAGGATTGAGGAAAAGGCAGGAGAATTGTCGGCTAAATACCCTCCGGGACGGATCGTATGCCTGAGGGCCTACCCTGACATCGATTTCCTTGTCACCTATTTCGCCCTCCACAAGGCCTGCTGCGCCGCGGCGCCTCTTGAAAAGGACATCCCCGAGGCCGCGTTCGAAAGGATATCAGCCGAGATGGCAGCCCATTCCGTTCCAGAAGGCACCGCCGACATCCTGTATACCACCGGCACCACCGGGAAGTCCAAAGGAGTCATCATTAGCCACCGGACGATAATAGCCGACGCAGAGAACCTCATCGCCGGGATGGGCTTCAGCCACGACCTCGCTTTCGTGGTCAACGGGCCGCTGAACCATATCGGGAGCCTTTCGAAGGTCTATCCCGTCCTGATGCTGGGCGGAACCCTGATCATAGTGAACGGACTCAAGGACTTCGACCTTTTCTTCGGAGCCTTCGATTACCCGGCCGGGAAGTTCGCGACCTTCCTGGTCCCGGCCAGCATCCGCATCCTGCTCCAGTTCTGCCCTGACAGGCTGGCGGAACTCGCCGGCAGGATGGATTTCATCGAAACCGGCGCCGCTGCGATGTCCCAGTCTGACATGGAGGCCCTTTGCCGTCTGCTGCCTTACACAAGGATGTACAACACCTATGCATCTACGGAGACCGGCATCATCAGCACCTACGACTTCAATGACGGGAAATGTGTTGCCGGCTGTCTCGGACGGCCGATGCCACATTCCTTCTTTTCCATTACTGAGAAAGGACTCCTGGTCTGCGGCGGAGACACCCTGATGACAGGATATCTCGGAGATCCCGAAAACACCGCAGCCATATTGAGGGACGGCCTGATCCATACCTCCGACATCGGCGCCATAGACAAGGAAGGAATGCTCCATCTGCTGGGGAGGGAAGACGACGTCATCAACGTCGGAGGCTTCAAGGTCTCTCCCACCGAAGTGGAAGACGCCGCCCTTTCGTTCCCAGGCATCAGGGATTGCGTGTGCATTGCCGTCGAAAGCCCCATAACCGGGCAGGCCCTGAAACTGCTGGTGGTGACGGCCGACGGAGAAAAACCCGATTGGAAAGCCTTGGCCCGCCACCTTAAAACAAAACTGGAGACCTACAAGATTCCTATGAATTATGGCTTGACCGACAAGGTATGCAGGACCTTCAACGGGAAGATCGACCGCAAGCATTACAGGAACAATGGCTAGAAATTCAGGTCCATTCCGACCTTGATGCACGAATTGCCGCCGTCGGGATTCCTTCTGGAAAGACGCCAGGCATAATCTATCCTGAACAGCCTCAATATATTAGAAAGTCCCACGCCTATCTCATAATAAGGGGCTCCCGCAAGGCTCTGCATCCCCGAGACGGGTATTATGTCGCTCTCTTCAAGATTGGATGGCCTTATGCTGCCGAAAGCGGCCTTGAAGGAAAGGATCTCCCTCCAGTCCAGTTTCCTTATAAGGGGTATCTTGCCTAAAATGAGGCCGTCGAAATTGTGTTCGAAAAAGACATTGGCCCATCTGTCGGAGGCGAATTCAAAGTATTGCATGCAGGAGAACGCCGTGTTGTCCGAGAACAAGCCCTGATTCCCCTCGTGGAGTTTCAGGAAAGTGTATGGGACGTCGCCCCAGATCGTTCCCGCGTTGATGCTGACCATGCTGAACCCGAACGGAGTGCCGGGGATGTGCCAGTCGATGGATATCTCTCCCCGGATAAAGGGATCTTCATAAAGCCCCTGCCCGGTTTGAACGGGGACCTTCCTGTCCATTGAGAAAATACCGCCAGTCAGGTCAAGGGAAACGACCGGATATCTGGTAAAAATATGCACCTTGTCGAAAAAGCCCCGGTTGATGCGTTCATCCCAGGCGAAACGTGCCTTAAGACGCACCTGGGAGGCGTCTACGTAATCCAGGACAGCCCCGTCGCGAAGGTACAGGGGCACCTGTTCATTCCCGTATACGCGGCGGCGTTCCGCCCTGAAATAGCCTGAAAGTGAACGTGAAAACTCGTGCTCGTAATCAAGCCCATAGCGCATCAGCAACGACTGCCGGTCGTTCCTGTGGCTAGTCAGGGAGTTGATCATATTATTTCCGGACAGGGCTCCCGTCCCCTGCCCCAGCTGCACGTAATCCTTGGAAAACAACGCTGTCAGCTTCCGCGTCCTGTCCCGGCGGATGACATACTCCACGGACCCTCCGCCCTTGATTTTCCTGTCGTTGAATCCGTAACCGATCGAACCCGCTAGGCGGATTTTCTGATTGAAATACCGCGTGGTACGGAAACCCGTCCCGATATGCAGCCCTTCCGTAGGATTGTATGTCACGGTCTGTATCCAGGGACCTATGCCTATCGGGGAATCCTTCCATTCCACATATCCCACGACCAGGGAACGCGTGAACCCGTATAGCGCATTGTATGACGGGGATTCCTGTACCTGCCGTATCGCATCGACTATCTTTTCCTCCCTCGGGGTAAGGGGTATCGGCCTGTTCGCCGGCCAGTCAAAACCGGCTTCCTGGGGGACGACCGTCACCGGATCGTCATTCCTGCGGTATTCTTCCGGTATTTCCACTTCAAAAACCGGAGTATCGTACCATTGCCTCCTGTTGCCCAGGAAAGACACCACCTTCGAACTGTCGCTGACGGAAATGGAAAAATCGATGAACACGGTCTCGTCTTTCGGGAACCACCGTCCCGAGGGCAGACGGGTATAATCCATGCTGTAGTCGACATGGCGGATCCAGTTGACATTCGACCTGTCTGCGAGGCGTACTCTCGCCGAACGAATCGCATAATCCTCGGCATCGATGTCAATCTGTCCGTCAAGGGCGGGGGAAGTGACCAGCGGCTTGGGATGGAAGCGCAGGCAATAGGTTTTCCGGCCCTCTACCATCAAGCTGTCTACAAGGTAATAGTCATAGAAAGGATGGCCGTAAGAAGCGATGGGGGAAGGAAGGCTGAGGTTGAAAAGGGATATGTTGTTGTCGTAAAGGTTGGCTTTCAGAAGATGGTGGCCGGAATACCGGGTAAGGATATTGTCGGGGTCCACGCCGGTAATCTGGTTTGCCTTGATCACCTCTTTCTCAAGAGACTTTGGCTTGCTGTGAAAAAGGACGGACCTGGTTTCGGAAAGCAGGATGGGATAATACTCGGCGCCGGTCACCGCCGAGGTGTCCTTGCATTCCTCGATGGGGGCTAGGGCCTTGTGGAACAGCGAACTCTTCACGAGCCACTCCGCATTGGTGGCATCCAGTTCCGTACGGGAATAAAGGTCCACGGTCCATTCCGGATACTTGTCCGGATTGTGCCCGTCCCGCCTGGCATCCAGCGCTTTAAGGAAACGCTTTATCCTCTCGTTGTTCGGTTTTACGACGGCCGCCTGCAATTCGGCCTTGTTCTGCTCCAGCACGAAGTTGACTTCCGTGAAAACCCCGGGAGTTATCTTTATCGACGCCGTATAGTAGCCTATCAGGCCGGCCTGAAGTTCCAGATGCGACTCATCCCGCGTCTCGAGATAATAACGGCCCTCGAGATCCGTGGAGATACCTATAGTGGAACCGGTGAAATAGACGCTTGCGAAAGGTATGGGGAGACCGTTCGCAGCATCGGTGACGACCCCGCGGACTTTCGTGACCTGGGCATTTGCGCACAGGCACAGGAAAAGAACGATGGCCGAAACGAAAAAACTCCTTTCAATATTAGCTGTAAAGCCCCCCATTGACAGAGATGCATTCTCCGGTTATATAAGAAGCTTCTTCCGAAACAAGGAAACCGACCACGGCCGCGACCTCTTCAGGACGGCCGAAACGGCCCATAGGGATCGTGCCCTTCAATGCGGCCTCGTCCAGCCCGGCGGTCATATCGGACGCTATATACCCCGGCGCGACGGCATTCACCGTGATGTTCTTCCTCGCTATTTCCTGTGCGAGCGCCTTCGTCGCCGAAATCAGGCCTCCCTTGGCTGCGGAATAGTTGACCTGGCCCGGAAGCCCCTTCAGCCCGGAAAGGGACGAGACGCTGACGATACGCCCTCTCTTCTTTATTATCATAGGCTGAAGAACAAGATGGCAGATATTGAAAAAGCCTTTGAGATTCGTGTCCATCACTGAATCCCATTCCGATTCTTCCATCCAGATCAGCAGGTTGTCCTTGCGGATGCCCGCATTGTTCACGAACACTTCGATATATTCTTCCGGATTGTTCTTCTGCCACTCCGTGATCGCGGCCTCAGCCGACGCCGAATCGGAGACGTCGAACCGAAGCAACTCCCCGCTGCCGTCCATTGACTTTATTGACTGAAGGGTCTCTTCCGCAGCTTCCAGGTTTGACACATAGTTGACCAGGACGTGGTATCCCATCTCCGCAAGTTTCAGGCAGACCGCCCTGCCGATGCCGCGGCTCCCTCCGGTAACAAGTGCAACTCTCATATCGAAAATGTCTGTTTAATGTAATTATAACCAACTATCTGGGCAGAAGTGTGCAGGGCCGTAACCGACGTGCCCAGGAGTCCGTGAAGCCCGAGGCTCTGCCCGGTCAAATATACATTTTTTATGGGAGTCCTGGTACTGATGATCGTGGCAAGTGCGGAATTACAATCCTTTTTCACGCCGAAAGCCGATGCTGAACCGGTGTAACGCTGCCAGGTAAGGGGGGAACTGGTATGAACGGCCCTGACCGACCTGCCCAGTTCCGGAATCCGCTTTTCCGCCGCTTGTATAAGTTCCCGGGCCAGACCATCCTTCCATTCCTCGTAACCCTCTTCCCGCGTCGACGACCACTCTCTGACAGGTGTCATCAACTCCAGCCTGTCCGCCCACCCGGAACCGTCTTCAGGAACGTTGAAACTGATGAATACACTGTTGTCGATTGTAATGTTATGGTTGATGTAACGCAGGGTCTCCGGTTTCAGTTCAATATATGCCGAGAACACGCCGAAGGTGTCTTTCAATCCTGTTATCCTCCGCCTGTAGACATCCCTCAGCCCTTCGGTCAGGGAAACCGTCGCCGCCGGGGTCATGCTTGATATTATCGACTCCGCCTTGAAACTCCTGCCTTCCGCAAAGACCTCCCCTTCCCTGATCCCCGTCACCTCGACCCCTGTCAAAATTTCCCCGCCGTTCCTCTGAACCTGTTCCGCCAACGTCGAAGGGATCAGCGAAGAAGGTCCCTTGAGCCGCCAGGCGCTTTCAATGAACGAGGCGTTGATCTGCGCATATTCATAGAAAGGGAGAGTGTCCAAATCCATCTCCATCCTCAACCCCATCGAGGACAGCACCCTGCGGAGTTGCGGATTGGATATGGTTTCCTGAAGAAACGACCCTGCACTTTTGCTGAACAGGTTGAACTTGTCCGCCGTTATGTCCTTTATGGATTCCCTTACTTCCCTTAAAGCCCCGGTATATTTTTCAAGTGACTCCCTTTCATCGGGAAAATACTTAAGAAGGCCGCTGACAAACTCCCTGTCTCCGCAAGGGATGAGAAAACTCCGCCCGTCGAGGATTACTTCCTCGCCACAGTCCAGTTTAACCCACGGCAGGTCCATCAGTCCATGATACCGGAACAGCCACTCCAGCGGTCCGCCGGCGCCAAGGCCTCCTACGTAATGGAGACCGGTGTCGAAAGAGACTCCCCGGCGGGAAAATCCCTGGAGCATTCCTCCTATCCGGGGCTGTTTCTCCAGGACGAGGACGCGGCGGCCGCTCCGTGCCAGGATATTGGCACACATCAGTCCGCCGACGCCCGCACCTATGACGATTACGTCATACATTTCTTATGACAAGCGACGAATTGGTCCCTCCGAACCCGAACGAATTGGACAGGAACGTATCGAACCCCCTGTGAATCGTCGAGGATGGGATCAGGAGACGGGCGGTGTCCTCGTCGGGAGTCTCGAAATTGATGTTCCCGGCGATGAATCCGTCCTTCATCATCAGGATAGAATAGATGACCTCGCTTGCTCCGGCCATCCACATCTCGTGCCCCGTCTGGCTTTTGGTGCTGGTAACGGGAATCCGGCTGTCACCAAATACCTGATATATGGCCTTTGCCTCGTTGGCATCGCCCACCTGGGTGGACGTGGCGTGGGCGTTGATGTACCCAATGTCGTTTATGGACAGGCCCGACTGGCGGATGGCCATCTCAAGGGAACGGGCGGGGCCGTTCACGTTCGGGGTGGAGATATGGTCTCCGTTGGAGGAAAAGCCATAGCCTATGACTTCGGCGATTATCCGGGCTCCTCTTTTTCTTGCGCTTTCATAGCTTTCCAGCACGACAGTCGCCGCACCCCCGCTGGGCACCAGGCCGTCCCTGTGCAGGTCGAAAGGGCGGCTTGCCGCGGAAGGATCGTCTTCCCTCGTCGAAAAGGCGGAGATTCCGTCAAAAGAGCCGGTGGCGGCCTCGTTGATTTCCTGGGCGCCTCCGCAGACGACTATGTCCTGCAGCCCGTTCCGGATGAGCAGGCTTCCCCATCCAATCGAGTGGGATCCGCTTGCGCAGGCGGCGGAGAGGGTGAGGTTGATTCCCTTCAGATGGAAAATGACACCGAGGTTCATCGAGACCGTCGAATTCATCGACTGGAAAATCGCCCCGGAGCCGCAGAGCATCGTATCCTTTTTCTCATTGATCTTCGACACCGACTGATATACGGCGTCGGCGGAACTGTCGTTGCCGTAAATCAGGCCGACGTCGTGATTCTCCAGGTATTCCCCGTCGATTCCCGCCCAGGCCAGGGCGTCCCTTGTCGCACAATAGGCATATTGCGCCTGTTCGGGCATATATGCCCGCTGCGAACGGGGCAGTTCCTTCTTCAGGTCAGGCGCAGGGACGGAACCGGTCAGACCGGATCGGAATCCGTGCTCCTTGCGCATAGGGTCGAAAACAATCCCGGAGACGCCCCTGTACAGGGCGTCTCTGACGGAATCCAATGTCTGGCCAAGGCAGGAATAGATACCCATTCCCGTGATGACAACGCGGTTCATATCAGCTGTCAGTTATTTCTGACAAAGTTAGCATTATTTTATCGATAACAGCCAATCGAGAAATGACTGCTGCCAGGTGGAGGTCTCCGGGGTCATTTTCTGCGGGTTCGCGCCGAAACCGTGTCCGCCTTCCTTGAACTGGAGATACAGGTTTGGAATGTTTGCTTCCTCAAGCGCTTCGTGCATGACGACGGAGTTCCGGTAATCAACGACAGGGTCGTCGACACAGTTGAGGAGGAATACCGGAGGCATCGAGGGCGGCACGTGCTTTTCAAGGGACAGGGAATCGCGCATGACGGCATCGCCGACCCTGTTTTCACCCAGCAGGCCGCGGCGGGACCTCTTGTGGACGATGGCCTCGTCGGAGAGGGTCACGACGGGATAGATTGCGGCGATGAAATCTGGCCTCAGCGCGCCCCCGGAATGGTCGGCGCCCGCCACGAAGGAGGTGTTGGAGAACTCCCCCGAGGAAAGGACCAGATGACCGCCAGCAGAGAATCCCATCACCCCTACCGGACCGGAAAAACCTTCCCTTATGATGCAGATAGCCCTCTGCAAATCACTTATCATATCCGGATGGCGGTTGCCGCGAAACAGAACGCGATATCCCGAAAGGAAATCCCCCACCCCGGCGACACGGTATTCCAACACATAGGCCGCAATCCCGTTGGAGGCCAGCCATTCCGCGACCATCGATCCTTCCGAAAGCGTGTCGTGCCAATAGTAACTCCCGCCTGGGCACACTATTATCGCCGCCCGAGGCTCCCCTTCCGGAAGGACGGGAGTGAGCAACACCCGCTTGTGGCTGTCCGTCCCTTCCCAGATGTCGATCTGAGCCCACGACGGGAACGACATCTGCAGCAGACAGAACAGTATCAGGAACTTATACTTCATCCTTCTTCAAATAAACCAGGTTGTCCGGTACGGCCTGGCATCTTGTGGCAGTAAGGTACTGGTCCTCTTCCTCCACGACCGCGGTCACCTTCATGTCCGGATGGCTCAGCGCCACCAACAGGGGATAGACCCCATACCCTGCATCGGGAATCATCACTTCTTCCTCCGTCATCCGGTCGACCTGGTCAAAGGTCGGCTGGCGGAGAACCCTGCGGCACTCCGACTGGGCGTCGTGCCCCTTGTACCGGTAATTGTCCCTGACGAACCGTGCCACATACGACGCGGTCTCCCTTTCTTTCCTAATTCGGTCGTATGTTTCCTGATACTGATGGCGGACCTGTCGTGTAAATGCGGCCAGGTCGCCGTCGGGCACGGAGAAACGCCGGCCGATCTCAAGATACAGGCCTGAATGGCGCAACGTGAAATCGTGCTTGGGCAGGGCGTACCCGAATCCGTGGATGTACAGAGGAAGGACCGGGATTCCGAGTTCCCTGGCGGCAAGGAACGCACCCCTGTGGAAACGCTGGATGCTGCAGTCCTCGCTTCTGGTGCCTTCGGGGAAAATGACGACTGAATAGCCCCGTTCCACCAGATTGCCGATATGGCGGCCGTTCTCTTCCAGGCCGTATGAAATCGGGTAGAACTCGGCCTTCCTGATGACGGAACCATATAGTTTCCAGGCCCATTCGTTCGTCAGGCAGACGATCTTCGGATGAAGGGCGAGGATGGCGAGGACATCGAAATGGGACTGATGGTTGCAGATATAGATGGCCGGTTTGGAGAAATCCTCATTCGCCGCGTTGTTCACGGTATATTTACCTCCCGGGATGGAATTGATGGCCAGCCTGGCCACCGAGCTGATCAGTCCGTGATAACGCAGGCGCTTTTTCTCGGAATCTTTCCCGAAAGCGAAGTACACCCAGCACCAGATGCTCACCACCACCAACGCAAGGAAGAAAACTATTGAGATATAGACGGTTTCAATAATGTTCCTTATTGTCAGCGGCGCCAGCCTTGGCGTACCGTCCCGGCGCTTTGTCAAGAACCGGAAGAGAAGGGGCGGGAGATAATATGCCATCGCGACCACGGTTATCATTCCCACCATAGTGACCTGTGCCAGCGACCGCATGGCAGGGTGCTTCGCCAGGATCAGCACCCCTATCCCTATGAACATTACCAGCGCCGAAAGCGTCACGGCATTCTTGTAAGAACGCAGGATCTTCTTGCCGGTGGCATATTCATACATAAGCCCTTCCGTCATGAAGATCGTATAGTCGTCCCCCTGGCCGAAGATGAAGGATGCAAGGATGATGTTGATTATGTTGAATCCTATCCCGAACAGGTTCATCGTCCCGAGAATCCAGATCCAACCGATGGCCAGAGGGATGAAAGAGATGACGCAGAGTTCCAGGGAGGAGAAGCTCAGCCAGAGGAAGACGAACACTATCAGACTGCAAATCAGGCCGATCCTGTCGAAATCCTGATTGAGAAGGTCAACCATCGAATTGCTCAGGTCCGAAGAGAAGAAGCAATAGTCATTCTCCCCGAAACCGTTCCGCAACTCATTGCTGACGCTTTCTTTCCGGTCTTTGGGAACATTCAGGTATCCTATCGCCCGTGTAAGATCCCCATCCCGGAGGAACATAGTCTGGCCGACCGTACCGTATATCGGCTCGAACATCTCATATCCACCTGCCGGCCATTCATTCTCAACCGACTGGAAGAAAGGAGCATAGGCCCAGTCGGTAAAACCCTCCGCCTTGGCGCCCGAACGGATCCGGTCCGGTATTTCCCGATGGTTTTCCCAGAAACCTTCCCACTGTGAAATACGTTTCTCCCGTTCCTGCACGGAGGGAAGGAAACCGCTCAGGCTCCGTATCTCCGGGTGCGACGAAGCGATCGCTTCCATTCCGGCCAGAACCGCTTCCGCATCTTCCCCTTCGCTGACTATGTACAGCGTTTCCGTTTCGGCATTGTCCCCGTTTATGGCGGAAAGGATCTCGAACCCCTCGCTTTGCTCCGGGGTCATATAATTGATTTGATGCAGGTCGGCGTTGAAAGAGACCCTGCGGCTGCCCCAGAAGAAGAAAACGGTCAGGATGAGGAACAACCAGAACACGACCTTCCTGCCCTTGTCGGAAATATGCACGAAACGGTCTATGTCAAGCCGGAGAGTTTTGCGCGCTTCACGGGAAGGCTTGATGAAAACCGGCAGGAAGACCAGGACAAAGAAGATCGTCCCGATGAGAAGCATCGCGCCGACGAACCCGAAATCGTGGATGGCTTCCGCCTTGAGCAAGACCAGGGACAGGAAGGCTCCAACGGTCGTCAGGTTCCCTACCAGAAGCGGATTGACCTGCTCAGCGAGTGCCTTTCGCTTGTCCGGCTGGTATTTCAGGTGGTCGATATAATGCAGGGGATAATTGACCGCTATGCCTATTATCATCGATCCTATCCCAAGGACTATGATGGAAATGGAAGATTTGAAAAGGGATATTAACGTGAGGGCGAAAAGGGCTCCCGCGGCGATCGATATCAATATCCACAGGACATCTGAGATCCTTTTGTAACTGAACCACAGAAGAAGCGAAATCAGCACCCCGGCCAGCACCAGGGCCCATACGCTGTCCTTCTTGATGCGGCTTGCGTTCTCCACCGCGACCAGAGGCCCTCCCGTGGAAACGATTTTTATTTCCGGACAAGATTCTTCCGCCTGTCTTTTCACCTGGTCTATGAAACCGGCGAGTTCTGCGTTCCGGGCGCTTTCGCTGCTCCCGTAAGGGGAAGTAAGGAAGAGAAGTCCCGTCTGCCTGTCGGAAGAGAATATCTGACCGTCTTCCACCGCACCGCCCGCATCGGGACGCAAGCGCGCAAGCCTCTGGAAAACAGGCGTGCTGATTCCGATCGGGTCATAACGGAGAATGGACGCGGATAATCCGGGATTCGCTATCGCTTCCTTGTTGCTCCGCATCCTGTCCCTGACATAATCCCGGTCCGCCAGGAGGGAATCCATCCTGGTATAGTCTTCGGGCAGGAGGAAATAAGGGAGATTGGATATGATGAAATCTGTAACGTCCAGTATATCGACATCGTCGACCTTGGTAAGGACTCCGGAGTATTTTCCTGTGGAATCCCGCTCGAGCCACACCTCTTCGAACCGGTTCATCGCCTCCAGGCGGGTATCGAAATCCCCTCCCGTGAACATCAGAGATATCTTGTCGTCTCCCCCGAGGCGACGATAGACATCAGTATATTTCTTCGTCTGTTCGTTTTGGGGCAAAAAGGAGGAGATGTCTTCCAAATAATGAAGCGAACCCGAGCGCCACAGACCCACGGCGAGAAGCAGAAGCAATATGCAGCCTGCGGCCACCTTGTGGGCGGTCATATAGTCGTAGATATGCAGTATCAGCCGTTTCATCCGTTCCTCCGCCTGAAAAGCCGGTTGAAGAGCATCCTCGGATAACCATAGACGACGGCCATCACGCAGAGACAGGTGTTGAGCAGCGAAATCCGCAGGAAATCCCAGAAAGGCCTGAAATGGGACACCCGGTCGGCGGGATATTCCACGTCAATGGGAACGGGGACGAGGGAGAGGCCTTTCCAGGCTGAAAAAACCAGCAGGAGCAACTCTGCCTCATACCTTTTCGTCATCATCCGTACACCGCCGAGGTCCGGCAGGGAATACACCCTGAAGCCCGTCTGGGTGTCTGGCAGGGACCGCAGCGTCTGCACCGTAAACCAGAAGTTGGAGAACCGGTTGGCGAACGTATTGCCGGCGGGCATCCCGTTGGCGGTAAGGTTGCGGCTGCCGATCACTATCGTCCTCCTGTCAGCGTGGTCCATCAGCACGGGGATGTCCTCCGGCCTGTGCTGGCCGTCGGCGTCCAGCGTCACGGCAAAAGCGAATCCGGATTCCCTGGCTGACAGGAAAGCCGCCTTCAGGGCGGCGCCCTTACCTTGATTTTCAGGGAACGTGATCACCCGGACACGGTCCGGATGGTCCTGGCAGACCTTTTCAAGCACAAGTCCGGTCCCGTCCGTCGACCCGTCATCGACGACGAGCACCGGGAACCCGTGCCGGAGAGACCGGAGCACGACATCCCCTACCGTCCCGGCATTGTTGTATGTCGGGATGATTACCGTAGCGTGCTTCTCTCCTGCTTTCATAACTCAGCCGGCGGTGACTTTCATGCTTGCGCAAACCACATCACGGTGATATACCTTTATCTCTCCGTCACCACCGAAGAAGAACGTCAGGGTGGTGTCTTCCTCGGGAATGACAGGCGACAGGAACTTTATGTTCTTCGCCGAAAGGATATCCATATCCCTTCCTCTCATCAGGCCCAGGAGTTCGACGGCCATCTGGACGAACGTGACGCCCGGGGTAATCGGATATCCCGGGAAATGCGCCTGATAGATGCCGCAACCGCGATCGATCCTTACGGTCACCGAATCGTCAGACCTTGAAACAATGTCGTATAATATCCCTTTAAGCATTGTCAGTCCTTGATGAAAAGAGAGGGATCCAGTTCCACGTCACGCTGAATGTCCTTGAAAGACAGTATCGTATAATCGCCGTCGCGCCCGAAGAGCTGGATTTCCTTGATCAGCAGGGAGTCGTTCTGGACTATGAGGACGATCCTCGTGAAAAGGCGCCTGAGGTCGTTCCGGATCGGGACCAGGGTGACGAAATACTGTTTGTCGTTGGATATTTCCGTTACGGAGAAATCTTTCCGGCCCGGCAGGCGGAACTGGCGGCCGCCCTGGACCCCTCCGTCGTGGACGGAAACCTTGTGGACAGGCTTGAGTATCTCCCAGCGGATCTTGTCGGGCTGCTGCAAATACAACAGACCCTCGCTGACGAGGTTTTCCTCCAGCATCGGAGAGTGTCTCGTCTGGGTGAAGCCCGCCTTGAGGCTCGTCCGTTCATTGGCGCTGAGAATCCTTTCCAACAGATCCTCCTGGGCGTACAAGGAAGAAACCTGGACAAGCAATAAAGCGATTATGTATAAAAACCTCTTCGTCATTTTGTGATAAGTACGCAGCCCGTTATGATCAGGAACACACCTATCCATTGCTCCCACGAAACCGACTCCTTGAAGATGAGCATTGCGGCGAACATCCCGAAGAGATAGCTCAGGCAGGACAGCGGATAGGCTATGCCGAATGGATAATGCTTGAGGATGAACATCCACAGGACCGTCGCCACCCCGAACGCTATCCCGCAGCCCAGGAACCACCAGTTCGTCAGCTGGGCCCTGAAGAAATTCCACGTCCAACTGAAGGGACCCGCCGCCGAAAGGGCTATTTTCAAAAGAACCTGACCTCCGCAGAGAAAAAGGCTCTGCAGGATTGCCAGAGGAATCAGTTTAGAATACATAGTCGCTCGAATTAAATGGTGGTGCGATTTCCCTGACAGCACCGTTCCCGTCGGAGGAAAGTACCATCGATACTGCCCTGTCTTCCAATGTTATGCCAATGGAACGCAGGGACTCCGCGCAGAGAGGCTCTTCCTCGTCGAACCAGCCGACCAGGGCGGTTTCAATCTCTCCCGAGCGTATCTGCATCCAGGCGTCAAGCAGGGCGCTTTCCAGGGAGGACCCGCGATGGGAATAGGTGGTGTTGTAGCCGTGGCAATGGAGATAGACGGCGATTACGGAACTGATCGTATTATGCGTCGACTGCATGAAATGGATCGGACGCATCGGCGTGTCGTCCAAAGCCAGGGCCGCTTTCAGGAACTCGACGGAATTCACGATGCAGCCATAATCGGTCGCCGTTATGATCGCGTCGGGAATTTCGATACCGGCCTGTCCCAACGCCTCTTTCGAGGTCCAGACGGCGCGTTTCAGCAGGCGTCCCATCCGCCTGGCCTCCATCGGGGAAAGCACACTGCGGAAGTCTGGGTCGTTCCCGCCCAGGCACACGATCGATTTCAGATATACCTTCCTATTGCCGGTCATAACGGGACAGGATTAAAGAAGAATCATTCCCTCCGAATCCGAAAGAATTGCACAGGACGTGCCTGACGGGTTTTCTTTCACCGGACGCCGGCATGATACACGCCGGATCGGGGGTGCTGAAATTGAGTTGGGGGAAAACGATTCCCTCCCGGATGGCCAGCAGGCAGAAAACGGCTTCAATGGAGCCGGAGGCGCTTGTGGTATGCCCCGTGTATGCCTTGGTGGACGAAACGGGAGGTATATTATCCTTGAACACGCGTCGCAATGCCGCGCTTTCTGAAGCGTCGTTGTTGACGGTGCCGGTACCGTGCGCATTGACATAGTCGATGTCTGCGGCGGTCAGGCCGGAAGAGGCCAGCGCTTTCTCCATCGCAAGGAACGCCCCGTCCCCGTTCTCGGAGGATGCTGTCTGATGGAAGGCGTCGCAGGCGTTTCCTCCGCCGCTTACAATCCCCAGCACGGGCGCTTCCCGACGCAACGCCGCAGATTCCTCTTCCAAAATCAGGTACGCCGCACCCTCCCCAAGGTTCAATCCCGCGCGGGAGGCATCGAACGGCCTGCAGCACTGCCCGTCCAGAATCATCAGCGAGTTGAAACCGTTGAGATGGAAGTTGGACAGTGCTTCCGCACCGCCGACCGCCACCCTTTCATAAAGGCCGTTCCTGATCAGGTTCGCCCCGAACAATATGGCATTCAACGCCGACGAGCAGGCCGTCGAGACCGTCGTCGAAGACGAAATCACGCTGAACTGCGAGGCAATCGCTTCCGTCGAAGCGCCGCAGTCGTGGTATTTAGAAAATGACGGGAAACTCAATTCGGTCTTATCCATCCCGCCGACGGTCGTCCCGGATATGAGAGGGAAGGGCCCGACCTTGTCGTCCGACAGGAGACGGGACTGTTCCAACGCCTCCCGAAGGGCAAGGATACCCAGAAGGGAAGACCGCGGATATTCTTCGTCCAAGCCGAGGCGGCTGCATATCAGGGCGTTTGAAACTGGAACCTCTCCGACCGGCTTGTCCCTGAGGGTTGTCGAAAGGAATCGGACGGGGGCTATTCCGGACTTATGTGCTTCCAGGGCGGCAAGATTCTCTTCCTTGCCGCAGCCCAGGGCGCTGACCACGCCCGCTCCAGTTATGACAATCCTCTCTTTCACTTACTTCGTCCTGTTGGCGGCAACGTAGTCCGCTATGACGGCAAAACTCTGGAAAACCTTCCTCCCCTCCTGGGGCGAGGCAAGGCGTATGCCATAATTCTTCTCGAGAAGGATCAGCAGTTCCAGGACATCGATTGAATCGAGACCAAGGCCTTCGGCCCCGAACAAGGGGGCGTGATCGTCAATGTCTTCGGGAGTCATCCCGTCGAGATTAAGGGTCTCTATGACCTTTTCCTTCAATTCCCTGATTAAATCATCCATACTCTGAATCTATTTTTCAACCAATGATACTTGACATTCCCATTCTGTCTCCGTCCGGCAGTCTATCCAGGCGACTATCGCGGAACCGGTCTTCCGGTCCTGAAAGACATCCCCGACTATCGAACGTATTCTCTCAAAATCATATTTTTCAATGATGAAGGCCGCTGTCTCCCCTTCGTAGCGGTTCCGTATCGCAATCTCCCCGCTGACTATGTTCGGGAGGGTATATACGAAGAGTGCGGGGGAAGGGTAGTCGTCAATAGTCCCGGAATAATGCCTGTCGTCGCACTCGCACCCGAACCGGCTGAATGTAAGGACGGCACGGTCCTCCCGGGGCACGAACCGGTCGGGGTCGGACTTGAGCAGCAATTCCGTCCCCAGGAAACCCAGCTTGCAGAGGATGTCCATCTTGAAAAACTTGGGATATTCCTCCATCTGTTCCCTGTACAATGCCACCAGGTCCGTCCCTGACGGGATATTCACTGTGCGGATCACTCTCATACCCTGCCTCCTTTCCTGAACAGCAACGCTCCGTTGACGCCGCCGAATCCCGACATCAGCTTGATGAAGGCCCTTCCTTCACAGGGCCGTTCCTCCGATGAGATGTTCACGTGACGGGAAACCCCGATTTCCGAGAAACCCCTGGTCGGAAGGACGACGCCGTCCTCGCACGAAAGGATCGAAAGGATTGATTCGATCACTCCGGCGGCACCCATTGTGTGGCCGAGGAATCCCTTGAGGCTGTTTATCGGTATATCGCCGAGACCCGCACGGTCAAGGGCGACGGCTTCCATCTCGTCATTGAACAACGTGGCCGTCCCGTGAACGTTCACGAACGCGAGATCCTTTACGTCGATGGAATCCAAGACATAACGGAGCACCTTGTAACTGCCCTCTCCGGTCCTGGAAGGACTTGATATATGGTAGGCGTCATTCCGGACGGCTCCGTCGGCGATCTCCCAGCCTTCTTCTGAGCGTCCCAGGACAATGGCCGCCGAAGCCTCGCCCAGGTTCAGTCCGTCGCGGGAGTCGTCGAACGGCTTGCAAGGAGAGGCCGAAACAGCCTTCAACGACTGGAATCCGGATATGATGAAACGCGACTGGACTTCCGCCCCTATGACGACGGCGTAGTCGCACCTCCCGGAAAGGAGCATCCGGCGCCCCTGCAACAACGCGGCCAGGCCGGAGATGCAGGCGTTCGAGACGACCAGCGGAGGATTGGGATTATGAAAATATGAAGCAATCCTTGCCGCGGACTCCGCAATCGAATAATCGCTTTCTTCGGATCCCAGCGCCTCGATGTTGCCTTTTATGGTCGAAAGGATGAATGAGACCCGGGGCGAGGAAGGATCGATACCGGAAGCCTCGATCGCCTGAGAGGCGGCTTTGATGCCTATGGTGTCAAAAAAAGAAAGATTGTCCAGGACGGACCGGTCTTCGAAGAGGGAGACGACGGCGTCCTGTCCCAGGGGAGAACCCTGAGGAAGGAGCCCGAGTGCGGATTCCCCTTTCCGGACGGCCTCATATGTTTGACGCGCCGTCTGTCCGAGAGGGGTAAGGGCCCCATATCCAAGACAAGCTATCCTATCCTTCATCCTTGATCACCGTTTTAATCTGGGCTCCCGCAATTTTCTCTTCCCCGCAATATACATTGACTTCGGCCAGGCTGATGCCCATCATCTCGTGAAGAAGACGCACCTCCGTGGTCAGCACGTCCCCGCTCCCGGGATGACGGGAGATGGAAAAGTCCCTTACCTGTCCGAGCATCCCTATCTGAATGGGAACGTGAAGGATATATTTGGAAACATACCCGACCCTCGCCGCCATCGCCTGGGCCATATGCTCGATGACGCCTGCCGAACTCAGGACTCCGTTTTCTATCAACACGCCCTCCGACGGAACAGCATACCGCACGACCGTGACGGCATCGTCAAAAGAAACGACACTGTCGATGAAAACGAACGGAGGCTGCTGTAGAAGGACGTCCTTTGCAAGGACCGGAGTAAACGTCGTCATGCCCAGAAATCATAAAAGTTATACCACTGGGCAGGATACCGTCTGACAATCTCTTCCAGGTGCCGGGCATAGGCGTCGCACAGGGTCTGGACGGAATCGGCCCGGGAAAGTCCCTTTGTGTCGGGCAATTGGAAGACGAACGCCCTGTATTTGCGGATGCTCTCTTTCATTACGAAGACCGCTATTTCCGGCAGGTCCCTCTGCACCGCTATGAGAAAAGGTCCCGCCGGAAAAGAGGCCTTCTGGCCGAAGAAATCGCTCCGGACGGTGCGTTCGGCCCCGAAAACCCGGTCACCCGGGATGGATACGATTTCTCCATTTTCAAGGGCGTTGTTAATGGCAAATATATGTGACAGGTCCTCCCGGATGGGAATCATCTGAATGTTCGTTTCAGAAAAGCAGTCCCGGCGGCCCCGCATCACGGTTTCAGCTTCCCCGGAATAAACCAGCGCATTTATCCTCTTCGACGCTTTCAGGAAATATCCGGCAAGTTCGTAATTGCCAACGTGAGAGCTCAGCGTTACGAAACCCGAGTCCCTGCCGCACAGGGTGTCATACCCTTCCTTGCCTTCCGTCTCGATCTCGAAGGTTTTTCCCGCATAGGCGGCGAACCTGTCTATGACGACCTTCCCGAGGTTATACTCATTGACAAAAGTCATCAGGAACGACTTGACTGCTCCATATCCTATCCGCTTCCTGTAGAAACGGTAGGAATCCTTGAAGCCGTTTGCGAAGAGTATGTAAAAAGGGATGGTGAGGGACATCACGGCATATATCACCCACAAGGGGAAAATCCGGATCAACCGGATGAGCGTCCGCTGCATCCAGGGTGTTCCGTCCGTTTTGCCTCTCCAGGCCTTATTTAACCCGTCAGCCAAGTTTCTCCGAGATAAAGTTGCAAAAATCGTCGAATGTCTTTATCTGCTTGAAATCCTCAGGTTTCATCTTGAACCCGAATTCCTGGTCCACAAGCACGACCACGTCGACGATCTCCAGCGAATCAATGCCCAGATCGTCTTTCAGGCGGGCGTCGCCCTGTATCTTGTCCTCTTCTATCTCAAGCTCGTTTACAAGAAAATCTATTACCTTTTTTTCGATTTCGTTCAAAGTCATCTTTATCGTCATTTGGTTTTACAAATCAATATGCTGTGTCCCTGTCCCAGGCCGTCGTGGATGGACTCG
This sequence comes from Bacteroidales bacterium, assembly GCA_017427885.1. Lineage (GTDB taxonomy): Bacteria > Bacteroidota > Bacteroidia > Bacteroidales > UBA932 > Cryptobacteroides. Next base: position 404,974 of record JAFRRW010000011.1, read on the forward strand.
ACTTCCAAAGATGCGGCATCGATGAGGCGGATCATGTCGTCCGAATGATACATCTTCGAATTGCCGTTCGCCATCACGGTAAAATACAGGGAGGTCATAGTCAGGCAGAATGCGGCGGGCTCGAAGCGCTGACGGTCCCAGAACGTTTCCATTATGCACAGCCTCGTTTCCGGACGCATGATCTTCGAGATTCGCGTAAGGATGGAGAGTATCTCCTCCTCGGAGAAACAGTCCAGAAACTGGCTCATCCATATCACGTCGGGATCGAGGTCGTCGGGAAAAGCGGCGTCGGGCGACAGCATGTTCATCGGACGGCCGTGGATGCGGTCCGCCCCGGCCGAGCCTGCGACCGCCTTCCTCATCATTTCCAGCTGCTGGGGCAGGTCTATGATCGTGACCTCCACCTTCGGATCGTATGCCACGCACTGGCGGGCCCACAGACCGGTGTTTCCGCCGACGTCCAGGATGCGTGAGGGGTGCAGTGAAAACACTATTTCCAACGCCTCGTCGAACGAACTGTTGGAATAGAAATGGTCGAAGCCGAACCAGCTTCTCTTGACCTGGTCGGGCAGGGAAGAAAGGGCCTCGTAGATCGTGGGCCAGTCCCCGAAATGCTCAAGGCCGGCCGGACGCCCTTCGTTCAGGGCCTCCTCGAGACGGAAGAATCCCTCGTAGTTCACGTCGTGGACGAAATCCACGTTGACACGGGTCGCCGGATCGTTCAGCAAAAACCAGCCGACCTTCGAAAGGGAGTAAGTGTCTTTCTCCGGGTCGACCAGTACCGTGCCTATCGAAAGGGACGCCTCCAGGAGGACCTTGACCGCATACTGGCTCAACGAAGTCGCAGCGGAAATCTCCTCTATTTTCATCTCCTTGTCCCTGAGCATATCCAGTATGCCATATTTCAGCATCATACGGCTTACCTGGAACACGATTGGGCCGAAAGCGATAAACTCCGCAGAGCGTTGCGCCTCCCTCGCCGTCAAATGATCCTGCGAATATGCCTTGGATAAACTTGGAAATAAATTCATACCGCCTATTCTTGTATTAAACGACAAAGATGGCCTTTTTTGATGGATTTAACAAGAACACCCCTTATAATACTGCCGCGTTTTAATTGGAATATTTGATTATATTTGCATGATAAGATATAATATATCCGTATGGTCCCTCTGGAAATATTCGGCTTCCTGCACCTTTCCCTCACGGATGTCCTGGACATCCTGATGGTGGCCTTCCTGATCTTCTACATCTTCCGGTGGATCAGGGGTTCGGCCGCGGTGAACATATTCCTGGCCGTGCTCCTTCTCTTCCTTCTGAGGGTGCTCGCCGCCGCGTTCAACATGAAGATGATGTCCGCCTTCCTGGGCACCTTCCTGGACCTGGGAGTCCTGGCCCTAATCATCATCTTCCAGCCGGAGATCCGCCATTTCCTGATAAGGTTCGGCAACAACAGCATCTACAAGAAAGGCGGCTCCTTCCTTGACAACCTCCTGGGCATCAAGGATACTTCCCTCGGCAACGTCACGGTGAACGAGATCACCGAGGCCTGCCGCCAGATGTCGGCCGACAAGACGGGAGCCCTCATCGTGATTCCACACAAGTCGAACATCGACCATATAATCGAGACCGGGGACAAGATCGACTCCAACGTGAACAGGAGGCTCATTATGAACCTGTTCTTCAAGAACTCCCCCCTGCATGACGGTGCGATGATCATAAGCGGCAACCGCATCGTGGCGGCCCGATGCACCCTCCCCATCACCTCCAAGACCGACATCCCGCCCAGCCTGGGAATGAGGCACAAGGCCGCCATAGGCATCTCCGAAGAGACCGACGCCGACGTCATCGTGGTGTCGGAGGAGACGGGCGATGTTTCTTATGTAAAAGGCGGGAACCTGACCCACATCAACAACCTTAACGAGCTGAAGCTTCTCCTGGGACAGGCTCTCGAAAAACCCTCCAAACAGGAAGAATAAGCCATGGGCGAGGACAGAAGGAGACTTGAGGAGAAACTCGGTTTCGACCGGGTGAGGAAGATGGTTTCGGACCGGTGCTCCACGGAATACGCCGCGGACAGGGTCGCGGGCGAGGACTTCTCGAACGACCCCTCCGTCATCCGCCACCGCCTCACCCTCACCGACGAGATGAGGCTCATCCTGATGTTCGAGGAAACCTTTCCCACGGGCGGATACATCGACACCCTCGGCTTCCTGATCCCCCTTGAAAAAGAAGGTTACAGCATCGACGTCCTTTCCCTCGGGAAGATGAAGACGATGCTGGACACCGTGCGGAAAGTCACCAACTTCTTCTCCTCCATAAAGGATGGCATCTATCCGGAAATGAAGAAGATGGCCGCCCCGGTGCCGGCCTTCCCGGAAGTGATCCGCCGGATCGACATCATCCTTGACAAATACGGGGAGGTTAAGGACGGCGCCTCGGAGGAACTTTCAAGGATAAGGAAAGGCATCAGGGACAAGGAGGCCGCAATCTCGAAAAGGGCCGCGGCCCTGCTGAAAAAGGCCCAGGAAGAGGGTGTGGTGGACGCCGACGCCAGCCTGTCGGTCCGCGACGGCAAACTCCTGATCCCGGTGGCCACCGCCAACAAAAGGAAGGTGGCGGGATATGTCTATGATGAAAGCGCCTCCGGGAAGACCACCTTCATCGAGCCCGCGGAGGTGGTGGAACTGGAGAACCAGATAAGCGAACTGAGGTTTGAGGAAAGCCGGGAAATCGCCCGGATTCTGGCAGAATTCAGCGATTTCGTAAGGCCTTACGTACCGGATATGCAGACAGCCGCCAGATTCCTCGGAGAAATTGATTTCATAATGGCGAAGGCCCAGGTGGCCCTGGACTTCAAGGCCGGGATGCCCCTTGTGGCCGAAAGGATGGAAATGAACCTGCGGAAGGCCAGGCATCCCATCCTGGAAAAGGCCCTGCGCAAGGAAAAGAAGGAAATGGTTCCCCAGACGGTACGCCTGACTCCGGAAAAGAGGATACTGCTGATATCCGGCCCGAACGCCGGCGGTAAGTCCGTCTGCCTCAAGACGGTAGGCCTTCTCCAATATATGTTCCAGTGGGGTATGCTTATCCCAACTTCCGAGACCTCCGAAATCCCCGTATTCGACAGGATGATGGTGAGCATCGGCGACGACCAGTCCATCGACAATGACCTCAGCACCTACAGTTCCTTCCTTTCCGAGATGAAGAAGATGCTCTCCCTCGCCGACGGACGGACCCTGGTGCTGATCGACGAGTTCGGCTCCGGCACGGAACCGGCCGCCGGGGGAGCCATCGCGGAAGCAATCCTTTCCGAACTGGACCGCCGCGGCACATATGGGGTTATCACCACCCACTACACCAACCTCAAGCTATACGCCGCCGGGCCCGGAACGGGCGTCATCAACGGGGCGATGCTCTTCGACGAGCGCAACATAGCCCCGCTGTTCCAACTTGAAACCGGCCTTCCCGGCAGTTCCTTCGCCTTCGAGATGGCCCGCAAGATGGGCCTTCCCGAACCGGTGGTGAAGGACGCCGAGACCAGGGCGGGAGAAGGATATGTTGGGATCGAGAGGAACCTCCGCAGGATTGCGAGGAACCGCCGCATCCTCGAAGAGAGGCTGCAGAAGATAAAACTGACCGACAAGACCCTCGACAGCATCACGGAGAAATACAAGAAGGAACTGGAGGAACTCCAGAAGAAGAAAAAGGAGATTCTGGAAACCGCAAGGAAAGAGGCAGAGGACATCGTGAAGGGGGCCAACAGCCAGGTGGAGAACACCATCCGGACGATAAAGGAAGCCCAGGCCGAAAAAGAGAAGACCAGGGAGGCGAGGAGCGAACTCCAGGGATTCATCACCGCCCTTCAGGAAAAGAAAGTGAAGGAGCAGAAGAATCACGACGACTATATCGAAAGGAAGATCCGGCAGCTGGAGGAGAGGAAGGAGAAGGAAAGGGCCAGGAAACTGCGCCGGGGGGAGACCGTTCCGGAAGAGGAGCCGCTGATCGCGGCGGGTATGAAAGGGGAGCCCCTGAAGGTCGGGGAAAAGGTCCGCGTAAAAGAAAGCGGCCTTGTCGGGGAGGTCTCCCGGGTGTCTTCCAAATCCATCAGCGTGATCGTCGGCAACCTTACGACGAACGTGCTCCCTTCCAAGGTGGAAAGGATTTCCTCCAACGAATTCAAGGCCGCCACCGGGAACAGGGATTCCAGGCCCGTACAGAGGGTGGATCCCGGCATCACGAGGCGCCGGCTGGATTTCAAGCCGGAGATCGACATCCGCGGGGAGAGGCTCTCCGACGCCCTCGACATAGTCACCCATTTCATCGATGACGCCATTATGCTGGATATGGGTTCTGTAAGGATAATCACCGGAAAGGGCACCGGGGTGCTCCACGAGGAGGTCCAGAAATACGTCCGGACGATCCCCGGAGTCAAGCAGGTCCGGGACGAGGACCTCAGCCTCGGCGGCTCCGGAGTGACGGTGGTGACATTTGACAATTGACAACAACTTGACTGACTTATAATTATGGAAACTTCAAGGATGGCGCTGGGGCGCAGGGGCGAGGATGCTGCCTGTGGGTTCCTGACGGAGAGGGGACAGGAGATCGTTGAGAGGAATTGCAGGCGGGGACATCTGGAGACGGACATCATCACCGTCGACGGGGAGGGGATACATTTCGTGGAAGTGAAGAGCCGGACTGCGCCGGTGGCGGCCGCCCCGCAGGAGAATGTAACCCCGGCCAAACAGAGGAAACTCGCGGCCGCCGCGCTGAGGTATCTGAATGCTTCGAAAGACGCAAGATTGGCACGGGATATGGAGGTAATTTTCGACGTGGTTTCCGTCGTGTTTGACGGCGGAAAAACCGAGATAGAATATTTCCCGAGAGCCTTCGTACCGTTTTATGTTTAGACCACATAATTTATTGATACTAAATAATATATGAATAAACACCAATACTGTGTAATTATGGCCGGAGGCCGGGGAGGCCGTTTCTGGCCTCTCACCAGGGAGAACCGCCCCAAACAGTTCGTCGAGGTCGGAGGCAGGGGAAGGACCCTGCTCCGGCTCACATACGACAGGTTCGCCAAGATCTTCGCCCCCGAAAACATACTGGTGGTCACCCTTGCAAGATACGGAGCCCTGGTGCGGGAAAGCATCCCGGAACTTCCCGAGGAGAACCTCCTGCTGGAGCCCTACAGCCGCGGCACGGCCCCCTGCATAGCCTTCGCCACCTGCGAACTCCTCCGTCGGGACCCTGAGGCCACGATGGTGGTGACTCCAGCCGACCAGATTATTTTCGACGAGGACGGCTTCCGTGACACCGTCACCAAGGTGATCGGCCACGCCGGGACCAACAGGGCCCTCGTCACCATAGGCATAGTGCCCGACAGGCCGGACACCAATTTCGGCTACATCCAGATTGCCGGAGGGAAGAACAACACGACGGTGCCTATGAAGGTGAAGACCTTTACCGAAAAGCCCGACGCCACCCTTGCCGCAGTGTTCTGCAAAAGCGGGGAATTCTATTGGAATTCAGGTATTTTCGCCTGGCAGGCAAAGGTGATTATGGAAGAGATGGACCGTCATATCCCGGAGGTCACCAGCCTCTTCTCCGGATGGGAGACGGCCCTCGGTTCCACCTCGAGGCAGGAATTCCTGGAAAGGGCCTATTCCAGCTGCTCGAATCTTTCGATAGACTATGGGGTGATGGAAAAGACCAACTGTGCCTGGCTCTATCCCGCAACATTCGGATGGTCGGACATAGGCAGTTGGGAAACCCTCTATAAAGTCCTTTCCGACAAGGATGAAAATGACAATTTCATCAATGCCCGGAGGGCCTTCCTGGAACACAACCATCACTGCCTGATGTGGTCGAAGAACCGGAACAAGGTGCTGGCCGTCAGTGGTTTGCAGAACTATGCCGTCATAGACACCGACGACGTCCTGCTGATCTGTCCCCTAGATTCTTCGGAAATCAAGGAACTCACCGCCGGTGTGGCGATGCCGGATTTCGAGGACTTCCGCTGATTTATTGCGGGAAATGCTTAATTTTGTCGCCTTGAAAAAATAACAGAAGGAATATGTACAGAGACCACACTTGCGGAGAACTCCGCATTTCGGATGTTGGAAATAAAGTTACCCTGGCGGGCTGGGTGCAGAAGGCCCGCAAACTCGGAGGTATGACCTTCATTGACCTGCGCGACCGCTACGGCATCACCCAGCTGGTGGTTGAGGCCGACGCTCCGGAGGATCTCGTGAAGACGGCCACCTCGCTTGGCAGGGAATTCGTCATCCAGGCCCTCGGCACCGTGGTGGAACGCTCCAGCAAGAACCCCAAGATGCCCACCGGCGACATCGAGATAAGGCTCGAGGCCATCCACATCCTCAACGAGAGTCTCACCCCTCCCTTCACCATCGAAGACGTTTCCGACGGAGGCGACGACCTCAGGCTCAGGTACAGGTATCTCGACCTTCGCAGGAATCCCCTGCAGAAGGCCCTCCAGCTCAGGCACCGCATCTGCCACGAGGTGCGCAATTACCTCGATTCCCACGATTTCCTCGAGATTGAGACCCCCTTCCTCATCAACTCAACCCCCGAAGGAGCCCGCGATTTCGTGGTCCCTTCCAGGATGAACCCTGGAACTTTCTACGCCCTTCCCCAGAGCCCCCAGACCCTCAAGCAGAGCCTTATGGTGGCCGGAATGGACCGTTATTTCCAGATAGTCAAGTGCTTCAGGGACGAGGACCTGCGCGCCGACCGCCAGCCCGAGTTCACCCAGATAGACTGCGAGATGAGTTTCGTGGAGCAGGATGACGTCCTCGATATGTTCGAAGGAATGATGAGGACACTGTTCAAGAACATCCTCGGCGTCACCATCCCCAACCCGATTCCCAGGATGACCTGGTTCGAAGGGATGGACAAATATGGTTCCGACAAACCGGACATCCGCTACGGAATGACCATCCACGAAATCACCTCCCTGGCCCAGGGACACGGTTTCGGAGTCTTCGACGGAGTGCCCTACGTGGGCGCCATAGCGGTCGAGGGCGCCTCCGGATGGTCCCGCAAGCAGGTGGACGAACTCACTGAATGGGTGAAGCGCCCCCAGGTGGGAGCGAAGGGCCTCGTGAACATCAGGCTCGCCGAGGACGGAAGCGTGAAGTCCTCTGTCGACAAGTTCTTCTCCCCCGAGGACCTCAAGGCCATCGCCGAGGCGGTCGAAGCCAAGGCCGGAGACCTCATCCTTATCCTCTGCGGAGAAAAGAGAAAGACTCAGACGCAGCTCGGGACCCTGCGCATCGAACTCGGCAACAGGATGGGCCTGCGCGACCCGAAAGTCTTCGCTCCCCTTTGGATCACCGATTTCCCCCTCTTCGAGTGGAACGATGAAGAGAACAAATGGGACGCGATGCACCATCCCTTCACTTCCCCCAAGCCCGAACATCTGGACTACTATTTCAGCGACAAGCCCGAAGATATCCTGAAAGTCTGCGCCAACGCCTATGACTTCGTGCTGAACGGCAACGAACTGGGCGGCGGTTCCATCAGGATCCACAACCCCAAGGTCCAGGAGCGTATGTTCCAGATCATAGGAATCGGTGAAGAGGAGGTGATGAGGAAATTCGGCTTCCTGATCAACGCCTTCAAGTACGGCGCACCTCCCCACGGAGGCCTCGCCTTCGGACTCGACCGCGTCTGCGCCCTCTTCGGCGGAGCCGACACCATCCGCGACTACATCGCCTTCCCGAAGAACAACCAGGGTAAGGACATAATGCTCGGAGCCCCCTCGATCATAGACCAGAAGCAGCTCGACGAACTCAGGCTCGACCTGAGGCCGGCGGAGTAGTTCAATACCTTGCCGGACGGGTGGTTATAAGGTCGATGAAACGGGCCTTTACCGCCTCCGCCTGTTCCTCGGTTACCGTAAAATACCTGTGCTTTCCGAAAACGGAAGGCGTGAACGACGTCGTTCCGTCGTCGTTCACGGTAATCATTCCCGGGCCGGACATCGTGAACCAGTCGCCCCCTTCGACCGCATAGAGGACGGCCGTAAGGTCCCAGGTGGGACGGTCGTAGGGCATTTTCATATAAGACTTGTAACCTTCGGCCATCGGATGGGGGAAACCCCAGTCCAGGTCGTTCTGAATGCTGTCCCCGGGATATAGGATTGCGATTCCAACCTCGAACGGAGAGGTTACGATCTCACCCGGCCAGTTGGCGAAGACGTTCTGGCAGGCGGGGATGTCCTTTACCACGTTATATTCCTTTGACGGATTCTCCCTGAAGTCCCCGGCCATCGTGTTAAGGGAGATCACCTTCCTGGCGACCAGATCCTTCCCGTTCAAAGGGGAATATTCGTCAGGCCCGGAATCCAGCAGGCGGCTGAGGTTGGTGGAAAAACCGACGGAAACTATCTTCACGGACTTGTCCGGAAGGCCGGCCAGTATCTTCCGGTACAGGACGTAGGCGTCGGGAAGGGCCTCGTAGTCTATTCCCGAACGCTCAAAGAGGGGATTCCCCGTGGAGTCCTTCATCATCACGACCGCCTTGGCGTAATTGACCCCGTCGTTCTCGCAGTCCGCCCCGTTCCGGATGCGGCCGATGGGTATGCCGTGGCCGTACCAGGTGTTAAGGATATCGGCATATTCCGCAGGGGCAGTCCCGTCCTTGTTGATCATAATGGCAAGGAGGTTGACCTTCCCGCTCTCGACATATTTATACAGGAGGTCGAGGGCCATCGCGTCGTCCACGTCGTTCCCCAGGTCGGTTTCGAAAATGACGTTGAGGGGGGCCTGCGGAGGAGGGACCGGGCCGAGCCAGAATTCAAGACGGGAGCCGGCCTTGAGTTCCGTTATGTCTATGTGGCTGTCGCACACGGGTTTACCATTGAGCGTAACCTTCTGGATATAGATGTTTTCCGGCCCGTTACCGTGGGCGATGATCCTAACCGGGCCCCTGGAAGTCTGTATGTCTATCCTGTCGAATACCGGGCTGGTAAGTTCATAGACATTGTTCCCGGGGCAGGAAGGATGGAGACCGCAGGCGGCAAGGATGTACCAGGCCGACATCTGGCCGCAGTCCTCGTTGCCGCAGATTCCCTCGACGGCGTTCCGGTAGGCGTTCGCGCAAATCGTCCTGGTCCATTTCTGGGTTTCGGCGGGAGAGCCGAAGGCGTTGAACAGGAAGGGGACGAAATGGACGGGTTCGTTGGCGTGGTTGTAATAGCCGTTCCAATGAAAATCCAGAGGAGTATTGGCAAAAAAGTTCCTCAACTCTTCAAGGGCCTTCTCCCTGCCTCCGAGCAGATATGCAAGACCGTCGGGATCGTGGGGAACGAACCAACCCTGCTGGTAGAGGTTGCACTCGGTGGCCCCGAATCCCTCTTTCATCCTTCCTTCAGGAGGCAGTTCCGTCCACGTTCCGTCGGCGTTCCTTGGACGGAACCATCCGAAATCAGGGTCGAACACGTTCCTGTACGCCTGTCCCCTTTTACGGTAATATTCCGCTCCTTCCGGATCTCCGGCGGCATCGGCAATCACGCCCAGGCACCAGTCTCCGTAGGCATATTCCAATGTCTCGGAAACCACCTGTCCGCCGGGGGCGAAGCCTATGTCCCCATTGCCCGAATGGGCCGAGGTGTTCTTTCCGTAGAGGTAGGCCTTCTCAAGGTCAAAGCCCTCGATCCCCTGGGCCACCGCATCGGCGATGACGCTCAGCATAGGGTTTCCGAGCATACATCCCGAATAGGCGTTCGCTATTTCCCACCTGGGGTAGAATCCGTTCCCGCTTTCTTCAGCCAGGGTTATTGCCGAATTGATGATATCCGTCGTAATCTTCGGATTGATAAGGGTTTGCAACGGCATCTGGCTACGGAATACGTCCCATCCGCTGAAAATCGTCCTCTTTGTGAAATAATCACCCGGTTCGTGAATCTTCCCGTCCCCTCCGGTATATTTCCCGTCTACGTCGCAGAATGTCCTGGGGTCTATCATCGTATGGTAGAGAGCGGTGTAGAAAACCGTCTTCTGGTCCTTACTGCCTCCCTTAACCATTATCTTTGAAAGTTCCCTGTCCCACATCGCGACGGCTTCCCTGTGCAGGTCGTCGAAGCCCTTCCCGGCGATCTCCGCCTCGAAGTTCTTCCTAGCCCCCTCGAGCCCTGTGAAGGAGATGGCAGCCTTGAAGGTGACCTGCTCCTTGTCTGCTGTGGGGAATTCCGCAAAAAATCCAATGTGGCGGCCCTGGAGTGAATCCTTCCCGCGGATAATGTCAGCTTCATCCACCCTTGCGAGGTAGGGCAGGCTCACCATTCCGTCCCTCCTGGGCGACATGTCCTCGGGAATGTCGGCCGACCAGAATCCGTAATTAGCGAAAGGATGGTCGAGTTCGGCGTGGAAATATACCGTGTAGTCGGCCTTGCCGTCGCCGTGGCCCCAACCTCCGCCTTCCGGAGGACAGTACATCCATCCCTCTATCGTCCTGTCGTCGATGACCTTGACGAATTCCTCCATCGCGGTGCCCCCTACCCTCCTTGCGAGGTCGATCTGGATGCGGGAAGCCCCGTTGGCGGGATAGGTGAATCTGAGGGCTCCGCCGTGGGGCGAGGCAGTAGTTTCCGCAAGGATGCCGTAATCCGTCAGGAAGGCGCTGTAGTAGCCTGCGGAAGCCTTTTCGGTCTCCTTGTCATATCTCGACCTCCATCCTTTGAAGGATCCGTCCTCCTTACCGGCCGTAGTGTAGAATTCTCCTGTCGTGGGCATAACGAGGAGGTTGCCGAAGTCACCGTAATAGCCCACGCCACTCATCTGGGTGAAGGCGAACCCCTCTATGGTCCCGTGCTCGTAACTGTATCCGGGCCCGTTGTCCCCTCCGGTGATGGTGTTGGGGCTCACTTGGGTCATTCCGAAGGGAGTCGCGGCTCCCGGGAAGGTCTTGCCCAGACCGTGATACACTCCAGCGGCGTCGATGCTCGTGGAGGCCCCGATGAAGGGATTGACATAGGATGAAAGCCCCTGCTTTCTACCGCAGCCGCAGACTATCGCCACGGCCAGGATGATGACTTCGATTCTCCTCATTTATAAATATTTATTTAGTATCAGGAAGGCCGAGGTCCTTGAAGGTCCTGGGGGCGGGAACGCCCGGCAGCGGCTTGCGGGACTTGATCTGCTCGAGGGCGACGGACACCGCCTTGAGCAACTGCTCGTCCTCCCCGTTCCATTCCTTTATCGGATCGTTCTCGAGCACTATGTCGGGATCGACTCCGTGGTTCTCCACAATCCACTGTCCGGTCTTGGAGTCGTAATTCGTGAAGAAGGGAACCCTTACGTCGGTGCCGTCCATATAGGGAAGGGAGCCGCTGATGCCGATGATTCCTCCCCAGCTCCTGGTGCCTATGATGGTGCCGAGGCCGGCAGCCTTGAACGTCCAGGGGAAGAGGTCTCCGTCGGAGGCGCTGTACTTGTTAACCAGCAAGACCTTGGGGCCGGTGTGGGTGGCGTCGGGCACCGTGCCGGTAAGGTCGGAACCCCTTCTCATTGTCATCCTGAGGACCTCCCTCTGGAGACGCTCTATGACCATAGGGGAGATGTTTCCGCCGCCGTTGCCGCGGTCATCGATGATGAGGGCCTCCTTGTCGAGCTGGGGATAATAATACCTGATGAACTCGCTGAGTCCCTCGACACCCATATCAGGAATATAGATATAACCAACCTTGCCGCCGGATTTCTCGTTCACGGTCTTTATGTTGTTCTGCACCCACTCATAGTGGTAGAGGGGGAATTCGTCGTCGATGGGTTTCACCACAACCTTTTTCCCTCCGGCCGAAGCGGAGGTGTTCACGGTGAGTTCGGTGAGAACCCCAGCCTTCCCTGCGAGCAGGGAATAGATGTTGGGGACATCCTTGACCGAAACACCGTCCACCGCGGTGATGAACTGGCCCTCGGAGACCCCGATGCCCGGCTCGGTCAGCGGCGAACGCAGAATCTCCCTGTAGGGGGCGCCCTGGAGGATCCTGTCTATACGGAAGAAGCCGGAGCGGTCCTTGGAAAGTTCGGCGCCGAGCAGGCCCATCTTCTCCCTCGGGGCCTTTGGATATTCTCCCGGAGAGATATAGGCGTGGCCGCAACCGAGTTCGGAAATCATCTCCCCTATCACATAGTTGAGGTCGAGCCTGGTCCTGACGTAGGGCAGGAGGGCGGAGTATTTCTCCTTGAGGGCCTTCCAGTCCCTTCCGTGCATGTTTTCAAGGTAGAATCCGTCCCTGAAGGCCCTCCAGACCTCGTCGAAGATCTCCGGCCATTCCTGGGAATAGTCCACCGTGGCGACGACATCCTTCATCGACACCTTCTCGCCCTTCATCTTGGGGCCGAAGTCGGCGACGAGGATGTCCCTTCCGTCCATCAATATGGCCTTCTTGTTTCCGGGGCGGTAGTTCAGCATACCCTTCCCGGCCTCCTCGTCTTTTCCTGTCTTGAAATCGTACACCTTCAGCCCGTCGCGGCCTCCGTACCATATTTTCTTTCCGTCACAGTAGAAGTTGTATCCCGCATTTACCGGGACCTTTATCACCCTGGCCTGCAGGCCGTCGGTATCGACGACGACGTTCTCTTCCTTCTTGTCGTCCTTCCCGTCTTTCGCCGCGGGTTTTCCGCCGTCGGCGGGAGCCTTGGCCGCCTCGTCCTTACCGGGCTTGTCTGCGGCCCCGATTCCGTCGGTGGGCAGGAAAGGCGAAGGGGTGTCCTTGGCCAGAAGGGCCATATAGGTCGCATTGCTGTTGGAAGTGGCGAAGTCCCATTCCACGCTGCTGTAGATGGGATGGACCTCGGTACCCGAGGTGAAAAGGAGATATTTCCCGTCGGAGCTGAAGGAAGGCCTCATCGAGTTGTACCATCCGTCGGTGACGGGATACTCCTTGAGGGAGGCGACGTTCAACAGGTAAACTATCGAGAACTGATTGGCCCCGTCCTTCGAATAGGCGATCCATTTCCCGTCGGGAGACCAGACGGCGTCGCGGATTTCCCCGTGGGGATTGGTGGTGAGATTCCTCCTGGCGCCGTCGAGGGACACCACGTCCAGGCGGTTCTTGCGGTCGGAGATGAGGATGCCTTTGCTGTCGGGGGACCACTGCAGGGCACGGATATATGTGTCCGCACCCTTTGTAAGCTGGCGGACGGACCCGGAGGCCACCTCGTAGAGATAGAGTTCCGTCTCACCCGTGGAATCCCCAATCCAGGCTATGTACTTGCCGTCGGGGCTCCATTCAGCTCCGCGGTCGTTGGATCCGGGAGAGAGGGATATGTTGCGGGTGACCCCTGCCGTGGCAGGGACGTCAAACACCTCGCCGCGCACCGTCACCGCCAGGCGGGTACCGTCGGGTGAAAGGGACACGTTGCGGACGCTGCCGCCGAGGTTCTTGCGCTCCGTGCGGGAATAGACATTGTCGGAAGTCAGGGTGACGTTCACCTTCGTCGCCTTCTTCGTCGAGGGGTCGAACCTGAATATGTATCCTCCTTTCTCGAAAACGATTGTCCTGCCGTCGGAAGAAGGGAACTTGACGTCGAAATCCGTGAAATCGGTTACCTTGGAGGTCTGTCCGGTGGCCGTATCGTAGCAGAACAGGTTCATTGTCATATCGCGGTCCGACGCGAAGTATATCTCGTTGCCTATCCACATCGGGAAGATGTCCTGGGCATCGTTGTCGGTAATCGGCCTTACGGTCTTCCCGTCATATATCCATACTTCGTCGGCCATTCCTCCGCGATAGTACTTCCATGTGCGGAACTCCCTCATTACACGGTTGTAAGCCAGTTTTTTCCCGTCGGGCGACCAGGAACAGAAGCCTCCCTGAGGAAGAGGTATCTCCTCCGGCATCGACCCGTCAGGGGACACTTTCCACAGATTCCCCTCGAAACCGTCGCCGATGCGGTTGCGGTAGACAATGTATTTCCCGTCTGGAGTCCAGCCCATCACTATGTTGTTCGGGCCCATCCTGTCCCCGATGTCGTCCCTGGAATTCGTGGAAGTGTAGGTAACCCTGCGTGGTTCTCCTCCTCCTGCCGGAATGACATACACTTCGCGATTGCCGTCATATTCCCCGGTGAAGGCTATTGTTGAACCGTCCGGACTATAACGGGCGAAAATTTCGAATCCGACGTGGGAGGTCAGCCTTCGGGCCTCACCTCCGGTTACAGGCACGGTATACAGGTCTCCGGCATAGGTGAAAGCTATGTCCCTGCCGTTCGTGGCGGGGAAACGGAGAAGACGGGCTTCACCGACTGGAGCGGCGGAGGCAGCGGCCGAGAAAAGGACCATTGCCAGGAGAATTGTTTTTCTTGCATCCATAAGTAGTTCGATTTTATTCAAATATAGTCTTTTTACGATTATTTCAAAACTATGCTGGTTCCTGCCCCAGAATATACTGCTTCGGCATCACAGGCATCTCTGTCAAGGGCGGTTCCTGCGTCCGGACGGACCAGGACGACCCGGAATCTGCGCGTCAGGGGCATTCCGGGATAGCTTCCTTCCCTGTCGCCTATCGAAAGTGTCCTTGCCGCATCGTCCCAATGCATAGGAATCCTGCTGTAAATCCCCTTTTCGCAGGCATAGCCGTCGCCTTCATCCTCATAAAGGGTGAAATCTCCGTCGGCTCCGGCATATATCCTGACCTGGATGTCGTCCCAAGGCCGTTCCGAAGCGTACTGGACGTCCGGACCCACAGGCAGGACGGTTCCGGCCTTGACGTAAACGGGTATGCGGTCGCGGGGAACGGTAAGGTCGAAAGAAACATTCCCTTCAACCGGCATGCCTTCCCAGAAATCAATCCACCTTCCTTCCGGGAGGTACACGCTGCACGTATCGTCTTCTCGGAAGACTGGGGCGACGAGAAGTGCGTCTCCGAACAGGAACTCTTCCTCCTGGCGCCAGGTCCTGCGGTCTTCAGGCCAGTCGGCGAAAAGAGGACGCATAAGAGACGCACCCTCCGAACTGACCCTCCAAGCCTGGGTGTAAATGTATGGAAGTAGAAGGTAACGGAGACGGATTGCAGCTTCCTGGATGTCAAAGTCGCGCCCGCCCCTCGTGCCGAACTGGAATATCTCTCTCGTCGTATGGGTGCCATGAGACCGCATCATCCCGGTAAAGACGGCAAGTTGCATCCATCGGTCATACAGCTGTCGGAAGCCGGGATTTGCATTTCCTCCTGGATAGGACCCGGAGGAATAGAAGCCTCCGATATCCGAATTGTGATATGGAATGCCACAAAGGGACAGGTTGAGGGCCGATGTAACCTGGTCACTCAACGAAATCCAGGTGGAATGGAGGTCCCCTGACCAGACGTGAGCCCCGTATCGCTGCAGGCCTGCTGTGGCGCTGCGTGTCAGTATCATCACTCGGCGATCGTCAGTCAGATTCCTTTGATGGTCATATACCCCTCCCACGGAATAAAGGGGGAAGGAATTGAGCATCGACCGCAAAGACCCCTCTGAAGTCTGATACGACAATTCGTTCCCGGTCAAGGATGGATGTTCTGGTTCGGTGGCATCCAGCCACCAGCCATCCAACCCTGCAGCCCAAAGATTCCTTTCTATGTATCCCCAGTAAATTTCCCTGGCGCGGGAATCCCAGGCGTCATATACCCGGGCTCCGCTTCCCCAGGGATAAGTGTCGTTCGGAAGCAGGAGGTTCCCTTCATCCAGCTCCTTATATATATCCGTTTCCGAGCCGAAAGACGGCCAGATTGAGATAAGGGCGTGGGCGTGCATCCCGTGGATCTCATCCATCATTCCGAAAGGGTCAGGGAAGCGCGGATTCAGGAACTGGACCGCATTCCAGTGACCGTCGTCCCCCCAATACTGCCAGTCCTGTATGATACCGTCCAGGGGAACGCCCAGCTCCCGGTATTTCCTGACTGTGCTTACCAGTTCTTCCGCAGACCTGTACCTCTCCCGCGACTGTAGGAAACCGAAAGCCCACATCGGATTCATCGGAACCTCGCCTGTCAGAATACGGATATTCCTAATAACCGCGTCTGCACTTCCTCCACCAAGGATAAAGTAGGAAAGGTTTTTCCCAGCCGTTGACGTAAAGGTGAAACCTTCATCCCCGCTCCGGTATTCCGTGGGAGAATAATTGTCCCAATAAATGGCATAACCCTTTATGGAATGGACAAGGGGTATGGCTATCTCGGTGTTGACATTCTCAAGATAATATTCTTTTCCCATCTGGTCCATCCCGCTGCCCTTGTGCTGGCCAAGGCCATATATTGCCTCGTCCTTATCCAGCAGGAAACCCTGACTAATCCCATTCCGGGTCTCGGATTCTGGCCCTTCACGGACCAGAAGATCCCCGTTGTAACGATAGAACATTATGGTTCCTGTAGCGATGTTCAGTTCAACCGACAGCGAATCCGTCGTGAGGCGGACCTTTCCGTCTTTGCTTTTCCTGACATCGTGCCTGACTTTGCCGGGACGAAGGACCACGGACGCCGTAGGGGACAGGTCGGCCTCGCCTTGACGGGGGGATTTCACCACCTGGATGATATCAGGAGCATAGCACACCACGTCGATCCTGCACTGGTCTCCCTCGGCCGTCAATCCTTGGGACGTTTTACGTATAGGACCTTCGCAGGAACACATGACAAAAAATGCAGTCAGAACCAGCGGGAGAAAAGGCGACGGCATTGACGGGACAGTCTTTCTGTCAAACATAAAGGATTTTCAAATTTATCTAAAGGTAATTATTTTCATTAGGATTCCGCTATCTTTGCATTATTAGATTCCGTTTTGCCGTGAAAGTAAAAGCGAAAAAATCCCTCGGACAGCATTTCCTTACGGACCTTTCAATAGCCCGGAACATAGTGGACGCACTTGAGTGTCCCGAAGGGAAAACCGTGGAGTCTGTCCTGGAGATCGGACCCGGTATGGGTGTTCTGTCGCAATATCTCCTTGAAAGGGAAGATGTTTCGCTGAAAATGGTGGAACTTGACCCTGAAAGCGTCGTCTGGCTCCGGGAGCACTTCCGGGGAATGGAAGGACGGCTCCTGCAGGCGGATTTCCTGAAACTCGACCTCGGAAAGATCTTTCCGGGACAGTTTTCAATAATAGGTAATTTCCCCTACAATATATCCTCCCAGATTTTCTTCAAGATATTGGAAAAACGGGACCTCGTACCCCAGGTCGTCTGCATGGTTCAGAAAGAGGTGGCCCAGCGCATAGCGGAACCTCCTGGAACCAAGACCTACGGCATTCTTTCGGTCTTTCTCCAGGCCTGGTACGATATAGAATATCTCTTCACGGTAGGGCCCGGTGCCTTCGCCCCTCCCCCGAAGGTCAACTCCGCCGTCATCCGCCTCAGGCGCAATTCCCGCACATCGCTTGACTGCGACGATGCCCTGTTCCGCACAATCGTCAAGACCTCCTTCGGTCAGAGGCGCAAGACGCTGCGCAATTCCCTGCGCTCCCTCGCGGAAAGCAAAGGGAAGAGCCTCTCGGACGAGGTCTTTGACCTGCGGCCCGAAAGGCTCTCCGTTGAAGATTTCGTCGGTCTGACGAAATTCTTTGAATCTTAGTCCTCGTCTTTCTCCTGGGCTTCGTACTCCTCGAGAAGCTTCTTCTGGACATCGGCCGGAACGGGCTGATATTCGGCGAATGACATCTCGAAGGTGGCGGAACCTGCGGTCAGGGAAGAAAGGACGGTGGAATACCTGTAGAGTTCTGCGAGAGGAATCTTGGCGTGAAGCACGGCGAAGGTGCCGTCCATATCCTGGCCAAGATACATTCCCCTGCGGCCGGTGATGTCCGACATGCAGGCTCCCTGATACTCCGAAGGAGTGGTGATGTCCACGTTGTAGATGGGCTCGAGGATCTTCGGGCCGGCCTCCTTGAAGGCCATGCTGAAGGCCTGGCGTCCGGCGATGATGAAGGCGATTTCCTTGGAATCCACCGGGTGCATCTTACCGTCGTAGATATAAACCCTGATGTCACGGGCATAGGAACCGGTGAGAGGGCCTTCGGTCATCTTCTGGTTGATACCCTTGAGGATGGCGGGCATGAAGCCAAGGTCGATGGCACCGCCCACGACGCAGTTGTTGAACTCGAGCTTTCCGCCCCAGGGGAGTTCCTGGATATCGGTGCTCTTGATGGGGAGGATGGTCTCCTTGCCCTCGATCTTGAAGGACTTGGGCTGAGGCTCGCCTTCGACGTAGGGATAGATGATCATCGCGACCTCACCGAACTGGCCGGCGCCGCCGGACTGCTTCTTGTGACGGTAGCGGGCGATGGCCATCTTGGTGATGGTCTCACGATAAGGGATCTTCGGAGCGAAGAACTCGGCGTCATACTTGAACTCGTTCTTCAGGCGCCACTTGGCGTAGTTGATGTGCTGCTCGCCCATACCGCTGAGGATGGTCTGCCTGAGCTCGTTGGAATATTCCACGCGGAGGGTGGGATCCTGCGCGGCGATCTTGTTCATCGCCTCGCCTACCTTGGCGTCGTCGTTCTTGTCGAGGGCGCGTACGGCGCAGGTATACTTGAACTTCGGGAACCTCATGTGCTCGATGGCCTCCTGGCCGGCGACGGCGAGGGTGGTGTCCTCCTTGCCTGCCTTGAGCTTCATGACGCAGCCGATGTCTCCGGCGCTGATCTTTTGGACCTCCTCTTTCTTGGCTCCGGCCGCGACGTAAATGGCGGAAAGACGCTCGCCGTTGCCGGTCTCGGGGTTGATGAGGTCGGCTCCCTTGGTGAGGGCTCCGCTCATCACCTTGAAATAGGACACGTCACCTAGATGGGGCTCGACGTCGGTCTTGAAGATGAAGATGGACAGGGGTCCGTTCTCGTTGCAGATGACGTCGCCGCCGGCAACGTTCTTCTCGATCTTGCCGAGCGGGGAAGGAGCCACGTTGATGATGAACTCCATCAGGTTCTTCACGCCCACGTCGTTCTTGGCGGAGAGGCAGAAGACCGGCATTATCTCGCGCTTTGCAAGGCCTGCGGCCAGACCCTTGCGGATCTCGTCGATCTCGAGGGACTCGGTGTCGAAATACTTCATCATCAGCTCGTCGTCACCCTCGGCAGCCTTCTCCATAAGCTCCTGGTGGAGGGTTGCGGCCTCATCGGCGTGCTGGGCAGGAATCTCCTGCTCCTCGATGGTGCCGTTGGCGTCCTTGGCGACATAGTACTTCATCGTGAGGACGTCCACGAAACTCTTGAAGTTCACGCCGGGATCGACGGGGAACTGGATCTGCACGGGCTTGGTCCCGTAGATCTCCCTGAGGGATTCGATAGTGCGCTCCCAGTTGGCCTTCTCGGTGTCGAGCTGGTTGACGGCCACGATGAGGGGAACTCCGTACTGGTCGGCGTAACGGGAGAAAATCTGGGTGCCCACCTCGGCTCCCTGCTGGGCGTTGACCACCAGCACGGCCGACTCGACCACCTTGAAGGCGGCGATGGCGCCTCCGCAGAAATCATCGGATCCCGGAGCGTCGATAATGTTGAACTTCTTGTTCAGCACCTCTGCATAAAGAGGGGTGGCATTCACGGATTTCTGGTTGGTCTGCTCGAACTCGGTGTTGTCTGAAACCGTGTTCTTGCCTTCGACCGATCCCCTTCTGTCGACGACCTTGCCCTCATAGAGCATAGCCTCGGACAGCGTCGTCTTTCCGGACTTGGAACTTCCGATGAGGACCACGTTGCGAATGTCTGATGTCGAGTATTGTTTCATCTTGGTTTATGTAGTTAATTTTTTATTAGATTTCGCTTAAGCGTGCAAAACTAATAAAAAATCGCACCATAACAAAAAGAACTTCCTATAAATATCCGACAAGGCCGTATTTGGCGCTCATCCCCTCCGTCCAGTCCCTGCGGAGCGACGAGATTATCTCGTCTCCGCCATATCCCGTTTCAGACAGTATGAGGGCGCCGAGCCTGTCCGGATCCGCACCCATGGCCCTGCAGAGCTCCCTGAAATCGACCGTCCCGTCCTTGTATACCTGTTCCTCGTCGAGCAGCTTCTCGAAAATCCTGTACTTTTCGTCAATGTCTTCCATATCTCAGTTCATTTTCTGGTTTCCGGGGCAAAGTTCGCACACCTGCAATCAATAGACAAGAGGGAGGACCTTTCCGGCCGGGGTAAAACCAAGATTTTTTGTTTTTCTTTCCGTTTTTCGATTTTTCTTTTGAAAAAGCGACAGTATTTGTCTTTTCAAGACATTTTCTGTCTGCAGGAGTGGCGGAGGTGTAGCATAATTTTGTGTCCACGAACCCCCGTTTTTCAAAAATGGACAATAATAGCATCATAACCAACATCCGGTATTTTAAAAATCTTCGGAAGATGAGCCAGAAGGTACTCTCCGAAAGGACGGGCATCAACATAAAGACGCTGCAGCGGTATGAATCCGGTGAGACTCCCATCCTGAAAGAAGATGCCGCCGCTATGATTTCCGAAGCGCTGGGGATTTCGGTCGAGGAACTCCTCCTGGGCTATAAACCCAGCAGGGACGCGGCGATGGAGGTTAAGGAAAACAAGATGAAATACGAGGCGTTGCTGGCAAGCGAAAAGGCCGCCTACGAAGAAAGGCTCCGGCAGAAGGACAAGGAGATTTCCCTTCTGGAAAAGAACAACGAGGACTTGCGCTCTTCCCTGGAAAGGGCGCACCAGATGAACAGGATGTATGAAAGGAGGCTCTCGGACCATCCCGAAAATGAGGAAAACCCTGAAAAATGATTAACTTCGTGCAATCGCCTACGATTGCCGATGGGAAAGGAAATTCATCTTAAGGATCATCTGGAAGGCAACCGGCTGGAAGCCGGGTGCGACGAAGCGGGACGCGGCCCCCTTGCCGGGCCGGTCTTCGCCGCCGCCGTCATCCTCCCGGAAGGCTTCTCCCACCCTCTTCTGAACGACTCCAAGAAAATGAGCGGGAAGGACAGGGCCTTGCTCAGGGAAATCATCGAGCGGGAAGCCGTCGCCTGGGCCGTGGAAGCCGTCTCCCCAGAAGAAATCGATACCATCAACATCCTCAACGCTTCCATAACCGGGATGCAGAGGGCAGTCCTCCGCCTCGATCCCAGGCCCGATTTCCTCCTTATCGACGGCAACCGGTTCAAGCCGTTCGACAGGTATTCGTCCAAAGACTACAGGACCATAGTGAAGGGTGACGCCACCTTCACTTCCATCGCGGCCGCCTCCGTCCTGGCCAAGACCCACCGTGACGAGTTCATGAAAAAACTTGCCCTGGAATATCCCCAATACGGATGGGAACGGAATTTCGGCTATCCTACCAGGGAGCATCTGGATGCCATTAAAACCTGTGGCCTCACCCCCTGGCACAGGCGTTCCTTCCATCCCAAGGAACTCGAACCTACATTATTTTGACTATATTTGCTTTCCAAACGAACAAATTATTCATTCAAATGAAAAAGATAACAGCCATTATCGCCGCTCTCGCAATCTGCGCCAGCGCCTTTGCAGACGAAGGAATGTGGATGCTTCCACTCCTTCAGAAAATGAATTCGAAACAGATGATCCAGCTGGGCTGCCGCCTGACCCCCGACCAGATCTACAGCATCAACCATTCCTCCCTGAAGGACGCCGTCGTCCAGTTCGGAGGTGGCTGCACCGGGGAACTCATATCGGACAGCGGTCTCCTGATAACCAACCACCACTGCGGATACAGCAGCATCCAGGGCCTTTCCTCGGACGAGCATAACTATCTCGAGGACGGCTACTGGGCGATGAACAAGGGAGAGGAACTTCCCGTTCCCGGGCTTTCGGTCACTTTCCTCGTGAGCATGACAGACGTGACCTCCGTATTGGAAAAAGTGGAGAAAGAAGCCCGCAAGCAGTTCAAAGGAGCGGACGACATCGATGACCAGGTGGCCAAGGCTGTAAGGAAGGCCGGAGACGACCTGTGCAAGGCCGCCGAAAAGGACAACCCCAACACAACGGCGGTCCTCGAGGACTTCTACAACGAGAATGTCCATTATCTCATCATCTACAAGACCTACAGGGACGTCAGGTTCGTGGGGGCTCCCCCCGCATCGATGGGCAAGTTCGGAGGAGAGACCGACAACTGGATGTGGCCACGCCATACCTGCGACTTCTCGATGTTCCGGGTCTATGCGGGGGCTGACAACGAGCCTGCCGAATACAGTGAAAACAATGTCCCCTACACTCCCAAGCAATCCCTGAAAGTGTCGCTCAAGGGGTATAAGGACGGTGATTTCACTATGATAATGGGATATCCCGGAAGCACCCAGAGGTTCCAGACCGCCGAGCAGCTGAAGGAGATGGTCGAGAGCAACAACATCGGCGTAGCCGCACGCACCCTCCGCCAGGACATCATGTGGGAGGCGATGGAAGCCGACCCCTCGGTACGTCTGAAATATGCCAACAAATACGCAGGGAGCGCCAATGGCTGGAAGAAATGGCAGGGAGAGGACCTGGCCTTCAAGAAACTCAACATCATAGGCCGCGAAGAGCAGAAGGAGGCTGATTTCACCAACTGGGTGAATGCGAAGAAAAACCGCCAGGAGAAATACGGCGGAGCCCTTGAGAAGATCAACGAAGGAGTCCTCGCCGACAAACAGGCCACCCTCGACTCCCGCCTGCTGATCGAGACCCTCCTGAGAATCGAGCTCTCTACCTTCCCTGCATCGGCAATGAGCCTGGTAATGAGGGAACTCAATGCAGGAAAAGACACTGCGGCGGCCCTCCAGACGGCTAGCGAAAGGCTCAAGGGCGCCTACAAAGACTATTACGAGCCCCTTGACCGCAAGGAGGCCTCGGCCCTTCTGAAATACTACCGCGACAACGCCAGGAGCGAGAACTATCCCGCCCTCGAAGGTAAGGATTTCGCTACGATGGACATCGACGCCTACGTGGATGAACTGTTCGACTCTTCCGCCTTCACCTCCTACGAGAAAGCATCAGGTGTCATCGAGGCCGGCATTGACGCCATCCAGGCCGACCCCGCATTCAAGTTCTACAACAGCGCCATCCTGGGGCCCCTTATGAAAGTCTATCCCGCAGCCTCCGCCCACGCGGGGCAGATTTCCGAAGGAGCCAAGGCGTTCGGAGCCGGACTGATGGAATGGAAGAAGGACGAACCCTCCTATCCCGACGCGAACTTCACGATGAGGCTGACTTACGGTACGGTGAAATCCTACTCCCCCAAGGATGGTATCTCCTATTGGGACCACACCACCATCGCCGGAGTTCTTGAGAAAGAGGATCCCGACAACTATGAGTTCCGCGTCCCCGCCAAACTCAAGGCCCTCTGCGAGGCCAAGGATTTCGACGGATACCTCGACGCCGACGGCACCCTCCACACCTGCTTCCTGACCAATAACGACATCACCGGCGGCAACTCCGGCAGCCCCGTCCTCGACGCCCACGGAAACCTTATCGGCCTGGCCTTCGACGGCAACTGGGAGAGCATGTCCAGCGACGTGATGTTCGAGCCTGACCTTCAGAGGTGCATCTGCGTGGACATCAGGTATGTCCTCTTCATGATCGACAGGTTCGGAGGAGCCGGCTACCTGATGGACGAGATGACTTTCGTAAAATAAGATGGACCAGTACGGCATTTTGAAACTGCTCCACGAAGTCAAGCACCCCGGCAAGGGGGACAGGGACATCGTGGAGCTTGGAATGGTGAACGACGTGTCAGTGAACGACAAGTCCGTGACCGTCACCCTGGCTTTCCCGGGCAGGAAAGACCCTCTTGCAAATTATCTTGAGGGAAGCGTCCGGGCGGCACTGTACAGGCACCTTCCCTCCGGAATGAACGTGAACGTAAAGACCGTGGTGAAGGAAAAGGCCGTCAAGCCGCAGGAACTCGGTACCGAAGAAGTTGAAAAAATCGGTCATATCATCGGCATCGCCTCCGGCAAGGGCGGGGTTGGGAAATCCACCGTTGCCGTAAACCTGGCGGTCGCCCTCGCCCGTATGGGATATAAGGTGGGGCTGGCGGACGCCGACGTCTACGGACCCTCGGTCCCTACGATGACAGGGACGGAAGATGCCGCACCCGAAGCCGTGGACGAGGACGGCAGGAGCGTCATCCTTCCCATCGAGAAATACGGGGTCAAGTGGATGAGCATAGGATATTTCGCCAGGAAGGGACAGGCCCTGATCTGGAGAGGGCCAATGGCCAGCAGCGCCCTCAAGCAACTGGTCCTGCAGGTCAGATGGGGAGAGCTTGACTTCCTCCTTATCGATATGCCCCCGGGAACCGGCGACATCCACATCAGCCTGGTCAACGACATCCCTATGGAAGGCGCCATACTTGTCACCACGCCGCAGGAGGTCGCCCTGGCCGACGTCGAGAAGGCCATCGACATGTTCCGCAACGACAAGGTGGACAAGAAGGTGTTCGGTATCGTGGAGAATATGTCCTGGTTCACCCCCGAAGAGCATCCCGAACGCAGGTACTACCTGTTCGGGAAAGACGGCGGGTTGAAACTGGCCGGGCATTTCGGAATACCCCTGCTGGGACAGATTCCGATAGTGCAAGACATCCGCGAAAGCGGGGACGCCGGGGAACCGGCAGCCCTTTCCTCCCGCCCCGACGCCCTTGCCTTCATCGAACTCGCCGGGAAACTGGCGGGAGCGGTCTAACTGCCTTATTTCACATAGACGCGTCCGCCAGTGATCTTCTCACCGGCATTCCTGCCGAGCCAGACTTCGAACCAGCCTTCCTCGACACGGAAGTTCATGTCGGCATCCCATAGGGCGAACTGCCGGTTGGGGATTTCCAGTTCCACCTCACGGCTTTCGCCCGGCTCCAGGGTGATCCTCTTGAAAGCGGCAAGCTGCCTGAGAGGACGGACTACGGATGCGAGTTCGTCGTGGATGTATGCCTGGACCACCTCGTCTCCCTTGACGGAGCCCGTGTTGGTGACCGTCACCTTAACGATGAGGGGCTCTCCTTTTTCAATGGTTTCCGGCATCTGCATATCGCCGTAGCCGAAGGTCGTATAACTCAGGCCGAAGCCGAAAGGATAGAGCGGTGATCCGTCGTTCTCGACATAGCCGTATCCGCGGCCGCTGGACTTTATGGAATGGTATGAAGGATTCTGGCCTATGCTTCGGACCCAGGTGAACGGCAGACGGCCGCCGGGACTGTATTCTCCGGTGAGGACGTCGGCGATGGCCCGTCCTCCCTGTTCTCCGGGATACCAGGCCTCAAGGACGGCGGCAGCCCCGTCGACCCAGCCGGAAATATCTATAACCGCCCCGTTGTGGAGGACTACAATAACTGGTTTACCTGTGGCTATCAGGTCCCTGACCATCTTTTCCTGGTCTATCCTGACCTCCAGGGACTGACGCCCGTCCACAATGAGTCCTCCTCCCGTCCCCCGCTCCTGCCTGACCGTACTGGACGGCAGGTTGAAACTGCTCCTGTCGCTCCCTTCCTCTTCCGTGATGGACGGGAAGAAAATGACGACGTCGCATCCGCGGGCGGCCTGGACACTTTGCCCGGCAGGTGCGAGATACACCTCTGCGGAACCTTCGAAAGCCTTTTTCAATCCCTCATAGGGAGTTATGCCTTCTCCTTTCCATCCTCCGATGCCGCCGCTGTAGTCACCGAGGTTAAGATGGTCGGCTGCGGGACCGAACAAGCCTATGCGACGGATCTTCCCCTTCCTGAGCGGCAGGATACCGTCGTTTTTCAGTAAGGTCATGCACTCGAGGGCGGCCTCATAGGCGAGATTGCGGTGCTCCTCGCAACGGACGACGGCAGCGGCAGCCTCCGGATCGACGAACGGGTCATCAAAAAGGCCGATGCCGAATTTGACCTTAAGGATACGGCGGACGCTCTCGTCAAGGATCTTCTCCGATATCTTCCCGGATTTCACCAGGTCGATCAGATGCTCGTTCGTGGTGTTGAGCTGGAGGTCCAGGCCGTTGTTCATGCTCAGCGCCAGGGCGTCCTCGGGAGTTTCCGCGACGTGGTGGTTCCTGCTAGCTATATCCACGGCCTCGTAGTCCGAAACGACTATCCCTTCAAAACCCCATTCATCCTTGAGGATATCCTTCAGCAGTTTCCCGTTGCAGCTGGCCGGTATCCCGTCCACGGAATTGTATGAACTCATTATTCCCCTTGCTCCGCCCTCTTCCACACAGGCACGGAATGGCTCCAGATACACTTCACGCAGCTCTCTCCACGATCTGATTGACGCAAAGGAGTCGTGTCCTCCCTCTCCATAGTTGTCCACGAAATGCTTTGGTGTAGCCACGACGCCGTTCCCCTCGAGCCCCTTCACGTATGCGACGCCCATACGGGAGTTGAGGAGGACATCCTCTCCATAACTCTCCTGGCCCCGGCCCCAGCGCTGGTCGCGGGTGATGTTTATCACCGGTGCATATACCTGACGCACGCCGACTGCCCTCAATTCCCTGGCTACTACCTCCGCCTCCCTGGAATACAGGTCTTCGTCGAATGTCGCCGCCATCCCTATGCTCTGGGGGAAACAAGTCGCATTCCCCCACTGGGCGCCGTGCAGGGCCTCCCCGTGCTGCAATACCGGGATTCCCCAGCGGTTGGCCTCCATTGAAAGACGGGTGTCCTCGTTGATGCGCTCCGCGACGGATTTCGGGTCATTGGGAAGATTGCCTTCAGGAAGGAAATGTCCCACATTGCGGACGTGCCCCAATGCGTAGTTCCTTTTTTCATAGTACTCATTCATCCGAAGGAGTTCGGCACTCGCCTGGTTCACCTTCTCCTCGACCGTCATCCTGGAAAGCAGGTCTTCAACCCGCTTCCCGACCGGCAGGTCGGCATCCCTGTATTTCGGTTCGTCATTGCACGCACTGAGACCGGCTGCAACTATCATTGCAACCCCCAAAAGCATTCTCACTTTCATAGAAGTCCTTCCCGTCAGTTAATGTTTTTTATTTGAAAATCTTCCTTGCGAAAATGGTCAGATATATCCTCCAGTTGGCCCAGATGTGGCCGCCGGAGGTCTCTACGTATTCGTAGGGATAACCTTTTGAATCAAAGTAATTCCTCATTTTTTCATTTCCTTCGTAGAGGAAATCCGTCTTTCCGATGCCAATCCAGTAGAGTTTCGGCTTCTTGGCGAACAGGGTGGCGAGCTGGCCCTCAATCTCGGGGTCTATCTCATCCGACACCACCCTTCTGCCGTCGACATAGGAAACCTTGTTGACGAAGGCGGCAGCGGAGAACAGTCCCATATAGTCGAAGGTGTCCGGCCACCTCTTGGAAATCTGGAAGGTGTGGCCGCCGCCCATCGAAAGGCCGCAGATGGCCCTGGCGGACTTCTTGGGAATGGTCCTGTAGTTCTTGTCTATGTAGTTGACCACGTCGGGGAAACTTTCGTCCATAGTCGCCGCGGCCTGTCCGCGCACCCTGCCTCCGACGGTCGAGACATTGACTCCGGCGTTGAACTCTCCGGGGGCCGCGGGAGTGTTGGGATAGCCGTTGGTCATCACCACGATCATAGGCTTGGCGCTGCCGTCCGCGATTACGTTGTCAAGGATCTGGGCGGCGCGTCCGAGCGTCGGCCAGGCGTCCTCGTCGCCGCCGGCTCCGTGCAGCAGGTAGAGGACCGGATATCTCTCCTTCCCTCCGACATAGCCGGCTGGGGTGTAAACGGTCATCCTCTTGTTCATCTTGAGTGTGGGGCTGTAGTACCACACCTTCGACATATTACCGTGGGGCACGTCATTGGCCTGATATAGCCAGCCACGGTCTCCCTGTTCGCGGGATACGATGAAGATGTTAAAGATTGATGTCACATCCCGGCAGACGAAGATGTTGGAAGGGTCCAGCATATCGGTGCCGTTGACCACGAAATGGTACTTGTAGAGTTCAGGATCCAGGACATCAGTCGTGTATTCCCATACACCGTCCTTGTTCTCCTTCATCTGGGCGTTGCCTTCAGGAAGGCAGTCACCCGAAACGGCCACCGTTATGGCCTTGGGAGCAAGCAGGCGGAAAGTCACCGTCCCGTCGGGATTGATTTCGGGGGAAGTGGTGTTGATCCTTCTTCCCAGGGCTTCCTGGGCAGACAGGCTGCAGCAGGCGACAGCCACCGCAGCGATGATGGTCATTATCTTTTTCATATACATAAAAGTCTGATGACCATAAAGATAGTGTTTTCGATAAAATAAACAACACCCCGGCCCTTACTATTCTTTCTTTTGCAGTGCGGCAATGGCGAGAAGGGACAAGGCCAGAAGAAGCAGAAGGGTGACGGAAGAAGCCCGTGAAACCCTGGAACTGACGGAATAAACCTTGGGGTCGAACCTCATCACGAGGTCGTGTTCCCCTTCGGGAAGGATGGCTCCGCGAAGAATCCAGTCGGCCCTGAAAATATCCACCGAAGGACCGTCGCCCTCAACCCGGGCGTGCCATCCGTCGGGGTAATAGACTTCACTGAAAAGAACCGCCCTGGAGGAAGAAACCTTGTAGTGGTAGTGAAGTTCGTTGGCGGCATAGGAGGTCATATATATCGTGTCGCCGGGAGCGGGAACCCCGGCCTCGACGCCCGCCTGGAAATCCTCGAAGTCCGGCCCGAGGACTGCCGTCCGGCGGAGGTCAACCTTGGAAAGGGACTCTATTTCTTCTTCGGGAGACGACACCGCTATGGCTGAATCGATGAACCAGGCGTTCCCGAAAGCGTTCCCGTTCACTACGGGAGGATTCTCGTCGCCCAGGATGAGATATTTGCCGTTCAGCATCGAGATGACGGGAAGATACGGCATCTTCGCTTCCGCCTCGGAAATCGTCTGGGCGTCCCTGATTGCGGAATAGAAACTGTTTATCTCCGGAGTTATATGCTTCTCTATCAAGTCCTGATATCTCTGAAGCTTCGCCGGGCTATACCCTCCTATTTCCTTGTGCCAGTAGGAAGAACCGGCATCATTGAATACGTTTCCGCTGAGGTCCAGCGTCCTGTACGAAAGGGCCGGATCCTCGAGGATCAACTTGTCGACCGGCCGCTGGGCGAACTGGCTGTTGAAACTCCTCGGAGTGATGAAATGGTCCGAATTGAGATATCTCTTGCCCACTGAGAACATATTCACGAGGACAAGCACGCCTATGGCGGCAATGAACACGTTCTTCATCGACCTTTCCTTCTCCTTTCCCCTGCTCTCGGACCACCATACCAGGGCCAGGCTGACCAGCATTACCAGGCCGAAGCCCGTCCAGGCATCCTGGACCATCAGAGCCCGCCGGTCGGCCGCGAGAGCCTTTGCGAGAATGTCTTCCATCGCGGAGTCCCCTGGAGCGGAGAACGTCCCGACGATTCCCGGGAACAGGGCGCAGACAAGGCAGAATCCAGCGGTCAGCGCCACCGCGATCTTTCCCTTCGACATAACCTTTTTCATGTCCGCCTCTTCCCCGCGGCTGAAGGAATCCAGCCAAAGGAAACCCAGGACGGGAAGGGTGAACTGCAGGATAATGAGCGCCATCGACACCGTCCTGAACTTGTTGTAGAGCGGAGCGACCGATGAGAACAGTTTGGTGAAGCCGATGAAATGGCTTCCGACCGCAAGGAGGATGGCAAGGACCGTAGCGATCAGAACCCACCATTTCTCCTTCCCCCGATACAGGAGAAGGCCCATCAGGAACAGGAAGACCGTGATGATGCCCATATACATAGGTCCGGCCGTGAAAGGCTGGGGACCCCAGTAAAGGGGAAGGTTTTTGGCTATTTCCTTGACATTGGTCTGGCCGTTATCCCTCAACAGGGCGATGGTCTCGGATTTGTCTGGATCGACCGCCCCGGCGGAAGACCCCCCGTTGAAATTGGGTATCATCAGGTTGGGAAGTTCCTCCCAGCCGTATGACCAGGCCGTGGCATAGGCAAGGTCGAGGCCTCCGGAAGCCCCGTCGTCGCTTGATTTCAGTTCAGACCCTCCGCGGGTAGAGTATTTCGTGTATTCCCAGACCGGGGCGAGTTTTATGGTGTTGGTGGCTATGCCGAGGAGGCCGACCGCCACCAGGAGGGCGGAAGCCGCGAGGAAACGGCCTATGACAACCTTTCCGGACCGCATGAGGGAAACGAAGAGGACTATGACATAGATGAATACCAGGATGGCAAGGTAGTAGGTTATCTGCTGGTGGTTGGCCTTCACCTGGAAACTCAGGGCGAGGGCGAAGAGCACCGCGCCGAGGATTGTCTTTGGCAGCCATTCTTTCCAAGTCCCATCCTTCTTGGAAGTTGCTGATTTATAGGTATATATCAAGGCCGCGAGCACCCAGGGAAGGAAGGCTATGGCCTGCATCTTGGTGTTGTGGCCTACCTGTATGATCTGGAAATTGTATGAACAGAAAGAGACTGCTATGGCCCCGATGACGGAGATGGGAATCGATATTCCCAGGGCCAGCATCAGGAGGAAGGCGCCGAGAAGGGAAATGAATATGTATGTCGCAGGGCGTTTCCCCGTCAGGAGAAGGTCGTAAAGTGGCTGGGTCCAGTCTCCCTGGCGGGGTGCGCTGATGACGGTGGTGGGCATCCCTCCGAACATCGAGTTGGTCCAGGCCGTCGGGTCATCGGGATGGACGGCGTTATGCTCCGTCATTTCGTGAGACATCCCTGTGTATCCCACTATATCCCCCTGGTTGACTATCTTACCTCCCAGCACCTGCGGTACGAAAGAATAGGAAAGTACCAGGAAAAACAGCACCGCGGTTGCTGCAAGGAGTATTTTGTTGACTTTCTCTTTCATATTTCGAATCTCTGCTTTCTATGGTTATCGGCCGGACTTGAAATGGAAGACGCTGCGGACCGTCATCGACTCGTCCTGGGCGGTAAGGTATGAAACGGAATACCTTTTCCCTCCCTTCTCTACGTTCACGACCACGTGGCCCCCTTCATATGACGCCTTGGCTACGTCCTTCATCCAGGCGGAATCACCGTCCTCGGCCCGCCGTTCGACCGGCATTATGGTAGGACAGACAATCCGGTCGTCGGGATAAATCGAGCGGTCGGTAAGGAGCCCCATCGTGTCCGGCGTGTTATGGAGCTGGTCCCAGACACAGCTGACGTACACTCGGCTCCTGAGGGCGGATACAAGCTTGCGGCTCATCGAATGGTGGCCATGGTGGTTGACCTTGGCCACATCCGCCATTCCGCAGACGTCGGCGATGTCGTCTTCTATGAAACGCCTCGTCCCGTCCGTATCCGTGAAGGAATCTGAGAAATCGCCGGCTGTATAGAAACGGAAATCCCCGTAACGGAACACCATCCCGAGGCTCATGGCATTCTCGTTCAGGCTCTTCGGCCTGGTCTTTTCTTTCAATTCGGCATAGAGGTCCGTGATCCTGCCGTCCTCGGAGGCGATCCTGCCGTTTGCGCAGATGTTCCGAACCTCGAAATTCCGGTATTTCTCCGGATGCCTGAGCAGGACAATCTGGTCCTTCGCGCCAAGGCGGAATTTCTCGATGTCCAGGCCGCGATGCTTCCGCATATATCCATAGAATTTCCTCATATGCGCCCACGTATCGGAGTCGCCCCCCTTTTCCGTATTCGGAATGGGATCGTCGTAATCCGGCCAGCAGCGGTCTATCGCCTTCTTGAACGACAGGGTTTCGGCGGCCTGCGAGAATCCGCTGAGACAGTATTCTTCACCGTCGCGGACAATTTTCTCCGCATAGAACCTGTCGCTCCCGGCGTGGTCGTTGTGATAGTGGGAAAGCATCATATAGTCGACATTCGTCACGGCGGGGTTTACCCGGGTGACATAGCGGGCGATCCATTCTCCGGCGTGGCGGTCGGGACTAGGCAGGACCGGAACGGCAAGTTCTCCCCTCGCAAGGGCGTCGAAGTCTCCGCAGTCCAGCAGCATCGTCGTCCCGTCAGGGAAGATGAGGAACATCGATTCCCCAACTCCGGTATATATGAAATGGATTTGGAATTCACCTTCTTTCCAGCCCTTCCACGGCTTGCCGACCTGAGGGTCGCGAGCGCCTGCGGCAAAGGCTTTTTCCCAGTCCGCCAGGCACAGGGCGGCTCCGGTAAGGATTGATGCTTTCAGAAATTCCCGTCTGTCCATATATGAATATCACTGATTCCGTTTTTCCCCGGAAAGCGATTCCAGAAGGGCCGCGAGAGCCCTGGTAAGGTTTCTCCGGGAATATTTTTCATAGTCGCGGGCGGTACCTGCGAGGTCTCCGGCCTTGAACTTTTCCCAACAACCGGAAACGAATTCCCTGACGGCGGTCTTCCCGTCCCAGCCGCAGACAATCCCGGCCCCGGTCTCCTTGAGGAGGTCCGCCATCGCCCCGTCGGTCTGGCCTATTCCCAGGACGGGCCTGTCAGAAGCAACATATTCGAAGAGTTTTCCGGGGAGTATCATCGCGTAATCCGAATCGTTGCGCAGCGGCAGTATCAGCAGGGACGCCTTCCTCTGCTCCAGCACGGCCTCGGGATGGGAAAGGTAGCCCCGGTCAACGACGCTGCCGTCAAGGGAATGCGCCTTCAGCGAAGCGAACACAGCGGCGTCCGTCTTGCCGACGAGCCTTATCCTCAGGGCCTTCGCAAACTCGGGGTCGGCGGCCGCCTTCTCTTCGAGGACTTCCCACAGGACCTCGGGGTTTCCGTCCCCCGGGAACAGTCCGGTGTGGGTGATGTTGAAGAATCCATCCTTTTCGACCTCCCCTTCGAAATCTTCCTCGTCATATCCGTTGGTTATCATCTCCACCCTCGTGGGGGTCAGGCCCTTGTAGAAATCCCGCACCATCGGGGTGACTGTGAGAACCGCCGAAGAACCGTCCAGCACCTTTTTCTCGAGCCGGCGGTGTTTTCTCTCGGAACATCCGGTGAGGCCCATCTTCTTGAACCAGTACATCTTGGTCCACGGGTCGCGGAAATCGCTTATCCAAGGAAGGCCCGTCGCTCGGGACAGACGGAGTCCGATCAGATGGAGGGATTGCGGAGGCCCGGTGGTAACTATCACATCCACAGGATGTTCCTTAAGATATTCTTTCAGGAATTTCACCGAAGGACGGACCCACCACACCCTGGGGTCGGGAATGAAAATATTGCTGCGGAGCCACAGGGAAAGCCTGCCTTTCAGGGATTTCTTCCCCTCGGAGGTCAACGTCTTCATATCGGTGGAGGATCCTTTCCCGAAAAGATTCCGGTACAAGCCGTAAGGCTCGGTTATCTTCCTCTTGACCACCTCGACGCTGCCGGGGATTTCCTCAATGAGAGTCTCGTCGACGCTCTGCATCTCCGGATTGGAGGGGGTGTATATCACCGGCTGCCAGCCGTACTCCGGAAGGAATTTTGAGAATTTGACCCACCTCTGCACCCCGGAGCCTCCGGTTGGAGGCCAGTAATATGTTATGACAAGAACCCTTTTCATCGCAGAAGACTCCGCAGATTTATTTTTTACAAAAATAACATTTTTTCCTTGGCTTTCTTTTTTCTTATCTTTGCATAAGTATGCAGAAGAAATCTGAAGACACTCCGATGATAAGGCAGTTCTTCGAGGTGAAGGCCCAGCACCCCGAAGCGGTTCTGCTGTACCGTGTCGGGGATTTCTACGAGACATATTCCGACGATGCCGTCCTTGCGAGCAAGGTCCTCGGCCTCGTCCTTACAGCCCGGCAGAACGGAGATGCCGGGAAGATACCGATGGCCGGTTTCCCCCATCACGCGATAGACACCTATCTTCCGAAACTCGTCCGCGCGGGCCACAAAGTGGCCATATGCGACCAGCTGGAGGACCCCAAACTGGTGAAAAACAAGCTAGTGAAACGTGGCGTCACCGAGTTGGTAACCCCGGGCGTGGCCTTCAACGAGGCCCTGCTGGACCAGAAGGAGAACAACTTCCTCGCCGGTCTGTGCTTCGAGAAAAACGAGGTCGGAGCGGCCTTCCTGGACGTGTCCACCGGCACTTTCCAGATAGCCCAGGGCGGGCTGGAGTATATCCGCACCCTGGTTTCCGGGATGGCGCCGAAGGAACTGGTTGTCCAGAGGGGATATGAGAAAGGGGTCCCAGAAAGATTCGGCCTCAACGTCTATACCTCCTCCCTCGACGACTGGGCCTTCGTTCTCGAATCAGCCGTCAACAAGCTCTGCCGGCAATTGAAAGTGACCAGCCTCAAGGGTTTCGCGGTAGACCAGTATCCGCTTGGAATCTGCGCCGCGGGAGCCCTTCTCGTTTATCTCGAACAAACCCTTCACAGCGGCCTTGGGAACATCCGTTCCCTGCAGAGGATCGACGGGAACAAATTCCTGTGGATGGATTCCTTCACGATGAGGAACCTCGAGATCTTCCGGAGCCAGGCTCCGGACGGGGTTGCCCTGATCGACGTACTGGACCGCTGCGTCTGTCCTATGGGAGCAAGGCTGCTCAGGAGTTGGCTGGCCAGGCCAGTGCTGGACATCAAGGAGCTGGAAGCGAGGTATGATACCGTGGATTATTTCCTGGCCGAGCCTGACATCCGTTCCGAAGTAAGGGAAAGGATAGGGGACATAGGGGATATGGAAAGGATCATCTCCCGCGCCGCGGCCGGAAAAATCACGCCCAGGGAGGTCCTTAAGCTGGGAAGCGGCCTCGCCCAGATGGAGCCCCTGAAGGCCCTTTGCTCGGCGGAAGGTGTGCCAGAGGCTCTTTCTGCCGTTGCCAGATCGATGAAGGGCTGTTCCGCCCTGCGATCCAAGATATCCTCAACCCTCGCTTCCGACGCGGCGGCCGCCATAGGCAAGGGCGACGTCATCGCCGCCGGTGCCGACAAGGAACTGGACGAACTGCGGAGCATTTCCCGTAGCGGAAAGGACTACCTGCTCCGGATGCAGGAAAGGGAGGCGGAGAGGACTGGCATTTCCTCTCTAAAAATAGGCTTCAACAACGTTTTCGGCTATTATATCGAGGTCCGGAACACCTTCAGGGATAAAGTCCCGCCGGAATGGATAAGGAAACAGACGCTGGTGAGCGCCGAAAGGTACATCACCGAAGAACTCAAGGAATACGAGAACAAGATCCTTTCCGCCGAAGACCGGATCTACCAGTTGGAGTGCAAGATTTATGCGGCTTTGGTGGAAGCGATCAAAAAGGAGATTCCTGCCGTACAGGCCGACTGCGCAGCCGTTTCCAGGCTGGACGTCCTGTCCTGTTTCGCGGAAAACGCCGCCGTAAGGAACTACTGCCGCCCAGTGGTGACCAAGGATTATTCCCTTGACATCAAGGCAGGAAGGCATCCCGTCATCGAAACGATGATGCCTCCCGGGGAGGAGTATATCCCCAACGACGTCTGCCTCGACGACGAGAAACAGCAGATCATCATCCTGACCGGCCCCAACATGGCCGGAAAATCCGCCCTCCTGCGGCAGACCGCCCTTATAGCCATAATGGCCCAGACGGGTTCCTTCGTCCCAGCCGAAGAGGCCAGGATAGGCCTGATAGACAAGGTGTTCACCCGCGTCGGGGCCTCCGACAACATCTCCCGCGGAGAATCCACCTTTATGGTGGAAATGACCGAAACGGCGATGATCCTGCACAACCTCTCCCGCCGTTCCCTGGTCCTTATGGACGAAATAGGCCGGGGAACTTCCACTTATGACGGAATGTCGATAGCCAGGGCCATCGTTGAATACCTCCACGAATACGGGGAAGGTGCCAAGACCCTTTTCGCCACTCATTACCACGAACTCAACGACCTCACGGACCTCTATCCAAGGGTTAAGAACTACCACATTGCCGTGAAAGAGGTTGACAAGGATGTCATTTTCCTCAGGAAGATGATGCCGGGTGGTACGGAAGAGAGTTTCGGCATCAACGTGGCCAGGATGGCGGGAATGCCCCGGGAGGTCCTGGACGCCGCTGAAAAGACCCTCAAGGCCCTTGAAGAGAATAAGGGAACAGGCAAGCCGGTGAGTGAATTCGGGGCCATAATGAAACCGTCGAAAGCCAGGAACATAAAGGAAGGCACGCTCGAAAGCGACGGCAGCCTCCAGCTTTCCTTCTTCCAGCTCGACGACCCTACACTCGAATCCCTCCGTGACTCCCTCAGGGACGCCGACCTCAACAATATGACCCCCCTCCAGGCCTTCGACCTCCTGAGGTCGATGAAACAGGAGCTTGGACTATAAAACTACCACATAAGATGAAACGCGCATTCCTAATCATTGCCGCCCTGGTTCCCGTCCTGGCGGCGGCCGCGCCCAAGGCATACCGGCTTGAATCTCCCGACGGAAAAGTGGTTGCCGAAATATCGGCTGCCAATGAAATCACCTGGACCCTGGCTTATGACGGGAAGGCCGTCCTGGAGCCTTCCGCCGTGGCGATGATCCTGGATGACGGGACGGCCTATGACGGAAAGGTCAGATTGCAGAAGGCCGGCAGGGCCTCCGGCAACGAGACCATAAAGACGCCCTTCTACAAGAAATCCGAGGTTCATAACCGATACAACGAACTGACCCTTTCCTACAAGACCTTCGACCTCATTTTCCGGGCTTATGACCAGGGTGTCGCCTACCGGTTCGTCTCGAAGGCGAAGGCTCCTTTCATCGTAAAGGACGAGCGCGCCGACTTTAATTTCGCCGGGGACTGGGACGCATTCGTCCCGTATGTCCGCGGAGGAGAGAAAAAGACCATCAAGCAGCAGTTCAACAATTCCTTCGAGCATATATACAGGCACCAGCCCCTTTCGGAGTGGGAGCCCGGCCGCATCGCCTTCCTTCCCCTGGCCGTACAGGTGCCGGGAGGAGCCCTTGTGAACATAACCGAGGCCGACCTGGAGCATTATCCGGGAATGTACCTGTGGAACGAGGACAAGGATTCCTCCCTCGAAGGGATCTGGGCGCCCTATCCCAAGACCGTCGTCAACGGGACCGCCCATAACAACCTCCAGGGCATAGTGATGGACCACGAAGACTATATCGCAAAGGCCGAGGCAGGAGCCTCCTTCCCCTGGAGGATCGTAACGGTGACCTCTACGGAAGCCGCGATGCTTGACAACGATATGGTGTTCAACCTTTCCCGTCCCCAGGCGGAAGGGGATTTCTCCTGGGTGAAACCCGGAAAGGTGGCCTGGGACTGGTGGAACGACTGGAACATCTACGGAGTGGATTTCCGGGCCGGAATCAACACCGAGACCTACAAGTACTACATCGACTTCGCCTCCTCCCACGGCATCGAATACGTGATCCTAGACGAAGGCTGGGCCGTAAACAAGCAGGCCGACCTTTTCCAGATAGTCCCCGAAATAGACCTCGAAGAAATCGTCCGCTACGGTAAGGCGAAAAACGTAGGCATCATCCTCTGGGCCGGATACTGGGCGGTGAAACGCGACATGGAACACGTTTTCAGCCATTTCTCCGAAATGGGTGTCAAAGGCTTCAAGATAGACTTCCTGGACAGGGACGACCAGCCGATGATCGATTTCTGCTGGGACTGCGCCAGGTTGGGGGCGAAATATCATATGATGATAGACTTCCACGGAGCCTCCAAGCCTGCCGGCATCCTCCGCACCTATCCCAACGTCCTCAACAAGGAGGGCGTTGCCGGGCTTGAGAACCTGAAATGGTCCGGACCGGAACTCGACCAGATGGAATACGACACCACCATCCCCTTCGTCAGGATGGTGGCCGGCCCGATGGACTACACCCAGGGCGCGATGAAAAATGCCATCAAGGAAAACTACCACGGGGTGAACAGCGAACCTATGAGCCAGGGCACCCGCTGCCACCAGCTGGCCGAATACGTTATTTTCGAAGCCCCGTTCACGATGCTCTGCGACTCTCCGTCCAACTATATGAAAGAAGAGGAATGCACCTCATTCATCGCATCCTTCCCCACCGTATGGGATGAGACGAGGGCCGTTGCCGGCAAGGTCGGGGAATATGCGGTGATCGCCAGGCGCAGCGGAGACGAGTGGTATGTCGGAGCCATAACCAACTGGGATGCAAGGGATCTCGAGGTAGATCTCGGGTTCCTGTCTGCCGGAAGATACTCCATAGAATACTTCCGCGACGGCATCAATGCCGATAGGGCCGCCTGCGACTATGACCACGGCTTTGCGAACTTCTCCCTCTCCTCCTACAACTCCTCCATACCCGTCCACCTCGCCCCCGGAGGAGGTTGCGTGGCAAGGATTTCCTCTTTATAATACTACAAGAACTTAAGTATTATTTTTTGCATTTCTGTTTTTCCTTTATTCCAAGTCGTTTCACTAATTTTGAAACGATTAAATAACCTAAATGATGACCGCCCGCACCGTTTCTTTCCTTTTCCAGCCATTCCTTTTCCTCTCAGTGCTATTGTTGCTGTTATTTCCCGCAACGGTTTCCAACCTTTTGATATGAGATATGGCACATCAAACTATATCTTCCAAGGTATTGGCTATAACAACAACCCTTATTACGGACCCTATAAACCATAACACATTATGACCAGAAACAAAAAAAATCTTATTGTCCCAAGCATTGATGCGATGTGTGAAGAGTTGGGATTTAAAAAAAAGAAATATGATAGATATGACAGGCCGTTTAATGAGGATTTTACGGATAGATTAAAATTCAGTTACAATTATTTTGGATCAAAAGATTATGTTTATGTAGGCTTGGATTATTGTGTTAATAATTTAAGATTGATGGAATTATACAAGAGACTTTGGGAATTTGAGGGGGATCTCATTCCATCAATGATAAGCAATATCAGTTGGAGAGGATCTAATCCAAGAGAGTATTTCTGGGGTGTATCAAAAGATGCAGATGTTAATTCTGTAATTACAGGCATAAGACATAACATTATTTCTCAAGGATACAAATTCTTTGATGAATTTCATGATTGGAACTATCTATGCGAGAAAATAATTCAAGGCTTAGTACCATGTAATGACAGGCTAGGATATGGTGCTTGTGCTCTATACTTAAGGGATGGGAAAATTAAGGCAATTGAGTATTATGAAGAGGGAATAAAAAGGGCTAGAGAAAAATTTGAGAAACTGGGCAGAAAACTCCGAGAAGAAGAATATCAACCCTTCCGTGACAATTTAAAAAAACTACCTTAAGAGGAACACGTTGGAATCTAGATTTACACGGCTGTCCTCTTCCGCGAGGACCCTGCCGACGGTACTATACAACCCTATGGGCAGGCCGTCGAGGGTGACCACTAGCGACGGCTACAGGGTGGACTTCGTCTATGACGCGGACGGCCGGAGGAAGAAGATGACCGTCACCGACGACAGTTCGACGACCCCGTCGGTAGTGCTGACAAGGATATACCTCGGGAGCCGTTTCGAGAGGGACAAGGACGGCAGCGGGACAGTCACGTCGGAGAGGCTGTGGCTGGGCGGAGACGCCTACTCGGCCCCGGTGGTGCTGAAGCGCTCGGGGAGCAGCGGGAACTGGACCGCCTACAACGTCGGACGAGACCTACTAGGGAGCGTCACCTCTGTGCAGACGTCATCCGGGACGGTGGTCGAGCAGCGCTCCTACGACCCCTGGGGCAGGGCGAGGGACCCGCAGACCTTGGTGCCATACTCCTCAGGGTCTGAACCGACCTATATGCTTGGGAGGGGGTTCACCGGTCACGAGTGGATTCCCTACGCCCGCGTCTGGAACGCCAACGCGAGGCTCTACGACCCGATACTGGGCCGGTTCCTCAGCCCCGACCCCTATGTCCAGGAGCCGGGATTCACGCAGAACTACAACCGGTTCGCCTATGTCCTCAACTCTCCGCTGAAGTACACGGATCCGAGTGGAGAGTTGTTTGGAGTAGACGATGTTCTCTTGGCTACTATTGTAGGTGCAGTTATAGGTGCTTATTCTGGTGGTGTCATTGCTAATGAAGGACAATACAGCCCATTAAAATGGAATTGGAAGTCAACAGACACTTACACATATATGTTTGGAGGGGCCTTGGTCGGAGGTGTTAGCGGTTATCTTGGAAGCGCGATAGCTGCATCAGGTATACCTTTGGCGAATACTTCATCTATCATGGCTGCCTCTCTCACATATTCTATAGGGACATATTTGTATACCGGAGGTAGAACACCCATATCAGTTAGTTTTGGGGTTGCTTCTTATGATTTTACTAACGATAAATGGGGTTTTTTAGGAAGAAAAGGGAATGGAAAACTTGATGATATTGGTTATGTTTCAGGACTGTTGGGAAATATAAGTGATGTACTATTGGGGCCCATTCCCCAAAAAGTTGACCTTGTTACTGAACATTCAGATTATGTTGGACATTCTGCCATAGTACAAGGAGATAAAATGTCTAATAATCTTGAAGAGTTAAAATCTCTTATCTCCGTTGGTCCAGATAGATCAAATTACCCTATGGGTAATTGGCATTGGATGAAAGGAACTAATCAGTGGAATAGTCACAACGCCATTGGAGAAATAATATGGCGACATTCTATAGATGTAAACTATAATACTATTCTAAAGTACTCGAATTTTCTTAACAAGTTAGAGCTATCAGAGAAACTAATATATAGTGTTGAATTAAGTAGCTGTGTTACACATACTTCTATTGCCTTAAATCTTTCAGGTGTATTCAATATTGGAATTCATCTTTATATTTTAAGCTCGCAAATGTACTTATGGAGTCACGGGATAAGGCCGTGGTCATATTCTTATTATTTAACTAACAAATAATGACGATGAAGTCTGGTATATTATCATTGGTTTTTGTCTGTCTCGTATTATTGACGCCTGTAAAAGACTTCCATTCGAATTATGGTGTCAAATGTGTCCCCCAAAAGATAAGGGATTCTCTCAATATGGTAGATAATAACGATTCTCCTTTTCTAAATAATGTTGAAGCAGATTATATAAGTTATATTTTTAACCTTGATACCTTAAATAATTGTTTAAAACAAAAAAAAGTTTTGTTTCTCACAGGTGCTGTTGGGACAAATCTCGTAACAAAAGAAAAATATTTCTTGTTAGAAAAAAAGCGATTATCTTATGACATGCCGCCAACGCCGGCTATTTTGTACTATTTTAATCCTTTGGAATCCAGGAGAACTAATTGCGATGTAGTGATTGTCTTCGAAACAAAAAATATCCCCTCTCGTCAAAATGTTTATAGAACACTTTCACGGAAGGCAAAACACTTGCCTTAAATAAACACTCTAAGCAGGTTCTTTTTGGATTGGGTCACAAGGAGGAGGAATCCAGTATTACTTTGAACAGCCGCTTCAAAACTATATTAACAATGGATACCTTCAACCAAAGTATTAGTTACTATGAATTATAAGGAATTAAAGAAAGAAATCAGAAAAAGGATGCGGAAAGATTATAAATGGAGAGGTTCGCTAACTGAATATCCAACAATCCTCCTTTTTACTTATGGCCGAAAGTTTGGTACATTAAAACATTTCGACTATGACGGATGGAATATTGAAGAGCAACCTGATGGTTCATGGAAGACGTATTATACAGAACGGAATAAAGAGTCGTTTGTTTCCTTCTATTCTTCAGAAGAAGAAGCCTGTGACTCTTTTTTGCGAGAAGTTGAAAAGTATGTTTGATATGATAAGTTAGGTTTTATTGTGTATGCGACTACTATTTTTTAATTTGTTTTTATCATTTGCATTGGTTTCTCCTAAACTTCCTCCTTTGCAGTATTTATGTTATTACAATTTCTCGAAAGATGAGACGTTTACAAATTATTTCAAAGAATTTGAATTTAATACTCGTATTGATTCAATACATTTGGACAATTGTTCTGATACTCTAAACAACCAAAGTCTTCCTATAAAGGGATCCCTTAAGAACACCTTGATTAGATGGATTAGTAAAATATCTTCCCTCTCTGGAACAGCAGAACTATATTATATTGGAAGTGTAAATAAAACTGAAAACCAAAGGTTTCATTTCGTCTATACGTTTGAGAATGAAAACAATCAATATGTCCATGTCCTTGTTGAGTACAATAAACAAATACGATCCATCATTGAAATAGAGCACTCAATTATTTTCACATATTCAGAAAAATGGACTGCTCGTCTGATTCAAATGTCTCGAAAAAGAATTGTAGTAAACTATAGAAATGAAGTATTTGATATGATGACAGATGAGGAATTTCCTAAAGATGAAGAATGGAAACAGGTCATAAAAATCAACAAAGGAGTTGCTACTCTCAAGAAAAAAAAGTTGTAGTAGCAAAAGTGAAAAGGATTCTCTTCGGCAAATTGTTTTGATATTTGCGAATTAAAGAGGACGAACTACAGCAGATTGGTTATCGCGATGATGACGATGCCTATCGGAGCGACCCAACGAACCAGGAACCAGACGACAGGAAAGACGGCGCCGGCACCCTTGCCGGTGCCGTTATTCGTAAACTCGTTACGAACAACGCTTTTCTTCATCTTCCAACCGACTACGATGGCGACGACGAAGGCGCCTATCATCATGAAAACGTTGGAAGATATGAAGTCGCAGAACGAGAATATCCTGGTGGAGACGGCGCACAGGGCACCGACAATCCAACTGGCGCAAAACAGCAGTGTCGTGGCCTTTTTCCTGGACATCCCCTTCTGGTCCACAAGATATGCCGCCTGGACCTCCATCATTGAAATCGACGAGGTTATGGCGGCGATAAGGATGGAAAGGAAGAAGATTATGGGAACCACACGACCCATCTTTGAGAATATGACCGGCAGGGTTTCATAGACGAGGGAGGGACCGGCCGACGGCTCGAGGCCGGCGGCGAACACGGCAGGCATTATGGCAAAACTGGCCATTATCGCAAAGAAGGTGTCGAAAACCGCCGTCCACACCCCAGTATCGACCACGTTCTCCTCCTTCCTCATATAGGATGAATATGTAAGGACGCAGCCCACACCGAGGGAAAGGGAGAAGAATCCCTGGCCGAGGGCAGCGGCGATGGCGGGCCCGTCAATCTTCGAAAAATCGGGTTTCAGCAAATATTCAATGCCCTTTCCAGCCCCCGGAAGGGTGCAGGACCTGATGACTATCACGACTATCATCAGGAACAGCAGCGGCATCATCACCTTGGTGAAAAGACCTATTCCCTTTTCAATCCCGCGGCCCACGATATAGGCCGTAATCCCGAGGAAAACGGTAAGGGTGACAAGCGGTTCCCAAACCGAAGACGTCATGCTCGTGAAAATGCCGGATGCCTCTTCGAGGCTCTCCCCGGCGAATCCCGTGGTCAGGGAGCGGACCAGGAAATCCACGCTCCAGCCTCCCACCACGCTGTAATACGAAACTATGATGAAACTGCCGAGAAGGGCGATGTAACCCTCGTTCTTCCATTTGGTTCCCGGAGTTACGCTTTCTATCGCCCCGAACGTATCCTTCCCGGTGGATTTGCCAAGGATGGACTCGCTGAAGAAAATGGGAAGGGCGATGAAAAGGGAGCAGAGGACATAGACTATGATGAAAGCGGCACCTCCGTGTTCCCCCACCATATACGGGAATCTCCAGATGTTGCCAAGGCCGATGGCCGAACCGGCCAGAGCCATTACAACCGTAAACCTGCTACCGAAATTTTCCCTTGCCTTGCCTGACATTCCGTAAACTGCAACTGCTTTATACGCTAACCAATTGCAAGTTTACTTAATTTTCCTGTAAATTACAAATTCAAACTTGAATCCGGTTTCAGGGTCTTCGTGCATTCGGGAACGGGAAGTCGCCTTCCAGATTTTGGGGTCGATGTCGGGAAAAAAGGCGTCCGCGTCCTCGATGACGGTGTGTACGTGGGTGATATACAGGGTGTCCATCATAGGCAGGGCAGCCCTGTAGACCGAGGCTCCTCCCATTATGAAACATTTCCTTGCAGGACGCACGGCCGCGAAGGCCTCGTCGAAGGAATTCACGCAGATTACCTCCGGAATCGGGTCTCCTCCCAGGTTCAGGACGATGTTCTTACGATTTGGAAGCGGCCTCTTCGGCAGGGAGAAATATGTGGTGCGTCCCATAATCACCGGATGGCCCTTGGTCTTCCTCTTGAAATACTTGAGGTCTTCGGAGATGTGCCAGGGAAGGTCTCCCTTCACCCCTATCGCATTGTTGTCGGCAATCGCAACTATCAGAGCTTTTTCCATAATCAGTTCATTAAACCGCGA
This sequence comes from Bacteroidales bacterium, assembly GCA_017427885.1. Lineage (GTDB taxonomy): Bacteria > Bacteroidota > Bacteroidia > Bacteroidales > UBA932 > Cryptobacteroides. The sequence continues at coordinate 449,000 of JAFRRW010000011.1, forward strand.
CCGGGGCCTTTATCGCCGGCCAGGGGTCATACCCCTCGAGGGTGAAATCTTCGTATTTGAAAGAGAAAAGGTCCGTCACTTCCGGGTTAATCTTCATTGTCGGCAGGGGACGGGGAGTACGGGAAAGCTGGAGGTCCACCTGTTCGAAATGGTTGAGGTAGATGTGGGTGTCTCCCGTAGTGTGGATGAATTCTCCGGGCTCAAGGCCGCAGACCTGGGCCATCATCATTGTCAGAAGGGCGTAGGAAGCGATGTTGAAGGGGACCCCGAGGAAGGTGTCGGCGCTCCTCTGGTAGAGCTGGCAGGAGAGTTTCCCATCCGCCACATAGAACTGGAACAGGCAGTGGCAGGGAGGCAGGGCCATCCTGCCGATCTCGGCGGGGTTCCAGGCCGAAACGATGATCCGGCGGGAATCGGGGTTGTTCCTGATAAGGTCGAGGGCATTGGAAATCTGGTCTATCGAAGTCCCGTCGGGAGCGGGCCAGGACCTCCACTGATGGCCGTACACGGGTCCCAGGTCGCCGTTTTCATCGGCCCACTCGTCCCAGATGGACACGCCGTTGTCCTTGAGGTATTTGATGTTGGTGTCTCCGGCGAGGAACCACAGGAGTTCGTGGATTATGGATTTGAGGTGGACCTTCTTGGTGGTAAGGAGGGGGAAGCCCTCGCTCAGGTCGAACCTCATCTGATGACCGAAGACGCCCTGGGTGCCGACTCCGGTACGGTCGTGCCGGATGACTCCCTCGATGCGGATCCTTCTCAAAAGGTCAAGATACTGCTTCATTTCTCTTCTTTCTCAGTATGGTTGGTATGGCTCTCAGATGACGCGCGGCCCCTCCCTAAAGGGCCCCTCCCTCTTATGTTGCCGAGGGTGGCACAGTCACTGAGAGCCATACCAACCATACTGTCATTTAACTGAAAAAGCTAAAACTATGGCTTCGTTGTAAACCTCTCCGGGACGGAGAACGGTGGAAGGGTAATCGGGCTCGTTGGGAGAGTCGGGGCAGTGCTGGCACTCGAGGGCCACTCCGTCGTAATCGTTGTATTCAACTCCGCTCTTGCCTCTGGGGCAGCCCTTGAGCCAGTTCCCAGTGTATACCTGGATGGCGGGCTGGGTGGTCTCTATCTTCAGGACGCGGCCGCTGGCGGGGGAATATAGTTCCGCTGCCGTCTGGAGCTGGCCCTTCTCGTAAGCGTCTATCATCCAGCAGTTGTCATATCCCTTGCCGTACTTGAGGGCCGTGAAGTCCTCCAGTATGTCCTGCCCGATCCTCTTCGGCTCGAGGAAATCCATCGGGGTTCCGGCAACGGGATCCGGCTCTCCGAGAGGGATCAGCGTTTCGTCGGTGGGCAGCCAGGTGCTGGCGTTCAGTTTCATGACGTGGCCCAGGATAGAACCGGCGCCCTCTCCGTCGAGGTTGAAATAAGCGTGGTTCGTGAGGTTGATCACCGTAGGTGCATCCGTCTCGGCGGTGAGGGTAAGGGCGAGGGTGTTATCATCATCCCATTCATAATGGGCGACCACCTTCAGGTTGCCGGGATATCCGGCTTCGCCGGCGGGAGAAAAATACAGGAACTCGACGCATTTGTCATCGCAGCGGCTGTCCCAGACCTGGTTCTGGAAGCCTTCGGGGCCTCCGTGAAGATGGTTGGGACCGTTGTTTATGGGAAGGGTATATTCCTTCCCGTCGAGGGTGAAGCGGCCTTTGGCTATGCGGTTGGCAAACCTTCCGGGGCATTTGCCGGCACAGGGGCCGTCAGCGAAATAATCCCCCGCATTGGGATAGCCGAGAACCACATCCGCAAGTTTTCCATCCCTGTCGGGAACGTCGACCGACACGATTCCGGCGCCCAAGCTTGAGAGCACGACGCTGGCTCCGCTTGCATTCACGATGGTGTATTTGAAAATATCCTTTCCGTCAGGGGACTTGCCCCAAAGTTCCTTCTTTATGTCCATATTTTAATATTTTATTGATTATCAGTTGTTTCCAAAACAGACAACACCTTCTCCACCGGTGAGTCCTTCAGTACAATCCTCTTGTCCCGGTCGAGGAGATAGAGAGAAGGGAGGGCGCGCACGCCGTAAATGAGATCCTTTCGGATTATCCCTTCGGGATCGTATCCGACAATCCACGAAGACGGGTATTCAGAGGCGTGCTCCCGCCAGAAATCGACATCCTCGTCGATATAGATGTCTACCACTGCGAGTTTTCCCCCTTTGATAAGGGAATTGAGCACCGGAGAGGAAAGGCCCTCTATCATCCTGGCGCATTCCGGGCAGCCGGGATTCGAGAATATCAGAAGAGTCCTGTCCGCCTTGGTGCCGTGAAGGGTGCGCGTCCGGCCGTTTTTCTCCCTGAAAGAGAAGTCCGCGGCCACCGTGCCAGTCCTGTTCAGGGAGCAGAAATGGGCCTCCCATTTCAGTGACGGCTTCAGGGAATCCGGTACGGAGGGACTTACGGCCGCCTTCTCAACGAAAGGAAGGTAGATGTCCTCGTTGCGGGCCGGGGAATTGGGGTCGTAGAAATATTTCCTCGAAAGGCTGCAGATTTCCTTGAAAACATTGGTTTCCGGACGGACGGCATCGAAGGCCTGCACCGATTCGAAAAGGTGGGAGGAGGCCCTGGCGGCCTTCGGGAGGGGCAGCAGGTTCTCTATCATCGAAACCCAGATTCCGAATTGCTCCTCGACATCGTCCTTGCGGACTCCGTTGACATAGGTCGTATCGCAGACCCACACTCCGGTCGTGTCGAGGAGCCTGTCCCAATAATGACCCGCCATCCACTCGATTTTCTCGTCCTGCGAAACTATCATTGTGGGGACGTCGGCCGGCATCGGGAAGGCCCGGACCGAAGGTGCAGGTCCCCTGGCGGCCTTCCTGCCTCCGCATCCGGCCAAAATAAATATGACCCCCAGACAAAAGGCTATGTGTTCAAATGATATTTTAAGGAATGGCCGCATATATTCGAGACTACTGCCGCATGGCAGTTACAAAAGTAAGAAATTATAGTTAATTTCGCACCATATTCAAACGCCCGAAATGAGACTCAGAATCCTCGCCTCGCTGACCGTTCTCGCCGCCCTGTCCGCCTTCCCCGGAAAGGTTCGCGCGCAGTTCTATTCCACGGGCGAGGACCCCTCGGGAATCAACTGGTTTTCATCGGACACACAGAACTACAGGATAATCTTCCCCGAGGGCTTGGATTCCCTTTCTCGGATATATGCAGGGGCCCTGGAACAGTGGAGGATTCCGGTATCCCGTTCCTGCGGGTTTGTCCCTAACGGTAAGTTCAAGGGAAAGATGCCTGTCCTACTCCACCCCTTCACCGCCTTGGCGAACGGAATGGTGAGATGGCTCCCGCGGGGGATGGAACTCTACACGGTCTATGAGGCGGACAATCCCTCCTTGCTCAAGTGGGAGAAACAGTTGGCCATACACGAGGGACGGCACGCGGCCCAGCTTCAGGCAGGACGCGGAGCGGCCCATTACCTGCTCGGGGAACTCTCTGAAGGCCTTTGGGTTGGCCTTTATCCCAACATCGCATTCCTGGAGGGCGACGCCGTGGTAGCCGAAACCGGGCTATCCTGTTTCGGCAGGGGCCGCGAGGCGGATTTCCTGGCATTTAATAGGATGGCCTTCGACACAGGAGACAAAAGGGACTGGTATCAATGGAGATGGGGATCGCAGAATAAATATGCTCCCAACTACTATGTCCACGGATATCTGACGATTGCCGGAATGAGGCATTTCTACGGGGACTCCCTTTTCACGAAAAGATATCTCTCGAACACCAGGGGTTTCCTCGCCGCGGGGGTTCTCCCCAAGACCGTCAAGCAGGCCTCCGGAAAGAATCTCCGGAAGACCTGGAGGGACCTTATGGACTCCTATCAGGGAATGTGGGCTGCAGAAGACGCCCTCAGAAGGCCCTTCTCCGAAGGGGATGAGGCTGTAAGGGGAGAACGGCTTTTCTACACATACTCAGGCACTTCAGGACAATGGTCAATCCTTTCCGGTCTCGCCCAAAACCCCACCTTGGTGAAGGTCTGTCCCGACGGAAGTGCCGGCAAGGTCCGGCCGTTTTCCGCTTCCGCTTCGAAACTTTCCTCTAACGGTAAAAGGCTGTATTGGAGCGAGAGCATACCCAACCCCAGGTGGGACCTCGCCGCGGACTCGAGGATAAGATATATGGAGCCTGACGGCAAGGGAAGGAAGGTTTTCAACCTCACGAAAAAGGGAAGGTTCTACAATCCTGCCGCCGCTCCTGACGGATGTGTCTATGCGGTGGAATATCCCACGGAAGGAGGCTCGGCGTTGGTGCGGTTCTCCCGGGACGGGGAACGGACCGGCAGGGTGAAGGCTCCCGGTGAAATCCAGCTGGTGGAACCTGTCGTTTCCGGAGAGAGGCTGTTTGCAACGGGCCTTACCGATGAAGGGATGGGTATATATGCCGTTGAAAACGGGAACTTCGTTCCTGTTGTCGATTCCCGGCCGTACAAGATCCACCAGATCCGTGGCGCAAGCTTGCCCGATGGAGACGGATTCCTCTTCACCTCCGACAGGGACGGCACCGACCAGGTGTATTTTCTCTCCCTCGACGGTCTCTCTTTGAATCAATTGACCAATGAAAAATATGGGGCGACCGACCCATGGCTTTCCCAAGCCGACACCCTTTATTACTCCGCCCTTACCCCGAAGGGTCAGACCTTAAGGAAAGCCTCCCTTGGGGACCTCCCGGTCAAGGCCGCAGATCCCTCCGGTCATCATACATATCCAGTTGCCGAAACCCTTTCCGCACAGGAAAGGACCCTCGCCGTGGAAGATTCCACCCCTGCGGAGATTTCCGCACCCAAGCGTTATTCAAGGGCCACGAGGCTATTCCACGTCCATTCCTGGACCCCGTTCTACGCCGATTTCGACAATGTCTCCTCCCTTGCCGGAGACGAATTCTACGAGGTGGCCTCCCTTGGCGCCTCGGCCTTCTTCCAGAGCGACCTCGGAACTTCCTACGGTCAGGTAGGGTATTCCTGGCACGATTCCCATCATTCCGGCCATCTTAGATACAATTACACCGGACTGCCGGTCGCTTTCAAGCTCTCTTTCGACATCAACGACAGGGACGCTTTTTCCGTCGAAAGACAGTTGTTCAAGTTGCAGGAAGGGGCTGAAATCGTAAGATACCACGTGGAGCAACTGGGCAAGCCCCTTCTTTTAGGGTCCCTGCAGGCCTATGTTCCGCTCAATTTCTCATCAGGAGGATGGCGGCGGGGGCTTATCCCCTCGGCGGAACTGACGATGAGCAACGACTGGTATGACAACCGTTACGCGGTGTATGTCATTCCCTCCGGAGAAGAAGAATATGCCATAGAAAAGCCCAGCTATCGTACCGTGGGCTGCCTGAACAAGACCTTCTCCTGCCTTTCGGCTTCAGTGAGATGGTATTCGGTACTCCCGGTTCCTTCTTCCCGGATATACCCGAGGCTCGGACTTGGCCTGGAAGCCGGCTTCCGCTCCCACGTCTTCATGATGGGAAGCTTCGCCCCGACCTTCTATGGGTATTCTTACGGATACCTTCCCGGCCTGATGGACACCCACGGCATCAAACTCACCGCCCTGGCCCAGTTCAAGACAAAGGAATACGCCCCTTATTACGAAAACACGGTGTCCGTACGGCCGAGGGGCTTCGAAGGGTCGAACGTCGGCTCCATAATGAGCCGTTATTGCCCCACACAGGCGAAATTTACCTTCGACTATGCCCTCCCCTTCGCTCCCGTCGACTGGAGTTTCCTCGGCCCGGTGGCTTATATAAGGAACTTCGAATTTACCCCCTTCGCCGACTTCACCCTGCTGAAATATCCATCATACCTCGTAATGAAGGATGCGGGACACAACCTCTGGAGCGTCGGCGCTGACCTGGCCGTCCACCTCTCCAACCTGCTCTGGGTCCCCTACGATTCCCGCCTCGGCGTGCGTGTCGCTCGCAACGGCGGCTCCGCCTCGACCCTTATGAAAAACCTCGGCTCAGACGCCAAAGACTGGTACTTCGGCTTCCTGTTCTCAGTTGATATTTAGTTGGATTTCCGCTCCTTTCCGGAGGAGACCTCCCCAACGCTCCCAGATACACGGCTGCCGCCGCAATGCTCGCTTATGGGGAGGTCTCCTCCAGGAATAATAGCGTATCTACCCTATGAACCTCCCGACCCAAACGGAGTCGATTACCTGGAACGGGTCGGAAGGGCGCATCGAAGGATTGCGGGAGACGATGCCCGCGCAGTCCTCATAGACATTGAATCCCACCCGGGCGCCTACCATCCTGCCATCGAGAGGGTAGGTGAATTCGATGTCGTTGTCCGGGCCGTCGAGACGGAAGAACTTGAACGGGGCTTTGCTTATGGCCTGAAGCCTGGCCTTGTCTTTTTCATCTCCGGCCAGTTCCAGTTTCGTGACGTGCTTGCACAGTTCCATCACAAGGTCATCCAGTCCCGAATCGAATATCTTCACCTTTTCCATAAGGTCCCCAGCCGTACGGACGATGCGGGTGGTGTATCCCTCCAGCAGCGCCGGGTCGCTTCCCGCGATCGCCGCCTTTATTGACGCCTCGACGTTGCGGGTCCCGTTCTCTTCCGGCAGCAGCCACATAAGGATCTTCTGGTCGGGATCGTTGTAGAGCAACGCCTGGCCGAGGAGGTTCACCCTGCCGCAATGGGGACAGGTCTCCATGAAAAGGGAGCCGTCCAGTACCTTCTCTTTCAACTCCGGATGCTCCCGGACATTCACCGAACCGGAAACTTCCGCTTCGAAGGGAAGACCGCAGTCTATGCAATGAAGTTTCATTTCTTGTCTATCCAAACCCAAAGCCGGTACATCAGGTAACCCCAACCGAGGAACAGCACTATATAAACCCATAGGGGAGGTCCGGTCCTGACGGGAGTGTCCGGTATTATCTCTTCAAAATTGGGGATGTCGGCATAGTAGTAGGCCCCGGCTCCGAAATCAAGGGAATCCGAGAGACCCAGCTTGTGTGCCATTATATATATTGAAAGAACCAAAGTGGCCGCAACCACGAGGATTGTAGCCACTTTGTATATTTTCTTCCAGATGCCCGGCGCCATTACTTGAAGGTGGCGATGTCGGGAACGGGGAACAGGGTGCCGCTGAGCAGCAGCCACACGACCGCAAGGGTGAGGACAATGTTGAAGGTCTGTCCGGCGATGTAGAGCCAGAGGACCTTGCCGCCCTGCATGTGCTTGGCTAGGTCGCGGAAATTGGAATCCAGGCCGATGCTGGTGAATGCCAGGACGAAGCACCAGTTCTTGTACTGGTCGAGCACCTTGTTGATGGCCGAAACGTCTCCTCCGCCAACGAGGGGAAGGAAGATGAAGGAAGCCACGAGGGAGGCCACGAAGAAACCGATGATGAACTTCGGGAACCTTCTCCAGATCTCTCCGGCGCCCACCTTCGTTCCGGGGGTCTTGTTGACGCGGGTGGCGAAGTAAAGGGCCACGAAGAAGGCGATGAATCCTATGAGGATGTTCTGGATCATCTTCACGAGGACGGCGCTCTGCTCGGCGACGGAACCGCTTCCGAAGGCGCTTCCCGCCGCAGCAACGGCTCCGGTGGAGTCGATGGTTCCTCCGATGAGTGAACCGGCCATTATCTCGGGAGTGCCGCAGGCCTTGAGGATGAGGGGCTCCAGGACCATCATTATGATCGTGAAAATGATGGAGATGGTGATGGTCAGGGAAAGATCCTCCTTCTTGCACTCGGAGGCCGCGCCGGTGGCTATGGCCGCCGAGGTACCGCAGACGGATGTGGCCGCACCCATGGTGATCACGAGAGGCTTGTTTCCGATCTTGAGCACCTTCGTTCCGAACCACCACATGAAGAGGATCACGATAGGAGTGACCACCCAGGCGATTCCGAGGCCGTAGAGGCCGAACTTGGCGATGTTGGCGAACAGGACGCTGAATCCCATTATAACCAGACCGGTCTTGATATAGAACTCGGTCCTGATGGCTGGTTTCAGCCACTCGGGAACACCGACGGTGTTGGATATCAGGAGGCCGATGAGCAAGGCCCAGAAGGCCCATTCAAGGTAGCGGTTGAGTGTGAACTCGGCGCTGACGAGACGGACGACCACGGCGATGAGGAATATCACGATGAACGCCGGGATGAACTTCTTGAGGCTCTCTCCCTGAAGTTTTACTCCTATGGAGAAGAGGATTCCCAGGGTAAGGACGGTGATGATGGTCTTGCGCCAGAACTCCCAGGTAGTGAACTGGGCTCCGAGGGCCGAAAGCGTCGCTTTGGCTGTCTCGCCGAATCCCCAGGTCGAGAACTTGAGGGCGCTGAAGTCAAAGGCTTTGGTAAGGACGGCGACGGCTCCGACGGCGATGATTATGAATCCGATCCATACGGAAAGCCAGTCCTCTTTCTTCCAAAGGTCGGAAAGATTCCCTTTTTTCTTTATTTCTTCCATAATTATTTGATTATCAAATTATTCTACCTTACGAGCACCGTCGCTGATCACGACGTCATAAACCTTGGGGGCGTGGCCGAACTTAGCCTTGAACTCGTCGACAGCCTTCTTGATGAAGGTGTCGTAGAGTTCTTCCCTGACGAGGTTGATGGTGCAGCCTCCGAAACCTCCTCCCATGACGCGGGAGCCGGTGACGTCGCACTTGCGGGCCATCTTGTTGAGGAAGTCGAGTTCTTCGCAGCTCACCTCGTAGAGGCGGCTCATTCCGAAATGGGTCTGGTACATCATTTCGCCGACGGTCTCATAGTCTCCCCTCTCGAGGGCGTCGCACACGTCGAGGACTCTCTGGACCTCGCCGATGACATATTCTGCCCTGAGAAAATCCTCCTCGGGAATCTCATCACGTACCTCTTCCAACCAGAGCCTCTTTGCGTCACTCAGGAATTCCACGTCGGGATGGTTCTTCCTGATGGCCGCAGCGGCGTTCTCACAGGAGGTGCGCCTCTTGTTGTAGGCGGAGGAGGCGAGTTCATGTTTCACGCAGGAATCGATGAGGACAAGCTTGTATCCCTTCGGGTCAAAGGGGAAATACTTGTATTCCATCGTCTTGCAGTTGAGGCGGATCAGGCTGCCCTTCTTGCCGAACAGGGAGGCGAACTGGTCCATTATGCCGCACATCACACCGCAGTAGTTGTGTTCGGTGGACTGGCCGATGCGCGCAAGTTCAAATTTGTCTATACCGTTGCCGAAGAGTTCGTTTATCGCGAAGGCGAACGTGCTTTCAAGGGCGGCAGAAGAACTGAGGCCTGCTCCAAGGGGAACGTCGCCGGCGAAAACGGTGTCGAAGCCCTCGACCTTGCCTCCACGCTTGATAGTTTCCCGGCACACTCCGAAGATGTACCTCGCCCAGGCCTGGGCCGGTTTGTCTTCTTCGTTCAGGCCGAACTCGCAGAACTCGTCATAATCCAGGGAGAAGGCGCGGACCTTCTTTCCTCCATTCAGTTTGATCTTTGCCATTAAACCCTTGTCGATGGCCCCGGGAAACACGTATCCGCCGTTATAGTCGGTGTGCTCGCCGATGAGGTTGATGCGGCCGGCGGAGGCGAACACCTCGCCACCTTCTCCGAACAAGGTCTTGAATTTCTCCTGGATCTTTTCTTTCATGCTCATAATTATGTGTGGTTATTTGGTTTACGTTTCAGCAGTATGGTTTACAAATTTATAAAATCCTCCGACAAAAACAATCGTCACACGTTGAAAAGGAAGTGCATTACGTCGCCGTCCTCGACCACGTATTCCTTGCCTTCCGTGTATAGTTTTCCGGCTGCCCGTGCCGCGGCTTCAGACTTGTAATGCACGAAATCCTCGTATTTTATGACTTCCGCGCGGATGAAGCCCCTTTCAAAATCCGAATGGATCACTCCGGCCGCCTTAGGGGCTTTGTCTCCCTTCCTGATCGTCCAGGCGCGGCATTCGTCCTCTCCTGCGGTAAAGAAAGTCTGGAGGCCCAGCAGGTGATAGGCTCCCTGGATCAGACGGACCATTCCGGACTCTTCAAGGCCAAGCTCTTCGAGGAACAGCTGCCTGTCGTCATAGTCCTCTATCTCGGCGATCTCCGCCTCCGTCTTGGCGGCGATGACGAGAATCTCGGCGTCCTCGTCCTTCACCGCCCCACGGACTGCTTCGACATAGGCATTGCCTGTCGCGGCCGATGCTTCGTCCACGTTGCATACATACATCACGGGCTTGTTGGTGAGGAGGAACATATCATGGGCGAAGGCTTCCTCTTCGGGGTTGTCAAGGGCGACCGTACGGCAGGATTTTCCCTGATCCAGGGCCTCCTTGTACCTCTCCAGGAGGGCCACCATTTTCTTCGCGTCCTTGTCCCCGCCCGTCGTGGCCATCTTGCGAAGTTTCGCCAGGCGGTTCTCGACCGTCTCGAGATCCTTGATCTGAAGTTCCGCATCGACGATCTCTTTATCCCTCACCGGATCTACGCTTCCGTCCACGTGCACCACGTTACCGTCGTCGAAACACCTCAGGACGTGAAGGATGGCATCGGTGTCGCGGATGTTGCCGAGGAACTGGTTGCCCAGGCCTTCGCCCTTGCTGGCACCCTTCACGAGGCCGGCGATGTCCACGATGTCGACCGTGGCGGGAACGGTACGCCTGGGATGGCAGAGGTCCGTGAGGACTTCAAGCCTCTTATCGGGGACGTTGGTGGAACCGAGGTTGGGGTCTATGGTGCAGAAAGGGAAGTTGGCGCTCTGGGCCTTTCCTGAACTTATGCAATTGAACAGGGTCGATTTGCCGACGTTGGGCAGTCCGACGATACCGCATTTAAGGGACATGAAGATTTATCTTTTATCATTGCAAAAATAGCAATATTATTTGCGAATTTTATTACGGTTTCGTCTTTCTTTTCATTATCGCTCCGGGGATTTCCTATCTTTCCCGAGCTATGAAAACACTTCTTTTCCTTATCCTGTCTTTGCTGGGACCGATGCCGGAAGGAGACCCCGGGCAGACGCTTCTGCTGTTCTGGAATCTTGAGAATTTCTTCGATTACCGCGATGAAGGGACCGGCGACTCAGACCTGGAGTTCTCGTCGATGGGAGATCGGCATTGGACCAAGACGAAGTTTTACCGGAAATGTCTCGGTGCGGCAAAAACAATCCTTTGGATTTCAGATATTTATGGAAAACTCCCTGATATAGTGGGGGTGGCGGAGGTGGAGAATGCCTTTGTCGTCAGAAGGCTGGTTCAGGGAGACCTCCTGAAAAAATACGGGTACGGTTTCATTCATTATGATTCTCCGGACAGAAGGGGAATCGACGTGGCACTGCTGTACAGGAAGGCCGTCTTCGACACCCTTGAATCTGGGGCCTGCCGGGTTGTGGCCGAGGTAAAGGACCTCAGGACCAGGGATATCCTCAGGGTCAAGTTAAGGCACAGGGCAACCGGGGATACGGTCACGGTTCTGGTGAACCACCATCCGTCGAAATACGGCGGAGGGGAAACCTCCTGGAGACGGGAGGCCGCGGTTGAAAGGCTGCGTTCCCTGGCAGACTCTCTACGCCGGAACGGCGACAGGAACATCGTGGCTATAGGGGACTTCAACGACACCCCGGACAATCCTCTTTTCAAGCGCCTTACAGGAAACGGACTCCTGCACCTGATGAAACCAGACGAGGGTGAGGGCACCATCCGGTTCAACGGAAAATGGGAGATGATCGACCTCTGCTTCATAAGCCCCGGCCTGCTGAAACGAGGGCCCAAGCTGATTATCCCGAATCCTCCCTTCCTGACCGAACAGGACCGTTCCCACTCCGGAGACAAGCCCCTGCGCACCTACACCGGCCCCCGTTACAACGGCGGCGTCAGCGACCACCGGCCGATACTGCTGATCCTGGAAAGGTGACAGCGAAGTCTTTGTCACCCTTGGAGTTTCAGCGTATTATTCATATATTTGGACAGCGCCCTTCCTCTTCCAATAATTATGAAACGCCATGAAACGTCTTTTCTTCGCAGTTTTGGTGCTTTTCCTTGCCTGCGGCTGTTCACATAAAGAAGGCTGGTCCCTTGTGTGGATGGAAAATTTCGACGGTCAGGCCATCGACGAAACCGTATGGTCCAGAATCAGGAAAGGACCGGACCCTTGGGATGACATGATGTCCAAGAGGCCGGACCTGGCTTATATCGAGGACGGGAATCTCGTCCTGCTTGGAAAGGTCAATGACGGCTCCGGTGGGGATACGACTGCTTTCGTCACCGGGGGTGTGTGGAGCAAAGGGAAGAAATCCTTCCAGCTTGCCAGATTTGAAATTCGGGCAAAATTCAGCAGCACCGACGGGTTCTGGCCGGCCTTGTGGCTGATGCCGGACAACGATTCCCCGTGGCCCCTTTGTGGAGAAATCGACATCATGGAACATTATGGCTTCGAACCCTTCGTCCATCAGACGATCCACTCCGATTATACGGTGAATGTCGATTCCCAAAACCCGCGGCATTATGCAGAAGCTGAAATAGACCTCAATGACTGGAACGTCTATGCCGCGGAAGTTTACAGGGACAGTGTATGCTTTTTCACGAACAACGTGAAATCATTTACTTATCCAAGGGTTGAAGGTAAGGAGAATCAGTTTCCCTGGGCAGACCAACCCTTCTTCATTATCCTGTCCAACCAGTTCCAAGGCGGAGAACCCGGATGCCAAGGAGCAAAAAAGGTTACCCATCCGGAACAGCTGCCTTCCGAACTGAAGGTTGACTGGATCAAGGTCTATGAATGGAAATAATCATCGTTCAATAATATGAAAAAATCTTTTGTCTCCCTTTGCATAATTTCTGCCCTGTTCCTTTTCGGACAGAACCGGGCGGGAGCACAGAAACTTCCTTACCAGGATGAGAGCCTTTCCATACCGGAAAGGGTGGCCGACCTCCTCGGCAGGATGACCGTCGATGAGAAAATTGACCTTATGCGGTCCACTTCACCGGCTAATTCCAGACTCGGAATTGACAAGTATTACCACGGGAACGAGGCCCTGCACGGTGTCGTCCGTCCCGGACGGTTCACAGTTTTCCCCCAAGCCATAGGACTGGCTTCTTCCTGGGATCCCGATCTGATGCTCAAGGTCTCCACGGCCATCTCCGACGAGGCGAGAGCAAGGTGGAACGAGCTCGACCAGGGAAAACTCCAGACATTGTTTTACTCCGACGTGCTGACTTTCTGGTCCCCTACTGTAAATATGGCTAGGGATCCCCGCTGGGGAAGGACTCCGGAGACCTACGGAGAGGATCCGTTCCTGACCGGAGAGATGGGAACCGCCTTCGTAAGGGGGCTCCAGGGAGATGATCCGAGGTACCTCAAGGTCGTTTCAACACCGAAGCATTTCGCGGCGAACAACGAGGAGCATAACCGCCATCTCTGCGACGTGGTCGTTCCGGAGAAACAACTGAGGGAGTATTATCTTCCGGCCTACGAGGCCCTTGTCCGCAGGGGACACGCTGCCTCGATAATGGCCGCCTACAATGCCATCAACGGCATTCCCTGCTCCTGCAATCCCTGGCTGCTCACCAAGGTCCTGCGGGAAGACTGGGGATTTGACGGCTATGTGGTTTCCGACTGCGGCGGGGTAGTCCAGGTTCTCACGGCCCATAAGTTCGTAAAGAGGCCTGAAACGGCTGCGGCCCTGTGCCTGCAGGCCGGTTTGGACCTCGAATGCGGGGACAATTACTATGTCAAGCCTTTGAAGAGGGCTTATGAACTGGGGATGGTCACCGACGCCGACATAGACAGGGCGGCGGGACGCATACTGACCGCCAGGATGCGCCTCGGCATCTTCGATTCCGGAGAAAATAATCCATATACCAAAATCTCCCCTGATGTCATCGGCAGCGAGAAACACCAGGAAATCGCCCTTCAGATGGCAAGAGAATCCATCGTCCTCCTGAAGAATGACAGGAACCTGCTTCCCCTGAAAAAAGGGAAAGTGAAGTCTGTCGCTGTGGTTGGAATCAACGCCGGGTCCTGTGAGTTCGGGGACTACAGCGGAATGCCCGTTTCGGATCCTGTGTCCATCCTGGAAGGCATAACGGATGCTGCAGGCAAGGATATCAAGGTGTATTACGCCCCTTGGAAATCCTCCGTAGACGGGATGGAAATCATCTCCCCGGAGTTCTTTCCGGACGGCCTGAAGGCCGAGTATTATGCCGGGCGGGAGCTTAAGGGTGAACCCTATGTAAGGACCGATGGCTGGATCAATTTCGAACCGCAGAACCAGCCGCCGGACCCGCATCTTCCGGAGATGCCGGTAAGCATACGGTGGACAGGAGACCTCTGTCCTTCCGTATCGGGAGAATATGAATTCAACTTCACGTCCGACGATGGCTGCCGTGTCTGGTTCGAGGATGAACTGGTTATCGATGCCTGGAGGGGCCATTCCGTACGGGCTGATGCCTTCTCCAAGACTCTCGAGGCGGGACACAGGTACAAGATCGTGGCCGAATATTGGAACGACCGTGATTATTCCATCGCGAGGCTGAGCTGGAGACCGCCCGTGACAGCGAAACAGGACCGGCTCGCCCTTTTCGGAAAGGCCGGGGAAATGGCCGCGAAGAGCGACGTGGTGATTGCCGTGATGGGCATCAACAAGACCATCGAGAGGGAAGGCAAGGACCGTGATTTCATAACCCTGCCGGAAGACCAGCAGGAGTTCCTGCGCGAACTCAACAGGGTCAACCCCAACATCGTCCTGGTCCTTGTCGCCGGAAGCCCGATGTCAATATTATGGGAAGACAAGAACATCCCGGCTATCGTCAATGCCTGGTATCCCGGCGAAAAGGGTGGAACCGCCGTCGCAGAGGTCCTCTTCGGTGACTACAATCCCGCCGGAAGGCTTCCCGTCACCTGCCACAACCGGATCGAAGACCTTCCGGACTTCGGGGATTACGACATAACCAAACGCACCTACAAATACTTCGACGGCGACGTCCTGTATCCTTTCGGTTTCGGTCTGAGCTATACCTCTTTCAAGTATTCAGACCTCAAGGTAAGGGATCGCGGGGAGAACGTAGATGTGACATTTACCCTGAAGAATGCCGGCAAATACGACGGGGACGAGGTCGCCCAGGTCTATGTCCGCCTGCCGGAATATGAAGGCAAGGCCCCCGTCAAGGAGCTTCGCGGCTTCAGGAGGGTTCATCTGAAGAGGGGAGAAACCAAAACTGTCACTGTCCCCCTGAGACGCGAAGACCTCCGCTATTGGAGCGAAACGCAGAACAGGTTCGTCATTCCTGAAGGGCTTCCCACGGTGATGGTGGGAGCCTCCTCGGCCGACATCCGCCTTCAGACAGAATGGTGATGCAGTTTACTTGATTTCCCGGGATGTCGCTATGACGTCCCGGTTTATTTCATACACCCTGGAAATGTCCATCTTCTCCACGGCGCGGTCAAAGGTCACCAGGCCGTTCACCTCGTGTTCCAGGTCGGTGGTCTGGGTGTAGATGGCGCAGGAAAGGCCGAAATACTTCATCATCTGCTCCACTTCGCTCAGCAGGTAGACATAGGTGTCCGTAAGCTGTTTGGATGATGTCATCATCTCATAGGCGTCGTTGCGTACCGGCCACATATGGCCGCGGACGAACATTCCTTTTCCGCCGAACTCCCCAAGCGAAGCAGCCCTGGTTTCCGACGGTTTCGGCATATCCCTGGGCGTTATCCGTCCATAGGTGTGGATGTCCATGAAATCGCCGTTACCGGGGTCGCCGTATGCCTTGCGGTAACGCGGAGCATAGTTGTAGCCGGTGTTCCCGTTCACCCATCTGGTAGGATCGAAAACCTTTGTCTCGTCCGTGATCTCCTTTACGTCGAAGGCGCCCCAGTTCTCGTTGAAAGGCACCCAGGTTACAATGCTGGGACAGCTCATATGCTGTTCCATTATCACCTTCCATTCGCGGCGGAATTCGTTTCGGACCGCCAGGGAATCTGCGCCGTCGGGCTCCCAGATGTTGGGCATGTCCTGCCAGACCATCAGGCCCATCTTGTCGCAATGGTAGTACCAGCGCTGCGGCTCCACCTTTATGTGTTTGCGGATCAGGTTGAAACCAGCCCTCTTGGCAAGTTTGATGTCATAGGCGAGGGCCTCGTCGGTGGGGGCGGTAAAGACTCCGTCCGGCCAGTATCCCTGGTCCAGGGGGCCCAGCTGGAACACGAACTCCCCGTTAAGAAGGGGGCGCATTATGCCGTTCACCTTCCCGAGGGAGCAGGATCGCATTCCGAAATACGAGACCACCTCATCACTTACCTTTCCCTTGCGGTCCGACAGCCGTATCTTCAGGTCGTAAAGGAACGGGTCGTCAGGACTCCAAAGACGGACGTCCCTGAGGGACAGGTAGAATTTCGAGTTGGTTTCGCCCTTTCCTCCCGCCACACGGACTCCGTCTGCGAACGCTTCCGCCTCAACGGACGCTCCGGCATCGCTGAAAACGGTGATTTCCAGGCGTTTGTTCTCCACGTCCGGAATCAGGCGCAGGGACGTGGCATGCACCTTTTCCACCGGCTCAAGCCACACGGTCTGCCATATCCCGGAATTCCAGGTGTAGTCGCCGCGCTCCCCGTTCTTGCCGCAGGGGGTGCGGCCGTCGTTGGTATCATAGGCCGCCACCACGAGATCGTTCCCTCCCTTTCTCAGATATTCCGTAATATTGAAACAGAAGGCATCGTAACTGCCTTTATGAGAACCTACCTTCTTCCCGTTCACGAACACAACCGCTTCGTGGTCGACGGCTCCGAAGTGCAGAAGTATGTCCTTTCCCTTCCAATTGCCCGGAATCTCGAAGGTCCTGTGGTACCACAGGTTTATCTCCTGTTTGCGCTTTATTCCGGAAAGGTCGGATTCCGCGGGGAACGGAACCCTTATCTTCTCCGTCTTCCCATTAAAAGAAGGTACTTTGACGGCCTCTTGGGCGGAAGGGGCGTCCTGACCGCCGACGTAGTCCCAGAGCCCGTTCAGGCAAAGCCATTCTCCGCGAACCATCTGGGGACGGGGATATTCGTTCAGCGGCACTTCCGCGGCCAGGGCCTCGGCGCTCCAGGGTGTGGGCAGCGTAAATGACGAGAGGTCCTGTGCCACTGTATTGCCATATATGAACAAAACCGCAAACAGCACCGCCACAGGATGCTTATATGATAATCTCTTGGTTCTCATATACTTTTCTTTTGGATAAGGACATAAAAAACAATCGGAGGCACCGAAACCGGCACCTCCGAAAGATATGAAAAAAATTTGATTCTAGAAGAACCTCGCCCTGTTGTCCTTGACGTCGGCGTCCTGCATCATAACCGGCAGAAGCATCTGGGTGTCATAGGTCTGGTAACGGTCGGCCATGTTCTTGGCATCCTCCTCGGTGAAGAAGGTTCCCGTATCGCGGCCGTTCACCCTGAAGACATAGGCTCCGACTATGCCGGGGACCGGGCCGCAGACCTCGTTGAGAGGGGCGACGCTCACCGCGCCGGCAAACCTGGGATCGGTAGTCTGTCCCTGGAGGGAGGAGAAGGTAAGGGCGGGGATGTTGCTGATGGTGGTGTGGAGGGTATCGGCGATGGTCTCGAGGTCGGTGAGGCCCGCTATCTTTTCGGCAACCCTCTCGGCATTCTTCACGCTCGCCTTGTCGGCATAGAGCCGGTCGGAAATGTTGGTTGCAACTTCCTGGAGGGGGGCGATGCCTTCCTTGTGGGCCCCGTCGACGGCCACCACGAAGAAGTAGTTGTTGTCCACGGTGATGATGTTGGACACCTTTCCGGGCTTGTTGTCGAACGCCCAGCGGGTGACCTCCTTGGCATGGTCGATGGCACCGTAGGAAGAGGTGGCCTCAGTGATGCCGGGCATGGTATGGGAATAAACCCCGAGGGAGTCGACGGCCTTCTTGTAGTTCTCAAGTTTCCCGGCGGAAAGGGTTGCGAGCCTGTTGGCCTGGGAATAATAGTCGTTGAAGGTCTCCTTGCTTGCAAGGGCGGTCTTGGAGAGGATCGCAACCTGCTTCTTCTGGATGGGAGCGGTCTTCTTGACAACCTCTACGACGTGGGTGCCGTACTGGGTCTTGAGGACGAAAGGCTTGCCGGTGTTGGCGGTGATGACCGACTCGAAGCCTGGAATCATATAGTTCTGGGTAAGCCAGCCGATGCATCCGAGTTCTCCGTCATAGGCGGAATTCTTGTCCGCGGAGTATTCGGAAACGAGGTTCGTGAAGTTCTCTCCCTTGGCAAGGACGGTGACAAGGCTGTCGGCAATCTTGTCAACGCCTTCTCCCTGAAGAAGGATGTGCCTGACATAAGCGGAGTCGGGTATCATCTTGGTGTCCATCACGCGAGCCGCATAGTACACGTTGTTGGCGGTGTATATGGGGGAGGTGCCGGCAGGGTTGTTTCCGAAGACGAACTCATCGATTTCCTTGTTGACGGGAACCAGGTCTCCGGCCTTGTACCAATAGGTGGAATAGGAGGACTCGGAGTTCCTGGATAGGAAGGTCTTGAGGTTGTCCGTGGCCTTGAATTCCTCGTAGGCCTCGTTCATTCCGGCCTCGGCGGCGGCAATGTCGGCGTCGGAGGGCTTGACCTCGAAGACGACGTATTCAATGTCGCGGGAAGCGCTCTGGCGGAAGAAGTCCTTGTGGTTCTTGTAGTAGTCGCGGATCTCGTCCTTGGTAACGACTATGGTGGTGTCCCTTTCGAACGGGATGGGGACCATCACGAAATCGACGTCGTTGGTGGTGTTGCTTTCCTCCACAAGCCTGTTCTTCATCAAAGGAGTCTGGAAGTTGCTGGCCGAGAAAAGGGAGAAGTATTTGTCGTAGAAGGCCTCTGTGTAGACGGAGGTCTGGAGCCAGTTCCAGAACAGCTTGAGGTCACCGGTCTGGTCGGTGGCTATGTTCTGGACGAACTGCGATACCCTTTCAGGGGAGAACTTGCCGCTTTCGTCGTAGAAGAGAGGCTGTTGGGAGATGATGGGGCTCACCATGTCGCCGGTCGTGAGGTTGACGACCTCGTCGTCGCCGACGTTGATGCCTGCAGCCTTCGCGTTCTTGATGAACAGGTATTTGTCAATGAACGACTGCCAGGCGCTGTTCCTTATCTGCTCCTGCTCCTGTTCGGTGTGGGAGGAGGTCCCGGAAACTATCTCGCTGATCCTGGAATATTTGTCCGCGCTCTCGCTGAAATCGGTGTAGGGGATGGCCTTTCCGGCGATCTCGCCGACGTCGTTCTTGGAGGACATGTTGTTCACAGCGGAGAGAAGTTCGCTGGGGTCGATGATAAAGGAGAGAAGGCCGAGTGCGATTATTATGGATGCCGCAAGGCCGAATTTGACACGGATTTTTTCAAGTACCGCCATATCTGAATCAACTTTTAATTTCTGTCTGTTTTATAATTGGGCTGCGAAGATAAGTATTTTTCGAAAAACAATCACTATTTTTTAAGAAAGGGCCCTATAAAATTCACGGAATCAATGACAACGGCCGTCGTGTCCCTGCCAACGATCCCGAAACTGTCGAAAGGTTTGTAGATGATGGAATTCCTCGCCCTTTCGTCCGACCGCATCCCCACTCCCTGCATGAATCCGTCCGGGGAATACAGCCTTACGTAGCAGTCGGTGTATATCTCCCCCTTCTGCCTGTCCCAGAATATCGTGTCCGTCTCCATTGTCTCCCTTTTCAATATATTCTGAATCACCACGTTCCCGAAGGCGGACCATATTTCATACTTACCCTTGTTTCCCTGCTCGTGGAGGGCGTCGTCGGCCAGGATCATGGTCTCGAGGAGACCCTCTTCGTTGTAGCCGTAGAGTTCCACCCCCAACGGGAATTTCTCATAGGAGGAAGTGTCGGTGACATATCTTTCCATTACCTCCGCTTCAACCCTGAACTGCAGGCCGCCGTCGGTGGTCTGGACGATAAACATGCTGTCTATGGTCTGGAGAGGGGTCCTGTTCAGGTCGAGTTTGTCGGCCGTGGAGAGTTTACGGTTGCACGAAAAAAAGATGAAAGCAACCGCCAGGGCGGTTGCCGTCATCTTGGTGAATGTTCCCTGTTTTCCCAATTTTTAGTTCTGGGTTCTGACCGTCGTGGTGGCCCTCATCCCGCCGCAGGCAACGGTGTAGGACTGGCCGTCGGTGACGTCATACATGAAGGCCTCCGCCTTCTGGGGGAAGTAGGCGCTGTACTGGCCGATGAGCCTGTTGCAGTCTTCCGTAAGCGAAGGGTCGGCGCTCTTGGCCTTGTGGAGGTAGTCAACAGCCACCCAATAAGGGGCGCGGGAACCGATGTATCCTCCGCCGCACTTGGTGGAGCCCCAGATCGTGCCGATCAGGTAGTAGCTCTTTCCGAGGTAGGAGGAATCGAGGTTGGCAGCCCTCGTGGCGGCATCGACGGCCTTGCCGTTGTTGCCGTTCTTGAAGGAAACGGTGGCAAGCTCGAACAGGTATCCGGCATCGGTGGCGGCGTCGGTCTCAGGAGATTCAATGGCCTCCTCAAGATACTTGACTGCGGCTGCGGTGTTGTTCCTGGAGTTGTTGAGCCTGTAGAGATAATAGGCCGCCGAAGCCGAAGGGTTGTTGTTATACATCGCGGTGACCGCTTTTAGGAAGAGGTCGTTGTCCGTGCAGTCCTCGGCTATGGCCAGCATCTTCACGATGTTGTTCACGAGGTCCATGTCGTTGGGGTTGGCCTCGAACCTGGGGGTGAACAGAGCCAGGAGATCCTGGCAGGAAGCTACCTTGCTGGTGATGAACAGTCCCTCGAGATCGGACCTGGCGTTGTCCCTCTGCTCAGCGTCGGCGTCGGTCTTGACCGGTGCCTTCTCGAGCAGGGCGAGGGAGTTCTCATAGGTCTTGAGAACGTCGTCGGTGGTGAGCTTGCCCTCGTTGAAACGCTTGATGGTGGCGTCCATATTGAGGAGAAGCAGGCTCGGACGGGTCTGTTCCTTGTTGGCCGCTATCACTTCCTGGAAGACCGAATAAAGTTTCTCAGGGTCGTCCTTCAGCAGGTTGGATGCGTCAAGGCCCTTGTTGTTCAGCGCGGTGACAGCATACGTGGGATAGTACTGGGCCCTGATGTCGTGGAGACTGAGGAGGGTGTCGATGAGTCCCTTCCTCGTGGCGGCGTCCTTCTCGGACCTGATAAGGTTCCTGATCAGTGTGGATCCGTCGAGGAGCATGTTCTGGCTTGCCGTAGGAGGGCAGAGCTTGAACGCCTTCCTCCAGTTGGGCAGGGCGTCGTCATAGCTCTTCTGCTTGAAGTAATCCTTGTAATAGGAGAGATACTTGATGCATTCGGCGCTGTCTTTTCCATATTTTCCCTGAGCCGACGCGTTCACGCCTGCAAGAACCATCGCGGCTGCGAGAAATGCCAAAATCAATTTTTTCATAATGCTAGTCGTATTTGGGTTTTATGAACCAGATATCAAATATGTTGACTCCGACGGTAAAGTTAATAAATCTTTCCCGAATGAGATTGTTGTCCTTGGTTCCCCTCTGTCCCAGGTCCACGGCGACGTTTATGTGGTTCCTGGATCCGCGGGGGTTGTTGACGGAAGTCGTGGGGAACGACGCCCCAAGGGTTATTCCGTAAGAGTTTACATTGTTGCCGTTGACCTTGTAATAGGCCTGGTCCCAGTAGGCTCCGGCCCTGTAGGCCACCCTTCTCATATAGTAGCGGATGTCATTGCGGTTGGGAACGTAGGAAGCGCCGACGCGGACGGACTGGGACACGCCGGAAGAGAACTTCACCGTCTCAGACTCGTTCTTGAAGCCGACGACGGAGGAGTATCCGCAGGGTCCGGCGTTCGAACGGATGTAATCTACCTCCACCGACCATTTGTCGGAGCCTCTCATACTGACCCCCACTCCGAGTTCATCGGCGAACTTAACCCTGTCTTTATAGTCGCGGAGATTGTCCCTGTTGTACCTGACGGTGTCGGAGGCGGAAGAAATTGTGGCTATGAGATAATCCTTATTATAGCCGCTGATTTTCGTTCCCAGCTTGTAGGTGGCGCCAACCGTCATCGTCGACATCTCTCCCATCGGAATGTCCATCTGTGCTCCGACCTTCAGCGTCACCCCTCTCAGGGAGAGTTCGTGGCCGCTGTTTATGGTGCGGAACGACGTGTTGGAGAAGGACATGGCCGTCGCTTTGTTGAGTTTCCCGAAATAGTATATTCCCTCGACTCCTACCGACAGGTGCCTGGTCAGCTGGCTTCCCGCTCCAAGATAGAGGCTGTTCACCGAACCATTGCCCCTGGACGTGTACGTCACGTTGCCAGTGGTGCCGATGAACGCGGGGTCGGTGATGGGATGGGAAACGTTGTACCCGACGGAGCTGTAGGGTTTAATCCCCAAATAAACGTCGAGATATCTCCTGTAGACAGGAAAGGATATCACGAAATTGTTGAAATTGAAGATGTTGTTGGAAGAGTTGATTCCACCCTGGGAAAAATAGTTGTTCTTTTCCGCAAGGGAAACGTCAGCCATTACGGACAGGCTGTCGCGGGCGGTGACGGCGGCGGGATTAACCACGTTGACGAAACGGTTGTCCCTCGTGGCGACTCCCACCCCGGCCATACTGGCGTTGAACGAGGTGGTTCCCTTGGAAATATCTCCTACGCCGTAGATCGAATAAGGGGAAAAGGCGCTGTATGTGCCATCCACCTCCTGGGCATGCAGGACCGCGCCTCCGGCAAGGAGGCCGGCAAGCAATACGATTCTACCTATCAACTTTCTCTTCATAGCCTTTGGCAAACAGGGCCAATCCCATCAGGACCAGGTTGCAAACTACAAATATGGGCTTTTTCATCCATTTTGCAAAATAATTCGCGTCGCCTCCGGTGAATACCACCACGTTGTCCGGACGGAGTGCCATATAGCCCTCCATTTCAAACATTATGCCCGACACCACTCCCGCTTCCATGGAAGACCGCATGGATGTTCCGAGTGGAACGGTCTCCGATGGGTTGTCTATGAGCGGCAGTGACCTGGAATACCTGTTGAGAGCCTTGAATCTGGTTCGGCATCCGAGAGAGATGTTCCCTCCTTCGTAATCCCCTTCCGGCGAGATGAGGTCAACCGTCATCGTGGTGCCCAGATCGAAGAGTGTACATCCTTGACCTTTAAATAAATACCTCGCCGCAAGGATGTTTGCGGCCCTGTCGAATGACAGATGCTCCGGAAGGCAGTACCTTTCAAGTTCCCCCGTGTGGGCGGGATCCAGGATCATCAGCCTTTCACATTCCGGAAGGAGTCTCTTTTCGTCGGCCGGGGATATCTCGTACTGGGAAGAAAGCACCATGACGAACGGCTTTTCCCTGGCGGTGATTTCGAGGATGAAGTCAACTGGTTTCTCTCCCTGGTAGCGGTAGGACCTTCCCAGGGTCATCCCTTCACACCAGGCCGCCTTGAGGGCGGTGTTTCCTATTTCTATCAGAAGATTTGACACTTTTCCCTTCTTTTTTACCCCGTAAATTTACTCTTTTACGAGAGTTTTTGCAAAACCTCCAGCGCCTTGCCGAGGGTGTCTATCCCCCTCGTGACTATCTTCAGCCGTCCTTCTGCCTGTTTGAAATTGAACGCGGCGGGGTCGGAGTTCACTCTGGAAAGTATTTTCTCGAACACCTCCGAACCATAGTAGGCAGACTTCGGGTCGTTTATGAAGAACATTATCATCATACCGTTCTTCACTATTATCTTCTCAAACCCGAGTTTTCCTCCTAAATTCCTTATTTTCACCACATTGAGAAGATTCTCCACCTCCTTGGGCGCCGGGCCGAACCTGTCGTCCATCCTTTCTTTCATCAGGTCTATCTCCCTGTCTGACGACATCGAATCCAATTGTTTGTATATCCTTATCTTCTCGGCGGTTATGTCTATGTAACTGTCAGGGATGAGGGCCGGCTGGTCGGTTTCTATGGTGCAGTCCGTCCGGAATCCCTCCCTGGCCGACTTGGTGACGATGCCCGTTTCCACTCCCAACTCCTCCATCGCCTCCTGAAGTATCTTCTGGTATGTTTCATAACCCATATCCAGGATAAAACCGCTCTGTTCGGCCCCCAGAAGGTTTCCGGCGCCCCTTATGTCGAGGTCCTGCATCGCTATGTTGAACCCGCTGCCCAGGTCGGAGAACTCCTCTATCGCCTTCAGGCGTCGCCTTGCGTCGTCGGTCACCGTCGCCAGAGGGGGGACAACAAGGTAACAGAAAGCCTTCCTGTTGGACCTTCCCACCCTTCCCCTGAGTTGGTGTAGATCAGAGAGCCCTATGTTCTGGGCCTGGTTGATTATTATGGTGTTGACGTTGGGAATGTCTAGGCCGTTCTCTATTATCGTGGTGCAGAGGAGGAGGTCGTATTCCCCTTTTATGAATCCCAGCATCGTGTCCTCCATCTCCCTCGCCGGCATCTGGCCGTGGGCCACGCCTATCCTCATATCCGGAACAAGCCGGTGCAGGATTTCCTTTATGGAAGGAAGTTCCTCCACTTTGTTATGAAGGAAGAATATCTGACCTCCGCGGTTGAGTTCATAGTCCAGGATGCTCTTTATCTCTTCATGGTTGAAAAGTATTATTTCCGTCTGGACGGGAATCCTGTTGGGCGGAGGGGTATTAATTATTGAAAGGTCCCGAGCACCGAGAAGGGAGAACTGAAGGGTTCTCGGTATGGGGGTGGCCGTGAGCGTCAGGGTATCCACCGAGAGTTTCATCTGGCGGAGTTTCTCCTTCGCGCTTACCCCGAACTTCTGCTCCTCGTCCACTATCAGAAGCCCAAGGTCCTTGAATTCAAAGTCCTTACCAAGTATTTTATGGGTTCCTATAAGGATGTCTATCCTTCCAGACGATATCTTTTCCTGGATTTCCTTCACCTGCTTCGGAGTTCTGAGACGGCTTACATAATCTACCGTAACGGGAAAGTCCTTCAGTCTTTCGGTGAATGTCCTGTAATGCTGGAGGGCGAGGATGGTGGTAGGTACCAGAACCGCAACCTGCTTGTTGTCAGATACGGCCTTGAACGCCGCCCTGATGGCTATTTCCGTCTTGCCGAAACCTACGTCCCCGCAGATGAGGCGGTCCATCGGACTCCTGTCTTCCATATCTTCCTTGACCGCCTTCGTCGCCTTTTCCTGGTCGGGAGTATCTTCATACATGAATGAAGATTCCAATTCATCCTGCATATAGGTGTCCGGGGAGAAGGCAAAGCCGCGGGAGGCCTTCCTTTTAGCATACAGTTGGATAAGGTCTTTCGCGATGTCCTTTATCCTCGATTTGGCCCCTGTCTTGAGCGTCTGCCAGGACTTCGACCCTAGTTTGTTTATCTTGGGAGCCTCTCCCTCCTTCGCGCGGAACCTCGATATCTTGTTCAGGGAATGGACGGAAATGAATACGATGTCTCCTCCCTTGTATATGAGTTTCACCACCTCGTGCATCCTTCCCTTGTCGTCCTTCAGCCTTACAAGGCCTCCGAATATTCCTATTCCGTGATCTATATGGACTATGTAATCGCCTACGTTGAAGGCGTTCAAATCATTGATGGTCAGCTGTTCGCTTTTTTCCACCGTCCTGCGGATCCTAACCCTGTGGAAGCGGTCGAATATCTCGTGGTCCGTATAGCAGCATACTCTGTCTCCGGAATCTATGAAACCGGCGTGTATGTTCTTTCCTGTTATGAATTCGGGAAGGATTCCCTCTTCCTGGCTGAGAATGGCCCTAAGCCGGTCGGTCTGAGAGCCTTTCTCTGAATAGACATATACCCTATAATTGTTCTCTATCTTTTCGCGGATGTCACCGGAAAGAAGTTCGAAGTTCTTGTTGAATACCGGCTGGGGAGATATGCTGAAATTTATAATTTCCTCATCCTTTACCTCGGTGGAGAGGGGAATGTCAAGGAAAACTTTCTTCGAAAAATTAATTTTCCGGAAGAAATCTTCATTCCTGTACATATCGGAAGAATCCAGCCAGACAACGGTGTCTTCAGGAAAAAAGGATATTATGTCAACCATCTGCCTCCCTTCTTCATTTCCCTTTTCTTCCGATATGTCCGGCATTATTCCCGCTTTCTCAATTTCTCCCGTCGACAGCTGGGTATTGCAGTCAAAACTATGTATTTTCTCCACCTCGTTGCCGAAGAAGGATAATCTGAAAGGATTGTTGGAAGAAAAGGAAAATATGTCGAATACAGATCCCCTTACTGCGAACTGGCCGGGACGGGAAACGAAATCCACCCTTTCAAACCCTTCATTTGAAAGCCTTTCTATTATTTCCTCATATGATATTTCCTGCCCCTTCTCTATCGTAAGAAGTTTTTCAGTTATGTCAGACCGGCTCGGTACTTTTTCCTTGAGGGCCAGGGGGTAAGTTACGAAAACAGAAATGTCATCTCCTCCGGAAGATATTTTTTCTATGGCCGACGTTCTCTGGACCATCAAGGACGCCTTATGGTTGCTCCTCTGAACTCCGGATCCGGAATCAGGAAGGAAAAATACCCTGTCTCCTTCTATAAGGTTATATAGATCGGATGCACAGTATTCCGCCGTTTCTTCTGTAGGAAGTACTATAAGATGTTTTCCCTTTTCCGCCACTTCCGAAAACACGAACCACCTGGCGGAAAGGAAAAGACCTTTACAAAAAGACTCTTTTCTATTTAAAATACTATCCCTGAGAAGTTTAACAGAGGTAGAACAAATTTTTACTTCCTCGCTCACCTGTTGAAAACCTGTTTATAACCCTGTTGATAATTAATAAAATTTGGTTGATTTTTTCTTTTGGTCTCTTTCCTTCTGAATTTTAAAAATTTTCAAACAAGGTTACAAACAACTATATAAAAATATAATACCTTTATAATCAATTATTTATTTAGTTTATCAACATATTGACAACACCTACAAAACAAAACTTAAATAAATAAAAAGTATATTTGTATTCAGTTTAAAAGATGCCAGGTATGAGCGAATTCGATCCTCACGTCGCCGTTGAAGACAAAGATAAGGATTTGGACGGAATAATAAGGCCGCAAGAGCTGGATGATTTTACCGGCCAGAGTGAAATAGTCTCCAACCTTGGAATATATATAAAGGCTTCGAAGATGAGAGAGGAAGCCCTGGATCACGTCCTCTTCCACGGGCCTCCGGGACTTGGAAAGACCACCCTCGCCCATATCATAGCGAACGAGATGGGGGTTGGGATGAAGATAACGTCCGGCCCGGTTCTCAATAAACCCGGTGACCTTGCCGGACTACTCACTTCCCTCGACAAGGGCGACGTCCTTTTCATAGACGAAATCCACCGGCTTTCTCCTGAGGTGGAGGAATATCTCTATTCCGCCATGGAAGATTTCGTGATAGACATAATGATAGACAAGGGTCCGGGAGCCAGGTCGGTCAGGATCAATCTCAATCCCTTCACCCTTGTCGGGGCAACTACCAGAAGTGGTCTCCTGACAGCTCCTCTCAGGGAGAGGTTTGGAATAAACTGTGCTCTTGAATATTATGATACTGAAGACCTTATAAGAATAGTAAAGAGAAGTGCCAGAATCCTTGGAATAGGAATAGACGAGGATGCGGCGCACGAAGTGGCCCTCCGCAGCCGCGGCACTCCACGTATTTGCAATTCCCTATTAAAGAGAGTAAGGGATTTCGCCCAGGTCGTCGGCGACGGTCACATAGACCTCAAGATTGCTAATTATGCCCTTGACAAACTCAAGATTGACAAGAGGGGACTTGATTCGATAGACAACAAGATATTAAGGACCATCATCACAAATTTCAAAGGGGGACCCGTCGGAGCTACCACGATTGCCACTTCCATCAGTGAAGATCAGGGTACTTTCGAGGAAGTATATGAACCTTTCCTTATTAAAGAAGGATTCATAGCGCGCACGCCCAGGGGAAGGATAGCCACTCCGAAGGCTTATGAACATCTGGGTCTTCAGGCGGAAATGCCTCAAAAAGATGATTCAAGTACGGGTTCCCTGTTCCAATGATTGCGGAATACGAGAAAATTGACTAAAATTGCAGACTGGTTAACTGACACATAATAATAAATAATAAAATGGCCGATAAATTAATCTCCAAGATTCCTGACGGACCTTTGGCTGAAAAATGGACAAAAAGGAAGTCCGAGATCCGTCTTGTCAGCCCTAACAACAAGAGAAAACTTGAAATAATAGTCGTGGGAACCGGACTCGGCGGAGCATCCGCTGCTGCTTCCCTCGGAGAGTTGGGGTACAACGTAAAGGTTTTCTGCATCAGCGATTCTCCCAGGAGGGCGCATTCAATTGCCGCCCAGGGAGGTATAAACGCAGCAAAGAACTATCAGAATGACAACGATTCCGTCTATCGTCTTTTCTATGACACGATAAAAGGAGGAGATTACCGCTCCAGGGAGGCGAACGTGTATCGTCTCGCCGAAGTAAGCGCGGCCATCATAGACCAGTGCGTCGCCCAGGGCATTCCCTTCGCGAGGGAGTACGGCGGATATCTCGCCAACAGGTCCTTTGGAGGTGTTCAGGTGAGCAGGACATTCTATGCGAGGGGACAGACCGGACAGCAGCTCCTTCTCGGTGCCTATGCCGCCCTTAACCGCCAGATTGCCGCCGGTACAGTGACGAGCTATCCCCGCCACGAGATGCTGGACCTCGTAATAATAAATGGTCAGGCAAAGGGTATTATTGCGAGAAATCTCGTAACCGGCAAGCTTGAAAGGTTCGGCGCCCACGCAGTGGTGATTGCCACGGGAGGATATGGAAATACATATTTCCTTTCTACCAATGCCATGAACAGCAACGGTTCCGCCGCCTGGCAGTGCTATAAGAAAGGAGCTTACTTTGCAAATCCCTGCTTCGCGCAGATCCATCCCACCTGTATTCCTCGTCACGGAGACCAGCAGTGCAAACTTACCCTTATGTCTGAATCCCTCCGAAATGACGGAAGGATATGGGTTCCGAACAATTTCGATGATGT
Source organism: Bacteroidales bacterium (assembly GCA_017427885.1). GTDB lineage: Bacteria > Bacteroidota > Bacteroidia > Bacteroidales > UBA932 > Cryptobacteroides. The sequence continues at coordinate 477,963 of JAFRRW010000011.1, forward strand.
CCATAAACTCCGCAGCCACGACATAAAGGCATCCGAAATTCCGGAAGAGAGAAGGGACTATTATCTTGAGCGCAGGTATCCTGCCTTCGGTAACCTCGTTCCCCGTGACGTTGCTTCCCGTGCCGCTAAGGAAAGGTGCGATGCAGGTTATGGTGTGAATGAAACAGGTCAGGCGGTGTTCCTTGATTTCAGCGACGCTATCAAACGTCTCGGACATCAGAGGGTTGCAGAGAGATACGGAAACCTCTTTGATATGTATGAGAAAATCACTGGCTCATCCCCTTGGGAGGAACCTATGATGATATATCCTGCCATCCACTATACGATGGGAGGTATATGGGTTGATTATGACCTTCAGACTACCGTTCCGGGACTATATGCCATCGGCGAGGCCAATTTCTCCGACCACGGCGGAAACCGTCTCGGCGCCTCCGCCCTTATGCAGGGACTTGCCGACGGTTATTTCATCCTTCCTGTCACCATTGGAGACTATCTTTCCCATAAGTTCTCGGAGCCCAAGACGGACATCAAGTCTGCGGAATTCGACGAGGCGGAAAAGGAGGTACAGGAAAAGATAGACAAACTATTTTCTATCAAGGGTCATCAGAGCGTAGATTCCATACATAAGAAACTTGGAAACATTATGTGGGATTACGTAGGAATGGCCCGTACCGAAGAGGGACTGAAGAAAGCCATAAAGGAAATAGACGAACTTAAGAAGGAATTCTGGTCGGATCTCTGCCTCCCTGGCACCCAGTACGAATTCAACCAGGAACTTGAAAAGGCACTGCGGCTCGCCGATTTCCTTGAGATTGGAAAACTTATGGCTTATGACGCCCTTAACAGGGAAGAATCCTGCGGAGGTCATTTCCGCGAGGAAAGCCAGACGGAAGAAGGTGAAGCCAAGCGCGACGACGAGAATTTTATGTATGTTGCCGCCTGGGAATACAAGGGAGAGGATAAAAAACCCGAACTCCACAAGGAACCCCTTCAATATGAGTTTATAGAGGTGAAGACCAGAAATTATAAAGACTAGGGATTATGGAATTCAACTTAAAGATATGGCGCCAGGAAAACGCCAAGGCAAAAGGACATTTCGAGACATATCACATCAGCGGTATCGAGGAAGATGCATCCTTCCTTGAGATGCTGGATATCCTCAATGAACAACTTATCCGTGAAGGCCAGGATCCCGTCGCATTTGAGAAAGGGCACAGCGGTCCCGTTTCTTTCGACCACGACTGCCGTGAAGGTATCTGCGGAGCCTGCTCCCTCTATATTGACGGTCGCGCCCACGGTCCCGACGACCATGTAACCACCTGCCAGTTGTTCATGCGTCACTTCAAGGACGGAGCCACCATCACCGTGGAGCCCTGGAGAAGTGCTGCCTTCCCCGTAATTAAGGATCTCGTGGTTGACCGCGGTGCCTTTGACAAGATACTACAGGCCGGCGGATTCATCTCCGTCCGTACCGGATCTGCCCAGGACGCAAACAACATACTCATTCCTCACGACACGGCAGAAAAGAGCATGGACGCCGCGGCATGCATAGGATGCGGGGCCTGCGTGGCCACCTGTAAGAACGGATCGGCGATGCTGTTCGTCGGAGCCAGGGTAAGTTCTCTCGCCCTGCTTCCTCAGGGACGTCCCGAGGCGGCGGCAAGGGCAAGGGCTATGGTTGCGAAGATGGATGAACTCGGCTTCGGAAACTGCACCAACACCCGCGCCTGCGAGATGGAGTGCCCTAAGGGAATATCCGTCGACCATATTGCCCGTCTCAACAGGGAATTCCTCAAGGCCAAGTTCAGGCAATAATCCTTGTTTAATACACTATACTCCTCTTTGAGATGACGCCGCTTCGCGGCCCCTCCCTAAAGGGCCCCTCCCTCTTATGTTGCCTAGGGTGGCACAGTCACTCAAAGAGGAGTATAGTGTATTAGGAATAACCCCAGAATAAATCAGTAAAGGAAGTTATTGAAGGGCCAGCGGCCGGCGTGGATTTCGGCTACCATCTTGTAAAGGTCGTTCCTGAGTTTAGGAATACCTGTCTTCTCTTTTGCAGAGATGAAAATACAAGGAGTTTTTTCTTTCGCTATCCAACTGTTTTTTAATTCTTCCAGCGTATAATTCCTCTCGTCGCGGGGGGTCAGCGAAAACTCGTCGTATTCCTCGTAGGTGTATGCGTCGATCTTGTTGAACACCACATACACCGGTTTGTTTCCGGCTCCTATTTCCTTCAAGGTGTTTTCCACCACCTTCATCTGTTCCTCGAACCCAGGGTGGGAGATGTCCACGACATGAACCAGGATATCCGCCTCCCGGACCTCGTCAAGGGTACTCTTGAAGGCCTCTATCAATTGTGTGGGAAGTTTTCTTATGAATCCTACCGTGTCGCTCAGGAGGAAGGGGACATTTTCAATGACGACCTTCCTTACCGTCGTATCGAGGGTTGCGAAAAGTTTGTTTTCAGCGAAGACGTCGGACTTTGAGAGCAGGTTCATAATGGTGCTTTTCCCGACGTTGGTGTATCCCACCAGGGAAATTCTCACCAACTGGCCGCGGTTGCTCCTTTGGGTGGCCATCTGGCGGTCCACCTTTTTCAACTGTTCTTTCAGCCGGTTTATCCTCTCCTTTACGATACGACGGTCCGCCTCGATCTGGGTTTCACCCATACCTCCCCTGGTTCCGTGTCCTCCCCTCTGCCTTTCAAGGTGGGTCCACATTCCAGCGAGCCGGGGCAGCATATAGTTGTACCGGGCCAGTTCCACCTGCATTTTAGCATAGGAGGTCTTGGCTCTCTGGGCGAATATTTCCAGGATGAGGCTGGTCCTGTCGATGACGGCGCTGGACTTGATTTCTTTCTCTATGTTCCTCTGCTGGATTCCTGAGAGTTCGTCGTCGAAAATGACATAGTTGATACCGTTTTCTTCGCAGTAGTCGGCGATTTCCTTCAGTTTTCCAGACCTTACATAGGTTGAAGAAAGCGGTTTGTCGAGCCTCTGTACGAATTTCTTATCCCCTTCAACTCCCGCCGTAAGGGCCAGGAATTCCAGTTCGTCGAGATATTCGAACACCTTCCGTTCACTGTCTCCCTGCCGGATTACCCCGACGAATACCGCCTTCTCAATATGGTTTTCTTCCATCCTTCTGGTTGAAAAAAGGCCATCCGGTTGGGGACGGCCTTGTCTTTACAGGAAATAAATTCTATCTCAACTGGAAGATGACGGGGAAGGTGTATGTAACCTTCACGGCACGGTCCCTCTGCCTTCCGGGTTTCCACTTCGGAGACATTGAAACAACCCTGACAGCTTCTTTGTCGAGGGATGAATCCACTCCGCGGAGAACCTTGACGTTGGAAACCGATCCGTCGGGATTGACGGTGAACTGAAGGGTTACACGACCCTGCACTCCGTTTTCCTTCGCGATTTCCGGATACTCGAGATGCTGGTTAACCCATTTGCTGAATTCATTGGCATCTCCTCCGTTGAACGAAGGTTTTTCTTCCACAAGCTGGAAAGGAATGGCCTCTTCCTCCACCTGCTCTTCTTCCGGAGCCTGCTCTACATAGTCCATGATCTCGACACCCATATTGGCGTCATCCTCGAGGTTGAGAATGTTGTCATCAACCTTGATGTCGTCGTCCACGATGTCGATCTGGTCGGAGAGAACAGGGATCTTCGGAGCTTCCGGAGGAGGGGGAGGTGTTTCCTGTGTGATGGGAACCATTTCCTCCACGTCCACGACCGTCTGGTCGTCTGCAAAGGCGTCGTTCTTGGCCTCCTTCGTCTGGTATTCAAATGCGCAGAATACTGCGAGGAGAGCGAGAACGAGACCTATTTCAGTGAAGAGAAGTCTCTTGTTCTCAAGACTGGCTTTCGGTGATTTCTTTACTTCCATTTCAGTATAAATTATACTTCGGTTTGCGGGGTAAAGATAGAAATAATTATTGGTAAATCAAATTAATTCGTTTCGTTTTTGTAGTTTTGCACAAAGTTTTCAACAATGGTCAGGTATTTTTCCGAGGATATAAAATTCAATTTCAAGGGTCGCCGGGGCAATAATAGATGGCTTTCCGCGGTTGCCGAAAAGGAAGGAAGGAAGATAGGTGAAGTTAATGTCATTTTCTGTTCCGACCCCTATGTTCTCGATGTTAACAGGAAATATCTCGGCCACGACTATTACACAGACATAATCACCTTTGATTACTGTGAAGGAGAGGTCATTTCGGGCGACCTTTTTATCAGCGTTGATTCCGTAAAGGATAATGCGTCGTTCTACGGCGCTTCTTTCGACGAGGAACTCCACAGGGTAATCGTACACGGGATCCTGCATCTTATCGGATACGACGACGGTACTGACGAGGAGAAGAAGACGATGAGGGAGAAAGAGGATTGTTATCTTTCCCTTCGAAAGGGAATGTCCGAGAAATGAACAGCAAGTACGATGTCATAGTTGTAGGCGGAGGCCATGCCGGCTGCGAGGCGGCTATGGCGGCCGCCGGTCTCGGATCCACCGTCCTTCTGGTTTCTCCGGACATGCTGGGTTTCGCGAGGATGTCTTGCAACCCTGCGGTGGGAGGAATTGCGAAGGGACAGATAGTCCGGGAGATCGATGCTCTCGGAGGATATATGGGTATCGTCACCGACGCCTCCACCCTCCAGTTCCGGATGCTGAACAAGTCCAAAGGACCGGCAATGTGGAGCCCGCGCGCCCAGTGTGATAAAACAGCCTTTTCCCTGAACTGGAGGAAAATTCTCGAAAGTCGCTCAAACTTAGATATTTACGCAGATTCAGCAGAGGAACTTCTCTTTGAGAATTCAAAAATTACCGGCATCCGTACAACGACCGGGGCAATTTTTCATTCTCAAGCGGTTATCCTGACGGCCGGAACCTTCCTTGGCGGGAGACTTTTCATCGGCCGGCGTTGTTTCGAAGGTGGCAGGATAGGCGAGCCTCCAACCAAGGGTATAACCGAACAGCTGGTTTCGATGGGTCTCGTATCCGGCAGGATGAAGACAGGAACACCTCCGAGGATTGACATTTCTTCCGTTAACATCTCTTTTCTCCCCGTCCAGGTCGGAGACGCCGAGCCCGGGAAATTTTCCTTCCTTCCTTATCTTTCTCCCATTCAGGGAAAGGCGCCCCAGATGTCCTGCTACATCCTTCATACTTCTGAAAAGGTTCACGACATACTGAGGTCCGGATTCCAGGACTCTCCCCTTTTCACCGGTATGATTCACGGCAAGGGGCCGAGGTACTGTCCTAGCATTGAGGATAAGTTGCGCGTCTTTCCGGATAAGGATTCCCATCAGCTTTTCCTTGAACCGGAAGGCCGACACACATCGGAATATTATCTCCAGGGATTCTCTTCTTCACTTCCTCTTAAAACGCAACTGGATGCGCTGCACGCCATAAAAGGCCTTGAGAACGTACGGATTTTCAAGCCGGCCTATGCCGTGGAATACGATTATTTCGAGCCTTCCCAACTCCGCGCCACCCTTGAATCCAAATGCGTCGAGAACCTGTATCTCGCCGGCCAGGTGAACGGAACCACCGGCTATGAAGAAGCCGCCGCGCAGGGAATAATGGCGGGAATCAACGCCCATCTGAAGATAGCCGGAAAGGAACCGTTCATCCTACGGAGGGACGAGGCGTATATAGGCGTGCTTATAGACGATCTCATCACCAAGAGTGTCGATGAACCATACAGGATGTTTACCTCCAGGGCTGAATACAGGATACTGTTAAGGCAGGACAACGCCGACGCCAGGCTTACGGCAAGGTCTCACGAAATCGGTCTCGCTGACGATTTCAGGTATAATTACACGCTGTTGAAGTATGATAACGCCGGGAATCTCGCTAGGCTTTGCCGGGAGGTTAAAATAAAACCGACAGCCATAAACCCGATTCTTGAAGCCAAGGGATCTGTACCGACAACAGAATCAAAGAAGATCTCCGAGCTTATTTCCAGGCCGGACGTTGATCTTTCCGAGATTATTCAAAATGTTCCACGTGGAACAATGGAGAAGTATTCGGTCGACTTTGAGAAGCTATTCCCAGAAACCGGGACAGTCTGTCCCTTTGTCCTTGATGACAATGTTTATTCCCCAGAAGACAAAATCAGGGAGAACTACGAAAAGGAAATAATCGATTCTGTCGACACGTCAATCAAGTATAGCGGTTATATAGAAAGGGAACGGTTGGTTGCTGAGAAGTTAATTAGGCTTGAGAATATTACCATTCCTGAAGGGTATGATTTTGATAAAGTGTCTGGCCTGACCATAGAATGCCGCCAAAAACTTCAGAGATATCAGCCCAGGACAATCGCCCAGGCGTCCAGGATATCAGGAGTTTCTCCTGCGGACATCTCCGTTTTGCTTGTATATTTTGGGAGGTAAATGTTCCACGTGGAACACTAAAGAATCTTCAGAGCCTCTTTTATTATCTCTTCCACGGACGCTCCTGGATTTGCCGACAGGATAGAACGCACGGCCTTGTGCACATTTGGTTTCGAGAATCCCAGCAGGACAAGGGCCGTTCCCGCCTGCTCGGCTACGTCGTCGATTCCAGCCGCAATAATTGACCCGGACGCGCTTCCTTCGCCTTTTATTACCTTGTCTTTCAGTTCCAGGACAAGCCTCTGGGCGCTTTTGGCCCCAATGCCTTTCACGCTCTTTATCTTTGCGATATTCTCCGAAAGGATGGCTTCCCTGACTTCTTCCGAACTCATCGAAGACAACATCATTCTGGCAGAAGCGACACCGATGCCGGACACGCTAATCAACAGGCGGAAGATTTCCCTTTCGTCCTTGGTAAAAAATCCGTAGAATTCCTCATCATCTTCGCGGAGATAATGGTGGATGTAGATCTTGGCCTCTTTCAGGCCTTTTACCGCCTCGTATGTTTGAAGGGAAATCAGCATACTGTAGCCCACCCCATTGCAGTCCAGGACTATTTCGGTGGGATTAAGCTCTGCAACCGACCCTCTGATGTAGTCTATCATATTCTTCTTCTTTCCCCAAAATTAAGGTATTTTTGCCTCAATTAAAAGATGAATTGCTAAATTTGCAATCCATCAGAGATTATAAATGCTTGTAGAGGAAATAAGAAAGAGTTTTCCTGGCCTTGCCGGGACCGTATATTCCCGCCCGCTTGTCTATTTTGACAATGCGGCCACCGCGATGCGTCCGATCCGTGTGATCAGCAAGTTGGAGGACCTTTCTTACAACCACAACGCCAATATCCACCGGGCCGTGCACAGGCTTTCCGCCGAGGCAACCGAGGAATACGAGAACACCAGGGATTCTGTTCAGAAGTATCTGAATGCCAGGTCTCGGGAGGAAATAGTTTTCACATCAGGGACGACTGCGGCGGTTAATCTTGCCGCCTTTTGTTTCGGTGAATCTTTCATCCGTCACGGAGACGAAATTCTGGTTTCCGAGGCGGAACACCACTCAAACCTGGTTCCCTGGCAGATGATGTGTGAGAGAAAAGGGGCAGTTCTTAAGAAACTTCCTATCGAGGACGACGGAACCGTTTCCCTTGATGTCCTCGTCAGGATGCTGACTCCGGCGACAAAGCTCTTCTGTGTAGCTCACATTACCAACACCCTTGGGATCGAGAACCCTTTGAAAGACATCGTAAATATTTGTCATTCAAAGAATTGTCCTGTTTTTGCCGATGGGGCGCAGGGGATTGTCCACAGCAGGACGGACGTGCAGGAAACAGGTGTGGATTTCTATTCCTTTTCCGGCCATAAAGTGTACGCGGCCACCGGAACGGGCGTGCTTTACGGGAGGAAGGAACTGCTTGAGAAGATGCCTCCATATATGGGTGGCGGCGAAATGGTAGGAACAGTTAAATTCACGGGCACCACCTATGCGCCCCTTCCTGGAAAATTTGAGGCCGGAACCCAGAATATCAATGCCATTCCGACCCTCGTTCCGGCCCTTGAAATGGCGGAGGCAATGAGAGACACGGAGTTGGAAAAATATTGCGAGGGGGTTTCGGAATATATTTTTGATGCCTTGACTTCAAATCCGCGGATCCGTCTTTTCGGTGTTCCACGTGGAGCACAGAAAAAGGCGCCTATTTTCTCTTTTGTCGTCGACGGAGTCCACCACGAAGACATTGCCCTTATCCTTGACAAAATGGGTATTGCGGTTCGTTCCGGGCAGATGTGCGCCGAACCGGTTATGGACAGGTTCGGGGTGACAGGCATGGTCAGGGCTTCGCTTGCACCGTACAATACGATGGAGGAGGCCGAAAGCTTCATTCGCGCCCTTGAAAGGGCCATAAAAATGCTTTCATAGTATATGGAAACGAGTTTGGAGGAAGTCAAGAAACAGGTCGTGGAGGATTTTTCCCTTTATGACGAATGGCTTGATAAATACGAATATCTCATCGAGCTGGGGAAGGCCCTTGAAAACTATCCTGAAGAAAAAAAGACAGATGACAGGCTTATCAAAGGCTGCCAGTCAAGAGTTTGGCTTGACTATTGGGTAAAAGACGGAAGGATCTGGTTTTCAGCGGACAGCGATGCCATCATAACGAAGGGGATCATTTCTATGCTCATCAGTGTCTATTCCGGAAGGACCCCGGAAGAAATAGCCGGAGACGACTTTGGGTTCGTGGAGGAAATAGGCCTGAAGGAGAATCTTTCTCCCACCAGGGCGAACGGCCTTGCGTCGATGATCGATAAAATCAAAGCCGTTGCGGCCGAAAACGTGCAGAGTTGATGCAGGAACAGGACAATAAGGAAAAAGAGATTCTCTCCGCCGAGGACGTGAAGGAGCTTGCGCCCCTTTACGACAACGTCGTGATGGCCCTAAAGCAGGTCTATGACCCGGAAATACCGGTGAACATCTATGACCTTGGCCTGATTTACGAGGTGAACATATCCAAGGATCATACGGTGAATATCCTGATGACGTTCACTGCTCCTAACTGCCCGATGGCCGACGAGGTCATTTTGGATGTAAAAACCAGCGTGGAGGATGTTCCGGGGGTGAAATCCTGCAACGTGGAACTCACGTTCGACCCGGTCTGGGACCAGAGCATGCTCTCGGAAGAGGCCAGGGTGGAACTCGGTTTGGAGGACATCTGATGGACTCCGTGAGCCTCTATCTTTCCCTCGGATCCAATCTCGGCGACCGCGAAGCCAATCTCCGGACGGCCCTGGACCTACTGGACGAGAGGCTGGGCTTTCCGCCCGCCGCGATATCTTCAATGATAGAATCTGACGCGTGGATGTTCGACGGTCCGTGTTTTCTGAACTGCGTCGTCCTGTACAGGCTTCCGCTTCCGGAAGTTTCCCCAAGGAAGGAGGCAAGGCGGATTCTAGACATTTGCAAGGGAATTGAGAAGGAAATGGGCCGCACCGACGTCGAGGAATATGCCCTGGACGGCCGCAGGATATATCATTCCAGGATCATAGACATCGATATCCTGTTTTATGGAGATTTGCGGATGAACACCAAGAAATTGACCATTCCCCACAAAGGGATATACGACCGTCCTTTCGTGACGGGGCCGCTTTCGGAGATTGCCGAACCATCGCTGAAGGAAGAATTTCCGGAGTATTTCACCAATATTCCCCAAAATGACTAATTTTGCACGTTTTCAAGGAATAAACAACGAATAAAACAAATACGAAATGACACAAGACGAACTGTTCAAGGTGCTGGTCGCCCATTGCAAGGAATACGGATTCATATTCCCGTCGAGCGAGATTTATGACGGCCTTTCCGCCGTTTATGACTATGGCCAGATGGGCGTGGAACTGAAGAACAACATCAAATCATATTGGTGGCAGGCGATGACGAGGCTCAACGAGAACATCGTAGGAATCGATTCCTGCGTGTTCATGCACCCCAAGACCTGGGTTGCCTCGGGTCACGTCGCAGCTTTCAACGATCCCCTCATCGACAACAAGGACTCCAAGAAACGCTATCGCGCCGACGTCCTCATCGAGGAATACCTCGGCAAGATTGAGGAAAAGATGAACAAGGAGGTTGAGAAGGGCCGCAAGCGCTTCGGAGAGTCTTTCGACGAGGAAAAGTTCCGCGAAACCAACCCCAACATCCTCAGGGAAAAGGCCAAATACGACGAGGTTCACAACCGCTATGTCGCCGCCGAAGAGGCCAACGACCTCAAGGAATACAAGCAGATAATCCTTGACTGCAACATCGTGGATCCCATTTCCGGCACGGCCAACTGGACCGACGTCCGCCAGTTCAACCTGATGTTCAGCACCCAGATCAGCAACACCGGGGCCGACGACGACAAGATTTATCTCCGTCCCGAGACCGCCCAGGGCATATTCATCAATTACCTGAACGTCCAGAAAACCGGCAGGATGAAGGTTCCGTTCGGCATAGCCCAGATTGGAAAGGCCTTCCGCAACGAGATCGTCGCCCGCCAGTTCATATTCAGGATGAGGGAGTTCGAACAGATGGAGATGGAGTTTTTCTGCAGGCCGGGCACCGAGATGGAATGGTTCGAAAAGTGGAAGGAAAACAGGATGAAGTGGCACAAGTCCCTCGGAATGGGAGACGAGAACTATCGTTTCCACGACCACGAGAAACTCGCCCATTACGCCAACGCCGCCACGGACATCGAATTCAAATTCCCCTTCGGTTTCAAAGAGCTTGAGGGAATCCATTCCAGGACCGATTTCGACCTCGGAAACCACCAGAAACTTTCTGGGAGGAAGATACAGTATTTCGAACCTGAAACCGAGGAGAGTTACGTTCCCTACTGCGTCGAGACGTCCATTGGAGTTGACAGGATGTTCCTTGCAGTGCTTTCACATTCCTACAAGGTCGAAGAGGTCGGGAACGGCGAAACCAGGGTTGTCCTGAGCATTCCCGCCCCCATCGCCCCCGTCAAGGTTGCCGTTCTTCCCCTTGTCCGCAAGGACGGGCTTCCTGAACTTGCCCAGAAGGTAATCGACGAGATAAAGTACGATTTCACCTACCAGTATGACGAGAAAGACGCCATCGGACGCCGTTACCGCCGCCAGGACGCCATCGGAACGCCCTTCTGCGTGACGGTCGACTATGATTCGCTCAGGGACAGCACGGTTACCGTCCGCGACCGCGACACGATGGCCCAGGAAAGGGTTCCCATTTCGGAACTCCGTTCCCTTATCGACAGCAAGGTAAATCTGGCAAACCTGCTCAGGAAACTGTAGGCGAACCTACCGTTCGAGACATTCGACGAAGAAATCACGGTCTGGCGCAGAAGATTCCGTAATGCGGTTCTTCAGGCGCCAGATCCTGTTATATACTATACTCTTGTCCTTCTCCAGTATCGTGGAGATTGTGGTGCTGGAAAAGCCAGCGGCGGCATAGGTGAAGAGCCGAAGGTTGTCTTCAGAAAGGTCCGGAAGCTGTTCCCTCAGGCGGGAAACTACGTTGTCCTTGTTTCTGTCCAGCATCAGTTCCAGCCCTTTCCGGGAAGAATCGCTCCTCAGTTCCCCGATGACGTCCTTCACCTCCTTGAGGATTTTCGGATGGAGGTTTTCCGTTCCCTCATAGATATAATATTGTTCACAAAGCCTCTCCAGCACGTCGAATTTCGCGATTGAAAGATGCTTTTCGGAAGGAAGCCTCTTTGCTGCGGCCTGCAGCTTGGTCTGCAGGTCCTCCGCGATTTCCATATATTTCTCGGCCTCCGCCTGCTCTTCCTTCAGCCTTTTCTCCGCCTGGATCTTGACAGTCCTGAAATACCAGAACAGGGTGGCCAGTATTGAGGTCAACAGGAGGACGACGGCCCAGAATCGCATCCGGTCAACCCTCTGCTGCTCCTCAATGAGGGCGGAATATGCCTTGAGGGCGGCCACGTCCCCTTTCTCCCATGCCTCTTCGATCTCTTCCTGGAGATTGTCATATCTTTTCTGGAAGGAAACCCCTTCCGTGCCGGAGGAACAGCCGGCAAGCATCAGCAGGGAAAGGAGCAGGGGTAGGAAACGTTTCATCACTTATTCCAAATACCAGATATCGTATCCACCTGAAGGTCCCTGACCGTAATTCCCGGGCCCCAGAACCGTAAATCGCCCTCCGTCTTCCCGTCATCGCGGCGCAGGGAATAACTGAAAAGACCGCCGTCCACGAAAACTTCCACGCTTGTACGGTCAATATAGACGTCCGCTTCCAGGGAAAGGGACGTCGGGTCCTGAGCGAAGAACAACTGCCCGCACAGACGGTTGTGGTTGGTGTCGTAGTCGATGATGTTTTGGCCGTTGAGGGAAAGTCCGGCGGAAGTGGAGTAACTGAGTTCCAAGATGGCGTGAATGTGCAGGCCGTCTTGGCCGGAGAATCCTTTCATCGCCGCTGTCGCCTCCTCGCCATTCAGGGTACCGTCTGCGGTATAGCGCCTTTCGAACAGGTTTTTTACTTCACGGACAGGGACGCTGGCAATCCTCGCCCCGTCCCTTGTCGAACGCAGCGTCAGTTCTGTCGGAAGAAGCATAAGGCAGTTGAAAGGTGTCAGTTCTCCCTGGTCCATAGTGCCCCATCCGATCTGGACACACCTTCCGTCGGGCAGGTTGGAAAAGGTCTGCGCCGCGTAAAGGGAACCGGAGGTGTAAAGGTATTTTCCACCTGTCGGAGTAAAGGTAAAACCATCGAATGTTCCGGTCATATATGTCCCTGACGCCCCGAGCATTACCCATAAGGTATTTTCAGGATTCCCGTCAACTGGCAGCTCGAAAAGGTCGGGGCATTCGTAGAATCCCCTCACGTGGCTGCGCCAGGTCCAGTCTTTCAGGTTGTCGGAGGTATAGATTGAATTGCCGTCCCGCTCGTACAGGACCATCACCCAGTGTTTCCCGGGGGCGTACCAGAGAAGGCGGGGGTCCCTGGTGTCGCCGGAATTCCACCTTTCATAGGAATCTATGACAGGATTCCCTTCGTATTTGACAAGCGTACGGCCGTGGTCGAGGCTGTAGGCGATGCACTGGGTTGCGCGCCTCCCGGCTGCGGTATATGCGAATACCATAGGAGGATGCCGCCTGTCGCCGAAACCGGAGGAATTTTTCCTGTCAACGACCGCGGAACCAGAAAACATCGTTCCCAGGCTGTCCGGGAACAGGGCGTCGTCGAATTCTTCCCAATGGAGGAGGTCCTTGCTTACGGCGTGCCCCCAATGCATATTGCCCCACTCCCGGCCATAGGGATTGTGCTGATAGAAAAGATGATACTCCCCGTCGTGCCAAACCAGGCCGTTGGGGTCGTTGATCCATCCCCTTCTGGTGGTGAAATGGTATTGAGGCCGGTTCTTCTCGCGGTAGAGTGCGGATCGACCACAAATGGTGTCTGCCTGGAAAACCCTGTCCAGGGCCTCCTGAGGGCCGTCATAGGTCAGGACCAGGGTCTTTCCCGCGTACCTTGTCAGATCTTTGAACACCCAGTAGTCTTCTTTTTCCGACGAAATCCTGACCTGCACCGTCAACGGGTCCAGGCCCTCGGCGCGTAGGGAAAGAGCCTTTGCCGGCAGGGACTGCGAAATGGGGATGTTGAGGTAGTTTTTCTCAATTATCATCGTCCGTTCGGCGCACAGGGAGTCCGTCGCCGACATCAGAAAGACGGCGGTCAGGAAAAACGACAGTATCCGGACAGGTTTCATATTCCCAAAAATAACGAAGATATTTTTTAATCCCAAGAAGGGGAGTAAAGGCCCCGGATTCCAGGGGTGAGAGATTTTAAGATTTACCAAAAAGACAAATAATTGATAATCTATTAGTTACTAAAGGAGGGGAGAGAGTTTTTGAAAGGCCGATTTTTAGGTAATGGAAATAATAAGCGCTACCTTTGCAATGTGGGAAAAGGCTCGCGAAGGCCGTACCCGCTGTGTTTTAAGAAAATAATGTTTGTGCACTGAATTGCAGAAATTCAGAACCGGCGTTCTCCAAATCGGTTTGCAGGGGAACGCCGGTTTCCGTTTTCAAAGCCCTACCAACCCTGGGCCCTCATCGGCAGTTCTACACCGTCCGGAGTGACCAGCACGGCTCCTACGTCAGGAAGGGCCAGGTGGCCGATTATGTCGAAGGAAGGAAACTCCCTGCGGAATTTTTCCGCCTGAAGGATGGGGATGACGTAAAGGAGGCGGCAGTCCTCGCCTCCGTTCATCGCTGCGGAGACGGGGTCGATGTCCAGGAATTTTCCTGCGTCGAATGAATTACCTTCGAACGGAATCCTGTCCACATAGACCTTGGCGCCCAGGCCGGAGTCCCTGACCAGGCGTTTTACGGCGTCGGACAGGCCGTTGGAAACCGCATAGCCGAACGAGGGGACGATGCCGGTCTCTTCAAGCCTCGAGACCACGGAAGCGTCGATTTCCGGTTTCAGGTAATCTCCGATGATCATTTTATACTTGTCCAGCGTCTTCTGGTCCACCCCGTCCGTCTTTTCGGAAAACTTCCTGTTCTCCCTTTCCAGGACCTGCTGCCCCAGGAAGGCTGCGCCCAGGGGGCCGGAGACGGCTATGACATCCTTGCTTTTGGCCTCCGGACGGTTCTTAAGGGTTCCGGAATTGATGGTCCCTGTCGCGCTGACGCTTATGATCAGGCCGTTCCGGGAGGGTTTCAGGTCCAGATCGGCGGTTTTGTACCCGTGCTCCCCGGCGGCTGTCGTCACTCCTGTCCAAAGTTCCTGGATCTGCGGGAAATCCAGCTTCGAGGAGACACCGAGCCGTACGGAAAGCCCTTCGGGGGAAGCCAGGCGGGAGAGGAGTTCCGCCGTAACCATCACCACGGCCTTGTAACCCAGGTGCTTGAGGGGGAAATACGTAAGGTCGAAATCCGTCCCCTCCATCAGCAGGACCGATGCCGAAGGCCCGTTCCCACCTTTTTTCAAGGAACATCCGTCGAACAAGCACCCAATGGCCCCCTCCTTGCCCAAATCGAAGAAATTATCAGCCATTTTAAAACATTTCTTATATGCAAAATTAATAAAATAAAACTTTCGGGTCGGGAGAAATTGGTAAAACCGGAGAGATTGGTTATTTTTATCGGAACAAATCCAACAGATATGAAAAGGACAATACTAATCGTTGCGACAATCTTCGCTTTCATACCCACCATTCTTCTCGCAGGTGCTAAAAAGGGAGAATTGAAGGTGATATCCTACAACATCCGCTATATGGAAGCCAACGACGGCACCAATTCCTGGCAGTACCGCTACCCGGCTTCGGCGATGATGATAATGGACCAGAAGCCCGACATATTCGGACTCCAGGAAGCCAAATATGGACAGAAAATGTATCTTGCAGAGGTCTGCAGGGGATATAAGGGAGTGGGCGTCGGCCGGGAAGACGGAAAGAAGGAAGGGGAGATAATGGCCATTTTCTACAATACCAAGACCGTGAAACTTCTCAAGTGGGGCACGTACTGGCTGTCCGAGACTCCCGATACGCCATCGCAGGGTTGGGACGGAGCCTGTTTCCGTACCGCCACCTGGGCCCTTATGAAGGACAAAGCCACCGGCAGGAAGTTCTACTATGTCAACACCCATCTGGACCACGTCGGCTGGGAAGCCCGCAAGAATGGCCTGAATCTCATTATGGAGAGGGTGGCCAAGATGAACAAGGAGAACTATCCCCTGGTCATCACCGGCGATTTCAATATGAGGATTGACCGTCCGGAATTCGACGAAATCAAGTCCAGGATGAAGAATGCGCGCGAAGAGGCTGTCACTACCGACCACCACAACACCTTCAACGGCTGGGGCAGGGCGCCGGAAAACGCCATCATAGACTATATCTGGTATTCGGGCTTCAGCAGTTGCATCGAATACGAGACCATCACGAAGCCTTATATGGACAGGACCTTCATTTCGGACCACTATCCCATCAAGGCTATCCTGATATTCTAGAAATCATTTTCCTTCGGCGATTCCGGAGTTTATTTCAGTGACAGTGCCACCCTCGGCAACTTAAGAGGGAGGGGCCCACGGCAAGCCGTGGGAGGGGCCGCGAAGCGGCGTCATCTGGAAGAAACTCCGGAATTGCCGTTACAGCCTCTTATCTATATTCCAGGTAATCCCAAGGGCCGAGAGGTCGTAGCAGAACTCGGTGGAAACCGCCACGGTGAACTTGTGTGACAGGAATTCCACGCGGTATTTCGTCTTGGGGTCGTAAAGGAAAAGGGAAAGGGGAACGGTGCCCTTGTTACGCTTCAGCAGGGTTACCAGTTTCTTGCGGAAGGACTCCGTGAGCATCGGGGTGGTGACATTGATCGAGAAACCCTTGATGAGGGTGTCGGCCACGTTGCCCAGCAAGGTGATTTTCAGGATTCTGAAGGCATAGGGAGGCTTTGTCGCCGGCTTTTCCGCATCCTGCTGCTTTCCGAAGAATTCACGCCTTTTGATCTCCCCTTCGATGTAGAGGGCGTTCTTTTCCTGCATGAAACTCATATAGTTCTGCAGGTCGACTCCGAACAGGGGGAATTCCGCGCTGCCGGAGAAGTCCTCTATCGTCGCCACGGCCATCGGCCGCCCGTTCCGTGTGGTCTTTGTCTTGTAGGAAGTCACCAGTCCGGCAAGGGCTACCTTCCTGGGCTTGTCGGCGGCGTCGCACTCGGCCACCGCCTCGCTGAGATTCGCCATCTGACAGGTGGTAAAGTTCTCTATCTCAAAGGAATATTTGTCAAGAGGATGGGAAGAAAGGTACATCCCGACGAATTCCTTTTCCTGCTGGAGCAGGAACATCTCGTCTTCCTCTCCGGAGAACGCCGGCACATCCGGGCGGACCGGGCGGAACTCCTCGCTGTCTCCGAATAGGGACACCGAACCGGATTCCTTATCCTGCTTGTAGAGCTCGGCGTACTTCACCAGTTCGTCTATGAACGGGTCTCCGCTCTTCCCCGGCAGGAAATACTGCGATCTCCTTATCCCGAAGGAATCGAAGGCTCCGGCATAGATAAGGCATTCTACCGCTTTCCGTCCAAGGGGCACGGGAATCCTTTCCACGAAATCGAACACGTCGGAGAACGGCCCGCGCTCCGTCCTTTCCTGGACTATCGCATCCACGATGTTGGAGCCGAAGGTCTTGATTCCCCCGAGGCCGAAGCGGATGTTGCCTTCCCTGTTGACGCTGAAATGGTTCTCGCTTTCGTTCACGTCGGGATTCAGGACCTTTATTCTTCCCTTGCGGCAATCATCCATTATCTCCTTGATCTCAGTCATGTTGTTGAGGTTCTGGCTGAGGTTGGCGGCCTGGAACTCGGGTGCGTAATGGGCTTTCAGCCAGGCTGTCTGGTAGGAAACCCAGGCATAGCAGGTGGCGTGGGACTTGTTGAAGGCGTATTTCGCAAAGGACTCCCAGTCCGACCATATCTTGTTCAGGACTTCGGCGGGATGGCCGTTTTTCGTTCCCCCTTCGATAAACTCGTCGTGCATCGACTGAAGGACATCTATCAACTTCTTTCCCATCGCCTTTCGGAGCTTGTCCGCCTTTCCCCTCGAGAATCCGGCGACCTTCTGGGATATCCTCATCACCTGCTCCTGGTACACGGTCACCCCGTAGGTTTCCTCGAGGAGGTCGGCCATTTCAGGAAGGTCGTAGGTAATTTCCTCGTCCCCGCGTTTCCTGGCGACGAACGAGGGGATATAATCCATCGGTCCAGGGCGGTACAGGGCGTTCATTGCTATGAGGTCCTCGAACCTGCGCGGGTGGAGCTTGATGAGCCAGTCCTTCATTCCGTTGGATTCGAACTGGAATACGCTCTTGGTGTCTCCGCGTCCGTAAAGGTCGAAGGTTTCGGGGTCGTCGATGGGTATCTTTTCGATGTCTATTTCCTTTCCGTGGGACTTGCGGATGTTGTCGAGACACTCGTTTATGATGGAAAGGGTGTTGAGGCCGAGGAAATCCATCTTCAGCATACCCACCTCCTCGATGTAGGAACCCTCGTACTGGGACACCCACACCTCCTGGCCCGTGGCCTTGTCTACACCCACCGTGATGGGGATGTAGTCAGTGAGGTCCCCGCGACCTATGATCATCGCGCAGGCATGGATTCCGACCTGGCGGATGCATCCTTCGAGCTGTAGGGCGTATTTGAGGACCTCCTTCACCAGGGGCGCGCCGTTCTCATATTCGTTTTTCAGGGCGGGTACCAACCGGACGCAGTTCTTCAGGGTGGGCTTGATGTCCTTGCCTTTCTCGTCGACGCCGAGAGGCCTGTCCGGAATCATCTTCGCGAGCCGGTTGGTTTCATCCAGGGAGAGCCGGCTGATCCTTCCAACGTCCTTGATGGCGCCCTTCGCCAGCATCGTGCCGAAAGTAATGACGTGGGAGATATGGTCCGTGCCGTATTTGTCCTGGACGTACTTGATGACGCGGTAGCGGCCCTCTACGTCGAAGTCCACGTCGATATCCGGCATAGAAATCCTCTCGGGGTTGAGGAACCTCTCGAACAGGAGGCCGTATTTCAGGGGGTCGAGATTCGTGATACTGAGGCAGTAGGCCACGCAGGATCCGGCGGCCGAGCCCCTTCCGGGCCCTACGGATATCCCGTGGGCCTTCGCCCAGTTTATGAAGTCCTGGACTATTAGGAAATAGTCCGGGAAGCCCATCCTTGAGATGGTCTTGAGCTCGAAGTCAATCCTTTCGGCCGTTTCCGCGTCGAGGGTTCCATATCTCTCTTCCGCTCCCTTATAGGTAAGGTGGCACATATAGGCCACGCTCCTACAGAAGGCGTCTCCGCGGTAGGCCCCCTTCTCGTCATTCCTGCCGGCGTCTATGACGTCCTTGTATTTTTCAAGATGGGAATCTATATCCTTGAGGAAGTCGGAGGGAAGGTCGAAGACGGGAAGGACGTGGTCCCTGTCGATGGAGAAGGATTCGATCTTGTCCAGGATTTCGATCGTGTTGTCGAAGGCCTCCGGATGGTCCGGGAACAGGGCCCGCATCTCTTCCTCGCTCTTCAGCCATTCCTGCCTGGTGTAGCGGAGCCGGTCGGGATCATCCACGAACTTGTTGGTGGTAAGGCAGATGAGCCTGTCGTGGGCCTCTCCGTCCTCCTTCCTCACAAAATGGACGTCGTTGGTGGCCACCACTTTCACTTTGTGTTTCTCGGCAAGTTCGAAAAGGACACTGCAATATTGTTTTTCCTGCTCGTAAACCCTCGGCGACAGCCCCGGAACCTCCGTCTTGTGGAGCATAACTTCCAGGTAATAATCGTCCCCGAACACCTTTTTGTGCCATTCTATGGCCATTTCCGCACCTTCGATGTCGCCGTGGAGGATATGTTGCGGCACCTCTCCCTTTATGCAGGCGGATGTGCAGATGAGACCCTCGTGGTATTTCTCAATCACCTCGTGGGACACCCTCGGCTTGTAGTAGAACCCTTCCAGGCGGGCGATGGAGACGATCTTCATCAGGTTCTGATAGCCCTTGTAGTTCTTCGCCAGGAGGATGAGGTGGTAGTATCCCTTTTCCTTGATTCTATGGTCTCCGAAAGACACGTAGATCTCGCAGCCTGCGACCGGTTTCACCGAGGGGTGTTTCTTCGCGAATTTGAAGAACTCCTTGATGCCGTACATATACCCGTGGTCGGTAATGGCCAGGCCCGGCATCCCGAGTTCCTCCGCCCGTTTGAAAAGGTTGTCGATGGAGGAATGTCCGTCGAGGATGGAATACTGGGTGTGTACGTGAAGGTGAACGAAGGCCATTGCGCAGGGATTGTCGTGTCAGACAAAGTTACACAAAAAAGCCCGATATGAAAAGATTCATACCGGGCCTTTAAGGTGTATTATGAAAAATTTATTTTTTGGAAACGGCAGCTTTTTCAGCCTTGTTCTTCTCAGCCTTCATCGTGGCGTCGTACATGACGGGAGTACCGATCATGATGGAAGCGTAGGTTCCGATGACCACACCAAGGCAGAGGGCGACGGACAGACCGCGGATGCTCTCTCCTCCGAAGATAGCGATGGTGAGCATCGTCACCAGGGTGGTGAGGGAGGTGTTGACCGTACGGGTGAGGGTCGCGTTGAGGGCCGTGTTGACGTTGGTCTTGAACTCGGCCTTCGGGTGCAGGGTCTTGTACTCACGGATTCGGTCGAAGATAACCACGTTGTCGTTGATGGCGTATCCAATGATGGTCAGGATGGCAGCGATGAACGTCTGGTCCACGTCGAGGTTGAAGGGAAGGATTCCGGAGAAGATGGAGAAGAAGCCGATCACTATGATGGCCGTGTGGGCCAGTGACACGACACCTCCGAGACCCCAGGTCCAGCCCTTGAACCGGATGGCGATATATGCGAAGATGACGAACAGGGCCAGGATGACGGCGATGATGGCGTCGCGGCGGATGTCGCTCGCGATGGTCGGTCCCACCTTGTCGGAGGAAATGATACCATTGGGGTTCTCAAGGGTTGAACGGAACTGGTCGATGCTTACGTTCTCCTGATAGAAGCCCTTCATTGCTTCGTAGAGGAGGCTCTCGACCTCGGCGTCAACCTCGGAAGACTCGTCGTTGACCTTGTAGGTGGTGGTGATCTTCATCTGGCTCTCTCCACCGAACTGCTTGACCTCGACGGCGCTTGCGCCGTTCTCGTCGGCATTGGAGAAGACTTCTTCAGCTGCGCTCCTGACGGCCTCGGCCTTGACGGGCTGGTCGAAACGGACTACGTAGGTGCGGCCTCCGGTGAAGTCGACACCGTAGGTGAAGCCCTTGGTGAACATCGAGATGAGGCAGATGGCGATCACGATACCGGAAATGAGGTATGACCACTTGCGCTTCCCAAGGAAGTCGATGTGGGTGTTCTTAAGGAAGTTCTTGGAGAACTTGCTCTCGAAGGTGATGTTCTTGCCCTTTGCCAGCCTGGCCTCGAAAATCAGCCTGGTGATGAAGATGGAGGTAAGGATGGAGGTGATGATACCGATGATGAGGGTGGTGGCGAAACCCTGGACGGGACCGCTACCGAACACGAAGAGCACGATACCGGTGAGGATGGTGGTCACCTGTCCGTCGATGATGGCGGAGTAGGCGTTGCTGTATCCGTCGGCGATAGCCTTGCTGAGGCCCTTGCCGGCGGCCAACTCCTCTTTGATACGCTCGTAGATAATGACGTTAGCGTCAACGGCCATACCCATCGTCAGGACGAGACCGGCGATACCCGGCAGGGTGAGGACGGCTCCGAACGACACGAGGGTTCCGAAGAGGAAGAGCACGTTGCAGAGAAGGGCGATGTCAGCCGCCACGCCGGCTCCCCTGTAGAACAGGATCATATAGAGGAGGACCAGGATGAAGGCGATGATGAAGGAAATCATACCCGACTTGATGGACTCGGCACCGAGGGAAGGACCCACGACCTGCTCCTGGATGATGGTGGCAGGGGCGGGGAGCTTACCGGACTTGAGCACGTTGGCAAGGTCTTCGGACTGCTCCACGGTGAAGTTACCGGTAATCTGGGAGTTTCCTCCGGAAATCTCAGTCTGGACGGTAGGGTAGGAATACACCATTCCGTCGAGGACGATGGCCACCTGCTTTCCGATGTTGTCGCGGGTGATGCGGGCCCAGGCGTTCGCGCCTTCGGCGTTCATGTTCATCGAGACATAGGGCTGGCCGTTCCTGGAGCCGCCGTATTCGACGCGGGCGTCGGTCACGACGCTTCCGTCAAGGGGAGCCTTCCCGTCGCGGGAGGTTGCCTTGATGGCTACCAGTTCATAGACGTTGCCGCCTTCCACGAACTCGGAGGGGCTTACGGACCACATACCCTTGAACTCAGGAGGGAAGATGTCCCTGATCTGAGGAAGAGCGAGGTACTTGTTTACCCTGGCGGTGTCGATGGCATTGGCGAAACCTATGCAGGCGTTGCCTTTGTAACCGGAAGGCTGGAGAACCGCGAAGAGGGGATTCTGCCTGTTGTAGGCGGCTATCTCGTCGGCGGTAGCCTTGTTCTGGGAAAGCTCTGCGTTCAGCAGTGAATCGGTGCCGGCGGGGACGGCTTCCTGGGCGGGAGCCTCATCCACCACGACGTCCTCCTGCTCGAGGATTTCGGCGAGTTTCGCGTTGGCCTCGATGAGGTAGGGCTGGATTTCCTGGCTGTCATAGGTTGTCCAGAATTCGAGGGAAGCGGTTCCCTGGAGGAGCTTGCGGACACGCTCGGGCTCCTTGACGCCGGGAAGTTCCACTAGGATCCTTCCGGAGTTGCCGATCTTCTGGATGCTGGGCTGGGTGACGCCGAAGCGGTCGATACGGTTCCTGAGGACGTTGAACGAGTTGGAAACGGCACTTTCAGCCTCTCCCCTGATGACGGAGATGACCTCGTCGTCGGTGGATTCGGGCTTGATCTTGTCCCTCATTTCATAGGTTCCGAAGATCTGGGCGAGAGGGGTGCCTCCGCCTACTTCCTTCCAGGCCTGGGCGAAGAGGGTGATGAAATCGTCCCTGGAATTGATTCCGCGCTCCGTGGCGAGGTCGAGGGCCTTCTGGAATTCGGGGGAGTCGTTGCCTCCCGCAATGGCCTTCACAAGGTCCTTGAGCTGCACCTGCAGCATTACGTTCATACCTCCCTTGAGGTCGAGGCCGAGGTTGATCTCCTTCGACTTCACGTCCTTGTAGGTGTAGGCGAAATAAACCTTCTCGTTGGAGATGGAATCGATGTATTTCCTGTTCTGCTCCTTCCTGATCGAGTCGAGGTAGAATGCCTGCTCATCTGCGGGAATGTTCGCGAAGAGGGGAGCCTGGGTTGCGGCGAAAGCCGCGGCCTCAGCATAATCCTGGGCCTTCTTCTCCTGGAGATTGGTCACCAGGGTGAATGAAAGCTGCCAGAGACAGGCTATGGCCAGAAGAATAGCCACCAGTTTGATGGCGCCTTTGCTTTGCATATCGTTATTGTTTTAATTTATCCAAACCGTTACGAATAAGGTCTGCAAAGTTACGATTTTTTTCTAAGAAAGAAACTTTATGCCAATGATTTCGTATTTTTGCGGATGCAGATTTGCAAAACAGGAATGAAATTCAGCCCCAAATATGCGCTGATCGCACTTGCGGTCCTGGCAGTTTCCGTCATCCCGGCTACGGCCCAGGAAGCAGGCGGAGAGCCAGCCGCCGACGGAAAGACCTGGAAGGAAATGCTGTCCGTCGCGGACTCCCTGCACAGGGAATATTCCTTCAGCGAAGCCATCGAATGGTATGACCTCGCCCTCGGCGCCGTCACGGACTCTTCCTCCAAGATGGAGGTTG
This sequence comes from Bacteroidales bacterium, assembly GCA_017427885.1. Lineage (GTDB taxonomy): Bacteria > Bacteroidota > Bacteroidia > Bacteroidales > UBA932 > Cryptobacteroides. The sequence goes on from JAFRRW010000011.1 coordinate 501,154, forward strand.
AGGAGAAAAGGCTGAAGAGCCAGAACGCCCGGAACATGGCCGGATTCTGCAGTGATCCCGCGGTGGTTGCCAGGAGAAGGTTCTCCCGCAGGGAGTTCTTCCTTTTCTATCCCCTTGCGGACGGAAGCTGGCGGACTGTTCCCAACCAGTTGGATTCCCTCGGGAACAACCCCTTCTCAACAGCTCTGTATTTTCCTCCTGACGCCAGGGAAATATATTATTCTTCCCAGGACGAGACCGGGGTGAATAACATCTTCCATACCACCCTGAAAGACACGGTCTGGACTGCCCCTTCATTGATAAACGAAGAGATAACTTCCACTTCCGACGAGATATTCCCGATGCTTTCCGCCGACGGGAAAACCCTATATTTCGCCTCTTCCGGCCTATATGGTATGGGCGGTTACGACCTCTATTCCTCAAAATGGAACGAGGACACCAAAGACTGGGACGTCCCGGTCAATATGGGTTTCCCGTACTCTTCCCCTTTCGACGATTTCCTCTTCATCAACACTCCCGACGGAAAATATTCAATATTTGCGTCCAACAGGGGCTGTCCTTCCGACAGTGTCGACGTGTATGTGGTCGAATATGACGGGATGCCGGTGAGGAAGGCCGTAACCGAAAGGGAGGACCTCATCGCACTTGCCGCCCTTTCTCCAGATGGAGACCCTTCCCGGCTGGACAACGGTTCCGCCGTTTCGGGGCCCGGGGCGGACAATCCCGAAATACGGGAATATATGGTGAAAATGAACCAGGTGCGCAGCCTGAGGGATTCTATTGCAGCCTACAACAGGGCCTTGGAGGCAAGGAGGGCGGAATATGCCAAGTCCGGGGAAGAGGACAGGCCTGGACTTCTCGCCGACATTTCCCGCAGGGAGGCCGTTCTTCCCGTCCTCAACGATTCCCTCAACAGGACGGTCGCGGCACTTCAGAAGACGGAAATGGATTTCCTGATGAAGGGGATAGTGATAGACCCTTCGAAAATCAAGGCAGACGCTTCCCGGGAGGTCGTGGGTGCCTCTTCGGGATATGCCTTCTCGAAGAAGTCTCCCGGAGCTCCTTTCAGGCTCAATATGCTCAGGTCCACCACCCTTCGAGACTACACCTTCAAGATCCTTCCCGAAGGGAATATCGTCGAGGCCCCCATTCCGGAAGGGCTCGTGTACCAGATCCAGCTTCTGTCTTCAGCCGAAAAGATTCCCGTCAGGCAGGTCAAGGGGCTGAGTCCCGTGTTTGAAAGGCAGGGCCCGGGAGGAAAGCTGATATACTCGGCCGGAGTGTTCCGTACTTATTCCAGCGCCCTTTCAAACCTCAACAAGGTGAAGAGGCTGGGCTTCAGGAACGCTTTCATAACCGCCTTCAACGACAGGGAATCCATAACGGTAGCCAAGGCCAGGGCCATCGAGTCAAGGTCCAAGGCGGAGCTTTATGTCAAGATCTATCCTCTTGACGGCTCCTCGCTTCCTGAAATCACTCTTTCCGCCATCAGGCAGCAGACCAGCAAGGATCTGGTGAAGACTTCCGAGAACGGTGCGGTGGTATTCATAGCCGGACCGTTCGCCGACAGGGGGCAGGCCGAAGCCCTCGAGACGGCGGTTCACGCAACGGGAATAGCAAATACCGCCCTGGAATCCAGGACGGTACAGCCGTAAATCATTATCATGCGACGTTTACTCGTCGGGGACGTATTCCAGAAGGTCTCCCGGCTGGCAGTCCAGCGCCTTGCACAGGGAGCCCAGGGTGGTCAGGCGGATGGCCTTCGCCTTGCCGGTCTTCAGGATTGATAGGTTCGACGCCGATATGCCGATCAGTTCAGCCAGCTCGCCGGAGGACATTTTCCGGCGGGCCAGCATCACATCTACATTAACTATTACAGGCATGGCGAACTACTCCTTATCGGTCCCTTTCTTCTTGGAGGGTTTTTCGGGCTCCTGGTTGTCCGGGGCTTCCTTTCCCTTCAGGTACTCGGGGAGCTGCATTCCGGCCATCTTGAAAAGGTCCTGGAGAGGGGGTATGCTCTGCATCAGTCCGGATACGAAGTTCGCGGTGGAAGTCTTTCCGTCCTTGCTTCCGTTACCGTCCCACACGGTCACCTTGTCGATCTTGATGCCCTTGACGGCTTCGACCTGAGTCTTGACGAGTTCGGGCAGACGGTCGGCGATCATCATCAGGACGGCCTTCTGAGGATCGCTTCCGGCGGCGCCAACGAGGGCCTGGAATCCTTCGGCCTGCTTGGAGAGGATCTCCATCGCACCGCGGGCCTGGGCTTCCATCTTGGCGAAGATGGCGTCGGCCTCTCCCTTGGCGATACGCCTGGCCTGCTCAGCCTCAGCTTCGGCTTCGATGATCTTCTTTTCCTTGTCGATCTGCGCGGCGACGACGATGTTGGCCTGCTGGGTGGCCTTCTCCCTTTCGGCGCGGGCGAGCTCGGCGTCGCGCTCGCTCTGGTATGCCTCCTGGAGGGCCTTTGCGCTCTGGACCTTTTCCGCTGCGACGGCGAGCCTTTCGGCCTGGGCCGTCTTCTCCCTACGGAGGGCGTCGGAATTGGCGATGTCGATGAGGGACTGGTTCTCTCCCTTGACTGCCAGGGCGTTGGCGGCGGCCACGTTCACACGGGTGTCCTTGTCGGCGTCGGCCTTTCCGGTCTCACCGAACCTGTTCTGCTCGGCGACGCTCTTCTTAGCGTCGTTGATGGCCTTCGCGGCGGCCTCTTTTCCGAGGGCCTCGATATATCCGGATTCGTCGCGGATGTCGGTGACGTTCACGTTGATGAGTTTCAGTCCGATCTTGCGGAGTTCGGCCTCAACGTTGGAACTTACGCTGGCGAGGAACTTGTCGCGGTCGGCGTTGATTTCCTCGATGTCCATCGTAGCGATGACCAGACGGAGCTGGCCGAAGAGGATATCGGTCGCAATGCTCTGGATGCTGTCGGGAGACAGTCCGAGGAGCCTTTCCGCCGCGTTGGTCATGATCTCGGGCTCGGTGGAGATACCGACGGTGAACCGGCAGGGGACGTCCACGCGGATGTTCTGCTTCGACAGGGCGTTGGTAAGGTTGCACTCGATGGAGATGGGCTTGAGATCAAGGTAGCGGTAATCCTGGAAGACAGGCCAGATGAAGGATGCTCCGCCGTGGATGCAACGGGCAGATGAATTGCGCCCGGTCTTACCGTAGATGACGAGGATCTTGTCGGAGGGGCAGCGCCTGTATCGCTTGAGGATCGCCGAGAAGGTGACGATCAGGACGAATACAAGGATAAGGATGAGGATGATTTGAGATTCAGCCATAGTCTTGGTTATTAAAGGTTTATACTATTTCTATATTACTTCGGGCTGGATGGTTTCCACCAGGAGGGTGGTGCCGTTGATGACCTCCGTAACCCTGATGGGGGCTCCGGTGGGGATGGTGTCCCCTTCGGTCTGGGCGTTATATTCGCGCACGGCGTTGTTGATGGAAATCTGCACCTTGCCTTCGCCGCTCCTTTCTCCTGGAATGGTGAGATAAGCCGTTCCGTGGCAGCCCACGGCCTGGCTGTAGACGTCGATGTTTCCCGACTGCTGCATCTTGCTCAGCAGTTTGAAGACATACATCACGAGGGCCACGAGGCCGATGCCTACCAATACTGAAATGAGAATCAGCAGGAAGGTCGACTTGACGGATCCCTGAAGGAGGATGACCGACCAGCCGAAACCCAGGATGAAGTTGATGAGGTTGCGGAAGGTATAGAGGTTGGAACCGGACGAGAGGTCTCCGTTCCCGCCGTCCGCCCCGGCGTCCATTCCGCCGGAAGCGTCGAAGTCGGTCCCGTCAAGACCGGTTCCATCCATATCCGCGCCGATGAATGTCAGGACGCTCTGGATAATGAAAATGAGAGAGGCTGCGAGCGTGAGGCCCCAGAGAACCTTCATAGCAACGCTAAGGGATGCCCACCAAATTGCCATTGTCTTATATAATTTAAAGGTTATTAAAAAATTTTCTTTGCCAAATATAATATATTTATTGAAAAACAACAAAATTTTCCCGTTTTTTGTTGGATTAAACAAAGAACCAAGAAAAAAACCGGGAAAATTGCACTTTAAGAATTTATTCATAACTTTGCAGTCCCTTTCCGAATCAGCTACGGAAGGGGTCTCAGGAGAGGTGGGTGAGTGGCTGAAACCAGCAGTTTGCTAAACTGCCGTACTCGTGAGGGTACCAGGAGTTCGAATCTCCTCCTCTCCGCAAAACCTTGGAATTCAGCCGGTTGCGAAAGCAACCGGCTGTTTTTTTGCGACGACCCGTTGCAAGCTTGCTTGCAAAAGGGGCGGAGCAAGAAACAGCCAGGAAGGCCGGAGGCCGCCGGCTGAATTACATTACATTTGCACAGCCCCGCCGCAGGCGGCGGGAGATAGCGCCAGCGGCCATCGGTCGCGCCGCGGAATCTCTACCTCACTATATTTGACAATTAAAACGAAGCCGGTTCGCCTTTATCCTGTGAATCCAATTGCTGCAGCGCATAGGCATAGGCCCCGTGGGCGATGCTGGCGCTGGCGCCGTTCTTTGAAACACCGACACAGAGAGTGCGCCGTTCCAGATAGGGGACCGTCTTCCCGCTGCGGGGGACTTTCACTTCAACGAGGCCCTGCCCAAGGAATTCCCTGCGGTCATCTTCGTCTTCCCAATTGTAAACTTTGCTCGAAAGCACAGGGAACCTGTCTCCGGCGAAGGTCCCGGCATCTCCCCGCAAGGAATCGATGACACCTGGCAGAATGTATTTGGAAGCTCCGGATAGTCCCCCGCCGATGACGGCAAGGCCGTCTATTATGTTCAGGACGCTGACCAGGGTCTCTCCGACCGCCAGTCCAATCCTGCGGAACGCCATTGCCGCGGCTTTCCTGTCTCCGGGCGCCTTCCCTTCGGCAACCAGGAAGATGTCATACGGGGTCAAACCTTCGGCGGAGAGACCGCTTCCTTCTTCATAGAACCTTATCGCGGCCCTTTTGCTGGCGCTTTCCTCCGCTATCATATCCGGATATTCCCGGTTCCTCATACACCAGACGTCTCCCCCGCAGCCGTTGTCTCCAAGCAGGAGGGTGCCGTCCAGAACGACTCCGCAGCCGAAACCAGTGCCCAGCGTGACGCCCACCAGATTATGGAACCGTCTGTCCTGGCCGTTGGCCCGGAGGGCCGCGTTTACTTCCGGAAGGAATCCTGCCAGGGCCTCCCCGTAGGCGAAAAGGTCGCCGTCGTTGTTAATGAAAACGGGGACTTTGAAAATGTCTTCAAGATATGGCCCGAGGGCCACGCCGCCTCGGAACGCCGGGAAATTGATAAGGTCGCCGATGACGCCTCGCTTATAGTCCGCCGGTCCCGGGAAGGCGAAGCTGATGGCCTCCGGAGGGGACGGGAGCCGGTCCCTGACTGTCTTGAAACCCCTTTCTATCGCATCCAGGCATAGACCGATGTCGTCGGTGACGGAATCGATCCTGATGGGATCAACTATCTCCTGATAGCCCTGCATTGCGGAGAAAACGAGCCCCGTGCCCCCTGCATCCAGGGTCAGGACCGTCCGTTTGTCGTTGTCGTACTTCATATCGTGTCTTATCTGACGCTTGCCTTTATTGTCTTGCAGGTCTTTCCAGCGGACGGGCCCGAAGGCGTGATGGTATAACGCCCGACCGCGGCGGGAATGATGAAAGTTTCCGCATAATGGACCTTGAACGGCCGGAACGCACCTTCAGCGCTTTCTATCACGGCCTCTTCCCCTTCGCACAGATTCAGGACGTCCACTCCTTCGTGCGTGTCGTGGCAGACCGTCCGGTCGAAGGTATGGCGGCGGGTTTCGATGAATTCGAACCGGTGCAGTCCGGTGCGCTCTTCCTTTATGCCTTCTTCCTCGTGCAGGATTTCGAACCTGTTGTGCAGCTGCGACATCACGAAGGGTGTCGTGCGGTCCCACTGGATGACCTCCTTCCCCCGTTCTATGTTGATTGGACGCGGTTTCCCGTCCAGTCCCAACCGCCCCCAGTCCCAGAGTTTGAAGGTGAAAATGCTGGGGGTGGCACTGATCTCCAGGACCATTCCGTTGCTTCCGGAGCAGTGGATGGTCCCGCTTGGGATAAGGAAATGGTCGTGTTTTCGTGCGGGTATCCTGTTGACATATTTCTCTGCGGGGAAAGAGATTTCTCCGCGCTGGGCGGCCCGCAGGTCGGAGATCATCCGATGACGGTCCACTCCCTCCTTAAGTCCCAGATATACCGTCGCGCCTTCACCGGCATCAAGCAGGTAGTAACTTTCATCCTGTGTATATGAAAGTCCGAATTCCCTGCGGGCGAAATCTATTGTAGGGTGTACCTGAAGGCTGAGGTTGCCGCCGCCCATCGTGTCCAGGAAATCGAATCTTATGGGGAAACTTCGCCCAAAGCGCGCCCAGACGCGTTCTCCCAGCAACTCTTTCGGATGCCAGAGGACAAGGTCCTGCGAAGGGAGTTCGAATTTCGTCTCCGAGGCATCGAACAGCAGGCTGTTCTCTTCCGGCACGCAGTCGAAACACCAGCCGTAGTTCGGCTGGCTGTCATCAAGTCCGCATACTTCCCTCATCCACTGGCCGCCCCAGGGGGCCGGATCGAAGAAGGGAACCACCCGGAACGGTCCGGCGACCGTCCGCTCCAGACCCTGCCTTAACTGGCTGTCGCTGATGAGTTTAGGGGTCTGGCGGCCGTTATGATCTATCCAGTATCTGATCCTTCCGCTACAGAATAGATTGTCTTTATGCGCATCGCAGACGTTCCAGTCGTTAAAATATCCCCGTTTGTATTGAACCGACGGGGAATCTTCGCGGCGGTCGAGGCCAAGGGCCTTCACTTCGTGGCGGCGGAACCTCTGCTGGATTTCCCATCGGGCGAGGTCGGCGTAAACGACGGGGACACCTTCTCCGGTGACATATCCGGCTCCGGTTCCAACGAGTACATATTGACCTCCGTTCAAGATCCTGCTGCGGACGGACGCCAGTGCGTCTTTACGGAAATAATCCTCCAGGGTGAGGTTGGACATATATCCGAACAGGACGTCATCGGTCATGAAACGCTGTGTAAGCGCCTTGATTTCCTCTTCCGGCCGCATCAGGGTGCGGACATCGATGACTTCGCGTCCTGTCCTGCGGAAAGCTGTGATGAAATCTTCCTCATAACTTCCTACATAAAGGTCCACAGCCCATACCTTCTCCTGTCCCAACTCGGTTTCAAGCAACTGCAATATCCCGTCCCATCCAATGACGATATGTCCGTCAATGGGAGTCGAAGGGAATTTGTCGTAGTTTGATTTTCTCATTTCTAAACAGACTCTCAAAGTCAAAGATAGGAAGAAATCAGGGAATTTGCGTATTTTTGTCCGCCGTGGGGAACAAAGCTAGAATAAATATTTTGGCGGTCTGTCTTATGATGACGGCAGCCTTGTCCGTCCCGGCCGGAGCCCAGACCCTGCTGGACAGGGGGATCCAGCTGTGGAACAGGTTGCTTCAGCCGAATCCCAGGCTTGACACTGCGTGGATTTTCCAGCCGGTTAAGAGCCTTGGTTTTTCCACGACTTACGAGGTGGTAAGAACGGCGGTGGTGACGACTACCAGTGAAGATTTTACGAGCGAGGACACCCATATCCTGTTCGACATCCGGCTCGGATTGAAGGACAGGGCGGCCCAGAACCTGGGCTTCAAGGTCCGATACGGGCCTCTGAGCCTGGGTTTTTCCCACGAGATTGGCCGAAAGGTGGGGAAGAACAAGGTGTATGGGCTGAATTATATTACTCCGGGCTATGGCATCGAAGCGCGTTACGCGCGTTTTTCCGCCCCTCTCCATGGCAGTCTCGACATTACCATAAAAGACTTCCCCGATCCTGAAATGGTAAACGTAAGCGAGAGCATACCCATAGAAAGTGACCATCCTGGGCAGATGCAGACGATTGTCCTGGACGGATTCTACGCTTTCAACAGGGAAAGGTTTTCATACGTATCGGTCTACAACGGACTGATAGTACAGAAAAAGTCCGCCGGCTCCGTGATGGCTGCGGCCAAATATATGCACGGGGACATGCGCATCGATGCCGCAGAATTCGCCCTGATGGCTTTCATGGTGGGTTTGGGCCGCTTTTCCACGAACCAGTTCTCCCTCGGGGGTGGTTATTCATACAACTGGGTACCCATGCACAGGGATGCGATCGGACGGGACGATCTTACAGGGCTGAGGAACGTAACGTTCAATGTCACGGCCATACCCCTCCTCACTGTGTTCAACCGCGTCACGACCAGGGAATATGTCGTTGACGAAAATTACGATTATACCGACAGGGTTACGAAAAAACACGTTTCCAACGGCCGGCTGATACCGAATTTCATGGCCCGGGCGGGGGTCAGTTACGCCACGGGGCACTTCTACACGAGCCTGTGGTCGGACTATTCTTTCATAATCTATTCCTCCGGGAGGGCGCGGTCGTTCGACGAGGATTACAACGGCTCCATGGATGTCTCCCAAAAAGGAAGATTTTCGACCTGGCGCGTCATGCTGCAGTTGAACTACAGGTTCTGAGAGCGGATCCTATTTCACTTTCCTGTATAGGAACACCTTCGCCTGCGGGTTTTCCGTGGCGGTTACGGTAAGGCCCGTCCCCATCAGGTCTTTTCCCTTGAATCGCAGGCCGTTTCCCGGGTCGTCCCCGGGGATTCCTTCGTCAAAATCATAAAAGAAGTATTCCGCACGCGGGTCCAACCCGCGAAGGCGGAGGGTGATGGACGTATCGCATTCTTCCCTCCTGAAGGCCTGGATGACGCCGGTCCCCGTTTCCGGCCTGTCGAACTGCCAGGCGATCCACGCTTCGGGACCGATGCAATACGGTGTAAGCGGCCAGAAATCCCCGTACAACATTTCTTCTGCGACGGCCCTGTGCTCGTCATAGACGCGTTTGACGTAGCCTTTGTTCCCGTCAGTCAATCCCGCCGTTCCGAAGAGAGGGAGGTAGAAACTGCGGGCGGCGTACATCGTAGTGTCATAGGCGGCTGATCCTTGGAACGGGAACCAGGAGGAGAGCCCGTAAGTGTGCCCCTGATTGCCCCTGAGAAGGTTTTTCATATGGTTCCACTGGAAGTCGCTCCGAAGCAGAGGGACCGCACGCTTCATCGTTTCGAGGTCGTTCCGGCGGCCTCCGCTGGCGCAGGCGTCTATGTGCAGGCCGGGGTTCCGCGCCTTGAGGCTGTCCCAGTATGCCAGATGGCCCTTGACATAATGATTCTCGGTGATGCCGATGCGGCCGTCCCCGTCATTGTTGCGCCAGGCCGGTCCCGGTCCTCCTCCGTTCATGTCCTCGCGGTACCACACCAGGCCGTTCTCCTTGATGAACCGGTCGATATGGTCCGTGAGCCACATCCTGGCCTCGGGTTTCCCCTCGTCGAGGATATCTCCGAGAATATTCGGAAGCAGCCACTCCGGATGGTTCGTTCCAAGCCAGGAGGTAGGGTCTCCGACCCTTTCGGGTTCGAACCAGACAAGGAACTGTATATCCTGTTCCTTCGCGAATTTTGAGAAATCCTTGAATCCGTCGGGGAATCTGGTGCTGTCGATTTCCCAGGTGCCGGTGTTCAGCCAGGTGTCGAACTTCGTGGGATCCAGCCAGTAAGGGAAACTCTTGTCCCTCCAGCCGTTCGGGCCGTAGGGTCCTTTCGCGGAGGGGTACCAGTTTGCGTCCTGCCAGCTTATGTCGGGCTTGGCTCCTGAGTCCATGTATTTCTGAAGATAGGCGATGCTGCCTTTGGCCGGGGAGCACTGTATCTCGAAGGCGGGTTGCTGGGGTTCTCCGTCAAAATGGGGGATGATATGGGCGAGATAGAACCGTCTCCAGAGATTCTGGGAAGCGTCAGTATCCTTGTCTTTCCAGAACAGGATCAGATTGAGGGGGGTGCGGATCTCTTCGCCGGGCTTGAGATATGAGAAAAAGGTCTGCTGGCCGCCTGAAACCCGGATTGCGTTTCCGGGGACGGGGGCGACACGGGAGAACCTGTCTTCCCACTGGCCGGGCCAGCCCAGAACTACGATAAAGCCGTTCGTTTCCCCTGTCTGGAGGTTGTGGTAGGGCCAGCCGCGCGGACCGTCGGTAGATTTTCCGGATCCGGGAGGAGAAAAGACAGCTTCCGTTCCAATCGAGAGAGTGTCGATGAAAGGGGCGTAGCATTCTGCCTGTTCATAGTCTCCGTGCCGTCCGTGGAGCAGCGGGATAAAACTGTCATCCGCCGGCAGCAGGATGTCCATTCCCTTCAAATCCGAGATGGCGGGAGTGTCCTCCGTCCCTGTATTTTTTAAATACACGGCCCATTCCACCACCGGAAAGTCTTGATATACAACCGCTTCACATCGCACCTGCAAGCCCGTCTCCCCATCGGTCCAGATCCGGCTCAGGGCCGTGCGATCGGCATCGAGCCGGGTTTCGGCCGCAGTAATGGTGCTTCGTCCCAGAACCTCAGAAGACGGGATGTTCCCGTAAACGAAGGAGAAGGGGGGCAGGGCATTTTTGCCCGTCAGGTGATTCTCCGTCCAATCATCCAAGGCTCGCATTTCGGCCCTTGAGACCATCCGCGGCAGGTCCCTTGAACAGGAGACGGCCGCAAAGAGTGAAACAGAGATGAAGAAAAGGACTCTTTTTTTCATATGATATGAAAGGAATTATGATTCCCGCGCCGGGACCCAATCGGAATAAATGGGATCGCCCTTTTTCCCGAAGCATTCGCAAGGACGGACCACGAAACGGACTTCTCGGTGGATGGGCAGCTCGTTTTCTCCGAAGACGCAGACAACCTCGTCTTCATCTTGATTTTCACCCAGATAACAATGGGGAGAAAATACCCGTTTGGTCAGGGTGATATACGTGGTGTCCATATAATTGGCCTCAACCTGGATTTCATAGTCGAACGCTCTTACGCCGGTACGTTTCCTGAGGACCGAAGGGAAGTGGATGGTAACCTGTTTCTGCTCCACCCCATACCTGTCTTTTCCTGTTCCTCTGGTAATGGTCACCCTGTCTTCTTCTCCAAACCTCGGGACCAGGGCGGTCCGGGCCCGGTTTTCAAAGGACAGGGGAGCCTCGGAAGCATTGACCGGCAGACTGATGATCCAGTTGTCGCCCAGCGGCTGGTCGTAGAGGAATTCCCTGCGTTCAAGGGCGATACAGTCGTCATAGACGGACATCAGCATTCCGTGTTTCCCGTCCTTACATTGCATCCAGGGCATCTGTGAGGGGATTTCAGGGGCGCCGTCCACATAAGAATTCTCCCTGCCCCCCATGGGATACTGATAACTGAGCGAAGCTGTCCCGATGCTCGTGAAAGCGCCTTGCCACAGGTCCCTTTCGTCGTTGAGGGGAGAATGCGAATGGCCCGAGAAGGCGAAGCAGTTCGGAAATTGACTGAGAAGTTTCGTCACGGTACCGTCATCCTGCCCCCAGGCCCATGGACCGTTGCAGGTGTCCTTGGGATGCGGGTGCTGGAAATAGAAGAATGGTTTCCCTCCGGCAAGTTTTCCCCGGTTGGCGGCAAGGAATTCCTCCAGTCCCGGGACGTTACGTCCGTCGATCCAATGCGTGCCGATGAAATGATAGCCCTTTATCGTCTTCATATAGACCGGAGAATACTTCTCCTTGAAACACCGTTTCCAGGTTTCTTCGCGGTGAAGGAAAATGGCCTCTTTGAATTCCTTTTCATCGACGGAAAGGTCTTTCCCCTTGCTCCAGTCGTTAACGTCGTGGTTTCCATAGATGAAGAGTTTTTCCACCCGGTGTCCGTCGGGGGCCTTGTCTTTAGGGAAAACCCTGTACCACGCATCGGCGACTGTCTGAAGCTGGGATTCCCGGCCCCAGTCCGCCATGTCTCCGGCTATCATTACGCCGTCCACATTCTTGTCCCGGAAATACTCCAGGGTATGTACGAATACTTTTGCGCTGTCCGCGTCGGTGATATGTATGTCACTCAGGACGCCTATCCTCAGGTTGGGTTCTCCCTTACCGTTGAGGACTTTGGCGAAACTCTTCACGTCCAGGCACATTGCTCCGGCCAGGATCAGCGAGCTCTTGAGAAAGGTACGTCTTTTCATTGTTTGAAATCCGAAAGGTTATAGTGCTGGTTGTCCGGGAGGTCTTCCCCCCTGACAGCACCTATTTTCATAAGTTCTTTCAATTCAGGAAAATAATTCCAATAAACTTCCCTTGGTAATGCGCCGTGTCTGTGGCAAATGGAGGCAGCGAGTCCTACCACCTCCCCCATCATCGCGGTGGTTCTCATCACCCTAATGGTCCCGAGCGCCACGTGCGTGGTGCTGATGCATCTTCCCGCCATGAAAAGGTTGTCGATGTTGCGGGAATAGAGGCAGCGGTACGGAACGGGATACGGACGGATGGGATATTGGTCCGAATGGGCCAGGAATTCCTTTCCCGGGAAATACCTGCTGTTTTCCGGGTCGGGGCGGTGCAGGTCTATGCTCCAGGATGCGGCGAAAGAAGCATCTTCGTGGTAAATTTCCTTTTCAATGTCCTGCTGTGCCAGGACATAATCTCCAATCAGCCTCCGTGACTCCCTCTTTCCAGCCATATATGCCACCCAGTCGAGCCTGTCGTTGGCATATTCCGCCTTCCTTGAAGAACGGTTTTTCAGATAACTCCAGTTGGAATACACGGCCAGTAGTCCGTAATCCCGGACCTGTTCGAATTCGGAAACCATATTCCAGGTCATCCCCGTTTCCCACCTCCAGGTTCCTCTTTTCAGTTGCTGGCAACTCTCCTCGTTGAAAACCATTCCGTATTCAAAGAGGGGGAAAGCGACCCGCTTGGACACAGGGGAAGAATACCATTGGACGGAGGCGCCCATCACGCAGTCGTCCGCCGTTTCCGGAGCGAGAGATTCCCCGTATTCCGACCTGGCCTCCCGGCCATAACGCCAGTGCGCTCCGGCAAGGAAACCTACCGTTCCGTCGCCGGTGCAGTCCACGAACAGGGGCGCCGTCAGGCGGATGTCCTCCCCGCTGACGACATTGCGGGCGATGACTGCATCGATGTGACCGTCAGATGTTTCCGTCTTGTGGATATGATAGGGGACAAAGAGAGTCACCAACGGTTCGGCTTCGATCCAGGCCCGCTTTCTCCCGTCTTGATAGAATGAGGCCGGCTGTGCGTTTTCGTGCACGGGAGGGGCGAACTCGCGAATCATCCGCCCCAGGGCCGGATAGGGACCGAGTTCGATGTGCCCTCCGAGATGGACTCGGATGTCGGAACTGTTGTTGCCTCCCAGTTTCTCCCTGTCATTTACAAGGGCCACTGAAAGTCCCTGCCTGGCGGCCGCTACGGCAGCGCACATTCCCGCCATTCCGGCTCCGCAGACGACAAGGTCGAACGACAAGTTCTGCGAGGGCTCTTCTGGCAGAGCCAGGGCCTTCCGCCTGAAGGCTTCCAATTCCGGTCCGCCGGACGGAGGACAGATACCGCCGTCCGTCAGCCAGACCGCATCTACGCGTCCGTCGAATCCGGTGAGGTCTTTAATGCTGAGTTCGGTTTCTCCGGCAGGAAGCCGCAAAGAACCGGCCATCTGCCATTCCCAACCCGTTCCCGTAGCACCCAAGACTTGCTTAAGCGTCTTTTTCCCTACGGCCACACTGAACCTTCCTGGCCCGTCGGAAGAGCACCAGGGGGATGTCCAGTTGTAGGTCCTTACATACACGGTCCAGTTGCCGGCACGTGGGATGGATACTGTAGTGCGGGCGTCGGCAACCGGCACACCGGATCCATGGGCAATCAGGTAAGGAGAACCCATTTCGTCCATGAACTGATGGTCAAGCGACCAGCCACCGTAATCGGAGAACCGCTCGGCTTCTACGAAAATGCCTTCTTGTGCCTGTGCATTAAAGGACAGTGCGACAAGAAGGCACGAAAGGAGAAATAATCTCATCTATTATTTATAATCGGCGAACTCGATGTCAGTGGCTTCCCTTTCGGCGAGGCGGGCGTCCTTCCTCGCGTCCTTCAGGAAGGTGGCCACGTCGCTGGCGTTGCCCTTGCGGGCCGCGATTATAGCTTTCAGGTAGGCGACTTCGGGGCTGGCGCACTTTGCGGAGGCCTGGGCTTTGTCGAGCTGGTCGTTGAGGATATAGGCCAGGACGGTGTTATGGCAGCAGCCCTTGGCATCAGCAAGGTCCTGTGCGGCCTTGGCGTAGTCTCCGTTGAGGATGTCGATCACTCCGAGGTTGGCCTTTCCGGCGTCCTTCGCCTTCTTGAAGTGCTGCTCCGCAGTCTGGGTGTCTCCCTTGCGGAGGGCGATCACGCCGAGGGCGTTCTCCAGTTCGTCATCCTTGGTCAGGACCTTCTTGAAGGCCTTTTCCGCATTGGCGACCTGGTCTTTTTCGAGGTAGGCGATACCGAGGTTGAACTGGGCGCGGTCGCTTGCATACTTTTCAGCGGCCTTCTTGTAGAGTTCGATCTTCTTGTCGGTGCTGTTCACGAGGGCCGCGGCGTGGAGGAGGGCCTCCTCGTCGAGGATGTCGATGTTGTCATCTATGAGCTGGATGAGTTCCTCGGGGGTGTAGTTCTGGTATTCCACGTTGGCGATGAACCTCGCACGGCGGAGTTCGGGAAGGACGCCGCTCTTCAGTTCGCTGTAAACCTCGGAGATGTTCTTGATCTCGCTCTCGCGGACTGCAGGATCGCTGTACATTGAAAGGACCCTGAGAATCAGGTCTTTATCCTGGATGTTGGACTTTTCGACCAGCTCCTTGAAGCCTTCCCAGTCCTGACCGATGCTCCTTACTTCCGGATCGGCAACGTCCTTGCCCTTGGTGATGGTCTTCCAGGCCTTGTCCGCGGTCTTGGAACGGTTGTCGGAGAGTTTGCGGTTGTATTTCTCTCCTCCTTCGGGGGACGCGTATGCCACGACCTCGGTGCCGGTGACGGTCTTGCGGTCGTTGGACCTGATCTCGTCGAGTTCTTTCAGGAACTCGTTGATGGAGGTGCTCTTCAACTGCGAGCTCTGGACTTCGGAGGAATTCACCTTATAGAGAATCTGGCCTTCGGCCGTCTGCTTGATGACTTCCTGATAGTTGTCGGCCTTGTAGGGAACCAGCCCGTCCTGCTTGACGAGCATATAGGTCGTGTTGACGCCGTCGGCTACCTTCCTGGTGGGGAGTTTGAAGGTCTTGCCCTTGTAGAGGGCCACCCCGCGGAGTTCCAGATGGGACTGCTCCATACCTTCCACATAGTCGAAATGGACCCTGTCCTTAACCACGCCGCCGGCGGAAGGAACGACCTTGTAATTGTCTTTCACGTTCTCACCCTGGTACCTGAGCACCTTGCCCTTGGCCTCGCCTCCGGGATAGACGATGACGGGGGTCACCTCGAGGATGGCTTTGGGATGGAAATAATCCTTGGGATAGGTGACGGTGAGGTCGGCGTCCACGCTTCCGGCCACCGCTTCGAGGACGGCGGGGTTGCAGGCCACTTTCACGTTTGCCGCCTGCTGGGCCATTTTCTCAGCCGAGGAGCAGGCCGCTACTGCGACGGAAACCGCCAGGATGGCGAAAAGTTTAAGTTCTTTCTTCATATAATTCAGATTTTAGACAATAATTACCTCTTTAGGAACATCTACAAAGATAACCATTATTTTAATATTATTGAGAGGAATTATTAACTTTGCAAAACATAAATTCCAATCCGGATGGACACCCAGGAACTTCAGTCTCTGAAGAACAAATATGATATAATAGGAAACGACGCGGCCCTCAACCGCGCCCTGGAGACTGCGGTTGCCATCGCCCCCACCGACCTTACCGTCCTGGTGGTGGGAGAAAGCGGGGTGGGCAAGGACAACATCCCCAAGATCATCCATCAGAGAAGTCTCCGGAGGACGAAGAACTATTTCGCCGTCAACTGCGGAGCCATTCCCGAAGGGACCATCGACTCAGAGCTTTTCGGCCACGTGAAGGGCTCTTTTACCGGGGCGACGGAAACCCGCAAGGGGTATTTCGAAGAAGCCGACGGTGGAACCCTCTTCCTTGACGAGATCAGCGAACTGCCGCTGGCGTCGCAGGCCAAGCTGCTCAGGGTGCTCCAAAGCGGGGAATTCATAAAGGTGGGCTCCTCCAAGGTGGAAAAGACGGACGTCAGGGTGGTTGCCGCCACCAACAAGGACCTGCTCTACGCCGTGGGACATGGAAAGTTCCGCGAGGACCTCTACTACAGGCTCAACGCCATACAGATAAAGATGCCGGCCCTTCGGGAGCGCAAGGACGACATCTACCTGCTTTTCAGGAAATTCACGTCGGACTTCTCCGAGAAGTACAGCATGACAAAACTCCTTCTCACCAACGACGCAATCGACCTGCTGATCAATTACCGCTGGCCCGGCAACATCCGCCAGCTCAAGAACATAGCCGAAACGGTGTCGGCCCTCGAGGGGGAGAAACTCACCCCCACGGCCGGGAAATGCATAGTTGATGCCGCCACCCTCTCCAAATACATTCCCCGCGACGATCCCAACGCCCTTCCCGTCGCCGCCGCACCGCAGGGAGGAGACCAGATGTCTTCCGCCGACAGGCAGATGTTCATTAAGGCCCTCCTGGACCTCAAGAGGGAGGTCGACGACCTCAAGTCCAGGGTATACGGGGAGAGTTCCGCCCCCAAGATAGCCGCTGAACCTGAAATGGAGGCGGAGTGGCAGGGACAGGGCACGCCACTGACGAGCGCCGACGTCGACAGGAGCCGGACGATCGACGTGCTGAAGCGGGAGGAGCCGGAGGACCAGGAGCCGGTTTCGGCAGGTAACCTCTCCGTGAGGAATGCCGAGAAAGACTTGATAATCAAGGCCCTGCAAAGGTCTGGAGGGAACAGGAAACAGGCCGCCGAAGATCTGGGTTTCTCTGAAAGGACCCTGTACAGGAAGATAGAGAAATATAATATAGAGGAGGGACAGAAAAAATGAAAAAACTGATAATAAGCCTCCTCATATCCCTTCCCCTGCTGTCGGCCTGCGGAATCTATTCGTTCACCGGGACGTCCATTCAGTCAGACGTCAAGACCATAACCATCAATTATTTCGAATACAAGGCCCTGAAGGTCAACCCTACCCTCAGCAACGACCTCACCGAGGCCCTGAAGGACCAGTTCCGCAAACTCACCCGTCTGGAACAGGTGGATATGGACGGAGACCTGGAGATTTCCGGCGAGGTTACGGGATATGACGTGAGGGCTTCCGCCGTTACTGCGGACGAGGTGGCCGCCCAGAACAGGCTAACGGTCTCGGTCAGGATTGTTTTCGAGAATCGGAAATATCCCGAGGACAATCTGGAGCAGAGCTTTACCGCATATGAAGACTATGATTCCACCCAGTCGCTGGAAGCCGTCGAGGCCTCCTTGTGCGAAACCATAGTCGACAAGCTCATAGAAGACATTTTCAACGCAACCGTAGCCCAATGGTAGGAAACGGCCACATAGAACTCAGGTCCCTCACGATGGACGAACTCGCCGGGGTGGTGAATCTCTATCCCTGGTATGCCGGCGCCCGCAAGGAACTGTGCCGCAGGATGTCCGGACTGGGTGGGGAGAACTGGGGGAAGGAGCAGTACTCTGATTCGGCCCTGTACTTTGGGTCCAGGAAGATCGTTTCGGACCTGGTGCGTTCGAAGGAGAAGAGGGACTGGTCCGACAAGGACCTGAAGGGGCTCCTGAAATCCTTCGTTGAGGGCTCCGGGAGCGAGGAATCCCGGAAGAAGGAAGGCGGGGCCCGCGCCGGTGCAGGAGATTATTTCTCCCAGTCCCAGTATGACAGCGTCCGCCAGGGGAGCGACGGGATTTTCTCGAAGTTCGCTTCGAAGGCCAGTTCCGGGCCGGAGACTCCATCCGGTCCGCTTCCGGATTTCTGTACCGAAACCCTTGCCTCCATCTATGCGGAACAGGGTTATTTCGAGCAGGCTGCGAGGATTTATTCGAAACTTATTTTGTTATATCCGGAAAAAAGTGCTTACTTTGCATCCCTTTTAGAAAAGACGAAAACAAAAATAACAGACTGATATGAGTACATTGTTCACCATTGTCGTGGTTTTCATTGTGATAGCAAGCATCCTGCTGACCCTCGTGGTCCTTCTCCAGAACGGTAAGGGCGAGGGTATGGCGAGCAACTTCATAGCCGGCAACCAGGCTTTCGGCGTCCGCCAGACCGCCGACTTCCTTGAGAAGGTCTCCTGGGGACTCGTCGCTTTCATCCTGGTCCTTTCCATAGTGTCTTCCTTCACCCTCGGCACCCAGGGTACCGACGTGGACGTCACCAACAGGATCGAGAACATGTCGAACGAGGCCCAGCCCGAGTTCCCTTCCGCTCCCATCCAGCAGTCGGCTCCTTCCTCCGAGGCTCCCTCCACCGAAGGAAACTGATGCACACCCGTTCCTGATCCTCCTGCACTGACAAACTGTCAGTTTCGGGGTTTGGAATATAATTTGACCTTGACCGGTCGGCCCTCGGGTCGGCCGGTTTTCCGTTGCCAAGGCCCACCGGCCAGAAAGGAGATAAAACAATGAACGATAACTATCAGTTTTTAAGCAAGTATGCCGTCAACCTCAACGACCTGGCGTCCAAGGGGAAACTCGACCCTGTCATCGGCAGGGACGACGAAATCCGCCGCGTGCTCCAGATCCTGAGCCGGCGTACGAAGAACAACCCCATCCTGGTGGGAGAGCCGGGGGTGGGCAAGACCGCTATTTCCGAAGGGATAGCCCAGAAGATTGTTGGCGGTCACGTGCCCGAGAACCTCAAGGACAGGCTCGTGTATTCCCTGGACATGGGAGCCCTTATCGCAGGGGCCAAGTATCAGGGAGAATTCGAGGAAAGGCTGAAGGGGGTGGTTAAGGAAGTCGTCGAGAGCGACGGCAAGATCATCCTTTTCATAGATGAGATCCACACCCTGGTGGGCGCAGGACGCACTTCGGGGGCGATGGACGCTTCGAACATCCTCAAGCCGGCCCTGGCCAGGGGAGAACTCCGCACCATAGGCTCCACCACCCTTGACGAGTATCAGAAATACTTCGAGACCGACAAGGCCCTGGAGCGCAGGTTCCAGATGGTAATGGTGGACGAACCCCTTCCCGCCGAGAGCATAGCCATCCTGCGCGGGCTAAAGGAGAAATACGAGAACCACCACAAGGTGAGGATCGAGGACGACGCCCTCATAGCGGCCGTCAACCTTTCCCACAGGTACATTACCAACCGTTTCCTGCCCGACAAGGCCATCGACCTGGTCGACGAAGCGGCCTCCAAGCTCCGTCTGGAGATGAATTCCGTTCCCGAGCCGATCGACGACCTCAACAGCAAGATCCGCGAACTGGAGATCGAGAAGGAGGCCATCAAGATGGAAGGGGTGTCCCTGAAAATGGAGAAGATCGACGCCTCGCTCAAGGAATTGAATGAAAAGAGGGAGAAATTGATGGAGAAATGGCAGGAGGAGAAGGAGATACTCTCGGGCCTCCAGACTGCCCGTCAGAAAATCGAGGACTACAAGATAGAGGCCCTTTCCGCTGAAAGGTCGGGAGACTACGGAAAGGTTGCGGAACTCCGTTACGGCAAGATCGCCGAGGCCCAGAAGAAGATAGACGAACTTTCCGCCCGCCAGGATGCTATCAAGGAACCGATTGTCACAGAGGCTGTTACGCCCGAAGATATTGCTGAGGTTGTGGCCAAGTGGACTGGAATTCCCGTTCACAGGATGCTTGAGAGCGAAAAGGAGAAACTCCTCAGGATGGAGACCGAACTCCACAAGAGGGTGGTCGGCCAGGACCAGGCCATCCAGGCCGTGTCAGACGCCGTGCGCAGGAGCAGGGCGGGGCTTTCCAACGAGAAAAGGCCCATCGGTTCCTTCCTGTTCATGGGAACGACGGGCGTGGGAAAGACCGAACTCGCCAAGGCTCTTGCGGAATTCCTTTTCAACGACGAGAACATGATAACGAGGATAGACATGTCCGAGTATCAGGAACGCCATACCGTCAGCAGGCTCATAGGAGCGCCTCCGGGATACGTCGGCTACGATGAAGGAGGCCAGCTCACCGAGGCCGTAAGGCGCAAGCCGTATTCGGTCGTCCTTCTCGATGAGATAGAAAAGGCCCATCCGGACGTGTTCAACACCCTTCTGCAGGTTCTTGACGACGGTCGCCTCACCGACAACAAAGGCCGCACCGTGGATTTCAAGAACACCATCTTGATAATGACGTCCAACGCCGGTTCCGACATAATCCAGGGTTATATGGAGAAACTGCCGGACGTCGGCAGGACCGGAGCAGACCCGAACGAAGAGATGGAGATCATCTCCCGCAGGAGGCAGTTGCTCGAAGAGTGCAAGAAGGAAGTCACCGACGTACTGAAGATGACCATCCGTCCGGAATTCCTGAACCGTATCGACGAGATAATAATGTTCGACCCCCTCACCAGGAACGACATCAGGGACATCCTGCACATTCAGATGGAGGAACTCCGCTCCCGTCTCTCCGAAGAGAACGTCACTCTCGAGTTCACCCCGGCTTTCGAGGAATATATGGTTGAGAACGGTTACGATCCTGCCTACGGAGCTCGTCCTATCAAGCGTCTGCTCCAGCGAGAACTCGTCAACCAGCTTGCGAAAGCCATACTTGACGGCACTGTGCACAAAGATCAGACAATAGTCGTCGATGCGGTTGAGGGCTCGGTTACCCTTAGAAATAAATAAGGTCAAACATCTCTTTTAAAGAGAGTTGATAAATTTTTATTCCACTCAGGTTAATTAAACTTGTGTGTAATTAATTTTATACCTATCTTTGTTCCTGTCAAAAATCACGATTGTTATGGAATATTTCCCCAGAACCGAAGAAGAGAGGGAACTGAGTCGCCTCCGCTGGCTTTCCCAGCAGCAGCACGGAAGGCTCGCGCTGGTCACGGGACTCCCCGGATCGGGCAAGACGGAGACCTTAAAGAGGATTTTTTCCGGATTCAAGTCGGTCACGTTCAGGATAGGGGGTAAGACGGCCGGACTCCAGATGAAAGATTTTAATTCGGTCGCTGCGGAGGTATTTGGCTTGGGAAAAGCGTTCGATGCGGACTGTCCGTCCTCCCTTCTCGGGCGGATGGCCGACCTTGCAATGACGGAAAACGTCAGTGTCGTATTGGATAATTTCGAGGCCCTGGAACAGTACTGGAAAGGTGAATACTCGGCGATAGACGCATTGTGGAGGGAGAAACACAGTCGGACTAAGATGTTTCTCGTCCTTTCCGGATCATCCCTTCCCTCCCTCGAAAGGATTTTCAATTTCGAGGACTCCCCAATGTACAATTCCCTGGACAGCGTGGTCCGGTTCGAGCCGGTGAAAATCGGTGAATTCAGGGAGGTGCTTGCACCGGAAGGATCTGAAACTGAGCCGTCTGACATTCTTCTCGCCTGGGCGATGACGGGAGCCTTCGTATCCCTGTTTTCCCGGATGGTTGATTCCGGGGCCAGGGACAGGGAGTCCCTCCTTGACGAATACTTCCGTCCCGGCTCTCCCTATATCATCTTGAAGGAGGGTTTCCTTTCAACCCTTTTCGGGAGGGAGAAGGATGTCTATATGTCAGTTCTCCAGGCGATTGCCGAAGGCTGCCGGTCTCAGAAGGAGATAGAGGAACGGCTTGGAATCAATGTTGGCGGTCACCTTTCCAAACTTGAGAGTCAATATGACCTTGTGAGCAGGGAAAGGCCGGTTTTCGCCGATCCCCATAGCAGGGGCGTGGTCCGGTACGGGATCAAAGACATTTCGCTCGAGTTTTTCATGAGGTACGTTTGGGTAAATGCAAGCCTTCTTTCCGCAGGAAATTTCGATGCTATGAAGGCAAGGGTGTCCGACGGTCTTGAAGACTGGCTGGACACCGTGCAGGTCAGATACTTCCGGAGGAAAATCCTCGAAGAATCGGAATGGGAGCACGTCGGCGGCTGGTGGGGGAAAAGGGCTTCTATGGACATCGTCGCATGGAGCGAAAACAGGAAGAGGGTGCTGGTGGCCCGTTCATATCGTAATCCGTCGGATTACGACCCGGAAGATTTCCGTCTTACCGTCAACTCTTTCAAGATACTGTCCGGCAGGGCGGCCGGCCTTCAGGCCAGCTACCTCACAAGGAAAGACGTCTGACAGGATTTAATCCTCTGAAGGAGTCTCGATTACCTTGATGACATTTCCGTGGTCGGCGACTACGGCTTCCTTCCATTTTTCGGAATAACCGGGCTGTGAAATTTTGCCGGGGAGCTTGTCGGAGGTCTTCGAGCGTATGAAATTGCCGTTCGCGTCCTGCTCCTTGATGTTTCCGTCGATGAATTTCACCAGCAAGGTCTGCTCCAGCTGTGTCCATTTCTTGAACTGTTCCTGGGCATTGTCGACGGAGAAATCCGTGAGGAAGCGGCGGAGTTTCTTGAAATAGTCGTTCTTGACCTTGCCGTTCTTCTGATACTGCTCCTGGGCCGCCGTGGCGATCTCATTGTACATGTCGATGGCCCTGCGGTCGGCGGTCTCGAGGTCCTTGTCCATCATCCTGTTCTCGTAGGCGTCGATTTCCTTCCTCACGAAGGGGGCCATCTTGTCGTACATCTTGTAACAGGCGTTGGCTACCCTGTTGTTGAGCCAGAATGAGGAGGTGGGGGAATAGGTGAGCATATCACCGTTCCCTTCCCTGAAGCACTCGGGGACCTTGTCCACGTTGCAGTAGATGGGGGTAAGGTATGAGGTGGCGGCATCGTCCGTGCCGAACCAAAACACTCCTCCGATGATGTCGGGCAGGTAGTTCCTGGCCTGGGCCACAAACCAGAATCCGGTCTGCTGTGTTGCAATGGCCCTTTCATTCAGGTATTTCTTGCCGTCATATTCGAACTCCATCGGCCTCCACCTGTAAGGGAGGGCGTTGCCGCCGGCCCCGATATCGGTCGTCATATCCATCGGGGTTCCCTCGAAGTGGTCCCTCATTACGTCAGCGAGAGCCTTGATGGTGACCTTCTTGTTGGGCTTGACGAACAGGGGGATTCTATGCTCCTGGTCGTATCCCATTGCATAATCTATATATGAGAAGGCATCCTCGGTGACAGGGAGGCCGTCCTCTTCCCTCATCGAGGTGAACCATCCGTTGCAAAGGATGTTGAAGGCGCTCCACACCCTGGCGTCGCAGGCCCTGGTGGTGCCGAAGTCATAGGGGGCGTAGGCCTTTGCAAAACTGAATTCGGAATCCTCTCCGTCGAAATAGCCCTGGCTCCTCGCGAACGAGATCACGTCGGGAGCGTAAAGGCAGTTGTCGGGGTCTTTGAGGGGGAAGGTTTCGATCCTGGACTGGTTTGCGTGGGCGCAGATATATCCGTCGGGAACCCTCCTGGCCACCCAGACGATGCCCTTGCGGGTGTTGGACCCGTTCCTGATGTTCATTCCCTTGCCGATGAGGTCCATCACCCAGGCCTCGTCCTTGTCTGCGATCGAGAAAGTCTCTCCCTCGGAGGCGTAGCCGTATTCATTGGCCAGGTCCACTATCACCTGAATGGCCTCGCGTGCCGTTTTCGCCCTCTGGAGGGCCAGGTAGATGAGGGAGCCATAGTCCATCACACCCCTCCTGTCCACGAGTTCCTCCCGGCCTCCGAAGGTGGTTTCCCCGATGATCAGCTGGTGCTCGTTCATATTTCCCACGGTCTTGTAGGTATGCAGGACCTGGGGAATCGTGCCGAGGTATTTGCCGGTATCCCAATCATAGATTTCCAGCATCGCTCCGGGGGGATAGTCGGCCGCCGGCCGGAAATAGAGTTCCCCGTAGAGGGAGTGGGAGTCGGCGGAATATGAAACCATGCAGGAACCGTCGGCGCTGGCCCCTCTGCTGACGATGACATTGGTGCAGGCGCCGGCTTCAGGCTGGCCGGCAAGTACCGCAACCGCTATGGCCAGGGAGCCGAGTATGGCGTGGATGCTTCTCATTTTTTGTTCTTTATCTTTTATTGACTAATTTTGCCTTGTTTGTATGCAAATGACAAAGTTATGAAAAAATTTCTGAGTCTCGCGGTCTTTTCGCTTGTTCTGTGTTCTGCTGCCCTCGCCCAGCAGCAGGAACTCACTCCCGAGGAGCAGGAAAAGAAGATGAACGAGTTTATCCAGAAGAAGGTGGAGAGGTTGGAGAGTACGCTCAAGCTGGAATATTGGCAGGTTTTCTACGTTGATTCCATATTCAACCACGACTATGTGGCGATGACCGAAGAGGCGGAGTCCCTCAAGAAGGACAAGGTGTCCAATACTGACATCTACATCGCGGCCCAGGACAAGTGGGCGGACCGGATCGACGCCTCCCTCCGCAAGGTGCTGAATGACGAGCAGTGGGAGAAATATATGAAGAGCGGAGCCCGTAAGGAGGCCTTGCTCAGGGAAAAGAGGAAACAGAAGGCCGAAAAGGCAGGAAAGGAACTAAAGAATACAGACTAAAATGACCAGAGAAGAAATTGAGAGATTGCTTTCGGGCCTCGGTGAACTGAGGTGCAAGACGGAAAAGGAAGTGGAAGAGGCCAGGGTGAGGCTTCTTGGAAAAAAGGGAGAGATAACCAGGCTGTTCGAGGAGTTCCGTACGGTGGCCCCGGAGATGAAAAGGGAATTCGGTCGCAGCCTTAACGAGCTCAAGCAGGCCGCGATGGCCAGGATAGAGGAATTGAAGTCTTCGGTCGCCACTTCTTCCGAGGGAGGAAAGGACGACAAGACCGACCTCACGATGCCCGGAGAGCCCTTGTCCCTCGGTTCCCGCCATCCGGTGTCGA
Organism: Bacteroidales bacterium; assembly: GCA_017427885.1. Lineage (GTDB taxonomy): Bacteria > Bacteroidota > Bacteroidia > Bacteroidales > UBA932 > Cryptobacteroides. The sequence goes on from JAFRRW010000011.1 coordinate 525,957, forward strand.
TAGTCCGCCAGGAAATCGTGGACATCTTCCGTAAATTCGGTTACGATGTGGCCGAAGGTCCGGAGATCGAGGATGACTACCACGTTTTCGAGGCCCTCAATTTCCCTCCCAACCATCCCGCGAGGGATATGCAGGACACTTTCTTCGTGTCAGCAGGGCATCTCAATCCCCTTCTTCTCAGGACTCACACGTCCAGTATCCAGGTCCGTACGATGGAGACACAGAAACCTCCCATCAGGGTTATCTGCCCCGGCAGGGTATTCCGCAACGAGGCCATCAGCGCCCGCGCCCACTGCATCTTCCATCAGGTAGAGGGCCTGTACATCGATGAGAACGTGACTTTCGCCGACCTCAAGCAGGCGATCCTCCTTTTCGCCCGAGAAATGTTCGGCGCCGATGCCAAGATCAGGATGCGTCCGAGTTATTTCCCCTTCACCGAACCTTCTTCCGAGGTTGACGTGAGTTGCAACATCTGCCACGGAAAGGGTTGCAACATTTGCAAGGGCACCGGCTGGCTGGAGATAATGGGTTGCGGAATGGTCGATCCCAACGTATTGGAAGCCAGCGGGATAGATTCCAAGAAATACAGCGGCTTCGCCTTCGGTATGGGAATAGAGCGCATAGCGATGCTCAAGTGGCAGGTGAACGACCTGCGCCATTACTTCGAGAACGACCTCCGTTTCCTCAGCGAATTCAGCACCGCCACCGAAGTTTAGGACTTCCTGCCGGAATCCCGGCAAAACACATATAATATATAAGGAATAGTCACAAAAGGATATGAGTTTCCCTGTGTTGTTCCAAATCCTCGCCTTGGTGCTGCCTCAGGTCTTTACCGACCATATGGTACTGCAGCAGGGCAGGGCCGTGCCCGTGTGGGGTGAAGCCTCCCCTAAAGAACAGATAGTCGTGTCCCTCCTCCCTGAGGCGGGTGGCGCGGCAGTTACCTCAGTCAAGGTCAGGGCCGACAGGCAGGGTGCCTGGCGTGTCGAACTGCCTGCAGGATGTGCGGACGGTACCACCTATGTCCTGGAGGTCAAGGGAAAAAAAGAAACCCTGCGGTTTTCAGACGTAGTGTACGGAGAGGTCTGGCTGTGCTCCGGCCAGTCGAACATGGCCTATGAAATGCGCCGTACCTGGCAGGCGCCTCCGCAAAAGGGCGAAGACCTTGCCTCGGCGGAACTTGAAAAACCCGCCAACCCGAAGATCAGGGTCTTTCTGAGCGGCCGTCCAGTGCACGAAGAGGGGGCGACAGGAGGATCCTGGAAGGTGGCGGACGGCGAATCCTTGGCACCGGTGTCTGCGGCCGGATATTTCTTCATCAAGGCTGTCTCTGAGACGCTCGGAGTACCGGTAGGTCTGATTTCCGCCGCCGTCGGAGGTTCTTCCATCGAACGATGGATGCCTGGCGGCGACCTCGGAACGAGTATGGTCGAGCCCTTGATGCCTTTCGCAGTCGCAGGATTCCTTTGGTACCAGGGCGAGAACGACCTTGCATACCGTAACGGCCATTATCTCGAAGATTATGTGACGCTTACGTCTTTCTGGCGAAACGGCTTCGAATCGCCCGACGCTCCGTTCTATTCCGTGATGCTTTGCCCGCATACCTTCTCCGACCGGATGCACCGCCAGTCCAAGGTCACGGCAGAAGCCCTGCCGCTGTTCTGGCAGACCCAACTCCGTACGGAACAGGCCGTTCCCAACAGCGCTGTCATTTTCATCCCCGACCTCGTGGACGACATTGAAGACATACACCCCTCCTATAAATGGGAGATCGGACGGCGCCTGGCCCGCCTCGCGCTGGTGCGCACCTACGGCATCGCAGAAATCGGCGAACCCATCGGACCCCGTGCGGAATCGCTCTGCGTAGAGCCGGATCCGGAAAATGCCGGAGGACAGCGCCTGGTGGTCCGTTTCAGCCACTGCGGTACAGGACTGAAGGGACGCAGCAACTCCAACGAGCCGCACACCATCGCCCGGCTCAAGTGGTTTGAGATCGCGGGTGCCGACGGAATCTGGCACCCCGCATTTGCGGACATCGTGGGCAAAGACGAGGTCGCCGTGTACAGTCAGGAAGTCCCGGAGCCCAGGGCGGTGCGTTTCGCCTGGCACGAGGTCGCGCAGCCCAACCTCTTCAATGACGCCGGCCTTCCGGCCTACCCGTTTTCAATGTCCAGATAATGAATCCTTGAATATATAATGATTGACCAGATGAAAAGAAGTCTCATTCTTTTAGCGGTTGCCATATTTTCGGTGGCTCCACTTTCGAACGCCCAGAAATTCAACGGCCTTGACATGAACCTCGGCAACCTCAGCCGGCTGTCCAATGCTGAGACCCGCTCCATTTCTCCCGAGAACTTCACTGGGGAAAAAGGCAAGGGGGGAATGGCGAAGCCGGAACTTCCTCCGACCAGGAACGTGAACAACGCCTCCCGGGCTGCCAGGGACCTTGGCGAGACCTGGAAGGTCAACCCTTTCATAACGATCGACTCCGGCGAGACCGTGACGATCGCCGAGATGGAGGGCCCCGGAGCCATCCAGCACATCTGGATGACGCCTACCGGTGTCTGGAGGTGGACAATAATCCGCATTTATTGGGACGATGAGCCGACTCCCTCCGTGGAATGCCCCATAGCCGACTTCTTCTGTATGGGATGGAACGAGTACGCGCCTCTTGTCTCCCTTCCTGTCTGCGTGAATCCCGGAAGCGCCTTCAACTGCTACTGGCAGATGCCTTTCCGCAAGAAGTGCAGGATCACAATGGAGAACGTGAACGACAAGGACCCGATGAACCTCTACTACCAGATTGACTATACCCTTACAGAAGTCCCGGATGACGCCGCCTATTTCCACGCCCAGTTCCGCAGGACTCCGTACAATGAGACTTCGGACTTCACCCTCATTGACGGAATCAAGGGCCAGGGCCAGTACGTGGGCGTTTACGTCGCTCTCGGCGTGCATAACAACGGCTGGTGGGGAGAAGGGGAAATAAAGTTCTTCATCGATGACGACAAGCAGTATCCGACCATCTGCGGGACCGGTACCGAGGACTATTTCTGCGGTTCTTACAATTTTGACCGCGGAGGCCGATTCACGGAGTTCTGTACCCCTTACGCAGGCCTTTGCCAGGTGATCCGGCCGGACGGGACCTACCGTTCCCAGGAGAGATTCGGCCTCTACCGCTGGCACATTATGGATCCGGTCCGGTTCAGGAAGAATTTGAAAATCACCCTCCAGGACCTCGGCTGGCATCACGATGGACGCTACCTTCCCCAGCATTCGGACATTTCCGCAACGGTTTTCTGGTATCAGTCGGAGCCGCACGCCAAATTCCCCGCCTTCCCTTCCTGGCGTGAACTCGAAGTGAACTGATCATGAGAAGAATTATTTCATCAATCACCCTCGCCGCGGCCGTTCTGGCCTTGCTCCCGGGTTGCAAAAAAGATTATAAGATGGGAACTTACGGATATGATGCCGCCTATTTCGCAAAGCACGGCATAGGGACGGTCGAACTGGTGAACGGCCGCTCGAAGGTGATGGTTATCCCGGCCTGGCAGGGCAGGGTGCAGACCTCCACCACGGACGGAGACGCCGGAACGAGTTTCGGCTGGACAAACTACCGTTTCATCGATTCCGGGGAGGTGAGCCCCCAGTTCAATCCTTTCGGAGGGGAGGAGCGCTTCTGGATAGGGCCGGAAGGAGGGCCGTTCTCCTGGTATTTCAAGAAAGGGGACGAACAGGTGTATGCCAACTGGAAAGTTCCTTATTATATCGACACCGATGCCTATGACGTTATTGAACAGACGCCCTCTAAAGTGGTGTTGGTCAAGGAGTTCGACGCCGTCAACGCTTCGGACTGCCATTTCCGCATAGGCGTCCGCCGCACCGTATCCCTAGTGGCAGAAAGAGAATTGCGCGAATTACTGGGAATCGATATTCCCGGAGACCTCAAGTGCCTGGCATACAAGACGGAGAACACCCTTGTGAACAGGGGGGACAACCCTTGGACCAAGGAAACGGGCCTGCCTTCGGTATGGCTTCTCGGATCTTTCAACCCCACCCCCACCACGACGGTGTTCATCCCCTGCAACAAGGATTTCGAGGGCAGGAAAATAAATGACGAATATTTCGGGAAGGTCCCCCCGGACAGGCTGGTATATGACGACGGGATGTTCTATTTCAAGATAGACGGGGAGTACCGTTCCAAGATCGGCCTTCCCGCCGGGAGCGCAAAGGATATCTGCGGCAGTTACGATTCAGCCCAGGGTGTTCTCAACATACTGAAATACACCGTTCCCGAAGGGGATGTCGATTATGTAAACGGTCAGTGGGGGCCCCAGGAGAATCCCTTCGGCGGCGATGTCATCAACTCCTACAACGACGGACCCACCGAAACGGGAACCGTAATGGGCCCGTTCTACGAGATCGAGACCTCCTCCCCCGGAGCTGCCCTCGCTCCAGGTGAAAGCCTCACCCACGTACAATACACCATACACATCCAGGGAAACCCCGGACTCCTGTCCCCGATTGCCGAAAAAGTGTTCGGCGTGAGCCTGGACAAGGTTGCAGGAATTTTCGCGAAATAATTTATGGCAGAGAAATCCAAACTCGTCCCCAAGGGTATCGTGTGGCCGTTCGCGCTGCTCACGGTGCTCTTTTTCGCTTGGGCTGTGCCCAACAACCTGACGGACACTATGCTGGCCGCCTTCAAGAGGATAATGAGCCTGTCGGATTCCAAGACGGCCTGGATACAGGTGGTCTGCTACTTGCTCGGATACGGCTGCTTCGCCATACCAGGGGCCATCTTCATCAAGCGGTACAGTTACAAGTCCGGCGTAATGCTGGGCCTGAGCCTGTACGCCCTGGGAACCTTCCTGTTCTATCCCGCCTCCAAGGTGGCCGTCGGCAACAACGCGGTGGGATATATCCTGTTCCTGTTCGCCATCCTGGTGCTGTTCGCCGGCCTTTCCATCCTGGAGACCTCGACTAACTCCTACGTGCTGGCCCTCGGGCCCGAGGACACCGCCACGCGGCGTCTCAACTTCGCCCAGTCGTTCAATCCCTTCGGCGCGATAACCGGCGTGGTCATCTCCCAGATATTCATACTGTCGCAACTCAACACGATGACTGCCTCGCAGAGGGCTGGCCTTTCCGAGACCGAACTGGCGGCCATCCAGATGGGGGAACTCAATTCCGTCACGACCACCTATATGATCCTCGGCGCGGTGATGCTGGTCATCCTCCTCGCCATCTTTCTCACGAGGATGCCGAACCTTAAGGAAGAGGGCGGACCGATGGACCTCAAGGGTTCGTTCAGGAGGTTGGTTAAGAATAAAAACTATGTCTGGGGCGTCGTGGCGCAGTTCTTTGACATCGGCGCACAGATAGCCGTATGGTCCTACGTGATCCGTTACGCGATGCAGAACCTGCACTTCGACAGCGTGATCGCCTCGCTCGGTCCGGACGCGCCCTCCGATGCCATCATTTCCGCCCTGCGGGGCGTCGAACCCCTTGCGGCAGGATTCTACAACATCTGCGACGCGGTCGGCCTGGACGCCCTGCTGCCCCGTACCGCCGAGCAGGCCGGAGCCACTTATTACATTATGTCCCTGGTGCTTTTCGTGCTGATGAGATTCGTGTGCACCTGGCTGATGAAGTGGTTCAATCCCAGGAAACTGCTTGCCACGATGGCCGGCCTCGGCGTCCTGTTCTGCCTGGGAACCGTGTTCGGAAGGGGACACTTCGGAGTATATTGCCTTATGTGCATCAGCGGCTGCCTCTCTCTTATGTTCCCCACCATCTACGGGCTGGGAGTGAACGGGCTTGGTGAAGACACAAAACTGGGAGGTTCCGGAATGGTGATGGCCATCGCCGGCGCCAGCGTGCTCACGCAGATAGAAGGCATACTTTCAGACCAGTCCGGCAGTATAGCGGTAGCCTATATGGTCCCCGCCATTGCATTCGCCATCATCCTTTATTATGCAGCCGTATTCTGCCGGAGGCAGGAGAAGGTAAAGCTGTTATCGCAGGACTAAGCCAGCGCCTTGTAGAGGGCGTAGCGCCTGTCGTAGATTCCGTGACGGGCGGCGTCCGGCTCGTACAGGGCACAGATACCAGGCGTCATATGTTTCTGTGCCGTTTCCACGTCCGGATGGATCCCGGCCGCGACGGAGGCGAACATCGCAGCTCCGAGGGCGCAGGCGTTGTCCGAATCCAGCACCTTGATGGGCATTCCGAGTACGTCCGCCATCGTCTGCATCACAAATGGCGACTTGCGCGAGATCCCGCCCACGGCGATGATTTCTTCGATGGGAACTCCTTCCTGGATAAAACGCTCATTTATGGCCCTGGAGCCGAAGGCGGTGGCTTCCACCAATGATTTGAAGACCATTCCGGGAGTCGTTCCCAGCGTCAGTCCGGAGATAAGGCCTTTCACGCGGGGGTCGGCGTCAGGGGTGCGCCTTCCGTTCATCCAGTCAAGCGAAACGGGGTCGTCCATGGTCAGAGGCAGTTTCTCCGCCTCGGCAGTGAGTTCCGGTATGCCCTTGCCGGTGAAACGGGAGAACCAGGCGTAGATGTCCCCGAAAGCCGACTGTCCGGCCTCGAAACCAATTTTTCCCGGGACCACGGAACCGTCCACCTGGCCGCATATCCCTTTCAGAAGACGGTCTCCGACCTCCTCATAGGTGGCGATGGCGATATCGCAGGTCGAGGTCCCCATAACCTTTACAAGGTTCCCGGGCGTTATGCCCGCTCCCACTGCACCGACGTGGCAGTCGATGGCTCCGACGCCCACGGCGATTCCTTCCGGAAGGCCGAGCCTTTCAGCCCATTCCCGTGTCAGCCCTCCGACTTTCCTGTCGCAGGTGACGGTGTCCCTGAAAAGATGACCCTTGAATATATCCAGTTCAGGATCGACCTCGTGCAGGAATCCTTCAGTGGGAAGACCGCCCCATTTCGCATTCCACATCGCCTTGTGGCCGGCGATGCAGCGGCTCCTTGCCATCGTCCCGGGATCGGTGTTGCCGGTCAGGAGCCCGGCGATCCAGTCTCCGTGTTCGACCCAGGACCAGACGTCCTCCTTCAACTCCGGCGAGGATTTCAGGCAGTGCAGCATCTTGGCCCAGACCCATTCGCAGGAATAGGTCCCTCCGCTGAAAGAGGTATAGTCGGGGCAATTGGAATGGGCGACCTCGTTGATCCGGTCCGCTTCGGCGATGGCCGTGTGGTCCTTCCAGAGGATGAACATCGCGTCAGGGTTGTCCCTGTACTTGTCAAGAAGCGCCAGGGGAGTCCCCTTCCTGTCCGTCAGCACAGGTGTGGAAGCCGTGGTGTCGAAGGCCAGGCCAACTACGTCCCGGGCGGCGTCACCGGCACCCGCAAGTGTGTTCCTGACACATTTTTCAAGGGATTCGATATAATCCAGGGGGTGCTGGCGGTACCTGCCTTCTGCGGCGTCGCTGAAGAGCTGCGCTTTCCAACGGGGATATTCCACAGTTGCAGTGGAAACCTCTTTCCCGCTGACCGCATCCACGGCCACGCAACGAACGGAATCACTCCCGAAATCGATTCCGAGAACGATTTTTCCCATCTGCTAAAGGTCGTCTATCGGGTTCCTGCCCAACGTGCCCGTGGAACCCGTCTGGACCAGGTTCGAGTAATTCAGGATCACGTGCCACGAGGTCTGGTCCTTCACGTCGGCGTCCAGGGTGATGGTGCCGTTGGGAAGATTGTAGACGGCCAGGTTGTTGTTTGTCGAAGTCTTCGGTTCGATGCCGTATTTCTGTGTCAGGGAAGCCTGAAGGTCGTCATACGACTTTTCGAGGGTGTTCCAGTCGGTTATGACAGGGAAATCCACACGGACCTCCTTGACTGGATTGTTTCCGAGAGGTGTCACCTTGCAGCCGCTGTATCCTGCGAACTCTCCGATGTAGGTGCCGTTCCCGGCGCTCCTGAATCCGGCCTTCACCAGTTCGTTTCCGAACGACGAAAGCGAGCCCGTGATGGGAACTCCCTTGAAGGTGAGGGGGGAGGAAGAGGTCGTGGAAGGAGTGGTGGACGGAACGTTTTCGGTCGTCGTCGCCTCTTTGTCCTTGCCAATGCCAAGTTCCTTTTCAAGTTCGGCGGAAATGTCCTTAAGGGTCTTGTCGCCGCCATTGTCTTTAGGAGAGAACCATCCTCCCGAATCCTCGGAAGAAGATCCTCCCATCCCGCCCGGGAGGGTGATAACGCTGCCCATCTGACTGGTGCAGAGTCTTAAAAGCAGGTACAGGACCACGAGGGCCGCCAGTAACTTAACGATTCTTTTCATGGCAGATAGTTTTCCAATCTTCGCAAATATAAGGAATTAAAGCAAATAATCAGTCGTACCCGACCACTGCTTTTATCAGTTTGTATTTGCTGACGGCATCGCTCCTGACAGTGCCGTGCGACTTGGTTATGGTATTATAGGCAAGGTATCTTTCCCCATTGATGGTGATGAATCCCGGGGCAACGAGCGCCCAGAGTTCCCCGGGTTCGATCCAACGGTTGAGGTCGCAGGGGATTTCCTTATCGTAAAGACCATCGGTGACGAAGGTCTTGATATAACACTCGGCGTGGTCCCCGTCGTAATCGTTGAGATAAGTGGGGAACAGGACATCGTGCCTCTCGTCTGTCTTGCACGTCGCCGAATTGTACAGGAAGTCCCCAGGGAGGAGCTTGAAATCGGAAACAGGCTCTCCGTCAAGGGTGAATTCGGCCACGGCTACCCTTCTGTTCCTTCCTTCCTCCAGATTAATGCGTGTATACAGCCTGAGCCGTCCGCTCCTTTCGATCATTACATTCTGTGTATCGAACACTTCGGCGGAAAGCACCTTTTTCTCGTCGAAGGTCAGGCCGTCCCTGGATTTCCACAGGCACAGGTTATGTCTGCCGTCGACCAGGATGTTGCCGACCATCCTGAACGGCCGGTCCCTGTCGTCAACCAGGAAGACGGTCTGTTCGACGATCGTGTCCATCACCTTTCCCTTGAATTCATAGGAAAAGCCATCGGTCGATTCGGCATAGTAAAGATTCTGGTCCCAGTCACTCCCGTCTCCCTTTTCCTTGATGGCGGAGAAGTACATCCGGTAAGTCCCGTCAGGAAGCTGTATGATGTTAAAATAATTGATAAGCTCCATACCCACAGCCTCATTGCTCATTATCTCTATGGGCGCTTCGGGAAAACTGACGGAGGAAATGTCCTTCAACTCCTGCCGGCAACCGGACGACAGTATGGCGGTCATGAGGGAAATAGCAAGGGCGAGAGTGTTCTTCATATAGTGTTCTATTGGAATTACAAGATACGCATAATCAAGGACTATACTATAAAGGTCATAATAAAACCGGGGCGAAAAACCCCAGTTTTCGAAAGTCTAACATTATTTGATGAAAGGGTTCTCTGCGATTTAGCCCTTGTTTAAGGAAAAAAGGATAGTACTATCCATATCGCTGTCAGCGTTATAGGCAATTATGTCCTCGGGTTTGAGTTCCAGCATTTAACAAACCGGCGGGATATGTTGGTTTTGTGTCTTTATGGCCATATATGTCGTGTTTTTGATTAGGTAAAGTCCTGCCCCATAGGTGTAATCTCATGCAAAAGAAGGGTTTTTCTTGTAAAATAGATAATGAATCCTTATTGCGAACGCAGGGAAAACAAGACTCAAACTCGCTCCCTAGAAAATCTCTTTGTATCAGTTCTCTAGTAGAGAAAGAATGCCTTGCCACAAACAATGCTGACAAATAGTAGGCAAAAAGAGTCAAAAAGTTATACGGGTCCGATAATAAAAACATAATGCGGTTTTTTACACGATTTAATTAGTATATGAATAGAAGATATTATCTTTGTACAAACATAGCCGTTATTGATATGAAAAGAGCCTCTTTAATACCTTTGCTTTTCGCATTCATTTCGTGTGCCCCCGCAATGTATAATCTTTCTACGTCAAAGGACATCCCATCTAGTCTTTTGAGTGAAAAGGAAATCTTGGTACTTACTCCGTCAGATGGTATAAGCGACGGGGCGATAGTTAGCGGTTCTGGTTCTAAACTGGCGAGTAAGGTCTATTACTACCTCAACACGAAAGATTGTGAGGTTGTATTAGATGAGGACCATAATACCATTAAAAAGATTGATGAGTCCGAACTTCAAAAATATGATTATGTGGTAGTTCCCGCAATCGTGAGTTGGGAGGACAATGCGACTGCTTGGTCGGGGAAACCTGACAAATTAGTGTTTTCAATCGAGATTTACGATAAAGACAAAAAGAAGGTTGCTTCCGGAAACATTGATGCAAAGAGTACCAACACTACTATTGTAGAAAACGACCCATCTGAATTGATAGATAAGCCGCTATCGGAGTTTATCAACAAACTCTTTTGATAAAATAGAAAGCTATTGAAATAGTTATGACCTTGCTCATATAATGGGCAGGGTTTATTATTTGTTTCCAAATCCATCCTTGTCGCAACAAGATCTCTTTGACACAAAAATGAAACAAAATAAAAATGCCTCCCAGGCATCTGGAAGGCATCTTTTTGCTTGCTTTGAGCGGAAAACGAGACTCGAACTCGCGACCCCGACCTTGGCAAGGTCGTGCTCTACCAACTGAGCTATTTCCGCGAAAATCGAAGATTTTCGCGCTAATTTTGGCTTAGGCTCGGAAGAAAAAAACTTTTTCTTCACTCGCCTTGCACAAAATTTCCGCAAAGTTCTTCGTGGGCCGTCTGCGGAGACGGGACTGCAAATGTACTATAAAAAATAAGACTTGCAAAATTTTTTTCTTTGTTTCCATAAACAGATATCCCGGGCCGCCGTCTGGCAGTCCGGGATAATCAGTTCAAAGGAGGCCGTTTGTCAGAAATCCAGGCTGTAACCGGGACGATAGTCGTAATGGAGCAGCTTGGTGGCCTCCGGATCGTCCATGAATTTCTGTACGATGGGGTTCCAGACGACCGGGCGGCCGAGTTCCATTGCGATGTTGCCGAGGTTGCAGACGGTGCAGGAGGAATGGCCGATCTCGACGGGCACATTGGGATCGATCCTGGACCTGATGGATTCGATGAACTTGCGGTGGTGTCCGACCTTGGTCTCGTAGGGAACGGAGCCGTCGTCCTTCGCGGAAGCCATGTCCCAGCGCTTGTCGGAGGCCTCGAAGATGCCGCGGCAGACCCTGATCCACCCCTTGTCTCCATAGATCTTGACGCCCGGGGTGCCGTCGTCGAACGGTTCCTCGGAAACTATTATGCCATTGTCATATTTATAAGTGAGGTGGTCATAGAAGCTGTATCCGGGAGGGATGATCTCGACAGGACCGGAGAGGTCCTTGCCTATGGACCACTGGGCGATGTCGAACATATGTGCGCCCCAGTCGGTCATAAGGCCGCCGCCGCTGACCTTGTACCAGCGCCAGGCGCCCCAGAGCTGCTCATCCTTTTCGGGGGTGATGATCGGGTCGAGGTCGGAGTGGTAACGGACGGTCGTGGGCAGGGGGCCGAGCCATTTATCCCAGTTGAGGCCTGCGGGAACCTCCATATAAGGCAGGTTGTTCGGGGCGGGCGCTCCGGTGACGGGATTGACGTTGTTGCGTCCCACATACACCTTGACCATGCGGATGGCGCCGAGTTCACCCTCGCGGGCGAGGGTGGCTGCGTGGAAGAATTCCTCGCTGGAGCGCTGCTGGCTGCCGACCTGGAGGATGCGGTTGTATTTGCGGACCGCCTTCACCAGCTGCTGTCCCTCATAGATCGTGAGGGTGAGGGGTTTTTCCAGATATATGTCCTTTCCCGCCTTGCAGGCCGCTATGGCTATGATCGCGTGCTGGTGGTCGGGTGTGGCGATGACGACCGCGTCGATGTCGGGACGGGCCAGGAGGTCCTGATAGTCCTCATATACATCCACCTTTACTTTCTTCTCCCCTTTCTTCGAATAGTAATTGATTACCCTCCGCACGAAACGGTCCCTCTTGATGTCGTACACGTCGCATCCTGCGACCACGCGTACATCGTCCATCGAAATGAAACCGTTGAGGAGGTTCATCGCCTGCTGTCCGAGGCCTATGAAACCGAGGGTGATCTTGTCGCTTGCAGCTTTGCGGGGTTTTGCCGCAGGAGAGGCTACCGCATGTGCCAGGGATGAGGGAAGGATGAGACCTGCCGCTCCCAGGGCCGATGTTTTGAGGAAATCTCTTCTTTGCATAATTATGTGGGATTGACAAATGTTTCACGAAGATACTGAAAATTTTTATATTTGTGGTGACGACTAATGCCAAAAACCTGTTCCCTTATGGGCAAACTTTATGATATGCTTATGCAGGACTATCGGCTTCGCGAGGGGCTGAACGCCTGCATCAATTGCGGAACCTGCACCGCGGTATGCCCTGCCGCCGAATTCTACCGCTATGACCCCCGCCGGATAGTGGATGTCGTTCAGAGCCAAGATGACTCAAAAATAGAGGAACTCCTCAAGGGGGATGTCATATGGTATTGCGGCGAATGCATGAGTTGCGTGACGCGCTGTCCAAGGAAGAACGGTCCGGGCCTTGTCATAATGGCCCTGAGGTCCCTCTCCATTGACCTCGGTTATTTCATCGAATCTGAAAAAGGCCGCCAGCAATATCTTCTCTCCAAAGACCTTTGCGGCAATGTCTTGAACTACGGCTACTGCGTATATCCTCGTGAATTCGATTATAAATCCCACCCTGAGGCAGGACCTGTCTGGGAGTGGGAGGAAAAACACTTGGAGGACGTGTTCGAGAGGCTGGGGGCCAACCTGGACGGAGACGGCCCCGGAGCCATGAGGAAGATACCCGACGAGGACCTTGCGCAACTTAAGAGGATATTCGACATAACCGGGGCCACGAAGAGGATGGAATCGGTGAGGGAGGCGGGTAGGAAGAAAGCCGAGGAACTCGGTCTGACCGAGGAGGAGTTCTGCACCTTACTTTATGAACAATCCAGCCCAAGACACCTGAACGGACAATGATTTACGAAGGAAAGAGAAAAATCTGGTCGGATTACCAGAAGGAAATACCGGACGACCATTATTTCTACGTCCGCAGCTGCATCAGGCAGTCTTTTTTCCCCGCGTCGGAAGCGGCCTTCCTGAATATAACCCGTAACATCCTCGGAAGGGACGTCTTCGAAACCGAACACCACACCACCTGCGGGGGCATAGCCTACCATTCCGACACCATTCCCCAGGAGACCGTTATGACCATTGTGGCCCGCCAGTTCGCCCTTATGCATAAGCACGGCTACGAAAACTATGTCTGCTCCTGCATCACCTCCTTCGGGGTCTATATCGAGACCCTTGAGACCTGGAGGACCTTCCCTGAACTGGAGGCGAAGATTGCCGACAACCTCAGGAAAACCTGCAACCTTGAGTTCGCGAAACCCAGGTTCGTCGTCCACGCAAGCGACCTTATATATAAATTAAGGGAGGAAATCGCCGCCAAGGCGAAATACAAACTCGTGAACGCCAAAACGGGGGAACCTCTGAAGGTGGTCGAGCATATCGGCTGCCACTATTCGAAAATGTTCCCGTCCAAGGGAGTAGGAGGAGCAGAGTACCCATATGTCCTGACAGGAATGATTGAGGCCTGGGGAGGGGAAATCGTGGACTATCCGGAAAGGCGCCATTGCTGCGGTTTCGGTTTCAGGCAGTATTTCATCAAGGGTAACAGGGGTTACTCCCTTTCCAATACACATAAGAAATTCGAGAGCATGGAGCCCTACGAGCCGGATTTCATCATCACCAACTGTCCTGGCTGCCCTTATTTCCTGGACCGTTGGCAGTATGTCATTGCCGAATCCGAAGGGAAGACCTACGGGAAGGACGGGCACGGGATACCTGTGCTCACCTATGAGGAAGTCGCCGGCCTGGTGCTGGGATTCGACCCCTGGGACCTCGGCCTCCAGACCCATCAGGTGGCCGTGGAGCCCCTTCTTGACAAGTTGGGCATCCCTTATGATAAAGAGAAGAAGTTCCTTGGAGCAGGGGGGAAGGACCTTGGCCGCCCCGCCCTCCCTTCGTGTCTAAAATGTATGTAAATGGCAAAGAACATCATCGTCATAGGCGGAGGGCCCGCCGGATTGGAGGCTTCGGCCAGGCTTGACGCCCTCGGATATACCGTCTTCCTGGTTGAACGGGACAACCACCTCGGCGGCCACCTTGCTCTCTGGGACAGGCTCTTCCCTTCCGGAGACCCCGCCGAACCGGTTCTCAGGGGCCTGGTTTCCAAGACCGGAAGCACGAAGATTCTCCTGGAGTCGGAGGTGCAGACGCTTAACCGCCTGGGGAAGTCCTTCAGGATATCCCTTTCCTCCGGAGTGAGCGTCATCGCGGACGCCGTCCTGCTCACTACGGGCTTCGACCTTTTCGACGCGTCCAAAAAGGAGGAATACGGCTATGGAATCTATGACCACGTGGTTACCAATGCCGACATCGAAAGTTATTTTCGCACCGGGAAGGATCCTAGGATCGACAACCCCGAAAGGATAGGAATAGTTCATTGCGTCGGTTCGAGGGACGAGAAGGCTGGATGCCGCAACTGCTCCAAGGTGTGCTGCGCCACCGCGGTGAAACAAGCCTGCGAACTGAAGGCCAAGTTCCCCAAGGCGAAGGTCTATTGTTTCTATATGGACCTCAGGATGTTCGGGAGGGGATATGAAGACCTCTATCTCAAGGCCCAGAAGGAATATGGGGTGAGGTTCATCAGGGGACGGGTTTCCGAGGTGTCGGAAAAGATTGACAAGACCCTGCAGGTGAAGGCGGAGGACACCCTCTCCAGCACCCCGCTGAAAGTGAGTCTCGACCTGCTTGTGCTGATGGCCGGAATGAGGCCGTCCAAGTCGGGATCGAAAGTTGCGAAAATGATCCGCCTGGACACAGGAGAGGATGGCTATCTTTCTGTCGCCGACGGGTTTACCGGGATGCAGGCCACAACCATACCGGGCCTGTTCGTAGCCGGGGCCGCGACTGGTCCCAAGACCCTTCCTGAGACCCTGGCGGAGGCCAGGGCCGCGTCAGCCCTTATCCACGATTATCTCAAGGGATGATAGATTTCGGTTTCCATATAACTCCCAGCGGCACCCTGAATCTGGACGATGTCGATCAGAAAACGGTCGACACCCTCTCCCGTGCGGACTACGGATTCAGGACCTGCATCGCCTGTGGAAGCTGCACGGCTTCCTGTCCTGCCGGCGTTTTTTCCGAAACCAGCGTCCGCCAGGCGATCCTATCCGTCCTCAACGGCAAGGATGAAAAGGCTTTGCGCCTGCTTTCTTCCTGCATGCTTTGCGGGAAATGCCTTATGGTTTGCCCGAGGGGAATAAACACCCGTCACCTTATCCTTTCTCTCCAAAAACAATTCGAAGGATGACGGTGCCGTTCCTCATATCACAGGTTTCTTCTCCTGAGATAATCGACAGGATTCCGGGGGCTTACGACCATTTCGTGCTGCCGTTCTGCATAGGGATGGTCTTCTGTCTGTGCTGGCTCGGCGTGGGGCTGGTCAGAGTGCTGGCCAACCTCAGTTCCTCCGACCGTAAGGACCTCCTCCTTTCCTTCCTCAACCCCAAGATCCTCTGGAAGGATATCAAGGACATCTTCTGCGACTGCCTGCTCCACCTGAAGATATGGCAGAGGAAACCCCTCCTGGGCTATATGCACAGCGCCATCGCCCTGGGATGGTTCCTCCTCATCGTGCTCGGCCATCTGGAAGTCTGGCTTTTCGCCCCCAGGCACCTCTACCTTGACAACGGGGCCCTTTTCTACCCCATTTTCTACAGGTATTTCATCTGGATGAATCCGGGACACACCACCCTCAGGGGCTCCCTGTTCTTCTTCCTGATGGACCTCTGCCTGCTGTATGTCCTTTCCGGAATCGCCCTGGCGGTGTTCAAGCGGTTCCGGTCGAAACTCCTGGGGATGAAACACACCACCAAGCCCTCGCTTATGGACAGGGTGGCCCTCTATTCCCTCTGGGGAATTTTCCCCCTTAGGCTTCTGGCCGAAAGTTTTACAGCCGACCTTGCTGGCGGCAGTTTCCTCACTCTCCCGGCCAACGCCCTTTTGCGGTACCTTTTCGGTGAAAACCTTTATTTCCTGCCCTGGTGGTGGGCCTATTCCATCTGCCTCGGCCTTTTCTTCGTGAGCCTTCCGTTCACGAGATATATGCACATCCTCACCGAGCCCCTTCTGATCGTGATGAGGAACGCCGGCATCAAGGTGCGCCATCCGAGGAAGGGTTTCGCCGAGGCGGAAATCTATGCCTGCTCCAGTTGCGGCCTCTGCCTGGATGCCTGCCCGATGAACGTCCAGAAGAAGAACCTGAGGTTCTCCTCGGTCTATTTCATCCGCTTCCTAAGGAGGCATAATGAGAAGAAAATCAACAGGATAGCCGACAAGTGCCTGCAATGCGGCAAATGTCTGGCCCTATGCCCCGTCGGGGTGGATTCCCCTGCCATCCGCCGCCGCCAGAGAGCCGCGGGCAACGATCCTCTTCCTTTTGATTATTCCGCCTTGAAGAGTCCCGTTCCCGCCGGAGGGGAGGGAAAGGTGATGTATTTCGCCGGCTGTATGTCCCACCTTACCCCGAGGATAATCAAGGCCGTCCTGGAGGTGTTCCGCAAGGCCGGAGAAGAGTTCGTTTTCGCCGATGAAGACGGTGGAATCTGCTGCGGAAGGCCGCTTATGCTGGCCGGGAAGGACCGGGCCGCGAGGGAGGTCATAGAGGCCAACAGGAAGATGATCCTGGAATCCGGATGCACCACGCTGGTGCTTTCCTGCCCTATCTGCCTGAAGGTGTTCAGGGAGGAATATAATCTGGATGGAATTGAAATCCTGCACTATACTGAATATATGGACAGGCTGGCCTCCCGGGGGAGGATAATCATCGACAGGAAGGCCGTCTCCTATGTCTATCACGACCCCTGCGAACTCGGCAGGGGCTGCGGGATATACGATGCGCCAAGGAGATTGGTGGAAGCGTCAGGGGAATTGAGGAAAGCCGGCAAGGAGGGAGACGAGAGCGTATGCTGCGGCGGAAGCTTAGGAAGCCTGACCTTGAATTACGAGGACAGGGGAAAGATAACGGCCGGGGCGCTCGAGAACCTGCTCGCGAACAACCCCGACCGTATAGTGACGGCCTGTCCCCTCTGCCTCAAGACCTTCTCCGACGCAACTCCCGGCGTTCCGGTCGTAGATATCGCCGAACTCGTGGCGGGAGATACCGTCTGATCCCTATCTGCTGGCTACATACTTGACGTCAACCCCGTCTTTCCCGACGGTCACTACGTTATATCCTGGGAAACCGTGTCCCAGGGGGTTGCAGACTGGTCCGGCGGTTATGAGGCGGATGCCTTCGACCTCCGAGAAATAGTGCCTGTGGCAGTGTCCCGAGAAGACGATGTCCACCCCGTACTTCTTTAGGAGGTCGATATATTTCCTTCTCTTTTCCATCGGAAAACTCTCATATCCTTCCTCCTCGTCCATGGACACCCGGACTATAGGGCAATGCTGGAATACGAACTTGTACTTGCAGTCTTTCGCGGCCGCGAGTTCCTTCTCCAACCACTCCCATTGCTCGGCCTCCATTTCCGGTACGTCGTCCTTTATCGTATTGGAATTGATACCGATGAATGCACAGCCGTTCTTCTTGAAGGAGAAACGGTCGTATCCGCGGCGGTCGATATAGGCCTGGCGCTTTTCGGGAGAGCTTCCGTGGTAGTCGTGGTTTCCGGGCGTGAGGTACACGGGGGGCTCGAATTCGGCGAGACGCACCTTGAATATGGAATCCTGGACCGGATACGAATAGTCGTCCAAAAGGTCTCCGGTTATGATGACGCAGGCGGGATGAAGGGAATTGGCCCCTTCCACCGCGGCCTTCATCAAGGAATCCGAGTGGCAGAAGGCCGGGGAGTCGTCCCTGAAACCTATCTGGGTGTCGCTCATCTGCACGAAAGTGAACGGCTCGAACCGGTTGCACGCTGCAACCAGCAGGATCAATGCAAGGGAAAAGAATCTGGTTTTCATTGGAAATAATGACTTGATGGGCAAAGATAATCATTTAAGGCCGTTTCTTCGTAGCAACGCCTCTGAAAATATGTGACATCTTTTCGTTATATTTGTAGGAGAGACCAATGCGGAAAAGAGTATGAAAAGAATATGTTCTGCCCTGCTGGCGGGGCTGCTGCTGACGGTGCTGCCGATTCTTTCGGGTGCCGGGACGGGTCCGGACAGGCCGTCGAAATATGTCGATCCGATGATCGGGACATCCGGAATGGGACACACCTTCCCGGGGGCATGCGTGCCGTTCGGCGGAGTGCAGGTGAGCCCGGACACGGATACGATACCACATAACGTGGGAGGGAAATACCAGGCGGAAGTCTATTCCCTCTGTGCCGGATACAGGTATGACGATCCTACGATAGTTGGATTTTCCCATACGCACCTGAGCGGATCCGGCCATTCCGACCTGGGTGACATCCTTCTGATGCCCACGTCAGGAACCCTCCACCTGAACCCCGGCACGGCGACCAGTCCCGAATCCGGCTACCGGAGCAGGTTCTCCCACGGCACCGAGACTGCCGTTCCCGGCTACTATGCCGTCACCCTCGACGATTACGGCATCAGGGCCGAAGTATCGGCAACCCCCAGGACGGCCGTCCACCGTTACACCTATGATGCCGGAGCCAAGGACGGCCGCCATCTGGTCCTGGACCTGTCCCATGGCATATACAACTACGAAGGCAAGACCCTTTGGGCCAGCGTGCGGATGGTCGGCGACAGCCTCCTGACCGGCTACAGGATCACCCAGGGCTGGGCCCGGGAGCACTATACTTATTTCGCCATCCGTTTCTCCCGTCCCGTCAAGGATTATGGCTGCAAGGAAACCCTCAACTCCCCCTACAAGGGATTTTGGAGAAAGTTCAACACTTCCCACGGCTTCCCCGAAATGGCCGGCCGCGGCCTCGCCTGCTGGTTCGATTTCGACTGGGACGTCGGTGACGAGCTGGTCGTGAACGTGGCCCTCAGCGCAACTTCCGTCGAAGGCGCGCTGAAGAATCTGAGGGCGGAGGGCGCAGGAAGGACTTTCGATGAAATCAGAAACGCCGCCGCGAACGCCTGGGACGAGGAACTGGGCAAGGCGAGCGCGACAGGGACGGAGGACGAACTCCGGATGTTCTACACGTCCCTGTACCATACGATGATAAACCCGTCCATTTACGATGACGTTGACGGGGCATACCGGGGTCTAGACGGCGCCGTCCACCAGGCTGACGGCTGGAACAACTACACCGTTTTCTCCCTTTGGGACACCTATCGGGCCGAACATCCACTGCTTCTCCTTATGCATCCGGACCGGGCCCGCGACATGGCCCTCTCGATGCTTCACCACCAGGCCCAGAGCGCCCACGGCCTGCTGCCAATCTGGTCGTTGATGGCCAACGAGGGCTGGTGTATGAGCGGCTATCACGCCGTGTCCGTCCTGTCTGACGCCCTCATCGCAGGGGCTGACCTGGACCCGGACAGGGTGATGGACGCGATGGTTTCCACCTCCACCCTGCCGTATCTCGAAGGGGTTGGTTCGTACATGGAAAAAGGATATGTCCCCCTGGAAGATTCCTCAACCGGGGCCTCCACGACGCTGGAATATGCCTATGACGACTGGGCTATATACAAGGCCGCCCTTTATGCCGGAAAGGATTCCCTCGCACGCATTTATAAGGAAAGGGCCCGGAGCTACCGGAATCTCTTCGACGGGAAGAGTCCTTTCGCCAGGGCCAGATATAGGGACGGAAGATGGAAAAGCCCCACCGATCCAAGGCAGACCTATGGCGAGGGTTTCATAGAGGGAAATTCCTACAATTTCTCCTTCCACGTACCCCAGGACGTTGAGGGCCTCATATCCCTTATGGGCGGTGAAAAACGCTTCCTGAGCATCCTCGACACCCTTTTCGCCGAGCCTCTCGATCCCAAATACTATGAGGACAACGAGGACATCGAGGCCTCCTGCCTGATAGGGGGCTATGTCCATGGCAACGAGCCGTCCCATCATATCCCCTACCTCTTCCAGTGGACCTCCGAACCCTGGCGGGGAGAGTTCTGGCTCCGAGAGATAATGGAAAGGATGTACAGGCCGGAGAGGGAAGGCCTAGGAGGCAATGACGACTGCGGCCAAATGTCCGCCTGGTACATTTTCTCGGCGATGGGCTTCTATCCGGTCTGCCCCGGAAGCGGTGAATTCGTCCTCGGCGCCCCCTTCCTCCCTGAGATCTCCCTGCGTCTGGACAACGGGAAAACCTTTACCGTCAAGGCCCCGGCCGTAAGTTCCCGCAACCGCTACGTCAAGTCCGTGAGGTTGAACGGCCGCCCCTACACTAAACGGTACCTGACCAGGGATGACATCATCCGGGGCGGAGTGCTGGAGTTCGATATGACAAGCCGCCCGCGGAAGAAAGCGAAACCCCTCCCGTCCGACCTTCCGTATTCTCTTAGCAGGGAAATGTAAAGAGTATCAAGTATTTACCTAATATGAAAAAGTTCATCATAGTTTTGGCGCTGGCTATCTCCGGAGCTTTCTGGACGGGGGCCAAGGTAACCCTTCCCTCATTCATCAGCGACAACATGGTCCTCCAGCAGAACACGGAGGCGGCACTCTGGGGCTGGACGGATTCCGGCAGGAAGGTGACGGTGACCACCTCCTGGACCAGCGGAAAGTTCGTCATCTCCCCTGACAGGGACGGGAAATGGATGGTGAAGATTCCCACGCCCTCGGCGGGAGGCCCTTACAGCATCTCCTTCACGGACGGAGAGGCAGTCACCATCAGCAATATCCTGATCGGGGAAGTATGGTTCTGCTCCGGCCAGTCCAATATGCAGATGCCGGTGGGTGGTTTTGAATCCCAACCGGTCGAGGGTTCGGCGGATGTCATAATGGGTGCAAGTAAAAAGACTCCCATCAGGATGTGCACCATCCGTCACCGTTATTCGCTCAAGCCGCTTCAGGACGCGGAGGATTCCTGGCAGGAAAATACTCCCGAGGCTGTCGCCGGCACCAGCGCAGCGGCATATTTCTTCGCGCAGAAGCTACAGCAGGTTCTCGGAGTTCCCGTCGGCCTGCTCATTGCCGAATGGGGCGGAGCCACGATAGAGCCCTGGATCAGCCGCGAGGTGCTGGAATCCAAGTTCCCCGGAGAGTTCGACCTCAGTTTCCTTGACAGACAGGAGCGCCCGAAGGAAATCCCTCACGACCAGCACATACCGACCGCCCTCTTCAACGGTCAGGTCGCTCCCCTGATCCCTTTCACTTTCAAGGGTATGCTCTGGTATCAGGGAGAATCCAACAGGGGCCGCAATGAGCAGTATACCCGTCTCCAGAAGGAATATGTGGCGATGATGAGGGACCTTTTCAAGAATCCTGACGCCCCCTTCTATTTCGTCCAAATAGCCCCCTATCCCTATGACAATCCGGACAAATGGGATTCCGGATATTTCTGCGAGGCGCAGGAGAAATCCCTTGACGTGATTCCCCGCAGCGGGATGGTGACCACACTTGACGTCGGTGAATACGGCACCATCCACCCCTGCAGGAAACAGGAGGTCGGTTACCGCCTGGCCTATCTGGCCCTGGTCAACGATTACGGCCAGAAGGGCATCAATCCGGCAGCCCCGAGATATGAGAGCGTAAGGTTCGAGGGAGACAAGGCTTTCGTGACTTTCAAGGTTGACGATATGGGACTCGCCCCGTTCGGTACGCATCTGGATGGCTTCGAGGTCGCCGGAGAGGACAGGGTGTTCCACAAGGGCTTCGGCCTTGTCTATGGGAAGACCGTCGAGGTGAGGAGCGAGGAAGTCGAGAAGCCCGTCGCGGTGCGCTACTGCTTCCGCAACTGGGGCGTCGGCACCCTTTTCAACTGCTACGGAATCCCCGCCGGCCCGTTCCGCACCGACGGCTGGGACCTTTAACCGGATTTTGTTTTTAGTGGAAAAATCACTTTATTTGCTTCCCGGACCGATAAAGAACAATAACACATTCGATATTATGAAAAAGTTTCTCACAACTATCTTCGTGGCGGCGGCGTTGCTCGTCTCCTTCAATTCTTCCGCGCAGAGCCAGTGGGGCTTCGGCGGCGGTTTCATCAGCGGATCCTTCTCCGGCCAGGACAACCCCGGGCACGAGGCCTTCCCCGGATTCTATATTGGAATCGACAGGAACTGGGCCTTCTCTTCCTTGGAGGGACTTTCCCTCGATCCCGGCGTCAATTTCGTCTATATGTCAAGGGACAAGATACGCCTTCCGATGATCCAGGTCCCCGTCCACATCAAGTATTCGGTCGATCTCGGTCCTGACGTAAGGGGAGCACTCTACACCGGTCCGACATTCAATTTCGGAATGGTGTCGAACGGATTCTCCAAAGACGACATTTATCCATTGCTGAGGCTGAAGAGATGGCAGGCCCAGTGGGGCGTCGGAGCTGAATTGACATTCTCCGAGTCCATCGCAGTGAAGGTAGGGTATGATCTCGGAATGACGAGGGCTTTCGCCGTAGACGGAGAAGACCCGAAGATCCGCTACAACAGCTTCCACATCGGGGTTGTCTTCCGCGTATTCGAGTAGGAGATATCCCTATAAACCGAATTCCAAGGCTATCAGGTTTCGCTTGATAGCCTTTCCGTGTTCATATTCCCCGAAGTCCACGGCGTCGAGCAGGTAGAGGTCCCTTCCCTCGAAGAGGGTGCTCTGGGCGTTCTCCCGGATTTCCGCGATCTTGTCGATGGATTCCTTGGGGACGATGAGATGGCAGGGGATGATGAAGGCCACGGGGTTGCAAGCAACGGCGTGGGCCACGGCCCTGACTCCGGCGGGATTGTCGCAGAGGGCCGCGAAATCACTGTAACTGTACAGTTTGCGCGACGGGGCATATTTCCCTTCGTTATGGTTCAGGGAGAAAAGTTTTTCCCAGACCTTTTTCTGGAAGGAAGACCCGAACAGGTAAAGGTCTTCCCAGGCGGTGTTCTTTGCAAGGGCGGTGAGGTCGGAAGTGCTTATTTTTTCAGTTGACACCGAAGCTACGAGAGAGGGACTCTGCCGGGCTATTGTCCCGGCGATCCTGGCCAGGTGGCCGTAAGTCATCGAGACGGAGGCTATCCGTCCGTCCACCCGGGTTACAATCCATTCGTTTTCAGTCTTTTTCATTTGAAGTCGCGATTTACCAGGCGCAAGACGGCCTCGAGGAAATAATAGTCGCCATATGAGAGAGGGGTGTCGATTTCGCTGTTGTTGGGACGATGTCCCACCCCGTGTTTAAGGAGGAAGTTCCCGTTTTCGCCGGGCTCCGCAAGATACTCTGCGGAGGCGAGGGTTCGGACCTGTCTCTTCGCCGTTTCAAGGCACCTGTCGGCCAGGGCTTTCTTCCTGGCATATTTGGACAGTTCTGCGAAGGCGGAAGCCATTATGGCCCCGGCCGATGAGTCGCGCAGGTCCCCTTCCGGGGCGTCGAAATCCCAACGGGGGATCCCGTCTTCAGGAAGCCTGTCAAGGAGCGTCCTGGCGATGTTCTCAGCCTGAGTGAGATAAGCCTTGTCCCCGGTCTCGCGGTACATCATCGTGTATCCGTACAGGCCCCAGGCCTGCCCGCGCGCCCACGCTGAGTCGTCGGAGAGCCCCTGGTGCGTCTGCTTTGCGATGACTTCCCCTGTCTGTGGATCGTAGTCCACGACGTGCCAGGTGGTGTAGTCCGGCCGGAAATGGTTGGCCTTCGTGGTGTTGGCGTGCGTCTTTGCGACCTTCAGGAATTCCTTGTCGCCGAAGAGGCGGGAGGCGGATGTGAGTATCTCGAGGTTCATCATATTGTCTATGATGACGGGATATTTCCACTTGGGGTTGTCCCAGCTCCTGGTTGCCCCGACCACGGGTGAGAACCGCGAGGCCAGGCACTCCGCTCCTTTGCGGATCGTGGGGAGCCAGGCCTCGTCGCCGGTCGCCCGGTAGGCATTGCCGAAACTGCAGTTGATCTGGAAGCCGATGTCGTGGCTGAAACCGCCGTCGGTGAGTCCGGCCAGCTTGAGGGTGTTTTTCTCCGCAAGGGCCTTGAATTCAGGATCTTCCGTGTATTTATAAATAAGCCATAGGCTTCCGGGGAAGAATCCGCTCACCCAGTCCCCGACCGGGGCGTCCACAGCCTTTCCGTCGACGAAAGACTTCGGAATCCGGTCATCGGCGAGCCTTTTGTCCATAGCCTTGTACTGGACTTGCGCTAGGTCGAACACCCTGTCGGCCAGTTCCTGTATGGTTCCGCCTTCCTTGTCCCGGGGGCCGGAACAGGCGGTTGCCACGGAAAGCACCACGGCGAAGGTGAGGAATTTCAAGAATTTCATCCCGTAATGATTCTAGAGTTCTTCAAGCTGGTACCTGATCTTCGGGGAAATGTCCTCCTGAGCCTTCTGCTTCCCGTTGAACACATACCTGTTATTGCGGGAGACGAGGTTCCTGGCGGCGGAACTGCTGACCGCGAAGCCGTTGTTGTACCAGATGGTGTTGTCTTCGACGGTTATGTTCTCCGAAGGGGCGGCAAGGTAGTCGATGAACACTCCGCAGGCGTCGTTCGCCTCAATGAGGCAGCCCTTCACGGTAAGGTCGCGGCTGTCCGATGCCGTCACCCCGTGCCAGTTGTTCCTGGAGATTTCGCATCCTTCTATATCCACTCCGAAGCAGCTCTTGAGTACGATTCCGGATCCCTTGAAAGAGCAGTCGAGGCGGGAATTGACTATTTTCACGTCCTCGCACCTCTGGAGGAGGAGGTTGTGCTGGATGCGGTCGCCCGGCACCACGTGGGAGCCGTTCTCGGTGAAGTCGCAGCTTTCGATATTCAGTCCCTTCGTATCTGAAAAATACACTCCGTTGCGGGAGAAGTTCATCACGGTGAGGTTCCTGAGTGTGATGTTGGTATGCGGGGCGTCCACGTCTCCCTGGCAGAAGAGGCCGTTGAGGCTGTTGCCGAGGCGGGCGTCACGGGAAAAACGTCCGGTGTTGGGGTCGTATCCGGGACTGTGGTCCCAGGCCCCGTCGATCACGAAGTCGCAGAGGGTGACGTCCTTCTGGCCGAAGCCGCTGAAGGCGAAGGCCGCGTTGAAGATCGTCGGTTCGCACACGAATACGGTTTCCAGTCCCTCCCCCTTGAGGGTGATACCCGTGGGAACGTTGTAGGTCTTCTTCACCTTGTATTCCCCGGCTTTCAGGAGGATGGTCTTGCCTGAGCCGGCATTGGCGTCAAGGACGGCCTGGAGGTCGTCGCCGGGCTTGACCACGATGGCGTCAGCAGGGGCGGCGCTGGTCTTTTCCGCTTTCTGCGCTCCCACCATATAGGCTATGGGCGAAGGTTTGACCGGCTGGAGTTCGGCCGGAGCGTCCTTGAAACTGACGCTGTGTGAAAGGAGGAATCCCACGACGTCGCGCGTGCCGTTTTCCGTCGCTTTCCTGAGGTAGGGAAGGTCGATTCCCTGCGACGTGTAGTAGTTGAGGAACCAGGCGTACGTCTCGGAGACGGGATCGTTGCGGTTCCTCAGCGTGGCCGGACCGTAGCAATCCACGTCCTCTCCGGAAATCCATTTCGAGATGTATTCCAGTCCGAGGGCAAGCCTCTTGTCGGCCGCTTCCATAAGGTTGACTCCCTGGTTGTAGGCCACCCTGGCAGCCTTTGCGAAGAGCCTTTCACCCATCTTGACGTGGCCCATGTCGCGTGTCATCTCCTGGCACTGGCCGTTCGGCCAGATGTATTTGAGAAGGCTGCCGTTGCATGGGCTGTGGAGGTAGTGATAGACCGCATTGTCGAACATCTCGCGGTTGTCTGTGAATACCGCCGTGGAGAGGATGGCCTGCAGCAGGGAGCCGTCCCAGTTGCCGTTCGCCTCGGAGGAATAGTAGCGGATGTAGGGGAACAGGGTCTCCATGAAGAGGGTGTTGGCGCTCCGGGTGTTCTCTTCCGTCCATCCGGGATAGGTATATCTGAGGATTTCGGCCGCGTTGCAGAATTCGGGCAGGACGAGGCCGATAATGAGTTTGGTGTCGTTCTCGTCGAAACTGCGGAGCCTGCGCGACCACTGGTCGATGATTTCGATCCCCTTCCTGGCATAGGCCTCGTCTCCGCTGAAATACCACATCAGGGCGCAGGCGTATGCCCTTCCTCCGCTTGCGCTGAACTGCGACGCCCCTATGTCGGGATTGTTGTAAGGCCCGCGGATAACCCTCGAGGTGGGCTCCGGAATGAAGTCGAGGTGTCTCCCGTTCTCAAGTTCTTCCACATACCCCTTCCAGGGCTCGTTCCCTTCCTGGACCTGCGCCTTTATCCATTCGAGGTCGGCCAGGGTCACGTCGATGCCGGGATGTACGAATCCGGAAGCCGCCTTGTCCGGCCCCTTGCAGGAAAATACAGTCAGCGCCAGGGCGCAGAGCCCGGCCGCAAGCATTGATTTCAAAATGGTTTTCATCCGAAACGGAGTATTGGTTTCAACCCCTAAAGATAGCAAAAAATCATCAACCCGCAAAGGCCTTTCCTGCAGTTGCACAAGCGTTTAAAGCCTGTTGAAAACTTTGTTAATTGGATTTTTATATGTATATTTGCAGCCCCCTGAAAAGGGGGTATAAAACATAAATAATAGATTAACAATCATTTATGCCCACAATTCAACAACTTGTTCGCAAAGGACGCGAGGTTGAAACCGTAAAGAGCAAATCTCGCGCGCTGGATGCTTGTCCTCAGAAGAGGGGCGTATGCCTTAGGGTTTATACCACAACCCCTAAGAAACCTAACTCCGCAATGAGAAAGGTTGCCCGTGTACGTCTTACCAACTCCAATGAGGTCAACGCATACATCCCGGGCGAGGGCCACAACCTCCAGGAGCACTCCATCGTGCTTGTCCGCGGAGGCCGTGTAAAGGACCTTCCCGGTGTACGTTACCACATCCTTAGAGGAGCTTTGGATACCGCAGGCGTTGAGGGCAGGACCCAGTCCCGTTCCCTTTATGGCGCCAAGAGGCCGAAGAAATCTAAGAAGTAATCTTTTTAATCACCTAACTGTTTTTTCAAAATGAGAAAAGCGAAGCCTAAGAAGAGAATTCTACTTCCTGATCCCAAGTTCCACGACATCGAGGTTACCCGTTTCGTGAACAACTTGATGCTGCAGGGGAAGAAGAGTATCGCGTATTCTATTTTTTACGATGCCATCGATTTGGTAGGCGAGAAGATGAAAGATTCTGACAAGGCTCCCATAGATATATGGAAGAAAGCTCTCGAAAACGTGACTCCCCAGATCGAGGTGAAGTCGCGTCGTGTAGGAGGTGCCAACTTCCAGGTGCCTACGGAGTTGCGTCCCGAAAGGAAAGTTTCCCTTTCGATGAAGAACCTCATCGGATACGCTCGTAAGCGCTCCGGCCACTCAATGGCCGAAAAACTCTGCGCCGAGATCGTCGCCGCCTACAACAACGAAGGCGGGGCATTCAAGAGAAAGGAAGACATGCACAAGATGGCCGAGGCCAACAAGGCCTTTGCCCACTTCCGTTTCTAATCCTTCCGGTTGCAGATGTCCCAAAGAGATCTTCAATACACCAGGAACATCGGTATCATCGCCCACATCGATGCCGGGAAGACCACCACGTCCGAACGCATCCTTTACTATACCGGCAAGATCCACAAGATCGGTGAGGTACACGAGGGTGCGGCCACGATGGACTGGATGGTCCAGGAGCAGGAGAGGGGAATCACCATCACCTCCGCTGCTACCACGGCGTTCTGGCACTACAATGGGAAGACTTTCCAGCTCAATCTCATTGATACTCCGGGACACGTGGACTTCACGGTCGAGGTGGAGAGGTGCCTGAGGGTTCTCGACGGGTGTGTTGCCACGTTCGACGCCGTCGGACGCGTCCAGCCCCAGTCGGAGACCGTCTGGCGCCAGGCCGACAAGTTCCGGGTGCCGAAGATCGCTTACGTGAACAAAATGGACCGCGTCGGCGCTGATTTCCTCGCCTGTGTCGAGGATATCAGGGCCAAGTTCGGCACCAATCCTGTTCCCGTCTGCCTCCCTATCGGGGCAGAGGACAAATTCCAGGGAATCGTCGACCTTCTCGGCCGTAAGGCCATCATCTACGATTCCGACAACGAGGAACTCATCAACTTCCGTGAAGAACCCGTTCCCGAAGACATGCTGGACGAGGTCGAACTCTGGAGGGACAGGCTGGTTCAGGCTGCCGCCGAGTGCGACGACGACCTCATGGAGAAATATTTCGACGATCCGGATTCCGTCACGGTGGAAGAAGTCGTCGCAGCCCTGCGCAAGGGTACCATTTCGATGAAACTGGTCCCCGCCACCTGCGGCTCTTCCTACAAGGACAAAGGCGTGCAGTTCCTGCTGGACTGCATAGTCCGCTATCTTCCTTCTCCCCTGGACATCGGCGCCATCAAGGGCACCGTTCCGGCTACGGGGCAGGAGAAAGAACTTCTCCCAGACGCCTCCAAGCCTTTCTGCGGACTCGTGTTCAAGATTGCCACCGATCCCTTCGTGGGTCGTCTGGCCTACATAAGGGCCTATTCGGGAACTCTCGATTCGGGCACTTCCGTCCTGAACACCCGCACCGGCAGGAAAGAGAGGGTGAACAGGCTCTACCAGATGCACTCCAACCACCAGAATCCCATCGATGCCCTGGAGGCCGGAGACATCGGAGCCGCCATCGGTTTCAAGGATCTCCGCACAGGAGACACCATCTGTGACGAGCGTCATCCCGTTTTCCTCGAGTCGATGGAGTTCCCCGAGCCCGTCATCGGGATCGCGGTGGAGCCCAAGACCCAGACCGACCTGGACAGGCTGGACATTTCCCTGGCGAAGATTTCAGAAGAGGATCCCACGTTCACCGTGAAGGCTGACACTGAAACTGGCCAGACCATCATCAGCGGTATGGGAGAACTCCACCTGGACATCATCGTCGACCGTCTCCGCAGGGAGTTCGGTGTGGAAATCAACCAGGGCGCTCCCCACGTCAATTACCGTGAGGCGGTCACGTCCACCGTACAGTGGCACGAACTGTTCAGGAAACAGACTGGAGGACGCGGGAAGTTCGCAGATATCGTGTGCGAGATCGGACCTGCCGACGAGGGAGTCAACGGGCTCCAGTTCGACAGCCAGGTCAAGGGTGGTAACATTCCGAAGGAATTCATCCCCAGCATCCAGAAGGGATTCGAGGCCGCAATGGCCAACGGAGTCCTTGCCGGAAACGAGATGCAGTCCCTGAAAGTTACCGTCCTTGACGGTTCCTTCCACCCGGTGGATTCCGACCAGCTTTCCTTCGAGATGGCGGCCCGCCAGGCTTTCCGCCATGCGTGCCCCAAATGCCATCCGGTCCTCCTCGAGCCCATAATGAGCCTCGAGGTGGTGACCCCGGAGGAGTATATGGGAGACATCGTGGGAGACCTCAACCGCAGGCGCGGCCAGATAAGTGCAATGGATTCCTCGGCCAACGGAGCCAGGATCATAAAGGCGTTCGTCCCGCTTGCCGAGCAGTTCGGCTACGTGACTGTCCTCCGTACCCTGTCCTCCGGCCGGGCCACCAGCACGATGACGTTCCATCATTATGCGGAAGTCCCCGCCTCTCTCGCCAGAGCGATCGTGGAGAGAAGCGGATATCGTCTTCCGGAAGATTTTTATTCAGATTCTACAGAGAATAACAATTAATCGATATGAGTCAAAAAATCAGAATCAAGCTCAAATCATTCGACCACTCGCTCGTCGACAAGTCGGCGGCGAAGATTGTCGACACGGTGAAGGCCAGCGGCGCAAAGGTCAACGGCCCCATTCCTCTTCCTACCAACAAGAAGATTTTCACCGTCAACCGCTCGACTTTCGTCAACAAGAAAGCCCGCGAGCAGTTCGAACTCGACTCCTATTGCAGGCTCCTGGACATCGACGACAGCAATGCAAAGACCGTCGACGCCCTCATGAAGCTCGAGCTTCCTTCGGGAGTTGAAGTCGAAATCAAGGTCTGAGGCGCTGTTTAGAACAGTTTCCGAAAAGATTTTGTAAATTCGCAGGCCGGATTATGTCCGGCATTGCGCCGGCTTAGGCCGGTTCCGGTCCCATAGCTCAGTTGGTTAGAGCATCTGACTCATAATCAGGGGGTCGTAGGATCATGCCCTACTGGGACCACGTAAGAAGCCATCGCAGACGCGGTGGCTTCTTTCGTGTCTACGATGGCCTTCTGTCGAATGAGGGGGCGGACCCCCTCAAACTCCTCCCGGTCGCATCGCTCCGAGATGTTACTATCCTCTCTTCTTCGATCCGATCGTTTAAAGTGTTATCTTTGTACATTAAGAAACGATATGGATAAACGAAATAACGGCTTTCTTAAGAATTACAAGGTCACCTTGCTGCTCCTGTTGGGCTTGCTGGCGGGAGGCGTGCTGGGCGTCGTTCTCGGAGAAAATGCCCAGGTCCTGCGCCCCGTGGGAGCATTGTTCCTGAATCTGATTTTCGTTCTGGTCGTACCGCTGGTCTTCTTCTCCGTAGCCCGATCCCTGATATCTCTGCATCAGAGCGGCATCATCGGGAAGGTGCTTGGGACGGCCATCTGCGTTTTCCTGTTCATGTCATTGGTGGCGGGGATTTTCTCCTTCGGACTGATGTCTGTCTGGAACCCCTTTGCCCAAATGACACGTGATGGCACCGCGGCCCTTCCCGGGGGTGTATTGGGAGAAAGCGTGAACATCGGTGACGCAATCGTCGCGGCCTTTACAGTAAACGATTTCCCCCTGCTTCTCTCCCGTGAACATCTTCTACCCCTTTTGATATTCGCAGCGCTGTTCGGCCTGGCCGTAGCCCTTCTCGGTCAGAAGGCCGAAGCGGTAAGGACACTGGTCGCGGAAGGAGAGGGGGTCGTGATGAAGATGATGGAGATCATAATGAAAGTGGCTCCCATCGGCTTGGGATGCTATTTTGCAGATACCGTCGGAAAGCTTGGAGGTCAGATAGTCGGTGATTATCTGCAGGTCTTTCTCGTAGTTTGCGCGGCCTGTATTATCTGTTACCTGCTGTTTTTCTCCCTCTATGCCGTTTTCTGCCATATCCCTTTGGGCAATTTCTGGAAAGAGATGATTCCCCCGTCCGCAACGGCCGTCGGAACCTGCTCCTCGGCGGCCTGCATACCCGTCAATATGGTTGCCGCCAGGAATCTGGGAGTCAGGGACAGCATATCCAACGGTATAATCCCGCTGGGGACCAATCTTCATAAAGACGGCTCTGTCATCACTTCCGTCGCAAAAGTTCTCTTTGCCCTTTATTTCTTCGGAGCTGCTCCCGGAGGCCTGTCCACTGCGATCCTGGTGGTCGCCCTGGCGGTTTTGGAAAGCATCGTAGTGGGGGCCATTCCCGTGGGAGGAATGACAGGAGAGATATTCATCTGCGCAGTGCTGGGACTGGATCCTTCGTTTGCCGCCACGCTCCTGATAATCGGGACCATCTGCGACATCCCTGCAACGCTTCTCAACGCCACAGGCAACCTTGTCGCATCGCTCCTTGTCCACCGGCTGGCAAAGTAGGGAGCAAGAGCTGGGTTTGTAAGGCTACATCAGTTCTCGGGGGCAGTCAACGCCAAGCAATTCGAAAAGATATTTTTTGTCCAAGGAAGTATAGCCACATTCTTCTGCCATCTCTAACATCTCTCGATAGTCTGGAGATGTATGAAAAAACTTCCGTTTGAAATAGTCGAATTTGATATAAGCCCAGAACAAATAATAGACACCTCGAGGTTCAATCATCGTCGCCGCATTGAGCAAAGACTCAATCTTGTCAATCCGTGCCCTGGGAGCCAGGAAGGCTTTCTGTCCTCCAAGGAGAGAAACAGCGGCATAAAAAAAAGTTTCCGAATTGTCTATATCATTCTCGATCGCCTTCTCAAATGCCTCATATGCCTTTGAGTATAGTTTCAATTTCAGATAGCACATGGCGATTGACTGATTCAGTTCCGGAGAATCAGGCTGTTGGGAGAGTGCTTTCTGATAAAAACGGGAATACTTGTTCAGTCCCGGCAAGGACATCTCAGCGACACTGTTGAACGTTGATATTACAAGCGGGCGGCCGCAGGAACACTCTTTCTGGTCGAGAGCCACAGGCCTTCCGCACCCGGGGCATTCCAGGTTCAATGTTTCCGCATTCATTTGTCGTTTCCTGAGTTAAGAATCATATTCCGTTGCTTTGCCAAAGCGGAGATCAACTCGAGAGCACCGGATATTTGGGCCGAATCGGTTGGCAATGTCGTTTCCAATTTACCAATCTCTTCGAAAATGCGTTCTTCAATGTAACGTACCGAGGACGAGGAACGAGCAGGACTGAAAGAAATGTTTTCCGCTGTTTTCTCAATCAATTTGGATATATCCGGATCTTTCACCAGGGTTTTCAGCAGCCGTAAGCGTAAGGGAGCATCTTTAACATAATTCAATTCCGCTTGCCGCCTTTCCTGTTGGTCTGCCGTGTTCTCATTGGCTAGCAGATGGACAAGCAGGGCTATGGCAAACAGTCCAAACAGAGCGATGTTCGACAATATCACGAATTTTGTCGATACCGGTTGGGCGAACAAGACGCCGACGTTCAGAAAAAATGCGATTATGAAATAGAGGCCGGCCAGGACATAAAGAGGTCTCCGGTAATCTTTCTCCGCCTTTCCCTTTCGGACTAGTGAGGGAACCGCCAACAATACGAAATAAGCGAACACCACAAACGAGAAAGCAAGCCACGTAGACGTATCTCGCGTTTCAGTAAGAGTGAAGAAAAAAATCAGGAAAACGAGGAGAAATACGGACTCCAACATTCTCCACATGATACGGGATCGACTCATGACTATAATTGGCTAAGCAGTTCTTTTTTCTTGGCCTCAAAATCTTCTTGGGAAATAAGCCCCATGTCTAGAAGTTCCTTGGCTTGTTTCAGTTTTTCCATAATGGTATTGCTGCCTGTGGGGGCGACAGGCGGTGTCTGTACATTCTGGGGAGCGCCCTGCAGGGTTTGCTGGCCAAGATTGCCCAGGATGCCGCCAGCCGCTACGCCCATACCGATTCCGGCTCCTGCTGAAGTGAGGGCTCCCGCTCCTGGATTCTGCGCAACGGTCTTAAGAATGTCCACTTGCTGCTGGGCCGCCCAGTTGGCTCCCAGGTAGTTCATCCTTGCCCGATCGGTAATCATCTTCTGAATCTCGGGATCCTCTGAAGTAACTTTACAGGACGCTACCGAGAATGCATCCAGCGCAAGGCCATACTCTTCCACGATCTTCGCAACGTGTGGTTGGATGAAGCGAGCCATGTCGACGACGTTGCGGACTGTTTCAAAGATGACTTTTCCGTCAGCTTTGAGGGCATCAAGAGTCTGGCTTAATGTATTTACGATATGCATCTGGAATTGGTTGGCGAAATACTTGTTCAGGCCCTCCTGTGTTTCATATGGGATATTGTTTCCGATGAGCTTGGATAAGAATTTTGCACTGTCGTCAACGTGGATTTTATAGGCCCCGTATGACTTTACCTGCAGATTTCCGAAGGTGTCATCATAATACTGAATGGGCGACATCGTCCCCCATTCAATCTCCTGGCTATGGGCCGTTCGGACGAAGTAAACAACACAGTTGAAAGAACTTACACCACCGGAAAAAGCATTCCTCAGACGACTGATGACCGGATAGTTCTGCGTGTCCAGTTTGTAAGTTCCATTTGAAAAAACCTGTTCAATGATACCGCCTTTCACGAAAAGGGCTTCTTCGCCCGGCATCACGATAAGGGTCGAGTTGGTATTGAAATCCTCTTCCGGCTGCCGCCAGATCAAGAGATTACCGTCTCCGGAATTCTTGATTATGTCCACCCAGTGTTTCTTCCCGCCAATATATGCGGATTCGTTCGGGTTTCTGTTGTTGAAAAGTCCCATGATATTGTAGATTATTATTTTGACAAATAACGTTCGAGATCCTTGGGGGTGATGGTTCTCTTAATGCCCTGGATGACAACCTCGGCTTTCCCCTCCTCAAAAGGTCCGGCCTTATCAAAGATAGCCTGAGTAATCTCCCCATTGCCGAGATAACCATAATAAGTTTCAAGATAGGAATAACAGTAATACCCTGCTTCATCAGGAAAGTCAGAGAGAATTTTGAAGTCTCCAACTAACTGATTTTCTTTAAGGAGAGTTGTTCCCCCTGCGGGATCAAACACAAACAAAATCCAGGAAGAAGGGTGATAGTAATTATTGGCAACGGCAAGAATCGCCCCGTCTCCCCAGGAATCCTCACGATACTTTAGGATAGGGATACTGATACCGGGGCCGACAGGACATATTTTTGCCAGTTCATTTTTACCTTGTTTCCCAGCCATGGCGATAAAGGAATCCCCATACTCAGAGAGAGCATCCCATCTGTTCCAGCCCTCGATAAGAGGGACCATATCATCAGTGTACGAGAGGGTCCCGTCCTTTGTAAAACAGATAGCTTGATCCGCTCCCATGGCGTTACCTGCTTCATAGGCGTCACCATAAGGTCCTACTCCGAATACACGGATGTCATCCTTGCATACGACTGCGGCATATGGCAGGAAATCGGCAGAATATGTCCCAAGAATACGGCCTTGGCTATCCCTCAACGTAGTATTGTAGATGCGGTTGTCATTGTGTTGGGATTTTTCTCCCTTATCTTCGGTGGCGAAGATTCTTCCGTTTTTTAGGAGCAGCAAGCAAAAACTATCCTGGCTTACCGGATGCTCGGGAGAATTGACATCTCCGTCTTCACACCAGCGTGAAACAACACGGTCGCTACCGTCCAATAGAACATACCAACGCTGAACGAAATAGGACTGATACGGACCATCAATGAACATATTGACAGCAAAGAGCGTGTACTCATCAACCCAACCGCCTAGATAGAAAACGAAAGAGAGGCTCTTCCAATCGTGTAACAAATCTGTCCCTCGCTTCCTGTCAAAAGCCGAGACTCGGGAAGTATTGATTGTTTTGAACAGGGAAGACAGGACATTCCTGATATTTGGACCACCGTCACTGGCCAGGTATATAATAATGTCATCCGGTCGGGTATGACTGATCGAACCAGAGCACGAAACAATCTCACCGGACTTGTTCATGACAACGGAGCCTTTGGGCTCGGTGTCGACAAACCAGATACCATCACCGGTTTTTTTAACATCCCCCAAAGAATGAAAGATGTCAATGTCTCTCGTTGTAGAAGGAGGTAACTGCCACGAGCGGCCCGCCTCCCCTTTCATTGATGCCGGCAATATCTTATCGCTTAGATAACTGCTTTGGGATTTGCGAAGTTCCTTTTCGTATTCGAGTGCCGACAAGCAACGGCCGTCGGAAAACAGCAACCACGGTTCCCCGTCTCGGAGGAATTTCATCACGTCACCAGTAAAGAGTGGCGGATTTTGAAACAGGAAATCGGTAAGCCTTTTCCCGTCAGGTTGAAAAACAGCATACAGTCCGTCCCGTTGGGCATATAGAAGGGAATTTTTCCCACCAGGGACAATGTCATCAAACTCAATTGGCAGGATAGGAGACAGATCGATTGCATTGAGAATGCCCTGTTTATCTGTTGTCCTGACTCTCCATGCCTTGGCGTTGAAGACGATAGGTTTCTCTGAGAATACCGGAGAAATGAGGATACTGCCGTCTTTGCCTACAGCACCCCACAAACCGTCCTGGCAGAACCAGGCATAATCCCTATTGGAGAAAGGTTCCAATTCGTCCAGATCATCCGTAACGACAGATCCTTCCAAATTAATGAACCCCTTTTTCCCGTTCAGGGAGAAATAAACGACTCCGTCTTCCAAACCGGAAAGAGAATCATAGACAGGAGGGATGAAATACAAAGCGTCCCGCTGGAGATATCCGACTTTGTCACCTACGGAAACCATTGCAAGAATCCTATTTGCAGTGCTCTTGTCTTTTCTAAAGGGTTCCGCCGCATCAAATACAGGCTTGATGATGAAATCCTCTTTCTCGTTGACATATCCCCAAAGATCTTTTTTGTTGGACTGAGGGGTTATTTCTGAAATGAGATCTTTCTCTTTCAGTTGTTTAAGTTTCGGGTATGGAGGATTCTTCTCCTGTCCGAAAGAGGAGAAACCAATCAAAACGGTAAAGAGTAACAGGATCTTCTTCATGAAACTAAGGTTCATCTATGATGTAGGATCTACCGCGGCAAGTCCTCGTAAGTCGGATGTATATTTTCCGGAGGGCAGTATAAACATTATATTTCTGTAAACATGCTATGGCATATTCTGAGCATGTCGGTTTACATATACATTTTCTGCGCATTTTTTCCGGGGCATAGTGCTGATAAGCTTCAATGCATAGAATCATGCCCTTTTTTATGTCAATGAAGAGAAGGAGAATCCAGATCAAAAGAAAGGGCCCCCAGAACCTATGCCAAAAAAACAGCGTTACCAACCCTGAAAGGCAGGCAAAGAGGCCTCTGGCCAGAATAAAAAAAACAATATTCCAGAAACTTGTCTGCGGCCTGGTTAGAGGACGTTTTTCGCAATAATCCCGTACTAACGCCTCTTCTTCACGTGTCATCCCTGTTTAATTTTCTTCTCGCGAAGCTTCTGCTTCATCCCTTCTATGGCAGCCAGATTGCGTTCCGTCATGTCAAGATATACCGTCTTCGTTTCTTCCGGAACTACGATGGAAAAAGCGACTTGCTTTATTTCTCCCCATAAAGTTTCTTTCGTAGTATAGAAATTCACGACATCCTCATAGAAGAATTCATCCGTCATTGCCCAACTAGCATTGCAATCCATACAGAATATTTCACGGTAGAAATAAATCTCATGATCGCTGAAAAATATCCAAGTTACCTGATATGCGGAAGACCGCCACTCCTTATCTTTACCTTGAACAGACAGAATCTGTACCCCATTAACCGGGATGGAATATGAATAACTATGTAAACAAATCGGAGGAATCTCCTGTACCTGACTCTCATCTATTCCCAACACCTCCAATGCTTTTTCTTTGTTAAAGGAAGACTGGACCTTGGTCGCGACCATCATTTCATACTGTTCGTCAGAGATGGTCTCTTTCCCAAGACAGCCGCCTTTATTGGTAAAATACTCAACGACTTTTTGCCCCGTTTCTCCCGAAGGGACGTTAGTATAGACAATATTGTTATTACTCATGATTCTTAATGTTGATTAATTGAAGTATGGATTTTTCCTTGTTGATATACAGTTCGTGTCCCTTGAATAACACTTTAAAATAGTCTCCTTCTTCGCCAATGCAGGGAAGGACTTCTCCTTCTTCCGGGCAAAGGGCGACACCTTTGTCATCCTTAAAGATTCCGAACTCATC
Organism: Bacteroidales bacterium; assembly: GCA_017427885.1. Lineage (GTDB taxonomy): Bacteria > Bacteroidota > Bacteroidia > Bacteroidales > UBA932 > Cryptobacteroides. The sequence continues at coordinate 563,358 of JAFRRW010000011.1, forward strand.
AGGATCAGGCCCCAGTCGCAAACGATGTTTTTTGACCCTGACGCTGTCCGGCCAGGTCTTGATAACCTCGGGTTCGACAGGAGGGGTTGGCTCCGTCTCTTTTTCTTTCTTCTTGAGTCGTTCCAGGAAAGAAGGCTTTTGTTTTGAATCCTTTGTGGCAACGGAATCCGGAGGCAGGGTGGGCTTGTTTGCCGGAGTTTCAAGCCGGGGCGACTCTTCCCGGGGAAGTTTTCTGAGAGCCTCCTTCTCGAAAGAAAGGGGTCCGTGGTCTTCAGGTAAGATTATCACCTTCATCCCCACAAATGCGTAATTGTCGTGCAGGTGTATGATGTCTTCGTCCAGAAGCCGGATACAGCCTTCGCTCCCGCGGCCTACTTTCAGTGATTCCCTGTTGTTCGTGCTTCCGTGGATTCCGATACCGGAGTGTCCGGGAACGGCCAGACGCATGAACCAGTGCCCGTATGCAGGGATCGAACCCCTTCCGTCTCCGAAATCGTGATGCCAGTCCGACGCGTCCTGAATCTGTGTGATGGAGAAAGGCGGGCCCGGATAGGATTCGGGTGTCTTGTTGTCTCCCCGGACCTGTTTCTGCCCCCGGTTTTTAGCAACACAAGCCGGATATGAGGCCAGCAGGAGCGTGTCTTTCCCCTGGACTTCATAGACGTTCAGGTGCTCCGGGTGGACTTTGGATATGACGATGAAACACTTGTTCCTGTCCCTGGCAGGAGCGATGACCCTTTTGACGGGGATACCGTCCTTGTCAAGGTCAAAAGTGAAGTCGGTGATCGAAGGATCTGTATTTCGGATTTCCGAAACGGATTCATCGAGTTTCGCCGGGTCATCTTTCTTCTCGCGGCTGCAACCTCCGCAAGAGGTCATAGGAGCCAGAAAAAGAATAGAGAACAAAATAGAAATCAGTCTCATTGTACAAGAGAAGTATAATCCTTCGATATCCAAACCTCTTCGCCGTTATAGCGAACCTTGTAGAAATCAGAGGCTTCGCCTACGTATTCAAGATAATCTCCTTTGTTAGGATGAACGTTATTACCGTAAAAGTCCGTTACGATCTCAGCCTCAAGGCTGGGTCCCCTGCGCAGGCGTACGTTCACGCCGGTCACGACGACGGACCTGGCGAACTGGGAAGAAGACAACCCAGCAGCAGACACCGCGGCCTTGACACTTTTGGCAAGTTCCCCTATGTTGGTCCCATACTGGGCATCGTTCTTCTCAAAGACGGATTTTGCTTTTGCTTCATCGAACGATACAGCCTGGTTATATAGCCAGGCGCATCTGCTCTTCGTGACAGGGTCTTCATCAGATTTCGCGATGGCCGCGTAAAGTGAAGCAAGGGCACACTTGTGTTCGAAAGTCAGGGAGGAAGGATCCTCATAGATCTTTTCGCAAATCTTTTTAGCATCCCCCAGTTTCCCTTTGTCGAAAAGCTTCTGAGCCTTGGAAAGGCGAAGTGTCACGATATCATCAGGATAGTCTTTTTCTAAATTTTCGAGGGTTTGAGGATCGGGCAATTGGCTATTGTAAGCTATAAGTACGTCACCGGAACTTTCATATTCGGATTCGTGCTCAATAACGTTGCTGAGGATATCCCAATAGCGTTTCTGGGCCGTTTCGCTAATTGTTTTGTCCTTATAATTAGACAACAGATGATAATCCTTGGTTAACTTGCTAATCTGCCTGGCATTCAACGGCTTTTGTCTCTTGAAAATTTTCTCGCATTCAGCAAAGGCGGAGGGATAATTCTGAGTGGCAATAAAAGAGTCGGCCCGCTGTAAACGCTCGTCCACAGGCCGGTTTGTCAGCCTGAAAGCAAGAAACGCCCCAAGGATGAGGAGAACAGCAGCGGCAATTGAAAAAACCCGCACAAGTAAGGCTTTCTGCTTTTTCCGGATCAGTGCTTCTTCTTCTGCCTTGATGCGGGCTCGTTCTTCCGGAGTCATCCGTGCAAGCCGTTCCGCTTCCGCTCTGGCGGCGGCTTCCTCCGCCTCCCGCTTTTCTTTCAACTCTTGCTCTTTCCTGGCCTGTTCCTCTGCTTCTCTTTGTTCTCTTTCTTGTTTTTCTTTTTCCTCCCTTTCCTGAGTCTCCCTTACTTCTTTACCTGCAGCAAGTTCGGCACCACAAGAAGGACAGGTCCTCCATTTTTGTGAGACAGGGGCTCCGCAATGGGGACAACTTCCTAAAGCCATAATAGAAATAATTGTACGGGGACGGTATCACCCACGAATTAATTGGTTATACAAAAGCGTTATACCGTTTCGTAAATCAAGGATTGTACGAAAACGCTCTCGTTAGTTATAGCGGCCATTTGGGAATGGCAATCCAAAGATACTATTTTTCCGCCTTTTAAGAAAGCCAAGAGGCTGTTTTTTGAGAATGGCATATTGAAAATAGTCACGAAAAAAACGCTTGCTTACATTTCGAACTTCAGCGCTATCGGTTCCTGCGGGAGGCCGGCGGGCAGTTTCAGGGAGACCTTGCCGTCCTTGACGGTGGCGCGGACCTTCCTGCCGGTGTTGAGGATCGTCACCTTGCCGCGGGAAGGGAGGTTGCCGGTCCAGGCCAGTTCCGCCGGCAAGGTTTCACCGTCGGGGAGGGCGTAAACGGCGTAGAGCGTCCTGCCGTCCTTGGAGGCGTTGAACCAGATATTGCCGTCATTGTAGTTGTCCGTGATGCGGGTGCCGTAGAGGGACTCGCCGCAGCGCCGCAACCAGTCGCCGATCTCCTGCAGGATGACAACGGCCTTTTCTTCGATGATCCCTTCAGGAGTCGGACCCACGCCGAGGACCATGCAGCCGCCCTTCGCCGTGATTTCGGCCAGGGTGCCGATAATGCGTCGGGCGCTTTTGAAGCGCGGGTTCGGAGTCCATCCCCAGTCGGTGCCGAGGGTCATGCAGGACTCCCAGGGATATTTGAGCTGGGTGGCCGGGACGGACTGTTCCGGCGTGCGGTAGTTCTCGTTGGGCCCCTGGATGGTGCGGTCCACGCAGATGAGGCCCGGACTTACCCTGCGAGCCTCCGGAAGGACATCGTCCAGACCCACCTGGTCGCCCCTTATCCAGCCGCCGTCCAGCCAGAGGATGTCCAGTTTCCCGTAACGGCCCCCGGTGATCTCTCCCAGCTGGTTCTTCGTGAAGGTCACGTATTTTTCCCACCAGTCCGGGTGCATTTCCGGTTTGTAGTTGATGCCGCGGCGGGGAGTGGCGTAGTAGGGGTTCCAGAACCATTCGCAGTGCCAGTCCGGCTTGGAGAAATAGGCGCCGATCATGAAACCCTTGGGCCTGAAGGCTTCGAAGACGTATTTCGCGATGTCTTTCTTGGGATTGTCGGCGAAGGGACCTGCCTTGGCCACCGTGAAATCCGTATATTCCGAATCGAACATGCAGAACCCGTCGTGGTGCTTGGTAGTGAAGATAACATACTTCATCCCTGCGTCCGCGAACACGTCGGCCCATTGCTCCGGATTGAACCCGACGGGATTGAACTCCTTCGAAAGGCCCCAGTACCACTGTTTGTAGCCCTCATAGGTCGATCCTTCCGGCCGGACGATCCAGTCCTCGTTGCACAGGTTCCAGGATTCCACTATGCCGGGGACGCTGTAGATGCCCCAGTGGAGAAGGACTCCGAACTTGAGGTCCTGCCATTTGTCAAGTTTTTCCAGGACCGCCGGGTCTGATGGCCGGACATATCCCTCTGACGAATCGTTTCCCTGCCCGGTCAGGGAAAAGGCGGAGGCGAACAGGAGGGATAATGCGGATATGAGGAAATTTTTCATATCAAAGGTTTTCAATGTCAAGAGGTTCACCCTGTCCTTCGTGGGCGGGGAGTTCTATCCCGAGCCATTTTGCCGCGGTGGGGGCTATCTGGTTGGTGTAATAATTGCCGGAGGTCAGGACTCCCTTCGCGGGTATTCCCTTGCCGTAAATCATGCACCAGGTTTCTCCGGAGCCGGGAGTTCCGGGCTTGCCGTGATCGGTCCACTGCTCGCGGGCTGAGCCCCGGCCGTGGTCGGTCGTCACTATGAAAATGGTCCTGTCCTTGTAGAAGGGGTCGCTCTGGGCACAGTCCCAGAGTTCCTTCAGGTACCTGTCGAAGTTGTGGCAGGAGAATATGGTCAGGTCGTACCTGTTCCTATGAGCCCAGTCGTCGGTCTCGGCATACCCTATGAAAAGGACCTCCGGATGGCGGGAACGCATCGCCTCGAGGGCATATTCGTGGGTTATCGCATCGGAGCGTACCGAGCCCAGATATTCGGGGACCCCGTCCTGCAACCTGTGGATATATGCCTCATTATCTGTCGGGACGTATCCTTCCGGGAAAGAATAGAAGGCACCGCAATTCACGGGAAAACCTGCGCGTTCTTCGTTGATGATATGGGTGAATGCATCCCAGCCTCCGAAGGCGAGTACCTTCCCCCTGTATCTGTCATCGTTGTTGGCATATTCCATCACAGACACATTCCTGTTGGGTCCGGGATTGTTGGAATTGGCGAATTCGTCGTCGGCGTGTCCGCAGATGATTTCGCTCCAGCCGGGATATGAGAACCACATGTTGTTGGTCACGTCGAAGGTGGAACCGCTTTCCCGGTCTCCTATAAGGATTCCATTTTTTGCAACGAAATTCCAAGTGAAAGGCATCAGGGCTTCCCGACGCTCTTCACGGGTGTCTTTTACATAGGGCTTACCCATAGGATAACCTCCTATCAGAACGGGATCCACCCCTGAGAACACTTCCTGCCAGCGCAGGCCGTCGGTGCCGACGATGATCACCCTTACCCTTCCGTCATCTTTTTTCCCACACCCTGTGACAAGGGTGAGAACGGTCGCGATGATTGCGATGAACGAGAATAACTTTTTCATAAATATGTGTCATTAATTATTTATATGTTTTCTGAAAAGGGCTATGGGACCTCTTTGGAGGAAGGACAGGTGAGGGGAATCTCCGTAGTCCGAAATCGATTCGAAAACGACCATATAGCCGTCATTTGCATATACGAGGATGTCCTTCGCGGACGGGTTCGGGGAGGACAGTCGTTCCTTTACAGGGCAGACAAGAAGCGTGTCCTTTTTGGATGAGTCCTTGTAAAAAATCACCACCTCCCGGTCCTCGTACAGGTGCCAGTCCGTCTTGGGAACCAGTTCCGTGTATGGTCCGACATCGACCGGTTCCTCAAGGTTCCAGACGGCAACGGCCTCGCCATACTCGGAGGGCCGGAGTTTCCATTCCATGAAGTTGTTGAAATCTCCGTATAACCCATACTTTTCCTTGAATGCCTCCGCACCCATTTCGCGTTGGAGATAGTTCCAGACGTCGCGGGCATCCAGGATTGCCTTTACTTGCAAAGAGTCCTGCGACAGGGCTTTGTAATCGAAGTCGGTCGGGATTCTTCCGTCGACCAGCACTTCCGGGAGAAGATTTTCAAGTCTCGCCCGCTGGCTCCGGATTCCGAAATCCTTTGCCCTGATGCAGGGAATCAGGGAGAATAACACTCCCGCGGCGGCAAGGATGACGGCCATAAGCCGGAAATTACGGGAACGGGGGAACAGCAGGAGGATGATGAACAAAGTCACCAGGGCCGCCAGGACTATCAGGAAGAAACGAGTTTCCGTGACGCCGTATTCACCCACCCTGCGGGCGATTCCAATCCAGAGCAGCACCAGCGGTGCGGCGGCGATGAAGGGAAGGGTCTTGTAAAACCATTCGAAATGCCTGTCCCGGACCTGGAGGCGCATCAGATGGCAGAGAAGGCCCAGGGTGAGGAACCCCAGCACCATATATGCCACTCCTCCGCTGGGAAGTTCCCAATGCCAGATAATCCTTGCCAGATAGAGATAGAGGATAATGGAATATATGACGAGGGCGGGGGAAAGGATATGGTCGACGACGATTTTCAGGAATCGGCATCCGTGCCAGAGAGGACCTTTTTCCGTCACCAGCAGACAGCACAGGAGGGGCATTATGACCATCAGGATGAAGGCCGCCGGGAATGAGAACCAACGGTCGTTGAGGTTGAGGTCGAAGAGGTAGTTGACCGAGGCGATGAGGGCTAGCACGATCAGGGTGGCCAGGCCTCCGACGAAAAAGCTCTTTGCCAGTCTGAGGAGGATTCCCAAAATGTCCGCGCCGAAGTCTTTATCGTCCTTGGGACGGTTGATTAAGAATAGCAGGATAAGCGCGACTGTCCAACCGATACCTGCCGCCCAGGAATTCCGGAAAAAACCAAGGCCTTTCCAGGACGGACAGGCGACAAGTGGAAGCCAGAGCAGCCAGGCGGCCGCCGCGAGGACCTTCGCCGTCGGAAAGGAGCCGCCCCTGTGGCGGAATGTGAAGACCAGGACGTAATGCGGGAAGAACCAGAGGAACATCCAGATGAGATTCCTTTCTCCCGGCCCGGGCAGGACTCTTGTCTGAAATAAGACGAAAAGAAGGAAATATGCCAATCCAAGGGCCGCTTCCAAGGGGAAGAGCCGGAAGGCGTCAAGCAGGCTGCCGCAGATGGCGGGGATGATGGAGGATATCTTTTTCATTTGGAAGAATGATCAGGTGAATACCTTCAGGATGTCTTCGCGGCGCACCCGTGCAGGGAGGATGGTCCGGACATGTTCCACGAGGGCTTCGAGGGACTCTTCGGGGGTGTGGTCTGTATGCAGGGGGTCGGAGTCGGCGGCGAAAGGGAAACCGGGAAGGGAGGTGAATGAAGAGAAGGAGGCGTCCGCGGAGAACAGGTCTTCGGGGCGGCAGAAAGAGGCCACCTGCCAGCCGCTGTATTTGAGATCGGGTCCGCGATAGACGCGGGTAAGGTCGCCCGTGACCACCCGGCACTGTCTCTGCAGGCGGCCTATGGCAGCATCGGCGGCGGTTTTCTTCACGCCCAGAAGGGCCCGGACCTCCTTGATGGAAATGCTGCCGTGCTCGGAAATGTATTGCAGGATCAGCTGCCCGTCATTGTCGGGGAAGAGACGGGACCTCTGGTAATTCATCAGCTCACGGTACCATTCCGTTGTGGCGAAGGAGGCCTTGCCCCCGCATAGGAATTTCCCGTAGGCGATGTCCCCGCTGCGGACGCACTCTATCTTCCAGTCCCACGGGCCGAGGGTGTCCTCCTCCCCGTCGAACCAGAAGCCGGGCTTCGTCATATCCTGGATGGAAAATCCCGGGATCCTGTTCCTGAAGAAAGGGACTATCCCCATCTCCCTGACGGCCCTCTCCATCGCTTCCGCGCTGTCTATCTGAAATCCGACCATTCCCGAAAACGGTTACTACTTACAAATATACAAAAAGTTGTCGACGGAAGATTCCCGCTCAGGCCGGGAATGCCACAGAAGCCGGGAATGACTGTCGAAGTATTGCAGGATAATGATAAATACTTTATATTTCGGAATATAAACCGAACTGTCATGAATAAGCGTATCATATTGTCAGTCATTGCCCTGGCCCTTTTGGGGACGTCCGTGCTGCACGCGCAGACGGACAGTCTCCGTTACAGCGTGTCAGGAAGGGTGATCGATGCCGTGAGCGAGGGGGAACTCCGGGGCGTGGAGGTCTCCGTTCCCGGGCCCGGGTTCACCACGGTCACCAACGACGACGGGGAATTCACCATAAAGTCCGACGCCCCGATCGGAGAACTGTCCTTCTCACACCTTGGATATAAGAAGGAGAACCTCACTCCGGAAGGGAACAGGATAACCGTCCGTCTTTCTCCCCTTTCCCTGACCCTGGATCCGGCCGTCATCGTTTCCGCCAACCCGGAAATGCTTGTGAGGGAGGCGGTGCACAAGGTTCGCCATAATTACGTCGACCAGGACGAACTTCTGATGTGCTTCTACCGCGAGACTATGAGGAAACGCCAGAGGTACATCTATGTCAGCGAGGCCGTCGCCCGCATTTTCAAGACTCCGTACAAATTCGGAGTCAACCGCGATGCGGCCGGACTTGACAAGAGCCGCGTGGTCCTCAGCAACAGGAAGAGGGACACCCTGAGCGTGATATTCCTCGGCGGACCTACCCTGGCCACCAATTTCGACATCGTCAAGAATGACGGCATCCTCCTGAGCGACTGGGAACTGAATCACTATACCTTCGGGATGAAGCCCCCCGTGTCCATCGGAGGACGGGAGAATTTCGCCGTGACCTTCCGTCCCAAGAATCCCGAAGACGTGCCCTATCCCCTTTATTCCGGAACCCTTTACATCGATTATGAAACCCTGGCGTTCACGAGAATAGACATGTCGATGGATGTGACGGACGAGGAAAAGGCATCCAAGGACATCCTGGTCCGCAAACCCGCCGGCCTCCGCTTCCATCCGAGGGAGGTGAACATCGTGATGAGCTACCGCCAGGACGGGGACAAATGGCGGTTGGGATACGCCAGGGTGACGATGCGTTTCGCCTGCGACTGGCGCAAACGCTTGCTCCAGACCAACTATTCCTGCGTCAATGAACTTGTTGTGACCGGAGTGGCGCCCGAGCCCGTGCCGATTCCCCGCGAGGACCAGTTCAAGTCCAGGGACGCCCTCAGCGAAAAGGCGGAGTATTTCACCGACCCTGATTTCTGGAAGGACTACAACATCATCGAGCCCACCGTCAGCCTTGAACACGCAATCGACCGCCTGAAGAAAAGATAAGTCTTTTTCCTTTGGAAAATAGTTCCTACTTTTGTCTTATCATTAACCACAGTCATGATGAAAGCGATCAAAGTTACCATTCTGTCCGTCATTCTCGCCGCGGTGACCTGCTGCCTGTGCTCCGGACAAGTCAAAGTCAAGGTCAAGAACGGAGTTCCCAATGAACTCAACAAGGATATGTTCCGTGAGGTGGTGGCTGACTACATAAACAATCCGGACGAATTCAAATACGTTGGGAAAAAGCCGGCGATCATTGATTTCGGCGCCACCTGGTGCGGCCCCTGCAAGCAGATGGATCCCATCATAGCGCAGACAGCCAGGGAATACAAGGGAAAGATCTATGTCTATAAGGTGGATGTGGACAAGGAGAAGGAACTCGCCTCCCTTTTCAGGGTTCAGAACATCCCGACCCTGCTTTTCATCCCGATGGAAGGCCAGCCCATCAGGTCGGTGGGCGCCCTGAGCCGCGAACAGATCAGGCATATCGTCGATACTGAATTGTTGGGGAAGGAATAAGGTCCTGATAGAGATGCGGGCGGTTTTCGTGGTGAATCCTCTTTCCGGCGGAAAGGACAAGGACGGGATTGTGGAGAAGATACGCAGAGAGTGCGTCCATCCGTGCGAGATCGTATTCACCGAACGGCCCGGACATGCAACCCTGATAGCGGAAGAAAGCGATGCGGACGCGGTCGTCGCCGTCGGAGGCGACGGCACCGTGAGCGAGGTCGCCCGCGGACTTATGGGTTCGAAGAAGGCCCTCGGCATCATTCCCTGCGGGAGCGGCGACGGACTCGCCCTCCATCTAGGAATCCCCAGGAACATCCATAAAGCGATAGGTATCATCAATTCCGCGAAAATCTCGGTAATGGACTCGGGTTCTCTCGGAGGGAAGCCTTTTTTCTGTACTTTCGGAGTCGGTTTTGACGCCGAGGTCGCCTGGAGTTTTTCCAAGGCTGGGACCCGCGGAATCTGGACATACATATCGGAAGCCTGGAAGACCTGGAAAGGATTTGAGCCGGAGACCTATGAAATCAAGGTTGATGACATTCTGTGGAAGGGACCTGCCGCCATGGTAACCGTCGGTAATGTCAACCAGTGGGGGAACAATGCCCGTATCACATCCCTCGCATCGGTGACCGACGGCCTCCTGGACGTGACCGTAGTCAGTCCTTTCCATACCTTTGAGATTCCTGTCCTGGCGGCCAAACTTATGGACGGATGCGCCCATACAAGCCGCAGGGTGCGGATGTTCAAAGGCCGTCATATAGAAATAACCCGCAGCAAGGAAGGCCCCGCCCATATCGACGGGGACCCTTTCATGCAGGGTTCCCGCCTGATAGCCGACATCGTCCCCTCGGCTCTTAACGTATTGGTACCCAGCAGAGATGGAATATAAAAGAAAGATAACCGACTGGTTCGCCTTTTTTGCTCCGAGGTTCCTCGCCCTGGCCCTCATCCTGGGACTTCTGGTGCGCATTGTCCTGGTCTTCCATCCGATGACTGTCGTCGACTGGGGTATTGCGGACTGGGTGAAGATTTTCGCCCTGGGCTTCATCAACGACATCGCCTTCTCCGTGATAGCCCTCGTTCCCGCCTTCCTGGTGTACTCTTTCCTGACTGATGACAAATACCGGAAGCCTTGGGGTTGGGTCTTTTACGCCCTTCTGACGGCCCTCACGGCATATATCCTCTTTTTCAACGACATCACCGACGAGTACGGCGGCCCCCTCCCAAGGATCGTGAACGCCGTCCTGCTGTTTTTCTGGATCTGCTTCACCGTCAAGTTCTTCCTGCCGGGTATAAGGAAAGGCTGGAGGCGGGTTTCGGTGTATGTCGTGATGATGCTTTATGCCGTTGCCGCCATCGGCATTGCGATTTCCGAGGTGGTCTTCTGGAGCGAGTTCGGGGTGAGGTTCAATTTCATAGCGGTTGATTACCTGGTCTATACCAACGAAGTGGTGGGAAACATTATCGAATCCTACCCCATGGTTCCGATGACTCTTGGAATGCTCCTGGCGGCCGGTGCCATCGTATGGCTGTTGACAAGGGGCTGTGACATAAGTGAAAGCGGGAACCATTCCTGGAAACGATGGGCCCTGACCCTCGTCTGCCTTGCCGCCGGCTGTGCTGTCGGGATATCCTGGCTCCACTATGGCTATCGCAACCTTGGCGGGAAAAACCAGTTCGCAACCCAGCTGGAACAGAACGGATGCTGGGATTTCCTCGAGGCCTTCTCTTCCAATGAACTTGATTACCGGCAGTTCTATCCCCTGCTTGATCCTTCCGTGGCCGAAGAAGTCCTGGCCGGATTCTCCGCCGCCGGCAGTGCCGCCGTAGAAGCGGGTACACCGGTCCGGAAGAATATCGTCCTTATCACGGTGGAGAGCCTCAGTGCGGATTTCCTTACCAGATACGGGGGAGAGGGTATTACTCCCAGCTTGGACACCCTGCTTGAGAAGAGCCTTGTTTTCGACAACCTCTTCGCCACCGGCAACCGGACCGTCCGCGGCCTTGAGGCGGTGACTCTCTGCATACCTCCTTCCTCAGGAGAATCCCTTGTGAAACGTCCTGGAATAAAGGGATTCCACTCCACAGGAGAGGTTCTAAGGAACCAGGGATACACCACCACATTCCTCTATGGCGGCGACAGTTATTTCGACAATATGGGAGAATTCTTCCGCTCCTGCGGATATGATGTCTTCGACAAGGGCAACTACGATTCCGGCGCTGTCGCCTTCTCCAATATCTGGGGCACCTCCGATGAAGATTCCTACCGCGAGGCCCTCGGCCTGTCCGATGCCTCCCATTCTTCCGGGAAGCCTTTTTTCATCCATATAATGACGATATCAAACCATCGTCCATACACTTATCCGGAAGGAAGGATCAGCTATGACGGCAATCCGATGTCGCGCAAGGCTGCCGTCAAGTACACAGACTGGGCCATCGGGGACTTCCTGGCCAAGGCGGCGGAGCGTCCCTGGTTTTCCGAGACGGTGTTCGTCATAATGGCCGACCACTGCGCTTCCTCTGCAGGGAAGACATCCCTTCCTCTTGAGGGGTACCATATCCCGGCCTTCATCTATGCTCCGGGCTTCGTGGAGCCGCAGTACGTGGACAAGGTCTGCTCGCAGATCGACGTGATGCCTACCCTTTTCAGCCTTCTCGACATCCCTTGTGACCCCCTGTTCTTCGGCCGCGACATCCTGTCTCCCGGATTCAGGGAAAGGGCCTTCATGGCCACATACCAGGATCTGGGGTATTATTCCGGAGGAACGCTTACGGTCCTCTCGCCAGTCCGCCGTGTCCGGCAGTATTCCATAACGGAACGGGACGGCTGGACTTATGAGGAAACCCCGCTTGACGGGGAGGACGGAACCTCGCTCAAGGAGGCCGAGGCCTTTTACCAGAGTGCGAACCTCTTGTATTGACAAAGCATTATTGATATGATGGAAAAAACACGCAGACAAACCACCCGCAGCATTGTGGAGGCCCTGGTCTTCCTGGCCGTTTTCATCCTGGTCTTCGGCATACTGGGCCATTACATGGGAGGGAAGAACCTTCTGGGCACCATAATGCACACGGCCCACGACCTCCTGCTTAACACGGTGTTCTACCTTATGGGCATCACCGTCCTCACCGGCGCCCTGAGCAAGCTGATGAGTGAATTCGGTGTGGTCTATCTGCTGGAGAAGATACTCAGGCCCCTGATGAAGCCGCTTTTCAATCTTCCCGGAGTGGCCGCCCTGGGCGGCGTGATGACCTTCCTGTCCGACAACCCGGCCATCATCGCGCTCGGCAAGGACAGTACGTTCTCCTCCTATTTCAAGAAATACCAGCTCGTTTCCCTGACCAATTTTGGCACCGCGTTCGGAATGGGTATGGTGGTGATGCTCACGATGATCTCCTTCGGACACACAGGAGCCGCCTTCATCGGACTTTTCGGAGCCATCTGCGGTTCGGTCATTTCCACCCGCCTGATGCAGAGGTTCACCCTGAAATCCTATCCCGAGATGGAAGCCCCAGTCCTTGCGGAGTCTCCGGTAGAGGAAGAGTCGAAGGATGATGAAACGAAGGAAAACAGCGTGTTCATGCGCTTCCTCAACGCCCTTCTCGACGGAGGCAAGAACGGAGTCGACCTCGGCTTACAGATCATCCCGGGTGTTCTCATAATCACCACCTTCGTCATCCTCATAACCTTCGGTCCCAATGCCGAGACCGGACTTTACGACGGAGGAGTGGGCCAGGGAGTGCCCGTCCTCCCATGGCTGGCCCAGAAGATCCACTGGGTGTTCGAGTGGCTGTTCGGTTTCGTTGACATGAGGCTGATCGCCTTCCCTATGACGGCCCTGGGTGCTGTCGGTGCGGCTCTCGGCCTTCTCCCGACTTTCGACGCGGCAGGTTTCCTGGACGGCAACGCCATAGCGGTCTGCACCGCGATAGGAATGTGCTGGAGCGGTTTCCTTTCTACCCACACCGCTATGCTCGACTCCCTCGGTTACCGCAAACTTATTTCCAAGGCTATCGGTGCACACACCATAGCCGGTCTATGCGCCGGAATACTGGCGCATTTCGCATACATCCTGATAATGTAAGGAGTTCCGGGACTCCGGGAACCTTGATTACAGCCAGCCGAGGGAATCCGTGTCCCCGGCAAGCCAGACCGTGTCCCCGGGTTGGAATTCCGTCTCAGGCCGGGGGTTCGTGAGGAACTCCCCGTCGTGCATCACGCTGATTATCATACATCCGGCATCCCGGAGGTTGAGATCTCCCAGCCGTTTGCCGGTTAGGAAAGAATCCTCTCCGAGAAGGGTCGGCACCACCTTGAACTCGCTGTCGGCTATGGCCTTGGGGGCTGTCTTTACGGAATCGTCCATCATATCCCTGAGCAGGGAAATCTGCTTTGTCGTGCCTACGGCCAGCAGCTTGTCATAAGGATAGAGCCTGGCGCCTCCTCCCGGGATGACCAGGGTGTGCGTCCCCCGTGTGATCTTGATGATGTTGGCCCCCGACTCGGACCTCAGCGGGAGGTCCTTCAGTGCCCGTCCGACATACACGGAATCCGGTGAGACCGTGATTTCCTCTATGTGGACGTCATATCCCTTCATCTTGCCCTGCACCGCGCTCCTCACCGGCGCCAGCTGGCGTTCCGCCTCCTCCTTGTAGTTGAGGTTGCTGATGAACCTCTTCTCGAAGGTGTCGTATTTGTTGAAATAATGCCTGGCCAGGACGAAGAAAACCACCCCGAAGAGGACGATCAGCACGGCCACCCATCCGGCCAGGTGGATGTGGCGGGCGATGACGGCCATCACGAAGCCCGTGGCGATGAGGATCTTGGAAAGGGCCAGGCCCAGCAGGGGCCACATATTGGATTTCTTCTTCTCCATCAGCCTCTTTTCCGCCGGTTTCACGGAGTTGGTCCCGACGCCCATCCCGTAAATGAATGGACTCATTATCAGAAGGGTGATCCCTATCGTCAGCAGGGAGGTCCAGGTCTTGCCGGCAGAAGGCAGCAGTTTTGCCACAAGGGGATCCAGCACCCGGGAAGAAAGAATCAGAAGGGCGGTCAGGATGACGCTGTAGATAAGGAGCCTCGTGCCCCAGGAGGAGAGGACGGTCTTCCAATCGCTCTTTTCCTGGGAACTGCTTGCGGTGATCTGTTCCGGATGGTCGATTTTGGACAGGAAGTTCTTCGGGAGTTTTTTCCTGAGAAGGCGGCAGGCCGGGTCGGCGAGTTTGATGTAATATGGTGTAGTGAAGATGGTTATGACTGAAACGGCTATGATGACGGGATAGGTGAAATCCCTCATCACCCCGAGGCCGACGCCAACGCTGGCGATGATGAAGCCGAATTCTCCGAGTTGGGCCAGGCTGAAACCGGTGTGGACGGCATTGTCGAGGTTACCCCCGCTGAGGATGACGCCCGTGGAGGCGAATAGGATGTGGGTGACGACCACCACGAGGGAAAGGACAAGGATGACCACCCAGTGCTGGGCGATGACTTCCGGGGCGATCATCATTCCCACTGATACGAAGAACACGGCCCCGAAAAGATCCTTTATCGGGCTTATCAGTTTATTAATTCTCTCGTTTTCAATAGTTTCCGAAAGGATAGAACCCATCATGAAGGCTCCCAGCGCGGAGGAGAAACCAGATGCGGTCGCCAGCGACACCATACCGAAGCAGAGACCCAGGCTGACTATGAGAAGAATCTCGTCGTTGACATATTTCTTCGTCTTCTTGAGCAGTGTCGGTATCACGTAGATGCCGATCACAAACCAGAGAATCAGGAAGAAAAGCAGTTTGGCAAGGTTGAGGAGCATCTCCCCTCCGGAGAACTGGTGGGATATGGCCATAGTGGAGAGGAGGACCATCAGGAGGATGGCGATCAAGTCCTCGACCACCAGAGTCCCGAATACAATACCGGCGTAGGGTTTCTTCATCAGCCCCATCTCCCCGTAGGACTTTATGACCACGACGGTGGAGGACATCGAGAGGAGGCCGGCCAGGAAGATGCTCTCCATAACCGTCCAGGACATGGCCTGTCCGACGATGAATCCCGTCACGAAAACTCCCAGGAACTTGCTCCCGGCAGTCATCAGGGCCCGGCTCCCTACGGAGAGCAGTTTCTTGAAACTGAATTCCAGTCCCAGTCCGAACATCATGAAGATGATACCGATGTCGGACCACTGCCGCACGGACTCCGAACTGGACACTCCGAACCAGCCGAGGTTGGGGCTTATCAGGAAGCCCGCAAGGATGTATCCCAGGATGGCCGGTTGTTTCAGGGCCTTACAGATAATGGTGAAGATACCTGCCGAAATCAGGATGATGGCAAGGTCTTTCACGAAATTCAGTTCTTCACTCATTATTTCTGTCGGTTATAGAAAAACTATTATATAGTAGAACATCAGCCCGGCGGCGATAAGTTTGATGCCGGTGCCGAAAAGGAAGCCCAGGAAGGCTCCGACAGCCGATTTGGCGGAAGCCCAGCCGTCCTTGCGGGCGAAGGAGATCTCGGCGATGAAGGCTCCCAGCAATGCTCCCAGGATTATTCCGACGGGAGGATATACAAGCCCGACTATGAGTCCGATGATGGCGCCCCTGCCGGCATATTTGCTCCCTCCGGTGAATTTCGTAAACCAGGCGGGGACCAGGTAATCCACGACGGTCACGATTATGGTAATCAAAAGCCAGAACAGGAGGAAACCGGTGCTCATCCCGTCCCCGGCGCCGTTAGTTCCGTGCCTGAGATAGACAAGCAGGAGCCCCGCCCAGCTGAGCGGAGGGCCCGGAAGGCCGGGGAGTACGGCTCCCGCGATACCCGCCAGGGCGAGGACGACCGCTGCTATGGCGAGGAAGGTGCCCATAGGCTACTGCATCGAGGCTTCGACGTCGTCAGGCTGGATGGGCAGCCTTCCGGAACCTGTCCTGCGGGCCCCGTTTTCCGTGACCAGCACGTCGTCTTCCAGACGGATGCCTCCGAACTCGTAATATTCCTCAAGCCTGCCGAAATTGACGAAGCCCTTGTCGAGGCCTTCCTTCTTCCATTGTTCGATGAGGGCCGGTATGAAGTATATGCCGGGTTCGTCGGAGATGAAGTGTCCCGGTTTCAGGACGCGGGCCATCCTCAGGTTGCCGAGTCCAAGCTGGGGAGAACGCGTCTGGTCCGGGTCGTATCCCACGAAATTCTCTCCCAGGTCTTCCATGTCGTGGACGTCGAGGCCGATGTTGTGGCCCAGGCCGTGCGGCATGAACATACCCGCAATTCCTTCATTTACCATATCTTCCAGGCTTCCTTTCACAAGTCCCAGGTCTTTCAGGCCTTCCAGGATAACCCTGGCGGACGCAATGTGTACATCCCTGTAGGCTATACCCGGACGGGTGAGGGAGAAGGCCAGTTCATTGGCGTCGCAGACTATCTGATAGATGTCTCTCTGCCTGGGGGTGAATTTCCCTCCCGTAGGGAGCGTCCTGGTGAAGTCGGAGGCGTAATGGCTGTTGCTCTCCGCACCCGCGTCTATGACCAAAAGCTTTCCGGGCTCAACAATCTTGTCGTGCAGATGGTTATGGAGCGTCTCTCCGTGCTGTGTGAGTATGGTGGGGAATGAAACGCCCCAGCCTTTCGACAGGGTCACTCCTTCCATTTTCCCAACTATCTCCTGCTCAAGTATTCCCGGCTTGACGCTGTTGCGGCCGACGGTGTGCATCTCGATGCCGATGTCCGCCGCGGCGTCTATCTCGGCAATCTCGCATTCTTCTTTGATGAGCCTCATCGAAACCACCGCCTCCACGAGTTCCCTGGAGGCGTGAGAGCCTTCTCCGGGAGCCACGGTCGCGATGTCTTCCGGCGTCCATCCCGTGAGTTCCATCAGCCTCATCATGTTAAAATATCTTGAAGGAGGAAGGAAATGCACCCTCCTGCCCTGGGCGAAGGCCTTCAGGACGGCCGAGTCGAAGGACCTGTAGGGCGCCGTCGAGGTAACCCCCACGCTGGCTGCAAGTTCCTTCACGGAAGGGAGGGGGCCGCTCCAGACGATGTCGTCTATCTCCTGGTCGTCGGCGAATATGGTCTCCTTTCCGCTGTCAAGGTCCAGGATAGCCGCATACAGGGGCTCGTCGAGGCCCCAGAAATACAGCCAGGACGAGTCCTGCCTCCATTTGTAGCAGTTGTCCTTGTATTGGGCGGGGGATTCCGCGTTCCCGATGAAGATGGCGATGCCCCTTTTCCCTTCGGCCGCCGTCCGCCCCATTTTGTCAAGCAGGGTGTTCCTCCTGCCGGCATAGACTTTCTTGTCGAACATGAAATATGGAGCCCGGCGAATGGCGCCGGACTCCACAAATATAGTCATTTTGCCGGAAAGAATCTATTCCGTTTCCCTGGACTTCCCCTCCAGTGCATTGACCAGGCAGATAAGCAGATAACCGACGATTCCGGCGCAGAGGGAGCCCAGCAGGACGGCGATCTTGCCCATGTCCCTGAGCCCGGCCATTACCTCCGGGGCCTGGTCTCCGAAGGAAAGGGTGTCCACGAAGATGGACATCGTGAAGCCGATTCCTCCAAGGCAGGCCACGGCGAACAGCATCTTCCACGTGGAGTTGGAGGGCATCGCACCCACCTTCGCCTTTATCGCAAACCAACTTGCCAGGGTGATGCCAATGGGCTTGCCGAGCACAAGGCCGAAGAATATGCCCATGCTGACGCTTCCAAGTTCGGGGGAGAAGCGGAAAATATTGAGATATGAAGGGTCGGAGATGGTGACTCCGGCATTTGCGAGGGCGAACAGGGGCATAATGCCGAAATTCACCCAGGAATCCAGGGAGTGCTCCAGCCGGTCCGTCATCCCTATGCAGTTGCGGGAGATGTGGCTGAGACGCCTCAGGCAGTGTCTCTGGGGGCCGTTCGGCCAGTCAGAAGGGTCCTCGATGGCGTCATATTCGGTGATGCGGCGGCGGTACTGGGCGCGTTTGCGGTAATAGTAGGCCCTGTTGTACCTTGGAGCCATAGGAATGAGGAAGGCCATCACCACTCCGGACATTGTGGAATGGATGCCGGCATAATAGAAGAGCACCCACACGGCGAAGGCCGGGATGAGATAGAAAATATCCCGCTTCTCCCCGAGTTTGTTCAGGAGTACCACGAAACAGATGACGAGGGCCGCGATTCCCAGAAGGAGGAAATTGATCTTTCCGCCATAGAACAGGGCAACCACCAGAATGGCGATTAGGTCGTCGGCTACCGCGAGAGTGGTCAGGAAGATCTTCAGCGACACGGGGACCTTCCGTCCGAGCATCGAGAGGATTCCGATGGAGAAGGCGATGTCGGTGGCCGTGGGGATTCCCCAGCCGCTGGATGCCGCCGTTCCATGATTGAAGAAAACGTAGATCAGCGCCGGCGCGCAGACTCCTCCGAAGGCGGCGATGACCGGAAGGATTGCTTTCTTGGGTTCGCTGAGTTCCCCGTGGTCGACCTCCCTCCGTATCTCGAGTCCTACGACGAAGAAGAAAACCACCATCAAGACGTCATTGATGAAGGAATTCACCGTCATTCCCTTCGGGAAGGAGAGGGTGAAACCGTCCGGTGAGGCGGCGTTCAGGGACAGGCTGGTGGAGAGGAAATTATGATAGGCGTCACGTGTGAAGGGGAGATTCGCCAGCAGCATCGCGATGAGGACGCAGCCGAGCAGGATCGCCCCCTGCGCCCAGGGGAGATGGGAGAATTTATCCCTCCTGTGCTTGAAATTCCGGATTCCCCTTGTCCAGGTATAAATAGGAAATAGTTTCATATCATTCTTTTATCTTCCGTTAAACTCATAGTGATGATCAGATTAAAAATGGAAAGGCCGCGAAGCGGCGTCATCTGAAAGGGAACCGGAAGATTAAATTATTCTCCATAGAGGTATAAATGCTGTTTCGGAGTGAGGGTGTCGATGGAGACGCCCCAGTCGGCGAGTTTGCGGGAGGCCACTGCGCGGTCGATCTCGGCGGGGACGGTGTTCAGCATCCTGCCAGGTTCCCTGGGGATGGTTTTTTTGTTCTCCACCAGATATTTTGCGCTGAGGGCCTGAATGGCGAAACTCATATCCATTATCTCGGCCGGGTGGCCGTCTCCGGCCGCGAGGTTCACGAGCCTGCCTTCGGCGAGGATATATATCGTCTTTCCGTCCTTCAGGGTGTAGGCCTGGATGTTGTTCCGGGCCGGTTTCACGGCCACGGCCATCTTCCTGAGACCGGCCACGTCCACTTCCACGTCGAAATGTCCGGCGTTGCAGCAGATGGCCCCGTCTTTCATCTTCAGGAAATGCTCTCCGGTGACAACTCCTTCGCAGCCGGTCACCGTCACGAAGAGGTCCCCGAGAGGCGCGGCTTCGTCCATCTTCATCACCCTGAATCCGTCCATTACCGCCTCCATCGCCCTTATCGGATCGATTTCGGTGACTATGACATTTGCTCCGAGTCCCTTCGCCCTCATGCTCACGCCCTTGCCGCACCAGCCGTATCCGGCCACCACGACGGTCTTCCCCGCCACAATGAGATTCGTGGTCCGGTCGATACCGTCCCAGACGCTCTGTCCGGTTCCGTAGCGGTTGTCGAAGAGGTGCTTGCAGTCGGCGTCGTTCACCAGCATCATCGGGAACTTCAGTTCGCGGGAGCGGTCCATCGCCTTGAGCCTCAGGATCCCGGTGGTGGTCTCCTCGCAGCCGCCGATTACTCTTGGCAGGAGTTCCCTGTGGTGGGTATGGATATGATGGACAAGGTCGCCGCCGTCGTCTATGATGATGTTCGGCCCGGCTGCGATGACGTTTTCAATACCTCGCAGGTACTCTTCCTCCGTGGCCCCGTGGATCGCGAACACGTTCAGACCCTTGTGCGCAAGGGCCGCCGCCACGTCGTCCTGGGTGGAGAGGGGGTTGCTTCCGGTGATGAACATTTCAGCCCCTCCTTCCGCGAGGATCTCGCATAGGCGGGCGGTCTTGGCTTCCAGATGGACGGAAAGGGCTATCCTGATGCCCTCAAAGGGCTTGTCCTTGATGAACTCCTTCTCAAGGCCGGCCAGCAGGGGCATATGGTGCCTCACCCAGTCGATCTTGAGTTCGCCGCTTTCCCATCTTTCGGGATATCTTATATCACAGGCCATGGTATATGGTTGATTTAGGATGAACAAAGATAGCCAACTAAATTGGACTTTTGCCGAAGAAGGATTATTTTTGCAGCAGATATCCGCATAAGCGGAGAAAAAACCAACATACGCAAAAGAATATGGGACTTCTTGATGGGAAAGTCGCCCTCGTGACGGGCGCAGCAAGGGGAATAGGAAAGGCGATAGCCCTCAGGTTCGCTTCGGAAGGCGCAGACATCGCCTTCACCGACCTCGCAATAGATGAAAACGGTCAGAAAACGATAGACGAGATAGCCGCCTTCGGCCACAAGGTGAAGGGATACGCTTCCAACGCGGCCGATTTTGAACAGACTCACGAAGTTGTCAATCAAATACTTGCAGAGTTCGGCCACATTGACATCCTGGTCAACAACGCCGGGATCACCAAGGATGGTCTGATGCTCAGGATGACCGAGGCACAGTGGGACGCCGTCCTCAACGTCAACCTCAAATCCGCCTTCAACTTCACCCACGCCCTCTGCCCCGTGATGATGCGCCAGAGGGGAGGGAGCATAATCAACATGTCCTCCGTGGTGGGAGTCTCCGGTAACGCCGGACAGAGCAACTACTCCGCTTCCAAGGCCGGAATGATCGGCCTCGCCAAGTCGGTTGCAAAGGAGATGGGTCCCAAGGGCATCAGGGCCAACTGCATAGCTCCTGGATTCGTGATTACCGAAATGACCAACAAGCTTCCCGAGGACGTGCGCAAGGCCTGGGAGGCCCAGATTCCCCTGCGCCGCGGCTGCCAGCCCGAGGAGATCGCCGGAGTGGCCCTCTTCCTGGCCAGCGACCTTTCCAGCTATGTAAGCGGACAGGTCATCAATGTCTGCGGGGCGATGAACTGCTAGGACGTGGCGTTTCCGAAAGACGTACTGGATTTCCTGTTGCCGAGGGGTTGCGTAGTGTGCGGGAGAGAGCTGGATGTCCGGGAAAGGAGCATCTGCCTTGACTGCCTTGCGGACCTTCCGCTCACTTTTTTCTCCTCCCGTTCCCGAAACCCGATGGCCGACCGGTTCAATGCCCTCATTCAGGACGCCGGAGGAGATTATGAGCCATATTCATTTGCCACGGCCCTTTTTCATTACCGCGCCGACGACCCCTATTCCTCCATCACCAAGAGCCTGAAATACGGCCGGGACTTCGCTTCGGGGCGGTTCTTTTCCTCCCTGCTGGCGAAGGAGATCGCCGCTTCCGAACTGTTCAGCGACGTGGATCTCGTGATACCCGTACCCCTTCACTGGACCAGGTATTGGAGCAGAGGATACAACCAGGCTTTTGTCATCGCTTCCGTGATAGCCTCTCGTCTCGGGGTTCCTGTGGACAGGAGAATCATAAGGCGCTGCCGCCGTACCATCACCCAGACCAGGCTCGGGGCGGAAGAAAAGGCCCTGAACGTCAGGGGCGCTTTCCGCCTTGTCCGTTCAGGGCATTGCAATAAGGTTCTTTCAGAGGCTTCCCACATCCTTCTGGTGGACGATGTCTTCACCACAGGTTCCACCCTGGAAGCCTGCCGCCAGGCGTTGAAGGAAGGATTTCCGTCCGGTAAGAGAATCTCCGTGGCCACGCTGGGTTTCGTGGGATGATCCATCACTTGGCCATCGCGGCCAAGGTCTCTTCGAATTGTTTCCGGTCCATCTTGCCGTCAAGGCAGATGAAGGAGACCTCATCCTTTTCCGATGCAAGGAGAACCAGTCCGTTCACGGTCTTGTCGTTTCCAATGGTGTACATCTTTACGGCCTCTCCGGCTTCCTTGGCTTCCATCAGGAGTTCATACTTCTTGGATTTGACGAATTTCGAAGCCTCGTCCCTCAGCTGGGCGCACATCTTTGGGTTGTCTGAACTCAGGATGTACATCCCGGTCAGGGACTGGATGATGGGGCTCAAGTCCACGCCGTCCTCTTCCACCTTGATTTCGGGAATCTTCCCGATAAGCTTGAACATCGCAGGCGAAATGTACACTGCGGATACGCCTTCCTCGTTCGAATACTTATTGTAGATGGACTTTCCGTCCTGGGCCAGGGCGCTGACGGACAGCGCGATGACAGCCAGTATCAATGCAATCTTTTTCATATCCTTACTTTATTATTTCCCTATTGTGTTGTTCATTATTTCCATCGGTCTCTGGATAATCGCCTCCGATTTCTCCACAGCCCCCGACCCTTTCTTTATGCCTTCACCGATACGGTTGAATGCCATTTCTACCTGGGCGTAGGCCATCATCGGGTCCGTGAAAGTGTCCTTCGGGGTTTTCTGCTTCAATGAAAGGCCGATTCCGGCGAAGAGAGCCAGCCCGGCGGCGATCCCCATCAGATATTTCACCCGCCGGGTCCTGAGGACCGGGGCTTCCTCTTCTGAGAGCAGGGATTCCGCCCTTGCGAGCGCGCCGATGAGGTCTTCCGCCCCGGCCTTCCCGGAAAAGTCGGCCGTTCCGGCCTCTTTCAGGGCCTCAGCCTCAAGTTCCCCGAGGCTCATTTGCTCTATTTCCCTTATGTCTTTCATCTTTCGATATATTTTCTCAATAGTTTCCTGGCCTTGCTGACGTGGACCCTGACGTTAACCTCGCTCATACCCGTTTCTTTCGCAATCTCGTCATATCCCATTTCGCGGAAGGCCCTCATTTCCAACAGATCCCTCATTTTCTCCGGGAGTCTTTCCATCGCTGCGTCAAGGGCTTTCAGGGTTTCCTTACTGATTATCGGAGAGTCGGGACCATTCCCGGGACTTTCAGGTTCGGTTTCAATTCCCTGTCGGCCAGTCTTCCGTTGCCTCAGCCTGTCCAGGCAGAGATTCCTCAGGAGAGTAATGCCATAAGCCTTCGGGTTGAGGATTTCACGGTCGCGTCCGTTCCAGAGTTTGACGTAGAGGTCCTGGACCGCATCGCGGGCGTCGGCGGCATCTTCAAGGATATACGAGGCGACCTTGCAGAAGGTGTCTTCCAGCGGGAGCCATATTTCCTTGAAGCCTGCCTGGTCCATCGTCAGTCGTTCATCGCCTTTTTGACGAATTCACCGAACTTGTCGGTGTCCAGGGTGCCGAAGAAGCAGATCAGGGTGCTGTTTTCGGGCGAGTAGAACACTATGTCCTCCAGCAGTTTTCCGTCGCGGGAAGAGTTCCCGTAGATGGACATCGATTCCCCGCCGTCCTTGGCTTCCATCAGAAGGTCGCAGCCGTCGAGAGTCTTGCCGATCTTCCGGTCAAAGTCGGAGCGCAACCTTTCCTCGCAACCGTCGTAGCTGACTATCATCAGCTTGTTCAGGGATTTCATCAGGCGGGCGGCCTCCTTCATATCCTGGTCGTCGTCGGCGAAGGAGAGGAATTTCGCCCCGGTCTTTATCCAGAAGTTTCCGATGGTTACCATATCCAGGCCACCCTGGCTCGTGACTTTCAGCCCCGGGAGGGAGATGTTCGCTTCTTCATCTTCGGAACCGGTCCTTGCGGCATCGGCCTGAAGACCGTTGACGAGGGTTGATATCCTGTTCTGGCTGATCTTTTTTCCGGGGTTCGCCCCGCAGGCCTGAATTCCGCAGAATAACAGGCACAGGCTCAAAATGGTCAAAAATCTTTTCATCTCTTTCGTTCTTACGCCATATAGACGGCACACCTGGATTTTTGTTAACGGAAAACTTGACAAATTTAGTTTTTTCGGGAAGATTTCCTATTTTTGTAACCCGTACACATCTAATCATCATCGCCATGAAGTACGGGTTCGACAGCGAAAAATACCTCAAGATCCAGTCCGAGCACATCAAGGAACGAATCGCCAGATTCGGCGACAAACTGTATATGGAAGTCGGAGGAAAACTCTTCGACGACCTCCACGCCAGCAGGGTCCTTCCCGGATTCCAGCCCGACATCAAGCTGAAGATGCTGATGCAGCTCAAGGACATGGCGGAAATAATCATAGTCATAAGCGCCGTCGACATCGAGAAGAACAAAATCCGCAGCGACCTCGGCATCACCTACGACATGGACGTGCTCCGGCTCCGCCAGGAGTTCCTGAAGAGGGACCTTTCCGTCAACTCCGTGGTCATAACCCATTACAACGGCCAGACCGGCGCGGACATCTACCGCCAGAGGCTGGAATATATGGGTATAAAGGTATATTACCACCACACCATTCCTGGATATCCCCAGAACGTCGCCCTGATCGACTCGGACGAGGGTTTCGGCAAGAACGATTTCGTGGAGACCACCCGTCCGCTCGTGCTGGTGACGGCTCCAGGGCCGGGCAGCGGTAAGATGGCGGTGTGCCTCAGTCAGTTATACCAGGAGAATCTCAGGGGCGTGAAGGCCGGATATGCGAAATACGAGACCTTCCCCATCTGGAACATACCTCTCAAGCATCCCATCAACATAGCCTATGAGGCTGCCACGGCCGACCTGGACGACGTCAATATGATCGACCCCTTCCATCTTGAGGCCTACGGCACCCTGGCGGTGAACTACAACCGCGACATCGAGATCTTCCCGGTGATGGACGCCATTTTCAAGGGCATCTACGGGGACAACCCCTACAAGTCGCCGACCGACATGGGCGTGAATATGGTTGGTTTTTGCATCAGCGACGACGAGGTCTGCTCCGAAGCGGCGAAGAACGAGGTAATACGCCGCTACTTCACTTCCCTGTGCGACCTGGCGACGGCCCACGGTTCCGACCAGGAGGTGAACAAGATATCACTGCTGATGAAGCAGGCGGGGATAGATTCTAGCATGCGCAAGTGCATCGGCGCAGCCCGCGATAGGGCTGAGAAATCCGGAGTGGCCTCCGCCGCCATAGAGCTTGAGGACGGCACCCTCATTTCCGCCGAGACCAGCCCCCTTCTCGGCCCCTGCGCAGCCCTTCTCCTCAATGCCACCAAGCACCTGGCCGGGATACCCCACCCCCTCAAGCTCATCCCACAGAACATGATCGAGCCCATCCAGAAGACCAAGGTCTCCTATCTGCACGGGCACAATCCACGGCTTCACACCGACGAGGTCCTCGTGGCCATCTCGATGCTCAGCCTCTTCGACGAGAACTGCAAGAAGGCTCTGGCCTGTCTGCCCCTGCTGAAAGGCTGCCAGGTCCACTGCACCGTGATGCTCAGCGAAGTGGACCGCAAGGTCTTCAAGAAACTTGGCATCGGCCTCACCTGCGACCCGATGACGGAGTAGTCGGGAAAGATTCGCGATTCATTCTTTTTTGCTACCTTTGCCCCGTGGCAGGACTACTGTCATGCCTTGGTGGTGAAATGGTAGACACGAGGGACTTAAAATCCCTTGGCCCGAAACGGCCGTGCGGGTTCGATTCCCGCCCGGGGCACCTAGAGATGTTTTTGAGGTTTTTCAAGCATTTCTTAAGATTGGAAAAGTCTAACA
>JAFRRW010000012.1 GCA_017427885.1 Bacteroidales bacterium
CCTTATGTGGAGGGGCGGCTGCATCATCCGCAGCGTTTTCCTCGGAAAGATTAAGGAAGCCTTCGACAAGAACCCAGGCATCACCAACATCCTTCTCGACCCCTATTTCACCGAGAAACTCGCCGAGGCCCAGACCGGCTGGAGAAACGTGCTTTCCCTGGCCATCAGGAACGGCATCGCCGTCCCCTGCCTGAGCGCCGCTCTCGAGTATTATGACGGCTACCGCTCCGCAAAACTTCCCGCCAACCTCCTCCAGGCCCAGAGGGACTTTTTCGGAGCCCATACTTATGAACGCACCGACCGTCCCCGCGGAGAATTCTTCCACACCAACTGGACAGGAGAGGGAGGAGACACCGTGGCCGGCACATATAACGCATAACACAACTAAAACCAATACTTTATGAGAATTCAGAAATACTCGTTCGGCGTCGGCGACCGCTTCTGCCACGAAGGAGAGGCCCAGCTCAGGGCGCTGCTGAAAGCGAGGAAGGAATTCGGCGTGGACTTCGTCCCCGTTTGGAACAAATCCAACCGCGAGCACCAGATTGTCGGAACCGAGCCCCAGGGCACCAGGGACGAGGCCGACGCCGCCGTGAAGGCGCTGGGCTATACCGGCCAGTACTTCGTGGATGCCGACCACATCAACCTCAAGACCGTCGACCGTTTCCTGGACTGCTCCGACTTCTTCACCATCGACGTCGCGGACTATATCGGAAAAACTGGTTCGATGGAAGAAAAATTCCTCCCAGCCATCAATGAAGCCGGCAGGATCTACCGTTACATAGCGGAGAAGAAAGGGGCAGACAATTTCGTCACTGAAGTGTCTATGGATGAAGTGGATAACGCCCAGACCCCGGAGGAACTCCGATATATCCTCAGAAAAATCGCCGAGGAGAAGATTCCCGTCCAGACCATAGCCCCGAAATTCACCGGACGCTTCAACAAGGGAGTGGACTACAGGGGCGACCTCAAACTGTTTGAGAAAGAGTTCGAGGAGGACCTCCTGGTCATCGACGAGGCGGTGAAGGAATACGGACTGCCTGACAACCTCAAGCTCAGCATACATTCCGGCTCCGATAAGTTCAGCATCTACCCCATAATGGGACGGCTGCTCCGCAAACACGACAAGGGAATCCACATAAAGACCGCCGGAACCACCTGGCTCGAGGAGAACATCGGCCTCGCCCTGGCGGATCCCGACGCCCTGAAACTGGCCAAACGCATATACGTCAACGCACTGACGCGAATGGACGAACTCACCATCCCCTACGCCACCGTCATCGACATCGACCTCAAGGCCCTCCCCTCTCCCGAAGAAGTTGAGAAATGGGACGCAGAGACATATGCACGCACGATGCGCCACAACCAGGCGGATCCGCTCTACAATCCTTCATTCCGCCAGCTCATACACGTCAGTTACAAGATTGCCGCGGAACTCGGAAACGAATTCCTTCCCGCCCTCGAAAAGCACAAGGAAGTCATCGCCGCGGAGGTTATCGAGAACATCTGTGACCGCCACATCAAGAGACTTTTCAAAGACTAGGATACCATGAAATATACATTCGACGACCTTAAAGGACGCAACTGCGTCATCACAGGAGGATTCGGAGTGCTGGGAACGGCACTCACCAGGGGGCTCGCCTGCGCCGGGGTCAACGTCGCCGTTGTCTCCCGCAAGGCGGGCTCGGACCCCAGGGCGGCGGAAATCGCCTCCGAATTCGGAGTGAAATGCATCGGCATATCAGCCAGCACCCTCGACAGAGAAGCCCTCGAGGCCGCCCGCGAAGAGGTACACAGTAAACTCGGCAGGATAGACATCCTCATAAACTGCGCCGGAGGCAACTCCCCCAAGGCCACCTGCGCCGCCGAACAGATGAAACGGGACACTCCCCTGTCCGACAGTTTCTACGGCCTCGACCTGGAAGGGTTCAAATATGTATTCGACCTTAACTTCCAGGGTACCGTGCTGGCCACGATGGTATTCACCCGCGATATGGTGGAAGACGGGAAGGGTGGCAACGTGCTGAACATCTCCAGCATGAACTCCATCCGTCCGCTAACCAAGATTCCCGCCTATTCGGCCGCCAAGGGAGCCATCAACAACTTCACCCAGTGGTTCAGCGTCCACGTGGCCGAACTCGGTATTAGGTGCAACGCCATCGCCCCCGGCTTCTTCCTCACCGACCAGAACCGTTTCCTGCTCACTGACGAAGCCACCGGGGAACTCAAGCCACGCGGAAAGAAGATCATAGCCAATACCCCCACCCACAAATTCGGAGAACCCGAAGACCTCGTGGGCACGATGCTATATCTCCTTAGCGACATTTCCAGTTTCGTCACAGGAGTCACCATTCCTGTCGACGGAGGTTATGCCGCCTTCGGAGGTGTATAAAACCCAGGCCGTTTTCATTTTATTCATATTGGCCAGACTCTACCTCAACATGAATTTCATGGCAAAGGTGTCCTTTTCCATCTTCTTGGGCAGAGTGACAGTAACCACGTCCCCTTCGACCTTGTATTTCAGTGCCTTGCCCGTACTGAGCAAGGTCATTTTTCCTGAAGGTACGTTACCTGTCCAGCAGATATGGTCAGGCAGTTCCTCCTTTTCTCCGAGGGTGCAGATTGCGTAGCAGGTCTTACCGTCCTTTGAGGATGTGAACCATAGGTTTTCCCCGGAATGATAGTTCTTCGTCGTACGGGTATTGTAGATGGCCTCTCCGTTGACACGAAGCCACTCCCCGACCGGCCTCATTATCTCCATCACCTTTTCGCTTATCGTCCCTTCGGCAGTAGGTCCGATTCCCAGTGCAAGATTGCCTCCTTTGGCGACGACCTCGACAAGCATGTTAATAACCGTACGTGACGATTTGTAGTTTGCGTCCTCCCGGTGCGGCCACGAATACGAATCAAGCGGCATACAGGTCTCCCAGGGATAATCCAGCTGAACCTCGGGAATCTCTCCCTCGGGAGTACGATAATCCTCCCACTCGTTTTTCTGGGCCCGGTCCACGCAGATCAAACCCGGATCACAGGTCGCGCGAGCACTTCTAATCACGTCTCCAAGCCCAAGTTGGTCTACGGACATGCCGTTGTCCAGCCAGGCGATGTCAATCTTTCCGTAATTACTAAGAAGTTCCGTCATCTGGCCCCGGCTGAAAGATATGAAAGATTCCCACCAGTCAGGATGAAGTACGATGTCATAGTTGGGCCTTGAATTCGGCATGGTCGGAGGCAGGAAGGGACTCCAGAAATCGGGGTGGTGCCAGTCGCACTTGGAATAATATACTCCCACCATGAAATCATCCGCTCGGAAAGCATCAAGGATGTACTTCAGCACGTCGGCGCGGGGATTGCCGCCAAACGGGCCGTTAGTAATCTTGTAATCGCTGTACGCAGTGTCGTACATATTGAACCCGTCGTGATGTTTCGTGGTGAAAATCATATATTTGAAGCCCGCATTCCGCATCTGTTCAGCCCAGAGGACCGGATCGAACTTAACAGGATTGAACCTCTTGTACAGATCAAAATACCACTTGCGGTAGGTCTCATAGTCCATCCCGCGTTTCATACGCTGATCCGTTATCCAGCTTATGTCTCCGGGAGAAATCGACCAGGATTCAATCATACCCTCCACCGTATAGATTCCCCAGTGGTAAAGCACTCCAAACTTCAGGTCCTGCCACCGGTCCAGTTTTTCCCGGACGGCAGGATCCGAAGGGGCGATATAAGGTTTCTCACCCTCCTGGGCGAGACAAATGCAAATGCTCGCCAAAAGGATGGCAACGATTGTATAAACCCTTTTCATGCAGTCGATTATACCTCGTCGGGATGGTCGAGAAGGAAGGCTTCGGCCTCAGCGTTCCACAAGCCGTTGTGGGCCTTTACAAGGCGGTCAAGTTCCGCATAGAAAGGCTTGGACTTTCCAAGTTCCGCAAAATCGGCGATGGCGGTAAGGGGCATCGTGAGATGGGTGTATATCATCTTTTTGCCTCCAGGTATGTCGGGGAGGTTCAAGGTGGTGTCTATCACGGCATCAAGGCCTCCGATATGAGTAATGAGTCCGGCGGGGTCCATTCCCTTGCCCATAAGGTCAAGGGCTTCCTTCATATCATCCACGTTGCCTCCGCTGGTACCGACAAGGTGATGGGCAGCATAATGGACGTTATAGAAATTGAAGGGGGCGGAGAATTCAGGATTCCTGGGGCCCGAGAAGAAATTCAGGCAGCCGTCGAAACCCAGGATGGCATCCGCCTGCTGTATGACGGCTGGGACCGGAGCCATCACTACTACGTCGTCATAGCCGTCACCTCCCGAGAGTTCCTTGAGGGCAGCCACCGCATCTCCGCTACCGGTATTGACATAATGGAGTTCAATCCCGCGGGCGGCGGCTTTTTCCTTCGTATAAAGGGATGCGGCACGGTCGAGGCGGGCCTGGTCGATGTCCGTGATGACGAAGAGGGACGGACGGATGTCCTCACGGTGAAGGACATAGTCGATCATCGCAAGTCCCATCGGGCCGACTCCGGCAAGCAGGGCGAGCTTGCCCCCGTCCTTGATCTCCATCTTGTGGGAATATGATCCTGGAGTGGTGTGGTAATTGGCGTGGAGAGCGCCGATCACGCAGGAGATGGGCTCGCTGAGTGAGGCGGGATAGAAGCCTTCGCCGGTGTAGTGGAGAAGGCAGCCCTGTTCCATAACCTCGTTGGGGATAATGATATAGGTGGCGTCGCCGCCGATGAAGCGATATGAATAACCAGGAGCGGACAGGATGCCTACGGGACCGCCTTCGTAGTTGAGGGCAGGTTGGATGGAGAATTTCTCCCCCTCCTTGAACTCACTGCTCCATTTCTTGCCCACCTTCACGATGACTCCGGCGAACTCGTGCCCGATGATGGTGGGATGTTCGGCCACGTCATTGGGAACCCTCTTGTGCTCCGGACCGGCGTGGGCGGATTTGTAGGATGACATACAGATGTCGTCGCTGACGACCTTGGCGAGGATTTCATCGTCCTTCATCTCGGGAAGTTCGAACTCCTCGAGTCTCAGGTCATCCTTTCCATACAAACGTACTGCTTTGGTTTTCATATATTTACACTTTTATATCAATTCATTATGACAGCATCACCTGGCCTCCGCTGACAGGGATGGCCTGACCGGTCTCCCCAGTCTGCTCCACGGCGTAGAGAATGGCCTTGGTGACATCTTCGGGGTTGCACCCCTTGTGCATCGGCACCTTGCCGAGATAATACTCCCTGACATCTTCCACTGTCTTCGCTCCAGGGACTTTCCCGGCGCGGAGATACTGCAGGAACAACCCCTTCTCCGGGTCGCTCCACAATGGTCCGTCGAGGTAATTGCCAGGACAGACGGAATTCACCTTGATCCTGTAGGGAGCGAGTTCCAGGGCGAAACTCTGTGTGAGACCTATTCCTCCGAACTTGGCGCCGGAATAGGCAAAATTCTTGTTCGAGCCCTCGAGGCCCGACTTGGAGTTTATCTGGACGATGTCGGCATAATAATCCGAATCGTTGGCGGTCAATGCCTTCATCACGGGAATGACGGCCTTGGCGCAGAGGAAATACCCCTTGTAATCGATGTCGGTGACGAAGTTGAAGTTCCTTTCGGTCATTTCTTCCAGGCTTCCGGCCCTCACAACTCCTGCGTTCGCAACGAGGAGATCGATGGCTCCATAAGTCAGAACCGACTGGAATACAAGGTTTTCGAGGCTTTCAAGATTGGACACGTCGGCCTTCACGAAGACGGCCCTTCCTGCTCCGGAAAGGGAGCAGAACCTGTCGGCCGTAGCCTTTCCGCCTTCCTCGTTGAGGTCGGCCACAACTATGTTGGCCCCCTCCTTAAGCAGGTTGCGTGCGATGCCCTCCCCGAAACCCTGGGCGGCGCCGGTCACAATGACCGTCCTTCCCTCCATCCTTCCGGAGGAGACGGTCGCGGAGACCTTGCGGCGGTAGTTCTCCACCTCCCAGTTGTCTATGAAGGCAACCTGGCGGGGTGTCATAGGATGCGGGCCGCCGAAACACGCAGAATGGAAGGCGACCTCCATCGCATCGGTGAAGACATCCGTAACGGTGCGGGCCTCCTTGGGCGAACTTCCCACGGCGACCAGCCCTATACCTTTGATAAGCAGGACTTTGGGAGTATATCCCCTCTTGGCGACGTATGCCTCTATCTTCTTCTCCGCCTGTCCTATGAGGGTAGCCGGAGTGTCGGCGTCAAGGTATATATATTCAGATTTACAGTATACTATACCATCGGGAGTGAAAGGCTTCAAAACGGCTTTCACGGCCTCCGAAGAAGATACGAATCCGTCCACGAGGGAGCTAAGGGTAATCTTCAAGGTCTTCAGTCCCCTGCCAGACCGGCTGAGTATGGAACGGATGGCAGGGATGATGCCGCAGATTTCGGCCTGTGTGAACGCAGGAGCCGGCTCCTCCGATGCCGGGGAAGCCTTCAGGGCCTTCCTTATGGTGGAAATCACTCCGTCATAGATCTTTTCGATTACCCCGGTCGAATCGGCTCCAACGAAAATGCCGTGGTTCTGCAGGAAGATGACGGAAGGTTCCTTACCGAATCTCTTCCTATATGCCTTTACCTCACCGTAAACCTTCTTGAAAAGGGTGTAACCGGGATCTGTATAGGGTATGTAAAGGGCGTCGGGGAAAAGCCTCGCGCAAGCGCCTGCGGCATCCACCGAGCACATAAGTGCATTTACCAGAGTCGGATGAAGATGGACTACGTATTTGGCTTCCAGGCAGTTGTGAAGAGAAGTCTCCACAGAGGGGCGCCTGTCTTTCGTTATGCAGGCGGCGGCCAGGTCATCCTTCACCTGCGACTCCCGCTCGGCGGCGTCGGAACTGTATCTCTTCTCCCCCATAGGGTTCAGAAGAGCCCGGTCGAGAACGGCGAACCCGTCTTCCCCGATCGTCGCGAGGGCGTGGCCGCTGGCCTTTACCCAGAGCCTGTCGGCAGTCTTGAAGGAAGTATTGCCTCCTCCGGCGATCACCATCGAAGGGTCAGCCCCGTATTTCCTGGAAATCTCTATAAGCTTGTCCAATTCTTTCATAATCAATTACATAATTGTTCCGCTGATAATAGCATCCCCATCTTCTACCGAATCCATACCGTTCTGATGGGCGGATATCTTGCAGGCTCCGAGATAGTTTATCTTCCTGAGCTTGTCAGTAAGACCGTCCATGTCGCGGGTGCGGAGTTTTATGGGTTCCATCGCCGGAGTGTTGTGCTCCGAGCCAAAGGTTACGGTGAAGCCCTCGTCCACCAGATATGAAGCGTAGTCATCCAGGACAGAAG
This sequence comes from Bacteroidales bacterium, assembly GCA_017427885.1. Classification (GTDB taxonomy): domain Bacteria; phylum Bacteroidota; class Bacteroidia; order Bacteroidales; family UBA932; genus Cryptobacteroides. Next base: position 7,327 of record JAFRRW010000012.1, read on the forward strand.
CCGTATTCCTGGTGGTGATGAATTCACAGGACCGTATGTCCCTCTTTTTCAAGATGTCCGCGCATTTCTCCAAGTCCTCCTCGAAGTCGGTGAACTCCCCTTTCGCGTTGTCGGCGAGGAAGGGATATGTCGGAATTCCTCCGGCGGCGAGAATGATATCCCTGACCGTGTCCATAGGAAGGAAGGCCTTGGGATCCTCGGGAACGAAAGCGGCGCCCCCGGCCTTCAGCAGTTTGCTCCTGATTTCGTTTTCCACGGCGGCAAGGTCATTCAGCGGGCTTGAAAGAGGTTTCCCACCGAACACCTTCTCATAGAACGCAAGCCTGTCTTCGTCAGAGGCGAAACGGACCTCGACCGCAAGCCGGAGGGCCTTTGCCAGATGCCTCTCCCTTACCGATCCACGGGTAAGTTTCTCCCTTATCTCAGCAAAAGACAGGTTGAATCCCGCCTTGACGGAGTCCAGAAGAGCATTGAGTTTCAGGCACATCTTCTCCACCTGGGCGTTCGACTCCTCCCTTACCCCGGCCAGCAGAGCGGCTTCCTTCCCTTTCAGGATGACGGGATAGGCAAGCCCCTTGCCGCTGAGATATGTCCTGCCGGGATTGTTGGGATCGTTCACCCGTACTCCGGCTGCCTGGTCTTCGGTGTTAAGGGATATGAATTCGATGTTGAACAGGGGAAAAAGACGCCTGGAAGCACAGCCGACGCTCCACTCCCTGTATCCGTCCATTGAATAGAAGTCGTTGATTCCCACGACCTTCACTCCTTCCTTCACCGCCATGTCCAAAGCCTGGGCAACGGAGTCGAAGGCGCTGAAGGAATAAGGGGTGTGCAGATGGGCGTTTACGTCGACTGTTTCCATAGGTCAAACTCCTTTCTTGGCGCGGATTATCTTCTGTGCCGATGTCTGGTTGCTAGTGGGCACCCAGTCCTTGAGGGGAACGATCTGCTCGTTGATGGCGTCGAGGAACCAGGAAGCCTGGGGGAAGAAGGACTCCTCAAGTTCGTGGCAAGGGGTTATCCAGTTGCGGGAACCGAGCACCACGGGAGCCGCGTCGAGATAGTCGAAGCAGAGGGTGGTGATGTTGGCCGCAAGGTCGTTGAGGAAGGAACCCCTCGCGCAGGCATCGCTGGCGATGATGATGCGGCCGGTCTTCTTCACTGAATCGATGACCTTGTCATAGTTGAAGGGAACGAGTGAACGGGCGTCGATGACCTCGGCCTCCATTCCGTATTTCTCCTTAAGCATATCCGCAGCCTCGACGGCCTTGTAGAGGGTGGCTCCGATGGTCAGGAAGGTGACATCCTTGCCTTCCCTCTTGACGTCGGGTTCGCCGAGGGGAATCTCGTAATATCCCTTCGGGACACCTCCCTGATGGAACTTCTCCCCTATTCCGTAAAGCCTCTGGCTCTCGAAGAAAATGACGGGATCGGTGCCCTGCAGGGCGGAATTCATAAGTCCCTTGGCATCATAAGGCGTTGCAGGGAACACCACCTTCAGGCCCGGGATATGGGCGCAGAGGGAGGTAAAGTCCTGGGAATGCTGTGCCCCGTACTTGCTGCCAACGGATACGCGGACCACAACGGGCATCTTGAGGATGTTGCCCGACATCGCCTGCCACTTGGGCAGCTGGTTGAAGATTTCGTC
>JAFRRW010000013.1 GCA_017427885.1 Bacteroidales bacterium
GGACTTGTCGTTGAAGTCGATTTTGCCTTCGGCATCCACCGTGACGTTCTCCAGGAGGGCGTCCCTGCGGATGGCGTTGTAGATGTCGGGTTCGGAATCCTTGTCGAGTTTGATGACCTTGGCGTAGCATCCGCCTTCGAAGTTGAAGACGCCCTTGTTGTCCCAGCCGTGCTCGTCATCGCCGATGAGAAGGCGCTTGGGGTCGGTGGAAAGGGTGGTCTTGCCGGTGCCGGAAAGGCCGAAGAAGATTGCGGTGTTCTTGCCTTCCATGTCGGTGTTGGCCGAGCAGTGCATGGCGGCGATGCCCTTCAGGGGAAGGTAGTAGTTCATCATCGAGAACATACCTTTCTTCATCTCTCCGCCGTACCAGGTGTTGAGGATGACCTGCTCGCGGGAGGTCACGTTGAAGGCGACGCAGGTGTCGCTCCTCAGGCCGAGTTCCTCGTAGTTATCGACCTTGGCCTTGGAGGCGCAGTAAACCACGAAATCGGGCTCCTGGTCGAACTCCTTCTGGTTCTTGGGACGGATGAACATGTTGGTCACGAAGTGTGCCTGCCAGGCGACCTCCATTATGAAGCGTACCTTCATCCTGGTGTCCTTGTGGGTGCCGCAGAAACCGTCGACCACGAAGAGCCTCTTTCCGCTGAGCTGCTTCTGGGCAAGTCTCTTGACTTCCTTCCAGACCTTCTCGGACATCTTGTGGTTGTCATTGGGATATCCTTCGGTGGTCCACCAGACTTCGCCGCGGGCTCCTTCCCTGGTAGTCCTGTCATAGACAATGTATTTGTCCTTGGGGGAACGGCCGGTGTAGATGCCTGTCATGACGTTGATGGCTCCGAGTTCGGTCACCTGACCTTTGTCGTAACCCTCGAGGCCAGGTTTGGTCTCCTCGTTGTAAAGGACTTCGTAGGTAGGATTGTAGAGGACTTCAGACACTTTCTTGATCCCGTACTTCTTAAGATCTGATTTCAGCATGATATGCAATATTTTATTTAGTTGTACTTTGTCTGATTCGGGCGGTGCAAATTTACTTAAAATTTCATCGAACTCAAACCTAAATTCTTATATTTAGTAAATTTGTCCTGGACAGTCTCTGCAAAAAATTTGCCAACGAGGCATAAAGTATTGAAATAAAATGTTTTAGTCAATGAAGCCGGCTGAAGTGTTGAAGAAATGGTGGGGATATGGCTCCTTCCGCCCGATGCAGGAGGAGATCATAGGGGCCGCCCTCGACGGGAAGGACGTCCTCGCGATGCTTCCCACGGGCGGCGGTAAGTCGGTGTGCTTCCAGGTGCCGGGCCTGATGGCCGAAGGGCTCACCCTCGTCATAACCCCTCTCATCGCCTTGATGAAGGACCAGGTGCAGAATCTCACCGAAAGGGGAGTGAAGGCTATCGCCGTCCACGCCGGGATGAACCGCCACGAGGTGGACCTGGCCCTCAACAATGCAGCCTGGGGAGATTGCAAGTTCCTGTATCTCAGTCCGGAAAGGCTGGGAACCTCACTTTTCAAGTCCTACCTTGAAGTCCTCAATATCAGCTACATAGTGGTGGACGAGGCCCATTGCATCTCCCAGTGGGGGTACGATTTCAGGCCCGACTACCTCAGGATAGGCGAACTCCGAAAAACGGTCAAGGCTCCCGTCATAGCCCTTACCGCCACCGCAACTCCCCGCGTGGCCGACGACATAATGGAAAAACTGGAGTTCCGGGAAAAACTGGTGCTCAGGTCGGGATTCGAGCGGCCGAACCTCAGTTATGTGGTGAGGAAATGCGCGGACAAGAAGGGCCAGCTCCTGAACGTCTGCAGGGGAATCGAGGGCTCCGGAATCGTGTATATGCGCAACCGCGCCAAATGCGAGGAGATATCTGCCTTCCTTTCGGCGGAAGGGGTCAGCTGTTCATTTTATCACGCGGGCCTCGGACCTGCCGCCAGGGCCGAGCGCCAGGAGGCCTGGAAGTCGGGAGGAATCAGGGTGATGGTGTGCACGAACGCCTTCGGAATGGGAATAGACAAGCCGGACGTGAGGTTCGTAGTCCATATGGACCTTCCGGATAGCCCCGAGGCCTATTTCCAGGAGGCAGGGAGGGCCGGGCGCGACGGGAAGGTTTCCTATGCGGTACTCCTGTGGAACTCCGCCGACCTGACACGTGTAAGGCAGATAGAGAAAACCGCTTTCCCGAGCCTGGAATTCATCGAGGACGTCTATCAGAAGGTTCACGTATTCTTCCAGATCCCCTACGAGGCGGGGGAGGGCCGGCAGCTGAGGTTCGACCTGGGTGAATTCTGTTCCCGGTATTCCCTACCGGAATCTCCTGTGTATCACGCCCTAAAATACCTTGAACGGACTGACCACTGGTCCTTCTCCGAGGACATCGACATCGATGCAAGGGTGCAGATCACCGTCGGAAGGACAGAACTCTACGACACCCTGCTTCCCGAACCCGCGATGGCCTCCCTCCTGGACATCCTGATGCGCCGCTATGCCGGGATATTCTCCTCCACCGTAAGGATAGACGAAGAATATGTGGCTTCGCATATGGATATGAGCGTGCCTTCCCTGAGACAGCTCCTTTACCGGACTTCGCTGGAACACGTAATACGGTACGTCCCGGCCGACCATTCCGACGTGATCTTCCTCCATCACTCCCGCCTGCGTCCGGGGAATGTCGCCCTGCAGCCGGAAAGGTACAATATGCTCCTTGGGGCGTACCGCGAGAGGACCGAGGCGATAGTGGAATATGCCTCGGAAGACGATGTATGCCGCTCCCGTTTCCTGCTGGGATATTTCGGGCAGGAGGACGCAGGGGACTGCGGCACCTGTGACGTATGCCGCGCCGGAAAACGCAGCGAAAGGTCTGCCGCCGAGTTGAAAGATGCTCTGATTAAATATATAAATATAGAAAAATCAGGAGATTACACCCTCTACGACATAAAGTCGGCCTTCGACCTTCCCGGCTCTTCCCCTTCCTGGAAGGAAACCCTCCGTTCCCTTATTGACGACGGTGAAGTTCCTCCCTTCAGGGGATGACCATATCCGATTATTTAGAATACAATTGTTTCAGCGATGATGAAAAAATACTATCTCTTCACGTTGGCGTTCCTGTTAAGTAATATGTTGAGGGCCGGCGACTATACCAAATACGTCAATCCCTTCATCGGCACCCAGACCGACGAGACGGGCGCCCTGAGCGGCAGCACTTTCCCCGGAGCGTCTGTACCCCAGGGATTGGTCCAGCTGAGTCCCGATACGGAAAAAATGGTAACCTGGGACCCCTGCTCCGGATATGACTACAACAAGGACAGGATTTACGGTTTCACCCATACCCACCTCAGCGGTACGGGATGCACGGACCTGATAGACATCAGCCTTATGCCTGTCACGTGGGAGGTCGGTCACGAATACCTGAAAGCGGGTGACTTCGGGCAGGCCTTCAGCCACGATGCCGAGGCTGCCAGCCCGGGATACTATATGGTGGAACTGAAAGACAGCGGGGTGAAGGTAGAACTTTCCGCCACCACCCACGTGGGCATCCATCGTTATACTTTCCCTGCCGGAAAGCCCCGGACGGTCATTTTGGACCTGGACCATTCCACCTACCGTGGAGAGGCGTATTATGCGGGGAGCCGCGCCTACGACATCATCCAGAGCCAGGTTCGCCTGGTGGACGAACGCACCATAGAGGGTTTCCGCATCATCACGGGCTGGGCCAGGATGAGGAAGGTGTATTTCCGCGCCGAGTTCTCCAAACCCATAACCGGCCATCTTTTCACTGACGGGAACCGCAATTACGGGTCTGTGGACGTGATCAACGGCCGTACGCTCAAATGCGCCCTGGATTTCGGCCAGGACGGGGAACCCCTGATGGTGAAGGTGGCCATATCTCCTGTGGATTATGAAGGTGCCCGCGGCAATATGCTGGCCGAGGCCCGGAACTGGGACTTCGACCATTACACCGAGACCGCAGACCGGGAGTGGGACAAGGCGCTTTCCTGCATCGACATAGAGGGAACGGACGACCAGAAGACCATTTTTTACACCGGCCTCTATCACGTCCTGCTGCAGCCCAATACGATGAGCGACGCCGATGGCCGGTATATGAATTCCAGTTTCGAGACCGCGCAAATGCCCTCCGGGCATAAGTTCTACTCCACCTTCTCCCTCTGGGACACCTTCCGTGCCGCCCATCCGCTGTATCTTCTGCTTGAACCTGGGATAACCGCCGAGTTCGTGAATTCTATGGTGCTGCACGAGCAGACCTATGGATATCTGCCTATCTGGCAGCTTTGGGGAGAGGAAAACTACTGTATGATAGGCAATCACGCGATTCCGGTAATCAGCGACGCCATTCTGGCGGACCTGCCGGGAATCGACATGGAGGCCTGTTACAAAGCTATGGTGGAGAGTTCCACCCGCAACCACAGGAATTCCCCCTTCACCATTTGGGAGAAATACGGCTATCTTCCCGACAACCTGCAGAGTACGAGCGTGAGCATTACCCTGGAGCAGGCCTTCGACGACTGGTGTGTGGCCGCCGTGGCGAAGAAACTCGGCAGGATGGAAGACTACGAGCGGTTCCTCAGGCGCAGCGAATTCTACCGCAATCTTTTCGATAAGGAAACGGGGTTCTTCCGTCCCAAGGATGACAAGGGCGGGTGGGTGTCCCCGTTCGATCCGCTGAGCTATGAGGAAAGGTGTTTCATCGAAGGCAATGCCTGGCAGTATATGTGGTTCGTCCCGCAGAATCCCCAGGGCCTCATCGAGCTGCTTGGCGGCAGGGAAGGCTTCCTGAAAAAACTGGACGAGAACTTCTCCCTGACGGAAAAGAGCGGCGAAACGAACGGTAACGCCTCCGGTTTCATCGGCCAGTACGCCCACGGCAACGAGCCCAGCCACCATACGGTCTACCTTTACAATTTCGCCGGGCGTTACTGGAGGACCCAGGAACTGGTGGACCAGGTCCGCACGACCTTCTACAACGCCACTCCCTGCGGCTATGCGGGGAACGACGACTGCGGCCAGATGTCGGCCTGGTACATCTTCAGTGCTATGGGGTTCTATCCCTTCAACGCAGGTTCGGCTGAATATGTCATCGGAACCCCTCTTTTCTCAAGGACGGTCATCCACCTGGACAACGGCAGTGATTTCGTGATTACCGCCAGGAAAAAGACGGACCGTGCCATCTACGTCAAGAGCGTGAGCCTTAACGGAGTGAAACTGAAGGATATGAAAATCAGCCACCGGGACATCCTCGCCGGCGGCACCCTTGAATTCGTGATGAGCGAAAAGAAATGATTCCATAAACTACATATTATGAAAAAGTTCATTTTAACCCTCTGCGGATTCTTTGCGGTAATCTGTGCCAACGCACAGGGCGTTTATGAAGATACCAGGCACGAAGTCGCCGTGAGTTACGGAACACTTGCGAACTCACAGTGGATTGACGTTTTGGAGGAAGTGGTCATCGCGATGACCGGGGCGACATTCGACAATGAGAGGTTCCTCGGCCCCGTCGCCTTCGAGTATTTCTACCACGCTAGTAACTGGCTCGGAGTCGGTGGCGTATTCGTCGTCGGCAACAGTGTCCAGGATGTCCTGAAAGACAACGTCAAGGACGGTCGGTACATTCACTCATATTATACCTTGATGCCGGCCGTGAAGTTCGACTGGCTGCGCAGGGAACATATCGGAATGTATTCTAAACTTGCCGCCGGAGCCACTCTCCGCAGGGAGAAAACCGACAGCAGCCTGGCCGAGGATAATGATCCCAGGACCGATTTCCACTTCAATTTCCAGGTTTCCCTTCTCGGTTTCGAAGCGGGCGGCCCCACTACCCGCGGCTTCGTCGAACTCGGCATGGGCGAGCAGGGCATCGTCCTTCTAGGCCTCAGACACAAGTTCTGATTACTCTGTTCTATTATTACCAGTCGCTTCTTCCTGTAATTTTCTTTAAGAATATGAATGCCAGGATATTTGGGTTGATTGTCGCCTCGGCGGTCACGGCAATGACAGTGATCCAGTCTTGCAACGCAGGCAAGAATGAGGTCGGAAATGAGACGCTCGCTGACCTTGAAGCGGGTTTTGCTGAACCTCCCAGGGAGGCCAGGCCCTTCGTGTGGTGGCATTGGATGAACGGCAACATCACCAAGGAAGGCATTCGCAAGGACCTCCTTTGGATGGACAGGGTCGGTATCGGTGGTTTCCATCATTTCGATGCCGGAATAGGTGTGGCTCCCGTCGTCGAAAACAGGATGGTATATATGCACGATGACTGGAAGGATGCGTTCAGGTACGCCATTGAACTTGGCGATTCGCTCGGAATGGAGATGACGGTCGCAAGTTCACCCGGATGGAGCTGCATGGGCGGTCCTTGGGTGCCGCCGGCTGACGCCATGAAGAAACTGGTCTGGCGAGAAATGCGCCTGGAAGGCGGCAGGTCGTTTGCCGGCAGGCTTCCAGAGCCGTTCAATGTCGCAGGAATAATGCAAAACATCAGGCACGACGGAAGGTATGACGCCGATGAGGATTTCTACGAAGACATTGCCGTCATCGCCCTGAGGTTGGATGACAAGGACAGGCCCCTTGATGCGTTGGGCGCCAAGGTCTCTTCTTCCGGAGGTGTTTTTTCCGTAGAACAGCTTTCAAACGACGATCTGGCCGACGCCGTCCTTCTTCCGGAAGACAGGGCGGCAGGGTATGCCTGGATTGACTATGAGTTTCCGGAGCCCGTTTCTTTCAGGGCGGTTTCCGTAGTCGACGGCAGGGTCCGGCCCTGGCCGTACAACATTGGCCCTTCCTTTAATGTCTCACTTCAGAAGAGTGACGACGGGAAGGACTTCACCGAGGTTGTCAAGGTCCCCAGCTCCATCTGTATGAGAATGACGGTCTCCTTCCCAGAGACCAGCGCCAGGTTCTTCAGGCTCAGGGTGGAGAACACCGGTGGCAGGGGAGCGATGGTCAGCGAATTCAAGCTGCACCAATCCGGCAGGATCAATCACTCGGAGGAGAAGGCCTGCTTCAGTTCTCCTTATGATTTGCACTCATTCCCGACAGAGACGGACGGATATGCTGTCCAGGAGGTATTGGACCTTACCGACAGGGTCAGGGACGGGTTCCTGACCTGGGAAGTGCCCGAGGGTAACTGGAAGGTGTTGAGGATAGGGTATTCCCTTACCGGCCAGAAAAACGGTCCGGCCCCCGAAGAGGCGACCGGACTTGAGGTTGACAAGCTTGATCCCGGAGCCTGGTCAAGGTATTTCCACAGGTATTTGGACATGTACAAGGAAGCGACCGGAGGGCTTATGGGCTCTAAGGGTATCCAGTATATACTGACCGACAGCTATGAGGCAGGGAACCAGAACTGGACTCCGACGATGGCCGGTGAGTTCAGGAAGCGCCGTGGCTATGACCTGGTCCGTTGGCTTCCTGTCCTCACGGGTGAGATCGTAGAATCTGTCGAGAAAAGCGAAGCTTTCCTTTGGGACTGGAACATCACCATCGCCGAGCTCTACGCGGAGAATTATGGCAGGATCAATGACATCGTCAAGGAGTACGGAATGAAGGGGCGCTATAGCGAGTCTCATGAATGCGGGAGGGTTTACGTGGCTGACGGGATGGACATAAAGAGGACTGCCAGCGTACCCATGGCCGCCTGCTGGGTGGACGCAGGATCTCCTACGATGGCTGCCGCAGACATCAGGGAATCAGCCTCGGTGGCCCACCTCTATGGACAGAACCTTGTTGCCGCAGAGTCCATGACCGCCCACGGTACCTCCCGGAATGCCTATTCCTACAGTCCGCGCACCTTGAAATCCACTGCCGACTGGGAAATGGCTCACGGACTGAACCGCTTTGTAATCCACGACTCCGCCCACCAGCCTCTTGACGAAGTGTTCCCCGGAATGGGACTGGGTCCCTACGGTCAGTGGTTCAACAGGCACGAGACTTGGGCTGACAACGCCAGGATCTGGACTGACTATCTCGCAAGAAGCTGCTATTTGCTTCAGAGGGGTAAGGCAGTGGCGGACATCCTTGTCTATTATGGTGAAGACAGTAACGTCTGCGCACAATATGGCGACGGACTCCCGGAGTTCATCCCCAACGGTTACAACTATGATTATGCAGGCCCTGCCGTTATCAGGAACGAGGCGGGCGCAAGGAAGGGAAGACTGGTTGCGGGAAACATGGAGTATTCTCTCCTTTATCTTGGAGCGAATGTCGGCCGGATGTCAGTCGACATCCTTGAGAAGCTTGTCAGCCTTGCCTCGAAAGGCGTGCCTGTCTGCGGACACGCTCCCGGGGGCCCTGCAGGGATGAATGATGACAAGGAACGATGGCAGAGCCTTTTCAATAAGCTTGTATCCTTCAGGAATGTCCGTCTGGAACAACCGCTCGACAGGGTCCTTGCCGAATTCGGAGTAGGTCCTGACATCGAATATGATTCCGCGGAAGAGATCCGCTTCGTCCACCGCCATCTCCCTGCTGCCGAAATCTATTGGGTAAACAGGCCGGCGGATGACTTCAAGACAGTGGAGGTGTCTTTCAGGCAGGAAAGGGGAGTCCCTGCTGTCTGGAATCCGGAGACCGGGAAGATTGAGAAGGTATCCTACAGAAAAACTGACGGAAGGGTCCTCGTAAAGCTCGACCTGGTGCCGAATGATGCCGTTTTCGTGGTTTTCAGCGGAAATTCGTCTGATGGATCTTACGAGGCCGGAACAATAAGTCCGGCCACGGTCTCCACACTTGAAGGGCCTTGGAATGTCCGTTTCCAGGAAGGAAGGAACGCGCCGGAATCCGCAGTGTTCAGGAAGTTGGAATCTTACACTGAATCATCCGACACCGGAATCAGGTATTTTTCAGGCAAAGCCGTTTACACCAAAAGTTTTGAACTGGATGCCATTCCTGATAAATCTGCCGTTTTGATAGACCTCGGTGAAGTCCGTGAGATAGCAGTCGTGAAAGTAAACGGCGTCGAATGTGGCACCATATGGAAGAGACCCTACAGGGTCGATGTGACGGAAGCTGTCCGGCAGGGAGGCAATGACCTGGAAGTCACTGTCATAAACCCTTGGATCAACAGGCTGATAGGTGACAGCCAACCTTCATGCAAGGATCCCGTCACCTACACGTCCTATAAATTCTTTGATTCTTCCTCAGAGCTCCATCCGGCAGGTCTCCTGGGACCGGTTGTGGTGAGCGTGGAAACTTCCTCAGGCTGTGCCAACGGAGAAATCTAGCTCGAGTATGCCGGCAGGACACGCACTGGCATAGGATACGTTCGGCCCTGGCCACGACTAACCCTTTCCCCTGTTTATCTGGGAGCCCTTCCCTGGGGCGGGGCCGGGTCCGCTCATGTTTCGCTCGCTATTCGCTTGTGGCTCGGGCTGGGGGACGGCTAACTCCTCCCTTTTCATCTCGCTGCGCTCGCCGAACGGTCGTCGGACACACACCGTCCTCTTTCCCCGCCCTCGCCGGCTCATGGTCCGTCTGTCTGGCGGCTTTCGGAGAATGAATTCTCCTCCAGCCGCCACCATCCGTCCCCGCTCGCTCAATAATGTCGCGGCCTCCGGCCTCGCCCCGGGGATTGCCGCGTTAATCGGGCCGGCAATGGAATAAAGGCTACGGCTCCCCTTGCATATCCCAAGTCGTTTCATTAATTTTGAAACGATCAAACAGCCTCAATGATGACCAGCCGCACTTTCCCTTCCGGTTTCCTGCCGTTCCTTTTTATTCCGGTCCTTGTCGCATTCTTTTCTGCGGCAGTCGTTTCCGCCCAGGACCGCCCCGTTTCCGAGACTGCAGGGAAGTCGGTTAGCCTTGACGCGATGCTGGACAGCGTGGACGTTGCCGTGAAGAGGCTCGGAGAGGAGAGGGGCTCCGCCGGGGAGGGGATCGCAGGGTCCGGCACCCGGACCATCTCCGGTTACATCGGCGCCATCCCGATGACCGCGGGGGTCTCGGCCTCCGGCGCGAGGACCTACTCCATCCCCATAATGACCACTGACGCCCCCGGCGGGGCCCCGGCCGTCTCGCTCGAGTACAACAGCCAGGGAAGGCACGGCGCGGCGGGATACGGATGGGAGATAGGCGGTCTTTCCGCCATCACTTCCGCCAGCAAGACACCGTTTTACAACGACACCACCGTGGCGGCCGCCTACAACGGTCCCGTGTGGGCGCTGGACGGGATGCCGCTTGTGCAGCACCTGGAGGACGGGATGGACGATTACACCCTCAAGACGGCGAGGGGCAACGTCTTCGTCTCCCCCGGGATGCTGACCTTCCACGCACTCAGCCCTGACGGCAGGAAACTGACATACGGAGACGGGGGAGGGGGCGTCGGGCCCATAATCCCCATCTACGGGTCGGAAGACCGCAACGGCAACCTGATACTGTACGAGTACAACCTCTTCGGTCATGGCCGGGAACTGCCGACCAGGATACGGTACGGCGGGAAGACGGCTTCCGCCTGCACCTCGAGCATCGTGTTCTCATACGATACCAGGGACGACTCTCCGGAGACCTACTACGCGGGGGGTTACAGCGGTGCGGACGTCCTGCTCAAGCGCATCTCCTGCCTGGAAGGCGCCGACACCCTTGCCCGGTACGACCTCAGGCATACCCTCAGGGACGACGCGTGGGTCCTGACGCGGGTGGACTGCAGCAGGGAGGGGGTGTCGCTCCAGCCCCTGGTCTTTTCGTACGACGGCACCTCCACCCCCACCCAGCATTCCCTCCAGTCGTCCACCACCTTCTTCACCAGCGGCTACTCCTCGGGCAGCAGCCTCGTCATCGGGAGGGGGAAGATCCTCGAGGGGAGCTTCGACGACGGCCTGGTCTTCCATACCAGATATGCCCAGTATGACGCCTCCGGCGGCAACAACGGCAGCGGCTATCCGACCAATATGACCATCGCGGTCGCCCCGCCCCCGCTGAAGGACAACATCGTAAGCCTGTGCACCAACGTGACTACGGGCAACGGCTTCCAGCTCATAACGCCCATTGACGCCGACGGGGACGGCACCGACGAACTGGTGAAAGTCAACTTCGGAGCCAAGAGCGGTCAGAACGTTACCCTGGCCGTCACGAAATACCGTTACAACGGGACCTCTGTCGTCCAGCAGTCTTCCGGCAACGTTTCCGTGAAGGGCGTCGTGTCGGCAGCCAACTCACAACGCTCCGAAAGGCGGTATTATTTCGGGGACTTCACGGGCTGCGGCCACGGGCAGATGCTCACGACGACTTATTCGTACGGCACGTCGTACGCCGCGCTGATAGACCTCGCCACGGGGACCAAGGTCGGAGAGAAGGCCATGCCCCCGGCGCTTTCCTGGAACTCGTCCCTCCTGGTGCTGGACATCAACAGGGACGGCAGGACCGAGGTCTGCCTTCCCACCTCCGGCGGCCTGGCCTCCTACACCGTGAAGGACTCCGGGCTGCTCGTCCTTGACACCACCTACGGATGGGGCGGAAGCAACCCCTTCGCCGACACGTCCGCCCGCAACTTTGTCGCCGACGTCAACGGCGACGGCTATCCGGACATCCTCTCCGCCCCGTCCTCCTCCTCGGACTTCGCCTGGAGCGCCAGGATATCCACGGGCGTCGGTTTCATCGGCAAGACGGTCTATGTAGGGACCGTAGACCGGGACAAGGACGACGTCGTCTTCGTCGACGTCAACCGCGACGGGCTTCCGGACTTCGTGAGGGCTGAGAGCCTCATGGTCACGGTATGCATCAACAGGAACGGCACCACGTTCTCCCCGGCCCAGGAATACTCCGCGGCAAGGCCTCTCGGCATGGCCGTTGTTCCCCTCAACGTCACGGAGACAGGCTCCGCCAGCCACGTGATGGTGCTGGACGGGGCGAAGGCCGTGCTCTACACCGACCCGGCGCTGAGCTACAACCTGAGGACCGTCACCTGCTCCGCTGACGGGTTCGGGAACACTACCCTGAACACCTACGGGGGCCTCTCCGCGGAGCCTCAGACTGGACAGCTGGAACCATGGCAGTACGCGGTCGACAATACCTACGTCCCCGATCCCTCACAGGGTCTCTCCCGCATCTCCTCCCCCGTGAGGACGCTGTGCGCCGAGGAGACGTACCTGGGGAACGGGTCCGGGACGCCCTCGACGTCCGGGACCCGGATCTCGCAGGTCTACTACGTCCGGAAGAACGCGGTGGTGAGCACGAGGGGACTGGGGTTCCTGGGATTCGCGTCGTCTGCGGCCTGGGACGTCCTCAAGGGAGTCCGCATCCAGACGACCTTCGATCCGGCCAAGTTCGGAGTCCCTACTTACTCCAAGACCTATCTCGACGAGGAGTCGAACAACCCCTTCCTCACCGTAACCAACACGTGGGACTCGCATTCCACCCTCTACGGGAAGCTGGACCCGAGGCTCACGCAGTCAGTGTCGGTGGACGTCCTGTCGGGAGTCACCACGACGACGGTTAACTCCTATGATCCGTACGGGTACCTGTCCAGGGTGCGCACGACCCGATCCGTGGCCGCTGCAGGGAGCGCTGTCGCGGACTCCAAGGGGGAGGACACTTATACGGAGTTCTCCCACTCCTTCTCCTCCGCCACCTTCATCCTCGGTTCCCCGTCCCGGCAGGAGACCACGCGCACGGGGAGGCTCTACGGCACCGCCAACACCATGAACGGGGAACCGGCAACGGACCTGTGGTCGAGGAAGGTCGAGTGGACATACGACTCCAAGAAACGGCCCCTGACGAAGAAGGAGTACGGCTGGCTCAAGACTACCTATCTCAACGAGGACCTGCTCCCCGAGGAGATATCCGCCGACTACGACACCTCGGGAGGATCCAAGGGGGATGTAGGGACGGATGGCGGCGGCCCCCTCAGGGTGCCGAAGATATTCACGGGAGGAGACCTGGAGAAGGAGACGCGGTGGACCTACGACGACAGAGGCAACGTGCTCACCGAGAAGGTATATCCCCACGAGGCGACATCGTATCTCCAGACGTCCTGGACATACGACTCCTCGGGGAGGCGCGTCGTATCATCAACCGACCCGCTCGGGCTCACCACGACCTATTCGGACCATGACGTTTTCGGCAACCCCACGTCGGTGACCGACCACACCGGCACGACCTCGTACACCTATGACACCTGGGGCCGCCTGACGCGCACCGACCATCCCAGCAAGGAGTGGGAGGACGAACTGAGGGCCTGGGGAGGAAAGGGACTGTACACCGCACTCTCGAGGACCAGCCACGGCACCCGCGACAGCACGCACTACGACGCCGCGGGAAGGGTGGTCCGTTCGGCCGACAAGCGGTACAACGGCACGTGGAGGGTGGTCAGGAGGCAGTATGACACAAAAGGCAGGCTGTTGAAGGTGTCGCTTCCCTTCAAGGGGTCCTCGACACCCAAGTGGAATGTCTACACGTATGATCCCTACGGCAGGGAAACCCTTTATACCGAGGCATCCGGAAAGACGACCACCCATTCGTACAACGGGAGGGTTTCGTCAGTAACCTCGGCGAACGTCACCACCACGACCACCGTCGACGCCGACGGCAACGCCGTCCTGATTCACGATCCGGGCGGTGACATCGTGAACGTCCTGCAGCCCCACGGGAAGCCGGTGAGGACCACCGCCCCGGGGAACGCGGTGACGACCCTGCGCTACGACCAGTGGGGGAACCGCAGCAGGATAGACGCCCCAAGCTTCGGGACACAGACGGACACGACCGTGTGGAACGCCGGCGGCACGTCCGTCTCCACCACGGTGAACAGGTACGGGACGACTGTGGTGACGAGGGACATCCACGGCAGGACCACGGCCGTCAGCAGGACGGGAGCCGGGAGCGGATCGGAGTATGGGGCGTTCAACACGACGTACACCTACAACTCGAAGGGACTGCTCACGTCCGAGTCCTCCACCAACGGCACGTCGCACTCCTACACCTACGACACATTCGACCGTCTAAAGACGGTCACTGAAACGGCGGCCGGTCTCTCGTTCTCGTCGACCGCGGTCTATTCCGACACGACCAGCCTCGGGCCGATAGGGACGGTGAGGTCCGTCACCTTCAAACGGGGGAACACCACCCTCGCCAAAGAGATATACACCTATGCCTACGGACACCGGAAGAAAATAGCGGTGAACAGCAGTACTGGCATCACGAACGGCACCAAGGTGTGGGAACTCACGGGAGAGAACGAACTAGGACTGCCCACGAGTTCGGGTACTCTCAGCATCACGAGAAGTTATGGATACGATACACTCGGAGTTCCTACTTCCAGGACTACCAATTCCGTCACGGAGGGATATGCCATAAGCGTCCAGACGGGGAACCTCACGTCAAGGACCCCTCCCGCCCCCTCGGGAGGCACCGCCCCGGGGACGGAGTCGTTCGGATACGACGGCATCAACAGGATAACGTCGTGGACTAGGCCGGGATCCGCCACCACGGCCACCACGTCGTATGACACGAAGGGGAACATAACCACGTTGAGTACATCCGGCACGATGGCCTATGCGGGAGGGGCTACGGATCCCTACTCGTTGACCGGTTACACTCCTGCCTCCTCCTCTTCCGCGAGGACCCTGCCGACGGTCCTCTACAACCCCATGGGCCGGCCGTCGAGGGTGACCACCAGTGACGACTACCGGGTGGACTTCGTCTATGACGCGGACGGACAGAGGAAGAAGATGACCGTCACCGACGACAGTTCCACCACCCCGACGGTACTGTTCAACAGGATTTACCTCGGAGGACGCTTCGAGAGGGAGACCAATGGGAGCGGGACGGTCACCGCGGAGAGGCTGTGGCTGGGAGGCGACGCATACTCGGCCCCGGTGGTGCTGAAGCGCTCGGGAAGCAGCGGGAACTGGACGGCCTACAACGTGGGACGCGATCTTCTCGGGAGCATCACCTCGGTCCAGACAAAGGCCGGGACAGTGTCCGAGCAGCGCTCCTACGACCCCTGGGGCAGGGCAAGGGACCCGCAGACGCTGGCGCCCATCCCGTCGGGGTCCGAGCCGACCTACATGCTCGGTCGGGGGTTCACCGGCCACGAGTGGATCCCCTACGCCCGCGTGTGGAACGCCAACGCGAGGCTCTACGACCCGATACTGGGCCGGTTCCTGAGCCCCGACCCCTATGTCCAGGCACCGGGATTCACGCAGAACTACAACAGGTTCGCGTATGCGCTGAACAACCCGCTGGTATACTCGGATGAGAGCGGGGAGTTTGCAATAACCACGATGCTGATAGTAGGAGGCATTACCGCCGCATTGTTTGGAGGCGGGAACCTTGCTGCCCACGCCATCAGGAAAGACGATTTGGGTCATGGAAACTGGGCAAAGTATTTCTTCTCCGGTGCTGTCGCTGGGTTTATTGTTGGAGTATCTGCATACTCCGGATTCGCTGGCTTGCAAGGACTCTCAAATATGTCCGGATTTCTGGGGACCTTTGGGACCATTGGGAAATTCGGTGCACTTGGTGGTGAAACAATGCATATAACGGCTACAACGATAGGAATGGGAGGAGGGTTGATCAGACATGGTTGGGAAGGGCTGGCCAATTCGGCTAAGATATTCCTTGGAAATTTTTATCTTGATGAAAACGCCTCCTTCTTCGGCAGTGTCTGGCAGGGCGTTTCTCGTCATACGTGGGAATCGTTGCAAACGGGGTTGGGGTATGATTATACTCAATTCCGAAATGGTCTTGCTGATATAAATAGAGTAAAATTTTACAAGGGAGCAACTTTTGTTATTAATGAAGAATCAAGGAAACACCAAGGGGCCACAATCGGTAGTTATATAAACATTGACGATAGTAGTAAGATTCCAAATAATATAGGTTTTGAGAATTACGTTAACGAAGAAGACCAATTGTATGCTCACGAATATGGCCATGTTATTCAAAGCCGTAGGTTAGGATTATCTTATCCAATAATTGCTATTTTTAGTTTAGGCAGTCAAATAGCTGATGATTTAAACACTGGACATCATCATAGTCTTTTCTTTACTGAAGTAATGGCAAATAGGTTTTCGTGTCCACTTTTCCCTTCATATAGTTGGGGAACTCCCGAATATCCAATAAAATACTGATTTTTTTACCATGAATAAAATTATAGCTGTGGTATTAATAATACTTTTTGCCTATGGTTGTGAGCCTGCCCTAAAAGTAGTATGTTATGTTCCAGAAGAATCAGATGACCTGTTATTCTTTTTCCCTGAAAGAGGTTCGGTCTGTCCTAAAGACACAGCAATATGGTTTAATAAAGACAAACTACGACAATTGTCTCATTATTCGGATGATAATGGATATGAGCGCTATGTGATTAATTTGGGATTAGGAACATGGGATACGGCATTCCGAGAATGGAAAACTGATACGGTGTCTTTTTTCCTTTTCGACAAAAAGATTGTAAATGAACACACATGGGAGGTAGTACAAGAATCTTATCTCGCTTTGCAACGATATGACCTTACAAAAAAAGATCTAAATAATCTCCATGGACTATTATACTATCCACCTACAAGGGAAATGTCCGGAATGAAGATGTGGCCAAGGTATGAGGATGTTAGACCATAGCCTATACGACCCGGAGGAGCCATTCCCATAAGCGAGCATTGCGGCGTCAGCCGTGTATCTGGGAGCGTTGGGAATGGCTCCTCCGGAGATGCCCGGTCAAGCCGGGCATGACAGGGGGATGATCCTTCGATAAGGACCCTACTGCCCCAGGAAGTCTCTGATGAGGGAAGTCGAGGGAACGTCCTTTTCCGGGACGGGGACGAAATAGTGAAGGAAATTCAGCAGGCGGCTCGCCTCGGTGTATTCGGGACAGTTCTTGGGTACTGTGGCGAGTATCCATTCCGCTCTGGGGCGGAAGACCGCGAATTCCACCAGATAGGTCGAGTCGAACAGGACGTCGGCGTCCTCCTGATAGGGATATATCCATTTCACCTCGGCCCGGCGGACGTTGGGCCAGTTGGCGATGGTCTCCCTGGCCGTGAAAGCACCCTTGTTGCAGTCACGCACTATCCTTCGTAAGAGGCGGTTGTCGCTGGTGGGGATGCAGTTGTGGTCGTCGAGGGAAATCGAGGTGATGGCGTTGATGAAGATCCTGAATTTCGCGCTCTCCGGGACCTTGTCGGTCAGTCTGGGATTCAGGGCGTGGATTCCCTCGATGAGCAGGACGGAACCTTCCGAAAGGGAGAGTTTCTTACCGTTATATTCCCTTATTCCGGTGGTGAAGTTGTATTCGGGCACCTCCACCTCTTCTCCGGCCAGAAGCCTTACCACGTCGCTCTGCAGGGCCTCGTGATCGACGGTGTCGAAATTGTCGAAATCGAACGAGCCGTCCGGAAGCCTGGGGGTGTCGAGCCTGTTCACGAAATAGTCGTCGGTGGAGAAGGACACGGGATGGAGCCCGCAGGCCTTCAACTGGATGCTCAGCCTCTTGCAGAACGTGCTCTTGCCGCTGCTGGAAGGTCCGGTGATCAGGACGAGCCTCACGGGGTCACGGGAGAAATACCTCCTGTCTATCTCCTCGGCAATCTGCACTATCTTCTTCTCCTGCAGGGCTTCCGCTATCTGGATCAGGTCAGTGGCCCCTCCTTCGATGCAGGACCTATTCACGTCACCCACGTTGGAGAGGTTCATTATCTTGTTCCATCTGAGCGTTTCAGAGAACACGTCGAAGGTCTTGGGTTGTGAGAACATCGGGGCCAGTTCCTCCGGATGGTGCCTGTCGGGGACCCTGAGGAGCATACCGTCGTGGAAGGGGATGAGGCCCCATACCCTGAGGTAGCCGGCGTCGGGGACCAGGGCGTCGTAATAGAAGTCGGGAGTCCCGCCGAGGGTGTAATAAGTGATATACACGTCGTCGGTGGTCTCCAGAAGGGTGACCTTGTCCTGGCATCCCATCTTCCGGAACAGTTCTATGGCCTCGGGTTTCTGCACCTCGTGGCGGTAGAAGGGCATCTTCTGCTCCACTATCTCCTTCATCCTTGCCGAAATCCTTTCTATGTCGTCACCCGTGAGGTCCGTGCCTTCACCCTTGTCGACCGTGCAGAAATAGCCCTTGGAGATGGGTCTTCTCAGAACGACCTCGCAGTCGGGGAAGACGTCTTTCGCGGCCTTGCACAGGAGGAAGCAGAGCGAGCGGCAGTAGGCGTTCCTTCCGTTGTATGTGCGGTAGTCCAGGAACTCCACGTCCCTGTTGTTGAAAACCCTGAACCTGAGGCCTTCCGTGACATTGTTCACTATCGCGGAGAGGATGTCGTAGGGGCGTTCGAACCCGAAGGAGGGAATCATTTCCAGAAGGGTGGTGCCTTCCTGGAATTCACCGTAAGTGCCGGTGTTCTTGCAGAAGATCTTGAGCATTTGGCGCCTGAATTTGAATGCTTGCAAAGATACCAAAATAACTTTTTTTATTTTTCAGGATAATCCTTAAATTTGAAGAAATTACCGTTCAACCCGACAGACGCGATGGCAGACCAGTATGTGTGGGATCCGCTGAGGAAGAAGAAAGTGGCGCTTACTCCCGAGGAGAAGGTGCGGCAGTGGTTCATATCCATACTGCTGGTGCAGGCCCACGTGCCTTCCCAGTTGATGATGAGCGAGGTGAGCATGAAGTTCGGGAGGAAGAAATACAGGGCCGACATCCTGGTTTACGGAAGGGATCTCAGGCCGGTGATGGCCGTGGAGTGCAAGAGGGAGGACGTGGAACTGAGCCAGGAGGTGATAGACCAGGCCCTGAGGTACGATTCCGTGCTTGGGGCCAGGCTGCTGGCGATTACGAACGGTAAATGCACGAAGATCTACAGGAAGGGGGAGTCGGGTTTCGAGGAGATTCCCGTACTTCCCGAGTATAAGGATATGGACTGATGGCTACGATCGCCGAGGGTTTCCTGGACCACAGGATTTTCAAGATCGTTTCCGAGGCGGCAGCCGGTTCGGGGACGAAGGCCTATGTGATAGGAGGTTACGTGAGGGACTGCTTCCTTGGCAGGCCCAATTCCGACATAGACATAGTCGCCGAGGGGAGCGGGATAGAGCTCGCTGAGGCCGTGGCCCGGAGGATCGCGGACCTCGACGGGAAGAAATGCAAAGTCAGCGTGTTCCGAAACTTCGGAACGGCGATGCTGAAATACCACGGGATGGAGGTGGAATTCGTGGGGGCCAGGAAGGAGTCCTACAGGCGGGAGTCCCGCAAGCCCATTGTGGAGGACGGCACCCTTGAAGACGACCAGAAGAGGAGGGATTTCACCATCAACGCGATGGCGTTCAGCCTCAATCCGGAGGATTTCGGCGCCCTCGTGGACCCCTTCGGAGGGATACGGGACCTGGCCTCGGGAATTAT
Organism: Bacteroidales bacterium; assembly: GCA_017427885.1. Taxonomy (GTDB): domain Bacteria; phylum Bacteroidota; class Bacteroidia; order Bacteroidales; family UBA932; genus Cryptobacteroides. The sequence goes on from JAFRRW010000013.1 coordinate 19,341, forward strand.
CAGGACCCCTCTGGATCCGGACATCACCTATAGCGACGATCCCCTGAGGATGCTCAGGGCCATAAGGTTCACCTCCCAGCTCTCTACTCCCGAGCGTCCTTTCACGATAGTCCCCGAATCCATCGATTCGATGAAAAGGATGGCTTCCCGCCTGGAAATCCTTTCCAAGGAGAGGATCGTGGACGAACTGTGCAAGATGCTCCTCTCTCCCAGGCCGTCCGTAGCCTTCCGTCTCCTCGATGAGACGGGACTACTGGAATGGATACTCCCTTCCCTGTCCAAGTTGAAGGGCGTGGAAACGGTTGACGGCAAGGGACATAAGGATAATTTCTCCCACACCATACAGGTCGTGGACAACGTGGCTGAGGCGGAGGCTGAACTCGGAAAGGCAAATGTATGGCTCCGATGGGCAGCCCTCCTTCACGACATCGGGAAACCTGCGACCAAGAGGTATGACCCCGTCTTGGGCTGGACCTTCCACGGTCACGAGGTGGTGGGCGCGAGGATGGTTCCCAAGATCTTCCAGTCGCTGAAGATGCCGCTCAACGAGAAGATGAAATATGTCGAGAAACTCGTGAGCCTGCATCTGAGGCCCATAGCCCTGGTGGACGACGGGGTGACCGATTCCGCCGTCAGGAGGCTCCTTTTCGACGCCGGGGATGACATCGACGACCTGATGCTCCTGTGCAATGCGGACATCACGTCGAAGAACCCCGCGAAGGTGGCCAGGATACGCAGGAATTTCGGCCTGGTGAGGGAGAAACTCGTGGAGGTTGAGGCGAAGGACGCCATCCGCAATTTCAAGAACCCCATCACCGGAGAATACGTGATGCAGGTGTATGGAATCCCGCCCTGCAAGGAGATCGGAGACCTCAAGGAGATGGTGAAGAACGCCATCCTCGACGGGGAGATTCCTAATGAATTCGAGGCGGCCGACGCCTATATGAGGAAAGTGGCTCCCGGTCTCGGACTCAAGGAAGTCAAATGACACCGAAATGGACCCAACAGGCGATTACCTTACCTATATATCATCCGTGCGGAGGTATTCCCCTCGCACCTGTGCCATCTATTCGGAGGTCCTGAACGGCTTTTCCGCCTGGTGCGGCGGCGATGTGGTTGCGAGCCTCAAGTCCTCTCTCATAAGAAGTTACGAAGTAGCCCTGCTGAAAGGGGAAATAGGGGAGAAGAAGGGTCCCAGGACGGTAAACCTCCATCTCTCCGTCCTCAGCGGATTTTGCCGCTTCCTCGTGAAGAACGGGGTGATCCCCTCCAATCCGGTCAAGACGGTCTCCCGTCCCAAGGTGGAAAAAAGGCTCCCTGAATTCTACCGTGACGAGTCGATGAGGGAGTATTTCGAAACCACCGCCCACAGCGCTTCGGAGGAAGAACTGGACATCCTCCTTTCCTATGGGAAATTCGAAGGCGATCCCACGGCGAAAAAGGGTTCCGGCCGTGAAGTTCCCGTCGAAATGTACGGCCGGAGACTCAGGCGGGCCATAATCAGCACCCTTTTCTCGACGGGGATCAGGCGGGCGGAGCTCATCTCCCTGAATATCGGCAGCGCGGACTTCTCGCGCAGGGTGATGAAGGTGACGGGCAAGGGAGACAAAACGAGAGAAATTCCCCTCGTTCCTTCTCTTTGTAAGGAAATTTCATTATATTTACAAGCAGCGCAGTCGATGGTAGGGCGTCCGAGGACTGCCGCGGAGCCTCTTTTCATAAGTGTCGGAGGTAAAAGACTCTATCCGATGTTTGTGGAAAGGGCCGTGCGGGAGGAACTCGGCGGGGTAAGCGGGATAACCGGGAAAAAGTCGCCGCACGTTCTGCGGCATTCGCTGGCAACGGACCTCCTCAACGAAGGGGCCGACCTGAACTCCATAAAGGAACTCCTGGGCCATTCCTCCCTCGCCGCCACTCAGGTTTACACCCACAATTCCGTCGAGAAGCTGAAGAAAGTTTATGTCAACGCCCATCCCAGGGCAAAAAGCGGAGGTAAAAATGGAGATTAACATCAAGTCGCTCAAGTTCGACGCGGATCAGAAGCTGATTGCATTCGTTGAGAAGAAGATTTCGAAACTTTCGAGGTTCTATGAAAACCTTGACAGCGTGGATGTCGTCCTTTCACTGCTCCACGAGCCTGAAAACAAGAACGTGAAGATCCAGACCCACGTCCTCGGCCAGGACCTCGTGATAGAAAGGAACGCCCAGACCTTCGAAGAGGCCGTGAATGACGCCGCGGATGCGATGAAGGAGAAGATTACGCGGGCCAAGGAAAAGAAATACGAAGCATAGCGGATGGCCAGGGCTGGTTACGCTGACACTGACAGGCAGTGCAGGGAAATCGTTTTCGACGTGAGGAATCACGTTTTCAAAAGCGTTTACCTCCTGATGGGCGCCGAGCCCTGGTATCCCGAAAAAGTCTGTGACGAAATCATTGCGAACGCCCTCGAAGAGGAGGAGCGTGATTTCAACCAATTGATCTGCTACGGGTCCGACGTCGACGCCGAGACGGTCGTCACTGCGGCCCGCAGGTTCCCTATGATGGCCGAACGCCAACTGGTGGTGGTGAAGGAGGCCCAGGCGATGCACGACCTGGAGGAACTTGCCGTGTATTGCACCAAGCCCCTCGAGTCCACCATCCTTGTCCTCCTGCTCCACGGCGCCTCCGTGGACAAGCGGAAATCCCTTTATAAAAGCGTGATGAAGGAGGGTGTGGTCCTAGATTCCCCGGAACTCAGGGACTACGAGGTGCCTTCCTGGATTTCCTCCCATTATTCCTCCCTGGGGATTTCCATCGATCCGGAAGCGGCCGCCCTTCTTGCCGAATCGGCCGGTACGGACCTGAGCAGGATCGCCGTCGAGACCGACAAACTGCTGAAGAACCTTCCCGAAGGAACAACCCGGGTGTCGGTGGAGGACATCGAAACGAATGTAGGGATCAGCAGGGAGTTCAGCATCTTCGAACTCACCAGGGCCCTGTCCTACGGGAGGAGGGAGGACGCCCTGCGTCTCGCCGCACGTATCGGACAGACTGCGAAGTTCGCCCTTCCCGCGGCGACGGCCCCCCTCTTCAACCATTTCTACAGGGTCCTCAGGTATGTGATCCTCCTTTCCAGGGAGCGCTATCCTTCACCTCAGGACAAGGCCGCAGTCCTTGGAGTCAATCCATTCTTCTTCAAGGAATATGACGCCGCGGCCAAAACCTGGCCCCTTTCCCGCTGCATGGCCGCCATCTCCCTTATCACTGAATACGACTATCGCGGCAAAGGCGGCGAAGGAGGGGAGGCGACCGATGCTGAGCTCCTGTCCGAGCTGGTGGCCAAACTCTTGAATTCATAAAATATTATACATTTTTTAAAATATTTTTGTTGTTTATCAATAAATTTTTATATTTGCACAAAAATATAAATCGAATATGGCAATAATAGAGTGCAGGGATATCTGCAAGAGTTTCGGCCCCAAGGTCGCCCTCGACCACGTGTCCCTGAGTATCCCGGAAGGGAAGATTTTCGGCCTTCTCGGCCCCAACGGGGCGGGAAAGACCACCCTTATCCGCATCATCAACAGAATCACTATCCCGGGTGGGGGAGAGGTCCTGTTCGAGGGCCGTCCCATCACTCAGGCGGACGTGGAGAAAATCGGATATATGCCTGAGGAGCGCGGCCTCTACCGCAAGATGAAGGTCGGCGACCAGGCTATGTATATGGCCCAGCTCAAGGGAATGGGCTGGAAGGACGCCTCCACCGAACTCAAGAAATGGTTCACCCGCTTCGGCATCCAGAGCTGGTGGGGCAAGAAGGTGGAGGAACTCTCGAAGGGCATGGCCCAGAAGGTGCAGTTCATCACCACGGTGGTCCACAGGCCCAGCCTCCTGATCCTTGACGAGCCCTTCTCCGGTTTCGACCCGGTGAACGCCGAACTGATCCGCAAGGAGATCCTGCGCCTGCGCGACGAAGGGGCTACCATCATCCTCTCCACCCACAACATGGAAAGCGTCGAGGAACTCTGCGATGAGATAGCCCTTATAAACAAGGCCCGCCTGGTCATCACCGGAGGCACCGACGATATCCGCCGCAAATACGGCAACAACAATATCGAACTGGTGTACACCGACGCTGACGGCCGCCATACCGAGGTCCTCCCGAAGGACACCGACGGAGTCAGCACGCTCAAGGCCTATATGGACAAGGGCGTCGTGATCAATTCCTACAAGGAACTGATGCCCCGAATGAACGACATTTTCATCAAACTCGTAACCGAAGGAGAATAAGCCATGAACCTCAAGAAAATAAATGTCGTAATAGGCCGTGAATATTCGACCAGGGTCAGGAAGAAGAGTTTCCTTATCACCACCTTCGTGGTGCCCATCCTTTTCGCGGCGATTTGCATCCTTCCCTCGGTCCTGATGATGAACGTCAAGGAAAAGTCCCAGAAGGTGTCCGTGGTGGACAATTCCGGTATCGTGATGCCCTATCTGGAGAGCAACGAGGCTGCCGTATTCACCGACTGCACGTCCCAGGACATCGAAACCCTTAAGGCCACCGTTGGCGGCGACGACTGTGACGTCCTCCTGGTCGTATCCCCCCTGGACAGCGCCAAGAGCGTCAGCATCCAGGTGTACAGCCGAAAGCCGGCGGGAGTGGAGTTCTATTCCGGCATCGCCGACAGGGCGAACAGGGCTGTAGAGGCCTACAGGATCAGTTCCTATGACATAGAAGGCCTGGAGACCATAATGAAGGACGTGAAGGCCGACGTCAAGGTGAGTGAATTCACCATCGACGCCAGCGGCAAGGCCACCGTGTCGGAATCCGGCATCTATATGATCGTGTCGATGATCCTCGGAATGATGATCTATATGTTCATCGCGATGTTCGGCGGTTCCGTGATGTCCTCCGTGATCGAGGAGAAGAGCTCCCGCGTGGTCGAGGTTCTGGTCTCCTCCGTCAAGGCCACCGAACTGATGTTCGGCAAGATCATAGGCATCGCCCTCGTGGCCCTCACGCAGTTCTTCCTGTGGATAATCCTTACGGTTATCCTCGTAGTCGCCGCCGGAGCCATATTCGGCTTCAGCGATATGGCCTCTTCAGCCCAGATGGCGGGTATGGCCCAGGCCGGTATGGGAGGAGTGGACGTGGCCCAGGCGGCCCAGGGAGGGGAGTTCGGAGTGATACTCACCACTCTCGCAAACCTGCCCTGGATGAGGCTGATAATCTGTTTCATCATTTACTTCATCCTCGGATATCTCCTCTACGCTTCGATGTATTCCGCGATTGGTTCGGCCGTCGAGAACGAGGCGGACACCCAGCAACTCCAGCTTCCGGTGACCATCCCCCTGATGATAGCCTTCTTCATTGTCTTCTTCGCTTTCAAGAATCCGGACAGCCCGGTGGTGTGGTGGGGATCGATGATACCTTTCACCTCTCCAATAGTGATGATTGCCAGGATTCCTTACGGTGTGCCTGTATGGGAGCTGGTCGTGTCCATCGTGGTCCTTCTGCTTACTTTCTTCGTCCTTGCCTGGTGCTCCGCCAAGATCTACAAAGCCGGGATCCTGATGTTCGGGAAGAAGTCGTCCTGGGCCGATTTGTTCAAATGGCTGAAACAGAAATAATATGAAAACAAGACTTGTTGCCATACCTCTACTGTGCATCCTGTGCCTGGGCGTCCGGGCGCAGGACCACGTGTTCGAATGGAAGAGGATACCGATGGACAATTCCAGGACTGGATGCATTCCAGCCACTGCGGACAATGTCCCTGAAGCCATCGGAAAACTGGAGGGGGACAGGTATACCGCTCCCAACGGCCGGAGTTTCAAGGGAGGGGCGACGCCCAGGGTGGCCGCCATCCTTTTGGAAGCCCAACCTGCGCTTGCTCCCCTGAAGGAAGTGATAGCGCAAAGCGCGGAGTACATGGACACGGCATATCCGGAGTCGGCCCTTTCCAACTGGTTCGTGGATGAACTTATGAGGGCCGTTGCTGACAGTACTGGAAAAAAGGTGGACATCGGGGTGACAAATTTCGGCGGAATCCGCTGTCCGATGCCGAAGGGAGACGTGATAAAGGAGGACATCCTGTCGATGTTCCCCTTCAAGAACAACCTGTGCTATGTCGCCCTTAAGGGTTCCGACGTCAGATACTTGCTCAAGGAAATGGCCGCCACGAGGTTCCAGGTCCTTGGGGGAGTCAGGGTCGTGGCGAAGGACGGCAAGCTCGTCTCCGTTGAAGTGGACGGTAAACCCCTGGATGACAACAAGGTGTATGGCGTCGCCACAATCAATTTCCTGCTTAATGGCGGAGACGGCCTCCAGGTTGCCAGGAATGCGAAGGAACTGATTATCCTTGACAAATACATCATAGACACGATGCTGCCTTTCGTCACGAGTTACGGCAAGGAGGGTAGACTTATTGAATATCAGACTGACGGGAGGGTTACGTTATTATGAAACCGATTATGAAAAAGGTCCTTGCTTTTCTGTTGAAGGTCGCGGTCATCGCCGCCCTGGCATTTGCCTTCAACGCCCTGTACTGCCACTTCCGCGGTCTCTGTAACAGGACGCTCACCATAGTCCACGTCAACGACACCCACAGCCACCTGGAGCCTGCCAGGGGAGGCGAGTATGACGGGTTCGGCGGGGCCATTGAACGGGCTGCCTTCGTGGACAGCGTCAGGAAGGCGGACGGCGGGAAGAACGTGCTCCTTCTCCACGCTGGAGATTTCAGCCAGGGAACCACCTATTTCACCGAATTCCACGGGGATGCCGAGATAAAGGTCCTCAATGCGATGGGTTATGATTGCGTGGCCCTGGGCAATCACGAGTTCGACAACGGGATTGAGGATCTCGCACGGAGACTTTCCCAGCTCAACTGCCCCGTGGTGTGCTGCAACTACGATTTTTCACCCTTCGAACTGGGCAAGTACGTCAAACCATACGCCATCGTGAAAAAGGCGGGGAAGAAGATCGGCATCATCGGTCTCCTGACCGACATCACGAGGGTTGTGGAACGTACCATCGCCGACCGTCTCCCGAAATTCGATCCGGTGATCGAGACTAACAAATGGGCCAGGTTCCTCAGGGAAGAGGAAGGCTGCGATCTCGTGATCGCCCTCACCCACATAGGATGGGTGACCAGTGACGGCCTCTCCGATCCTGAACTGGTGGCATCCTCCCGCGGCCTGGACCTCGTGGTCGGTGGCCATTCCCACACCTTCCTCGACAAGATGGAATACGGGATAGACCTGGACGGACGCCGGGTGCCGATAGTCACCGACGGATGCTGGGGAATCAACGTCGGAATCATTAAGGTCAAGTGATGAACGAATAGCCGGGGCGACGCCCCGGCTATCTTTAATCTATCTTGAACGAATCCTTCAAGGCGGTGGTCTTGTTGAAGACCGGTGCCTCGGGAGTGCTGTCGGGGTCTTTCACGAAATAGCCGGTCCTTTCGAACTGCACCGCTATTCCGGACTTGTCCTCAAGCAGGGCGGGTTCGGCCCAGCCGTCCACCACCCTCAGCGATTCCGGGTTGAGGAAGTCCTTGTAATCCATCCCTTCGGGAATGTCGTTCATGTTTTCCTTCAGGAAAAGCTTGTCGTAGAGCCTGAGTTCCAGTTTCTTGGCGTAGGAAGCAGATACCCAGTGGATGGTTCCCTTAACCTTGCGGTATTCTCCGGCCCCGGGCATCGACCCGGGATCGTAGGTGCATTTGAGTTCGACCACCTTGCCTGTCTCGTCCTTCACCACCTCGTTGCACTTGACGATGCAGGTGTATTTCAGGCGGACCTCCCCGTCGGGCTTGAGCCTGAAGTACTTATGGGGAGGATCTTCCATGAAGTCGGCCCTGTCGATAAGGAGGTCTCCGGTGAACGGCACCCTGCGGGAGGCCCCTTCCGGGTCGGCCGGGTTGAGCGGACAGTCGAACCATTCCACCCTGCCATCCTCCCAGTTGGTGATGGTAAGGCGGATGGGATCGTCGCTCACGACCATATACCTGTTGGAGTGTTCGTTGAGGTCCTGCCTTACGCACCACTCCAGCAACTGGAGGTCCATCATCTGCTCGTGTTTGGAAACCCCTATCCTGTCGCAGAACATCCTGAGGGCCGCCGCCGTGTATCCTCTCCTGCGCACACCGCACAGAGTCGGCATCCTGGGGTCGTCCCAGCCGGAAACGTAGCCGTTCTGCACGAGTTCCAGGAGCTTGCGCTTGCTCATCAGGGTGTAGGTGAGGTTCAGGCGGGCGAATTCGTACTGGTGGGAGGGGAAGATGCCCAGGGTTTCAATGAACCAGTCGTACAGTGGCCTGTGGACGTCGAATTCGAGGGTGCAGATGGAATGGGTGATATGTTCGATGGAATCGCACTGGCCGTGGGTGAAGTCGTACATAGGGTAGATGCACCACTTGTCGCCCGTGCGGTGATGGCTGGCGTGCTTGATACGGTAGAGGATGGGGTCGCGGAAGAACATATTGGGATGGGACATGTCTATCTTGGCCCTCAGGACCTTGGCCCCGTCGGGATATTTCCCGTCCCTCATCTCGCGGAATATGCGCATGTTCTCCTCCGCGCTGCGGTTTCGCCAGGGACTTTCCGTGCCGGGAGTCTCCACCGTGCCCCTGCCCCTGCTGATTTCCTCCTGGGACTGGTCGTCTACATAGGCGAGCCCCCTTTTGATGAGTTCTTCCGCCCAGGCGTAGAGCTGGTCGAAATAGTCGGAGGCGTAGAGCTCCTTGTCCCATTGGAAGCCGAGCCACTTGATGTCCTCCTTGATGGCGTCGACGTATTCGGTGTCTTCCTTGGTGGGGTTGGTGTCATCGTAGCGGAGGTTGGTCTTGCCTCCGTATTTCTGGGCGAGGCCGAAGTTCAGGCATATGCTCTTGGCGTGGCCAAGGTGCAGGTAGCCGTTGGGCTCCGGGGGGAAACGGGTCATTATGCTGTCCATCTTACCCGAGGCGAGGTCGGCCTCGATTATCTCTTCCAGGAAATTCCTGCTGCGCTCCGGCGCGGTCGTATTTTCTGTTTCCGCCATAATAATCTGTCTGTGAACCGGTCGGCATCGCTTTCAGTGACTCTGCCACCCTCGGCAAGATAAGAGGGAGGGGCCCTTCAGGGAGGGGCCGCGAAGCGGCGTCATCTGAAAGCGATGCCGACCGGTTCTTCGTTGTTATTAGATGCAAAAATAGCAAATCTTCATAAGATTATGTATTTTTATGGCTTGATAAGAGTTTTATTATGGTAAAATCGATGACCGGATACGGAAAGGCCGAGGCCGTGCTCGAGGCGGGCAGGCTGACCGTGGAGATCCGTACCCTGAACGGCAAGAACGCCGACGTGAACCTCAAGACCTCCGTTTTCCCGAAGGAGAAGGACATATACCTCCGCCAGAAGATCGCAAAGGTCCTGCAGCGGGGGACGATCGACGTTTTCACCACCTGGGAGGCGTCGGTGACCGAAGGTGCCAGGGCGATAAACGAAAGTGCGCTTAAGGAATATTATGCGGCCCTGACCGGCCTGAGGGATTCCCTCCCCGGTTTCTCGAAGGGCAGCCTGGCCACCACCGACCGCATCAACAATGAGATTTTCTCGGCCATCCTCAGGTTCCCCGACGTCCTGGATTCTTCCGCGAAGGAAATCGTGACCGAGGCGAACTGGCCCCTTGTGGAGGAAGCCGTGGACAGGGCTTTGGCCGCCGTTGAGGACTTCAGGTCCAGGGAAGGGGAGGCCCTTCGCAGGGACGTGGTTTCCAGGGTGGAGAAGATTCTGGCCCTGGAGGATGAGGTGGAGGCCCTGGCTCCCGGAAGGCTGGATGTCGTGAGGGAGAAACTCCGCAGGAACGTCGAGGAACTTGCCCGTAAATATGATACGGGAAGGTTTGAGGAGGAGATGGTGTATTACCTCGAAAAACTTGACATCAACGAGGAAAACGTCCGCCTGCGCCAGCATTGCAGGTATTTCCTGGACACTCTGGAAGGGGATCCGGCTCCCGGAAGGAAACTCGGATTCATCATCCAGGAGATGGGAAGGGAGATAAATACGGCCGGTTCCAAGGCGAATGACGCGGGTATCCAGAAGCTGGTCGTGAAGATGAAGGATGAGTTGGAGAAGGTGCGCGAGCAGAGCATGAATATCCTATAGGGAATTTTTTCTTATATTTGCCGGTTGTACGCCTGATGTAAGATGACGCTGAAGAGAAGAATAGCAAAAGCAAGGGACGCAATGCCCGGTATGAGGATGAAACTCGTGTTCAGCCTCAGCGCCATTGCGGTCACCCTTCTCATTTCCAGCATCATATCCGTGATGGAGTTCACCAGGATGAGCAACTACGTCTCCGAACTGTTCGCCGGGAACGTCAAGAACATTAATGCGGCCCGCAAACTCTCCGAGGTGGCCAATGCCTACAACCTTGACATCCTGGCCGTGGTGGGAGACGAAAGCACGAGCGCGGTTCCGGACTTCAACCAGGAGGAATTCCTGTCCAGGTGCGACTCCCTGCGTACCGCCCTCAAGTCCACTGGCGGAGCCCGCAAGGGGCTGGCCGATTCCGTGGTATATTCCTACCAGGCCTATATGCTGACCTCCCTCGAACTGGAGAACGTGCTGATTTCCGATTTCATCAATTCCCGTTCCTGGTATTTCGAGAGACTCCAGCCCAGGTTCAACCGGCTGAACCGCGACATAGACAACCTCAGCACCGCGATTTACGAAGACCTAGGGCGTAACTCCGCCACCTTCGACAGGGGGTTCTACCGCAGCATCATCCCCGGAATAGTCGCCGTGGCGGTGGGCCTTCTGCTGATTGTGATGCTTCTGGTCTATCTCCTTTCATACTATGTCAATCCTCTCTACAAGATGCTGAGGGGCCTGGAGGACTACCGTTCCTCGAACAGGAAATACGATTATGAGTTCGACGGGGACGACCAGCTCGTGGAACTGAACGACGGCATCAAGGAACTCACCGGGGAGAACTCCCAGCTCCTGAAGAGGGTGGGAGACATGAGGAAGATAATCTCCGAAAGGGAAGGGAAAGATGAATCTTAAGGTCATATCGCGAAATGTGGGCACGGCCCTGCTCGTCAGCGCCCTGTTCATGTTCTTCTCGATACTCGTTTCCGTAGGCAGCGGGAACGACAGCGCCCTAGCCGCCCTGATAATCAGTTTCACAATCACCTTCATCGTCGGTATCTTTCCCTTCATTTTCGTACGCAAGACCTCAGCCATCACGATGAAGGACGGTTACCTTATCATCGTCCTGTCCTGGTTCCTGTCATTCATATTCGGAATGCTGCCCTACGCCCTATGGGGTGGGCCGTTCAGCGTCGTGGACGCCTGGTTCGAGAGCGTTTCTGGCTACACCACCACCGGAGCCACCATACTTTCCAATGTGGAGGCCCTGCCCAACAGCCTTCTCTTCTGGAGGGCGTCCACCCATTTCATCGGCGGTTTGGGAGTTGTGGTCTTCCTTCTCCTGGTCATCCCCAACGCCGCTCCGGTCCGGCTCCGCCTGACCAATATGGAGATTTCCTCCCTTTCCCGGACGGGTTACAGGGCTCGTACCAACAAGACGGTCGTCATCTTCTCGTCCGTCTATCTGGGACTTGTGGCGTTGTCATTCATCTGCTATAAGATAGCCGGACTGTCTTCCCTGGATGCCATTTGCCATTCCTTCAGCGTATCTGCCACCGGAGGCTTCAGTTCCAGGAACCTGAGCATAGCCTCTTTCAACTCCCTTCCGGTCACCCTGATCACTATGGTCTTCATGTTGTTGGCCTCGCTGCATTTCGGGATGATCTTCTTCGCCCTGGTCACCCGATCCCTGAAGCCCTTCAACAATCCGGTGCTGAAGTGCTACCTGACTTACCTTCTCGGGTTCTCGGTTATTGCCGCCATCGTCCTGAGGACGAACAATTTCGCGGCTACTTGGGGCCAGGCCTTCCTGGATGGCTCCTTCCAGATGCTCAGTTACGCTTCCACGACCGGTTTCGCCACGGTCGACAACAGTCACTGGCCGTATTTCCTGTCCCTGCTGATAATGCTGGCAGGTACGATCTGTGGAATGGCCGGATCCACCACCGGAGGTATCAAGACCGACCGCGTGATGCTGCTCTTCCGCCTTATGGTGGCCAACATCAAGGAGTCAATCCATCCCAATTCCGTGCACGAGGTCCGTTTCGGAAAGAACGTGGTTTCGCGCGACGACATCTACCCCCACGTGATGTATATCGCCCTCTTCATGTTCATCTGGCTGGTCAGCGCCATCCTGTCGATGGTCGTGGGCGGGGGAATGGAGGTGTCCCTTATGGCGACCCTCGCTTCCCTTGGCAATGTGGGACCTTCCACTGGTGTGGTCGGTACCTTCGGCAATTACAGCCTCATGCCGTCATTCTCCAAAGTCATATATACCCTGGATATGTTCCTCGGCAGGGTTGAAATGTATCCTGTCCTTGCAGTTATATATATGGGGCTGAACCCTGAAAAGAGGTTCTGACCGGGATATGGACAGGGGGGAATTCCTTTACGGAAGGTTCAGGGACAATCTCGGATATGAGTCCACGTCGTGCCAGGACTCCCTTTTTCGCGACGTGGCATCTTTCCTCACCGAAGACGAAGGTGATATCCTCGTAGTGAACGGCTATGCCGGCACCGGCAAGACATCGGCGATGGCCGCCGTGGTGACGGTGATGAAGTCCCTCAAGGTGCCTGTTGTCCTCCTCGCCCCTACGGGCCGCTCGGCCAAGGTCTTGTCCTCCTACACCCACAGTCCGGCCTATACGATCCACAAGCATATTTACAGGCAGAAAAGCGTAGGGAGCGGGGCCTTCGGCGAGTTCTCTCTCGCTCCGAACAAGGCGAAGGACACGCTCTTCATCGTCGACGAGGTCTCCCTGATCGGAATAGATTCGGCAGAGCGGACCAATGCCGTTTTCGGCACCGGCAACCTACTTGAGGACCTCGTGACCTTCGTACGGAACGGCCTCGGATGCCGTATGATCCTGGTCGGCGACGCCGCCCAGCTGCCTCCCGTGGGCCTGGATGAGAGCCCGGCCCTCTCTCCGGAGCATATGGACCAGTTCTCCGGAGTACTATATTCATCGCTCACGACCGTCGTCCGCCAGGAAAAGGAATCCGGCATATTGAAGAATGCGACGACCCTCCGCCACCTCATTTCGGAGGGTGGGAACGGATCCGACCTGAAGTTCCGCCTCGATGGCTTCGACGATATCGAGAGGATAGGGGGAGGGGAACTACTGGAAACCCTTTCCGATGCCTATGGCTTCTACGGTGAAGACGAGGTCATTGTCCTGTGCCGGTCCAACAGGAGGGCCAACCGCTACAACGCCGGCATCAGGTCGATGGTGCAGTACAAGGAGGAATCCCTCGTCAGGGGAGACAAACTGATGATAGTCAAGAACTGCTACCAGTTTGTGTCGGATGTCGAGGGAATGGATTATATCGCCAATGGTGATATAGCGAAACTCTTGAGGATCAGCGGATTCGAGGACCGGTACGGCCTGCGGTTCGCATCAGCCCGCCTGTCCTTCCCCGACTATGGCGACCAGGAGATCACAGCCAAGGTCTGCCTCGACACCCTCAATTCCGAGTCAGCCGCCTTGACCTACGACCAGCAGAACCAACTCTATGAAGGCGTCCTGGAAGACTATTCCCATCTTTCCACGAAAAAGAAGAGATACGACGCCGTGAAGGAGGATCCCTACTACAATGCCCTGCAGTTGAAATATGCGGAGGCGATCACCTGCCACAAGTCCCAGGGAGGGCAGTGGCAGTGCGTGTTCGTGGACAACCCCCTGTGGCAGGAGGAAATCACTCAGGACGACTTGAAATGGCTTTATACAGCCCTGACCAGGGCCGTTTCCAAGGTTTATCTCGTCAATTTTCCCGACAGTCTGTTTTAAGATATTTGAGCCAGAAGGCACGGTTGGCGGAATTGAAATGCCTTCCCTGGTAGCCTCCGTAGCCGTGCATCCCGTCGGGATAGATCATGAATTCGAACCTCTTCCCGTCCGAATGCAACCTGTCGATCAGCTGCAAGGTGTTCTGGAAATGGACGTTGTCGTCCCCGGTTCCGTGAGTGATCTTCAGCATAACCTTCTCCACTCCGTTCTCAGGCAGTTTCCCGTCTTCCAGGGTGGGATAGGCTGAGACCCTGTCGATTACCCTGGTATTCCTGTACCCTTCGGGGTTGGTCTGGGGTGTCTCCATGAACCTCTCGGTGTAGTGGGTGTCGTAGAGGGCCCAGTCGTAGACCCCGCCTCCGGCGATTCCGTAGTGGAACTTGTCCGGAGCGGTGCAGACGAGGAGGGTTGTCATCGTCCCTCCGAACGAGAACCCCTCCACCCCGATCTTGTCCGGATTCACATAGGGGAGACCCTGGAAATACTCCGCCCATTCCACGAAGTCCTTTATTTCCAGGTCGGCGAGATGCTTGTAAATCTGGTCGAGGCCCTCACGCCCGTTATGTCCCGAGGCCCGGCAGTCGGCATAGACTTCGATGATGCCGTTCTCCGACCACCACTGGGATGCAGGGGAGGGAGTTCGCCAGCGGTCATTCACCTGAGGGGAGTCGGGGCCTCCGTAAATGTCCATATGGACCGGATACTTGACTGACCCGTCAAGGACGAAGCCTTTGGGATAGGTCACCGTGGCAGGGAGCTCGAGCCCGTCCGAAGTGGTCAGGGAGATAAGTTCTGGAAGGGCGTATTCAGAAGGATCGTAGGTGTCGGACGCCATGTCGGCGACCTTGAAGCCTTTTCCTCCGGAGGAATTGAAAAGCCAGACCTGGTTGGGGGTGGTCAGGTTGGAAAGGGAGCAGACGAAGTGCTTTCCGTCAGGGGAGAAGGATACCTGGGAGACGTTCAACCCGGTGTCGGTGAGGGCCGTGATCCTTCCCTTCGAATCGACCTTGTACAGGCTCTGGCGCACCCTGGAATCCCTTTCTGCCGTAAAGAAGACTTCGCCCGTGGCCTCGTCCGCCCGGAGGATCCTCACCCTCCAGTTCGGGCCATCGGTAAGCCTCTTCAGGGTTTTTCCGTCATAGGAAAGATAATAGATCTGGGTCCAGCCGGTTTCGAAACTGCGGGCCATATAGAGGCCTTTTTTCCCGAAAACCATCCCCTCTATCCAGTCCAGCCAGGTCTTGTATTCCTCGTGATAAATATGCTTTTTGCTCCCGTCGGCAGGTGAGACGGAATAGAGGTCCAGGGTGTTCTGGATCCGGGGTTCCCTCGATACGAAGAATTCCCTCGAGTCGTCTCCCCAGAACGGAGTGCCGAAATACTGGTCGTCGTTCTCGTCGAAATCGGCCCATACCGGTTCCGCCCCGGCTGCCTTGAGGTCGATGATTCCGATCCTTACCTTCGGATTAGGCTCTCCGGCCTTGGGATACCTGGTCTGCCGGAGGCTTCCGTCCTGACCCTTGGGGGAGTAGATGGGAAACATCGGCACCTCGGTGTTGTCGAAGCGGTAGAAGGCGATTTTCCCTGAGTCGGGAGACCACCAGAAAGCCCTGTACCGGGACGGCCTTCCGAAGATCTCCTCGTAGTAGACCCAGGAGGCGTATCCGTTGAGTATCAGGTCGTTCCCGTCGAAGGTAAGCCTTCTTTCATTCCCCGTGGCGACATCGGCGACATAGAGGTCGTTCGCCCTTGTGAAGGCGAGCATCGTGGAGTCGGGGGACCAGGTGAGATTGACCGCCCCTTCCGGCCTGACGGGGAAGGTCGAGTACTTTGCGGGAGCCTTGATTCCCTTGGTGACCTTGTTGTTCTTCACCTTTACGCTGAAGGCGTCGTCGTCAGTGAAACTGCCGTCGTAGGTGAAGGCCACCTCCTTGTCTGACAACCATTTCCAGAAAAACGGGATCTTGTTGAAATCGTCGGGACCTGCATACAGGGAGACCGGAAGGGCGATCAGGAAGAGGAGGGTCAGTTTTCTGGAAATGTTCATCATATACTCAGATTAAGGGAATTATTTCTTTGAGGAAGCGGGACGCTTGAAACCGTCGGCGGTTGCCCTTTGAGACATCTTGGAGATCCTGGCTTCCGTACTGGGGTGGGTGGCGAGAATGCTTGTCGAACTGCCTGTTGCGGCGTTCCCGGCAGTGGAGCCTCCGCTGAGGGACTGGAGCTTTTCGAAGGCCATCGCCATCGCCCAGGGGTTCTTGCCCGCCGCCTTGATGAATTCATAGCCGTAGTCGTCGGCCTGGCTCTCCTGCTTCTGTGAGAACTGTGCGCTGGATATGGCTTCGCCGAGGGCTCCGAGCTGGGAGTCGGTGAGGGCGGCCGCTACCTGTCCGGTGGCGGCAACGGCATCCAGGGCGGCTGAGGTCATAAGTGCGTGCTTCATCTGCTTCTTGGTGTGCTTGAGGGCTACGTGTCCGATTTCGTGACCGATGACACCGAGAACCTCGTTGTCGTCCATCAGGTCCATAAGTCCGGTATAAACCCTCACGCTTCCGTCTGCGCAGGCGAAGGCGTTCACGTCGTTGGTCTTGTACACCTTGAAGTTCAGGGGAACTCCGTCGACGTTCGTAAGGCCTGAGGTGAGTTTGCGAAGCCTTTTGACATAGGCGTCCGATTCGGGAAGGACGGGACTCTGCGCGTCCAGGGCCTCGATGTACTGGTGCACGTAGGCTTGGATCTGTTCGTCGGTGACGGATGCGGCCTGAAGGGCTTTCAAGCCTCCGGAAAGGACTCTTGTGGAGTCGATGGAGGAGCTGCAGGAAGTCGCGGCGAGGGCGATTGCAGTGATGATGGTGGCAAGTTTCAGCGTTTTCATATCTTGATGAGTTAATATTCCGACCTTAAATATAGAAAAATTTTAAGCTATGATGAGATATTTTTTCGATTTTGCTCCTGCGGGATCCACCGTCACCCCGAAGATATGGGCGTCTCCTCCACTTGCAGAACCCAGTTTTTTCCTCAGTTCCTCCCCGTCCATCCCTATGTTCTTTGCTGTGACTTCGGCCTTGGTGTATTTCTTTCCGGTCTCGCGGATTGCCTTGCCGGACATTTCCAGCATCTCTGAGATGAGATGGAACCTTCCGAGGCCTTCCAGGGTCGGGATGGGGGAGTCGCAGAAATAAAGGTGGGTGTCGCGGGCGAGTTTGACAAGGCCGAAGCGGCTGCAGGGCAGGTTGAAAAGGCCGGCCTTGGTGAGGGAAGGGCTTGGACGGAAAAGGAATCGGTATGAGCCGAGGCGGTCGGCGTCCGGATAGACGGCCTGCGCAGTCCGTTCCTCCTCCATCTTGAAACTCAGTTCCTTACCATTCTGCCAGGCATATATTTCCGGCTCTCCGGAAAAATCCCTGTCCAGAATGACCAGCAGCTCCTTGCATTCCCCCTCGGAGGACACGACGTGAATTTCCCTGACGTGTGGCCCAAGTTTCCTTACAGTCAACGATATGTCCGCCATCGGGGAGATCTTGGCCATTACGAAACGGGAGCACCCCAGCAGTTCGTCCTTGATGGCGGTGAGGTCGGGGGAACAGTCTTCCAGGGCGAAAACCCTTTTCCCTCCGGACCCGCGTCTAGCCGGGTCAAGGTAAATCAAATCCGGGACGAAATCCCCGAGAATACTGGCTGCATTTCCTTTTTCAACAGTCCTGTTCTTAACCTGTATGTTCTTGATTCCCAGTTCTTTGAAATTATACTCCGCGGCCTTCGCCAGTTCTTCCGAAGCCTCGTTGTAAAGCACTTCCGCACCCTTGGTAGCAAAGGCCCAGCTGTCCGCTCCCATTCCTCCGGTCAGATCCGCGATCCGGCAGGGACTTGCCTCCAAAGAACCTTGTCCACCCATGGTCAAAATGGGAGGGGCCCGATGGAGGGAGGAGCAGGAGTCTCCGACCGACAGCGGGAGGGACGGAGAGAGAGGAGCGAACGGAGGGTTCGTGGAGGCATTCCCTGCCGGATCGGTATGTGACATCAGCCGAAAGGCGAGGGCGGCTTTGTAAAGGGCCGTTTCCTGTGAGGAACACTGCTCGGCGGCAAGCGGCAGGGGATAGATGAGGGAGGGAACCGAATGCCAGGCTGGGAGTTTCTTTTCCAGGCGTTTCCGGGCCTGAATGGTAGATACTGCGAGGTCCAGGTCGATGTCTTTCCAGCGGGAACGGGAAAGCAGCAGCCTGGCCGGATCGTCTCCGGCGTGCTCCAGTATGAATGACACGAACCCTTCCATTTATTGTCGCCTGGGATCAGATGGAAGCGGCGAGTTCATCAAAGGTGCCGACCACCTTGTCGAAAAGTTTGTACATCAGTTCCGGCTCGACCATTTCAGGGATATAGGCGATAACCTTCCTGCCGGCCCCGGCCATCCATCCGGCCTCGGTGTGGGCGCTGCGGCCACAGGGGAGTACAAGGACGCAGGTGTCGGCCCATTCGAGGGCTTCCATATCGGCCGCGAACTGGCGTTCAGCCAACGGATGGTGAAGGCCTTCGGCATATTCACCGAAAGTCCAGTCGAAGGCGTTTTCGTCCACGTCGGTCCAGTGGAAGCCCGCCCCGCCGTGAGGAGGATTCCTGAAATCATAGACCTCGTGGCCCTCCGCCCTCAGGCGTTCCACCACTTCGGGGTAATACTTGTTCCTCCAACTTGAGGCTACGTAAATTCTGGACATAGGATGTGTTATTTGCCTGGTTCCATATGGATGATGATGTGGGATTCCTGGCCGAAACGGTCGTGGAAACGGCGTTCCACTTCCGAGGCTTTCTCGTGAGCCTCCTCCAGGGGCATCCGGCCGTCGAGGCGGATATGGACTTCCGCCGCTATCATATTGCCTATCTGTCTGGTGCGGAGGTTGTGCGGATCGCTTATGCCGGGGATACTCCGTATGATTGAGAGTATTTCCTGCTCGGTCTCTTCAGAAAGGGACCGGTCCGTCAACTCCCCGAAACTGGGGCCGAGAAGGTCCCAGGCGACTTTCACCAGCATTGCGCCTACGACGATGGAAGCGAGCGGGTCGAGAACGGTCCAGCGGTCACCCAGAAGGATGGCGCCGCCGATGCCCACTGCCGCTCCTATCGACGAGAGGGCGTCGGAGCGGTGGTGCCAGGCGTTTGCCCTGAGGGCTGGGGAATTCAGCTTTATTGCTTTCAGGTTGGTATATTGGAAAAGCAGTTCCTTGATTACGATCGAGGCCAGGGCAGCCCAGAGGGCAAGTTTTCCGGGAGAGGGGAGAGAGTCTCCCTGCAGCCAGGCCGCAAGTTTCAGGGCGCCGGACACGACTATTCCGATCGCCGCTGCGGCAAGGGCCATACCTATGAAAAGTGATGCGATGGTCTCGTATTTACCGTGACCGTAGTCGTGGGATTCGTCCTGCGGTCGGCCGCTGATGTTCACGAAAAGGAGCACTACGATGTCGGTGACGAAATCGGAAAGGGAATGGACGGCGTCGGCCACCATCGCGGCGCTGTGCCCGGCAACGCCTGCAATCGCCTTGAGGGCGACAAGAAGCAGGTTGACTACGCTGCCGGCCAGCGTCACTCTGGATATCTTCTTCTCCCGTTTCACAGTTCAAATTTACACTTTATTTTCAATTATACGGGGATTGTCTTTTAACGAATAATTATGTATCTTTGAAAGATGTAAAAGGACAATAATTTAACCAAACAATATTATGACACAAGACTACAGGGAAGTCGCCCAAAGATGGCTTGACGGAGACTTTGACATTGAAACCAAGAATGAAATCGTTCGGCTGAGGGACGGGGATCCCGCCGGATTCGAAGATGCATTCTACAAAAACCTTGAATTCGGAACCGGGGGCCTGAGGGGACTTATGGGCGTCGGTACCAACAGGATGAACCGGTACACGGTCGGAATGGCCACGCAGGGCCTTGCAAACTATTTGAAGAACAATGTGGACGGGGAGGAACTCAGCGTTGCCGTGTCTTTCGACAGCAGGAACCACAGCCACGAATTTGCGGAAATAACCGCCAACGTGCTTTCCGCTAACGGCATCCACGTCCATCTCTACGACAGCATCCATCCAGTTCCGCTGATGAGCTACGCCGTCAGGGCCAAGAAGGCGACGGCGGGAGTGATGATTACCGCGTCGCACAACCCGAAGGAATACAATGGCTACAAGGTGTTCTGGTCCGACGGGGCCCAGGTTACCTCTCCCGTGGACAAGGCGATCGTCGCCGAGGTGGCGAAGATCACAGACCCTTCGCTGGTGAAATTCGTGCCCGGAGAGGGCGCAGGCGGAATCGAACCGATGGGACACGAGATGGACGAGGCATATATGGACGACGTCCTCTCCCTCCTTCTTTCCCCGGATTCCAGGGCCAGGCATTCTGACCTCAAGATAGTATATACCCCTCTTCACGGCTGCGGGGTCAGGATCGTGCAGGAATGCCTTGAAAGGCTGGGATTCAAGAACGTCATCCACGTCCCCGAGCAGGATGTCAGCGACGGGAATTTCCCCACGGTGGCATCCCCGAATCCTGAAGAGCAGGGGGCCCTGCAGATGGCCATCGGCGTGGCGGAGAAGAACGGGGCTGACCTGGTGATGGCCACCGACCCCGACGCCGACCGTGTCGGAATAGCCGTCCGGGACAATGACGGTAAGATCGTCCTTTTCAACGGAAACCAAACCGCGTCGATGCTCACTTATTATATACTCACCAGATGGAAGGAACTCGGGAAAC
Organism: Bacteroidales bacterium; assembly: GCA_017427885.1. Classification (GTDB taxonomy): domain Bacteria; phylum Bacteroidota; class Bacteroidia; order Bacteroidales; family UBA932; genus Cryptobacteroides. The sequence continues at coordinate 39,993 of JAFRRW010000013.1, forward strand.
TCGACCCGACCAAATATGTGGTGAAGACCATCGTGACCTCCAGGCTCATAGCGAAGATAGCGGAGAGTTTCGGTGTGAAATGCTACGACGTGCTCACCGGATTCAAGTTTATCGCCGAAGTCATCAAGAGGAACGAGGGGAAGGGAGAGTTCATCTGCGGAGGTGAGGAGAGTTATGGCTTCAACATCGGGGAATATGTCAGGGACAAGGATGCCCCGATTTCCTGCTGCTTCATCGCCGAGTGCGCCGCGTGGGCTGCAGACCAAGGACTTACGCTGTATCAGTTGATGCAAAGGATCTACAAGGAGTACGGACTTCACCGTGAGGGACTTGTCTCCCTGGTACGCAAGGGTAAGACCGGAGCGGAGGAGATCCAGAAGATAATGGCGGACATGAGGCAGGATCCTCCCAAGGACCTTGCAGGGACTCCCGTGGTGAAGGTCGTGGACTATCTCGAAACGGATAAGACCGGACTTCCCAAGTCCAACGTCCTCCAGTTCTTCAGCAGCGAAGGGGACGTCGTCTCCGTCAGGCCTTCGGGCACGGAGCCGAAGATAAAGTTCTATTTCGGGGCGGCGGGAGACAACGCCGCAGCCAAGATCGAAGCGCTGAGGAAACAGTTCGTGGGATAATCGTCTGAATATGAGGAAATTTCTTTTTGCCCTCGCTGCTCTCTTCACCGCCTTCGGCCTTGGAGCTAAGGAGTGGAGGGTGACCGACTTCGGGGCGAAGGCCGACGGGATTACGGTGAACACCCGTATCATCCAGAAAGCCATAGACTTCGTTTCCGGGAAGGGAGGGGGGACCCTCGTATTTACCCCTGGCAGCTTCGTGACGGGAACCGTTTTCCTGAAGTCCGGAGTCACCCTTTACCTGGAGAGCGGGGCCACCATCCTGGGATCCACCAACGCCTTCGACTATGTGATGTCAGAAGTAGCGAAGTGGACTGCGCTTATCATAGCCGAGAACCAGGAGGACGTGGGGATTGTCGGGAAAGGCACTGTCAACTGCAGGGGTTTCGTCACGGCCAACTCCCTCGTCCAGTATGCCAACCGGGGAGTCGTCGAAATCAATATGGCGGGAGACAGGCCCGCCGAGCCCCACCGTCCGTCCAACCTGCTTTTCCGCGATTGTACAAACGTCACTGTCAAGGGGATACATCTTCAGGACCCGGCAAGTTGGAACCAGGTCTATGACCGGTGCAGGAACGTCCTGATCGAAGACGTGACCGCCGACTGCAAGTCCTACTGGAACAACGACGGCCTGGACATAGTGGACAGCGAGGACGTAGTGGTGAGGAACTGCAGTTTCGACGCCGCTGACGACGCCTTCTGCCTGAAGTCGCATTCGAAGGACCACATCTGCCAGAATATCCTTATCGAGAACTGCACGGCCCGTTCGAGCGCCAGCGCCCTCAAGTTCGGCACCCGCTCCGACGGGGGGTTCCGCCACGTGAGGGTGGTGGATTTCACGGTTTATGATACCTACCGTTCGGCGATGACTTTCGCCACCGTGGACGGGGGAGTCCTCGAGGATATTGTCGTGGACGGGGTGAAGTCCTACCACACCGGAAATGTGATATATCTTCGCGAGGGTCGCCGCTACACCGAAGGCAACACTCCGGTAATGAGAGATATTACCATCAGGAACGTCTATGCCGAGGTCCCTGCCGAAAAGCCCGACAAGGGCTACAATTACGAGGGCCCCGTGGAGCATATGCCCCGGAACACCTCTCCGTGCGGCATCGTGGGCGTTCCAGGGTTCAGGATCAGCGGAGTGCTGCTTCAGAACATAGAGATCGTGTATCCTGGCGGAGGGTCGGAGAATTTCGCCTGGAGGGGAACCTCTCCCGAGGAACTTGCCGCCATTCCTGAAATGGAGACGGCCTATCCGGAATTCTCCCAGTTCAGGGAACTTCCCGCCTGGGGGCTGTATATCCGCCACGCCGATGACATAACCCTCGACAACGTGAAGTTCAGGGCCTTGAAGGCGGATTACCGTCCCGCCCTGGTGGCCGACGACGTGAACGGGCTCACGCTCAAGGGTGTCACATATACCGAGCCCTCTCCGTGGAAGGAGCAGGAAGTGTTCAACAATGTCGAAAGACTGGTGAAGGAATGAAGCTATGAAAAATGGTAAATTTATAATCGCCTTACTGGTCGGCCTCTGCCTGTGCGGCTCCCTTGCCGCAAAGGACTACAGGGCCGTCCTTTTCGGAGTCAAGGCCGACGGGGTGACGCTGAACACCGGTTCAATCCAGAGGGCCATTGACAAGATAAGCGAAGAGGGCGGGGGGACTCTCTTTTTCTATGTAGGCCGCTATATCACAGGTTCTTTCGAATTGAAATCCAACGTGAGGATCTTCCTCGACGAGGGGGCTGTCCTGGTTTTTTCCCCCAATGCCTTCGACGCCCAAGGGGCGATGATTCACGCCGACGGACAGGAAAACATCTCCGTTTACGGGAAAGGAACGATAGAGGGTTCGGCCAGGGTTCTCAACGCCTCAATAGACGACCAGGCTTCAAGGGGCCATATCGATGATGCGGAAGGATTCCGTCCTCCACTCATATCATTCAGGAACTGCCGTAACGCTTCGGTCTCGGGCATATTCCTTCAGAATCCCCCTACCGACGCCATCCGCCTCGAGGGGTGCGACGGCGTGACTTTGGAGCGCTTGCGCTTCCTTGCCCCCGACGTTCCAGCGGACGCCATCCGTCTTGGCGGCTGCTCCGGTGTTACCCTCAGCGATTCTTATTTCGACGTCCGGAACCCCATTATGGGGGACAGGAAGGGACTGACCGTTTCAAATTGCGTCCGCGCAGGAGGCCGGAAGGTCAGGTAATTTAAAGGAACAGGCGATATGAGATATCTCAAATTATTCATAATCACTTCATTGATTGGATTGTCCCTCAGTCTTTCGGCGAAGGATTACAGTGCCTCCGTGTTCGGGATTCTTTCAAACGGCACCACCCTGAACACCCGTTCCATCCAGAGGGCGATAGACAAGATCAGCGAAGAGGGGGGAGGAACCCTTATATTCTCGGTGGGAAGGTATCTTACCGGATCCGTCCATCTGAAATCGGGCGTGACCGTTGAACTCAGGGAAGGGGCGATCCTCGTCGGGTCCACCAATCCTCACGACTATGATTCCTATGACGGGAATATGGCACTGGTGATGGCCAAGGGTGCCGAGAACATAGCGATCGTCGGCAGGGGAGTCATAGAGGGGCAGGGCAGGGAACTTGCTGACAATTTCCTTGCCCAGGTAGCAAACGGGACGATTGAGAACAGGCTCGACGGGGGGAGGGTCTCCAACCGCCCCCACCTCATCTATTTCCGCGAATGCAGCAATGTCAGGATAATGGGTATCACACTGAAGGACCCCGCAAGCTGGACCCAGAACTATGACAGGTGCAGGAACCTTCTCGTCGAGAGAATTACGGTGAACAGCCGCGCCTACTGGAACAACGACGGGCTGAACATAGTGGACTGCGACGGAGTCGTGCTCCGTGGAAACTACATCAACGCTTCCGACGACGGGATAGTCCTCAAATCCCACACCTCCGAGGCGATGGTGAAGAGCGTCCTGATACGTGACAACGTCATTACGTCAAGCGCTTCGGCCATCAAGTTCGGCACGGCCGGACGCGGAGGGTTCAGGGACATCAAGGTGCTGAACAACAGGGTTTACGACACCTTCCGTTCCGCCATTGCCATCGAGTCCGTGGACGGTGGATGGACCGGAAACATCGAGGTGGACAGCCTTTATGCCACCAATGTAGGGAATGCGATATTCCTGCGCGTAGGGGAGAGGGTGGAAGGGAAACGGTCCCATATGGAGAACGTTTCCATACGCAACGTCACTTGTGAGGTCGCGGCCGGCAAGGCGGACCTGGGCGTCGAATTCGAAGGTCCCACGAATGAGGATTATCCCAGGAACGTGTCTCCTTGCGCCATCGTCGGCCTGCCTGACAGCAGGATAGTGAACGTGACCCTGGAGAACGTGGAAGTGAGGCATCCCGGCGGCGGCGATCCGGCTTTTGCCAAAGTCGGCACCGATGAACTCGACAAGGTTCCAGAACTGCCACGGGGATATCCCGAATTCTCCAAGTTCAAGGAACTTCCGGCCTGGGGCCTGTATGTCCGTCACGCTGAGGGCGTAGTGCTTAAAAACGTCTCCTTGTCGGCCGACAGGCCGGACTACCGAGTCCCGGTGGTCACCGACGACGTCACCGGTTTCAAGGTCGAGGGACTTGACTGCCGAGTCGAGGGCCGTCCGGTCCGCCGCCCCGTTTTTTCCAGAAATACCACGAAATAACATTGAGATATGAGAATCAGACTGTCCGCTTTTGTATTGGTCCTGTCCTCCCTGGCTTTGTCTCTGCCCTTGTCTGGAGCCACCCAACCTCGCGACACCGTGCTGCGTTACACCCTCAGGGGTAACGACTGCACTTTCGCCGAATTCGCTGAATACGGCCTGTGGATTCCCGGGGGGAAGAAACCGCTGAGGGGAGTGATCGTTCTCCAGCACGGCTGTACTATGGAAATGTACGGCATCACACGACCCTATGACCTCCAGTACCAGGCTTTCGCGAGAAAATGGAACCTTGCGATCCTGGAAACGGCTTTATACGGGGACTGCGGTCTGTGGGCGACTCCGGAAACTGGAAGCGCCGAGGCACTCATTAAAGTGCTGGTCAAGGCGGGCAACGATGTCGGAAGGAAGGAACTGGCTTCGGTCCCATGGCTCATCTGGGGCCATTCCGGCGGCGGATTCTGGACTCTTGCGATGCTTAGGGATTATCCTGAAAGGATCCTGGCGGCGGTTTCCTATTCCGCTGCCTGGGACCCGAAATGGGATTATTCTCCGGAAGCGGCAAGGGTGCCTCTGCTGCTGAGGCACGCCGGAGAGGGTGACTTCGGAGCCGGACTCTGTGCGGAAACCGCATATCATACCTTCGCAAAACTCCGTGCTGAAGACGCCCCGGTGTCAATCGTATGCAATATCGGTGAGAATCACAATTACACCAAGTTGCGCCATATGATGCTTCCGTTTTTCGAGAGTGCCCTTCGAGAGAGATTGCCAGTAAAAGAAGGAAGGTTAGGTGATGTAGACCCGTCTCATACATGGCTCGGGGATACCCTTACTTTCGAAGTTTTCCCTGAAAGAGGATTTTCTGGAGTCAAAACCGGTTTCTGCCGTTTTCCGGATGAGGCTTCGGCCAGGGCATGGAAAGAATTCGCTACGACCAACGACGTCCTTGACAGGACGGCTCCTCCACAGCCGCGCGGCATTGCGGCCAGGGTGGAAGGCGATTCCCTTGTCGTAAAATGGAATGCGGAAGCGGATGCTGAATCCGGCATCTCCTGTTTCAATGTCTACATTGACGGAAAGGCAGTGGCGAGAATACCGGAAAGCGGGGAGTATCAGTCTTTCCATACCAACGGAGACAATACTATGCCCGCAGATCCTCCCCGGATGGAAGTCCGGTTGCCAGTACCTCTTGGCAAGAAGGCCCATATCTGCGTGGAGAATGTCAATCAGGCTGGTCTCACTTCGCGTGCCAATAAAACAATCATCTTATAACATGAAACGTTCTTCAGTATTGTTCTTTGTCCTTGCAGCGGTCGCCCTGGCTTCGTGCAGCAGGGACATCCCCAGGGAATGGCAGAAAGACTGGTCGGAAATACCCGCGGAATACCGACCGTTGAAGATCATTATGTCCCAAATGGGTGTTACCCGCAACGGGGAACTGCGTGGAAGAGATTATCTTTCATATCTTAGGGATTCCTGCGGTGTCGGGGGAGTGGTGCTCAGCTACACCGGCAAGGATTATCTCAAGGATGAGGGAGAGTGGGCTCTCCTGGCGGATGGGGTCCGCCTGGTGGTAGAGGGTGGATTGCGTGTCTGGTTCTACGACGAGGACGGGTATCCCAGCCTTTCCGCAGGAGGAAGGGTTTTGGAGGTGGATCCGTCGCTGGAGGCATTGGAGCTGGTGTATGACGATTCCAAGACGGAAGGGGAGAGGTATTATGTCCGTGAATCATACGAATATACCCACGCCTGCAACAACTATGCGGCCCAGCGTCGCTATCCGGATCCTGGCAACGAGCAGGCGGTAAGGACTTTCATCAAAGTAACACATCAGGCCTTACGTGACCATCTGGGAGACGGGTTGTTCTCTCACATAGAGGCATTCTTCACCGACGAGCCCTCATACTTGGGTGTCAACCTCGGCCTCATTCCCGAAGTCGCCCGCAGCAATGTGTTGATGCAGGACAGGCCCGATCCCGACAAGAAACTGCTTCCAATGCTGCCCTGGACCAAAGGAATAGATGCTGATTATAAGGAGAGATATGGAGAAGAACTTCCTGTAGAATCTCTCTTTGGAGGTGACGGAGAGGGTGACAAGGTAGTCCGTCAGCGTTACTGGGAACTGATGGGAGAGCATTTCAGGAGCAATTATTGCGATATCATAGAGAAGTGGTGTGCAAATGCGGGAACCCTCTCTTCCGGTCATTTCCTCAGTGAGCAGACGATAGTCCGCCACACTCCTCTCTATGGGAATATGCTGCTGACTCAAAGGGGACTCGATATCCCCGGATTGGATATGCTGAACACCGATCCCACTGTATGGAACAGGGAAGGATGGATTCACGCGGCCTTCCCGGAGTCCGCCGCCTATCTTGACGGTAAAAGGCGTGTCTTTACCGAGATCAGCGACCACGAGCAGACCCTTTATGGAGGCGGACCCGCCACGGTGGAGGCAATGAAGGGGACCGCAACCTGCCAGATGGCCGGGGGAGTCACTGAGTTCAATCTTTTTTACGGTGATAATTATGCTCCCGCGTTTCCTTACCGTTCTTCGGCAGAATACAAGGATTATTGCGAATTCGTCGGCCGTATCAACTCCATCGTGAGGGAGGCCGAAATAGTCAAGGACGTGCTCCTGTACTATCCTGCATATGATCTTCAGAGGGAATTTCTGCCTGAAAAGGAACCACTAATGGACGAGAGAAACCAGAGTTCCGTGATGAAGACGGTGATCGGTTCGTTCCGCGATGCGGGCCGCGCTCTCACGCAGGCTCAGATACCTTTCGTTTTCGCCGACTATCTGGTGCTCCAGGATGCCTCCGTGAAGGATGGCAGGATAATCATCGGCTCCCACAGTTTCGATGCCCTGGTCCTTCCTGAGGCGATAGTCCTGCCTGAGAAGGTCGATGCCCTGGTGGAAAGTTTCCGCAGTTCCGGGGGAACCGTGGTGAACGCTTCCACAGGGATCAATCCTCAGGATGTCCTTAATGAGATTTCATGCATAGAAAGGTTCGCGCCTTCGGATCCTATGCTGGTCTATGGCAAGTTCTCCCGCAAAGGCAGGGATATCTATCTGGTGCTCAACTCTTCCGACAAGCGTTATGAAGGTGCTATGGGAGTATCGGCAGATGGACGCTGGAGCGTTCTCGATCCTGACAGCGGGGAGATTTCCCATATCGAAACCATAGCCTGCGACGGGGGACATTCGCTTCCCGTCGTCCTTGAGCCTTTGCAGACCCTTCTCTATGTGTCGAGGTAAGAGCTATTTCTGCCCGAAGTAACGGCACCAGGGAGCGAGGCCGCAGGATTGGCATTTCGGCGACCGGGCGGTGCAGATGTAGCGTCCGTGCAGTATCAGCCAGTGGTGGGAGCGAGCCCTGTCTTCCACGGGAATATGCCTTTCCAGATCCCTCTCCACGGCCTCCGGAGTCTTTCCGTCCGAGAGGCCCGTCCTGTGCGAAACCCTGAATACGTGGGTGTCCACGGCAATGACCGGCTTGTCATACACTATCGAGGCGATGACGTTGGCCGTCTTGCGGCCTACTCCGGGAAGTGTCATAAGGGCGTCAATGTCGGAAGGGACCTGAGATCCGAAATCTGCGACCAGCATAGAAGCCATATCGATCAGGTGCCTGGTCTTGCTGTTGGGATAGGAAACCGACTTCACATAGGGGAACAGTTCTTCGAACGAGGCTGAGGCCATCGCCTCCGGGGTGGGGAAACGCTCCAGAAGGGCCGGGGTGACCATATTCACCCTCCTGTCGGTGCATTGGGCTGACAGGATCACGGCCACGAGGAGGCCGAAAGGGTCGCTGTACGAGAGTTCGGTTTCCGGGGCGGGCACATTGTCACGGAACCAGGAAAGGATGTGGGCGAACCTTTCTTTCCGCGTCATATCGTCAGGGAGAGGTCGATGACCTCGTCGGCTTTCTTCTCCTCGCAGGTCTCGTCCTTGCAGACGAAAATCCTTCCGCGGTATTTCTCGAAGATGTTCCTGTTATGTGTGACCATCACTATCGCGGTGCCGTTGTCCTTGTTGATGCCCCTGAGGAGCTTGAGGATGCCGTCCGCCGTCTCGTTGTCGAGGTTGCCGGTGGGCTCGTCGGCGATGATGACCTGGGGATGGTTGAGGAGGGCCCTTGCGATGGCGATCCTCTGCTGCTCGCCTCCGGAGAGCTGGTGGGGCATCTTGTGGGCCTTGGTGCTCATCCCGACGTCCTTCAGGACTTCGTGGATGCGGTTGTCGACGGCCTCCTTGTCTTTCCAGCCCGTGGCCTTGAGGACGAACTCGAGATTTTCGTACACGGTGCGGTCCATAAGCAGCTGGAAGTCCTGGAACACCACTCCGAGTTTCCTGCGGAGGAAGGGTATGTCCTTGGGCCTGAGTGTCTTGAGATCGTATCCGCACACTTTGCCCTCGCCTTTTTCAAGGCGGTTTTCAGCCGTCATCGTCCTGATGATGGAGGTTTTTCCCGTGCCGACTTTCCCTACGATATACACGAAATCGCCGGCCTTGATGTCGATGTCGACCGAGTATAGGACGACGCTCTCACCGTTCATTATGTCGGCGTCCACGAAGGATATCAGGGAGGGTGATTCCGACGGTTTCAATCTATCTTCTTCCATCGCTTTTTTTATGTTGATTTTTACCCCAAGAAATATACAAAAATAGGTAAAAATTCATTAAATTTGTAAATTAAAGGAAATGTTGGAAAAAATTGTTTTCTATGAATATAAAAACGTTGGTTCTGGCAGCCTCGATAGTGCTCGCAGCCCGTGGGACGACCGCCCTCGCGGATGATGGGAAGAAGGACTTTCAGCAGGCTGTAAATCTCTATGAGAACGGGATGTTTGACCGCGCCCGTTCCATCTTCGACGAAATCGACACCAAAAGCGGAGGGGACCCCGTGGCGAAGGGCTGGAGCGTGCTTTGCTCGGTGGCCCTCAGGTCGGGGGATTACAAAACCCTGATGGAACAGTATTTCAAGGATTACCCTTCGTCAGCCATCATCCCCAGGATCCGCTACAACCACGGCCTCAACCTCTTCCTTGACGAGGATTACGAAGGGGCCGCAAGGGAGTTCTCAGGCGTCCCGGAAGAGACGGTGCCTTCGGGTGACGAGGCCGGCTTCGTGTTCCGCAGGGCCTATTCGGAATTCGCCCTCGACCGGCTGGATTCCGCAGAGGAAGGATTCAGGCAGGTCCTCCAGATGCCTTTCAGCGATTTCACGGCCCCTTCCCGTTACGGCCTGGGTTACATAGACTACGCACGCAAGGATTTCGCCTCGGCAGAGGAATGGTTCCTCCAGAGCGCCAAGGATCCGAGGTTCTCGGAGATGTCGCAGTATTATATCCTTGAATGCCGCTTCATGGACAAGGATTACAAGTATGTGACAGACAACGGTCCTGCTCTCTATGAGGAGGTCCCTGCTGAGAGGAAGCCGCATCTCGCCAGGATCATCTCCGAATCATACCTGGTGCAGGGGAACACCGCCGCAGCGAGGGCATACTTCGACAAGGATGCCGTGAGCGGGACCGGAGCCACCAGGTCCGATTATTTCTACGCCGGCTCCGTACTGTACGCCACCGGGGACTACAAGGGTGCAGTCGAGAATTATTCCCGGATGACCAACCGCACCGACTCCCTCGGACAGATAGCCAACTACCATCTGGGCTATTCATATATCCAGACCAGGAACAAGGTCGCGGCCCTCGACGCCTTCAAGGCGGCCGCCTCCAGGTCCTACGATCCCGACATCCAGGAGGACGCCTTCTTCAACTATGCCAAGCTGGCGTTCGACCTCAACCACGACGCTTCCGCCTTCGACGACTACATCGCGAAATACTCCTCGAAGAAGAAGGGGGACATCATTTATAACTATCAGGCCCTTGCCTGTCTGTACAACCACGACTACGCCGGAGCCGTGGCGGCCTATGACAATATCGACGAACTGGATGCGGAGCAGAGAGGCAACTATATGAAAGCCAATTATCTCCGTGCCAACCAACTCATCAACAACGGTTCCTGGAGGGATGCGGTTCCCTGCCTGAGGGCGGCCACATTCTATTCCGACAAGAACGACCCCTTCAACCAGCTCGCCCGCTACTGGCTGGGCAACTCCTATTACTGGGACGAGAAATACGACAACGCGGTGGAGACCTTCACCGAACTGTTCAACCTTTCCGCCCTGGACAGGCACGCCGAGGGCAAACTGCTTCCTTATAACCTGGCTTACAGTTATTTCCAGAAGGAAGACTATGCCAATGCGGCCAAGTGGTTCGACAACTATCTGGGTTCCGGTTCCCCGATGTACGCCTCCGACGCCGCCGTGCGCAGGGCCGACTGCGACTTCATCCGCAGGGACTACAAGAACGCCATCTCCCTCTACCAGAAAGCGATGGACGAATTCGGGGCCGATTCGGACATCTATCCGTACTACAAGACCGGCCTGGCCTGGGGCCTTCTTGGCGATAACAGGAAGAAGGCCGCGGCCCTTTCCTCCGTCAGCGGTTTCGGCAGCGACGCCCCCTACTGGGGGGACGCGATGTATGAGCTCGGTCGTTCCTATGTCGCGCTGAAGGATGAGCAGAAGGCGATAGATTGTTTCAACAAACTGAAAGCCAACACCAAGGAAGAATCCTATGTTGCCAAGGCCCTCATCGAACTGGGAATGATCGCCCGTAACGGCAAGCGCTACGACGAGGCCCTGAACTGCTACAAGGAGGTGGTCGAGAAGATGCCCAAGAGCGAGTATTACGACGACGCCCTCCTTGCGATAGAGTCCATCTACCAGACGAGGGGAGAGACCGACGAGTACCTGAACTATGCCGAAAGGGTCGGGGCCACGGCCGGGAAGACCGAGGACGAGAAGGAGGCGATGTGGTTCAATGCCGCCGAGCAGATGTATCTCTCCGGCAATTATGCAAAGGCCGTTTCATCCATAGAGAGCTACCTCTCCAAATATCCTGAAGGTTCCGATGTCTCCAAGGCCTGGTTCTATATGGGCGAGTGCTACAGGAACCTCGGGAAGAAGGAGCAGGCCTGCGACTGGTACTCCAAGGTGATGGATTCCTCCGACGATTCGTCGTTCAAGGAGGTGGCTTCCCTAAATTACGCCAACCTTTCCTACGGGATGGAGAAATTCGAGGATGCCTACAACGGCTACAGCGCCCTTCTCTCTTCCGCCAAGATGGCACGGAACCGCCACACCGCCGCAGTCGGGATGATGCGTTCCGCCTACGGGGCGCACGAATACGACAGGGCCATCTCCTGTGCCGACAGGGTGCTGTCCGACAGTTCCACCACGGCCGACGAGACCCGCCTTGCCGAATACGTCAAGGCCAAATCCTATCTCGCGACCTCCGACCGCGACCGTGCATTCGAGATACTCCGTACCCTCAGCGCCAAGCCTGCTACCGACGAAGGCGCCGAGGCTTCATATATGATTATCCAGGACACCTACGACCAGGGCCTCTTCGACGAGGTCGAGTCTAAGGTTTACAAGTTCGCCGAAGCCGCTCCGGACCAGTCTTACTGGCTCGCGAAGTCCTTCATCGTCCTTGGCGACTCCTTTATGGAGAAGGACAACGTGAGGCAGGCCAAGGCTACCTTCGAGAGCGTAAGGGACGCCTACCAGCCTTCCGGAATGGAGGACGACGTCCTGGACAACGTCAAAATGAGACTTGAGAAACTTCAGAAACTTTCCGCAGAATGAAAAGGAACATCATACTGACATCCGTCGCCCTGGGCGCGGCCCTGGCTTTTTCCGCCGCCCTTCACGGCCAGAACCTGAATCCCACCGTCGAGGTGGACAGAACCTACGAGGGCAAGCCCGTGGGAATCCTCAAGGAGGACGTCCCGATGCAGGTTCCGGATTCCCTGACGAGCCTGAAACTGGATTTCGACTATTCCGTATTCGACAATCCCTACAAGGGCTCCTACGAGTTCCGGCCCTATTTGGTCATTATGAAACCCGAGGCAGGGAACTCCGACGCCCGCGGCCTTTATGTCCGCCTGGGTGCGGGTTATTCCCTCCATCCCGAAGCCGAGGTTGTGTTCTCTCCCAGGATGACGGGTCCCTTCCATATAAGCGCATATTTCAATCACGGTTCCTATTTCGGGAACTACCGCAACGTCTGGCCTTCCGGTTCGGGGGATTCCTATTCCCTCAAGGCGGGCAACGTTTCCCCTTCCGGCAACCTGAATTCCATCATAGGAAATTCCAATGCCTCGATGCCCGATTCGCACAAGGGGCACGACATGCTCAACAGGGCCGGCATCAGCGGCGGATATGATTTCAAGACGTCCACCCTCTCCTTCGGAGCGGGATATTACGGAGTAAGCACCAAGGATACTCTCGTGTCAAGGAACCTGAACGCCTTCGACCTGGGGGCCAGGCTTAAGAGCAACGCTCCCGGCCTGGAGAGGTTCTACTATGATGCCGGTTTCTCCCTGAGGGCGTTTTCCGACGGGTTGAAAGGAGGTTTCGGCAACGACATCCTTCCGGCCGGTAAGTCCACCCTGGGCGGCAGCGAGTTCTCCCTCGACGCCTCCCTGGGCACAGTGCTCGCCGGAGTCCACAACGTCGTCGTACGCCTCGACGCCCAGGCCGCCTCTTATTCCAAGCTGTTCGATTCCAGCGTCGGTCTCCTTGCCGTCACCCCCAAATATGTCATTTCCGGGGACAGGTGGAGGGCTGAGCTCGGAGTCAGGCTGGAGACCTTCACGGGAGGAGACGACCGTCCCGAGCAGGCCCTGAGGAACCATCAGCAGGGGAGCCAGGTGATCTATCCCGCAGTCTCCGCCATCTACGAGGCGGTTCCCGGGATAGTCACCGCCTATGGGAAAGTGGATGGAAAGGGAAATATCAACACGTATTCTTCCATCATAGAAGACAACCACTGGTTCGACCCTTCCTTCGGTCACTCGATGAATCCCTTGCTGGACAACAGCATCGAGAGGATCAACGCCGGACTTGGAATACGCGGATCGGTCAAGTCCACCTTCAGTTATGACATCGGGGCCGGATTCTCAATCATCGGGAACGGCCTTCTCGACGCGGTGGACCCCGTAGGTCCCGAACTTACTCCCATCCTCCTCGGCGGAGTGGCCTACAAGGATTACTCGATGCTCTTCCTCAAGGCTTCCGCCCTTTGGAAATCAAATGGTTATGAGTTCGGAGGGAATCTGCTCCTCAGGCACACCAATCTGGAGGCGGCCTCCACTCCCAACATTTTCGAGCCCGCCTCCGTCAAGGCAGACCTTCACTTCTCCTATGACTGGAACGGCAGGGTGCTCTTCGGAATAAGGGCCCTGTGTTCCTCCGCCCGCAAAGGAGGGGCCCAGGCCTTCGGGAACTATGAATTCAGGATTCCGGGATATGTCGATCTCGGAGCCTTCGTCCGTTACCGCTACAGCAGGAAACTCTCTTTCTGGCTGGCCGGTGGCAACCTCCTGAACGCGAACGTCCAGAGACATCCGCTTTACACTGAAAGCGGCATCAGCGCAACGGCGGGAATCGCCTTTAGTATGTAGTTAATTAGTATATTTGCAAGATTATAGCATTGCCGGGAATCCGGCGAAAGAAAAGAGTATGACAGACAACGAAGAAATGATCAAGGCGGAAGAGCAGTATTCAGCCAGCAGCATCCAGGTGCTGGAGGGTCTGGAGGCTGTCCGCAAGAGACCTTCAATGTACATTGGTGACATTGGAGAGAGGGGTTTGCACCATCTGGTGTACGAAGTGGTGGACAACGGTATCGACGAGGCCATGGCCGGTTTCTGCGACGCCATAGACGTCGACATCCTCGAGGACAATTCCATCTCCGTGAGGGACAACGGCCGAGGCATTCCGACGGACATGCATCCGAAGGAGCACCGTTCCGCCCTGGAGGTCGTCATGACCGTCCTCCACGCGGGAGGAAAGTTCAACAAGGAGAACTACAAGGTGTCCGGAGGACTCCACGGAGTGGGTGTTTCCTGCGTGAACGCCCTGTCCGACAGTCTTGTCGCCGAGGTTCACAGGGAGGGGAAGGTATATGTCCAGAAATACTCCCAGGGCAAGCCCGTTACCGGGGTTGACGTGGTGGGCGAGTGCGATGACCACGGTACGATCATCACCTTCCATCCCGACGCCACCATCTTTACCCAGTCCATAGTGTATAAATATGACACCCTGGCGGCCAGGCTGCGCGAACTATCCTTCCTCAACAAGGGGGTTCGCCTCACCCTCACCGACAAGAGGGAACTGGTGGATGAATTCGTCCAGGACGAGAACGGGGAGTCCAAGCCAACGGGCAAGAAGGTGTACAGGAGCGACGTCTTCTATTCCAAGGAAGGCCTTCGCGAGTTCATCGACTACCTGGACGCCGGAGCCCAGCAGCTCATTCCCGACCCCGTATGCGTCAATTCCGACAAGATCATCCCCATCGACATAGCCCTTCAGTATAACACGGGCTATCAGGAGAAGATATATTCCTATGTCAACAACATCAACACCATAGAGGGAGGAACACACCTCCAGGGATTCAAGATGGGACTTTCCCGTTCCCTGCGCAACTATGCCGACAAGAACAACCTCCTGGCCAAATACAAGGGAGACCTCGACCCTCAGGACTTCAGGGAAGGACTCACGGCGGTTATTTCCGTCAAGGTGTCAGAGCCCCAGTTCGAGGGCCAGACCAAGACCAAGCTGGGCAACAGCGAGGTGACTTCCGCCGTTTCCCAGGCCACGGCCGCCGCGGTGGACCAGTATCTGGAGGAACATCCGAAGGAGGCGAAGCTCATCATTGAGAAGATAGTGCTTGCAGCCACCGCCAGGAATGCGGCCCGGAAGGCCCGCGAGATGGTGCAGCGCAAGACCGCGATGACCGGTGCCGGAATGCCCGGAAAGCTCGCCGACTGCTCCGAGTCGAATCCCGAGATATGCGAACTCTTCCTCGTGGAGGGAGATTCTGCAGGCGGTACCGCAAAGCAGGGCCGCGACCGCCGCATCCAGGCCATCCTTCCCCTTAGGGGAAAGATCCTGAACGTGGAGAAGGCGGCCGGTGACAGGGCCTTCGAGTCACAGGAGATCCGCAACATCTACACCGCCCTGGGCGTGACGGTGGCAAAGGAGGACGAGAACGGGGAGAAGAGGATGGACCTGAGCCGCCTGCGCTACCACAAGGTGATAATAATGACCGATGCCGACGTGGACGGAAGCCACATCGCCTGCCTCATCCTCACATTCTTCTTCAGGTATATGTTCGACCTGATCAAGAACGGCTATGTCTATCTGGCCACCCCTCCGCTCTATCTGGTGAAGAAAGGCAAGGAGGAGATCTATTGCTGGACCGAGGAGCAGAGGGCCGAGGCCACCGAGAAACTGGGCCGCGGCACGGAAAAGGGAGTCGCGGTGCAGAGGTACAAGGGTCTCGGTGAAATGAGCGACCAGCAACTCTGGGACACCACGATGGATCCTTCTCGCAGGCGCCTGCGTCAGATTACCATCGAGAACGCAGCCGAAGCGGAGAGGACCTTCTCGATGCTTATGGGCGACGACGTACCGCCCCGCCGCCAGTTCATTGAAGAAAACGCGCACTACGCGAATATTGATGCATAATAAATGACCGGGATTAACCTGTTCCCCCTTTCAGTGACTGTGCCACCCTCGGCAACATAAGAGGGAGGGGCCCACGGCTTGCCGTGGGAGGGGCCGCGAAGCGGCGTCATCTGAAAAGGGAACAGGCTAATCCGGAGAAAATCATAACAGAAATGTATTCAGATATTTTCGAGCGAATAGAAACCGGTTCGGCCGGTCCTATCGGCCAGTATTTTCAGCAGGGCTTCGGCTACTATATGTATCCGAGGCTGGAGGGTGAACTGGGCCCCCATATGATGTTCAACGGCATTCCTGTTCTCAACTGGAGCCTAAACAACTATCTCGGCCTGGCCAACCATCCCGAGGTGCGGAGGGTTGATGCAGAAGCCGCAGCCCAATGGGGCCTCGCGTACCCGATGGGTTCAAGGATGCTCTCCGGCCACACCCGCTACCACGAGAAACTGGAGCAGATGTTCGCCAAGTTTGAGAAGAAGGAAGACGCTTTCCTCTTCAATTTCGGATATCAGGGTATCGTGAGCACCATCGACGCCCTGACCGGCAGGCACGACGTAATCGTGTATGACGCCGAGTGCCACGCCTGCCTCCTCGACGGCATCCGTCTCCATCTCGGAGAGAAATACAAGTTCCGCCACAATAACATTGCCGATTTCGAGAAGGTCCTGAAGAAGGCCGAGGAAGTGGCCGCAGAGGGTGGTGGGGGAGTCCTCGTCATCACCGAAGGAGTGTTCGGAATGACCGGAGCGATGGGAATCCTTTCCGACATCGTTTCCCTGAAGAAGAAGTATCCTTTCCGCTTCCTCATCGACGACGCCCACGGTTTCGGCCTTATGGGCAAACACGGCAGGGGAACCAGCGAGGAGCAGGACTGCATGGACGGTGTAGACCTTTACATCGGCGCCTTTGCCAAGAGCATGGCTTCCATCGGAGGCTTCGTGGCAGGTCCCCGCGCCATCATCAACTACCTCAGGGCCAACCTTCGCAGCCAGATGTACGCCAAGAGCCTTCCGATGCCCTTCGTGCTCGGAAACATCAAGAGGATGGAGATCATCGACTCTCCCGAGGGAGATGAACTCAGGGCCAAGTGCAAGGCCATTACCAACGCCATTCAGGACGGTTTCCGCAAGGAAGGTTTCGACATCGGAGAGGCCCAGGCCTGCGTAACTCCCATCCACATCAAGGGAGGAATCGGCCAGGCCACGAAGATGGCCAAGGACCTGAGGGAGAATTACAAGATTTTCTGCTCGATGGTGATATATCCCGTCATCCCGAAGGGAATGATCATCTTCCGCATCGTTTCCACCGCCGTTCATACGATGGAGGACGTGGAATACACCCTCAACGCTTTCAAGGAGATAAAGGCGAAACTGGACGCCGGAGCCTATGACGGCGAAGACATCGCCGCAATGACGATAGAGTGATGGACAGGGCCGCCTTCTTCCGCGACAAGGTGATAATCGTCACCGGGGCCAGTTCCGGAATCGGGCTGGCGGCCGCGAGGCTGTTCGGCAGCTACGGCGCCAGGGTGGTGATGGCCGCAAGGCGGCTGGAGGCCCTGGAGGCCGAGGCCCCTTCAGTGTCCGCGGATCCAGGGAAGGTCCTTTGCGTGAAGGCCGACGTGAGCGTGGAGGATGATTGCAGGAATCTGATCGAGAAGACAGTGGAGAGGTTCGGGGGGATAGACATCCTCGTCAACAATGCGGGGGTGTCTATGAGGGCTATGTTCAAGGATCTGGACCTCAAGGTGATACGTACCCTGATGGATGTGAATTTCTGGGGTACGGTGCAGTGCACCAAGTACGCCCTCCCGTGGCTCCTGAAATCGAAGGGTTCGGTGGTCGGAGTCATTTCCATCGCCGGCTACTCGGCCCTTCCGGCCCGCACCGGCTATTCCTCCTCGAAATACGCCGTGCGCGGATTCCTCGACACCTTGAGGATAGAACACCTGAAGGACGGCCTCAACGTACTCGTTTTCGCTCCCGGATACACCAGTTCCAATGTCCGCAACGCGGCCCTTACCGCAGACGGAAGCCCCCAGGGCAGGACTCCTCTCGAAGAGGGGAAACTGATGAGCGCCGAGGAATGTGCCTCTCGCCTGGCTACGGCCCTATGCAAGAGGAAATCCCAGGTGATCCTCACCGGACTGGGGAAGGCTACCGTGCTGGCGCACAGGCTTTTCCCGCGCCTTACCGATAAGTTGACCTACAGTTTCATAGCCCGCGAGGCGGACAGCCCTTTCAAATAGGAGAGAGGCGGGTAACAATCTTATGGAGATGAATAAGACCGGACTTCTGAACAAATCCAATGTCTATCTGCCCCTGGCGGTTCTTTTCGTCATACTCGTGCTGATCCTCCCGAGGAGCGCGAAGTTCAATTTCAATTACAGGAAGGGGTCTCCCTGGGCCTACGAAACCCTCGTGTCCCAGTTCGATTTCCCCATCCTTAAGACACAGGAGCAGCTTCAGGAGGAAAGATCCCGAGCCGGTTCCAGCATCATTCCCTATTACCGCTATTCCGGCGAGGTGGTCAGCAAGAGTATCAAAGACGCCGAGACCATCGACCTCGGGGCCCATTCGGCCCTGCGGCCTTCCATCGTCATCGCAATAAGGGATATATATGCTAAGGGAGTCATTTCGGACGAAGGGGTGAAGGTAGGCAGGAACTCCGATATCTCCAACGAGGTCATTTTCATACAGAAAGACAAGAGGGCGGCCAAATATCCACTGACTGAAATCTACAAGGAGTCCGACGCCAGGGCCAAGCTCCTGGCCGATCTCGGTGCGAAGCATCCCGACTTCAATATGGACTCCATCTGCAGGGCGGCCCGCCTTTACGACCTCATCACCCCCAACCTTGTGTTCGACAGGCAGACCACCAGCCTGGTCCACGAGGAGAGCGCGAATTACATTTCCCCCACGATGGGTTATGTGAGTGCCGGTGACCTCATAGTTTCCAAGGGGGAGATCGTGACGGGCGAGATCGCCCAGATGCTGGATTCATACAAGGAGGAATACGAGGCCAGCATGGGATACGGAGGCCCCAGGATCCTTTTCTGGCTCGGCAACGCCCTCATAGCCCTTGCCCTCGTATTCATAATATATGCAGTAATCCGATTCTCCAACCCTGCGATTTTCAGCCAGAAGAACAAGTATCTGTACATCTTGTTGATATTCCTTCTGGCCACCATAGGTGCCCTTGCGGTGGAAAGGACCAACTCATCCTTCCTCTTCATGGTACCCTTCACCCTTACTGCCATCTACCTCCAGGCCTTCTTCAAGAACAACCTGGTGGTCCCCGTGTGCATCATCTCCCTTCTGCCGCTGTTGATTTTCGCCAGGGACGGGGTGGAACTTTTCACGATGTTCCTCGTGGCCAGCATGGTTTCCCTCCTGACTTTCAAGTATTTCAGCAAGGGGTGGCTCCAGTTCATCTCCGCCTTCATAGTCTTCCTCTCCCTGGTGGTGACCTATTTCGGCTTCCGGTTCATAGACGCCCTGAACGGAAACGTCTATCAGGCGCTGCTCTATCTCTTTGTGGGATCGATGCTTTCGGTTGCCGGTTACCCCCTGATATTCCTGTTTGAGAAAGTGTTCAACCTGGTGTCCAACTCCCGCCTTACGGAACTCTGCGACACCAACAACCCTCTCCTTCGCCGTCTCGAGCGCAGCGCCGCCGGCACCTTCCAGCATTCCCTCCAGGTGATGAACATGGCAGACGCGGTGGCCAGGGCCGTGGGTGCGAATATCCCGGAAGTCAGGGCCGGAGCCCTCTACCACGACATCGGCAAGATGGAGAACCCCCTCTGTTTCATCGAGAACGAGTCCCTCCTGCCGGACGGCGTCCATTATCACGACAACTTGAGTCCTGCAGAGAGCGCCCGTCTGATCACGAAGCACGTTCCCGACGGCCTCGCCCTTGCCGAGAAATACAAGCTCCCCGAGGTCATCAGGGAATTCATCAGAACCCATCACGGGACGACCAGGACGGCGTTCTTCTACAGCAAATACATCAATGAAGGGGGAGACCCGGCCAATGAAGCCGATTTCTGTTACGATGGGGCCAAGCCTTCCACCAAGGAGCAGATCATCCTAATGGTGTGCGACTCGGTAGAGGCTGCGTCACGTTCGCTGAAAGATTTCTCGCCGGACAGCGTTTCCGCCTTCGTCAGGGGTATGGTGGATTCGAAAATGAAGGCAGGACAGTTCGAGAATGCCGACATCTCGATCAGGGACATCAACACCATCGTCTCCGTCCTGGAAAAATGGCTGCTGCAGTCCCATCACGCAAGGATCGAGTATCCAAAAGAAATTAATAATTAACCATCGATAGATAATGAAGATTGAAAAGAAACAGATTGACGATCTCAATCTCCAGGTGACACTGGACATCGCCGCCGAAGACTATGCGGCGATCGAGAAGAAGAAGCTCAACGAGCGTTTGAGAAACACGGAACTCAGGGGTTTCCGCAAGGGTAAGGCCCCTATGTCCCTGATACAGAAGTTGTATGGAGAGCAGACCCTCGTGGAGAGCGTCAATACCGTGGTAGGCGAAGAGCTCGACAAACTCATCCAGGACAACAACCTCAGCATACTCGGCGAACCTCTCGCCAGCGAGGACCAGCCTAAGAACGAATGGGAATCCGGCAAGGATTTCACCTTCAAGTTCGACATCGGCCTGGCCCCCAAGCTGGATTTCGACGTCACCGAGGCCGACACCGTTCCCTATTATGACATCACCGTCACCGAGGCCGCGAAGAAGGAGATGAAGGCGAATATGCTCAACCAGATGGGTTCGATGCAGGAAGGTGAGGCCGCCGGGGAGGACGATTACGTGATAGCCGACATCGACAACGGGTCGCACAAGGCGGAGAACGTGTACGTGTCCATCAGGAACGTCGCCGGAGACGCCCACGCCAAGTTCCTCGGCGCCAAGGCAGGAGATGTCGTCGAGGTGAATGTCAACGAGGCCTTCGAGAACGAGACCGACAGGGCTTCGATGCTCAAGGTCAAGAAGGACGACCTCGCCACATTGGATCCCGTCTTCAAGTTCACCATCGTGAACGTCAAGACCTTCGTTCCCGCCGAGGCCGACACCGAGACCTTCGACAGGCTGTTCGGGGAAGGGAAGGTGAAGGATGATGCGGAATTCACCGAGGCTGTCACCGAGAGGCTCAAGGCCAACTACAAAGAGGAGGCCGACTACCGCCTTTCCAAGGACATCAGGGATTATCTGGTGGAGAAGGCCGGCGTCACCCTCCCGGAAGAGTTCCTGAAGAGGTGGCTGGTGGATGCCAACGAAGGCAAGTTCACCAAGGAGGATATCGAAAAGGATTTCGATGCCTTCAAGCAGGATTTCAAATGGGACCTCGTGAGGGGTTACCTTATGGACAAGTACGGTCTGAAGGTTGAGGAGAAGGAAGTCGAGGAGGCCGCCAGGGCCTACACCGCCTACCAGTATGCGATGTATGGGATGGGGAACGTTCCCGACGAGATTCTCGATGATGCCGCCAAGCGGGTTCTTTCAGACCGGAAGCAGGTCCGAAGGATGATCGAGAACGTCGAGGACCGAAAGGTTATCGACGCCGTCCGCGAGAAGATCAAGCTTGCGCACAAGAAGATCACCGTTGCCAAATTCCGCGAACTTAAATAATTGAAAATCTGATGAAAAGGTTTTTCTGTCTGATCCTGTCCCTGGCATTCGCCGCCTGCGCTTTCGGTCAGACCGCCGAGGAAATCGTCGCCAGGATGGACGAGAACATGGCGCAATATGATGAGAAGGACGGGGTTTCCCTTGTGATGGATATAAAGATGCCGATTATCGGTACGTTCAGCACGAAGGCCTATACCCGGGGGGACAAGACCCGTATGGAAATGAGCAAGGCAGGTGCCGAGTTCATTGTCTGGAAAGACGGGGATACGGAGTATACGTACGATGTCACAAAGAAGGAAATCGAGATAAAGAATTCCTCTCCCGCCAAGGACTCCTCAGACGGAGGAGACGTGGAAATGTTCAACGGCATCACCGAAGGTTATGACGTCTCCATCAAGAAGGAAACGCCTACGGCCTGGTACATCACCTGCAAGAAGTCCAGGTCAAATACCGAGAAGGATGACCCGAAGACGATGGACCTGGTCGTGGCAAAAGGCACTTACGAGGCCTTGAGCCTGAGCGTTAAGAAGTCCGGAATCACGATAACCCTCAGGGACCTCAAATACGGGGTGACCGAAAAACAGGTCACCTTCAATCCCGCCGACTATCCCGACGCGACGATAATTGACAAGAGGCAGTAGTCCAGGAGAATAAACAATATCAGTACCTTCCGATCCTGTCCAGTGGCAGCGGCTCGAAACCGGGACAATCTTTGAATAAAGGCGCGTCTTTCCGCAGCGTGTAGTTTCCGTTGTCAGGGTCGACGAATACTTTCTTCATCATATCCATCTTATAGACGGCATTGCCGGAAACATCGCTGAAACGGCGGACGCGTTCGTCAATCCTGCCTATGTTCCCGTCCTGGTTTATGATCAGATTCCTGGTCACCCTGCTGTATGCTGGATTGGTCAGGTATCCGGGGTCTTCCTTGGCATCAAAATCCTCACCTATCCTCTGAATCTGCGGGAAGGCTTTTCTCCACACTTCATTGTGCAGAGAAGCGAGGAGAGCCTTGGTCATCGATATGGCGACGCGGTTGCTCTCGTCCGTGAGCGTAAACCATCCGATGTCAAATCCGCGCTGGTCATATTGGATGGCCGTGTCATTGGTGTTGACGATTATGTTGTCATATACGTCCAGGTCCCTGCCACCCCCCAGATGCAGCGCACGCATAGGAACGTTTACAAGCAGATTCCCATATATGGTCTGGCCGGAAAGGGCGTCATCCATATAGATACCGTTGGGCTTGTATCCTTTTCCACCGACGTCATAGATACAGTTGTACCTGATCACATTACCGTACATCACCCAGCTGGCGCCGCTGTAAATCGCTCCGGCGTCGTGTGAGAGTAGGCACACGTCGTGGATCAGATTGTATTCGATAATGTGATTGTTGCCGGAATAGGTGATCGCTTCGTGTGGGGTGTTGAACATCTCGTTGTGCGAGCAGACGTTTCCGACACCTCTCAATGTGACTCCGGGCTGATATGTGTAATAGACTTCAGCCCAGTCGTGTATCAGGTTGTTGTCCACGACGTTTCTGCCCGGCCTGAGCGTTTCGGTATCACCTCCTTCCGCGATGATTCCACCCTTGCCTGTGTGGGTTATCTCATTCTCCGATACGAGGTTGTCGTTGCCGGACAGAATGGTGGCATTACCGCCTACGCATTTGATCAGGCAATGACTCAAGGTGTTATGCGACCCCTTGACTGACACGGCATCGCCCCTGGAACCCTTGATGGTGAGATTTGAAAACACGAGGTGGTCCGCGTTTTCGACCGAAATGACTGGCTCGGTGGATAGAGAGAGGTCAATAGAGGCCTGCCCGAAACCTTCAAGGGGATAAAGATACAGCACGTCCGCGGTGCGGTCCAGGTACCACTCTCCCGGGGAAGTGAGTTCTTCGAGGCAGTTATAGAAATAATACGGGGAATGGCTGATCCTCTGTCCGTAGAATGACGTATATGCGAGTTGCATTTCACCGCTGTCGGCGTTGAAATATTTGATTGGAGATGAAGCGTCCGCCCAGTCGACTGAGAAATAATTGAATACCCATACGTCGTCGAGCGTCTTCCATCCGTCTATGCGCCCTACCACATCCTCCGGCAGCCGGTAGACCTCGCTTTCAGGATTGATGACATTCTCCCAGTCCGGATTCGAAATGCTCGGACCGGAGAGGCAGTGGATTCCGTCACGTACGATGCAGCCGTTGTCCTCGAGATACAGCCATCCGGTGTCCGGGTATCGCGCGAGCGGCATACGTATGTCATTGATGAACAGTTCACAGAAAAGAGGGCCTGTCGTATCCCCGGTATATTTCGCAGCGGTGTTGTATGTCCCGATGGCATACATCCGGCCGCAATCGTCCGATGATATGCCAAGTTTTTTCAACGGAAGGCATAAGACCTTCTTCCTCACATCTTTCTGCAGTCTTGAAAGAATCTTCCTGTCTTTTATCGCAGAGAAGGAAGAAAGGTCGATTGACACCCCGCCGTTGAGTATGGCTTCCCCGTCACCATATGCGCACCAGGTCACCGGGCACTCCTCCGTTCCGCTGTCCTCTTTCGTGAATATGATGGGTTTGACGCGATATTCCCCGGCCATCAAGGCTACGGTAATACCTTTCCTTCCCGTCCTGTCCATCCCTCGAACAAGGCTGCGGGCCTTCTCTATGGTCCTCAGCGGTCGGGACAGGCTGCCGTCATTCCTGTCGTCCCCGTTAGGTGAGACATACAGGTCCGCATCCGTTATCAGGGCAAGGGGTTTCTCAGTATATGAGCCCAGCCCCCTGGGAGCGGGGACCCGGTCCGGATCCCTGTCCTGGGCCTGGCTGGTTCCTCCTGTGAGACATATTGACAGTAAGGGAATTATGAAAAGTCTTACTGCCTTTTTCATTATCTGCTTACCTCCTTCCTTTCATAGCGGTCGCCGGTCTGGTCGTGGACGGCGTCGATGAAGGCAGGGGAGTATGCCGGGGAGGTGTGGCGTCCGGGAACGAGTTCTCCGTCCTTGCTGGGCAGCATTATCTGGTCGTTGTGCTTGACTATCAGTAGCCTGGCCAGTTTGTCCCAGCGTTTCATCATCCTGTCTGTGTAGGCCGCGGTCTTTGCCGTGACGTAGTCCGACAGTTCACCGGCCGTCATCTTGGCCGCACGCTCGTCGACCTCCTCCTGGTCTTTCTCATAGAAATCTTCGACTTCCGTCTGGGCCTCGCGAAGGTCCCCGATCATTACGCTGTACCTGGGATAGACCATATTGGCTACGAAATTGCACATCCAGAAAGCGCTCCCGGTGGAGAATTCCCTAACATTGTTGTTTTCCCTGCGGAAAGGCTCGGGAACCCTGTTGATTCCACAATATACGGGGACGTAGGCGACCATCGAGGCGTCGTCAAGGTTGAAATAGCATATGCCTCCCACGGCGTCGGGCAGCCAGGAACGCATCCTGCAGACCATCGTCATTCCGCTCTGCTGGCAGCCGATGGGACGTTCGCGGAACATCTTGGTGCCGTCGGATCCTTCGAAGTTGACAGGTTGGTTGCGGTAGGGGGAGGCCCAGGGACCGGCGCTCACATCTGCCGTCATGTCGAGGGCGGTACCCTCATAGTGGTCTCTCATGTCGTTCTGGATGTCGCGGTAGCTGACGGGGGCGTCGGGTTTGATCCACAGGGGGAGGGCGTCGTGCTTGGAGAGGTCGCCGTTCAGGTAAGGAAGATATTCGTCCATCGCTTCCTTGTCATAGTGATGGCGGAAGAAACTCCATACGCGGGCATCGCAGTAGCGGATGGCCCCCCAGTCAAGGGGCCCGTAGGCCTCGCGGAAGCTGAAGTCCTTGTCAGGACCGTCGTAATACCCCTTTTCGCGGGCCAGGGAAATAACGTCCGCAGAGTACATGCATTCTCCCTCCACCACGCAGAATCCCAGTTTCTTGTCGACCTTTTTCGTCTGTGGGAACTGGCGGATGCGGCTGGAGTTGGCATATGCGGTGATGCAGTCGTCGGGAAGCCTCATGGCCACCCATACTGCACCCTTCTTTCCGGGGCCCTTGCCGATCATCTCCATGAACCAGGCTTCGTCCTTGTCGCAGATTGCGAAGGATTCTCCCGTGGAGTTGTAGCCGTATTCCTGGGCGAGGCTGTGCATCACCGCGATCGCCTCGCGGGCGGTAGCGGCCCTCTGGAGGGCAAGGTTCATCAGGGTGAAGTAGTCCAGCCATCCTTCCCTGTTCTGGAGCTCCTTGCGTCCGTCCCAGGTGGTTTCAACGATGCTAACCTGCTTCTCATTCATCAGTCCTGCCACTCCGTAGGTATACTCCACCTGGGGAATATAATGTATCTCCGTGTTGGGACCCCATCCGCCCCGGAGCGCTATCATCTCGCCGCTTTCGTGGCGTCCCGGCCTGTAGAAGCCAAGGGAACCGGAAAAGCCGAAGCCGTCGCAGTTGTAGGTACAGATGACACTCCCGTCCACGGAGGCCTTCTTCCCGACTATCAGGTTGGTACAGGCCTCGGAAGGCTCAGCGAGAAACATGGACAGCACGGTCACCAGGACCGAGAAGAACATTCTTTTCATGACAACCAAGTTGGATTATATTCGTATTACACGTCTAAAATAACATTAAAAACCAAGAATACAATTCCCTTCTCAATATCGAATCGTTTCATTCTATGATTTTGGTCGACTGTTATGATTTGCCTTGATCTTTTGGTTGTTTCATTTCTCATAGATGAAACCATCGAGGTCTAATCGCAATTTTGCAACTAACTCGTACTTTTTCCTAGTTAGCAACTTATTTATATAACACCGCAACCTGATTATCAAGGGGGTCCTGACAGAAGACTCTCCAGGTTCTTCTGGCCCACATGCAAAATCAATGACCGCATTTTCGTAAATATTGAAACACTGGTCTTGGTAAGTGGAATACGAATGCCAATACCAGGATTCAGATTGATAACCACTGCTTGACAACTCAAGTGAGGAAGTAATGACCCCTTCTTTTGAATTTATGAGAAACAAATGTTTTTCATCGCTCTCAATGCTTTTTGAATAGACCAGAAAACTTGTTATCTCCCGTACAATATTCATTCTTCCGCAAAAAAAGAAAACCATGTCTTGACATTCGTCTATTCGATAACGGAGGGGAAACAAGATATGAGTCCACTCCCTAGAGTCCATACTCCTGAACAGATTCTTATTTTTTATTGAATTTACGTCAAATGAAATGCGGTTTTCATATCCTTCCGGCCAGATATTCTGAATTTTGATGGCGGCATCAGTATAGTTTGTATAATTATTATACTGTACGGCATTCTGACTATCGGTTAACAGTCCTGAAAGAAATAGTGGCAACAATGTAATTAGTAAGTATTTCATTCAAAAAGGTCTGGTTGAAATAATCGGAAATAATAGTTTTGAATTAAGAAATTGATTATTTGCCAAGTACGCGCTAAAGAAGTCCCTTTTGGCAGAATAATAGTCTACATTATAATTCCATACTCTAGCTTGATTTAATTCCCAACTATATATTGCAGCATGATGATAATACTTAGTATATTTTCCCAGAGAGTTTCCAGCTACATGATAAAACCCGGCGTGAAGATATTCATGTCCCATGGTAAGATATAGTTGTTCTTTGGAAATAAATGCAGCTTTAAAAAGATAAACGTCATATTTTCTTATTGTTCTTCTAACCGTCGACCCCAGTACTTCTGAAGCAATTCCATCGTCATTTTTATAGACTAAATCTCCTTTTTTATAATATCTATAATTCGGTAAAGATCCATCTGCGTGCAAATCATTCACTCCCGTGATAGAATCTCCAAAATTATACTTAGAAAACTTTCGTGCATATTCGTTGGTGTACTCCATCCCTTCTCCTAAAGTAATTTTGTTTTCACTTATTCCGAAACAATCATACGATTCGCCGATTCCTGTCCAAAAATCACCACCATTCTTTCTGGAACGCATGCCTCCCCCTATCCCGCCAAACACTCCTCCCATAACTGCCCCGGATATCGCAGAAGAGATGCTGGAATTAAGCAAATCAGTTGAATTTCCTCCTGCAAATCCAGTATTGAAGAATCCTGAAAAAGCACCCGCTGCTGCTCCTCCCACCATCCCAGAAGTGAACCCACCAATAAAACCTCCTAAACGGGTTGCTCCTGCAACCGCAAGTCCAACATCTGATGCCAATCCTGCGGACATTGTACCAACTATTGCTCCTGCCATTATATAGCTGCTCCATTCTCCAAAACCACGGGCACCAGCATTTGATGCTGCCGCTGCACCTGTAAGCGCTCCTGAAACCGCCCCTACAATCAGGGCAAAGGCAAAGTCATCAATCCCGAACAACATTCCGCTGGGGTCGGTATACTTCAGCGGACAGTTCAGCGCATAGGCAAAGCGGTTATAGTTCTGCGTGAATCCAGGGGCCTGGACGAAGGGGTCGGGACTGAGGAACCTGCCCAGGATCGGGTCGTAGAGCCTCGCGTTGGCGTTCCACAACCCCGCGTGGGGGACCCACTCGTGGCCTGTGAAGCCCCGCCCAAGCATGTAGGTCGGTTCAGACCCTGAGGAGTATGGCACCAAGGTCTGCGGGTTCCTCGCCCTGCCCCAGGGGTCGTAGGAGCGATGCTCCTCCACAGTCCCGGAGGATGTCTGCACCGAGGTAATGCTCCCAAGGAGGTCCCTACCCACGTTGTGGGCAGTCCAACTCCCGCTGCTCCCCGAACGCGTCAGCACCACCGGGGCCGAGTAGGCGTCGCCGCCAAGCCACAGCCTCTCCGCAGTGACCGTCCCGCTCCCGTTCTTGTCCCTCTCGAAACGACCGCCAAGGTAGGTCCTGGTGAGTTCCACCACGGACGACTTGGACTTGGTGTCAGTCACCGTCATCTTCTTCCTCTCGCCGCCGGCGTCATACACGAAGTCTATCTCGTAGTCGTCGTTGGTCGTCACGCTCGCAGGCCTTCCCTGGGGATTGTAGACGACGGTAGGGAGGATCCTGGCGGAAGAGGATGAGGCCGGGGTGTATCCCGTCATCGTGTAGGGGTCCGTGCTTCCTCCGTTATAGGTCATCGTCCCTGAGGTGCTAAGGGATGTGATGTTCCCCTTCCCGTCATACTGCGCCGTCGCCGTCGTGCTCCCCGTCCCCGGCCTCGTCCACGAGGCAATCCTGTTCAGGGCGCCGTAGGTGAACGACTCCGTCCCCGGGGCGGTCCCTCCCGAAGGCGCGGGAGGGGTCCGGGATGTGAGGTTCCCGTTCTGGGCGTTGATGGAATAACCCTCCGTGACCGTACCCGTCGTCCTGGACGTGGGGAGGCCGGATGCGGTGTAGGCGTATGTCCTCGTGATGCCCAGCGTCGTCGCCCCCGTGGGCTCCCCGAGAGCGTTCTCACCAGTGAGCTGCCAGACGGTGGTGCCGCCCGTGATACCCGTGGCGCTGTAGAGAGCCACCTTCTTCCTGTGACCGTATGCGTAGGTGTACATCTCCTTCGCCAGGGTCGTGTTGCCCCGCTTGAACGTGACCGACCGGACCGAACCTACGGGGCCCAGACTCGTCGTGTCGGAATACACCGTAGTGGCAGTGAACGAGAGCCCGTCCGCCGTCTCCGTCACCGCCGTGGGACGGTCGAAGGAGTCGTAGGTGTACGAGCGCGAGGTCCCGTTGGTGGAGCTCTCCGATGTAAGGAGTCCCTTCGAGTTATAAGTATAAGTCGTGCTGAACGCCCCCGTTCCGCCCGGGGCCGCCGTCCTGGCCACTCCTGTCGTCCTGCCGTGGATGTCACGGGTCGACACCGTCGTGCCGTACCTGTTCACCGTCGTGGACACGGACGTCCCGTCGGCGTTCCACACCGTGGTGTCAGTCTGCGTCCCGAAACTCGGCGCCTCTATCCTGCTGCGGTTCCCCCACTGGTCGTAGCGAAGGGTGGTAACCGCGCCTCCGGGAGCGGTGGTCCTGAAGGGAAGCCCGTGGGGCTGGAGAGCGTTCACTATGTCACCGCCCGGGTCATGCGTCAGGACCGCGTTGCCGTCGGCGTCCACCGTGGTAGTCGTCGTGATCCCGTCCGAGGTGACCGACGTGGTCCTGCCGTTGTAGGAACGCCTCGTGTCCCTACCGGAATACTCGTGGAAAAGGGTGTCCCTGCCGTAGTCGTCATACGACCAGGTGTTCCATTTCGGCGTGGATGTACCCTTGAACGGGAGAGACTCCTTCCACAGCCTTCCCTTTGTGTCATACTGCCTCCTGACCACCCTCCACGTCCCGTTGTACCTCCTGTCGGCCGAGCGGACGACCCTTCCCGCGGCGTCGCAGTGGGTGCTGTCCCTCGCCCCGAGGCTGGTCCTGGAAAACACCGTATAGAGTCCCTTGCCGCCCCATGTGCGAGACTCGTCCTCCCAGGCCTTCGACGGGTGGTCCGTCCTGGTCAGACGCCCCCACGTGTCGTAGGTGAAGGTGGTAGTCCCAGTGTGGTCCGTCACCGTCGAGGGGTTGCCGAAAACGTCAAAGTCCGAATAGGCCGTGGTGAGCCCTAGCGGGTCCGTGGACGAAGTGACGCGCCTTCCCGAAGAATCGTACGTCCAAGAGGTCTCCAGGGGGTCCGACGCCCCGTGGAGGTACACCTTCTCCAGGGTCACGTTCCCCCTGGCATCATAGGTCCACCGGGTTTCCCTTTCTAGGTCCCCTCCGTGGAATATCTTCGGAACGCGGAGCGGACCGACGCTTCCGTCATCCTTTCCCTCTTCTCCCTTCGCTCCCGAGCCGGGAGTGTCGTAATCCGCCGATATCTCCCACGGGGAGAGGTCCTCGTTGAGGTAGGTGGTGCGGAGCCAGGCGTATTCCTTCTTCGTCGATGGCTGCTTCTTCGCATCATAGGTCCACTCCGTCTTCCTCGACCACAGGTCCGTCGCCGGCTCGCCGTTCATCGTGGCGGCGGTTCCGTAGAGGCGTCCCGTGCGCTCCGTAGTGGAGACCGCCACCGTCCCGAGGACGAACAGGGAGGATGACACGGAATGGGAATAGCTGTTGTATGTGTCCTCTCCCTTGGAGTCGGCCACGACGCTTCCCGTGGCCGCCACGGAGCGCGTGGTGCGTACGCGGACCGGGAATCCGTAGTCGTCATAGTTGTTGTCCGTCGAAGTGGTGACACCGGTGAGGACGTCCGCGGTGACGGACCGCACGAGCCTCGGGTCGAGCTTCCCGTAGGTCGTGGAGTGAGAGTCCCAGGTGAGAGTGTCGGTGCGGAAGGGATTGCCGGAATCCTCGTTGAGATAGGTCTTCGAGAATGTCGGGGCGCCGAACTTCGCGGGGTCGAAGGTCGTCTGGGTACGGATCCCACCCATTACATCCCACGTCGCCGATGATGCGAATCCCAGGAATCCCAGTCCCCGTGTGCTCATCACGGCGTTCTTTCGGACATAATAGACATGCGATAGAGAAGTCCCTCCGGTAACCGGCGCCCCGGTGCCGTCACCCATGAATGTCTCCTCGGCGCACAGCGTCCGCACAGGGGAGGAGAGGCGGGCCAGACCCTGGGCGGGGTCCGGGACGTAGGAGGCGTCTACGATATACTGCCACGGTTCCTGCTGTCCGGGCTGGGGAGAGGACATGAGGCCCCCGTAGGTATTCTCGGTCGTGTTGCCGAATCCATCCATCGAGACGGCCACTGTCCGCAGGTTGTAGCTCAGCGCCGGGTCGGTGAAGAAGACCGCCTTCGCCCCGGACAGCATCATCACGTGGCTGGCGGAGCCCGTCTCCGTGGTGTTGAGGGGCACCATGCTCATCCCGGACGGCCTTGCCGCGGAGTACTCCTGGGCAGGATAGAACGTCGTCCCGTTCCTATTGATGCAGGCCGTGACCATGAGGCTCCCCGCCTTCACGAAATCCGCAAGGCCGTCACGGTTGACATCCATGAAGAGGGCGTCGTCCTTGTCCCGGTCGATCGTCCCCACGTAGACCGTCCTGCTTATGAAGCCCGTGCCAGTGAAGAGCCTCGCATTCCATGCGAAGTCCGAGACGGAGGACGGCGCGGTGAGGATGTCGGGGTAGCCGTCCCCGTTCACGTCGGCGATGAAGTTCCGGGCGGACGAGTCCGCATAGGGGTTGCCGCCTCCCCAGCCGTAGGTGGTGTCAAGCGCCAGGTCACCGGAGTCCTTCACGGTGTAGGAGGCGAGGCCACCCGAGGCGGGAAGGCACACCTCGGTCCTGCCGTCGCGGTTGATGTCCAGCACCAGCAGGGGAGAGTTCCATGCCAGGCCGGAGGGCATGGCCTTCTCGCCTACCTTGGTCAACGTCGGGAGGTCAATCAGCGCGGCGTAGGACGTGCCGTAAGAACTCGTGGTGGTGAGCATCTGGACGTGGCCGCAGCCAGTGAAGTCCCCGAAATAATACCTCCTCTCGGAACGCTTGGAATTGGTATAGGACACCCTCCCCTTCACGTAGACGCTGCCGGAAGACTGCTGGACCACGGCCGTCCCGTTGTACCGGTATCTGGTGATGGTGAGGGCCACGTCCTGTCCGCTCTGCGCTCCGAAGTTGACCTTCACCAGTTCGTCGGTGCCGTTGCCGTCCGCATCGACCGGAGTGATGAGCTGGAATCCGTTCCCCGTCGTCACGTTGGTGCACAGGCTTACGATGTTGCCGATCAGGGGAGGCGGGGCGACGGCGATGGCCAGGCCGGTGGGGTATCCGCTGCCGTTGTTGCCACCCGTCGCGTCGTACTGGTTATACCTTGCATGGAAGACCAGGCCGTCGTCGAAGGACCCCTCAAGGATCTTCCCCCTCCCGATGACAAGGTCGGTCCCGGTGTAGCCGGCGGAGAAAAAGGATGTGGACGACTGGAGGGAATGCTGGGTGGTGGTGGAGCTGTCGTCGTATGAGAAGACGACGGGCTGGAGGGGCACCCCTTCCCTGGAGCAGTCCACCCGGGTCAGGACCCACACGTCATCCCTCAAGGTGTGCCTGAGGTCGTACCTCGCGAGCGTGTCCGTCCCCTCCAGGCAGGAGATCCGCTTGAGAAGGGCGTCGGCCGCAGTGTAACTTCCAGCGTGGTACGTCTCCGGAACGTCGTCCCTTGTCACATATGAGAACACGATGCTGGATGTGCAGGACGCGGCGGTCTTCCCGCCGTAGCGTATCCTCGTCGGCAGTTCGCGGCCATGGCCGAAAAGGGAGTATTCATACAGTATGAGGTTGCCGTTGCGGTCTTCGGTCCGGTAAATGGGAACGACAGCGCCCACGCCAACGGCCCCGTTCCCGTACGTCAGCCTCCTCCCGTCGGGACTCAGGGCCTGGAACTCCAATAGCCCGGGGGAGACGAAGACGTTGCCCCGGGCGGTCCTGAGGGTGTAGGAACCCATGCCCTCCTGCGTGTGCTGCACAAGCGGCATCCCGTCGAGGGCCCACACGGGGTTGTTTGTTGCGGATGCCGCTACTGTCGTGTCGTTGTAGTACGGAGTCCTGTTCGCCGCAGTTATCGTCGAGAGGCCGCCTATCTCCCAGCCGTAGCCGGCGGCTCCGTGGCGTCCCTGGCTGTTGTATTCAAGGGAGACGACCGGGGCCCCTCCGGGAGCGTCCGTGGTCATGATGGGGATGGAGTAGGTCCTCGCTCCGGAAGCGGATACCCCGGCGGTCACCGGGACGGTCCCCACATAGCCGGAAAGGATCCTGGTGCCGGATCTGATTTCGCTCGTGACCTTCCTCTCCGCTTCAAGCCTCCTCACGGCATTGTCCACGCTGTCAAGCATGGAATCCATGCTGACGATCCTTCCGGAAAGCCCGGAGTCCGGACCGTCTTGGGCGGATATGGCTGAACATGAGAAGAATACCCGGAGCGCCGAAACGAAAAGGCGTGGCAGGAAAACGGACGGGAAGGTACGGCTAGTCATCATTCAGGTTACTAAATCGTTCCAAAGGTAGTAATAAACGGGCATTGTTCAAAGACTCTGCATTTGAACAATACAACAAACAATGTGAGTGAAGGTTCTTTGCCTGCCACTTTCCCGAAGGGGACATCACCATAAGCGAGCATTGCGGCGGCAGCCGTGTATTCTGGGAGCGTTGGGGATGTCCCCTGCGGGGGGTGGGTGAGTTCATAAGCGAGCAATGCGGCGACAGCCGTGTATTCTGGGAGTGTCGGGGATGTCCCCTTTACAAATAATGATTATTCGGAGAGTTTCAGGGGGTGTGGTTATGTTTTTTCAAATCTCTCTCAATCCTGTAATATTTCTGTTTCATCGGAACGGTAGGGAAGGCTGGTAACCGGGATGGTTTCTTTGGGGCAGTGTCACGAAATGAATGATACGGCCATTTCGTTCATTTCGTGACAAGGAAATCAGCTATTTCCGGCTTTATGCTGCCTCGAAATGAATAAAACACACTCTACGTTCATTCCGTGACAGCGGGGACCATGGGGACCAGTTCCGGAGCGGCGGAAATATCCGGCGAAGCCTTTTTCAGCGAGTCGGAATTTCTGCCCGACGGTAATATGACGATTCCGGTCCCGGAGGGGACATCCCCATAAGTGAGCATTGCGGCGGCGGCCGTGTATTCTGCGAGCGTCGGGGATGTCCCCTCCGGGGGAGTCCTTTTGACTAACCCATGGAAAGGGACTTCAGGTACTCGTCAATCGTTTTGGCGGCCTTCCGGCCGGCGCCCATGGCAAGGATGACGGTGGCGGCTCCGGTGACGGCGTCTCCGCCGGCGAAGATACCGGGTTTTGTGGTGGCCCCGTCTTCCGTGGCCACGAGACCACCCCTTCGGGTTGTCTCAAGACCGGGAGTCGTCTTTGCAATCAAGGGATTGGGAGAGGTGCCGAGAGCCATTATGACAGTGTCGCATTCCACATCGAATTCGCTCCCGGCCACAGGTACAGGGCTGCGGCGGCCGCTGGCGTCAGGCTCTCCAAGTTCCATCCTTATACATCTCATTGCCTTTACCCAGCCGTTTTCGTCTCCCTCGATTTCCACAGGGTTGGTAAGCATCCTGAATTCTATGCCTTCCTCCTTTGCGTGGTGGACTTCCTCTTTCCTCGCGGGCAGTTCGTTTTCGGTCCGGCGATAGACTATCGTCACCTCGCTGCCGAGCCTGAGGGCGGTCCTAGCAGCATCCATGGCCACGTTTCCTCCGCCGACCACGCAGACTTTCCTTCCGACGTGTATGGGGGTGGCATAGTCCGGCCTGAAGGCCTGCATGAGGTTGTTGCGGGTGAGGAATTCATTGGCCGAGAACACACCGTTGAGATTCTCTCCGGGGATGCCCATGAAGCGGGGGAGTCCGGCCCCGGTGCCCACGAAAACGGCCTTGAAGCCTTCCTTGTCCATAAGCGACTCTATGGTCACTGTACGTCCGATGATGACATCGGTCTCGATCTTGACGCCGAGGGAAGTCACCTCGTCGATTTCCTTCTGCAAGACCTTCTCCTTCGGAAGCCTGAATTCCGGAATACCATAGGCCAGGACGCCTCCGGCCTTGTGCAGGGCCTCGAAAATGGTCACGTCGTAGCCCCATTTAGCCAGGTCGGCGGCGCAGGCCAGTCCGGCCGGTCCGGAACCGATGACTGCGACCTTGACGCCGGAGGTAGTCTCCGACAGACCTGGAGCAATGGTCTTGTTGTCCGCAACGAACCTTTCGAGTTTGCCGATAGCAACGGGTTCGCCCTTTACGCCGAGGATGCATTGACCCTCGCACTGGGTTTCCTGCGGGCATACGCGGCCGCATACAGCGGGGAGGGAAGAGTCTTTTGCTATGATGGCGGCGGCTCCCTCGATGTCTCCGGCGGCCACCTGGGCGATGAATTCGGGAATCTGGATGTTCACCGGGCAGCCTGTGACGCAGCGGGGATTCTTGCAATGCAGGCAGCGGCTCGCCTCGAGCATCGCCTCCTCCTTATCGTATCCGTAAGATACTTCTTCGAAATTGTGCGCACGCACTTTCGGGTCCTGTTCCCTGACAGGCACTCTGGGTATCCTATTTGCCATAATTCTCCATTGCGGCCGCCTCCTCCGGCCTGTATTGGCGCGAACGCCTCATTGCTTCATCCCAGTCGACAAGGGCCCCGTCGAATTCAGGACCGTCCACGCAAGCGAATTTGGTCTCTCCGCCGACGGACACCCTGCAGGCCCCGCACATCCCGGTTCCGTCCACCATCAGGGAGTTCATGCTCACCTGGATGGGAATTCCGAGTTTCTTGCAGGTCAGGGTGGAGAATTTCATCATTATCATCGGGCCGATGGCCACCGCGTGGGTGTATTCCTTCCCTGAAGCGACCAGTTCCTCAAGCTGCGCCGTGCCAACTCCCTTGAAGCCCTTCGAACCGTCGTCGGTGCAGAGGTAGAGGTTGTCGCAGGCGGAAGAGAGTTCCTCGGTGTATATGAGAAGGCTCTCCATCCTGGCCCCTACGATGACGTCCACGGGCACTCCGTGGTCGTGCAGCCATTTGGCCTGGGGATAGACCGGGGCGGTGCCGAGGCCGCCTCCGATGAACACGTAACTCCGGCCCTTGAGTTCCTCGGGGGTGGCGTGGACGAATTCGGAAGGGTTCCCGAGAGGACCCACCACGTCGGCGTAGAAGTCTCCTTCGGAGAAGTCTTCCACCATATGGTGGGTGGACGCCCCGATGAGCTGTATCACGACGGTCACGGTTCCCTTAATGGGGTCGGAGTCGCTGATTGTGAGAGGGATACGCTCACCTTTCTCGTCGGGACGGATGATGAGGAACTGCCCCGGAAGGGCCGCAGCGGCAACCCTCGGGGCCTCCACCACAAGTTTGCCGATGGTGGGATTGAGCATCCGTTTTTCAAGAATCTTGAACATCTGTCAGTCGTTTTATATATATAATTTACAATCTTGCTGTTACTGCGGCTGCTTTGGCCGCCGCTTCGGCGAAATCCTTCCCGGAGGAGGCGTAGATTATCGCCCTTGACGAGTTGATGATCAGGCCTCCGCGGGAATTGGCCCCATTTGCGATGACTTCTTCGGCGCTGCCTCCCTGTGCCCCCACACCCGGAACCAGGAGGAAATTGTCGGGGCAGAAGGTCCTTATTTCCTTGAAAACCTCCGCCTTTGTCGCTCCCGCGACGAACATCAGGTTCTCAGGCGTCGACACCTCCATCATCTTCTCCATTACTGTCCTGTACAGAGGCTGGAGGGTACTCCCCTCCGAGCGGAATTTCCCATAATCTTCTGACGCGAGGGGGGAGTGCCCTCCGGCCCCGGCCACAGCCTGTTGCTCGAAATCGGACGAGCCCGGGTTGGAGGAAAGGGCGACGGAGATGGCGTAGCGTCCGGGATAATCGAGGAAGGGGAGGACGGTCTCCACACCCATATATGGGGAGAGGGTGACGGCGTCGAAGTCGTAGGTTTCGAAGAAAGTCCTTGCGTACAGGCGGGCGGTGTTACCTATGTCACCCCTCTTTGCATCGGCAATGATGAATTTGTCAGGATGTTTGGACCTGATATGATCCACCGTATCCTCCAGTACTTTCATCCCTTCCGGCCCCAGTGCCTCGTAGAATGCCAGATTCGGCTTGTAGGAGATGCAGAAAGGTGCGGTCGCGTCTATGATCTCCTTGTTGAACCTGAGTACGGACTGCGCGGCGGAACCCCCCTTGATACAGTCGGGAAGCCGCTGATAATCGGTGTCCAGGCCGACGCAGAGGAAGCTGCGACGGTCCAGGATACGGGAATGCAGTTCGTCAGTCGTCATTTGATGTTCGCGAGTCTGGATTGTGCGTATTTGAGGGTTACGGTGAAGGTCTTGCGACCGGAGGAAGGGGCTTCGAACATGGCGTCGTCGAAGATCTGCTCGCAGATGGACCTCAGGCCGCGGGCTCCCATCTTATTCTTGATGGCGGTGTCGACGATGAGTTCCTTGACCCCCTCGTCAATCTTGAGAGTCATCCCGTCGAGTTCGAAAAGCTTGCGGTACTGCTTGAGAACGGCGTTCTTGGGTTCGGTGAGGATCCTCAGCAAGGCGTCGCGGTCAAGGCTGTCCAGGTAAGTTATGACCGGAAGTCGGCCGATTATCTCAGGGATCAGGCCGTACGACCTCATATCTTGGGCGTCGACGTACTGGAGAAGGTTGTTCTTGTCAACCTTCTGTTTCTTGGCGGCGTCGAAGCCTATTACCTGGGTGTTGAGCCTCTGTGCTATCTTCCTTTCGATTCCCTCGAAGGCGCCTCCGCAGATGAAGAGGATGTTTTCCGTGTTCACGTGGATGAAATCCTGCTCAGGATGCTTCCTGCCGCCCTTCGGGGGGACGTTCACGATGTTCCCTTCAAGGATTTTCAGCAGAGCCTGCTGCACCCCTTCGCCGGAAACGTCCCTGGTAATGGAAGGGTTGTCGCTCTTGCGGGCAATCTTGTCTATCTCGTCGATGAAGACGATGCCGCGTTCTGCCTTCGCCAGGTCGTAGTCCGCTTCCTGCAGCAGCCTGGTCAGGAGGCTCTCCACATCTTCTCCCACATAGCCGGCTTCCGTCAGCACGGTGGCGTCCACGATGGTGAAGGGCACGTCGAGCATCCTGGCTATGGTCTTGGCCAGCAAGGTCTTGCCCGTGCCTGTCGGGCCCACGAGGAGGATGTTGGACTTCTCCAGTTCCACCCCGTCTCCGCTCTTGTCCACCAGGTTGTGGTTGATTCTCTTGTAATGGTTGTACACTGCCACGGAAAGGACCTTCTTCGCCCTGTCCTGGCCTATGACGTACTGGTCCAGGAATTCCTTTATCTCCTTGGGTTTCAGCAGGCTGTCTATCCTTCCAGGCTCGCTTTTCTTCTCCTTCTCCATTCCGGAGAGGTAGTCGCCGGCCAGCTTGATGCAGTCGCTGCATATACACCCGTCGAGACCCTGCAGCAGCATCGGGACTTCGTCCTCGCCGCGGCCGCAGAACGCGCAGTGCCTTTTATCTTTCTTAGTAGTTGACATTCATTCTTTTCTGTTTCACCAGTATCTCGTCCACCATTCCGTAGTCCTTCGCTTCCTGCGCAGTCATCCAGAAATCCCTGTCGGCGTCGGCGAAGACCTTGTTATAGGGCTGCCCGGAATGCTGAGAGATGATCTCATAGAGTTCCTTGCGGGTCTTCTCTATCTCCTTGGCCGCGATCATGATGTCGGAGGCCTGGCCCTGGGCCCCTCCGAGGGGCTGGTGGATCAGGACCCTGGAGTGGGGGAGGCAGGAGCGCTTGCCCTTGGCTCCGGCGCACAGGAGGACCGATCCCATCGATGCCGCCATTCCGGTGCAGATGGTCGCCACGTCGGGCTCGACGAGCTGCATCGTGTCATAGATGCCGAGTCCTGACGTCACCTGCCCTCCGGGAGTGTTGAGATAGAGGGAGATGTCGGCGTTGCTGTCGGTGGAGGCAAGGAAGAGGAGCTGGGCCTGGATGATGTTGGCCACGTCGTCGTCGATGGGGACACCGAGGAAAATGATCCTGTCCATCATAAGGCGGGAGAAAACGTCCATGCTTGCAACGTTCAGCTTGCGCTCTTCGATGATAGTAGGGTTGATGTAGGTGTCGGTGGCGCTGCGGTACCTGTCGAGGGTGAGGGAACTGATACCCCTTCCCAGCGTTGCGTATTTTTCGAATTCGTTGTTGCTCATATCGTAAACGGTTGATTTCTAAAGATAATCGTTGAAATAATTTGAAACCTTGTCCATCAGGTGGATACGGTCCCTGCCCATCACGTTGTGTTCAGCCACGGGGTAGGGGAAATAATCCACCTGGACATTGTTCCTGATGCATTCCTGGACGAAGCTGAGGCTGTGCTCCCAGACCACGGTATTGTCGATGGCGCCCTGGCAGATGAGGAGCTTGCCCCTGAGGTCCTTCGCCTTGTTTATGAGGGAAGTCTTCGCAAATCCTTCGGGATTGGTTTCCATGGTGTCCATATACCTCTCTCCATACATTATCTCATACCATTTCCAGTCTATCACGGGACCTCCGGCAACTCCGACCTTGAACACATCCGGATAGTTGGTCATAAGGGAGATGGTCATGAAGCCTCCGTAACTCCAGCCGTGTACTCCGATCCTGTCGGCATCCACCCAGGGAAGGGATTTCAGCATCTTGATGCCTTCCATCTGGTCGGCCATCTCGTTCTGTCCGCACTGGCGGTGGATGACCTTCTCAAATTCTTCACCCCTGTTCTGGGTGCCCCTGTTGTCCTGGACATAGACCACATAGCCCCTCTGGGCCATATACATCTCCCACATCCTCACCTGGCCGAGCCAGCTGTCGTTGACCATCTGGGAATGGGGTCCTCCATATACATACAGGATTACCGGATATTTCTTCGAAGGATCGAAGCCAAGCGGCTTGAAAAGCCTGTACCAGTTGTCGTATTTGCCGTCAGCGCTCTTCACCGTGCCGAAATCCACCTCGCACTGGGCGTAATCGGCGAGGGGGTCGGGGGCGGTCATCAGGTTGCGGACCCTCTGGCCGTCCGAGGTCATCAGGTTGGCCACGCCGGGCACGTTGAGGCTCGACCAGACGTCCACGTAGAACTTGCAGTCCGGATCCATCGAGATGTCGTGCCAGCCCTCCTCCTTGGTGAGGCGTACGGGCTTACCGATTTTCACGAGGTCAACTCCCTGCTGGTTCTTCTTCCAGGAAAGGCTGACCTTGAAGAGATGGTTCTCTACGGGGGAGACTTCGGCGGAAGTGTACCACACGGTCTCTCCGTCGTTGCCCACATATTCCACGTCAGCGTTCACCGCGGTGAGCCTGCGTACCGTTCCGAGGGTGTCGCAGAGATAGAGGTTCCTGTAGCCGTCCCTGTTGTCAGTCCTGTAAATGAATTCATTTTTCCCCTTCAGGAATCGGATGGGGTCGAGGGGCTCGGTGTATCTGGGATTGTCCTCGGAGAGGATGGTTCTCACGAAAGAGCCGTCATCGGCCCTGTACTGGTTCAGGCGGCAGTGCTTCTGGGTACGGTCGAGCACCTGGATGAAGACATATCTGTCGTCGGGGGACCAGGAGATGTTGGTGAGATAGCGGTCGTCGTCGAAGTCGGTGACGTCGGCCCAGACCGTCTTGCCCGTGCGTGTGTCATATATTCCGAGGGAAACGACCTCGGAGGCCATTCCGTTCATGGGATATTTGATGTTCACGAGGGAGCCTGTCCTGGTGGTTATGTCAAGCAGGGGGAAGTCGGTCACCTTGGACTCGTCCTTGCGGTAGAAAGCCAGGCGGGTGCCCGAGGGGGACCAGAATATGCCCCCATTGATGCCGAATTCGTTGCGGCTGACGCTCTGCCCGTAGGTGATTTGGTCGGATTCGCTGTTCGCCACGGTCACGGTATCTCCCTTTGGATCAAGGATACACAGGCTTTTACCCTTGTTGATGGTCCTCGGCTGCATGGCCTGAGGCTTCAGGTCTTTCCTGTTAACTTCCTTTCCGGATATGTCGAAGAATTTCCAATCTCCTCCCTGATAGAGGGTGTATGTCTTGGAATCCACCCATCTCGGATAGGCCCTCTGCGGCCTTGTGGCAGGGTTGACTATGGCATCTTCCATAGTGAGGACCTTTCCGTCCGGGTTGGAGGCCGGATGGACGGAGACGACCCCGCTCTGGGCGAATGCCGCGGGGGAGAGGAGGATGAGGACGGCTGCGGCCGTCAGGCTATTCCGAATCATAGAATTGGGATGATGTGTTTTCGTGTACCGCCACTATCCTGTCCACTATATGTTTCTGCATTCCCCTCCAGGGGAGGGCGCCGAAATATTCCTTGTAGTGTAGTTCAACCGTCTTGCCGCTGCAGCGCATCAGCTCGTCGGCCACGGCCTTGTCGGTCACGGAGAACTCGAACACGTAGGAACCTACGGCGTTGCTGTCGCCGTTCCCATAGGTGATTACGCTCATGTTGGAACCCTTGAATCCCGCCTGTATCAGCCTGCCTTCGTAGGTCTTGAAGACTACTCCCTTGAGGGTGAATTGGTTGAGTTCACCTGCTTTTACGCCGTCGCCGAAGACGAAATAGAACCGGATGGCGAAGAAGGCCGCCAGGCCCACGATGATCACAGCCAGTGTCCACAGCGCAATTTTCTTGAATGTATTCATGGCTTTGAGATTTTAACCCATCCACAAATATAACCATTTCTACAGCAAGGTGCAAGAGGAGTCTTACTGGACGATGTCGTCGAAACGCATGAGATAGGTGTCGTACTGGGTCAGGAAGGGGTGGAAGGGGGTGGGGACGCCGTCAGGGGAGAGGAAGAGGTCCTTCAGGATCCGGGGCGCGCTGCCTGCTTCTACCTTGTAGAGGTAGAACTCGCCGCTGACGGTGCCGATGGCATCGGCCATGACGGTGTGGGAAGACCTATTGAATTTCGGTCCCATTCCGGAAACGGCGGCGTTGTAAGTCAAGACAATGCCCTTGTCGGTCTGTTCGAAACTGATGTCCCCGCTGCGGCAGAGCATCAGGACTCCGTTGCCGTCCCTGTCCGTCAGGAGGGCCGCATCGACGCCGCGGCGGTTGCCTTCGA
Organism: Bacteroidales bacterium; assembly: GCA_017427885.1. Lineage (GTDB taxonomy): Bacteria > Bacteroidota > Bacteroidia > Bacteroidales > UBA932 > Cryptobacteroides. The sequence goes on from JAFRRW010000013.1 coordinate 82,033, forward strand.
AATACAGGTCGTCCTTGTGAAGGGCCCAGAAGCCATACCTGCCGGCCCTGTACCTTCCGGGATATGTCGGCATCACGCCGTTGCCGATCCACTGTACCCTGTCTATGGCGGGGTTGAGCAGGAAGGCGACGCCGAACTCCGTCAGAGCCATTTCCATCTTTGCCGGAGTCAGAGAGAATGATACCCGGGTGGCGTTCCCGGCCTTTCCCGTCTTTATGGACGTCTTTATCTGCCCCGCCCGGGAGCCGTCAGGAGAGAGCCTGAGCAGATAGCGCTCGAACCTTCTGCCTTTGAGTCTCTTGATTTCGGTAAGGGTGGCCTTGCGGCCTACCCTCACCAAGGGGCCTTCCTGCATGGCGTCGATGGGGTCGCCGGAATCCCTGTCGAGTCTCGCGATGATGCGGGAAGCGGGGTCGGACGGCATGACGGGAACGGACTGCCGGTTGATGATACGTCCGTGGGCGTCGGAAACTTCAAGGTTCAGGATACGTATGCCGCCTTTCCCGGGGGAGTAAAGTTCTCCGGGTTCCCATTCTACCGTACTTCGAGGGGGGCAGTCGGGTGAGAATGAACCCCTTGCGACAGTATCCCTGTCTTCCGTCAGGGTCCAGTCGAAAGTGACGTTCCCCTTGAGGTTGATGAAATCATAGCGGTTGCGGATATGGAGCGGGCTTCCTGCGGTGAGGATGCTGTCCGTAACGGCCGCCTGGGCGTAGTTGTGCCGGAGTTCATAATAGTTGGGAAGGGGAATCCTGTTGGGGTAGAGCATCCCGTCCATGAGGTCGTCCTCGCTGAGGTCGAAACCTCCTGTTTCCGATGTATAGATCTTGTATTCGAATCCATAGAATCCGTTTGCCTTCTTGCCGGCATCTTTGAACGGGGCGCCCTGGTCCACCCATTCCCATACGCAGCCTCCGGCGAGCCAGGGGGTGCGCTCTATGATCTCCCACATTATGTCATGGTCTTCGAAGGAGTTGCCCAGGGAATGGCAGTATTCGGTGAAAATGACAGGACGGTCGCTTCTCCGGTAGAAACCGAGAAGGTCGTTGATGCGGGGATAGTGTGGGGCGTAAATGTCTATGAAAGAGGGGAGATCGTAGTTAAGACCTGTGAAATAACTTCCTATCTGAGGGTAACAGATGGGCCTCGTGGAATCAATGGACTTCACGTATTTCCCAACTTCGATGCAGATGTCGGTGAGGTCGTTCTCATTGCCTACGCTCCATATCAGCACGCAGGGATGGTTCTTGTCCCTCATGATGGTGGCTTCAGCCCTGTACCTTAGTATTTCATAATAATCCGGGTCGTTGAGATGTTCCTCGCCGTAGCCGAAGGGTACTTCATCGATTATGTAGAATCCAAGGGAATCGGCGAGTTCGTAGAAACGCGGTTCCCTCGGGTAGTGGGAGGTACGTATGCAGTTTACGCCGGCCTCCTTCATCAATGTCATGTCTTTCAGCAGCAGGGAGTCGGAGATGACCTTCATCGTGAACGGGTCGGTGGCGTGGTTGGCGACTCCACGGAATTTTATCGGCTGTCCGTTGAGTTTGATGACCTTCCCGTCGATGGTGAGTTCCCTGAATCCGAATTTGTGCTCGAAGGTCTGGAGGACCTTGTTCTTCCGCATCAGCCTGGTCCGTAGAGTATACAGGTACGGGGTTTCGGCTGTCCAGGGTTTCGGATCGCTTACCCTGGACTTTCCGACGACCTTCCCGTCCGCATCAAGGATTTCATTGATTACCCTTGTGTCCTTGTCCGCTCCCGCTATCCTGGCGTCCACCTTTACCTCTCCAGACAGGTCCGCATGGATGGTCAGGTCGGAAAGATGTGTTTCGGGAACCGCCACCATTGAAACGTCCCGGATGATGCCGCAGGGCGACCAGTCGTCGTTGATGTCGAAGCCGTAGCTCTCGTGCTGCGAGATGACCCGCATTGCGAGTTCCTGGTCCACAGAACCTTCGTTCAGGAATGGGGTGACGTCGAAAAGGGCGGTGTTATATCCCGAATGCCAGGTCCCGGCGTAGTGTCCGTTGACCCAGAGGTCATAGCCGTAAAGGACTCCGTCAAACCTCAGGACGATCCTCTGTCCTTTCCACCTTGCAGGCACACGGAAAGACGTCCGGTAGTAGCCGGAAATCGGCTGTGTCTTGGCGTAATTGGTGTGCCAAAAGCCGTAGGTTTCCCAGCATCCGGGGACAGGTATGCTGCCCCAGGAAGGGTCTTCCGCAGGCACGGAAATGTCATCCGTGATGCCTTCCACCACCTTGAGGGCCCACGTCCCGTTGAGGCTTATCTTCATGGACGGGTCTGTAACCGGCAGTATGCCTTTGAATGCGTCTCCGATGTTTTGGGAGTTGACGGTGATGGCCAGAAAGATGCAGAATGCAGCCAGAAGGATTCTTTTCGTCATTATTTGTTTTCTACAGGCGTGGAGGAAATAAAAAAAAGAAGAAAGGCAGCCTCCCCTCCATGGCATAACCTTTCTTCTAACGGCTGTGAAGCCGTCGTACTGGGTACGGGAATCGAACCCATATTACAAGATTGAGAATCTTGTGTACTGACCGTTATACGAACCCAGCGTTATCGGTGGACTGCAAAGATATACAAAAAATATCATCCTCCAAATTTTTTTTGATTCAAAGGATATCATTACCGGAGGATGGATTCCCATAAGCGAGCATTGCGGCGTCAGCCGTGTATCTGGGAGCGTTGGGAATCCATTCCCCGGGGAGAGAGGGGGGAAGAGCAAAAAAAAAGATGGCCGTCATTGACGCCATCCTTTTCAACCTTGTCAGGAAGGAAATTATTTCTTCCTGCTCTTGTATCTCTGATAGAACTGATCCACGCGGCCAGCGGTGTCCACGAGCTTGACTTTGCCGGTGTAGAAAGGATGCGAGGTATTGGAAATCTCGATCTTAACTACGGGATATTCGACTCCGTCCACCATCAGAGTCTCCTTGGTCTCGGCGCAAGAGCGGGTGATAAACACAGTGTCGTTGGACATATCCTTGAAAGCTACAAGACGGTAGGTTTCGGGATGAATTCCTTTTTTCATTGTCTGTTGTTTTTAAATGGACGGCAAATATAGCACTTGATTTCCTATTTTCAAAATCTTCCCGAAATTTTTATTTAATCCTGTACGGCTGGTCGGGATAGAGGGAGAAACGCTTCGCCTTGCGGATCCATTTCTGCTCCCCGGCCTTGATGTGCTCGCGCGTCTCCTGCAGGGAAACGTTGCCCCGGATGTATTCCATTATGCGTGCGTCGGCCATCTTCGTTTCGAACTCGGGATGGAGTTCGAACTGGGAATACCTGCCCAGGAAGTATCTGACCAGCTGGATGGTATGAAGCAGGGAGTGGTACTGGGTGCCCGGCTCCAGCATTATCTGGTAGCCGTGGCAGAGTTGCCCCTCGTAAAGTCCAGTGGCAGGAGTGAAAGTGCAGGGCCTCATCATCACTCCCGCAGGGGCGGGAATCCTCTCAAGGGGGCTGTGCATGATGAAAGGTGCGCCGAAATACTCGTAAGGACGGGAAGTACCGATCCCGGGGGTGATGGTGGTGTTGTTCCAGAGGCCGCCGCCGCTGTACATCAGGCAGGTGAACATTCCGGGGATGTCCGAGGCGGGGGCTATAGTCCATGGGAGTATCTGCCTTGTGGAATCTGAAGCCAGGGCGGAAATGACGTGGAGGGGGAATCTGGCGCCGATCTCGGAATAATAAAGGTTGCAGAGTTCCCCGAGGGTGAGTCCGTGACGGTGAACCACTCCCGGGACGTGGAATTCCATCTTTCCCGAAGGAATGGTGCCCTCCACGACCCTGCCGGCAGGGTTTATGTGGTCGACTATGTACAGGGCGGGGGAGTCTTCCATCCCGGCCAGGGTTTCCATCAGGTCCATCACGTCCCTGGTGTAGTTGAAATACCTGGCTCCAACGTCCTGGATTTCCACGACGATGGCGTCCAGCCCGCTGAGTTCCCCGGTCTCGAAGGCGATGTGATTCGTTCCCGGGGTGAGCTCGGCGTATTTTGGGGAAAAGACTTTCGCCAGGTTGCCCCTCTCCCGGAACAGGTCGTACATATACCTGTCCCTTCCGGTGTCCCAGCAGTTCTGGGTGCAGAAGCAGCCCACCCTGCCGTCCAGCAGGGCCTTGTCTATCTGGTCTTCCAGAGGGGTGGTCCTGAACGAGAACATATTATTGTCCGATGACTTTCTTTGCGATGGCGATCACCTCGTCGGCAAGCTCCTGGGCCTCGTCGGCGGTCGGTGCCTCGGAATATATCCGGATGATCGGCTCTGTGTTGGAGCGGCGCAGGTGCACCCAGGAACGGGAATCCTCGAAATCCACCTTGACGCCGTCGATGTCATTCACTTTCTGTGATGAGTATCTCTCCTTGACCTCAGAGAGGATCCTGTCGATCAATGCGCTGTCGCTCAAGTCGATGCGGTTCTTCACGATGGAATACTGCGGAAGCGCCGCCTTGATCTCGCTGACTTTCTTCTTCTTTGCGGCCATATAGCTCAGGAAGAGCCCTACACCAACCATCGCGTCGCGTCCGGCGTGGATTGCGGGGAAGATGACTCCTCCGTTGCCCTCGCCTCCGATCAGGGCTTCCTTCTCGTGGATGAGGGTGGTGACGTTTACCTCCCCGACCGCCGAAGCGAAGTACTGGCCTCCCCATTTCTCGGTCACGTCCCTGAGGGCCCTCGAAGAAGAAAGGTTCGAGACGGACACCGGTGCGAAGGGGGCTGTGGCTTCCATCAGGCTGATATTCGCGGCATCAGCCACTTTGGCGGCCCGTTCAAAGAGGTAGTCGGCCACGGCCACGAGGGTATTCTCCTCCACGAAGGGGGTGCCGTCCTCGCAGATGAATGCCAGGCGGTCTACGTCGGGATCGACCGAGATTCCGAGGTCGGCGTGGTACTGCAGCACGGCCTCGCTGAGTTCCTTGAGGTTGGAGGGAAGGGGTTCCGGGTTGTGGGCGAAATCACCCGTGACTTCGTGGTTGATGGTTATGCAGTTCACACCGAGCCTTTCGAGAAGGCGGGGCAGTATGATGGCACCTACCGAATTGACCGGGTCCAGGACGACCGTGAAGCCGGCATCCCTGATCCAGTCCTCTTCTACGTCCTTCAGGTCGATGACCGCCTGGATGTGCTCGTCGGTGAAATCGTGTTCGCTGACCTTGCCGAGACAGTCAACGCAGGCGAAATCGAAATCTCCTTTTTCCGCGCAGTCCAGGACGGCCTGGCCTTCGGCGGCGCTGAGGAATTCTCCCTTCTCGTTCAGGAGCTTGAGGGCGTTCCACTGGCGGGGGTTGTGGGAGGCGGTGATGATTATGCCGCCGTCTGCCTTGGACAGGATGACGGCCATCTCAGTCGTGGGCGTGGAGGCATATCCGGCCTTGACCACATCGACGCCACAGGAGACGAGGGTTCCGACCACAAGGTTTTCCACCATGGATCCGGAGATACGTCCGTCTTTGCCGACCACTACCTTATAGCGTTCCCCGGCAGGTTTGGGAAACCTCTGCCGCAGTCTTGTGCAATAGGCATAGGTGAACTTTACGATGTCCACCGGGGTAAGGTTGTCACCCGGAGCGCCTCCTATGGTGCCCCGTATGCCGGAAATGGATTTGATGAGGGCCATATCCTTAAATCGCAAGGACGAGCATCAGGGCGCCCACCAGTCCGAGGATGGCGTAGAACTCGGGAAGGGCGGCGTAGATGAGGGTGTTGGTCTGGACGTCGTGTCCCTGGGAGATGCCCACTATACCGTTGGCGCAGACCTGTCCCTGGCGGATGGCGGAGATCAGGCAGACGATGCCGACGCCGATTCCGACACCGAAGAGGAGGGGTCCGTTGGCCGCGAAGTCGAACTTATAGACGAGCAGCCACATGAAGAAGCCCACGAATCCGTAGATACCCTGCGTGGCGGGGAGGGCGGAAAGGATCAGGTAACTGCTTGACTTTTCGGGCGCTGCCTTGAGCGCACCTTCCGCGGCGTTTCCGGCGATGGTGGTGCCGATTGCACTTCCTACACCGGCGAGACTGAGCATCAGTCCGAGTCCGAGATAACCGAGAATCTGATTCATAACGTGTTTATTGATTTTGTTTATTTGTTATTGGTCTGTACATTCTGCCTTTACCTTCATATCCGCTGTTCTTGAAGAATTCGAGGAAGTTCAGTCGGAGCGGGTGGACAAAGGCTCCCAGGCAGCACATTGCGAGGTTGAGCGCGTGCCCGACCACGAAGATGACGGCGAAAAATATCCAGCCGAGGCTTATCCCTCCGTCGCCGAGCGTCATCGCGGCGATGTCGTTGAACGCTTTTCCGAGCATTCCTCCGGCAAGCCCGAGGGCATAGAGGCGGAGATAGCTGAGCACGTCGCCGAGCAGGCCCGTGGCCGTGTTGTAGGTCTCCCAAAGGCCTGGCCCGATGTTCTTGACGGGGCTCCGGTCGATGTCGCTGAACAGGAAGATGCCTGCGGCGGAAACGACTCCGAGGGCTATCACTATCCATTTCGTGACCGCCGAACTCAGGGCTCCCGTCAGGGAAACAGCCCCTATGATGACTCCGCCCACGATGAGCAATGTCCAGCCCCAGGTCCCGAGGGAGTGGGCGAAGCCGTTCTTTTTCGTGGCGTAGATGGCTTTCAGGCAGAAGGCCAGGCACAGATGTATGACACCGATGATGATTGACAGGACCATGTTGGCGTCGAAGCCGGCGATATTGCCCGTCACCATGCATTTCTTCAGCCATCCGGGCACCCAGGCCGCGGCCGAGATGTCGTATCCGAAGAAGGTGTGCATCACTATCCCTATGACGAAAGTACCCGCACCGAGTGTCATCACCAGCGGGGAGAGGTCTTTCATCCCTTCGGATTTGCGCAGGAGAAATCCTATCACGATGAGGGCGAGTCCGTATCCTGCGTCTCCCATGCACATAGCAAAGAAGAGGAGGAAGAATATGGACAGGTAGGGTGTGGGATCGAATTCATTGTAGTCCGGACGGCCGTACATGTCGGTAAGGACCGTGAACATCCGGGTGAACTTGTTGCCCTTCAGCTTGATGGGAGGATTGTCCGCGACCTGTGCTGGTTCCTTTATGTAAAGGACGTCCATCGAGTCGAAGGCGGCGGCGAGGCGTCCGTCCTCGCTTTCCGGGGCGAACCCTTCGAAGGTCGTGATATGGTCTTCGGCAGCCTTGCCCGCATTCGCGCCGGCAAGATATCGCTGCAGAGAGGCATTCTTTTCTGAATATTCGTTCCTGAGGTCTTCGGTGCAGGATTTAAGGGCGAGCAAAGCGCCCTTGCACCTTGCCTCTTCGTCCAGTTTTCCTGCCAGGACATCTTCGGCGGCGCGAATGTCTCCTTCCGGCGCTGAGGTCTCGGGAATGGGGAAGGTGTAGCCTGGATCGTCGGAAACTGTGACGAACCAGACGTTCTTCCCGTCGTCGAAGATTTCCTTCAGAGCGTATTCCTGGGCCCACTGGGGATCATAGGTCTTTTTCGTGGTACGGTAGAAACGCACCTTGAGACCATGGCCGTCAAGTTCCTGAAGCAGGGAAGGGTCGAAAGCGCCCCAGGCGCGGCGGTTCTCCACCTCTTTGCGTGCGGCTGCGATCTCTCCCTTCAGTTCATTCAGGCGCCTGTCGGTCTCCTGGTAGGCTGTAAGTGTGTCGCCCTCCGGACGGGCAGTGAATGATGCGGCCTCGATCTTCTCCCGGTCAGGGTCGGAATCGAACTTGAGGGAGGAAAGCCTGTCGGCCGCCGCCTTCAGGGAGGCGCAGCGCCCCATATCCGCGGCGGAGACTTCGTCCACCGCTTTCTCGGACCGGGTTATGTCCACTACGCCCAGACCTTCGAGGTCTTTCAGGAAATCTTCAGCCTTCCCGCTCAGGAGGATGAAGGAGTATTTTGTCATCCTGTCTATCATGATCCTGCCTCCTCTTCTTCCTGGTGACGGTTCTTCACTATCTTCGACGAGGCCTTGGAGAGATTCTCCTCGTCTTCCATATATCTCTTTATCTTCCTGATGGCCTCCTGGTATCCCGGGATCTGGACCTTCTCATACAGGTTGACCTTCTGCGTGGTCTTCTTTCTCTGCCAGTCCAGGATCCTGGCCTTCTCCTTGCAGACCTCAGACTCTATCCCGAGGCTGGAGAGTTCCTTGAGGATGGCCACCCCGTCGGCGTACCAGGCCGGCTTTACGAAGGCGTTGAAGGGGCGGATCTCGTAGTGGATGTCCTTCAGCTGAGGGGTCTTCACTCCCGCCACCTTCACGGTCTCGAGGTCCACGTCCGTAATCCTGATCAGGCCAGGGTCGAATTCGTTCCAGAGGGCTGAGAGATAGTCATATTTCAAAATCGAGGCGTCCAGGTCCTTAAGAAGCTGCTCCGAACGTTCCTTCGCACGGCGCACCTCCAGCCTCAGGGCGCTCTCCTTGTTCTGCAGGGTAGGGAGGGCGTTCTGCCTGACTTTCAGCTGCTTCGTGATTTCGTTCAGAGAAGTCTTGTTGTATTGGAACTTGATAGCCATCGTCAGCCTTTCCAGTATTTGTCGATGAACTGCTGCTTGATGCCGGTCTCGGCCTTCGAGAAGTATTTCGCGAACAGGCCCCAGGCCGTGTCGAGCATGTCTTCAATGGATATGTTGACGTCGATGGCGAGGAGTTTTGTTGCGTAATCCTTCGCATAGGCGAGGCAGCGGCGGTCGTAGTCGGAGAGGTCGAAGCCATTCTCCAGTTTGGTCTTTGCGTTCTGGGCGTCCGCGTAGAGGCGCACCCCGGCGTTCATCACCTGGGAATGGTCCTCGCGGGTCTTCTTGTTCTGGACGTTCTGCTTGAGTCGCGAGAGGGAGCGGAAGGGGTCTATGATGACCTTTCCGGAATCGGGGTCCGCCCTCAGGAAGAGCTGTCCTTCAGTGATATAGCCGGTGTTGTCGGGAATGGCGTGGGTGATGTCCCCGTCGTTGAGGGTGGTCACCGCTATGATGGTGATGGAACCTCCGGTGGGAAGCTGCACGGCCTTCTCGTAGATTTTCGCGAGGTCGGAATAGAGGGAACCGGGCATCGAATCCTTCGAGGGAATCTGGTCCATACGGTTGCTCACGATGGACAGGGCGTCGGCGTAGAGCGTCATGTCCGTGAGGAGGACGAGGACCTTCTGGTTCCTGTCAACTGCGAAATACTCCGCCGCCGTCAGGGCCATGTCGGGAATGAGGAGCCTCTCGACGGTAGGGTCTTCCGTGGTGTTGACGAAGGAGATGATCTTGTCGAGGGCTCCGGCGTCTTCGAAGGAATGGCGGAAGAAGAGATAGTCATCGTTGGAGAGGCCCATACCTCCGAGGATGATCTTGTCGACGTCGGCGCGCATCGCCACGTCGGCCATCACCTGGTTGTAAGGCTGGTCGGGGTCGGCGAAGAATGGAATCTTCTGGCCGGACACGATGGTGTTGTTGAGGTCAATGCCCGCGATGCCGGTAGGAATCAGCTGAGAGGGCTGGCGGCGCTTGTAGGGGTTGACGGAAGGTCCTCCGATCTCCCTCTCTTCGCCTTCTACCTCGGGACCTCCGTCGATAGGATGGCCGTACGCATTGAAGAAGCGTCCTGCAAGGGAGTCGCTGACCTTGAGGGTAGGGGGAACCCCCATGAACATCACTTCTGCGTTCGTGGGGATGCCTTCGGTCCCCGAGAAAACCTGGAGGGTGACGACGTCGCCCTTGGTGCGGACAACCTGTGCAAGGCGTCCGGCCACGATGGCGAGTTCGTCGTTGGAAACCCCCGTAGCCCTGAGGGATACGGTCGCCTTGGTAATGGATTCCAGGCGGGTGTATATTCGTTGGTATGCCTTATTTGCCATTTTCCTCGAGAAGTTTGTCAAGTTGGTGGTTGAACTTATTGAAGGCGTCGCCCTTGAATTCGGAATAGTTCATCTGGCGTATCACGTTGATGATTTCCTTGAAGTAGTCGCGGCATTCCTCGAAATCATCGAACCCGAAGGGGCGCTCGCAGATATCGAGGACCAGGTCCAGCATATATTTCTGCCTGTCCCAGGGGGTAAGGCAGTCGACCGGGTCGAAACCGTCCTGCTGGAGGAAGGTATAGTCGATAAGTTCGGACTTCCAGAAAGTCTCGTGGTAGCTGACGGGCACGCCGTCGTCTCCGAGGATGTTGATCTGGTCGCTGGCGTCCTTTCCCTGGCGGAGGAGGTTCTTGACCCTGGCCACCTTCTCGACCCACCCTTCTTCCACGTTCTCGTCGAGCCATTTGCGGATTTCTGGATATTCCAGGTATTTGGAATAGGAATCCATTGGGCTGATGGCAGGATACCTCTTCTGGTCGGCCCTGTGCTGTTCGAGGGCGTAGAAGCAGCGGGCGGCCTTCTTGGTGGATTCGGTCACAGGTTCCTTCAGGTTTCCTCCGGCGGGGGACACCGTTCCGATGAAGGTCACGGCGCCCCTCTGACCGTTGTTGAGGACGACCATTCCGGCACGGGCGTAGAAACTGGAAATGATGGAAGATATGTCAACGGGGAAGGCGTCTGCTCCGGGGAGTTCCTCCATTCGGTTGGACATTTCCCTCAGGGCTTGGGCCCAACGGGAGGTGGAGTCTGCGAGAAGGAGGCACTTCAGACCCATCGCCCGGTAATACTCGCATATGGTCATTGCCGTATAGACCGAAGCCTCTCGGGCGGCCACTGGCATATTGGAGGTGTTGCAGATGATGGTGGTCCGCTCCATCAGTTTCCTGCCGGTGTGGGGGTCGATCAGTTCGGGGAATTCCGTGAAGATCTCCACCACCTCGTTGGCTCGTTCACCGCAGGCGGCCATCACGATGACGTCGGCGTCTCCCTGGCGGGCGATGGCGTGCTGGAGCACGGTCTTGCCGCAGCCGAAGGGACCGGGGATGAAGCCCGTGCCTCCCTCCGCTATGGGGTTGAGGGTGTCGATGGTCCTGACGCCGGTTTCCATCACCTTCTCGGGCCTGGGCTTTTCGCGGTAGTTCCTCACGGCTACCTTAACCGGCCATTTCTGCGTCATGGTGATATTAATCTCCTCTCCGGCGGAATCCGTGACCACGGCTATGGTCTCGTCGATGTTGTACTTTCCTGCCGGGGCCACGCTCTTGACGGTATATTCCTCTTTCATTGAGAAGGGAACCATTATCTTGTGGGGCAGCCAGCCTTCGGTGACCTCTCCGAGCCAGTCGGCACCCGTGACTTTCTGTCCGGGTTCGGCCAGTGGAGTGAAGTCCCATAGCTTCCCGTGGTCGAGGGGGGAGGTGTACTCTCCTCTCTTGAGGAAGACTCCCTCCATCGTGGTAAGGTTGTTCTGGAGGCCGTCGTACACGCTGGACAGCAGGCCGGGACCGAGGGTGGCTTCGAGCATTTTCCCCTCGAATTCCACCATGGCGCCGTTGGCCAGGCCGCGGGTGCTCTCATACACTTGAACCGAGGCCCTGTTTCCGTTAACCTTGATGACCTCCGACATCAGGCGGGTGCCGTCAAGATCGATGTAGCAGATCTCGTTCTCCGACACCGGACCCTGAGTCTCGACCGTGACGAGGTTGGACACTATGCCGGTCACCTTTCCTGTGGTTTTCATAATATGGTGTCTGTTTGATTGTCTGGTTTGTAATTGACTCCCTTGAAGGTTCCCCTCACCTCGTCCACAAGGTTCTGGAACATCTCCCTTCCCGTTTCATCGTCCAGCACCATCCATCTCCTGATGATGTTCATCTTCGCCAGGAAGGCGAGGACGGCGTCGATGTCAAAGTAGCTGAACGTGGTCAGCGAGGCGATTTTCCCCCAGAGGAGGTCGTCGAGGGCTTTTTCCCGGCCCAGGATGTCGTCCGTACCGAGGGCTCCGGCGATTTCAGCCACGTCCTCGGGCCTGGGCTCCGGTCCGGCCACCACGTCCTGTCCTTCGGGACGGCCGAGGGCCTTGTTGAGCCAGCGGACCTTCTCGTTCCTCATCGTGAGGTCGTAGGAGAAAAATCCCTTCAGGAAACCGTTCCCGGAAGAGAGGGCCTTGCGGTAGAACTCCTCATCGAGGGATTCTCCGTCGAAACCCGCTTCGAGAATGTCGATCAATGCGTTGTCTCGGTCGGAGCACTGGCTCCTGATCCATCCCACGAGGCCTTCGGGGTCGGGGCCGCCTTTCTCCCTCATATCTGTGGTGAGTACGGGGAGCGAGGCGACTATATATTCGTAATTGTTCATTTATTCGCCGAAGAGGAACTTTTTTGTTGCAGGCCTTAGGTAATTTCCTATGAGCGACTTGAACGTTTCTTCGGTGAGGCTTATGAACCAGCTTCCGTCCTTGGGGCCTATGGAGAACCCGCCAGGGGTCTTCCTTGAGAATTCGGCGGAAACCCCCTTGCCAAGGGCCTTCGAGAGCTCTCCTGCGACGAAGGGCTCCAGTTCCTTCTTCATCGATTCGGGAAGGATGAGGGAAAGGTCGCATTGCTGGGTGGCGTCGAACTTCTCGGCCACGGCCGTTATGATGCGCTTGATGTAGTCCGGATCGGAAAGGGCCTTGCCCACTCCCTCGCCGGCCATCTTGCCCACCAGCAGGTTCTCGATGTCGTTCCTGGTGGCCTGCAGGGCCTGCTCGGAAGCCATCTTGAGGTCGCTGTGAACCTTTGCCGTGAAATCATCCGCATCCTTGCGGGCCTTTCCTGTGATTGCGAGGGCCTCTTCCCTGGCGCGGTCTATTATCTTCCCAGCCTCTTCGTTGGCCTTGGCCAGGATAGCTTCTCCCTCGGCCTTGCCCTTTGACAAACCCTCCTTATAGAGCTTGTCGGTAAGTTCCTGAAGTTTGTCTTGCATTATCAGTCAGTGTTATGCTTGTTTCTTGTCTATGTGTATCCTAACCAAGGAAGCCCAGCAGGATACCGGCGGCCACGGCCGAGCCGATGACTCCCGCCACGTTCGGTCCCATCGCGTGCATCAGCAGGTGGTTGTTGGGATCGAATTCCTTGCCCACGTTCTCGCTCACCCTGGCGCTGTCGGGGACGGCGGACACTCCGGAGTTTCCGATAAGCGGATTGATCTTCCTGCCTTCCTTGAGGAACAGGTTGAACAACTTGACGAAGAGCACTCCGCAGGTGGTTGCGATCACGAAGGAGACCAGTCCTAGGACGAATATCTTGAGTGAATTGCCGGTGAGGAACTTGTCGGCTTGGGTGGAGCAGCCCACGGTGAGGCCGATCATAGTGGTGACGATGTCTATGAGGGCGTTGCTGGCGGTGTTGGCCAGGCGCTTGGTCACTCCGCTCTCCTTCAGAAGGTTGCCGAAGAACAGCATTCCCAGCAGCGGAAGTCCCGAAGGCACTATGAAAGCGGTGATGAGGAAACCGACGATGGGGAAGATGATCTTTTCCTTCTGGCTGACCTGGCGGGGCTTGGGCATACGGATGAGCCTCTCCTTCTTGGTGGTGAGGGCTATCATTATGGGTCTCTGAATGACCGGTACAAGGGCCATGTAGGAATATGCCGACACGGCGATGGCTCCCATAAGGTCAGGTGCGAGCTTGGAGGAAAGGAAGATGGCGGTAGGGCCGTCTGCACCTCCGATGATGCCAATGGCTCCCGCCTCGTTGGGCGCGAACCCCAGGGCGAGGGAGAGGAGATAGGCCCCGAAGATTCCCGTCTGTGCCGCGGCTCCGATCAGGATCAGCCGCGGTTGGGATATAAGGGCCGAGAAGTCGGTCATCGCCCCGATTCCAAGGAAGATCAGGGGAGGATACCAGCCCTGCCTCACGCCCTGATAGAGGGTGTTGAGCACGGAGCCGTCCTCGTAAATGCCGATATTGAGGCCGGGGAACATGGGGATGTTCCCGATGATCATTCCGAATCCGATGGGGACCAGCAGTAGGGGCTCCCATTCCTTTAGGATGGCCACGGTGATGAAGGCGATGCCTATCGCGATCATCACCAGGTTCTGCCAGGAACAGTTGTAGAAGCCGGTGAATTCCCAAAATTGGCGGAGGCTGTCGAGTATCTGTTCCATCCCGCCTGTTATGCGATGGTTACGATCTTGGCTCCCTCTAGGACGCTGTCACCCTTGGAGATGTGGATGGCGGTGACGGTGCCCGCGATGTCGGCGACTATGTCATTCTCCATCTTCATGGCCTCGATGACGGCCACCTTGTCGCCTGCATTCACGCTCTGGCCTTCCTTGACGGACACTTCGACGATTACTCCCGGAAGGGGAGAGATGACGGCCTTGCCTGCTCCGGCGGGTTTAGCCGCAGGGGCGGGAGCGGGTGCAGGAGCTGCGGCAGGTGCCGCTGCCGCAACGGGAGCGGCTGCAGGAACTGCCTGTGCGGGGGCGTCTTCCATCTCCACCTTGTAAGGAGTCCCGTTGACGCTTACGTCGGCGATGTTCCCGTTCACGCCGGAAATGACCACCTCATAATCTTTCCCGTTAATCTTGTATTTGTACGCTTTCATATTTTGATGATATTTATTATCGATTGAATTATCTGGGAGACCTCCTGAATCCCAGGGATTTCTGAGCCCATTGGGATGTGGCGGAAGGATTTATGGTAATGATGAAACTCTCGTTGTCGTGCACTGTGTCGTTAAGGAACTCGTGTAGGGCCATCGATATGGCGGCGACGGGCTCGGAGCCGAATTCGGCCTCGAGAGCCATTGAGATGGCGGCCGCAACTTCAGGGGTGAGGCCCTTCGCTCTGGAAGGTTTGGGAGTCTTGTCCTTCTTCCTGAAAAGCATCGAGAATAGCCACCACAGAAGCATAAGGGCCAGGAATACGACGGAAACTGCGACCATCGTGAGTATCCAGCCGTGGGGGTCTTCCCTTCCCATCCTGTGGGCTCCAGTCTCCCGGCTGCCTCCGGCGTTGTAACTTCCCGGAGTAGGAGAGGATACCCTTATCTCATCGAAGATGCGGGCCTTGTTGTCGTGGGCGAACTTGGCTGCGGACATGCTCACGGGGATGTCGGAAGGGACCTGGAGGGAATCCACGATGGTGCGGCCGTCGTTGCTGACGAGATAGACCGTCGAGCCGGGGCGGACGATGAAACTGGTGTAGTAAGTGCCGTTGTCGTTGTGTCCGCCCGTATAGAAGACGACGCTTTGGCGGGGGCCAAGCCTTGTGGAACGGTCCAGGGTGGAAATCGGGCTCTTCTGGAGGTCGGATCTGTCGTCGGTGAGGAAGCAGCCGCCGAAGTTGACGGTGCCCTGCGAGGCGTTGAACAGTTCGATCCAGCCCGTCTTCGCACCGTAGCCATCGATCAGGGACGTGCTGTCGGGCACCGGCATCACTTCCGAGACGATGAGGTCGGAGACGTTCTGGGCACCTGCCGAAAGGCTCAGTGCCAGGACTGCCGCAACGATTATCTTTTTCCTGATGTCCATAGCTCTACAGGGGAAGGTTGTCGTGCTTCTTGGCGGGGAGTTCCTGTTTCTTCCCGGAAAGTTCCTCGAGGGCGCGGATTACGCGGAAACGGGTGTTGCGCGGTTCGATGACGTCGTCGATGTAACCCTTCTGGGCGGCCTGGTAGGGGTTGCTGAAGAGTTCCTCGTACTCGGCCTTCTTGCCCGCCCGGAGTTCTTCCTTGGCCTCGGGATCCTCGATGGCGTTGATGTCCTTTGCATAGAGCACGTTCACCGCTCCGGCCGAACCCATCACCGCAATCTCGGCGGATGGCCAGGCGTAATTGATGTCCCCGCGGAGCTGCTTGCAGCTCATCACGATATGGGCGCCTCCGTAGGCCTTCCTGAGGGTTACCGTCACCTTGGGGACGGTGGCTTCGCCGTAAGCGTAGAGCAGTTTGGCGCCGTTGGTGATCACGGCCCCATATTCCTGCTGGGTGCCGGGAAGGAAGCCAGGGACATCCACGAGCGTGACCAGGGGGATGTTGAAGGCGTCGCAGAAACGGACGAACCTCGCACCCTTGCGGGATGCATTGATGTCAAGGGACCCGGCGAGGACTCCAGGCTGGTTCGCCACGATGCCCACGCTCCGTCCGTTCATCCGGGCGAAACCTACTATGATATTCTTCGCGAATTCCTTGTGGATCTCGAAGAAAACCCCGTCGTCCACGATTCCGGAGATGACCCGGTACATGTCGTAGGGTTTGTTGGGATTGTCCGGGATTATCTCGTTGAGGAGGTCGTCAACCCGGGATAGGGGATCGGCCGTGGCCGTCCTGGGGGCTTCTTCCGCATTGTTCTGGGGAAGGTAACTCAGGAGTTCCCTGATGATCCTTATGCCGTCCTCTTCGTTCTCTGCTGCGAAATCCGCAACTCCGCTCTTGGAGGAGTGGACCCGGGCGCCTCCGAGTTCCTCCTGGCTGACATCCTCTCCGAGGACGCTCTTCACCACGGCCGGGCCGGTGAGGAACATATATGACGTATCCTTCACCATTACCGTGAAATCGGTGAGGGCGGGGGAGTAGACCGCTCCGCCGGCGCAGGGACCGAATATTCCGCTGATCTGGGGGACGACGCCGGAATAGAGGATGTTGCGCTCGAAGATCTCGCCGTATCCGGCAAGGGAATCGATGCCTTCCTGGATCCTGGCCCCTCCGGAATCGTTAAGCCCGATGCACGGGGCGCCGTTCCTGGCCGCCATGTCCATCACCTTGCAGATCTTCTCCGACATCGTCTTGGAAAGGGAGCCTCCGGACACGGTGAAATCCTGTGCATATACATACACGAGCCTCCCTGAGATGGTGCCGCAGCCGGTCACCACCCCGTCCCCGTCGGGATGGGAGGCGTCCATGCCGAAATTGGTGCACCTATGGTGCATGAACATGTCGTATTCTTCGAAACTGCCTTCGTCCAGAAGGAGGGAAAGCCTTTCGCGCGCCGTCAGCTTGCCCTTGGCGTGCTGGGCGTCGATTCTTTTCTGTCCTCCGCCCAGACGGGCCTTGGAACGTCTTTCCACAAGTTTCCGGATGTTGTCCTGCTGTATACTCATATTGATATTCTTTATCATACAAATATATATAAATATTACACAAATAGCAATCAAAAAAACGGCCGGAGCGATAAAACTCCGGCCGTACAGCAACTTTTAAGGATTTAAAGCCTTTTATTCCTCTGCGGGCTTCATGTTGGTGTAGACGTTCGTGACGTCTTCGTCGTCTTCAAGAAGGTCGGTGAGCTTGTTGAGGGTCTCCCTCTGCTCGGGGGTGACATCCTTGAGGTCGGTGTTGGGAATCCTCTCGAAACCTCCGGAAGCCAGGTCGAAGCCGTTGTCTTCGATGTACTTCTGGATGGTGCCGTAGGACTCGTAGCTACCGTAGATGACGATGTTCCTGGTCTCGTTGTCGTCCTCGTCCACCTCGGTCTCCTCGAAGACCTCCTCGGCTCCGTAGTCGATGAGGTCAAGCTCGAGGCTCTCGATGTCGATGGGGTTGGCGGGGTCCTCCTTGATGCGGAACACGCACTTGTGGTCGAACATGAAGGAGACGCTGCCGCTGGTGCCGAGGCTGCCTCCCATCTTGGTGAAATAGCTGCGGACGTTGGCGACGGTGCGGGTGGTGTTGTCGGTGGCCGTCTCCACGAGATAGGCGATGCCGAAAGGCCCGAAGCCTTCATAGGTCACTTCCTTGAAATCGCCCTGCTTGCTCTCGGTGGCCTTCTTGATGGCCCTCTCGACATTCTCCTTGGGCATGTTCTCGCTCCTGGCTTCGGCCACGAGGGCGCGGAGCCTGGGGTTGCCAACAACGTCGGGACCTCCCTGCTTGACGGCTATGGTGATTTCCTTGCCGATTCTGGTGAAGGTCTTGGCCATATGGCCCCAACGCTTGAACTTCCTTTCCTTGCGGAATTCAAATGCTCTTCCCATAGCGGTTCTTATTTGGACTGGCTCTCGATCCTGGAGATGTACTTGTCGATGTCGTATCCTTCCTTGGACTGGGGATACTTGTCCTTGATCTTCTTGTAGAATTCCAGGGCGCGGGCGTTGTCGCCGAGTTCCTCGCAGACCACTCCGGCCTTGAGGAGGTAGGATGCGGCGTACATGTCGTCAACCCTCGCGGCGGCCTTCTCGTAATAGCCGAGGGCGGTCTTATAGTCCTCGAGTGCGCTGTAGGCGTCACCCGTGCAGGCGAGGGCCCTTGCGGCGAGGATGCCGTCCTTGCCATTGTATTTCTTGAGATAGGCGATGGCCTGCTCGTAGTTGCCGAGGTTCAGCTCGCAGATGCCTGCGTAGAGATACACGGCCTTGCCGGCCTTGGAGCCGTAGTCTTCGATGACCTGGGAGAAACCGAGGACGTTGCCGTCACCGTTGAGGGCGAGGTCGTATTCGCCGCTGCGGAAACTGGTTTCGGCAGGATAGGTCTGCTCCATAGCCTCGGCCTTCTTGGGCTGGAGATAGAACTTGGCGTATGCGAGGATGCCGAGGCCTATGATGAGGATGGCCAGGAGGCAGCCCCAGATGATGTTGCCGTACTTGTTGAAAAACTCTTCCGTCTTGGAAACCTGCTCGATCACCTTCTCCTGGCGGATCTCAGCCTGTTTCCTGTTGTCAATCTTTGCCATATATGCAGTTGTTTTTTATATATTTCCGATAAGGACGGCAAAAATAAAAAAAAACATTCAATGCGGCAATAATTTGTTTATATTTGTATCTGACTAACCGACATTGAGAGATGCCCGTCCTTGAAAGAATAGCCGTCCAGGATTTCCGGAACATCAGTTTCCAGGAACTCACCTTTTCCCCGAACGTCAACTGCATTTCGGGCAACAACGGAGAAGGGAAGACGAACCTGATGGACGCCATCTGGTATCTTTCGATGACAAAGAGCGCCTTCTCCCCGTCGGACAGGTTCAATTTCCGCCACGGGACGCACTCTTTCGCCATTTCCGGCACGTACAGGATGAACGACGGACTCGCTTCGAGGTTTTCCGTGCAGGTGGACGATGACGGCGCCAAGAGGATTCGCAGGGACGACAAGCCCTGCCCGAAACTATCCTCCCACATCGGTGTCCTGCCCATCGTGATGGTCTCTCCCTCCGACATATCGCTGGTCAGCGAATCCGGGGAGGAGCGCAGGAGATTCGTCAATTCCGTGCTTTCCCAGATGTCCGCGGAGTACCTGGCCTCTGTCCAGCAGTACAACCGCCTTCTCGCCCAGCGCAACCGCCTGCTCAAGGACGGCCCCGTCGACGAGGCCCTGCTGGAAGTCTTCGACAGGAAGATGGCCGACTGCGCCGTTCCCGTCCATCAGGCCCGGAGCCAGTTCTCCGAGGCCCTTCAGCCGGTCGTCTCTGAAAGTTACAGGGCCCTTTCCGGAGGCAGGGAGAACGTCACCATAAGATACCGTTCCGACCTTGACAAGGGGGACCTCGCCGACATCCTGGCCGCTTCCAGGGGCAGGGACGTCGCACTCGGATACACAGGTGCAGGCATCCAGAGGGACGATTTCATCTTCGAAATGGACGGGTGGCCCATCCGCCGCTGCGGTTCACAGGGCCAGCAGAAGAGTTTCCTCGTGTCCCTCAAGTTCGCACAGTACGAGATAATGAAGGCAAGGTATTCCTTCCCCCCGATGCTCCTTCTCGACGACGTCTTCGACAAGTTGGACATGGGGCGTATCTCGAACCTCATCTCAATGGTGGCCGGCAAGGATTTCGGCCAGATTTTCATCACGGACAGCAACAAGGTCAGGATGTCCTCGGTGGTGGACAGCATCACCAGCGACAGGGCCTATTTCGAATGTTCGGCCGGGACGTTCAAGGCCTTGTGATCCCATGGAAGAAAAAGGAGTAAGGATTCACCGCAAGAACGCCCTCTCGATGGATGAGGTGGTGGAAATGTATATCCGTGAGATGAAACTTGCCTCTGGTCTCAACACCCAGAGGATATACGCGGCCTGGGACGAGGTTTCCGGAGTGGGAGCATTCACGCTGCGCAGGTATTTCCGTGCCGGCACCCTTTACGTCACCCTCAGTTCTTCGATGGTCCGCAGCCAGCTGTGGTTCCAGCGCGAGGAACTGCTCCGGAGGATGAACGAGGTCCTGTCCCAGGATCCCCTCTTCACCGTGGACGACGGGAAGGTGGGTTATATCAAAGAATTAATTCTCAAATAGATATGGCGGGGAAGCTGAAGATAGTGGTGGATGATATGGTCCCGTTCGTGGAAGGGGTGTTCGAGCCTTATGCCGAAGTGGTGTACATGGCGGGGGAGAAGATTGGAAGGGACGACGTGATGGATGCCGACGCACTGATCCTCCGTACCCGCACGAGATGCGACGCCTCCCTTCTCGACGGTACTTCGGTGAAATTCATCGCTTCCGCGGCCATCGGCACCGACCACATAGACTTCGACTACTGCAACTCCCACGGGATAGAGGTGCGCAACGCCATAGGCTGTAACGCCGGAGGGGTGATGAACTACGTGTTTTCGGCCCTCTACGGCTGCGCCTCCCGAAAGACCATCCCGCTCGATGGAAAGACCATTGGCATCATCGGGGTGGGGAATGTCGGCAAGAGGGTTGAAAGGATGGCCAACTATTTGGGATTCAGGGTTTTGAAGAACGATCCCCCGCGTGCTGAGGCTGAAGGTCCCGATGGTTTCTGCGACCTTGATTATCTCCTGGAGAATTCAGACATCGTCACCCTTCACGTCCCCCTGGACCAGACGACCAGGGACCTTGCGGATGC
Organism: Bacteroidales bacterium; assembly: GCA_017427885.1. Taxonomy (GTDB): domain Bacteria; phylum Bacteroidota; class Bacteroidia; order Bacteroidales; family UBA932; genus Cryptobacteroides. The sequence goes on from JAFRRW010000013.1 coordinate 102,675, forward strand.
AGATTTCTTCGCCCGTATGAAGGACGGCGCCTTCCTCATCAACACCTGCCGCGGAGAGGTCGTAGTGGAGGAGGATCTCATAGCCTCCCGTCCCCGTCTGGGCCCCCTCATCATCGATACCTGGAGGGGAGAGCCCAGGATCAACCGCGCCCTTATGGATTTGACTGACATCGCCACACCCCATATCGCCGGTTATTCCTATGCGGGCAAGCAGAGCGGCACCTCGATGGCGGTCAGGGCCGTGGCCCGCTTCTATGGGATCGAACCCCTCTACGAATTCTTCCCTCCTACCGAAGTCATCGAGGAATCGGTAAGATTGGACCTGAGGGGAAAGAAACAGGGGGAGATCGCCTCCATCATCCAGTACAATTATCCCATTTTCACCGACGACTTCTTCTTCAGGCTCAACCCCGATGACTTCGTACGGCTCCGTTCGGAATACAAGTACAGGAAAGAATATTATGTTGATTATTAGATATTAAGAAGTTATGTTCAATCAGGAAGATACGAAAATGATAACCGCCCGCGGATCTTCGGTGAAGACCGTGGAGGGACAGGTTGATAGGTTCAGGAAGGGATTTCCCTGGATCAGGATCATAGGACCCGCTACCCCCGAGAGGGGGATAGAGGTCCTGACACCGAAGGAAGAGGATGAGGCGGTGGCATATTGCTCGAAGGCGGAAATCGCCGGGAAGTGCAAGTTCGTGCCCGCTTCAGGCGCCGCTTCCAGGATGTTCAAGGACATTTTTGCGGGATTGGCCGAATTGGAGGCAGGGAAGGACGTGGCTCCGGGCTCCCCGGTGGACAGGCTCGCCTCCTCCATAGGGAAATTCGCGTTTTACACTCCCGAACTCTTCGGAACGCCTGAGGACAGCCCGGAGTACAGGAAGAAGGTCGCATCCCTGGTCCTCGGCAACGGAGGCCTGGGCTATGGCTCGAAGCCCAAGGGGGTGATTCTTTTCCACCGTTATCCTTCCGAGGTCCGCACGGCTTTCGCCGAACATCTCGTCGAGGCCCAGGAATATATGAAGAACTCCGACGGGACGTGCAACCTTGTCGTGACCATCTCTCCCGAGCACACTGAACTCTTCAAGGCGGCGCTCTGCGATGTCAAGGATAAGTTCGAGGAAAGGTATGGAGTCAGGTACGACATCTCCTTTACCTATCAGTCCAAGGCCACGGACACAGTCGCCGTGGATATGAAGGACAGGCCGTTCCGCAAGGACGACGGCACCCTCCTGTTCCGCCCTGCCGGTCACGGCGCCCTCATTTACAACCTGAATGAGGTGAAGGACGAGGTGGTGTCCATCAAGAACATAGACAACGTGGCAAACGAGAGGCTGCTTCCCGTTACCGCAAAATACAAGAAGGTGCTGATGGGCAGGGCGCTCATCCTAAGGGACAGGATATTCTCCTATCTCCGCGCCCTGGATGCGGAGACGGATCCCGGGTCCGCTTCGTGCCACAGGTTGTGCGACGAGATAGAGGCCTTCCTCGACCGAGAACTCTGCACCCAGGTGCCCCTGACATCGGGGAACGCCGAAAGGGCGGCCCTTCTCCGGTCCAAGCTCGACAGGCCCATACGCGTGTGCGGAATGGTCAGGAACCAGGGAGAACCCGGCGGAGGTCCCTTCTTGACCGTCCTGAAGGACGGGTCCACTTCCCTCCAGATATTGGAAAGCGTCCAGATCAACAAGGAAGACTCCGGTGCGATGGATTCTCTTTCCCGCGCCACCCATTTCAATCCCGTGGATCTGGTCTGCTGCCTGAGGAACTACAAGGGTGAGAAATTCGATCTCCTGAAATATGTCGACGAGGATGCCGGTTTCATCAGCTCCAAGAGCTGGCAGGGGAGGGAGTTGAAGGCCCTCGAACTGCCCGGCCTGTGGAACGGCTCGATGAGCGACTGGAACACCAAGTTCGTCGAGGTTCCCGTCGAGACCTTCAATCCGGTCAAGGTCGTGCTGGACCTCCTCCGCCCGGCGCATCAGGGCTAGTTTTCCGTCATGCCCGGCCCCGGCCGGGCATATTTTTAAAGAGTGATAAACTTTCAATTGATATGAAGAAACTTTGTTATCTGCTTTCGGCGGTGCTGCTGCTGGGGTGCTGCGTGGTAACCGTTGCTCAGGAGGCTGGAGAGCCTTCTCCCGTTAATATGGAAGAACCTTCGGAGGACTATGAAGTCTGCGTGAACGGCACTCCGGTGTTCGTTTACAAGGCCCGTGTCAGCAAGTATCCCATCAACCAGGAGTGGCCGGGATACCAGCGCCCGCTGGACCAGACGGAAATAGCGGCGTTCGCGTATTTCGATTACCACAGGGGAGACGTCATCACCGTCACTCCTAAGGAAAAAATAGAGACCTGCGTCATCCGTCCTTCGAGTTATGGCATAAAGCATACGATCGAGGACAACACGGTCAGTTTCAAGGTCGGCAAGCCCTGCCAGATCGTCGTCGAGGTGAACGGCTATCACAAGGCCCTGCACCTTTTCGTCAATCCGAAGAATCTGGCCCGGAAATCTGACCTGAACGACCCTAAGGTCCATTATTTCGGCCCCGGTTACCACGATGCCGGCGTCATCAACGTCAAGAGCGGCGAGACGGTCTATGTCGACGAGGGGGCTGTCGTTTACGGATGCGTGTGGGGCGTGGACGTGGAGAACGTCACGGTTACCGGAAAGGGAATCCTTGATATGAGCAAGATGAGCAGGCCCTTTGAAAGAGACGACGAATCGGATATCCTGGAACTGCCCGAGATGAACGCCTGGTCGAAAGACTGGGGTACATCGTCGATCATCCGGGGAGCGGTAATCGGTTTCTTGCGTTCCAAAAACGTGAAAATCAGCGGCGTAATTCTTCGGGATCCGTCGATGTGGACGGTGGTCACCCAGAACTGCGAGAATTTCGTCATAGACAATGTGAAACTCATCGGCCTGTGGAGGTATAACGCGGACGGCATCGACCTGTGCAACAGCAGTCACATAAGGATCAGGAATTCATTCCTTCGGACTTTCGACGACGGAATCGTGATCAAGGGCCTGGATTTTGCCTGCGTGGATGGTTACAAGACCATCCGGGACATCAGGGCCAGGAACTGCGTCCTCTGGTGCGACTGGGGCAGGGCATTGGAAATCGGTGCTGAAACCTATGCCGACGAGGTTACGGACATCCGGTTCAAGAATTGCGAGGTGGTCCGTTTCACCCATTATGCTGTCGACCTCCAGAGCTGGCATCACGCGCGCGTGCACCATCTTTATTGGAAGAACATAAACGCTGAGGAGCCCATCCTTGAAAATCCCACGTACAGGGTTTATCCAATAGATCCGAAATGGTTCGGTGGATTTATCTGCGCCGAATTCGCCGGTCTGAGGGAATGGAACCATCGCAGGGAGGGACTGATCGACCATTTATATTATAAGAATATACGTTATACCGGTTCGGCACCGACCTATATCCGATTCTATGACTGGGATGAAGAACACTACGTGAATGATGTCTTTATCCGGAACTGCACCATCAATGGCCGGAAGGTAACCCGCGACGACGTCCGTCTGGACCGTGAGATGCCGAATCTGCAGATAAAATAAGGAAAAAGATTTCCGGCAGGCCTGGAAAGACAGAAGTGCTCTCCGACTGAAGGTTGAAGTATCCGACTCGCCTTTTTCAGCGATGTCGGAACTTTAACCGTAAGGAGGAAATATATCGTTAAGACCGGGAATAATGACGGTGATCAAAAAATTTTGCAAAATTTTTCAAAATAATTTGGAAATATGAAAATGTGTCGTATCTTTGCAGTGTGTTAATGAACTAATACACTATAGATATGATAGCAATCAACAATCTTGCATTCAGTTACGGTTCCGTTCCCGTTCTGAAGAACATCTCAGTCAACCTCGAGGAGGGGAAGATCTACGGCCTCCTCGGGGAGAACGGGGTGGGGAAGACCACTCTCCTGACCCTCCTCGCCGGTCTCAAGAGGCCTGTCTCCGGAAGCATATCCGTGGACGGGCTCGATCCCTTCAGGCGTCAGCCTTCCTTCCTCAGCGACCAGTACTACCTCCCCGATGAGGTGACTCCGATGAATTTTACGGCGGAAGAATATTCCCGTTACGCCGGGAAATTCTGGCCCCGCTACGACCACGGCAAGTTCCTCACCATCATGGCGGAACTGGAGAACGAGACGGACAAGAAGATGAACAGGATGTCCGCAGGGCAGCTCAAGAAGACCTACATCGCCTTCGCCCTGGCCTGCAACACTAAGTACCTGTATATGGACGAACCCACCAACGGCCTTGACATTCCTTCCAAGGCCCAGTTCAGGGGCGCCCTCACCAGGTACACCTCCGAAGACTCCACGATCGTGATTTCCACCCACCAGGTGCGCGACCTCGAGAACCTCATCGATCCCATCATCATCCTGGACCGCAGGGACGTCCTTCTCAACGCCAGCATCGAGGAGATCACCTCCAAGCTCTGGTTCGACTACGGCACCACCATACGGCCCGACGCCCTCTGGTCGGAGCAGCTCCCAGGAGGCTTCATCCAGGTGTGCCCCAACACTACCGGAGAGGAGAGCAAGGTCGGCATTGAAGCCCTCTTCAACGCCGTCCATAAGAATAAGGAATTGATAAAGAATATGTTCAAATAGACAAGGAGGACCTGGTTATGAATAACGTTTTTAATTTCAGCCGTTTCGGCAAATACCTCACTTACGACCTCAGGAGGATCAGGTCGCAATACGGCCTTTCCTTCCTGATCATGGCCCTGATGCCGGTTGTACTGTATGTGATCACCATCATTTTCGGCCTCCTGAACATGAAAGGCTGGTCCACTCCTGCGGCCAACACCCGGCTTGTCGAGTTCTTCATCGTCACGGGAGCCCTGTTGCTGTCTTTCCCTCCTTCCGCCTACGGTTTCATCACCGAGAAGAAGGCCGGCTCCTCGTGGCTGATGATTCCGGCATCGGGTTTCGAGAAGTTCCTCTCCCTTGTCCTGGTTTCCATTGTATTGATGCCTTTGGCATATGCCGTCCTCTATTTCGGGAGCGACTGGATTCTCAGCGTGGCGGACAAAGCATACGGGGTTTCGCTTTTCACAAAACTGTTCGGTGAAGACATGAAGATAATCAACGTCTCGACGAGCGGGATCCAGGGGACAGGGGTTGGCCTGTACTCCCTGTACGTTGGATTCGTGACAACGGTGATGACTTTCATTCTCGGTTCCGTCATCTTCAGGAAGAGCAAGGTGGTTAAGACCATCCTTTGCATAATTGCCTTAAGCCTTGTCTTTACCCTCATCGTATCTTTCATCGCCACCCATACCGATCCTGAGTGGTGGAGGGCGCGCTTCGAGTCCCTGTTCGGTTCGGAGACCATCTCTCCCGATACCGTCATCCGCAGGGTGAAAATATTCGCCAATGTCGTCAGTTGGGGCTTCATCTGCCTTCTGGGCCTTGGCACTTTCCTTAGAATCAAGAAAATCAAGCACTGACGAATATGGATTTCAATCAGCAGAAACCGATCTATCTCCAGATCCTTGACCTTATTTCCGACAGGATCCTGTCGGGAGAGTACAAGGCGGGGGAGAGGATTCCTTCGGTCCGTGAATTCGGATCCGTCCTCGGGGTGAATCCCAACACGGTGATGAGGACTTTCGAAAAACTCACCGCTGACGGGATAATCTATAACAAGAGGGGAATAGGGTATTTCATCAGCGAGGATGCGACATCCCTGATCCTGGGAGAAGAGCGCAGGGTTTTCCTCGACGAAGAGATCCCCAGGATAGCCTCCCGTGCGAAACTCCTCGGAGTGAGCCCCGAGGAAATCTATGAAAAGGTGAAGGAAGTGTGACTATAGGGAAGCCGTGTGCCTCGCCCGCCACTGTGTGGGGGTGAGGCCCGTCTTCTTCCTGAACTGGTTGCGGAAATTGCTCTTGTCTTTTATTCCGACCATTTCTCCCACCTTGCTTGCTGGCATTTCCGGCTTCTCGAGCAGCAGTTCAGCCGCTTTCGAGAGCCGGATTTCCTTTCTCCAGGTGGTGAACCTGGTTCCGTGTTCGTTACGGAAATAGTCCGTGAGCATCCAGGGAGCCAAACCTAGTTGTACGGATACGGTCTCTACGGAGGATTCTTCGGCGAATCTGCCATCGTCAATCCACTTCTCAAGAGCCTTGGAGACATATCCCGGCGGCAGGGTTGACTTCTCCCGCCTGGCGGGGTTCAGCCTTTTCAGGGTACCGAGTATCCTTGTCAGTCTTTTTCCATTCATCACATTTTCGGTCCATACCCTTTCAGGGCATACTGAGAGTCTGTTTTGGAATGATTAAGTCCATACCATTTCAAAACAAACTCCAAAATAGAGAATTTTGAGTAATTTTGCAACGGAAAATGAAATGATGACCAATGTTTGAAAATCTACAGGAAAGGCTCGAGCGTTCGTTCAAGATTCTGAAGGGAGAGGGCCGGATTACCGAAATAAATGTTGCGGAAACCCTCAAGGACATCCGCAGGGCACTGCTTGACGCCGATGTCAGTTATAAGGTCGCGAAGGATTTCTGCGACAGGGTGAAGGTGAAGGCTATGGGCTCCGACGTACTTACCGCTGTGAAGCCCCAGCAGATGATGGTGAAGATCGTCCACGACGAACTCGCCGATTTCATGGGCAGTTCCTCGCAGGACATCAACCTGAAGGGCAGCCCCGCCGTCGTCCTGGTCGCCGGTCTGAACGGTTCCGGTAAGACCACCTTCTGCGCAAAACTCGCCCTCAACATAAAGAGCAAGAGGGGAATGGGCGTCCTGCTGGCCGCCTGCGACACCTTCCGTCCCGCCGCCATCGACCAGTTGAAGGTCCTCGGACAGCAGGTGGGTGTGGAGGTTTACACGGAAGATGGAGTCAAGGACCCCGTCAGGATAGCGAAGAACGCTGTCGCTAGGGCGAAGTCCCTTGGTTTCCCCGTGGTGATAGTGGATACCGCCGGCCGCCTTGCGGTGGACCAGGAACTTATGGACGAGATTTCCACCCTCCACGATGCCCTGAAACCTTCCGAGACACTTTTCGTCGTTGATGCGATGACTGGCCAGGATGCCGTGGAGACGGCCAGGGCCTTCAACGACCGCCTGGATTTCGACGGCGTCGTCCTCACCAAGATGGACGGCGACACCCGCGGAGGAGCCGCACTTTCCATCAAATATGTCACCGGTAAGCCCATAAAGTTCATCTCCTCCGGCGAGAAGCCCGAGGCACTGGACGTCTTCCACCCCGACAGGATCGCCGACAGGATCCTGGGAATGGGTGACGTGGTCTCCCTCGTCGAGAAAGCGCAGGAGCAGTTCGACGAGAAGCAGGCCCGGGAGATGAAGAAGAAGATCGCCCGCAACACGTACGGGTTGATGGATTTCTACAACCAGATCCAGCAGGTCAAGAAGATGGGTAACATCAAGGACCTGGCGGGGATGATTCCCGGAGTTGGCAAGATGATCAAGGATGTGGATATGGACAACGACTCCTTCAAGAGCATCGAGGCGATGATAATGTCGATGACGCCCGAAGAGAGGGACAATCCCGAGATCATCAACGGAAGCCGCCGCAAGAGGATAGCCGACGGTAGCGGCACCTCGGTTCCGGAACTCAACAGGCTGCTCAAGCAGTTCGAGGGTACGCGCAAGGCGATGCGTCAGGTTATGACAGGAAACCTGGCCTCACGAATGAAAGGCTTCCGCAGATAATAATCCTTATCGAATCTTATCGCTTTCCGAACACCAAGGCCATGTCTTCGTCGATGGCCTTGGCTGCCGTTCCGTCGGGGATGAACCTCCAACTCCCTATCAAAGAAGTCTTTCCGGTCTCCTCCGGGGAGATGGAACCGTGTCCCTTGAGGTAGTCGTAGACGAGGTTTCTGATCTCTGGCAGCTTGGCGGCGACCCTGCCGTCGAGGGACTTGATACCCGCCCCCCTGGGCATCAATCCACCACCTCCGCTGGCCCTGTAGGAAGTCATCGCCACCAGGTATTCCTTGTCGGGGCTGAATTCTTCCCCGTTGGCAAGGGTGCTGATATCCACCCTGTTTCCCTTTTCCTTGGTGATGTCCACCGTGTAGTTGATGCCGGCGGCCGAGTCGAAGTTGTAGGTGCGTTCCGTGAACGACCAGTTCGTCCCTCCAGTCCTCTGGTCTTTCTGTTCTCGGATGCGCAGGGCGTGTCCGCTGTCCGGGGAGGCCAGCCAGCCGTCGTAGGATTCTTCGAGGTAGCCCTTTATCTCCTCTCCGGTCATCTTCACCACAAATAGTTGGTTCTCATAGGGATAGATGGTGAACAGGTCGTTGAAGGCGAGGGGCCCGGCCTTGATGGTCTTGTTATATGACAGGGGAGCGGCGAAGGAAATCCGGGCGTCTGAAGCCTCAAGGCAGACCGTGTGAATCAGATTGATGTACGGGCACATTCCCCGGAAGGATTCCCTGGTGACCAGGTCTCCATCAAGTTCGCCTACCGGCCTGAGGGTGAAGGCCTTGACGGCCTCGTAGTCGCTCCTGAAAGCCTCCCTCATCGCCTTGTCGGGATTCTCCCTGCGGACCATTATGAGGCGGGAGGACAGGTCCTTGTCGACAACCTTCCCGTCCTTGACGGTTACTTCGATCTTACCGTAACCGACATTCCTTGAATGGCTTCCGGAATTGATGAGCAGAGTCGACTCCCTGCCGTCCAGGGCAGGTCTGTGGTCGTGTGAGCATATCAGGAAATCCACCCCGTGGAGGGTCGAGAGCAGGTCGAGGCCCTGGCTCTCTAGCGATTTCCCGTCGCCGTTGCCATTACCGGAATGGACTGCGACTATGACGACGTGCGGCTTCTCCTTGGCTGTCACCCTGTCTACGTCTTCCTGTACCATCGGTATGAGGTTCTCGAAAGTCATTCCTCTCCAGAGGTCTTCCTGGAGCCATCCCTTCATGTTCGGATTGGTGTATCCGAGGATCGCGACCTTGAGCCCCGCCCTTTTGACAATGGTGTACAGGGGGAAGTATGGCTTGCCGTCGGAAGTGCGGATGGCATTCCCGGCGAGGAAAGGTATGCCCTTGCTTTTCAGCTCTTTGGCCACGCGGTCATATACCCTGTGCCCGGTCTCTATGTCGTGATTGCCTACCACAATGGCGTCGTATCCCATATATGACGCCAGGCGGGGGAAGAGGTGGGGGGAAAGTGTGTCCACGTAGTTGAAATAATACGGGGCGTTGTCTCCCTGGAGGCAGTCTCCGGCATCGATGAGGACGACGTTGTCCTTCCCGTCCGCGGCGCGGACGCTGTCGATTATGGTGTTTACTGCGATGAGAGACCTCCTGGTGTTCCCGTCCACATAGGTGGAGTCGAACCAGGTGCCGTGTACGTCATTGGTCGTGAGGAGGGTGAGGCTGTGGACCCCGTCTTTCGGGGGCCTGGTGCAGCAGGACAGGGCCAGTATGGCCAGGGCTGCCGTAAGAAGGGCTTTTTTCATATTGTCAGTTTCCGAAAATGAAGGCCAGAGTGAGCTTTTGCTGCCATCCCGAGAACTCCCATTCGTTGAAATGGAAGACCGTGCTCACCTTGAGGTCTAGGTATTTTGATATTTTGGGCGACCAGAAAATCTCAAGCCTGTCATAGGTTCCCCAATGCTTCCAGCTTTCGTTCCTGTCACGGTGTACCATATAGAACGGTGATCCCCAGTATAGGTTGGATCCGTATTTCACACCGGCGTCATCGACGGAGTCGTATAGGGGCATCAGGCCTGAACCCCAGTAAAGGCGGTTGCGGATGAAAACGTTCCACTTGCCGGCCATCAATTCCAGCTGGGGGCCTCCTGGTGTCAGGAACCCCTTATTCACGCGGCGGTCCCTCTGCAGGCCCTGGAGCCAGGATAATTCAGCGTAGAGTTGCTGCATCGTGGAAGGAATCTCCTTCTTGATGAAGGGTTCCCCGAGAATATCGTCCACCACACCACTGATCGCGGTGGAGTTGGCGTAGTGGTGTCCGTAGAACCTCCAACCCACGAAAATGTCCTTTGCCACATTGGAGACTCCGGAGGAGACGATCCTGAATTCTTCCCTTCTTTCGCGAGCCTTCATCCCGTACCAGTCCAGTCCGATTTCATAATGTGATTTCGGTTTGTCCAGCTTTGCAAAGAGTCCTGCGAAATTGTTGGACATCCAGTAAACCGAGTCCGACCAGAAGGGTTGCGTATATTCCCCCTTTGCTATTCCGCGGGGAAAGACTCCGGCGTCGAATGTCACTTTCGTTCCGGGAGTGTCCCTTACCAGTTCGTAGTACATCAGGATTTCCTGGAACAATGCAGTGTTGTTGAGTTTCGCGTCCTTGTCAGAAGTGGGCCTCTCTCCCATGTTCTTCACGATGTCGATACCTGCCATCACTCTGTGAGTGACTTCCTTACCTTGAGAAACCTCCACTCCGACAAGGGGGGTCAGCTGTGCTGCGTTGATAATCATGGAATTTGTGAACCTCTGTCCGGAAGGACTGATTTCACGGTTGTCCAGGTTATAGTAGAGGTTTATGGTGTATACGGGTCTCAACTTTCCTTCCTTCTCCTGTGAAAGCAGGGAAACGGGCAGGATGAGGGCCAGGGCCGATGCCAGAAGAAACAGGATCGTTTTATTCATAATGCAAAATTACTAATTTTGCGTGAAATAATAACTCGCCATGATAAAACTGCAGACTCCCGTGGAAGCCGGGAAATGTTCGCTGGGTATCGGTCTGGACGACGGTTTCATCGTCCTGGGAAGCTGTTTCGCCGATGAGATGGGCGGGAGGATGGCCGCAGGGGGTCTCAAGGCCTGCGTGAACCCTTTCGGAACCCTTTACAACCCGGTTTCCGTATGCAATTCTGTCACGAGGATGTCCGCCGGTGTGCCGTTCACGGAGGACGACTGCGTGGAAATGGGTGCGGGGGCCGGACTCATCTGCTCTTTCAGCCACCACACATCCTTCGCCCGTCCCACCAAGGAGGAATTCCTTGAGAATGCCAATTCCGCCCTGAAAGAGGCCTCGGAGGCTTTCGGGGAGGCTTCGGTGGTGATGGTCACACTTGGCACCAGCTGGTGTTTCCGCCACTTGAAAACCGGCGAGACCGTCTCCAACTGCCTGAAAAGGGATGCCGCCGAGTTCTCCAGGGAGATGCTGGACTGGGAGACCACATCGGCCCTGCTACGCAGGATGGTGTCTCGTTTTCCTGAAAAGAAGTTCATTTTCACCGTCAGTCCCATACGGCACCTTGCCGACGGAGCCCACGGCAACCAGCTCAGCAAGAGTGCGTTGCTGATGGCGGTCGACAGCGTGTGCAGGGCTTTTCCCGGGAGGACGGACTATTTCCCTTCCTACGAGATATTGCTCGACGAACTCCGCGACTACCGTTTCTACGCGGAGGATATGGTCCACCCCTCTCCGGTTGCCGTGGATTATATCTGGAAAAGATTCTGCGAATGGGCTTTCAACGCCCGGGCCCTCGAAAGGATAACGGCGGCGGAAAAGGCTTTCCGCCAGTCCCTCCACCGTCCTAACCTTAAGAAATAATCAGTCTTGTCTTCCCTCGTTGAAAGCTGCGACTCCGTCCTGCAGGAAGGAGAGGAAGGCATCGACGTCGAGGTTGTATCCCCTCGTGGGGAGAAGCTGCGATCCCTTTGAATCAAGGATGACGTAACTGGGTTGGGAGTTGACCCCGAACCTGTCCCTTACCAGACGGGAGTTCACCCTCCCGAGATCTTTCAGCACCTTTCCGGATTCAGTCGTGACCCAGTCTTTCTCAGGGAGTTTGCTCTTGTCGTCGGTGTATAGGGCCACGATGACGTAATCCTTGTCCATCATATCCCTTACCCGTGGATCGCTCCACACCCTCTGCTCCATTTCCCTGCAGTTGACGCACCCGTGTCCCGTGATGTCCACGAACACCGGCTTCCCTTCCTTCGCGGATGCTGCAAGCGCCTTATCCAGCGAGAAATAACCGTTCAGGCCATTGGGCAGGCTGAGCCCGAAGTCGTTTGGCTGGCCTTCCGAAGTGACGTTCCCCAGCACGAAGTCCTGGGTCTCGATGGGAGGAAGATAGCCTGAAAGGGCCTTGAGAGGGGCTCCCCACATCCCGGGAATCATATAGACCACGAAAGTGAAGTCCACTATGGCCAGGAAAAGCCTTCCTATGCCGATGTGCCTGAGTTCCTCGTCATATTTGAACCGTATCTTTCCGAGGAGGTAGAACCCCAGGAGGGTGAAGACCACGATCCATATCGCCAGGTATATCTCCCTGTCCAGGATGCCCCAGTGGTAGGTCTGATCAGCCACGCTGAGGAATTTGAGGCCGAGGGCCAACTCTATGAAACCGAGGGTAACCTTCACCGAATTGAGCCAGCCGCCGCTTTTCATCTTCTTCAGGACCGAAGGGAAGAGGGCGAAGACCGTGAAGGGGAGGGCGAAGGCCACCGAGAAGGCCAGCATCGTGACCATCGGCGTCCAGAACTCTCCCCGGGTTGATTTGATAAGCACCGTGCCGACGATGGGGCCGGTGCAGGAGAAGGACACCAGCACGAGGGTGAGGGCTAGGAAGAATATGCCTCCCAGCCCTTCGCGTCCGGATTTCTTGTCGCTGTCGTTGACCAGTTTGGACGGCAGGGTGATCTCGAAGGCTCCGAAGAAGGAGGCCGCGAAGACCATGAACACCAGGAAGAATATGATGTTCGGCAGCCAGTGAGTGGATAGCCAGTTGAAAATGTCAGCCGTCACGACCTCTCCGCCAATGAGCCAGGTCAGGCCTATGATGATGCAGATGGGTACGGTGTAAAGCAGGACTATGAACAGGCCGTACATAAATGCCTTGAACCTTCCTGCGGCAGGCGATGATGATCCTTTCAGGAAAAACGAGACGGTCATCGGCACCATCGGGAAGACGCAGGGCGTGAGCAGCATCGCGAATCCCCAGAGGATGGCCTCCAGGATCAGGGCCCAGATGGACGTGCCGTCCGCGCCGCCGCCCCTTTCGGGGTCTTTTATGTAAGTCTGGTGTTCAGAGGGAGCGACTTCGGAGGCGTAGAACGTGAAATCCCAGTCGATAGGTGGAGTGCACATCACGTCGTTGCAGGCCTGGTAGGTCAGGGTGCCAGTAATCTTTGCGTTTTTTCCGGCCTCGGCGATGATCTGTGCGATTTCGGTCCTCCCGAAGAAGACCTTGTTGCCGCCCAGCTCCTCCGGAGCCTTCGTCTCGAAAACCTCACCGTCCGGGGTCCAGCCGTCGGGAGCGTCGAAAGTGACGTAGGCCGGGGTGACGGGGTCCGAGACCGAATACACGTGCCAGCCCTCGTCTATCATCCCCGTAAACACCAGGGTATCACCCCTTTGCGATACCTTCCAGGACACAGGGTCACCGGTAGCGGCTCCGGCAGGAGCGAACAATTCGGCGAAGCCTGTTTTACCGTGAGCTCCGTCGGAGCCGCTACCGGTCTGGTCGGTGGCTAACATTTTGGCGAAGCCTGAGTAACCGTGAGCCATGGCGGAGCCAATACCGGCGAGGGATGTGGCGGGAACCAGGGCGAGGAGGATGGCTAGTATGCGGCCGGTGAGGAACATGACTATTTGGCGAAGGCTATGGAACGGGTTTCCCGGATGACGGTGATCTTCACCTGGCCGGGATACGTCATCTCTTCCTGAATCTTCTGGGCGATTTCAGTGGAAAGGCGTGCGGCCTGGTCGTCGCTGACCTCTTCAGCTCCTACGATCACCCTCAGTTCGCGTCCGGCCTGGATGGCGTAACTCTTGGTGACGCCAGGATAGGATGCCGCCAGGTCTTCCATACCCTTGAGCCTCTTGATGTAAGATTCGATTACCTCCCTGCGGGCGCCCGGACGGGCACCGGAAATGGCGTCGCCGATCATCACGATGGGGGAGATGAGGGATGTCATCTCGATCTCCTCGTGATGGGCTCCGATGGCGTTGCAGATGTCGGGTTTCTCCTTGTACTGCTCCGCCAGTTTCATTCCCAGGATGGCGTGAGGGAGTTCGGGATCCTCGTCGGAAACCTTTCCGATGTCATGGAGGAGTCCGGCTCTCTTTGCCGCCTTGGGATTGAGTCCGAGTTCGCTTGCCATTATGGCGCTGAGGCTGGCGACCTCCCTGGAATGCTGCAGCAGGTTCTGGCCGTAGGAGGAACGGTATTTCATCCTTCCTATCAGCTTGACCAGTTCGATGTTGAGTCCGTGCACGCCGAGGTCGATGCAGGTTCTCTTACCGGTCTCGAGTATTTCATCCTCAAGCTGTTTCTGAACCTTTGCCACGACTTCTTCGATGCGGGCGGGATGGATCCTGCCGTCCACGACCAGCTGGTGCAGGGCGAGGCGGGCCACCTCCCTGCGGACGGGATCGAAGGCCGAAAGGAGGATGGCGTCCGGGGTGTCGTCGACCACGATCTCCACTCCTGTGGCAGCCTCGAGGGCCCTGATGTTACGGCCCTCCCGGCCGATGATGCGCCCCTTGATCTCATCGTTGTCGATAGGGAAGGTGGTGACGGCGTTCTCGATCGCCGTCTCGGTGGCCGTCCTCTGTATCGTATTGATAACTATTCTCTTGGCCTCCTTGGTGGCGTTCATCCTGGCCTCGTCCATCGTGTCGTTGATGTAGGCCTGGGCCTCGGTGCGGGCCTCGGCCTTCATATTCTCCATCAGGATGTTCTTGGCCTCGGCGGCGCTCATCCCGGCAACGGTCTCGAGCTGCTTGTTCGCCTGGTCCATCAGCTTGTCGAACTCTTCTCTCTTCTTGTTCAGCGTTTCCTGGAGGGCGGCGGCTGCGGCCTTGGCCGCGTCGGCATCGTGTATCTTGCGTGACAGCTCGCCGTTCTGCTGGTTCAGGGAGTTCTCCTTCTGCTTTATCCTGTTTTCGGCTTCGCGTATCTGGGCGTTCCTCTCGTTCACCTGTTTCTCGTGCTCGCTCTTGAGCTGCAGGATCCTCTCCTTGGCCTGCAGGATCCTCTCCTGCTTGATCCTTTCGGCGTCCGCCTCGGCCTTCAGGAGTATCTCGTCCCTGCGTCCCCTCATTATGCTCCTGTGTATCAGGAAATATGCGGCGAGGGCGATAATCGCTCCTCCTATGGCCGCCAATATGATGTATACCATTACGTAGATGTTTAGATATTAAGGTTTTACTATGGTTGTCAGTACACAAAAAGGCCGCCCGGTGGAAGCCGGACAGCCGGAATGGTGAAAGGGAAAAAAGCCGTTAGCCGCTCGTCATAAAATCTTTATGACAGGATTTGGGGTCCGTTACGTTTCAGAGATCCGGCGTCCGCACTGGTGCGGAAGGGTCCCGGCCTGTCTTCGTCGTCCCGAGAGCACCCGGCAATTGCTTCAACTTGTTGATTTAAGCGCCAGGGGCTAACGGCCGCTCTTCCCAATATTTGCAAGATAGTCCTCCAAGTCTTTCTGAAGCCTTTTGGCCTCGTCGGTGAGGGTGGCCGACAGTTCGGCCGACCTTTTCTGAACCGACAACCTCCCGACGGCCTCGTTCAACGCTACGAACGAGAGTTTGTCGGAAAGGGACTTGTCGGGAAATTTCGAGTCGTAGGCGGCCAGTTTCTGGTTTATGGCCTCGGCCGCCAGCCTGATCAACCGCTCCATCTCGGGAGAGTCAGCTTTCAGCGGGTATTCATTCCCCGCAATTTTTATGGTGATGCTCTGGCTCATCTCAAATCTCGAGCAGTTTTATGCATTTGTCAATTTCCCGGATCAGTCCGTCAATCTTCTGCTTCGCCGCAGAGTCGCTTCCGGCGGGAGCCATGAAGGCCTCTGCAAGCTTGAGAGTGTCTATCTGATTTTCCAACTCCGTTATCTGCTTCCTGAAGGCATCACGTTCGGCAACCGCCTTGTCGAGGTTGGCGCGGAGGGAATCGTTCTCCGCCTTCGCCGCCTCGTACAGGGCGATAAGCTTTTCGATATTTTTTCTTATATCTTCAAGCATATATGCCTCAGTTAACCTTTATTGGTGCAAATTTATGAAAAAAACTCTTATTGTCAATCACAAAATTGAACATAAACATTAAATTTGCACAAGACAGGAATCCATAAGAATTTTCAGGAGTGAATAATAAGAAATTCGGACTGCTTCCACGGATATTCACCGCCATCGCTCTGGGCCTCATCCTGGGCAATGTCCTTCCCCTTGGGGCCATCAGGGCGTTCGCCACGTTCAATGGCATATTCGGGAACTTTCTCCAATTCCTTATCCCTTTGATAATCATAGGGCTGGTGACCCCTGCGATAGCCGATATCGGCAAGGGCGCCGGCGCCCTCCTGGCAATCACCGCCCTCATAGCCTACGGCGATACCGTCTTTTCCGGCTTCCTGTCCTATTTCACCGGAGTCTCCGTATTCCCCTCGCTGATCGACTCCTCTTCCTCCCTTGCCGAGGTGTCCGTTTCAGGAGGCGTCGAGCCATTCTTCACCATTGCGATCCCTCCGATAATGGACGTGATGGCCTCCCTGGTGTTCGCGCTCACCCTGGGCCTGGGCGTTGCCTTCTTCGGGTCCCAGAACATCAAGAACATAGCCGACGAGTTCAAGGACATCGTGGTCAAGACGATAGAGGTGGTCATCATCCCTCTGCTGCCGATTTACATCTTCGGCATTTTCCTCAGCATGACCTACACCGGCCAGGTCTGGCACGTCCTCAAGGTGTTCATCGCCATAATCGGGGTGATTTTCGTCCTGCACATCCTCCTGCTGGTGCTCCAGTACTGCATAGCGGGAGCCGTGGTCCGCAGAAATCCCTTCCGCCTCCTCGCCAACATGCTCCCGGCGTATTTCACCGCGCTTGGCACGTCCTCTTCGGCGGCCACCATACCCGTCACCCTGTCCAGCACCCTCAAGAACGGGGTGAAGGAGGAGATCGCCGGGTTCACGGTGCCGCTCTGCGCCACCATCCACCTCTCCGGCTCCATGCTGAAGATCACGGCCTGCGCCGTGGCCCTGATGCTGATGCGGGGGATGGAGTTCAACGCCGGTATGTTCACGGGTTTCATCCTCCTCCTCGCGATAATGATGGTCGCCGCCCCCGGAGTGCCCGGCGGAGCGATAATGGCCGCCCTCGGCGTACTGACCACCATCCTTGGTTTCGGGGAACAGGAGCAGGCACTTATGATTGCGTTATACATCACGATGGACAGTTTCGGCACGGCCTGCAACGTGACCGGAGACGGTGCCATAGCCCTCGTTGTGGACAAGTTGTTCAGAAAAAAACTGAAATATGAAGAATAATAAGGATTATGGATTCCTGAGGGTCGCCACTGCGGTCCCCTCCATCAAAATCGCCGATCCCGGCGCCAACGCCTCCGCCATCTGCTCGCTGATTGACAAGGCTTTCGGGGAAGAAGTTTCCCTGCTGGCCTTCCCTGAACTCTGCGTCACCGGCTTCACCTGCGCCGACCTGTTCGGCCAGGACGCCCTTCTGGATGCCGCAGAAAAGGCCGTCGGCCTGATCCGGGAGCACTCGAGGGGCAAGGACATCACCATAATCGTGGGGACTCCCGTCAGGTACGGCGGCGCCCTTTACGACTGCGCCGTCGTGATCCGGAGCGGGAATATCCTCGGCGTCGTCCCCAGGATACATCCGGGCGAGGGAGGTTTCGGCCGTTTCGCCTCCGGGGCGGACTTCCTGACTCGTTCAGGCCTGGCCTCCAATCCTGTAAATGACGATGGCAGGAATCGTTTCAGGGAAGGTTTCTCACCTTTGGTTGAACTCTGCTCGCAGAAAGTCAACATAAGTCCCAACCTGATTTTCAAGGTGGGCGGGGCCAGGGTGGCCGTCGAGGTGGGAGGAGACCTGCTCTCTCCCGTACCTCCTTCTTCCTGGCACGTCCTGGCAGGTGCCGAAGTGATTGTCAACGTCGCCGCAAGCGAGGAACTGGTCACGAAGGACGCCCGCAGGAGGGAGATGGTGAAGGCCCAGAGCGCCAGGGGGATATGCGCATATCTCTTCTGCTCCTGCGGATACGGGGAATCCACGACTGACGTGGTATACGGCGGGGCCTCGCTCATATGCGAAAGGGGAAGGGTACTCGCCGAGGACGGGCGTTTCAAGATGGAGGACTCCCTCCTTGCCGCCGACGTCGACGTTGAAAGCCTCCAGGCCCTCCGGCGAGGGGAGGAGGCGTTCGGAGCCTTCACTCCCGAGGGTAAACCCGCGAAGGATTATCTCCTGTCTTATTCGACTGTTGAAGCCGGAGAGGCCGTAGATACCGATTTCGGCAAAAAACTTCTCCGTCAGGTGGATCCACATCCGTTCGTTCCCGACGGGAATCCTCTTGAAACTGGCCTCAGGGCTGAGGAAATACTGTCCATCCAGGTAACGGGCCTTGTCAGGAGGCTCTCGCACATAGGATGCAGGAAGGCCGTGATAGGCGTCTCCGGTGGCTTGGACAGCACTCTGGCCCTGCTCGTCACCGTCTTCGCCTTCGACAGGGTCGGTCTGCCGAGGGAGGGGATAATAGGTATCACGATGCCCGGTTTCGGCACCACGGGACGCACCCGTTCCAATGCGGAAGGCCTGATGAAAGCCCTGGGAGTGACTTCCCGCAAGGTGTCCATCGTCCCGGTCGTGAACCGTCATTTCAAGGACATCGGCCAAGATCCTCAGGTCCACGACGTTACGTTCGAGAACGCCCAGGCCCGCGAGCGCACCCAGATACTGATGGACATCGCCAACAAGGAGAACGGCCTGGTGGTCGGTACCGGCGACCTTTCCGAACTTGCCCTCGGCTGGTGTACCTTCAACGGCGACCATATGAGCATGTACGGAGTTAACGCCGGGGTGCCCAAGACACTGGTCAGGTCCCTGGTCAGGTGGGCGGCGGAGAACCGCTTCGGAGACGGCGCTCCGAAGGTGAGAGGCATCCTCCTCGACATAGTCGATACCCCCATCAGCCCGGAACTGACACCTGCAGGTTCCGACGGGAAGATCGCCCAGAAGACGGAAGACATCGTGGGCCCCTACGAGCTCCACGATTTCTTCCTGTATCATTTCCTGAGATTCGGCTGTCCCCCTTCGAAACTCTTCTTCCTCGCCTGTAAGGCTTTTGCGGGAACCTACGACAGGGAGACCATCCTCAAATGGCTCAAGGTCTTCTGTCGCAGGTTCTTCTCACAGCAGTTCAAGCGTTCCTGCATGCCCGACGGTCCCAAGGTCGGTACCGTGGGACTTTCCCCTAGGGGGGACTGGAGCATGGCTTCCGACGCTTCCTCCGCCGCTTTTCTGAAGGAACTGGAGGACCTATAGGCTGATATCACTGACTGAGCCACTTTCCCAGCCGGCGATGTCTATGGACACGTCCCCGCCCGTAAGATCCATCCGGACGGTGATGTCGTCAAGGTTCCTCTTGTTCCAGTCATAGCCAGACTCGACGATGAGCCTGCCAAGCGGAACTGAGTGTGACCTTCCGTCCTTCCTGTCTGTAAGTGTGAGCGTAAGCGAGGAATCCTTCTGCCTCGGGATCCTGGCGGACCGGACGTTTTCGCTTTTAACGTCAGGAACGAACCTGAAATTCCCTTCAACAGGGATCAGGTACCGGATGTCGACGCCCGCTACGTTCCCCGAGATTTCAAGGTCGTAAGGATAAGTCCCGTCCTTCAGCAATTCGAGTTCAAGTGTCAGCAGGCAGTAATCCTTCCTGAAGTCCAACAGGACGGAGGCCCTGTCCCCATTGCACGTTACGGTTTCCGAACCGAGGAAGACTGGGTCCGACTCCTCTCCTTCGGGTATCATCAGCCTGTCGCTTTCAAGCCGTCCTTTCCGGACTCCGCCGAAATAACAGACCGTATTTTCCCCTTTGGATACGTAGACGCTGTGCCCTTCAGGCTCGGCCGACGGATTGACCTCCTCGTCCTTCTGCAGGGATTCCCCCCTGTATATCCTGGCCCGGAACACGTCCCGCACCACTTCAGGGACCTCTTTGTAAATGAGGGTGAGAAGGCAAGGGCAAGGCCCCCGGTCCTCCTTGATGTCGCACGAAGGGGCGGCCGCGAGGAGAACCGTCAGGGCGCACAAAGCCTTTACCCTGAGCCGAAAACCGTGTGGGTGTTTTGCCCTTGTCATTTCCTTGAATCTTATAAAGTCGGGTTGACTGCGGGCATCTCGACCCAGTCAGCAACAGAAACGGTGAAACTCGCATTGGCGGCCGTGACCTGGGTGTCGTCGCTGGTGCTCCCGAGGTGGTTGATGGTTATCGTCTCGAAGGTGTACACCTTGTTGGCCTCGATAGGGGCCGTGATGTTTCCGTCAGCATCCTTGGGATTGATGGTGATGGGGTAGTAGTAGGTCACGGGCGGTTTCCCGTTGGTCTTGAACGAAGTCTTTATGCCGAGCCTCGTGGGCCTCGGGGACCAGGTCCCACCCTGCGCGTCGTCGTTCGTGTATTTGTTGGGGAAGACATAGAACCAGTTGGTGGTGGTGTAGGGCGACTTTTTCAGATTTGGCGTGCTGACCACGTCGGTGTGGACGGCGTCGAAGGTTCCGTCGTCGTATGCCATCTTGTTATACCATTTGATGGATTCCCAGTTGGTGAGGTCTTCGTCGTCCGTCCTCTTCACGTAATTGAATTCTCCGGGCACATTCAGCATATACAGGTCAGTAAGGGTAAGGACTCCGTCAGCCGAGAAATCGGAGCCCGCCAGGATCTTCTTGACGACCACCTTGGCCACCATCCTCTTCACCTGTACGTTGAGATTGGAACTGGCCGCGACGTCCGTTGAGAGATATCCGTACATAGGGATGCCGCTCGTGGCGGTTACGGAATTGAGGTTGAGGGTCTTTTTGACCAGTTTGTCTTCGGAGTTCACGCTTGAGAGGCTGGGGGCGTTGACGATCACGTGGATGTGCTTTTCCTCGCCTACGGTGCACTCCAGGGTGTATTTGCCGTTGGAGTCGGCCGATGAGAACGACTTGTATGCGTCCCAGGT
The DNA here is from genome assembly GCA_017427885.1 of Bacteroidales bacterium. Classification (GTDB taxonomy): domain Bacteria; phylum Bacteroidota; class Bacteroidia; order Bacteroidales; family UBA932; genus Cryptobacteroides. The sequence goes on from JAFRRW010000013.1 coordinate 123,629, forward strand.
CCCGTTCGAATTGAATACGAAGATCTGTACAGATCCCTTGATGACGCCGTCGGCCTCGAATTCGGCCGAAGCCCTTGTCAGTGCCGATTCAGGGGTGTCGATGGAGAATGTGACGGAGGCTTTGGGTGCCCCGTTGTCCGGGACTTCAGGGTCCCGGGCCTCGTTCTTGGTGCAGCCGGCCAGGACGGCCAGTGCTGCGAGAGAGCAGATAATAAGTTTGTCTTTCATAATTTTGATTAGTTAAGGAATTGGTAATATGATAATTATGTGTGTTAATCCTTTTCTTGGTTGAGTCCGTATTCCCGGATCAGACGTGATATTTCCGGGTCCAGGTTCCCCCTGTAGATATAAGACGGGTCAAGGTGTACGGCCTTCAGATACTTTTCCACGGCTCCGCGGTCATCACCCCTCCTGGCTTCTATGAGGGCCATCATATAATCGGTCTTTGCGGTCTCTTCCAGGTCCTTGAGGATGTCCATCGCGCTGGCGTTGTAGTCCATTGCGCAGAAGGCGACGGCAGAGTTGTAGTCGTGGTAGGGCCTGAGCAGGGTAACGGCCTTTTCATAGTCGTGGTCGATCAGGGCGCGTACGCCTTCGGAATACACGGAGTCCACCACGGTAGTGTGTATGGTGTCCTTGATCATCCCCTTCCTGTGAAGGTGGAAGTCGAACTTCACCGTCCGCAGCCTTGGATACAGGGATTCCCTCATCCGGTGATACCCGTCAAGTGTGCGCAGGAACTGCTCCCTTTCGTCGGGGGAGAGCACCGAGGAAGATGCGTATGCCTCCTTGTCCTTAGCGGAAAGCAGGCTGTCCCTCATTACGAGTCCGTCCAGCATCTCCCAGTTCTCGGGGTTGTTTCGGGAGATGAACCTGATTTCCCGGGAAAGCCCCCTGGAGGCGTCGAAAGTCTCGTCCAGGTTGAATTCCCTGGAAGCCCTCAGGAGGGAATCCTTCCTGCGCAGGATGAATTTCGTGAAATAGTCCGACACGGCCTCCGCCCGTTTGAGGGAGAGCTTCTCGTTGAAGGGATAAGTCCCTTCCGGAGAGCAGGATGCCGTGACGATGATGGAATCCAGGTCGAACCTCGGATCGTCCATCAGGGAGGTCAGGTTTTCCGTGATCCTCCAGATTTCCGGACCGTTGTTCCCGAAACCGGCGTCCACCGAATATCCTCCGGTAGGGAAGTCTATATAACAGGCGGTGTTGGCCGTGGCATCCCTTTCGATGACCTTCGTCACATATCTTTCGCTCTTGTCCGCAAGGGAACTGAGGGAACTGATGTAATAGGTGAGGGGTTCGCTCCTCGGGATGGAGTAGATGCTCCTGTCCTCTTCGAAGATCTCCCCTCCGAGGGTTATTCCTACCTTCCTGAGGGAGGGTTGTGTGTTGATCGTCTGCACGTATTCGTAGATGAAATCGCCTCCTCCGCCGGCTATGACGGTGTCGAGCCTGAGCCCTTCGGTGACGATAGGCACCTTGACGTATTTCCGGAACATCCTGTCCTTCCCGGCTATCCTGCGGTCGTTGCGGCGGACGAGGTATTTGATCGTGTAATGCTCTATGGCCTCCCTTTCCGTAACCCCGAAGGCGGAAGTGAAATCCCTTTCAGAGACTATGGAAGAGTCGTTCCTGAAGGCGTAGAGGGCGGGGATGTTCCTTTTGATGAAGACCTCCAGCTGATGGATGTCCATCAAGGCCGTGGAATCGGTGACTATGCTTCCAAGGAATTTCCTGTAACGCTCATAACCCTTCAGCTGCGATTTCCTGTAGTTCTCACCGGTGATGACGACAGGCTCAAGCCGGATACTGTCTGAGAGCAGGAACATGTCGGGATAAAGCCGGATCTGCCACCTGCTGTCCTGCATCCCTGCCGGCACGGTGACCTGGAAACGCAGGTCCACCTTCCCGTGCCTTTCTGCCACGTTCCGGAACCTGGCGGTAATCACGGCGGCGTCGATGACGTCGGTCGCCACCATCTCCCCGTCCTGGTCTCTGACGGCCTTCATTATCATCACTTCCCGTCCGTCGGGGTCCTCCACTTTCAGGGTGTCCCTGCGGAGCCTGGAAGTGTCCACTTTGGGAAGGACCGTTTCCCTGGGAAGGGACAGGGCCGCAGTCATCGAGGACTTGCGAAGGTCTTCCGCCTTCCGCGTATTGCCGCAGCCGGCGGCCGCGAGGGCCAGCATCGCTATGACAAGGTACTTTTTCACGGCGGGGAAGGAGGTCAGCGGTTGGACTGTATCACGGGCCTTTCTTCGAGGATGGTGACCTTGTCGGCCATTACTTCATAGGAGGTCTTGTCCACGCCGTCCTGCGTCTGGTATTTCTGCACGCGGTATCTTCCCACCACATACACTCCCATACCTTTCTCTATGAGGGAGACGTCGGGAATGTTTTTTCCCTCCCACGCCTGTACGCTGTGCCAGGAGGTCTCTATGACCGGGTCCCCGTTCTTTCCTTTGTAAACATAATCGGTTGCAAGTGAGAACCTTGCCGTTTTCCTGTCTCCGACCGTACGGACATTCGAATTGCCGACGATTCCCCGGAGTTCGATTCGGTTGAGCTGTTCCATTTTGAAGTTTTTAATAGTTTTTGATTCAGGCGGGCTCCTGGCCTTACGGGCGGGAACCCGGTTGCAAAGTAAACGAGATTCCTTTTCAATGCCTTCGGGAGGTGGCGGGGCTGCCTGGTTTTTTTTGTCTTTTTTCCGGAATCTGCTTTTTTCTTCCGGTTTCACCACAGGGAGTTGGGTGGTGGAAAATATAACTTATGCATAAGGAAAAACTCCCGACGGGAAAGAAAAATGAATTTCTGACAATACCCCCGGAAACCTTTTGACCTTTTTGGAAAAAGGAGGGACAATGGCGAAATTGCCGTTGATAAAGAGAAGAGGATATGGAGGGTGGGAAACCTTATGGAAGCCAGGGAGTCCGCAGGTGCCTGGCGTGCGGGGAACCGATGTCGGAATATGGGAGGACAGACCGGAAATTCTGCTGTTCCCGCTGCAAGGACGAGTTCCACAACAGGAAGAAATACGACCTGAGGGGGATGAGGATGAGGGTGGAGACGGCGCTTTCAAGGAACCATTCCATCCTGGAGCGGCTCCTGGACGAGGGAAAGACGTCGGCGATGATAGAGGACCTGGTCCAGATGGGCTTTAAAACGGACTACGTCTCTTCATTCCACAAGTCGGGAGGAAGAGACGTAGTCTGGTGCTATGATATCAAGTACGTCCTGACAGGGACGAGGATCACGCGGATTGAGCGTCTGTCTTCGGTTCTTTGAAGAGGAACAGGAAGGCGACGGCCACCACGAAGGCGTAACCCGCGAAAATGAACCAGGCCTTCTGCCAGCTGGGATTGGCGGCGTTGTAGACGACCGCGTTCACCACCTTGCCCGCCGCCCAGGTGCCTATGGAGGCTCCGAGGCCGTTGGTCATCAGCATGAACAGGCCCTGTGCGCTGGACTGGATGTCCTGGGACGTGTTTTTGTTTACATACAGGGAGCCGGAGATGTTGAAGAAATCGAAGGCCATACCGTACACTATGCAGCTGAGGACGAACATCCAGACTCCGTTTCCGGGATTGCCCGCTCCGAAGAGTCCGAATCGCAGAACCCAGGCGAACATCGAAATCAGCATCACTCCCTTGATTCCGAACCTCTTCATGAAGAAGGGTATGAGAAGGATGCAGAGTGTTTCGGACATCTGGCTTATGGAAATGAGGGCGTTGGCGTTCCTGGCGCCCCAGGCGTTGGCGTATGCGGGGATGTCCTTGAAGGATGTGATGTAGGTGTTGGCGTATCCGTTTGTGATCTGGAGGGCCGCTCCGAGAAGCATCGAGAATATGAAGAAAATGGCGAAATGCTTCTTTCCGAACAGCTTGAAGGCGCTGAGGCCGAGTGAATCGGCGAGAGAGGTGGATTCCCCTTTGGGCTTGCACGGGCAGTGTGGCAGGGTGAGGGCGTAGATGCTCAGTATCAGGCCGAGGATGCCGGAAACGTAGAACTGCCAGTAGCTGTGCTGGAACTGGAGTTCAGGGTTGGAAGGGTCGTGTACGAAATTCACGAACAGCATCGAGCAGATGAAGCCGACCGTACCGAACACCCTGATGGGAGGGAAGTCCTTCACGGGGTCCTTGCCAAGGTTCTCAAGGGCGAAGAAGGCCACTGAGTTCGAGATGGCTATGGTGGGCATATAGAAAGCCACGCTGACCGTGTATATGGCGTAGAACGTCCAGAAATTGAACTGGGGCGTGCCTATGAACCTTGAAGCGTAGAATCCGAACAGAAGCATGAAGGCTCCGGCTATCAGGTGGCAGATGGAGAGGACCTTCTGTGCGGGAATCCATTTGTCGGCGATTATGCCCACGAGGGCCGGCATGAAGATGGAAACGAAACCCTGGGTGGCGAAGAAAAGCCATATCCTGGGGCCGAGACCGGAGGCTCCGAGGTAGCCGCCCATCGAAGTGAGGTAGGCCCCCCACACTGCAAACTGCAGGAAATTCATTATAATCAGCCTCAGGCTGATGTTGTTATTCTTCATATGGTGCTAAATTTGAAAATGTGTCTGACAAATTTAATCAGAATTCCCAGAAAAAACATTATATTTGTTAAACTTTAGGGATGAAATTCTTGCTGGAAAAGACTGATGCCGCCTCCCTGGCGAGATGCGGGACCGTCACCACCGACCATGGGGTGATCCAGACCCCCATCTTCATGCCCGTCGGCACGGTCGGATCGGTGAAAGGAGTCTATCACAGGGACCTCGTGGAAGACGTCCGCGCCCAGATAATCCTCGGCAACACCTACCACCTCTACCTCCGCCCCGGCCTCGACGTATTGAGGAAGGCCGGAGGGCTGCACCGTTTCGAGGGCTGGGACGGCCCCATTCTCACGGACAGCGGCGGTTTCCAGGTGTTCTCCCTCAGTCCTATACGCAAACTGACACCGCAGGGATGCACTTTCTCCTCCCATATCGACGGCTCGTCACATACTTTCACCCCCGAGAACAACGTCGACACCCAGAGGATCATCGGGGCCGACATCGTGATGGCACTGGACGAATGCTGTCCCGGCGACGCCGATTTCCGGTATGCAGAGAAGTCCCTGCGCCTCACTCAGGAATGGCTGGACCGCTTTTCCGCAAGGTTCGAGGCCACGGAACCGCTTTACGGCCATTCCCAGACGATGTTCCCAATCATCCAGGGCTGCGTCTATCCCGAACTCCGAAAGAGGGCCGTGGACCACGCCCTTTCCCTGGACTGCGACCTCCACGGAGGCTATGCCATCGGGGGGCTTGCCGTGGGGGAACCGGTGGAGAAGATGTACGAGATGCTGGAACTGGTGTGCCCCCTCCTGCCTTCCGGCAAGCCAAGGTACCTTATGGGTGTGGGGACCCCGGTGAACATACTCGAAGGGATTGCCAGGGGAATCGATATGTTCGACTGCGTGATGCCCACCAGGAACGGCCGCAACGGGATGCTGTTCACCTGGAACGGGATAATGAACATGAGGAACGAGAAATGGAAGGAGGATTTCTCTCCGATAGATCCGGAAGGCGCCTCGTTCGTAGACAGGAAATACTCCAGGGCCTACCTGAGACATCTCTTCATTTCCGGCGAGATGTTTGCCGGGATGATTGCCAGCGAACACAACCTCGCCTTCTACCTCGACCTGGTGCGCCAGGCTAGGGCGCACATCCTCGAAGGGGATTTCATCAGATGGAAGGACAGCGTGGTCCCGAAACTGGCCAACAGGCTTTAAGAAAAATGTGATGAGGGTTAAACTGCTTGACAAATACATATTCAGGAAGTTCATGGTGACCTTCTTCATGGCCATCATCCTGATCGTCGGAATCGTGATCATCTTCGACATAAGCGAGAAGATAGACGATTTCGTTGCCAAGGAGGCTCCGCTCCGCGCCATAATCCTGGACTACTACGTGAACTTCGTGCCCTACTTCATGAATATGTTCAGCCCGCTGTTCGTGTTCATTTCGGTGATTTTCTTCACGTCGATTATGGCGTCGAATTCGGAGATAATCGCGATCCTTTCCTGCGGCGTGAGTTACAAGAGGCTGCTGATGCCTTATATGGCGGCCGCAGCCGTGATCGCACTTTTCTCCCTGGCCTTAAGCCTGTATGTGATTCCCAACGGCAATGTGAAGAGAGTCGCGTTCGAGACGAGATATACCAAACTGAACCGTAATGCCCTGTCCGTGAAGAACGTTCACTACCAGCTCAATCCGGGACAGTTCGTCTTCGTGTCGTCGTTCAGCGCCTGGAACAACACTGCATACGACTTTACCCTGGAGGAAATGAAGGACAACAGGCTCGTGAGCAAACTATCGGCCGAATCGGCGAAATGGGACAGCACCAAGGCGGGGTGGGTCCTGAAGAACTGGTTCATAAGGGATTACTCCCAGGGCCTGGAGGACAGGGTGCGTTCCGGGGCAAGGCTCGACACGGTGCTGAGCCTCACGGTGACCGACTTCTACAGGAACAAGAAGACGGTGGAGGCCCTCCCGATTCGGCAGCTTAACCAGCTCATCCGGGTGCAGAAGTCCAGGGGGGACGCCAACGTGATGTATTCCCAGCTGGAGAAGCACCAGAGGTATTCTATGCCCTTCTCGGCCTTCATCCTCACCATCATAGGAGTGACCCTGTCGTCCAGGAAGAAGAGGGGAGGGATAGGCTGGAACATCGGCATAGGCATAGCCTTGAGTTTCACTTATATACTCTTCATGAGATTCAGCCAGATGTTCGTATATACGGGGTCGATGCCGGCGGTGGTCGCCCTGTGGATACCGAATGTCCTGTATGCGATAGTTGCCTTGATATTGTATAAACTAGCTCAAAAATAACCAAACCCAAACCAAAATGTCTGAACAAAAACTTTCTCCGGTCAAACGTACCGTCACAGGCGTACAGTTCATGTTCGTCGCCTTCGGATCCACCGTCCTCGTTCCGCTTTTAGTAGGTTTCGACCCTGCGATAGCCCTCCTCGCCGCCGGTCTTGGAACCCTTCTGTTCCACCTTGTCACCGGTGGTAAGGTGCCCATCTACCTCGGCAGCAGTTTCGCGTTCATCGCCCCCATCATCAAGGCTACCGAGCTTTACGGCCTTCCCGGAATGTTCTGCGGCCTCGTTGCCGTGGGTGTGGTGTATATGATAATGAGTTTGCTGGTCAAGTTGTTCGGCCTGGATCTGATCAAGAAGCTTTTCCCTCCCGTGGTGATCGGTCCCGTCATCATCCTCATCGGTCTCTGCCTTGCAACCACCGGTGTCGACATGGCCAGCAAGAACTGGATACTGGCCCTCATCTCCCTTGCGGTCGCCGTCGCCTGCTCCATCTGGGGCAAGGGTATGATAAAGCTCATCCCCGTGGTGTTCGGAGCAATTGCGGGTTATATAGCGGCGGTCCTGTTCTTCCGTGGAACAATGGACTTCTCCGGAGTCGCCTCGGCCCCCTGGTTCCAGCTGCCCCATCTCTCCAAGATGTCCTTCTCCTGGCAGGCCATCCTCTTCATGGCCCCCGTCGCGATAGCCCCTATCATCGAGCACGTCGGTGACATTTACGCAATCAGTGAGATCGCGGACAAGGACTTCATCAAGGATCCCGGTCTGCACCGTACGATGTTCGGAGACGGCCTTGCCTGCTGCCTCGCCGCCTTCCTCGGAGGCGCTCCCGTCACCACCTATTCCGAGGTCACCGGAGCCGTTTCGCTCACAAAGGTCACCGATCCTGCGGCGATGAGGATAGCGGCCCTGTCCGCCATTATCGTTTCCCTCGTCGGCAAGGTCGGCGCCGCCATCCAGACCATCCCTACGGCGGTGCTCGGCGGAATTATGCTCCTCCTCTTCGGAAGCATCGCAGCCGTCGGTATCAACAACCTGGTCAAAGCGAAGGTGGATATGACCTCCACCCGCAACCTCATCATAGTCTCCATCATCCTCACCATCGGCATCGGCGGAGCCGTCGTTTCCTTCGGCAAGTTCTCCCTCGCCGGAATCGGCCTTGCCTCCATCGTGGGCGTGATACTGAACCTCATCATCCCCAAGGACAAGCAGGTTCAGAAGGCGTAAGGCTGAGATATGAAGGTCAAGATAGTCAACAGAAGCCGCTGGCCCGATCCGGCATACGCCACCGAGGCGTCTGCCGGAATGGACCTGCGTGCGGACACCGAAGCCCCCGTCGTCCTCGCCCCTCTGGAGAGGGCCCTCGTCCCCACGGGGATATTCATACAGCTACCGGTAGGTTATGAGGCGCAGATCCGTCCCAGGAGCGGCCTCGCCACCAAGAGGGGAGTGACCGTGATCAATACCCCGGGCACTGTGGACGCCGACTACCGCGGGGAAATAAAGGTGTCCTTGGTGAACCTCTCGTCCCAGGAACAGGCCATCGAGCCGGGGGAGAGGATTGCACAGATGATTGTCGCCCGCCACGAAAAGGTGGAATGGGAAGACGTCGACGCCCTCGATGAGACCGAAAGGGGAGCCGGAGGCTGGGGGTCGACCGGAGCGAAGTAAGATAATAATATGGATATCAAAGATTTATACGGGCTGTTCCAGTCCAGTGCGGGAGTGTCGACCGACAGTCGCAACATCCGTCCCGGGGAATTGTTCATAGGATTGAAAGGGGAGAATTTCGACGGAGGGGATTATGCCCTTAAAGCCCTTTCCGACGGGGCCCTCAGGGCCGTGGTGAACGCCGGTTCATCCGCTGCCGCATCAGGTAATCCGGGGATAATCGTTGTTCCTGACACCCTTGAGACACTCCGTCAGCTGGCCAGGTACCACAGGGAGAACACCTTCGTGGGAGGAAGGAGGCTGACTGTCCTGGGACTTACCGGCACAAACGGAAAGACAACGACCAAGAACCTTATTACCAGGGTGTTGTCAAAGAAATACCGGGTAACCGCCACCGAAGGGAACCTGAACAATGACATCGGGGTGCCCCTCTCCCTGCTCAAGATAGATTCATCTACTGAACTGGCGGTGATAGAGATGGGTGCCAGCCATCCTGACGACATCGCCCACCTGGTGGAGGTGGCAGAACCCGACTACGGCCTCATTACCAACGTCGGCAAGGCGCACCTGCTCGGTTTCGGCAGTTTCGAAGGGGTGAAAAAGGCCAAGGGACAGCTTTACGACTGGGTCCTGGCCCACGGCAAGGCCGTATTCGTCAATGCCGACGACCCCGTGCTTGCGTCCATGGCCGCCGATAGGGAAGGTCTGGAAACGATTTCCTATGGAATTGAGTATTCCGGTTCGGTTGTCCTGCCATCCGATCCGTCCCATCCTTTCCTCCGTATGGCCGTCCCTTCGGGAAGGCCGGAAAAGGAGGGGGTGGAGACTCTCATCGGGATTGAAACCCATCTGGTAGGTTCATACAACGCAGCCAATGTGATGGCTGCGATAGCCGTTGGTTCTTTCTTCGGGGTCGGAATCGAAGACGCAATCGCCGCCGTCGAGGAGTTCGTCCCGGAAAACAGCCGTTCCCAGATGATGCGTACCGGGAGCAATACCGTCATAGCCGACGCCTACAACGCAAATCCGTCCAGCATGGCTGCGGCCCTGGACAATTTCTCGATGGTGGAGGCTCCTTCGAAGATAGTCCTGCTTGGGGATATGAGGGAATTGGGAGGAGATTCCCAAAAGGAACACGAGGCTGTCGTAAGGAGGCTGGAAACCCTTTCTCCCGATTTGGCCTGCCTGGTCGGCGAAGAGTTCGCCAAGGCGGTAGCATCCGTGGGGAAGGCCCCCTGGATGAGGTTGTTCGGTACTTCTGACGAACTGGCTTCCTGGCTGAGGGAAAATCCCGTAAAGGACTCCGTGGTGCTGGTAAAGGGCTCCCGGGGAATCCGGATGGAGAAGGCTATCGAAGCTTTGTAATGGCCAGCCTGGCCAGGCTGGCCAGGAGATAGCCCGTCAGGAGGCCGAAGATTGCTCCTGCGGTGATGTCACCCAGGAAATGTTTACCCACGAAAACCCTGCTGATCGATACGAGGACGGCCCAGGAGAATATGAACGACCCGTAGGCGGAATACCTGCGGGTTTCGTCATTCCTGAATCCCATAAAGGTGCAGATTGCGAAGGAGAAGGTGTTTGCCGCGTGGCTGGAGAAGAATCCTAAGAGGCTTCCGCGTTTCTCCAGGAGATGGATTCCTCCCCTGAGCATTTCGGTGTCGTATGCCGGCCGGAGCCTGCTCACGGAGTATTTCACGAGGTTTGACACGAAATCCGACAGAGCGAAGGCGGCCGCGACCGAGGCTATCACTATTAGGGCCTTCTTCCAGCCAAGCCTGTAGAACAGCATCACCGCCACGGCGATGTAGAGTGGATACCAGACTTCCTTGTCGCTGAAGAACTGCCACACTCCATCGGTCCAGGGAGTGCTGAGGGAATTGACGGAGAGGGTGAGCTGGCGGTCGATGTCCTGCAGATTCCGGAGTAATTCTGTCATCGTGCTTTATCCGTTTAGGGCCTTCCAGAGAATGTCCTTGAGTTCCTGAATACCCATTCCCGATACTGAGGAGATGAGGACCGAGGGGATGCCTTTCGGCAGGGTCTTGCGTATTTCCTTTAGCCTGTCCTCATCGGCTAGGTCGCATTTGGTCACGGCCAGCACCCTTTCCTTGTCGAGAAGCTGGGGGTTGTATTCCTTGAGTTCGTTCAGCAGTATGCCGTAGCTGCGGGATATGACGTCCTCTTCCGAGGAGACCATGAACAGCAGGACGGAGTTCCTTTCAATATGACGCAGGAACCTGATTCCCAGTCCCTTGCCGTCGTGCGCCCCTTCAATGATTCCGGGGATGTCAGCCATCACGAAGGAGGTGTCGTCGCGATGGCGGACGATTCCGAGGTTGGGCTCCAGCGTGGTGAAGGCGTAACTGGCGATCTTTGGTTTGGCGGAGGTGATCGTCGAGAGCAGGGTGGATTTGCCCGCGTTGGGGAAGCCTACCAGGCCTACGTCGGCGAGGAGCTTGAGTTCCAGTATGAACCAGCCCTCTTCACCGTCCTCTCCGGGTTGGGCGAAACGGGGCGTCTGGTTCGTGGCGCTCTTGAAATTGTCGTTCCCGAGGCCTCCGCGCCCTCCACGGCAGAGAATCCTTTCCGCCCCCGGTTCCACCATCTCGAAAAGCACCTTTCCGCTCTCGGCCTCTTTCACGACAGTGCCGACCGGCACTTCCAGAGTGATGTCCCCGCCGTTCTTTCCCGTCTTCAGCGCCGCCCCTCCGGGTTCTCCGTTCGAGGCTATGACGTTCTTGCGGTATTTCAGGTGGATGAGGGTCCAGAACTGGGGATTCGCCTTGAGAATAATGTGTCCTCCACGGCCTCCGTTGCCACCGTCAGGTCCTCCTTTGGGAACGTACTTCGCCCTGTGGAGATGGGTGGATCCGGCACCTCCGTGCCCGGAGACGCAGTGGATCCGTACGTAGTCTATGAAGTTACTTTCAGCCATAACCGGTGCTCAATCAATTCGAATTGCAAAGATAGCGATTCTTTTCAATATCCCTCAGGGGAAAAATTCCGATGTATTTTAAACGGCAAAAGCCGGATTTGCTTTCAATTTGAAAACAAATTGCTATCTTTGATAGTTAAACTGATAACCTTTTATGAGAAGAATCATCGAGTGCGTCCCCAACTTCAGCGAGGGACGCGACCGTGCGGTCATAGACCGGATAGTGGCGGCCATTTCCTCGGTCGAAGGAGTGAAAGTGCTGAACGTGGATCCCGGGGAGGCGACGAACCGGACTGTCGTCACATTCGTGGGAGAGCCTGACCCCGTGCTTGAGGCCGCTTTCAAGGGGGCTGCGAAGGCGCAGGAACTGATCGATATGCGCAGGCACCACGGCGCCCATCCGCGCAGCGGGGCTACCGACGTCCTGCCGCTCGTCCCCGTTTCCGGCATCACGCTTGAGGAATGTGCCGTCCTGGCCCGGACGCTCGCCGAACGACTCTACAAGGAACTCGGCATTCCCTGCTATTGCTACGAGGCCGCGGCTTTCAAACCGGAGAGGCGGAACCTCGCGGTGTGCCGGGCGGGTGAATACGAGGCCTTGCCGGAAAAGATGGCCGACCCTGAGAGGAGGCCCGATTTCTGCGGGGGATTTGACGAAGTCGCCGCCAGGGCAGGGGCTACGAACGTAGGTGCCAGGAACTTCCTCATTGCCGTCAATTTCAACCTGAATACGACCTCAACCCGCCGGGCGATGGCAGTCGCTTTCGATGTGCGGGAAAAAGGCCGGAAGGCCCGCGAGGGCGGATCCCTCACCGGCAGGCTCCTCAAGGATGGGAACGGCGAACAGATCTGGATTCCCGGCACGCTGAAGGGATGCAAGGCAATCGGTTGGTACATAGACGAATACGGCATCGCACAGGTGTCTATGAACATCACGGACATCGAAGCTGTTCCCCTGCACGTCGCCTACGAGGAGGTATGCCGTGCGGCGGCGGCCCGGGGCCTGAAGGTCACCGGTACGGAAATAGTCGGCCTGGTCCCGAAGAAGGTTCTCATCGATGTAGGAAGGTTCTACCTGGAAAAACAACGGAGGTCGCTGGGCATCTCCGAGGAGGAAACCGTCAAGATTGCCGTAAAGTCGATGTCCCTGGACGATCTCAAGCCATTCAATCCTAAGGAAAAGGTTATCGAATATATGATGGAAGATGAAACTGAGCTTGCCGTGCGCGAGCGCCTGGTCAGGATGACTTTCAAGGACTTTGCCGCTGAGACGGCTTCCGAGTCGGCAGCCCCCGGAGGCGGTTCCGTATCGGCGGGGATGGGCGCCCTTGGCGCCGCCCTTGCGACGATGGTCGCTAACCTCTCCGCCCACAAGCGGGGTTGGGACGACCGCTGGAAGGAATTCTCCGACGTGGCGGAGAGGGGCCAGGCCATAATGGCCGAACTCCTGTCGCTGGTCGATGAGGATACCGCCGCTTTCAACCGTATTATGGACTGCTTCGCGATGCCCAAGGGGACGGCGGAGGAAAAGTCCGCCCGTGCGGCTGCGCTGGAAGAAGCCACCCTTTACGCTGCCTCCGTTCCGCTCCGCACGATGGAAGCTGCGCTGAAGGTCCTTCCGCTTGCTCTGGAGATGGCTCGGAAAGGCAATCCGGCATCTGCCTCCGATGCAGGAGTCGCTGCCCTCGCCGCTGTCGCCGGAATACGCGGAGCCGCACTCAACGTACGCATCAACGCCTCAGGCCTCTCGGACAGGAAACCCGCCGAGCCGCTTCTCACCAGGGCCGATGCCATTATCGCCGAGGCCCTGAACCTCCAGGAGCAGGTGCTGGAAGCTGTAAATCAGCATATTGACAGTTAAGGTTATGAACAAGTTCCAGGAAGAGATACTCGCAGGCATCCCGGCGGAACTGCCGGAGGTGAAGGCCTATGACACTGAGATCAACCACGCGCCGAAGCGAAAGGATATCCTCTCGCCGGAGGAGAAGGTTCTGGCCCTGAAGAACGCCCTCCGGTATTTTCCGGAGCGGCATCACGCCGTGTTGGCGAAGGAATTCGCGGACGAACTCCGCAAATATGGCCGGATATATATGTACCGCTTCCGCCCGTCCTATGAAATGTATGCCAGGCCGGTAGGCGAATACCCTGCGAAATCCTCCCAGGCGGCCGCCATAATGGCGATGATCCAGAACAACCTCGATCCTCGCGTGGCGCAGCATCCCCACGAGCTCATCATATACGGCGGCAACGGCGCAATCTTCCAGAATTGGGCCCAGTACCGTCTCGTAATGCAGTACCTTGCCACCATGACCGATGAGCAGACGCTCGTCATGTATTCCGGCCATCCGCTGGGGCTGTTCCCCAGCCACAAGGACGCCCCGCGTGTCATCGTAACCAATGGTATGGTCATCCCCAACTATTCCAAGCCTGACCACTGGGAGAAGTTCAACGCCCTTGGCGTGAGCCAGTACGGTCAGATGACCGCCGGTTCCTATATGTATATCGGCCCGCAGGGCATCGTGCACGGCACCACCATTACCGTGATGAACGCCGCCCGGAAACAGCTGAGGGCCAGGGGCCTGGACGGTGATGACAGGGGAGGCCTGCTGTTCGTGACGGCCGGCCTCGGCGGAATGTCGGGAGCCCAGCCGAAGGCGGGAAACATAGCCGGAGTGGTCAGCGTCACGGCCGAAATCAACCCCAAGGCCTCCGAAAAGCGCCACATCCAGGGTTGGGTGGACGAACTTCATTACGACCTCGACGAACTGATACCTCGCATACGCAGGGCCGTGACCGCGAAGGAGGTGGTCTCCCTCGCCTTCGTAGGCAACGTCGTTGACCTTTGGGAACGCCTGGCCGACGAGGGGATCCACGTGGACCTAGGCTCCGACCAGACCTCCCTCCACAACCCTTGGGCCGGAGGCTACTATCCAGTGGGATACAGCCTCGAGGAATCGAAAAAGATGATGGCCGGGGAGCCGGAACGTTTCAAGGAAGCTGTCAGGGCCTCGCTGCGACGTCACGTCGCCGCCATCAACCGCCTCTCCGACAGGGGAATGTATTTCTTCGACTACGGAAACGCCTTCCTGCTGGAAAGCTCCCGTGCCGGGGCCGATGTGCTGAAGGGCGACGGCACTTTCCGCTATCCTTCCTATGTGCAGGATATAATGGGACCGATGTATTTCGACTATGGCTTCGGCCCGTTCCGCTGGGTATGCCTGAGCGAGAAGCCGGAAGACCTGGCTAAGACCGACGCCATTGCGGTAAAGGTCCTGGGCGAAATCGCAGCCTCCGCTCCCGGCGAGATAGCTGGCCAGATGCGCGACAACATCCACTGGATAGAGGAAGCCGGCCGCAACCACCTCGTGGTGGGGTCCCAGGCACGTATCCTCTATGCCGACTGCGAGGGCCGTACGAAGATAGCCCTGGCCTTCAACGAGGCCATCCGCAGCGGTGAAATAACCGCACCCATAGTCCTGGGCCGCGACCACCACGACGTTTCCGGAACGGATTCCCCCTTCCGCGAGACCTCGAACATTTACGACGGCTCGCAGTTTACGGCCGACATGGCCGTACAGAACGTCATAGGAGACGGTTTCAGGGGAGCTACGTGGGTGTCCATCCACAACGGCGGCGGAGTGGGCTGGGGCGAGGTCATCAACGGAGGCTTCGGAATGGTCATCGACGGTTCCGATGACTCCGCCCGCCACATTCGCGAGATGCTTTTCTGGGACGTGAACAACGGTATCGCCCGCCGCAGCTGGGCCAGGAACGACGGTGCGCGTTTCGCCATCGAGAGGGAAATGGCCCGAAGCCCGCAGCTCAGGGTTACTCTCCCTAACTTCGCTGATGACAAGCTTATCCGTGATATATTGAAAGAAAAGATATGATCCATTCCATTTCCAGGGAGCGCCTCACGCTGGAGCGCCTTAAAGAAATAATCGACAGCCACGCCACCCTCGTCCTGTCGGATGAAGCTAAGGATGCCGTCGTCAAATGCCGGAAGTATCTGGACGCCAAGATGGAAGACACTAACCATCCGATGTATGGTATAACCACCGGCTTCGGGTCGCTGTACAACGTGACCATCCGGAAGGAAGACCTGTCGCAGCTCCAGCACAACCTGGTGATGTCGCACGCCTGTGGAGCCGGCGGGACAGTCCGTCCGGAAATCGTCAAGCTGATGCTGTTCCTAAAGGCGCAGAGCCTGTCCTACGGCCATTCCGGCGTTCAGCTCGTAACCGTCCAGCGCCTGGTGGACATGTTCAACGAGGACATCCTCCCTGTCGTGTACCAGCAGGGGTCCTTGGGAGCTTCCGGCGACCTCGCGCCTCTCGCACACCTGAGCCTTCCCCTCATAGGTCTGGGAGAAGTCCTCTACAGGGGGAGGGTCCGTCCGTCGGCCGAAGTGTGGGCTGAAAAAGGCTGGGAGCCTATCCGGCTCCAGTCCAAGGAAGGCCTGGCCCTGTTGAACGGCACGCAGTTCATGAGCGCGCACGCCGTGTGGGCCCTCCTCAAGAGCATGCGGCTTTCCAAATGGGCCGACCGGATCGGGGCCATGTCCCTGGATGCCTATGACGGCTGCATCGAACCCTTCCTTCCGCTGACCCATCTCCTCCGGCCGCATACAGGCCAGATCGAGACCGGAAGGTATTTCATCGAGACCCTGGAGGGCAGCGAGCTCATCCAGCGTCCCAAGGAGCACGTCCAGGATCCGTACAGTTTCCGCTGCATCCCCCAGGTCCACGGCGCCGTGAAGGATAATATCAATTACGTCAAATCAGTCATTGAGAACGAGATAAATTCGGCCACGGACAACCCGAATATCTTCCCTGATGAGGATATGGTCATTTCCGCCGGCAACTTCCACGGCGAGCCCATAGCCATCCCTATGGACGCCCTCGCAATAGCGATGTCGGAGCTTGCCAGTATCTCGGAGAGGCGGACCTATCAGCTCATACACGGCCTCAGGGGCCTTCCCAAGTACCTGGTGGCCAATCCAGGACTGAACAGCGGTTTCATGATCCCCCAGTACACGGCCGCTTCCATCGTAAGCCAGAACAAGGGCCTCTGCTGGCCGGCCTCCTGCGATTCGATTCCTTCCTCGCAGGGACAGGAGGACCACGTGAGCATGGGGTCCAACTCGGCGACCAAGCTGGTCCGTGTCGTTGACAACACCGAGACCGTACTCGGCATAGAGCTGTTCAATGCCGCCCAGGCCCTCGATTTCCGCCGTCCTGCCAAGACCTCTCCCATCCTGGAGCGAATCTTCGCCGATTTCCGGAAAGAGGTCCCCTTCATCGACAACGACACCTATATGCAACCCCTCATCGAGAAGTCGGTCAGGTTCATAAGCCGGGAGCAGTACTTGTAAGGTATGAAAGTCATAAGGAATATAAGTGAAATTGTAGGAATCTTGCCGGAAGGGGTGCTGCGCAGGCAGGGCCCGGAGATGGCGGAGACCGGAGTGCTGAAGGATGCCTGGCTGGCCGTGGAGGATGGCAGGATCAAGGGGTTCGGGCCTATGGGGACCGAGCCGGAAGAATCCGCGGAAGTGATTGACGCAGAGGGAGGGATGGTGATGCCATCCTTTTGCGACAGCCATACTCACGTAGTGTATGCGGGAAGCAGGGAAGGGGAGTTCCTGGACAAGATCGACGGCCTCGGTTATGAGGAAATAGCAGCCCGGGGAGGAGGGATCCTGAACTCTTCGGACCTGCTGCACCGGACCTCCGAAGAGGAACTGTACCGCCAGTCGATGGTTCGCGTCAGGGAGATGATGGCGAAGGGTTCCGGTGCAATCGAAATAAAGAGCGGCTACGGACTGAATCCTGAGGATGAACTTAAGATGCTTCGTGTTATCCGTCGCATACGTTCGTCAGTTCCCGCCATCGTGAAATCGACCTTCCTCGGGGCCCACGCCGTCGGCAGGGGATACTCTCACGAAGGATATGTCCAGGCCGTTGTGGATATGATTCCGGAAGCCGCGGAATACGCTGATTTCGTGGATGTTTTCTGCGACGATGGTTTCTTTTCTCCCGAAGATACGGAACGGATCCTGACCGCCGGGGCGAAGTATGGCCTGAGGCCTAAGATCCACGCCAACGAGCTTGCCGTCAGCGGTGGCGTTCAGGTCGGAGTGAAACACGGCGCCCTGTCGGTCGATCACCTGGAACGCACGACAGAAGCGGAAATCGAAGCCCTGCTCGGTTCCGCGACTATGCCTACCATGCTGCCGGGCTCGTCCTTTTTCCTGGGCCTTCCATATGGCCGGGCAAAGGAGTTCATCGGCGCCGGCCTCGGCGTCGCGCTGGCCTCGGACTACAATCCCGGTTCTTCCCCTTCCGGCGACATGCGCTTCGTAATGGCCCTTGGCTGCATCCGTATGCGTCTCACGCCGGTCCAGGCCCTTAACGCCGTCACCATTAACGGCGCCTATGCGATGGGAATAAGTGATATCACGGGGTCCATAACTCCAGGCAAGCGGGCGGACCTCATTCTCACCCATCCCGGATGGACGCTTACGAAGATTCCCTACACCTACCAGACTCCTTTCATAAGGCAGGTGTTCCTGAACGGGGAGATCCTCTGATTGTTCGGAATAATCCTTTGAGAATGGAATATCCCCGGCGTGCCGCAAGGCCGCCGGGGATATTGCAGGTAGGGACGATCGGATTCGAACCGATGACCTCTTCAATGTGACTGAAGCGCTCTGAACCAGCTGAGCTACGCCCCTGATTGGGGATGCGAAGGTAATGTCTTTTTTGGAAAAAACAAAATTTTCCTTTCCGTCACAGGTTCTCCATCACGGAGAATATCCTGTCGCGGACCTCCTCGATGGTGCCGGTGCCATTGATTTCGTTGTATTTGCGGGCGCCCTTGTAGTAGTTGACGAGGGGTTCGGTCTTTTCGTGGTAGGTCCTGATCCTGTTGGAGATGGTTTCGTCGGAGGCGTCGTCGGCCCGTCCTTCGACTGCGGCGCGGCCCTTGATCCTCTCGAAGATCATTTCGTCCGGAATCATCAGGGCAAGCAGGGCGGTGACGCTTTCCTTCCTCTTGTCAAGCATCGCGTCAAGGGCTTCCGCCTGTGCGATGGTCCTGGGGAAACCGTCCAGAAGGAAGCCGTTCACCCCTTTCTCCGTGTTGAACTTGTTCCATATCATTCCTTCCACCACTTCGTCGGGGACGAGTTCCCCGGCATCGATAAGGGCCTTCGCCTTGAGTCCCAGTTCCGTTCCGGCGGCAATTTCCTTGCGCAGGAGGTCTCCGGTGGATATGTGGCAGAGATTGAATTTAGCGGCTATGGATGAGGCCTGGGTGCCCTTGCCGGCTCCCGGAGGCCCGAAAAGTACGTAATATTTCATTTTTCCAGCGTTTTTGAGATCCATTAGAGTGTCGGGAGTACCGTCGGCGTCGGTGTCGAGGACGTAGATGTCGCGTAGGTTCCTTCCCAGCTGGTCGTAGTCCAGGCCGAATCCCACGATGAAATCGTTGGGTATCTCCAATCCTACGTAGTCGAGCTTAAGGGGCTTGTCATAGACCTGGGGCTTGAGCAGCAGGGTGCAGATCTTGATGTCCGAGGCCCCTTCTCCGCGAAGGATGTCCACGAGGTCGACGACGGTGGCCCCCGTGTCCACGATGTCCTCTATGACGATGACCCTGCGGTCCTTCACGCTCGAAGTGAGGCCCATAACCTGTCGGACCTTCCCCGAGGACTGAGTACCCTGGTAGGAGGTGAGTTTCATCGACACCAGTTCACAGCGGAATTTGAGCCTCTTCATAAGTTCGGCGGTGAACATCACGGAGCCGTTGAGGACGCAGAGAAGGATGGGGACGTCTTCGCTGTCTCCGTAGTCCCTGTTGATTCTCGCGGCCACCGAGTCAATGGCCCTCTCTATTTTCTGGTAGGGGATGAAAGGCTTGAAAGTCTTGTCGAAAAGGATGATTTTGTCGTTCATTTCCGCTGTGTGTTTTATTAAATACAAACTTACATAAAAATACTCAAAAAAAGTTTCCCTTGCATTTTTCTTTTCGTTTTTCACGCTTCCCTTTCCTATATTGGCCGCAAAACCTGGATCTTTATGAAAACTTCGCTCCCCGCCGCCCTCTCTGCGGCCTTCCTTTTCCTTCCGGTCACCGGTTTCCTGTGCGCCCAGGACATGGCAGATTCTATTGCCCTCGTTGTCGGCGCCTCTTCTCCCGAAGAACTCGACGAATCCGAGGTGGAAAGGCTCAATTCCTTGATGGATAGGAAATTGAAGATAAACACGGCTTCCCGGAGGGCCCTGCTCGCCAGCGGACTCTTCTCTCCGTACCAGGCGGCCTCCATTATCGACTGGCGCTCCCGGTGCGGTGACATTCTCTCTTTTACCGAACTCTCGACCCTGGATGGTTTCGACAAGGGTGCCGTCGATGCTCTCCGTCCCTTCCTGAGCCTGGAATCTTATGCCCTGCCGGGAGTGTCTTCCCTTGAAAAGGGGAGGTTCGGCCAGGATGTCCTCCTTAAGGGTGGATGGAAGGACGGGAACCGGAGCTGGGGCCTGAAATACCGCTTCAACGCCGGGGAAAGGGTGGAAGGGGGAGTCGCCTCCAGGAGCAATTTCGCGGACAGGGACTTCCCTCCGGCGTCCACTTCCTTTTCCCTTGCCGTCCATCCCCGGTCCTGGCTTTCCACCGTCATCGTCGGAGACTATTACGCCCGTTTCGGGGAGGGCCTGGCCCTATGGAGCGGGTTTTCCCTGTCCGGAGTCCCATCGGCTGGGAATTTTGCCAAGAAGCCTTCCGGAATCTCTCCGGCTGTGACTTTTTCCTCTTCAGGGATGCTGAGAGGGGTGGCCGCCGGGGCTGATTTCGGCCGCCTGAGCCTGTCCGGAGGGCTTTTCTTCCCCGGCCTCAAGCCGTGGATGGACGAGGGTAAAGACCTCGGCAGGGAGACGGGAGCTTTTGTCAACGCCACCCTCCTGTCCCCTTCGGGCCGTTCCGGGGTGACCTTCATTCCGGGAAAGGCCGTTTCGGCCGACTGCCATTATTGTCCCAAAGGTGTGGATTTCTTCGCCGAAGGGGCGTATTCCCCGTCAGGGAAGGCGGTAGCCGGCATCGGTGGGATGTCGGTCGCTTTTGGAGGTGGATACCGTCTCTCCGCCCTGGCTAGGGGATATCCTGCCGGATACAGGAACAGATTCGCCGGGGCTGTGAGTTCTGGCAGCACCGTTTCCGACGAATATGGGGCTTCCCTGGGACTCTCGCGCGGATCCCTGGACTTTACCCTGGACGCCAGGTGCTCGGCAGATTTCGGGAAGACACAGATCAAGGCCTTGCTGAAATTTCCCGTATTGGAAAGTGACAACTGGAAGATAACCTCGAGGATAGGGGAGAGGCTGAGGGGATATGGAAGGAGGAACCGTACCGACCTCAGGGCGGACATCTCGTATGTGAAAGGGCCGTTCGACGCCGCCCTGAGGGGAAATCTCCTCCTCTGCAGGGAGGCCGGAAGCCTGGTTTATCTTGAATCCGGTTACAAGGGGGAAGTCCTTTCCTGTCATCTGAGGGGGACCCTGTTCCGGGTGGACGAATGGGATGACAGGATATATGTCTATGAGAGGGACGCCCCGGGAAGTTTCTCCGTGACTGCCTGGTACGGAAGGGGGGCGAGCCTGTCGTTCTATCTCGCGATGAAATGGGTCCGTCCGGGGAGAGGATGGCGGTGGAAACTGTACCTGAGGGGGTGGGCCACGGGGTATGCACGGGAAACGAAAAAGCCCGGCAGCGCCGGGCTTAAACTTCAGACAGTCATTAATTTGTAGAAAATCACTTCACGGGAATCTTCAATTTCTGTCCAACCTTGATCTTCGAACCCGAAATGTTGTTCGCCTTCTGTATGTCGGCGACGCTGACACCGGGGAATCTGGCGGCTATGGAAGTCAGGGTGTCCCCGCTTTTCACCGTATAGGTCTTGGGACCGGAGGGCGCCGGTGTCGGTTGCTCCGGGGTTGAGGACTGGCCGGAAGGAGCGGCGGTGGACTGGGCGGCAGGCTGCGATGACGCCTGGGAAGAGGACGATGAACGGGAAGGACCGGAGCCGGAAGTGTAGATGTAAAGTGTCTGTCCCACCTTCAGGTTGTTGCTCCGAAGGTTGTTCCACCTCTTTATCTGGTTGATGCTCACGTGGTACCTTGAGGCTATCCTGCCGAGGTAATCTCCCTTCTTGACCTTATAAGAAATCCTGCCCCCTCCGCCACCTCCGGAAGCGTTCCCTTCCCGGATGTTGGTTATGGTGGCGGGGCTGAAGAATTCCTTCTCCTTGTAGGTATAAACGGAGTCCTCGTGCTCCACGAAGGAACCGGTGTACTGGTAGGGAATCCTGAGTATGTTGCCGTCCCTGTCGGAAGGGATGATGTCAGCAATGTACTGGGGGTTCAGGTTGTGGAGTTCATCCATAGGAACCCCCACGAGTTCGTTCACCTGCCTCAGGTGCAGCATCTTCTGGATGTTGAACGTGTCCACGTGGGCGGGCATCGGCACCCTGTCGGGTATGAGTCCATATTCCTTGGCGTACGTGATGGCGTACATCGCCCCCACAAAGGCGGGCACGTATCCGCGGGTCTCCCTCGGGAGAAATTCGTAGATGGACCAGAAATCGGTCTTCCCGCCGGCTCTCTTTATGGCCTTGTTGACATTCCCTGCTCCGCAGTTGTAGGCGGAGATGGCCAGGTTCCAGTCACCGAAAATGCTGTAGGAGTCCCTCAGGTAGCGGGCCGCGGCGTCGGCGGACTTCACGGGGTCCAGCCTTTCGTCGACGAACGAATCTATCTTGAGGCCGTACAGGGTGGCCGTCCTGTACATGAACTGCCACATGCCCTTCGCTCCGGCCCTGGATACGGCCACCGGGTTGAGGGCCGACTCGATAATGGCCATATACTTGAGTTCCAGGGGCATGTCATATTTGGCGAAGGTCTCTTCGAAGATGGGCATATAGTACTGGCAGAGGCCAAGGATGTGGGACATCTTGGTAGGCATCTTCTCAGAATAGAGGATCATATAGTTCCTCACCGTTTCGTTGAAGGGGAGGGTGATGAAAGAGTTCATAGCCGCAAGCCTCTGCAGATATACCTTGTCGGGGGTGTCGGAGGTGAGATGGATGCTGTCCATGTCGAGGCCTTCCCCTTCCCGGCTGTTTTTCACCTGGTTATGGAGGTACCACAGGGTGAGGAGGCTGTCGGAGACCGCCGCGTTGTAGTCTTCCGGATTGAGGCCGGCGGCGCTTCTCACGCTGCTCATCTCATACATGTCCATTATGTCGGCGGCCAGGCTGTCGGTGAGCTCCTTGTCCCTCTGGTATTCCTCGATGTCGCTCTTCAGGGAATCTATCTGGCGCAGGAGTTCGGCGTTCTCCGTCTGAAGCTGCCTGCGTGTCTTCTTCGGACCGTTCTGTCCGTTCCCTATGCGGGGTAGGGGGATCTGGGCCGCGGCCTCCGAGGCGGGAAAAACCGTCAGGAAGACGGCCAGGGCGCAGGTAATATAACTTGTAACTTTCATAATCTAGAAGGTCAGGCCCAGTCTGAGGCCGAAGGCGGAACCCGAGGAGGTTCCTGACAGGGCGTAGTTTGTCTCCGGAACGATGACCGTGGGGGAGAGGTTCACGGTGAGGTCGTCGCTCACCTCGAAGTCCTGCATATATGCAAAGACGTTTGCGTCGATGATCTGCAGCAGGTAGAATCCGAACAAGGCTACGGCGGAGTAATCCCGGTAGCGCCTGAAAGTGTTCCTGTAGTAGAGGGCCGTTTCGGCCGAAATGGGTCCTGTGTACTCAATGTCCGGATTGGTGGCCTCGTTATGTATTCTCTTGTATCTCTTGTAGTTGGTGGCGTTGGTCGAGTAATAGTGGCAGGATCCTATGATTCCCGCCCAGTAGATGGGGATCTTCCAGTACTCTCCGTTGTAGGCCTGTCCAAGTCCGGGGAGGAGAATGGAGTAGAGGGTGGATTTCCCCGGATGGGGGCGTATGTCGGACTTGTAGCTGACCACACCGTCCATCAGCGTCGCCCAGTAAATCAGCCCTGCCCCGGCGAAGAACAGGCGGCTGAGGTCCCTGGAGTGCTTGTCAACCGTAAGGGTCGTTTCCGGATCCAGGGCGAAGGCCTCGTCGAAGGCTTTTTTCGAACTCCTGTACTTCCCGTTGTAGTGGATTCCCATACCTATGGTAGCACCGAGTCCCCCGTAAATCACAGGAAGTTTCCAGTACTGCTTGTTGTAGATCTGTTCCCCTCCTATGAATACCGTGGATCCCCCGAACAAGGTCCCTATCCTCAGTTCATTCTTGTGCCTGAGGCCTCCGAAATACTCTTTGAAAGAGAACATCTTGTCCACGGTATCCCTCACGGCGGTGGTGTCGTTTGGATCGACGTAGCTTTGCTGGAAGGCTTCCTCGCGGAACTGCGCTCCCGCGCTCGCCGCGAAAGCGGCAAGGAAGAAGATGGCGAGATATGTCTTTCTCAGGAAATCCATCTTCGGTCAGGGGTCACAGGTTTGCCTCGTCAAGGGCCTTGAGGAAACGGGACACTTCTTCATCGGAACTGAACCTG
Source organism: Bacteroidales bacterium (assembly GCA_017427885.1). Lineage (GTDB taxonomy): Bacteria > Bacteroidota > Bacteroidia > Bacteroidales > UBA932 > Cryptobacteroides. The sequence continues at coordinate 147,676 of JAFRRW010000013.1, forward strand.
ATGGTCATCGTCCCCTTTCCTCCGGGCGACCTCCTGAGACTTATGCTGTTGTTGAAAAACTTGCCTATGTGACCGAGGACACGGCTGTATTCGTCAGGAAGTTCGTCAGGCTGCGAGGAGGCGCCTCCTTCACTGAGGAGCCTCCTGATCCTGCTTTCCAGCTGGCGGACCGAAAGGCCCTCCCTGACGGTGGAGTCGCAGAGCCTTTCCTGGAGCGAGGGGTCTTCCACTCCCAGAAGTACCTTGGCGTGGCCGACGCTAAGAAGGCCCACCTTGAGGTCGTGCTGGACCTTGGCGGGCAGTTTGAGGAGACGGAGGTAATTGGTCACGGAAGCCCTTTTCTTCCCCACCCTCGAAGCCATCTGCTCCTGGGTTAGGTTGCATTCCTCGATGAGCCTCTGGTAGCTCATAGCCAGTTCTATGGGGTCGAGGTTCTCCCTCTGGATGTTCTCGACGATGGCCATCTCGAGCATCCCCTGGTCGTTGGCGTCTCGGATATAGGCCGGAATCATGTCCATTCCAGCTTTCCTGCAGGCCTTGTAACGGCGTTCTCCGCTGATTATCTGGAACCGGCCCCCGGCCGTCCTGCGCACGGTGACGGGCTGGATGAGGCCGAAGGTGCGGATGGACTCGGCGAGTTCGTCAAGGGCCTCGCTGTCGAAGGATTTGCGGGGCTGGAACGGATTCGGCTCAATCAGGTCCACGGGTATCCTGAGGATGTCCGACGTGTCCTGGGGCTCCCTGGCCCCGGCTATTTCCTTGTTGACGTATCCTACGGGTTTGCGGAGGGAGCTGATGTCGGTGTCTCCCAGAAGGGCCCCGAGGCCTCTTCCCAGTCCTCTTTGGTCTCTGCTCATTGGTCTGTGGGTATTTCGTTCCTGCTCATCACTTCGCCGGCAAGGTTGAGGTAGTTGTTGGTTCCGTTGCTCATCACGTCATAGAGGATGATCGGCTTTCCGTGCGACGGCGCCTCGCTCAAGCGGATGTTACGTGTGATTATGGTGTCGAAAACCATATCCTTGAAGTGCTCCCTGAGTTCGGCGAGGACCTGGGAATGGACTTTGGTCCTGCCGTCGAACATAGTGACGAGGAATCCTTCTATGGTCAGGCCGGGATTGACCCCTTTCTGCACGATCCTGATGGTCTGTAGCAGCTTTCCTAAGCCCTCGAGGGCAAAAAACTCGGGCTGCACGGGGATGAGGACGGAGTCCGCGGCCGTCAGGGCGTTCACCGTGATGAGGCCGAGGGAAGGGGAGCAGTCTATGATGATGTAGTCGTAGTCGTTCCTCACGGGGGCTATCCGTTCCTTCAGCACCGATTCCCTGTTCTCCAGGGGGAGCATCTCGATTTCGGCCCCTACGAGGTTGATATGGGAGGGAATCAGGTGGAGGTTGGCAATTTCGGTCTGGATCAGGGCGTCGTGGACGCCGATCTTGCCGATCATAAGTTCGTATATGGTCCTGTTACGGTCGTCTTCCGGAGAGAAGTTGAGTCCTGAGGTGGTGTTCGCCTGAGGATCCGCATCTATGATGAGCACCTTCTTCTCCAGCACGGAAAGGGAGGCTGCGAGATTGATGGCGGTCGTGGTCTTGCCCACACCGCCCTTCTGGTTCGCTATTGCTATGACTTTTCCCATATTTCTCCACGTATCTCTTAAGTGGACAAAGTTATAAAATAATATTTATATCCCCTCATAAATCTTGCCAAGATGGACTTACGGCTGGATGGGATCCACGTCAAGGGCGACGTGACCGGTCCAGGACTTTTTCTGGACGAATGAATCCACCGCTTTCTTCAGGACCGCTTTCCTCCTGGTTATCAGTGAGTCTTTCAGCAGGGATACGCGGATGTGCCTTATGAATTCTCCGGCGAGCCTGTCGGCGGCGGGGGAGTATGGTCCTACCACCCTGACGCTGGCTTCCGTGGGAAGAGGGACTGCCGTTGCGACCGTACCGAGGGCGTGGGCCGCCTCTGCGGCCAGCTCACGGGACAGTTTCTCCAGCCTGGCTTCGTTTGTGTCCTTCATCACTATGTTCACGACCCTGGAGTATGGAGGATATGAGAAATGTTTCCTTTCCTGAAGCATTCTTTCATCCAGGCCGGTGTCCCTACCGGTCAGGAAACTGTACACCGGATGGTCCGGCTGGGTGGTCTGGATGATGAAAAGGCCCTTGGAGCCGCGGCGTCCGCATCTGCCCCTGAACTGCTCCAGGAGCTGGACGGCCCTTTCGTCAGCCCTGAAATCCTGCTGTCCCAGCAGGACGTCGGCCTGAAGCACGGCCACGAGGGTGAGGCCGCTGAAATCGAAGCCCTTGGCCACCATCTGAGTGCCGACTAGGATGTCTATCTTCCCCTCCGCGAAGCCGTCTATGGTCTGGCGCATATATTCTCGATTCTGGGCGGAGTCGCTGTCAAGCCTTGCCACGGCGGCGTCCGGGAAGAGTGCGGAGGCTTCCTCCTCGATTTTCTGGGTGCCGCTTCCAAGGGGGGCGAGTTCCCCGCCGCAGTGGGGGCAGGCAGGGGGGAACGGTTCGGAATGGCCGCAATAATGGCATACAAGCCTCTCTCCTGATGCTCCCTTGTGCAGACTTAACGGGATGTTGCAGTGCGGACAGCGTATGATTTTCCCGCATTCCCGGCACTGGACTGCGGGGGCCCAGGACCTTCTGGCCCTAAGGATCATCACCTGCTCGCCCCTGTATAGCCTTTCGCGTATGGCTTCGATGAGTTTCCTGGAGAAATTCCCGACCATGCCCCTCTTGCGCCTTTCGCTGATGGTGTCGATGACCATCACCTCGGAATCGGGGGCCCCGTGGTACCTCTCTTCAAGGGACACTAGGCTATATTTCCCGGTCCTGCAGTTGTAGAGGGACTCGAGGGAGGGAGTGGCGGAGCCCATTACCACTGATGCCCCGTGTAGGCGTGCAAGCATCACTGCGGAGTCCCGGCCGTTGTACCTCGGGGCGGGGGAGTCCTGCTTGTAGGAGGTGTCCTGTTCTTCGTCTATGATCACGAGGCCCAGGTCATTGTGAGGCAGGAAAAGGGATGACCTTGTACCAAGGACGATGTACCTGCCGCGCCTCACGAAACCGGTGGCCTCCCTCCTGGACGCCTCGGTCTCCCCGGAATGAAATACCCTCAGGCAAGGGCCGAAGATTCCGGCCATCCTTTCCTCCATCTGGCGGCTGAGGGCGATCTCCGGCACTAGGTAGAGCACGTTTCTGCCGGAATTCAGGGCCTTTAGAGCCAGTGAGATGTAAATTTCAGTCTTTCCCGAGCCTGTGACCCCGCTGATGAGGACAGGCTTCCCGCCGGCCGCGGCTCTCGTCACGTCGTCAAAGGCTTTCTTCTGGGCCTTAGACAGCGTTATTGGGTTCCCCAGCGGTTCAAATGGGGGATATTCCCCGTTCTCCAGACCTGCTATCTCAGCCCTGAGCCCTGCGACCTCGGTCTCGTATCTCCCTTTGGCTGACCTGGCCCTTGGAATGAGGTCCTCCAGTCTTGCAAGCCTCGCCTTGAGCCTTTCCGTTTTCCTGAGGACCGATTCCCGGCCTTTCTCTTCCATCTTTATGGAAGGATAGGCCGCCTTGTAAACCTCTCCCACGCTGCAGAGGTAGTAGGATGCCATATGCCTCCAGAACTCAATTTCCTTCAGTCCCACTCTCTCCATATCCCTCTCTACAGCCAGGACTTCCGATATCTTCTCGGGGGACGTCCGGGGCTCTACACCCGTCGCGCTCACCACGGCGATATATTCCTTCCCGGAGAAAACCACCCTGACGCGGTCGCCCGCCTCCACGTCGGCCGGAGCCGAGTAGCAAGGCTCCCACGACAGCCTGAGGGGCAGTATGACGAGTATGTAGGTTTTATCCGGTTCCACGCTACTAAGTTAGTCAATTTGCGCAAAAAAACGGAGAAAAGTTTGTGCGGTCGGAAAAAATATCTATATTTGCAGTCCTCAAATGGTGCTGTAGCTCAGGTGGTAGAGCAATGGACTGAAAATCCATGTGTCGCCGGTTCGACTCCTGCCAGCACCACACGCCCAGGAGGATGTGTCGATTCAGGCACATCCTCTTTTTTTTCTCCGGCACATCCATCAAGTGTTTATAAGTTTTGTTTCGGTTATCCTTCCGCCAAAGCCGAACTTTCTCCCTAAATCTTCAGTGAGGCGTGGCGGAAGGATAACCGAAACAGGAAAGAAAACTTAAAAAATCCCTCTGCAATTAGGTTAAATAAAGATTTTTGTTTAATTTTGTTTGATTTAGCTGATTTTTATGGCAGAGGACATCCAGGAAACATACCCTTTGGATCCCGAAAGAATCTACCTGTCCAACGACTATCTGACCCTGGACACGGAAGACGGTCCCCTTACTCTCAGGATTGGGGCCTGGCTCAACCGCGACCCTGTCAGGATTCATCGTATGATAGTGAGGGAGAAGACGTTACAGGTGGACCAGTATGAAGTCCTCACTCCTCTCCAGAGCAAGCTCCGCTATGCCGATCCCGACTATTTCAAAAGGTATATGGGCCTGAATCTCCTCATAGATTTTCCTGGTTTCTCCTCCGACATCGTGGCCCGGATCCCCTTCGAGAACGATCCAGTGGGTTTCTACAAGTGGTGGAGGAAAGGGAAGCACGAGGAAAAGGTGTACCTCTCGAAAATAAACCAGTTCAAACTCTTCCAGAAGGTCTCGCTGATGGATCCGAAGGTAATCCTCAAGAAGGACCTGGAATACGTAAGGAATTTCTGATATGGACTGGAAGGACGTGTGCGCCGTCGACACCTCTGCGTCAAAGGCGGATTTCGAGACGGACGTCTGGGATGACGACAATTCCTGCAATTATTCAAGTGACGGCACGAAACTTCTTGATGCCGAGAATTTTCCATATATAGTTAAAGTCCGTCCTGGTACCAGGATCATCTGCGACCGGGCCTTCGCCTTTCAGGATTATATGGCCGACCGCCGCATAGGTGAGAAGATACCGGAAGAGGAAAGGGTTTCCACTCTCGAGAAGATATTCCTTCCCGAAGGCCTCACCCATATCGGCAGGGAGGCGTTCCTGGAATGCGGCTGGATGAAGGGGCTGCGCCTGCCTTCCAGCCTCCAGTATATCGGGGCCTCGGCATTCTGCTATTGCTGGGAGCTGAGTTCACTGTCCTGCCCCTCATCCCTCGTCGCAATAGGGGACGATGCGTTTTCCAACTGCGTCTCACTTGAGAAGGTCCGCCTGGACACCGGTCTCAAGGCCATCGGGGCAGGGGTTTTCTTCGGCTGCGACTCCCTTTCTCAAATAACACTTCCGTCCGAACTTGAATTTATCGGTGAAGATGCTTTCGGCTGCTGCGAATCCCTTAAAAGGATATTCGTAGAGGAGTCCGGATTGGAGAAGTTCCGTTCCCTCCTGCCCGGCACCCTACACAGTCTCCTGCGCGTATCGCACCGATAGGCCTGACGGGGTGGGGAGGCTGAAGATAATTTTCTGATTTTTTTGCGTTTTACTTCTTTTTTCCTATATTTGGGTGATTGAGGGGAAGAAGACTATTATTAACCAACCAATAATCAATTTAACCATGTCTTACAAAATCATCGACATAGAGGGCATTGGCTCAGTCTATGGAGAAAAACTCGTTGCCGCCGGCATCATCACAGTCGATCAGCTTCTTGAAAAGGGAAAGACCCCTGCAGGCCGCAAGGCCCTCGAGGAAGCCACCGGCATTTCCGGCAAGCTCATCCTTACCTGGGTCAACCACGCCGACCTCTTCCGCGTTCACGGAATCGGCCCTCAGTTCTCCGAACTTCTCGAGGCCGCCGGAGTCGATACAGTCAAGGAACTTGCCACCCGCCGCGCTGACAATCTCTCTGCGAAACTTCTCGAGACCAATGAGGCGAAACACCTTGTCCGCAGGGTACCCGTAGAGAAGGAAGTCGCCAAGTTCATCGAGATTGCGAAGAGCCTTCCCGGAGTGGTGACCTACTAGTCTCCATCCGGTTTGTCCGATGAGGGCGGCGGGTATTTCCCTCCGCCCTCAATTTTTCATTTTTGGGGTGGTCGAAGGTTGGTTTTAGGGCTAAAATGCCTCTTAACAAAAATGTTATTAATAATAACATAAATGTTTTATAATTATAAAGTCAAATAGTTATGACGAATACCCCGCTTGTGCTCGATTTTACCGGTTTTTTGGTGCAGTTCGCCTCCGATACGGGTGCGAAGACCCTCGATTGCTCGAAAATCGGGGGAGCGAAACTCTATTGCGACCCGTCGGCGGAGGAGGAAATCCGATCCCTCGTCCGCCCTTTCGCAGCCTTGGGAAAGACCGGTATTCCGGAGTGTCCTGCAAGGTGGATAGACACCGGGGACTACCACTATGTCTCGGAAATCCTGGCGGGGGAGACGGCCCGTCCGTTCGACCTTCTCCTCCTCGACAACCACCCCGATACACAGCGGCCGTCTTTCGGCGACATCCTCAGTTGCGGGGGTTGGGTGAGGACGATGCTGGAGAGGAATCCGATGCTCGGGAAGGTGGTGATAGTAGGGATGGATCTTTCGCTTGCGGAATCCGTTTCCGGCTTCGGTCCGAGGATAAGGGTGGTGACAAGCGATGATATCGGAAAAAAAGAAGGAGATGAACTGGAGAAAACGCTTTCAGGGATTATTGAAAGCATAACATCAAGTAATGATATCTATATATCTATAGACAAGGATGTTCTTGACCGAAAATATTATAAGACCAACTGGAGCCAGGGGACTATGTCCCTTCCGCAGTTGGAGGCCATTCTGGAAACGGTGGGACGAGGGGTGAGAATTGTCGGTGTGGACGTCTGCGGAGGGCCTCCTGCGGACCTCGTAGGGGAGGAGATGGTAAACAACCTGAAGACCGACCTGAAGCTGTGGAATATTATTGGGAATATTCTCAATAAGCAGTATATTTGTAAAATTGAATAATGGCTTCCGGCAAGAAATATTCCTCACTCTCCGGCCTGACCCTTCTCGTGCTCGCCGTCCTTTACCTGCTGTTTTCGCGCGGGAATGACGGTCTGACCGTTTTTCAGGGAAACCGGGAGGGTGATCAGGAAGTCACGGAGGTCCTTTCCATCCCCGTGGCCTCCGGGCTGGAGATTCCCTACCTCCTCGACACGGAGAACAACACTGTCGTCGAGCATATGGGATACACCCTTTCCTACAATTCCCGGTACAGGATTCCTAACTGGGTGGCCTACGAGCTCCTGGAATCCGAACTTTACGGAGATTTCACGAGGGGAGACAAGTTTACCGCCGATCCCCTGATAAAGGGGAGGCAGGCCTATGAGAGGGATTATCTGGGTTCAGGATGGGACAGGGGGCATATGGCTCCTTCGGGAGACATGAAATGGAGTTCCCAGGCGATGCAGGAGTGTTTCTACCTCTCCAACGTCTGCCCGCAGAACCACAACCTCAACAAGGGGCTCTGGAACGACCTGGAGAAACAGGTGCGCAGGGAATGCCGCTACTACAAAAGGATCTGGGTGGTCTGCGGACCCGTAATGGAGGGAAACAAGAACGGGGTGATAGGGGAAGACAGGGTGAAGGTGCCGGACGCGTTCTTCAAGGCCCTGCTGGCCAGGACGAAGGAGGGGAAATACGTTTCCATCGGTTTCCTTTTCCCTAACAAGGCCGGCAAGGGGCCCCTGTCGTCTTACGCGATGACCGTGGACGACCTTGAGGAGAAGATAGGGATGGACCTTTTCTACAGTCTCGACACCGGCGTCCAGGAGGCTGTGGAGTCGAGGATGGACCCGTGGGAATGGAGGATAAAATAATAACACAATAACGAGATATGGAAGAAAACCAACTCAAGAAAACCTGCCTGTATGACAGTCACGTGGCCCTGGGGGCCAGAATGAGCCCGTTTGCGGGCTATATGATGCCCATACAGTACTCGTCCATTACGGAGGAGCACAATGCCGTCAGGAACGCCGTTGGGATGTTCGACGTGTCCCATATGGGAGAGATATTCGTCAGCGGACCCGACGCGGAAAGGTTCGTGAACCACATTTTTACCAACGACGTCACCGGGCTCGCTCCCGGGCATGCCCTGTACGGGATGATGCTCTACGACGACGGTGGAGTCGTGGACGACCTCATAGTGTACAGTGAGTTCGAGCCGGAGCATTTCCTCCTGGTGGTTAATGCCTCCAACATAGAAAAGGACCATGAATGGATCCTGGCGCATAAGGACGGTTTCGACGTGAAGATCGACAACCAGAGCGAAAAATGGGGTCAGATAGCCGTCCAGGGTCCCCTGGCCGAGAAAACCCTCGTGGATGTCCTGGGCCTAACCCAGGCTCCTGCCGTGGAGTTCTATTCATATGCGGAGTCTGACTGGAAAGGGGATAGGATGCTGATAAGCCGTACGGGTTATACCGGTGAGGACGGTTTCGAGCTGTACGCCGGAACCGGGGCCGTGAAGGACATCTGGGACAGGCTTCTGAAGGCAGGTGTTCCTCCCTGCGGCCTTGGCTGCCGCGACACCCTCCGTTTCGAGGCGGGACTTCCCCTTTACGGTGATGAACTCAGCGCCGAAATAACCCCCATTGAGGCTGGGCTGGGAATGTTCGTAAAGACTGACAAGCCTGAATTCTTGGGGAAGGCCGTGGTCGCCGACCAGAAGTTGAACAAGACCTGCAGGAAGAAGCTCGTGGGCATCGAGATATTCGACAAGGCCATTCCCCGCGCCACCTATCCCGTCGAACTTGAAGACGGCACCCAGGTCGGCGTGGTGACCACGGGCTACCACTCGATTTCCCTTGACAGGAGCCTGTGCTTCGCCCTCGTGGATGCGGAGTACTCTGCCCTCGACACGCCCCTGTGGATCCGTATCCGCAAGAAGGTTTTCCCGGGTAAGGTCATCAAGAAGAGATTTTATCAGACCAACTATAAGAAATAATTCAAATAACAATAAATAAATTATTGACAATGAGTAAAGTAATTGAAGGTCTCCATTACAGTGAGTCCCACGAATGGGTAAAGGTTGAGGGCGACGTTGCCGTTATCGGCATCTCCGATTTCGCCCAGAGCGAACTTGGTGACATTACCTATGTCGACCTCCCCGAGGTCGGTGACGAGGTGAATGCGGAAGAGGATTTCGGAGCCGTAGAGAGCGTGAAGTCTTCCAGTGACCTCATATCCCCGGTGACCGGCGAGGTCTGCGAGGTCAATTCCGAGCTCGAGGACAAGCCCGAACTCATCAACGAGGACCCCTATGGTGCCTGGATCATCAAGGTTAAGATGAGCGACCCTTCCGAGGTGGACATCCTGATGGGCGCTGCGGCCTACGAGCAGTTCCTGGGATAGGATATGGGCACTTTCGCATATTTTCCCCACACCCCGGAGGATGTGAGGCAGATGCTTGACAGGATAGGGGCGGGTTCACTCGACGACCTGTACGCCGACGTCCCCCGCGACTTCCTGTACAAGGGGGAGTATGACCTCCCCGACGCCCTCAGCGAGCAGCAGGTGAGGGATTTCTTCGAGGACCTGGACCACAGGGACGTCTCCCTGAAAGTTTTCGTGGGAGCCGGTGCGTACGACCACTATACCCCTTCGGTCATTCCCTACATCACTTCCCGTTCCGAATTCCTGACGGCCTATACTCCATACCAGAGCGAGATATCCCAGGGAACCCTGAGATATATCTTCGAGTTCCAGAGCATGGTCTGCGCCCTTACTGGAATGGATGTCAGCAACGCTTCGATGTACGACGGGCCCACCGCGGCCGCCGAGGCGATGATGATGGCCGTTGCCTGCACCAAGAAAAAGACCAGGGTGCTCCTTTCCAGGACGCTCCTGCCGAATGTCATCCGTACCGTCGAGACCTACGCCTCATACCACGGAGTACCTCTCGGGTATGTCCCTGCAGAGGATGGAACGACGTCCCTGGAGGCCTTGAAGGCTGAACTGGCCACCGGTGACGTGGCCGGAGTCATCGCTCCCGGCACCAACCGTTACGGGATCATCGAGGACTTCACCGGCTTTGCAGACGCCATCCACGGGGAAGGAGGGGTTTTCGTGGAATACTGCGACCCTTCCACCCTCGCCGTAATCCGGACTCCCGGGGAATGGGGGGTGGACATCGCGGTCGGCGACGGGCAGCCGCTGGGCATACCCTTGAACTTCGGCGGTCCCTACGTCGGCTTCATGGCCTGCCGCAAGGACTTCCTGCGCAAGCTTCCGGGCCGTATCGTCGGCGAGACCGTCGACCGTGACGGGAAGAGGGCCTACGTCCTCACCCTGCAGGCCAGGGAACAGCACATCCGCCGCGAAAAGGCAACCAGCAACATCTGCTCCAACGAGAGCCTGATGGCGCTATATGTGACTGTATATCTTTCTCTTATGGGGCCCGAAGGCCTGAAGGAGGTCAACGACCTTTCCTACGGGGGCGCCCATTACCTCCACGACGCCCTCCTTGCCACCGGCAAGTTCGAGGAAGTGTTCGACCGGCCTTTCCTCAAGGAATTCGTGCTGAAACCCCTTGTCCCTGTGGACGAACTGCAGCGCAGGCTCCTCGAAGGCGGATACTTTGCCGCACTCGAGACTGAGGAAGGGTATGTCAGCTTCTGCGTGACCGAGAAGAGGTCTAAGCAGGAAATAGACGGACTGGTATCTTTGATTTAGGAGGAAAGCCATATGAAATACTACGACAAACTCATATTCGAACTTTCCCGTAAGGGAAGGACAGGGTATTCGCTTCCTTCAAATCCCTGGAAGGCTTCCACCGACGGCATCCCTGCCGCCCTGAGGCGCTCCGCACCGGCCCCTCTCCCCGAGGTGGGCGAGGTGGACGTGGTCCGTCATTACACGAACCTTTCCCAGATGAACTTCGGAGTCGACACCGGCTTCTATCCCCTGGGCAGCTGCACGATGAAGTACAACCCCAAGATCAACGAGGAGATCGCATCCATCCGCGGTTTCCAGGGCCTGCACCCGCTTCAGCCATCCTGTACGGTCCAGGGCGCCCTGGAACTTTATTACGACCTCGAGAATGCCCTCTGCGCCATCACCGGAATGCACAGGTTCACCTTCAACCCCTGCGCCGGGGCGCACGGTGAACTTACCGGCCTTATGATAATGAGGAAGTACCACGCTTCGCGCGGCGACACCGCCAGGACCCGGATCATCGTTCCCGACAGCGCCCACGGCACCAATCCTGCCAGCGCCGCTGTCTGCGGACTCGAGGTGGTGGAAGTTAAATCCACACCTGAAGGACTGGTCGATGTAAATGATCTCAAACCATTGCTGGACGGGACTATAGCCGGTATTATGATGACCAACCCCAATACCCTTGGACTCTTCGAGAAGGAGATAGGGGAGATCGCATCTTTGGTACACGGCTGCGGAGGTCTCCTTTATTATGACGGTGCGAACATGAACCCTCTCCTCGGAACGGTCCGTCCAGGAGACATGGGTTTCGACATAATGCACCTGAACCTCCACAAGACATTCTCCACCCCTCACGGCGGCGGAGGTCCCGGAGCCGGTCCCGTCGGAGTGGCGGAAAGGCTGGAGCCCTTCCTTCCCGTACCCAAGGTCGTGAAGACCGACAATGGTTTCCGCGTCCTGGGACGTCCCGGAATGCCTCCCTGCCCCAAATGCGGCAATCCCAAGGGTTCCAAGGGCTGCGAGGAGAGCGCCGGAGAGGTTTCCGGCTTCCTCGGCAACTTCGGAGTCCTTCTCCGCGCCTATGCATATATCCTTATGCTCGGAAAGGAGAATCTCGTCCTGGCCGGGAAATATGCCAGTCTCGGGGCCAACTACATCAAGGAATGCCTCAAGGACTGTTACAAGCTCCCCATCCTTTCGGTGTGCAAGCACGAATTCGTGTTCGACGGCCTCGCAAGCGGCAAGGCGACCACCCTCGACGTGGCCAAACGCCTGCTGGACTTCGGATTCCACGCCCCTACCATCTACTTCCCCCTCCTTTTCCACCAGGCCCTTATGATCGAGCCTACGGAAACCGAGTCAAAGGAGACGATGGACGCTTTCATAGAAGTTATGAGGCAGATTGCGGCCGAGGCCGAAGAGGATGCGTCGATCCTGCAGGAAGCCCCCCATACCACCCCTGTCCGCCGTCCTGACGAGACGAGGGCCGCGAGGCAGCCCGTCCTCAAGTACGGGGACCTGGCGTGACCGTAAAGAAAACATATGAAGCCCTGTCCTCGTTCTCCTTGTGGGAGATCGAGGACATCGCCCGTTATTTCGGGGCTCCCGTGACGCCTGACATGGGAAAGGACGAAATGGCAGGGGTTCTCTGCTCGTTCATTTCCGAGTGCCCCCAGAAATGGCTTCCCAGGATGTTGTGCACTGATTTGAACCTGCTGAAGATCCTGTCCGACGCCGGGCCCGGAAAGGCCGTGGACTTTGGATACAACGAGCAGACGTCGGTGCTGGAACTCACCGCACTTCTTGAAAGCAAACCCTCGGACGACGGTTCGCGCCGCATACGGATGGGCCGTGAGGTCCATTCCATCGTGGCGCCCAGAATAGATTCCGTCATCGAGGAAGCCAGGGCCGGCGGTAAATACGAGCTTGAGCAGGTGATGATGGGATATCTCCACCTCTACGGCCTGATCCCGCTGGAGAGTTTCCTAGGGGACGTTATGTACGATTATTTCCTCTACAAGGGAGGCGGGGATTTCACGGATTATGTGATGATGCTCTACGACAGTCCCGTCGTGAGTCTCTGCAGGGAAGATGACGAGGAGACCGCCCAGTCCTATCTCTGTTCCCCCTGCGTGATGGATCCGTTGAACGTCATCAAGGCGAGGGAGCAGTACCCCCAGGTTAAAGGTTACCGCCGTTTCTCCGTGAAGGACGCCCTGGATGCCGGGGAGGGATATCCCTACAACGTCTATGGAATCAAGGGGAAATACGGTTCCAGGCTGGTGAAGATGCTGCGCTCGCTCGGGTACAAGGGAGAGAGCCTTGAGACCGAACTGCACGAGATATGGCTGAATTCCCAGGGAGAGGGGAATGAGAATTCGATGGAGGACCTGTATTACAGCGTCACCCAGAAGATGAACGAGATAGATTCGTTCGAAGAATACCGCGAGTGCATGCAGGTTATATCGGATTATGCCAACCATACTCCCAAGTGGTTCCTGAAAGGATATTCCGCCGCCCAGAAGAACCTGTTGTGGATAGACCTTTCCACTGACGAGGAGAGGGAGGAATGGGAGGAGGCGCCAGATCCCGGAGACGAGGCTTCCGCCTTTGCCCGCGAAAACGTCCGGATGCCCAGGGGTTCCATCCCCCAGATGGCCCTTCCCGGCAAGATATACATTCCACGCATCGGGCTCGACGATCCCTGCCCCTGCGGCTCGGGACTGAAGTACCGCAACTGCCACGGCAGGCATCCCAATTGACAATGGATGTATTGGGAAAGAAAGAGGTGGTCGCGGCGGTAATCCGCCGCGGGGATGTCGTATTCGCTACCCAGCGGGGATATGGGGAGTTCAAGGACTGGTGGGAGTTCCCGGGCGGCAAGATCGAGCCGGGTGAGAGCCCCGAGTCGGCCCTCAGGAGGGAAATCCGGGAGGAATTGTCGGCCGATGTAAATGTCGGGAGGCTTCTGCGCACCGTCGAATGGGATTATCCCGGATTCCACCTTACCCTGCACTGCTTCCTGTGTTTGCTGGAAGGGGAGTCCCTTCATCTGAACGAGCACGAGTCGGCCCGGTGGCTGGACTATGCCTCCCTGCACGATGTCAGATGGCTTCCAGCCGACGAGGGACTTCTTCCTTTGCTGTCATCCGTCCTGCTCGATGTCAATCCGGAACTGGCTGGTTTCATCGAGACAGAAGTCATTCCGCGGTATTCAGCATTTGATGCGGCCCACAGGGAGGACCACGCAAGAGCCGTAGTATCCCGCGCCCTGGCGTTGGCGGTTCATTATCCCGTTTCCAGGGACCTCGTGTATGCCGCGGCGGCCTGCCACGACCTCGGGCTCGTCGCCGGCCGCGAAATCCACAATCTCGAAAGCGGCCGTATAATCAGGGAGATGAAGGAGTTGGAAAAGTGGTTCGACGAATCTGAGATCGAGGAAATAGCCCGTGCGGCCGAGGACCACCGCGCGTCTTCGGACCACGAACCGCGCAGCCTCTGCGGCAGGATCGTCGCCGAGGCGGACAGACTTATCATTCCACTGCAGATCATACGGCGCACTGTCCAATACGGGCTTTCACATTATCCCGAACTATCCCGGGAGGAGCATTGGCGGCGTACGCTTGAGCATCTGCACGAGAAATACTACTATGGCGGCTATCTGAAACTGTGGATTCCGGAGAGTCCGAACGCCGAGGCCCTGGAAGAACTCCGATCGATAATCAGTGACGAGGTGACCCTGAGGAGTCTCTTCGAAAGCATTTTCCAGGAAGAAACCAACCGATAATTAAATAGATGACCATTATTAGACGATTGTTGGCACTGGCACTACCGCTGCTTCTTGCCGCCTGTTCGGGGCCTGTTCCTTATGGTAAGAAGGTTACAATCTCAGACGACGTCCTTCGCGACAAGATCCGCGGGGGCTGGTTCGGTCAGACCATAGGCTGCACCTACGGCGGTCCCACCGAGTTCGTCTACCAAGGGAAGATGATTCCGGATGACAAGGAAATCCCCTGGTACGAGGACTATATCCTTGAAACCTTCACCAGGCAGCCGGGTCTGTATGACGACGTCTATATGGACCTGACCTTCCTCGAGACAATGGTGAAGAATGGAATTGACTGTCCCGTGGAGTGTTATGCGGAGGCGTTCTCGAATGCGGACTTTATGCTGTGGCATGCGAACCAGACCGCCAGGTACAATATCCTGAACGGAATCAAGGCTCCGGATTCGGGATATTGGAAAAATAATCCCCATTCGGATGACATCGATTTCCAGATTGAAGCCGACTTCATAGGGATGCTCTGTCCAGGGCAGGTTGACAGGGCTATAGCCCTTGCGGACCGGATAGGCCATATTATGAATTACGGTGACGGCTGGTACGGAGGAGTTTTCATCAGCGCCCTGTACAGCCTGGCCTATGTCTGCGACGACATTCCCGTCCTGGTTGAAGAGGCCCTCAGGTCCATTCCTGAAAGGACGGGATTCCACGACTGCCTCTCGGACGTGATGAAGTTTTACAGGCAATATCCGGACGACTGGAAGAAATGCTGGGAGGCCGTGATGGAACGTCACAACGAGGATATCGGCTGCCCTGACGGCGTGATGTCCCCGTTCAACATCGACGCCAGGATAAATGCCGCCTATGTCGCGATAGGGCTGCTTTATGGGGATGGGGATTTTACGAAGACTATGGACATAGCCACCCGCTGCGGCCAGGATTCCGACTGCAATCCGGCTTCTGCCGCCGGCATCCTGGGCGTGATGCACGGCTATGACGCCATTCCTGATGAGTGGAAGAAGGGGGCGGAAAAGATAAAGGAGAAGCCGTTCCCGTTCACTTCCCTGAGCCTGGATACTGCCTGTGAACGCAATTTCGACCTGATTCTTGAGTCGCTGGGAAGGAAAGACTGCACTTTCCGGGTACGGCATTTCACTCCGGCCAGGTATGAACAGGGCTTCGAGGGCCTTGCCCCGGTGGAGAAGATAGCCGTCAACCTGGAAATCAATGACGGCGCGGACATATCTTTCAAAGGGGACGGAGTGGTGCTCCTGGGGTCCGTCAGGCCTTCAGGCCCCTACGATGAGGCCTATGTCGCGGACGTATCGGTGAAGGTGGACGGGAAGGATGCCGGCAGATTCCCGATGCCTGTCAGTTATAACCGAAGGAAGGATTATATATTCGCAGGATACGGTCTGGGAAGCGGTCCCCATACAGTCACGGTACATTGGGAGAACCCGGTGCCGGAATTCTGCCTGGTGGCCCGCACTATGGTCGTTTACGACAGAAAATAAGTTTTCCCCCGTCAGATTGATTTGATGAACTCCTCCATCGCCGGCACCTTCGCCAGGGCGGAGTGGAAGAGTTTCATCTGGTTGCGGGTACGGACGAGGTTATGCTCGGTGTACTTCGTCTTGTAGTAGAGGTCGCCGTCGATGTAGTCGGCGAAGAACCGGACGGCCTGCATGAAGGGGAAAAGGCAGGCGGCGTAGGGGAGGTTCTCCTTTTCGACGGGAGTAAGGAATGATGCCGTACTTTCCAGATATCCCTTGGTGAAGGCTTCGAAGATGTCCATCCTGAAATCCACTCCGTCGATATCGGGGTCGTCCTCGGGAAGAGTGGAGGCTCCGGTACGCAGGAAATCCCCGTAGTCGGAGAAGACGAAACTAGGCATAACGGTGTCCAGGTCTATGACGCAGAGGACGTTCCCTTCGTCGTCGAACATCATGTTGTTCACCTTGGTATCGCAGTGGCATATTCTCTTGGGAAGTTTTCCTTCGCGGAAAAGCCGTTCACCCTTGCACATCTCTACACCGTGAAGGTCGATGTCTTCTAGGATGGCGTGGAGTTCGTGGGAGTGAGGGCCCAGCCTGCCGCCCTTGTTGGCCTTTACCGCCTGGGCCAGCTGCCAGAGCCTGAATTCTATGTTGTGGAAGTTGGGAATGACCTCCCCGATCTCTTCCTTCAAGTCCGAGAGCATTGCCTCGAAGCCTCCGAAGGCCTTTCCCGCAAAATACGAATACTTTGGATCGACGGTCTCGTAGGTGTGAGCGTCCCTGATGAACACCGACACTCTCCAATAGTTCTTCCCGTCAAAGCAATAAGTCTTGGGAGAATCCTTTAAGGATATGAATTCCAGCACCTTGCGTTCGATGTCCTTTTCGCCGGCAGCGGTCAGTTTAGCCCGGATATGCCCGGTGACCGCCCCGATGTTGCGCTGGAGCATTTCCACGTCGGGGAAGATGGCGGCGTTTATCCTCTGAAGGACGTAGTCCGGGGCGTATCCGGCCGTGGTGATTTTGTAAGTGTCGTTGATGAGTCCGTTGCCGAGGGGGCGGATGTCCTCGACCTCTCCCTTGAGGTCGAATCTTCCGGCTATGGAAATGAGGTCTTTCATTGTCTTTAGCGTATGTGTCTGTCTATGAATTCAGCGGTCAGCCTGATGGCCTTCGTCTTGTCCTCTCCCGAGAACCCGTGGCCCGCTCCTTCGAATTTCTCAAGGAAGGCGTCCTGGTAGGTCACAAGGGCCTTTTCGGAATAATGGTAGGGGACGATAGCGTCTTCGTCGCCGTGAAGGATTAGCACAGGTCCCTTGTATTTTCCGATTTTCTTGAACGGATCCAGCCTCCAGACATCCTTGAAATAGGTCTTTCCTATGGTTATGAACCCGAAGGAGGTGGAGTCTGGAAGGTCCCTCTCGCGCGAAAACTTTTTGTGTATGTCATCCTGTATGGAGAAAGCGGGATAGAAAAGGACGAGTCCGCGGATGTCTTTTTTGTATTTCGCTGCGGCCAAGGCTGCGACCTGGCCTCCCTGGCTCTCTCCTACGAGAAATATGTTCTTCCTGTCCACGAAACGCTCCTTCAACAGTTTTTCGATAATGAGCGAGACGTCGTCCAATTCCGTCATAATGCTCATGTCAAAGGTGCTTCCGTCGCTGCTGCTCTCCTCGGACCCTCCGCGGAAATCGAAGGAGTATGCCGCCCATCCCCGGGAGGCGAAGGTCCTGCAATAGTCTTCCGCCCAGGCCATCCTGGCGCCGAGGCCGTGACACATTATTATGAGGGGCATCTTGCCGGGGGCGTCTTCCTTCATATATAACTTTCCGTTGATCTTCTGTCCCGAAGGATTGTAGAAACTCATCGTTTCCACTTTGACAGGGGTCAGCCGGTCTCCGTAAACCCTTTTCCTGGGGTTCAGCGTCTTGATGAAGAAATAGCCGCCGAGCAGGAGGATAACCGCTGCGATCAGGATTGTTACAAATACTTTTCTTTTCTTCATAGCTTGTCAGCCGGATAGGTTATGCCGTTCTGCCTCCTGGCCTCGTCGATGATTTCCATAACCGTCAGGGAGGTCTGCAAAGTGTTGATCGCGGATTCTTTCTTTCCGTAGGTGAGAAGGTCGATGAACTCCCTGAACTCGCACTGGTACTCGTCACCGTCCATCGAGCAGGTGATGTCCTGCCTCTCGGGAGGAAGGCCGCGGCCTGAAGCGGGAGCGGCGTGGGGGATGTATTCGGCCTTGCGGGTTATGTGGATCTGGTCCAGGAGGATGTTCCCCTTCTCTCCGGCAATCTCGGTAGGGAGGAAGGAATCGTCTGTTTTTGAATAGATTACGCTAGCGTGCATTCCGGGATAGGAGAACTGGATGGAGCCGCTTACGTCGGTGAGGGAGCCGTCCGGAAGGGGAATGGTCCGCATCGAGGCCGTGAGGGATTCGGGTTTGCCGAAAAGCCTGACCATCGGGTATATGGTATATACGCCGATGTCCATTATGGCGCCTCCGGCCATCGCCGGGTTGAAAACGTTCGTGACCTCTCCTGCAAGGAGTTTCTCGTAACGGGCGGAGTACTGGCAGAAAGCCGAGGACCAGTGCCTGATCGGGGCGATCTCGTCGATGAAACGCACCGCTTCCTTGAAATTGGGATTGAGGGTGGAAATCATCGCCTCCATCAGCAGGACGCCGTTGGCCTTCGCGGCCGCTGTCATCTCCCTGACTTCGGCGGCGTTCGATGCCATCGGCTTTTCGCAGAGGACGGCCTTGCCGCAGTTCATAGCCTTGATGGCCAGGTCCTTGTGCGTTGCGTTGGGGGTTCCGATATATATGGCGTCCACAGTCGGGCACGAGGCCATCTCCTTAATGTCGGTGAATGTTTTCTTTACCCCATATCTTGCAGCGAATGCATCGGCCCTCTCCTTGCTCCTGGAGCAGACTGCCTCCAGTTTGAACCTGGGATCGAGGAAGGCGCCTTTCAGCACCCAGTCGCTGATCCTGCCGGTTCCCACGAATCCGAATCTTATTTTCCTCTTCATTATTTTTAATTCTAGCAAGTCCAAATATAACCATAAAATTTATAAATTTGTCCTATGTTGCGAACATTGGCAGCCCAGATAAAGCAGTACAAGCGTTCCGTTTTGCTGACTCCGGTGTGGACGTCGCTTGAGGTCGTGGTGGAGGTCCTTATTCCATATGTCACCGCTTCCCTCATTGACAAGGGCATCAATGCCGGCAACATGCACGAGGTCTACAGGTACGGGGCGATGATGGTGGGGATGGCCTGCCTCTCGATGCTTTTCGGCATACTCGCCGGCCGTTTCGCAGCTTACTCGAGCACCGGCGTTGCGGCAAACCTCCGTGAGGCGATGTATCGCAATATCCAAAGATTCTCATTCTCCGACATAGACAAATACGGCACCGCCTCTCTCGTGACCAGGATGACCACCGACGTGGCAAATGTCCAGGGGGCCATACAGATGCTCCTCAGGGTATCTTTCAGGGCTCCTCTGAGCCTGGTTTTCAGCATCTTCATGTGCCTGTTCATCGACTCCCGGCTCTCCCTGATATTCATCATCGCGATGGTGGTGCTCACCACCTGCCTGGCCCTGCTGATCTCCAGGGCGGCGAAGCTCTTCAAGGAGATTTTCCCGAAATACGACTCACTGAACCTTGTGGTCAAGGAGAACATCGACGCCATCAAGGTCGTGAAGGCATATGCCAGGGAGCATCACGAGATGTCGAAGTTCGACAAGGCGGCCTTGGCGCTTTATAACCTTAACTTGAAGGCGGAAGGGCTCATGGCCCTGAACGGACCTGTGATGAACCTGGTGGTGTACGCCTGCATGATTTCCTTAAGCTGGTTCGGGGCACGTTTCATAGTGGGAGGCACGCTCACCACGGGAGAGCTTACGTCCCTCTTTACATATGTTATGACAATCCTGGGCTCCCTGATGATGCTGTCGATGATATTCGTCCAGCTCACCCAGAGCGCAGCCAGCGGTTCCAGGATCGCCGAGGTGATCGAGGAGGTTCCTGACATGCTGGATCCGACAGAGCCCGATACTGTCATCACCGACGGAAGGGTCGACTTCGACCACGTCTGTTTCTCATATAAGGCCGCCGGGGACGCAGGAGTCATTGATACCGCCTCCCTTGAGTCCGGGGACTATGCCCTGAGCGACATAGACCTTCATTTCGACTCGGGGGAGACCATAGGGATAATAGGAGGTACCGGCAGCGGCAAATCTACCCTGGGCTCCCTTGTCGCGAGGCTTTATGACGCCACCAAGGGGACTGTGTCAGTCGGAGGGAAGGACGTCCGTTCCTACAGCCAGGACGCCCTCCGGCAGAAAGTCGTCACCGTGCTCCAGCAGAGCGTGCTGTTTTCGGGAACGATACTGGACAACCTGCGCTGGGGCAATCCCGACGCCACAAGGGAAGAATGCATTGAGGCCTGCAAGGCCGCCTGCGCAGACGAGTTCATTTCCTCATTCCCTGACGGTTACGACACCGTGATTGACCAGGGCGGCACCAACGTCTCGGGAGGCCAGAGGCAGAGGATATGCATAGCCAGGGCCCTCCTGAAGAATCCCTCCGTCCTGATTCTCGACGACTCCACCTCGGCCGTCGACACCGCTACTGACGCAGGGATAAGGCGTACTTTCGCCGAGAAGATTCCCGGGGTGACCAAGATTATCATCTCCCAGAGAATACTGAGCATCATGGATGCTGACAGGATAGTCGTGATGGATTCCGGAAAGGTGAACGGGATCGGCACACATAAGGAACTCCTTGAGGGCAATGAGATTTACAAGGATATCTGGTCCATGCAGACCTCCGGCGGAGAAGGGGACTTCGACGAACCGGTTAATACCGCGAAGGAGGCGCTTGCATAGGTTATGCCACCTGGATTCAATATGGGCGGAGGACCCCGAGGACGCGACGGGAGGTTGATCGGAGCCGGAATCAAGGATCTCAAGGGAGCCGGAACGGTCTGGCGCCTGTTCTCCGTGATATTCAAGAACTACAAGGTCGGACTGGCGGTCGTGGCCGTCTGCATAGTCGTCTCCACCCTGGCCACCCTTGCGTCCACACTCTTCACCAAGACCCTCATCGACGACTATATCCTCCCGATGGCTTCCGCGGGTTCGTCGGACTTCTCCCCGCTGGCGACGGCACTGGTAAAACTCGGCGCCGTCCTTCTTGTCGGAGTGGCGGCCTCATATACCTACAGCCTCATTATGATCCACGTGGGGCAGGGAACTATGCTGCGACTCCGCAAGTCCCTTTTCTCCCATATGGAGACGCTGCCGCTCAAATATTTCGACGACAATTCCCACGGAGACATTATGTCGGTGTACACCAACGACGTGGACACCCTGCGCCAGGTGATAGGGAGTACCCTCCCCAGGCTGTTCCAGTCCCTTATCACAATAGTTTCCACCTTCGTGTCGATGATAGTGCTCAGCCTTCCCCTCACCCTCGTCTCCATCCTCCTTGCGATAATGATGTTCAGGGTGACGACTTACCTCGGCAAACTGTCGAGGAAGCATTTCACCGCCCGGCAGCGGAACCTCGGCAGGATGAACGGCTTCATCGAGGAAATGGTCTCCGGCCAGAAAGTGGTGAAGGCATATTGCCACGAAGAGGAGGCGATGAAGGATTTCAGCGCCCTGAACGAGGAACTCAGGGGCAGCGTCTACAACGCAAACAAGATAGCCAACATCGTGATGCCCATCAACTCCAACCTGGGCAACTTCGGTTATGTGTTCCTGGCCATCGTGGGCGCAATCATTGCCATCGGAGGTCCGTCCGGCTGGTTACTGTGCGGGTTGAACGGCTCAGTGCTCACGCTCGGTTCCCTGGTGTCCTTCCTTACCCTCCACAAGAATTTCACCCGCCCCGTGTCGCAGATATCCAATGAGATTAACAGCATAGTGATGGCTTCGGCCGGCACCGACAGGGTCTATGCCCTTATGGACGCCGAGAGCGAGGGTGACGAAGGGAAGGTCACCCTGGAGAAGACGGGGGATTATTCATGGTCATGGAAGAAGGAGGACGGGGAGACCGTGCCCCTGGAAGGGGCGATTACCCTGAAGGATGTAGATTTTGGGTATGTACCTGAAAAACAGGTGCTTTTCGATATCAGTCTGGTAGCGAGCCCCGGAAAGATGATAGCCTTTGTCGGAGGAACGGGAGCCGGAAAGACCACCATCACCAACCTTATCAACCGATTCTACGAGATCAGCGACGGGGAGATCACATACGACGGCTTCAATGTGTCCGACATCAGCAAGAATTCCCTGAGGCGGAGCCTCGGTATGGTCCTTCAGGAGACCAGGCTGTTCACGGGTACCGTCCTCGAGAACATCCGTTACGGACGCCTGGACGCCACTGACGAGGAGTGCAGGGCTGCCGCCGCCCTGGCTTGTGCAGATACGTTCATACGCCGCCTTCCCTATGGTTATTCAACTGTCCTGAGCGGTGACGGGGGCAATCTGAGCCAGGGTGAAAGGCAGCTTCTTTCCATTGCGAGGGCGGCAGTTGCAAATCCTCCTGTCCTTGTCCTGGACGAGGCTACGTCGTCCATCGACACCCGTACGGAGAAACTGATACAGAAGGGTATGGAATCCCTGATGAAGGGCAGGACCACCTTCGTGATAGCCCACCGTCTCTCTACCGTACGCAGTGCTGATTTGATCATGGTGCTGGACCACGGGCGCATAATCGAAAGCGGAAAGCATTCCGAACTTATCGCGCAGAAGGGAAAATACTACCAGTTATATACCGGAAACCAGATAACGGCCTAGTCCACTACACCGAGCTTTATCCAGGAGCCGTCCGGGAAAAGGGTGTGCTCCGCCTTGACATAGTGGTTCCTGCGGGCGTGGAAGGGATTTGCAAGGAAGGTCTGGGGATTCATCGCCACGAGAGGGAACCAGGAACCCTGGACCTGAACCTCCAGCGAATGTCCGGGCAGGAGTTCGTGACAGATGTCATTCATCGTAAAGGAGAGCTCGAAAGCCTTTCCTGGAAGCGTCGGGCGGGGTTTCGAGAAACCTTCCCTGAACCTTGCCGGCATCACGTCGGCCCTTATGAGCATCCTGCGGCCGTCGGAAGATACGTCTATCAGTTTGACTACGAAATCGGCGTCGGTACCGGTCGTGGCCACCTTCAGGTGCACTTCCACGGGGCCGGCCAGGAAGGTCGAATCCTTTACGGGAAAGCCGTGAAATGATATGACGTCATCGCGGAGGGAGGCGAAACCCTGGTCGCCGGCCATATACCCCCTGTCCCTGTCTTCGGTCGGGGATTCATAGTAAGGCACAGGATTGAATGGGTCTGAAACCCAGGAGATCTTCCCCTCCCTTGCGGAGGACAGGGGAACGAGGTCTTTGCCGAAGAGCAGCGTTTTCCGGGAAGTCCCTTTAGGGGGCCATTCTCCTAGGGAGAGCCAGCGATCGTCCCAGGGGCCCCTGTCCTTCTCTTCGAAACTGTCGGGAACGGGGATGGACATCGAGGGGTAGGCCGTCACCCTGGCCGGTCCCGGGCCCTTGCCTTCGAGATATTTCGCGAAGAAGGGGTATTCTATGCTGTCCAGGAAATAATCCGAGGTGCCGCGGCCGAAAAAGGACGAATCCAGACCGTCGTAGCCGGTCTTTTTCCAGGCGCCGTGGTACCAGGGGCCGAGGGAAAGGAAGACGTCGGCGTAGGAGTCGTCCATCAGCCTCCGGTACGTTTCCAGAGGGCCGTAGCAGTCCTCTGCGTCGAATTCCCCTCCGACCACCAAAAAGGCGGCCTTGGCATCTTTCAACCTCAGGGAGGGGTTCCTGTCGTTCCAGAACTGGTCAAGGCAGGGATGCCTCATCGCCGCAGCCAGGAAAGGGAGGGAGCGGCTGGGGGTTCCCAGGAGCCTCTGAATCGACTTGCCCCTGAAGAATTCGTATATGTCACCCCTTGTGTTCAGGATTCCGCGTCCGTAATCCATCGTGGGATTTCTGTGACGGCGGAAAAACCAGCCTCCGAATCCGTACATGTCGGCCAGCATGAATGCGCCGTTGCGATGCATGTCGTCACCCCTGAACCAGTCCGTCACCGGTGCCTGGGGTGAGACCGCCTTTATCGCCGGATGGCCGCAGAGGCCGGCGATGGTGGCATAGAATCCGGGGTAGGAAATGCCTTTGACTCCGATATTTCCGTTGCATCCGGTGTTGGAAAGGATCCATTCGGCCGTGTCGAAGGTGTCCGTGGCTTCGTCGGTGCGTCCCTTTCCCAGGGGCCTGACGTTGGCGAAGGAACCCTCGCTCATAAAGCTTCCCCGGACGCACTGGTAAACGATTATGTATGAGTTGACGGCGTAGTTCCTGTCCTGTATGCCCAAGGAGGGGGAGAACTCTTCCCCGTAGGGGGCGGTTCCGAAAGGAGTGCGGGTCATTATCACCGGCCTGCCTTTCAGGGGAATTCCTCCTTCGACGGGCTCGTATATGGCCGTGAACAGCCTTACGCCGTCCCTCATCGGCACCATCTCTTCCCGCTTGCGGTAATGCTCAAGCAACCAGCCTTCGTTCAGTATCATGACTCGATCCCGGTTATTTCAGCCCTGCCCTCAGTCACCCTGAACCTGACCTGGCAGGGGCCGTATGACATCCCGTAGGTCTTCTCCGGGTCGTCCTGGTAATGGGGTCTGGGATCCTGGGCGATCAGGGCTGAGATTATCTCCCTCTCCCTTTCCGCATTATTCCTGAACGCTTTTACCAGGCATTCCAGAGCTTTCTCGGAAAATGACACTTCAAGGGGTTTCCATTCCTCGCTGTCGGTGAAACCCGCCCTGGCTCCGGGATGGGAGTCGCAGTAGGGGACATAGGGCTTGATGTCGTAGATGGGCGTTCCGTCCATCAGGTCTCCCCCCGATACTTCGATCACGGGTCCTTCGGCGGTCTCGGCGATGCCGGAAATCTTTATCGAAGAGAGACCCAGGGAATTGGGCCTGAAAGGGGAGCGCGAGGCGAACACTCCTACCCGGCGGTTTCCTCCCAGCCTGGGAGGGCGTACAGTTGCACGGAATGCAGTCTTGTCGGCCGGGGCCGGCTCGCCCTGGACGTTCTCCGAGAATCCCCAGATAACCCACAGATAGTCATATCCTTCCATACCCCTCAAGGCCTCCCTGTCCCGGTAGGCAGGGGTGAACTCGATCCTGCCCTTGAGGTCAGGTACGACTCCGCTCTGACGGGGTATCCCGAATTTTTCCTTCAAGGGACTGCGGAAATATGCTATGGGTTCGATGTGCATATGGCAAAATTAGCAATTATTGGTTACATTTGCATATTATGAGAAGTCTGAAACCGATAACCGCGATAGTTTTTATTTTATCCGCATTAACCTTCATTTCAACATCTTCCTGCCACAGGAAAGGTTCAGCTCCGGCAGCTCCCGAACAAAATGACACTATCCTTCCCCTCGGGTTCCTGGAGGATACCCTCGTGATGGTCGACGACGTGGTGAAGAGTGGGGAAACCTTCACTGGTCTTATGACCAGGTTCGGAATGTCTTCCCAGGACGCGTGGCTCCTCTCGCAAAGATGCGACTCTATTTTCGATGCCAGGAAAATCAGGGCCGGGAACCCGCTGACAGCATATTACAACGCCGATACGACCGAAGGAAAACGGCTTGAATATGTCGTATACAATGCCGACAAGGCCCATCTTACGGTTTTCCGCTGCGCCGATTCCATAGGCGTCTGGAATGTCGAGAAACCGATAGAGACCAGGCAGGAATATGCCGACGTCACCATAAACACTTCCCTTTGGAACGATATGACCGCCGCAGGAGCCTCTCCTCTCCTGATAACTTCGCTGGCGGAGATCTACGCCTGGACGGTGGACTTCTTCGGCCTTCAGAAAGGGGACCGTTTCAGGATTCTATATTCCGATTCCTGGTGCGAAGGGGAACTGATGTCGGTCGACACCATCTATTTCGCCGTGTTCAACAGGGACAACCTCGAACAGCCGGCCATACTGTATGACCAGGGGGACGGTGGCAACCAGTATTGGAATGAAAAGGGGGAGAGCCTCAGGAAAGCCTTCCTCAAGGCTCCTCTGAAATTCACCCGCATTTCATCCACCTTCTCATATCATCGCCGCCATCCCATCACCGGCCAGGTAAGGGCCCATACGGCAGTGGATTACGCCGCTCCCGCCGGGACTCCCGTGATGACCATAGGCGACGGTACCGTGATCAGCGCCGGCTGGGCCGGGGGAGGAGGCAACACCGTCAAGATACGCCATAATTCCATGTACACCACGGCCTACCTCCATCTTTCGAGATATGCAAAGGGCATCAAGGCCGGAGCGAGGGTCAGGCAGGGGGATGTGATCGGCTACGTGGGTTCCACCGGAATGTCCACCGGGCCGCACCTGGATTTCAGGGTGTGGAAGAACGGGACGCCGGTCGATCCCTTAAAGCTGGAATCACCCAAGGAGGACCCGATCCTGCCGGAGAACCTTCCTGCACTGGATTCCGTTTACAGGATGTACAAGGCCAGGGTGGATTCCATCTCCGGCCGATAGGGATCTCATCTTTGGAATTGAAGGATTTTTTATTATTATTGTAAGAAAACCTTTTTTGAATAATCAATTATATCATTTATTTATGCGTAGGTTATTAATCGTCTTGGCCCTTGCCCTGGTTGCGACCCCCCAGGGCGTCTTAGCCACCATCCCTGAAAAGGTAAAACCCACGAAGAATCTCGTTCTGATGATCTCTGACGGCACTTCCATCGGACTCCTGTCCACGGCCCGCTGGTATCACAGATATATGACGGATTCCCTTGACTGGTCGCTTAACATCGATCCCTACCTCTGCGGTCTGGTCCAGAGCCGGCTGTCAGACGCCATCATCCCCGATTCCGCCCCGGCAATGTCCGGTTACGTGACCGGTATCCCTTCTCGTGTGGGCAACCTGTCGATTTATCCCGATCCCCATCCAGGACAGGACGTCCTTCCTACGGAGCCCGCAATGGCTTACCATCCGGCCGTAACCATCCTGGAGGCCACCAAGACCGAACTCGGCAAGGCTTCCGGACTTGTGTTCACCTGCCATCTCGACCACGCCACCCCTGCTGCCTGCGCCTCCCATACCGCATCCAGGGGCCGTTCCAACGACATTACCTGGCAGATGGTCTCCAATGACGTCGATATCCTTTTCGGAGGCGGCAACCGCTATGTCACTCCGCAGATGGAGCCTGTCCTGCAGAATGCCGGCATCAAGCTCTTCCGTGATGATTATGCTGGATTCAAGGCCATAAAGAGCGGAAAGAACTGGGCCCTGTTCGATCCGAGTGACACCCAGTACGAACTCGACAGGGACCCCGAGAGGGAGCCTTCCCTTTCGGAGATGACAGGAAAGGCCCTCGAGGTGCTTTCGAAGAACAAGAATGGTTTCTTCCTGATGGTCGAGGGCAGCAAGGTGGACGGCGGGGCCCATTCTAAAGATGTCGCCGCGACCGTCACCGAGTTCATAGAGTTCGACAAGGCCGTGGGCAAGGCGATTGAATTCGCAAAGAAGAACGGCAACACCACCGTCGTGGTCCTTTCCGACCACGGCAACTCGGGAATCACCCTGGGCGACGCCCGTTACAGCGGTTATTCCAGCAAGGGCCTCGACTCGATGTTCGTGTATATGAAGGATTATAAGGCGACCGCCCCTACTCTTACCCGTATGGTGGCCCAGAACAAGGATCCCGAGGGAATCAAAGCCATTTTCAAGGAGAAGATGAACATAGACCTCAAGCCCATAGAACTCGACGGCATCCTGGCCTCACTTGACAGAAGGGAAAGCGACTATATGAAGATTTCCGGCTCCCGGAACCTTCAGAGCGTCATTGCTTCCATAATGCAGTCCAGGACCCACATCGGTTTCACCAGCGGCAACCATACCGGAGAGGACGTTTATCTGGCGGTGTACAATCCCCGCGGACAGAGGCCGTCAGGAATCATCACCAACACCGACCTCAACAACTATATGTGCAAGGTGATGGGCCTCAAGACCGACCTCAGGACCCTGAGCATCAGGGACTTCTCTAAGGCGGCGGACGTGTTCCCCGGCTGTTCGCTCAGCGTCGAGAAGGAGGGCGAATATCCCATCCTTACCGTCACCGGCAATGGTCACACCCTTGTGATTCCGGCCTGGCACTCGACCTATACCCTTGACGGCAGGCCTGTCTCCACGCCCCATCCTGCGGTATATATGGTTGAGAACGACACGTTCTATGTGTCAACTACCCTCGGCAAGTTGATGAAATAGAAATGCTTTACTACGAAAGAGGTTCCAGGGAGGACGTCATTTCACCGCAGGAGGTGAGGGACGCCCTCCGTGGCGTTTTCGACGGGTTTGGACCGCGGAAACGTGTGCTTGCGATACCCCCGGATTTCACCAGGCTGAATTCCTATGCCGGGGAGATTACCTCGATGGTCCAGGATTATTACGGCGAGGCCCTTACCGATGTCCTTCCCGCGCTGGGAACGCACACGGCAATGACCGGCGACCAGATCAGGACCATGTTCCGCGGCGTGCCCGAAAGCAAGTTCCGGGTACACGACTGGAGGAACGGGGTGGAGACCGTAGGGAAGGTCCCCGCCTCTTACATCGAGGAGGTCTCCGAAGGCAGGCTCCATTACGGGATGAAGGCCCAGGTGAACAGGATGCTCCTGGACCCCTCTTTCGACCTTATGCTCTCCATCGGCCAGGTAGTGCCCCACGAGGTGGCCGGGATGGCCAATTACACCAAGAACATTTTCGTAGGAGTCGGCGGTTCGGATTTCATCAACAAGAGTCATTTCATCGGGGCCAGCTACGGCCTTGAAAGGATAATGGGCAGGGCAGGAGGTCCCGTGAGGGAAGTCTTCGAGTATGCCCGCACCCGTTTCATTCCCGATCTGCCCATCATCTATGTTCTCACCGTAAGGGCCAAGGAAAATGGGGAGATGGTCACCAAGGGCCTTTTCATCGGGGATGACTTCGAGTGCTTCAGGAAGGCCTGCGAACTGTCCTTGGAGACGAATTTCATAATGGTGGAAAAGCCGATACGCAAATGCCTGGTCTGGCTGGACCCTGCCGAGTTCAAGAGCACCTGGCTTGGGAACAAGGCCGTGTACCGCACCAGGATGGCCCTAGCCGACGGGGCGGAACTGATCATCCTGGCTCCCGCCCTGAAGGAGTTCGGTGAAGATCCAGCCATCGACCGCCTTATCAGGAAATACGGCTACAAGGGGACTCCACATACCCTTGAGTGTACGGAAAGGAACGCTGAACTCAGGGAGAACCTCGGGGCCTCGGCCCATCTCATCCACGGTTCCTCGGAGGGCAGGTTCAGCATAACCTACGCTCCCGGTCCGGGAATGTCGAAGGAGGAGATCGAGGGCGTTGGATACTGTTGGGGAGACCTTGAAGCCCTGATTTCCAAGTATTATCCCGACACTCTCCAGGACGGCTGGAACGTAGTCGATGGGGAAGAGATATACTTCATTTCAAATCCGGCCCTGGGCCTTTGGGCGCACCGGAGCAGATTCGTTTAGTTATATGGAAAAAGACGACAGGAAGATCATATTCTCGATGGTCGGGGTGAGCAAGATCATCCCTTCGAGCAACAAGACCCTTATTAAAGACATCTACCTTTCATTCTTCTACGGGGCCAAGATCGGAATCATCGGTCTCAACGGAGCCGGAAAGTCCACCCTGATGAAGATAATCGCCGGGATTGAAAAGCCCACCAGGGGAGAGGTCGTCTTTGCGCCTGGGTACTCCGTGGGGTATCTCGAGCAGGACCCGTATTTGGATCCGGACAAGACGGTGAAGGAGATCGTACAGGAAGGAGTCCAGGAGGCGGTGGACCTTCTTGCCGAATATGAGGAAATCAACAACAGTTTCGCCCTTCCGGAGTATTACGAGGATCCGGACAAGATGCAGAAACTGATGGACCGCCAGGCTGAGGTGCAGACCAGGATAGACGCCTGCGACGCCTGGAGTCTCGATTCCAAGCTCGAAAGGGCGATGGATGCCCTCCGCTGCCCTCCTGACGACCAATTGGCTGCCAGCCTGAGCGGGGGAGAGAGAAGGCGCGTGGCGCTTTGCCGTCTGCTCCTGCAGAAACCTGACGTGCTCTTGCTGGACGAGCCAACCAACCATCTGGACGCAGAATCAATCGACTGGCTGGAACAGCATCTCCAGCAATATGAGGGCACCGTGATAGCCGTCACTCACGACCGTTATTTCCTCGACCACGTGGCCGGCTGGATCCTCGAACTGGACCGTGGGGAGGGGATTCCCTGGCAGGGAAACTATTCCAGCTGGCTGGACCAGAAGACGAAGCGGCTGGCTATGGAGGAGAAGACCGAGAGCAAGCGTCGCAAGACCCTCCAGAGGGAGTTGGAATGGATACATATGGCCCCCAAAGCCCGCCAGGCCAAGGGGAAGGCCCGTCTCAACAGTTACAACAGGCTGCTCGAGGAGGGCGTGAAGGAGAAGGAGGAGAAACTGGAGATATTCATCCCCAACGGTCCCCGTCTCGGCAGCAAAGTCATCGAGGCCAGCCACGTACGCAAGGCTTATGGCGACAAGCTGCTTTATGAGGACCTCAATTTCGTCCTTCCTCCAAACGGTATCGTCGGCGTCATCGGCCCAAACGGAGCCGGCAAGACCACGCTTTTCCGCCTGATAATGGGCCTGGATACCCCGGATGCCGGTACCTTCGAAGTGGGTGACACGGTGAAACTCGCCTATGTTGACCAGCAGCACACCAGCATCGATCCGGAAAAGAGCATCTACGAGGTGATATCAGGAGGGAACGAGTTCTTGAGGATGGGAGGAAGGGACATAAACGCCAGGGCCTACCTGGCCAGGTTCAATTTCTCCGGAGGAGACCAGCAGAAACTCTGCGGAGCCCTTTCGGGAGGTGAGAGGAACCGCCTCCAGCTGGCCCTGGCCCTGAAGGAGGAAGGCAATGTCCTCCTCCTTGACGAGCCTACCAACGACATAGACGTCAATACCTTGCGTGCCTTGGAAGAGGCCCTGGACGACTTCGCCGGCTGCGCCGTGATCATCAGCCACGACCGTTGGTTCCTCGACCGTATCTGCACCCACATCCTCGCCTTCGAGGGAGATTCCCAGGTGTATTTCTTCGAAGGGTCCTATTCCGAATACGAGCAGAACAAACTCGCCCGCCTCGGCCAGACCGAGCCGAAGCGGGTGAAGTATCGCAAACTGATGGAGTAGGAAGTCGTCCTTATCGTCCGGCCTTCGTCAACGCGCAGCGGCGGATATATCCGTTTTCTCCCGTTATTCCGAGGAAATAGTCTCCTTCGGGGACGGCCGTTTCAATTACAGCATCTTTCCAGTCTTCGCTGTCGAATGCGGAATCTGCGAACACGGTTCCGTCAGCGCTCCGGACTATCTGCAGCGATCCCTTTCCGCGCACCTGCGCATTGAACCTGACGCGGCCTCCGGTCAAGTAGAGCCCCTGCATCACGGAACCTCCGTCGCGGGCGTATCCGTATCCTATTTCAGCCCCGGCATCTCCCCGGACGGTCCACCAAGCGTCTCCAAGGGCGAAATCCCCGTCGACGAAGGAAGATGCGCTATGGATTCCGGTGTCTCCAGTGAAATTCGTGGGCAGAACCCATTTGAAACCGTTGCGGTCAAGGTATTCGTTATCGTGGATATATACGTTCTTGACAGGGGAGTAATCGTCCTTCTCGTCATTTGTGAAGAACTTGCCGTCGAACGGGGTGTCCGGCCAGATTCCAACCGACCAGCCCCCGCGAAGGGTATTGTCATATGCGTGTATGCCTTCGATCACCTGCAGCCTCTGGTCCGGTCTGGTCTTGCCCCAGGAAATGAAGGCGATGGAATGCGATTCGATGGTGTTCCCGATCGAGTAGTCTCCGAACCGGCTGGGATACAGGCAGTCGATGTAGCACCTCGCTATCGTGACATTTTTCAGGGAGTGGTCCATCCCTTCCGGTACCTGTCTCCACGGGCTGACGTCGTTACGGGGGTCCTTGTAACTGGAAACCAGAGTGATGCCGTCGTCGTTGGAGTGATAGAAGGAGCGGGCGACCTTGATGTTCTCACCGAACGCCAGGCCTATTCCGTCACCGCTGCTGCACGCGGGGTGGAGCAGTTTCACGTTGCCTATGAACAGGTTCTTCGAGAACTGGAACTTGGTGAAGTAGGAAGGGGAGTAAACTACGGTCACGTCGCTGACCTCCACGTTTTCGGTGAGATTCGCCCCTATCGGTATGATGTGGATCTTGTCGGGGCAATGGGAATAGAACGGGAAGAAATCGGGATCGTAGTTGTAATTGTTGTACATCAGGATGGTCCCCTTGCCGGTAAGTTTCACGTTGCTGACCTCCACCATCTGGATCAACGGCCGGTTCAGGAAGATGCAGTGGGCCCAGGGTGTACAAGGAATGCTGGTATTGTGATACAGCGTCAGACGGTATTTGTAGTCCCTGTGATCCCCTGACTGCCAGATGACGGCGCCCTCTTCCAGATGGAGGTCGACGTTGCTTTTCAAGACGATATTCGTGGCCACATAGCGGCGGCCTATGGCAGGATCTCCTCCGGGCAGCAGTTTCCCGGGAACAAACACCTGCCCGCCTCCGGCCTTGTTGCAGGCGTCTATGGCCTTGTTTATCGCTTCCGTATCATCGGTGAAGGCGTCGCCTTTCGCTCCGTAGTCAAGGACGTTGAACACCCTGTCGGGAAGGGTGAATTCATATGGATTGTCCTCGAAATCCCTCCAGTTTTCTATGAAGAAATAAGGGCCGACTTTCAGGAAACCGCCTTCGGAGTCACGGATTACAGCAAGCATCCTCGTGCTCAGCCTGGTCATCCTGCCGTCGAGGCGGCTGTTCGGGATGTCCCCGATAATAAACCGCTCCGAGGATGGCCCTTCGTGGATTTTTACGAGACCGTCGAGTTTCTCCTTGGTCAGGGGGCCGAATGTCAGGTGCATCGGAGCCTCGAAAACCTGCAGGGTACCATACCGGTCCAGATATCCTTCGTCAATGTGTCCCGTAATGGTAACATTCTGATTGTCAGCTGTGCAACTCTCTATCTCTCCGGCATACGACTCGATCGGACGCTCCCTGAGGAATGTCAGTTTGTCGATAATCCATTCGCCCTTCACGTCTCCCATCGGCTCAAGAGAGAATCCTGTAAGATTGCCTTCTGCCATCGGATTGTCCGAGAGATTGAAGAAATAGGCGGTCATTCCGCTGTTGGGCAGTATGTCGAATTCCTTGGATGCGGCTTCCGAGAAGGCCGGATGCTTATCTGTCGTGAAACTGAACCGTACCTTCGATGCGGAGCTGCGGTTCGCCATCACGATGTGGAAGGTGTTGAAGGAGTCTATGGGAGGATTGCAGGTCCCGTTGCGGCTGTCCAGGATGTCTTCCGTTGTCGAGAGCCTGGCATTCTTATTAAACCGGAAGCGCATCACGTCCTTGCCTTCCTTCAGGCTGCCTCCTTCGGCCCTGAAACGGTCGGAACAGCCTTTCAACGTGAAGTTCCAGTCCAGGGGCTTCCCGACCCTGATGTCGTCGATCAGGAAACGGCAGTTTTCCCATATCTCCTTCGAGTCGTTCATGACTTCGATACGCAGCGTCCTGACATCATTCAGGAAGGGGCAGTGGCTGATATCGAAAATGGGATTCGACCAGGTTGCAGGCGTGATCCGTGTGCGGACTTCGTATTCTTTTTTCCCGTTTCCGAGCACAGCCCGTGCATAGACGTTCATTCCAGGACGGTCCTCGGGGGTGAAAATCTTGAACTGGAGCAGGGGAACATCCCTGAGGTCGAGAGGGAGCGGGAAAAACGTTTCCGCACCCCTCCATCTTGCGGCGGGTAAATCTTCGGTCCTGACCAGCAGGGAACGGATTCCTTCGGGGATGCAATAATACACTGCATCGACCGACTGGTCCCATCTCATCACTTCCGCCGAATCCGTAACGGACACCGTACTTCCGTCCAGGGCCTTCCATCCTTCGGTGTCGGTGTAGAACCCGGCAATCTGTATGCTTTGGGCGAGAGATACCCTGTTGGTGTAGTCGTGTTTGAAAAGAGGACCGTCATCTTTCCCCGATTGGCAGGAGTACAGGACTGACAGGGAAATGATTGCGAAAAGGAAAAGCCGTTTCATCAAGTGGTATGTGAATTACTGCATCTGCCTGAGCCGTACGTCGATTCCAGGGAGGAGGGAAGGAAGTTCGCTTAGGTCAGTCTTTGAGAAGTGATAGGGGATGAGGACCTTCGGAGATATGGTCTCCGAGGCGATGACGCATTGCTCGACAGTCATCGTATAGGGCTGGTTCACGGGAAGGAAGGCGATGTCAATGTCTTTAAGGTCAGACATTTCCGGTATGTCTTCGGTGTCTCCGGCGATGTAGATGCGAAGGCCGTCAAGGGTGAGGACATACCCGTTGTCGCGACCCTTGGGATGGAACTGGAGATGACCTTCGGTAGTGTTGTATGCTGGGACCGCGTCGATATGGAAGTCCTCCCTGATGTCAAGGGATTCCCCGTTCGACAGGGCCGTGCCTTTGCCCATCATCTCCGCGCAACGGGGATTGGCTATGATGCGTGTGCCGTCCTTCGTGAGAGCCGCGATGGCATCCTTGTCGAAATGGTCGCCGTGTTCGTGGGTTATGAGCACGATGTCCGCTTTAGGGAACTCCTTGGCATAATCCGTGGGCTTGCCGTGACCGGACACGGGATCGACCTGGATGGACAGGCCGTCATAGGCGATTTCCAGCGAGGCGTGCTTGATCAGTGTCATTCCGATTTCCTTTCCTCTTGCCGTGAAGAAGGTCTCCGCCTCATACAGCGTAGTATCCTTTTTCGATTCCGTCCAGGCAAGATATCCGCCTTTGAGGTTGCTGACGGCGAAGCCTGCCTTGGAAAGGACTTTGGCTGCCTCTGCGCTGCGTCTTCCGCTGCGGCAATAGACTGCAAGCGGGGTTTCCTTCGGGTAGAGCGACTCCATCAGGGACAGGAAATCTTCCGACTGCCAGTCGCAGTTGGCGGCTCCTGCCAGATGTCCTTCATCATATTCTTCTTTTGTCCGGACGTCAACGAGGGCGGTATTTCCGTCTGATATGACTTTTTCGAATTCCTCCACGTTGAGGTTGGCATACTTGGGCCCGCAGGAGAAAAGGCCCAGGAGGGAAACAATGGACATGATTCGTATCGTTTTCATTTTTACTTATTTATGGACGTGTTTACGGATTTGATCCTTACCGGACCCAAGAGGCCGGACGGCAGCAGGGGAGACTCGGGGGTGTAGAAGAGGGATGAGATATAGGTCCAGGTCCTGTCGTTGTCAGGCTGGAGGTCGCCGATGATGCGGTTCGGCCAAAGATTAATGACCTTCACTTCCAGGAGGTTGACTCCGGGGTGGAGACATCCTTCGGGGATGTCCAGCTTGAACGGGGCCTTCCAGGCCACGCCGATGTCCTGACCGTTGACGTAAACCCGGGCGAGGTTCTTCACGGAACCGAGGTCTATCGCGAAAGAGGCAGACCCCCTGAGCTGTTTCCTGGTCAGTTTGAATGATTTCCTGTAGATGACGGTTCCGGAATAATACCTTATGTTACGGTCGGGGGAATCAGTGTATGAAATCAGCCGGTCGAAGACTGTCTTTTCCGGTGCTCCGAGGCCGGAGACGAAAGACAGTTCCCAGGGGCCGGTCATTTCGGTGATCTCCTTTTCCATACGCGTCAGCACAGGTTTTTCTTCTTCCCAGTCTTTCCCTATGACAACGAACAGGGCATCGTTCTCTTCCATATCGAGGCGGAAAACCCTGTGTCCGTCAGAATCTTTGGATGCGCTGATCCAGCGTACTTCTCCGGTAGCAGGGTCCATCACCCTGGGCTGTCCCTGTCCGGCCTTAACCCTGACCGTAGATGATGCCGGTGCGCCGGAGAAATTCCTTATCCAGTAGATATCCTCGTCATCCGTCTCCCTGTGGACGAACGCCCAGTCCTTGGGGGCGACGAAGTCAGGTTCGATTCCGGCCTTCTCAAGCGCCTTGTCCACAGGTATTTCCATAATGAGTCCCTTCAACTCTTCCCTGAGCGTATTGAATTCTTCGGGATTGTCTGCCAGCGAGGCGTCCTTGTCAGGGAGGGAACCGCAGACGGGGACTCTGGCGCGGGCCAGTTCGAGGATGCGGCGGAGGACAGGGACGGACATGATCTTGGAGTCAGGTCCCAGAACGAGAAGCCTGTAATCCATTCCGGATGCCGTGACGAGATGGCCGCCGGCGGGATTCACCGCGTTAATGAGGCCGTAGGGGTTGATGAAATCGAAGGAATGGCCGGAAGGAATATCGGGCAGGTTGTGTCCGAAGAGGCCGGTGATGCAGTTGTCTTCGCCGTAAAAATATAGGATGTCAGCCCTGAACCTTCCCTGCTGGAGGAGGAATGAACTGCGGGCGAGGTAGTCCGTCCAGACCTTGGCCTCTTCCGCCCAGGTGTCGTGTCGGTTGAACCACTGGCCGAAACCGATGAGGTCGAGGCCGGGGACGTGGATGTCGTCGGGCTGGTGGGAGGACTCGTGTATGACGAAACGGTTCAGGCCGCAGGAGAGGGCCACGTCCGCCGTGTATTTCATGTTCTCCGGGCAGTAGGAATAGGATTTTCCGCCCACCCCGCTGGACGTCAGGGACTCGGCGGCGACGAACTTCTTTCCGAAAATGTGGGCCACGGAGGCGGATTCACGAATGTCGGCCCTTGCCATCGGGATAGGGGAGCCTACGAGGGCGTCATCCATCCAGATCGCCGACATGGGGATGTCCGCACCCCTCTTGACGTCCATTCCGTCTCCGACGAACTGGCGCGCATTCTCGTGGGACTCAATGTAGCGGCCCTTCATCCCTGCGCGGTGAACTATATCTCCAAGACGCTGGTAATTTTCTGCGAAGAGTTCCCCGAGGGTCTGTCTCCAGTCGAACAGGAAACGTTCGGTCTCTTCCGTGCCTCGGATAATCTCACCGGTGAGGGCGGGAAGCCAGGTGGCCAGGCCGTAACCCCGCCTGGATTTGAACTCTTCGAACATATTCGGGGTCCAGGTCATCTGGCCGGCTTCGTAACTGTCCGTCAGGAGATATTCCACGGGGATGCCTTCATATATCTTCAGGAATTCCGAGAAATACCTGTTCCAGGCCCCCGGATCGAGTTTGTCTACCTCCAGTCCCGTCGCTTCCGGAGGGGCGGGATGGTTCTCCTTTCCGGTGAGGGACATACCGAACCTGTATATCCTCCAGCGGCCTTCCGGGACGTTCCAGTCGAGATGACCGTCCTTATCCATAAGGCTGAGGTCAATGACTTCGGTGACGGGGTCGGAGGAGTCGGGGGTGAGGTATTCCGCAAAGTCGTGCGGTGAGGCGAAGCCGGCCTTGTCTTCGGCGTGATTCACCTTGACGACGGTATGGAGGACGAATTCGGAAACTTTCCGTCCTCCTTTCAGATTCAGGCGGAAATACTTCGCCTTAGTCGCGGGGATGTCGGTGGTAAGCACGGGGAGGCTTGAGGTGGGGATGTCGAAGACCTTCCACCAGGTTTTCCCGTCATTGCTGGCTTCCAGGAAGTCGTGGTATTCGGGAGGCAGGGCATAATACTGTTCCCTGATGTGACAGCCTCCGAGGGTCATTGCCCTGACAGTCTGCGCTTCGTCGAAGGAATAACTGATCCAGGACCTTCCGCCTTCGCCTTCCGGAATCTCCGTTTCATCCGAGAAATCCCCGTTGGAAAGTTGCGCCACTGTGAACCTGCCTTCGGACGAGGAGACCTCGGCACCCATCCGGGCCAGGCTTTTCTCCGCCTCCGGCAGCCTTACGGCTATCGTGGCCACGTACTTGGACCACGGGGCGACTTTTCCGTCGAAATCGAAATTCTGGTATTTTCCCGGAGTGTCGTACAGTGCCGGCAGGACAAGTGTCCGTCTGCCCGGTCCCTCGACTTCCACAGTCCTCCAGGTCAGTTTTTTCATCGCATCCTCCGGTCCCACCCAGGGGCCTCCGGTGGAGCTCCAACCCGGGGCAGAGGCCACTGCGGTCTCCATCCCTTTTTCCGTGGCGAGGCCGATCGCGTAGCGGTAAGCCTCTTTCCACGGTTGGGAGCCGTAAGTCATTGGCTTATCGACGATTAGCTTCATTCCTACCCCTCCGGCGTCGAACTGGTGGAAGCCTCCTATCCCTATCCGGTCCATCCATTCGATGTCCTTGCGGATACCGTCCAGGGTGACGTTTCCGTCCATCCAGTGCCACCAGACCCTGGGCCTGGCTTCCTGCGGGGGATGGGCGAACCCGTCTTCAAGGGTTTGTGCGTCAAGGACGGCTGCAAGTGACAGAGCCGCCAGGATGAGTATTATTCTCTTCATATACCGGTCAGAGCGCAGGCAGGAGATAGTCCCAGAAGAGGTTGATTTCTTTCTGCATGTCGTTCACCTTGGCGGTGGCGGCTATGACGGCGTCTTTTTCGGGAATCACGATGATATACTGTCCGCTGGCGCCGTCGGCCCTATATGCATTGTGGCGGCAGCGCCACATCTGGTAGCCGTATCCCTGCACCCAGTCGCTCGTCTCAACCATCTCAGGGCCCTTTGCCGGGTCCATTCCGGAAGGTACCGAAGGGACCTGATAGGAAGATGCTTCATCCACCCAGGCCGCAGGAAGCACCTGCTTCCCGTTCCATCTGCCCTTCTTGAGGAAGAGCTGTCCCATCTTGGCGAGGTCTTCGGTCTTGAGGTAGAGTCCCCATCCTCCCGTGTTGATCCCCTGGGGACTCTCTTCCCATCGGGGTTTTTCGATGTGGAGGGGCTCGAAAAGGCGGGGGGTAAGGTAGTCGACGACCTTCTCTCCTGTCACTTTCTGGACTATGGCCGAAAGGACATAGGTGCCCATGCTGTTGTAGCAGTAGTAGGTTCCGGGAGCGTGGGTGAACGGCCAGGCGAGGAAGGCTTCCACCCAGTCCTTGTCACCGTTCCGGACTCCGGAGGGCTCTTTCTGGTGGCCGCAGTTCATCGTCAGCAGGTCCCTGACCGTTACCGCCTCGAGATTGGCGCGTTCCTCTTCGGGAAGAAGGTCCATGTCCGGCAGTTTGTCAGGGAAGAAGTTGACCAGCCGGTCCGTGAGCGACAGCAGTCCGTCGTTGATGGCGAGCCCTACTGCAGTGGCCGTGAAGGTCTTGCTGACGGAGTGGAGTACGTGGGGGATGTCAGGAGCGGCATCCCCCAGCCATATCTCCTTGACCACTTTCCCGTGTTGCACTACCATCACGCTGTGCATCTCCAATCCTGCCTCCTCAACGGCCTTCAGGTAGTTGTCAAATGCCTGGTCCATCTCTGCGGAAGCCTTTCCGCGGGGCAGGTCCTGGATAGTTTTGGTGCCGCAGGCTGTGAGGGCCATGATGGCGGCTACAAGGGCAAGTAATCTTTTCATATCGGAATAATTTCTTAAATATACGTATTTTTTTGAATACGCATTATTGGAGAAGGTATTCCCGCAATGCTTTCACATAGTTGTCAAAGGCATCCCGGCCTGCGTCCGTGATACGGCAGGTCGTGCAGGGCATCTTGCCTTTGAAGCCTTTCTCCACCGAGATGTAGCCTGCTGCGGAAAGTTTGTCAATCTGAACGCTCAGATTCCCGGAAGTGGCGTCCGTCTGCTTCTTTATGAAAGAGAAGTCTGCGGACTCGACTCCGGCCAGGATCGACATCACGGCAAGCCTGAGCTCGGAGTGTAACAGCGGATCCAGTTTGGGGAACATGGCGAACTACTTGTTTTGGTGTTTGACAATCAGGCCGGTGACGGCGAGGACGACTCCTGCGAGCGTGAAAAGCAGGATTTCCTCGGCTCCGTCGCAATTGCTGGCGGTAAGATAGTAGAGGATGAGACCGCCGATGCCTGTAAGGAAACCTGCAACGGTGATGGCCTTGTTCTTTACGGCAATGCCGCTGACGGTTTCAGCCATTCCGAAAAGAAGCAGTATTGTCGGAGTCAGGCCGATGGCGACCGCAACGGCTCCGAGAGTGTGACCAAACTTTGCAAAAAGAAGGGTGAAGATGGCCGTGGACACGACGAAAACCCCGAAAGACCTCCAGATTCCACCTATCATCCTGCTGATGGCATTGTCCGGAAGGGATACGGGTTCTTTCCTTTTTAATATAGAGGAAACAATGATGCCGATAATAGGCATTACGAACCATAGGAGGTTCCAGTCCGGTTGCCCGGTCGCTGTCCACAACGAGAAGACCAAAAGGGAGAAAACGGTCAGAAGGATACCCCACAGAAGCAGGTACTTTCCACTCCGCTGGACGATGTCCTTGCGGCTTTCATTCATTGTCTTGGTGATGAGGGCAAGGCTCTCGCTCGCCGTCATTTCTTTGTTTTGTTCCATTGTATCAATCATTTAACTTGTTTCTTAAGTCAAATTCAGCTGCGCAGTCTGACTTGACTATGGTGCAAATATAAACAAGTTTATTTTATAAACCAAATTTTTTGAAGAAAATTTCAGGGTGGGGGAGAAAAATGAATCGGAACTGAGAAATACTTACCTTTTTCCCGCCAGGATGACACCGACAAGGATTGCGGCCGAGCCGAAGAGTGACATCGGAGGGACCCTCTCGCCGAGGATGATCGCCGCCGAGATCAGGGTGAATACGGGATTGAGATAGACGTAGTTGGTGGCCGTCACGTTGCCGAGGCGGGACATCACCACGTTCCAGGCCACGAAACAGGCCAGGGAGGCGATGAGGCCGAGGAACAGCAGGTTCAGGAAAACCGTTGGCTTGGACAGTACGTCTTGAGGGAAAGGATCTCCATTTAATAATAGGAAGGGTATGATAGTCAGAAGGCCGTAGAAGAAGACTTTCCTGGTAGCGAACACGGGACCGTAATCCTTGGTCATCTGTCCCATGAAGATGCTGTAGAGAGCCCAGCAGAGGGCCGCGGAGACGGACAGAAGGTCTCCTTTCAGCGATAACTGGGGCCTTGACCCGTCGAAGAACACCAGCGCCATTCCCGACAGCGCCAGCAGGGTACCGGCAATCAGGGGAAAGCTCATCCTGACCTTCTCCAGACCATCCGCAAACCTCCCTTTCAGTATCCTTCGGCCGGCGATGGTGAATAGCGCGGTCCAAACCGGTGCCGTGCACACCAGGAAGGCGACGTTTGAGGCCTGCGTGTATGCGAGGGCCGTATTTTCGGTCAGGAAGTAAAGGGAACCACCCGTTATGCCGAGGAAAAGGAACACCAGTTCGTCGCCCACACTGTCACTGAACAACCTGCCCTTTCCTCCGAGAAGGGAAAGGACCAATATCCCTATATACGCCATAATGAAACGGATGGCGAAGATGGCGGACGGTGTCAGCCCCTCTCCTATAAGGATCTTTGTAGAGACAAAGGTTACGCCCCAGACGGCTATTACCGCCAGGGCTAGCAGGTGAAACAGAGCGGTCCCTTTTTGCATCGTCCGGTAAAGATAGTAAACTTACCGGATATCAGTATTTGAATAAGAGTGATTTATAGGACCTTTTTCACAGCTTCCTCGATTCCCTCACCTCTCAATCCCTCCTCTAATACGATGCCGTCAGGGCTGAAGAGCATGATATGGGGAATGCCGGTGATACCGAACTTTCCGGCAAGCGCCTGCGAAGGGTCCAGGACCTGCGGATAATGGATCCCGAGTTCTTTCATAGCCTTCACGGTCGCTTCCTTCTTATCGTTCACTGGAACACCTATGACCACCAGTCCCTTGTCTCGATATTTCTCGAAAACGACGGTCACATATGGCGTCTCTTTCTTGCAGGGACCGCACCAGGAGGCCCAGAAATCCACTAGAGTGTATTTCCCGGCACCTACATAATCTTCAAAAGATCCGTTACTTGTCTCAATATCTCCGTTGTCCGAAAGAGTGATTACATTATCGCTGGGGAGTGATTTCAGGTGTTCGTAATACCCTCCGATCATGGCATCATCCTTGATAATCTTACCTCCCTGTTCGTACAGAGAGAAGAATTCATCCTTGTCGATAAAATGCATCATAAGGACCATTGCCTGATTTCCCAGGGGATCGGACTTGTGTTTCTTATAAATCTCCCTGCATCGGTCGGCTACGATTTTATATGTCTCGGCATTGACTGAATCGGCTCCTTCTTTGTCTCCCGCTTCCATCAACGCAAATGCTTTTTGTCCATATTCCATGAATGTGTTCATCGTCCACTGCTGGAGATCCTGCAATTCTTCGGAGAGGGGACTGCCTGACACGACCGGTTTGCCGTCTGACATCGAGATGATTATCTCCTTTGAATCAGGAATAAGTGAAATTGGCTCGTAACGGTCTCCCCTGACGACTGAAACACCGGTTTGAGGGTTAAGATTGCACTTAAGGGTGAACGCTCCGTCAGTTACAGCGCTGGCATCGAGAATGGCCCCTGACATATCGACAAGACGCACGGAATCCACCGGGTCGGTAATGGTCCCGTTGATAGTACAGACACGGTTACCGCATGCATATGCTGCGGAGAGGGTGATAAGGAAAAAGAGGTATTTTTTCATATCTATTGTAAGTATTATTCTTTCTTCAGTTCCTCAGCAGGGTTGGTGCTGGAGGCATGGATCGTTTGCCAAAGGACGGATAGGAAGGAGACAGACAGTGCGATGGCCGCGGCAACGGCAAACACCCATCCGTAGTTTTCAATCCGGTACCAGAATTGCCGCAAATACCGTTCCGCAAGGAAGATAGCAACAGGAATGCCGATCATGATGGCAATACCGATTAAGACCATATATTCTGTAACCGTCCTTCGAGCCTCTGATGCAATCGTGCCACCGAATACTTTTCTTACCGCGATGTCCCTGGTCTCCAGTCCGGTATAGTAGGCACTTATAGACACAAGTCCCAGCAATGCAATGAGTATAGCTACGACCATGGAGAGTTCAATCAGACTGATGAACCGGCGCGTATCCTGCATTCCTCGCTCAATCAGTTCCGGAATGTACCCATACCATTTTTCCCCATATTCCTCTCCTCCGGTAAGGCGGATACTTTCCTGTCGGGCGATTTCTCGCAGTTCGGACCGGACTTCGGCGTCGAATCTGTTTAATTTGAGTACATAGGTCGATTGTCTTTCAATAGGGGAGACTTTGACGATTCCAATCTGATTACCAGCAGCTTCGGAAGGACTATTAGTGACAAAATCCTTGATTATGCCGCATACTTCCAAATCTGGCCAGACCATTAAGGAAATTGGTGAGGGGAGGGACTCGTCAAACGAATAAAACCGAGCAGCCGATTCTGTCAGCCACAGTCCTTCGCCCGGGACACGGAAATCCTTTACGACCTCAAATCCGAACAGGTCGAATGCGTCACGGTCACACTCCAAAGCGCGGATTTCAATTTTCCTCTCGTCCTTGTAGGTGGTAATGATGGTACGGATCCCTCCTGGATAAGCATTGGATACCCCCATCCGCTCCACATATGGCTTTGCGGCCAATTCATCCTTACCCACCGAACCGCTGGAAATGTAATACAGGTTTGAGACATCGGCCCCCAAAGGCATCGTCAGGAGATGGTTATACTGCATTTCCATGACAAGCGCCAGTGAAATAAGGGCGACGGAAATGACATTCTGGACAACGATGAACAC
Source organism: Bacteroidales bacterium (assembly GCA_017427885.1). Lineage (GTDB taxonomy): Bacteria > Bacteroidota > Bacteroidia > Bacteroidales > UBA932 > Cryptobacteroides. Next base: position 191,297 of record JAFRRW010000013.1, read on the forward strand.
TTTGGAGAATAATCTCTTGGTCTGGCGGCGCTGCTCACCTTTGATGACGGCAACAGGATTGTAGCGGGAGGTAATCATTGCAGGCACCAGTCCTGATATGAGGCCTACCAGAATAACCAGCAAAGTATAAAAGGTCAGGTATGGTGAAGAAAGAGTAACCTCCAGTCCAATGTCTCCGGCCACATATCGGTTGAATACTGGTTCCAGCCCTTTGGCCAGCATCAATGCAAAAGCCATACAAACTGCCACAAACACAATGGATTCAGAAACGTAACGCAAAATAATCCTGGTCTTTGTCTCGCCGAGCACCTTTCGTATGGCCATTTCCTTGGCTCTTTTCCCCGCCAAGGCTACACTGAGGTTGATATAGTTGAATAGTGCTGACATCAACAGGAGGATCCCGACAGCGATGAGGACATACACAAGAATCACATCGCCGTGTCGGATAACACTACTGCTCAACTTCCCCCGATCGGAGAAATATAGTTCTTTGAATGGGATGGTCATCCGATATTCCGGCTTGAGAAAACTGAATGTATCTGGGAATTCACGTACGACCAGAGTGTCAATCAAGGTCCTTGCCGCTTCGATGTCGGCTCCTTCCCTGAAAGACAGGAGCACCAAGTCAATTGGAGTAACGAATTCCGTTGTTAAAGGAAGGTCAGGGCCGTCGAACGAACGATAGATGTCCGTTTCCTTCAACAGAGATTTCTCCTGAGCCTTTATGATGCCACCGATTATGCAGGTATCTTTCCCAATAACAATAGGCCTTCCTACAGGATTCTCACCTGGAGAGATCTTCCTGGCGAAACTCTCCCCAAGAAGTACTTGCCCCTTGTCCTTCAGCACTTCCGCTGATCCTTTCAGAAATTTTTGGGGGATGATATCGAAAATGACAGGGTCAATTACGTAAATATCTGGATTCCCGGGAGCAGGTTGTCCATTGAACGTCACGGATCTTGTATAACATTTCAGTCTGCCTGCCGCTTCGATTTCAGGGATCCGGCCCTGAACCAGCGACATTTCGCCTGGAAATGCTGAAAGCCAGTCTTGGCCCATATTAAGGGCATATATCCTGTTGTAATCCGTTGCTTCCCGTGTCACGGCAAACTGCTGCCATACGAAACAGGAAACTATTATCACGAAAGCAAGACTAACTACCAGTCCCACAGCCTGGATGGCAGTGTATAGTTTATTCCGGGAAAGGAATTTCAGAAAACTCTTCATTTATGTCGGTGGTTATTCTTTCTTCAGTTCCTCGGCAGGGTTTGTGCGGGCGGCGCGAAGTGTCTGCCAGAGGACAGAAATGAATGCAATGACAAGTACAATCAGTGTGGCTGCGACATAAATCCATCCATAGCAGGAAATGCGCTCTGGATACGATTCCAAGAAACGGCGCATCAGCACAGCGGAAACAGGAATCGCGATAAGAGCAGAAATCATTACATATCCCACAAAGGACATGACACTCCGCCATGTCTCGGTATTAACGGTACTGCCGAATACTTTCCGGATGGCGATATCCTTGGCTCGGTCAGAACCGAACCAAGTACTAATGGCCAAAAGTCCCATTATGGCAAGGAACACAGCTATAAATGAGAAGAAAGACATCAATCGGACAAAGCATCGGAGATCATTATAATCGGCGGCGATAATCTCATCTATATAGCCACATTGGACATATTCAGTATTGGAAAACTCAGGGATACCGCCTGCCTCCCGAAAGTATTTGGATGCTATTTCAATAAAGGTTTTATGAAACTCCTTGTGGCTACCGGTCGTTTTCAGGACAAGTCCGGCATTCTGACTATCGGGAATGATTTTTATGGCCGGAAAAACGTTTGCTCCAATGTTTTTGAAAGGATCTTTCCCATTAACTGGAAGCCTGCGAAAGTTTTCCACCACTCCACCAATGGCATCAATGTATGTTTGGTTGTAGGAAAAAAGCCTGTCCAAATCATTATGTTCAGCATCAATGCCAGCAAAGATCTTCAACTCTTCCGGAATCCAAACTGTGCCGGGGCGCAAACTTTCATAAGTTTCAAGGATACGAAAACCCATGAGCCGGAATGCGGTGGTATCGCATTCCATTACGGACAGGGTGAGATGGCTCTGCTTGCCATCCGGATCCAATCTTTGGCCGGAGACAATTGTTTTCATATGGGTGGGGATTCCAAAGGCATAACATACAGTTTCAACCTGGGGTGACTGAGCCATCAGGTCGCCCAAAGGTCGTATGGATATATGCGCTTGAGGACTGTAATAGAAAAGGTCCTTGTCGACATCTGCTCCTATATCCAGTTTTCTTAGATATGTCAATTGGGAGTTCATCGTAATTGTGAGGCAGATCAGTACCAATGCCAAGGTCGCCTGGACTATTATGCATATCTTATTGAAAACCATTTTCCTTCTGCGCCGGATCCTTCCGGACACAACATCGATTGGCCGGTATGATGCAAGAAGGGTTGCAGGAACCAGTCCTGCAAGACCTCCGACAGTAAGGATGATAATAACACCCATGATCCAGAAAAACGGGTTGAATGTGATGCGGAACGGCATTACGAACGATGCTGGACGAAGGCTGTTAAGATATGGTATGATGGCGAAGGCAAGAATGACTGCCAAAATGAAACAGGCCAGAGTGAAAAGCATGGATTCGTACAGAGTCCTGATGAATATGTCCCGCTTGTATGACCCGACGAGTCGCCTTGTGGCCATCTCCTTTGCCCTGTTACCTGAAATGGCCGAACACAGATTAATGTAGTTCAGGAGAGCTGATGCCAACAGTAAGACTCCCATCAAAGTCAATACCCATATATACAGGTATTTCCCTTGTTTCAGTGCAGGCATATCTATGGTTGAGAAATACAGCTCTTTGTATGGGGTAGCAATACTCTTTACATTTTGAAAGCCAAATTTTTTTCCCCCAATGAACTCCTTGGTGATAAAGTCCAAATCAGCTTCAGGTTTTATTTGGGCGAACATAAATACGGCAACACCAAAAGCGTTTTCCGTAATATTCGACTCAGTCGCTTTGCGGGCTAATGCGAAAGAGGATTTGAAGGATGCCAGAAAGTCAAAGTCATGCAATATCGTATGCGTCGGATCTTCTACTATGGCGGTTATTACGGCGGACTCTTTCCCATCGTCTTCGTCGTTTGGACTGAAGAAGTCTACATTTTCGCCGATCGGGTCCCTTCCAGGGAAGAATTTCCTCGCGGCAGATGCAGTGATTGCAATACCTGCTCCATCGAGAAAACCATTGTCCCCTGCAAGTATAGGTATTGGGATCATTTCCAGCAATTCCTTGTCTGCGAAGCAAATGAAGGATTGTGGCTGGTCGAATTCGCCGGCAAGCGACTGTTGAGTAAATATGAATGCTCCTGTCTTGAGTATATCCGGGAAAGACTCTAAAAACTTTCTATCCTGATATTCCATCCAGGGCTGGTCATTCGGGCCCATAAAAAACAAGTCCCCGCTTTCTTTTGGGCCATGTGCTATACTCAGCTGATCCCTGACGGAAATGGCAATGACGATAATCAGCGCCAGACTGATGATCAGCCCCACCGCCTCGATGGCGGTGTATAACTTATTGCGGGACAGGAATTTAAAGTATGATTTCATTAGAGCTCATTCTTTACATCACTTACAATCTGACCGTCGAAGAGGTCAATTGTCCTCTGGGCGCAGGCGGCGTCCTTCTGGGAGTGAGTCACCATCACAATGGTGGTGCCTTCGGCGTTGAGCTCCTTCAGCAGGTCCATAACCTCCTTGCCATTCTTGGAGTCGAGGTTACCGGTGGGCTCATCGGCGAGGATCAGCTTCGGGCCGGCGACGACGGCACGGGCGATGGCGACGCGCTGCTGCTGACCGCCGGAGAGCTGCTGCGGGAAGTGCTGGGCGCGGTGGCTGATGGCCATGCGCTTCATGATCTCCGTGACTTTCTGCTTGCGCTCGGCGACGGAGATATTCAAATAGCGCAGTGGCAGTTCGATGTTCTCATACACATTGAGTTCGTCGATCAGGTTGAAGCTCTGGAATACGAAGCCAATGTTGCCCTTGCGGAACTTGGTGCGCTCCTTCTCCTTGAGGCCACCGACTTCGGTGCCGAGGAGCTCATAGGATCCGCTGGTAGGATTGTCCAGCAGGCCCAGGATGTTCAGCAGCGTGGATTTGCCGCAACCCGAAGGCCCCATGATGGCGACGAACTCGCCGTCTTTGATTTCGAAGGAAACGCCGTTGAGCGCAATGGTTTCGATTTCTTCCGTGCGAAAGATTTTTGAAAGGTTGGTAACTTTGATCATAATGAGTTGTTATTTAATTTATTATTCATTCTTTAATGATTCGACAGGGTTTGCGTTCGCTGCTTGCCAGGCTTGGATCCAAACGGTAACAAGGGAGATCCATAGGACAACTACCAGCGCAAGAATGAATGTCCAGACTGGAAGTTTGATTCGGAAAGCGAAATGCTGCAGCCATCTCTGGCAGATGGCAATGGCGACAGGTGCAGCAATGACAAAACTGACTGCTGCAATAAGCAAGTATTTCTTTCCGATTTGCCGCATAATCTCCTCCCGTGTGGCCCCGTTGACTTTCCGGATGGCAATCTCTTTCCTCGTTGAACGAGTATCAAGCCAGATGACGCCAAGGATACCGATAAGGACGATAATAAAAGACAGGAGCGAAGACAAGCGGATGAGACGCGTCAGCCTGATTTCCCGTTCGTACAACTTCTTAATATCCTCATTGAGGAAGCTTGTTTCGATGCCTTCATCCTCGACGTGCATCATTTCGCCATAGATACTGCGGGCTTTGGCAATGATATCTTTCACGTCGGCATTGGGCTCTAAACGCATCATGATGGAAGAGTAGTTCCATTTGTCACCGATAAAGAAGACCAGGGGAGAATATGCATTTTCAAATGAGAGTGCATGAAAGTCCTTGAGTATGCCGATGATTGTAGCATTTCCAAGGAGATAAGATCCAATAAAATGAGGGATTTCCTTTCCAATTCCAAACGAAGGTACTGCTTCAAGGAACGATTCGTTTACCAGGGCAACGTGTTCTTCTCCCGGGAACGGTAACCGACCGTCAACCAGTTGCAAGTCAAAGAATTTGGCATATTCGGTGGGGATGGCCCGCCAACTGTATTGTACGACATTTCCGCTTGCTTTATCATGTATTTCCGTCATGGAGGAAAGATCCTCCTGCATGGGTGCCTCTCCTTTGGTAACATCCTCTACTCCAGGGATATCTCTGAGTTTCAAAGCAACACTCTCAATATTCCCGAAAACGTTGCTATCCATTTTTAGCACCCTGTCATAATTGAAACCAAGTTCTTGATTATTGACCATATAAGAAGTCTGGCACTGGAGCGTAATGGCGCAAAGGATGAAAATGAAGGAGAGAATATACTGTAGTGCAATAGTAAACGTCCGTAGTCCTCCTCCTTTCATTGACAGGGCAAACGGGCCCTTAAGGACCAATGCCGGCTGGAACGATGTACTATACAATGCGGGGACAAGACCAACAATTGCGACAAAGATAATAGCAGCCATCGCTCCTATACAAATTACGGGGATATTCCTTTCCGGAGTCATACTCCAGGACAGGAAAGATCCGACTGCCGTCCCACTGATAGTCCGCATGGCCAGAATGCCGATTAGGAAAGCACCGCCGACCATAATGGTGGCATGGAACAATTGATTCAATACCAGAGATGAGCGGGATGCTCCGAATACCTTCCGGGTGTTGATGTCCATAATACGGAACGGGATGGACGCCATGGCGAAATTGATATAGTTGAAGCCGGCGATGCCCAGGAACAGGATGGCAATGGCCGTAAGAAGAATACACAGAAGTTTGTTCCCGCCATCTTTCGTCCCCCACCTGTCTATGTGTTTCTCGAACCAGGAATCATGGATTTGCGTGATTCTGAGATCTTTTTCGATCTCTCCCAACTGGACTTTCCCAACAGCCTCGCGGACAGCTTCTACATTCGCATCGGGACGAAGCTTGATGTAACAGGTATGAGCATTACGGTTGGGAAGCGACTTGTCCCTCTCTCCCTCATGGATGAGAAAACCATTGACCATGCTTTCATTTTCGTTACGGTCTTCATAAATGCCGTTAATCCGATACTCTCTATCTAATTCAAAAAGTATAGTTTCTCCTATCGGGTCCCTGTCGGGATAATAGCATTTTGCGGCAGATTCGGAAATGAGTGCGTCCCCTTCTTTAGCGAAATCCTCTCTTCTGCCTCTTGTCAGAATCACATTAAAGACATCCAGGGCCGATGTTTCCGTTTCGGCATAGTTTGACCCAAAAACGGTTTCGAATTGTCCCTCTTTGTTTTTGATTTGAAGGATGCCTATTGGGTCATTTTTCTTGAAAATATAGTCACATGCAACGGCGATTTCAGGGGAACTGTCGGCAACCATCTGAATAACAGGCCTCACGACGTACAATCCGTACAATCCTTCCTGAGACGAAGGGGACTCCACCACATAGACATCTTTTCCCCCGTCAAAGCGATCGTAACGGAAATCCCACCATACCTGGCTCATCAGGATCAGGAAAATGGAAAACGCGATCCCTAATCCAATGAGATTCATGATTGCCGTATACCACGGCGTTTTTATTTTGAATACTTTCATAGCTTAGAATAATAACACGTCACTGTCACCATAATTGTCATAGCCGGAGGTAATCACCCGCTCGCCAGGCTCCAGCCCTTCCAACACTTCGTAGTACTGTGGGTTCTGGCGTCCGATACGTATCTCTCTCTTGACGGCTTTCGTGCCCTCTTTGTTAACCACGTAAATCCATTTGCCGCCGGTTTTCTGGTAGAAGGTCCCGCGAGGGATGATCATTGCTTCTTCCGGCTGGCCGAGCTGGAGGTTCAGGTAGTAGGTCTGGCCACTGCGGATATTGTCCGGCTGGTCTCCGTCGAACTTGAAATCGGCCTTGAACTTGCCGTCGCGGACCTCCGGATAAACTTTCCGGATCACGGTCGAATAGGTCTCGCCCTGGCGCTCGAATGTTGCGGAAAGTCCTGCAACCACACGGTCGATATAATGTTCATCAATCTGCGCCTCAACCTTATAGACACCCACGCTATTAATCTGGCCAATCTTGGTTCCTGATGCTATAGACTGCCCCAGAACAACGTCCAATAGTCCCAGTTCACCATCGATGGGCGCTTTGACGACGAGATTACTCTTACGCTTCCGAATCATCTGCATATTGAGTTGCATATTCTCCAGACTTTCCTCCATGCGGTCAATCTGGGTGCCGCGGTAGAGGCTGTCCTGTTTGGAGCGCTCGCGGATGAGGTCATATTTCTGCAGAGCCAGTCTGTAGTCTTCCTCTGCTTTCAGAAAGTCTTCCCTGGCAATGAGTTTGTCATCATAGAGTGCTTTCTGTTGCTCATATGCCCTTCGCAGACGGTCCACTTGTGTCCCATACTCCAGTTCATTCTGTCGTACATCCAGCTTTTGCTGCTCCATCTGGATTTGCGTGTTGCGGAGAATATTCTCCTTCTCGGCCAGTTCGGCTTCCGAGTTCAGAATCTGAAGGTCAAGATTGTCGTTGCTCAGGATCAGGATTGGGTCGCCGACCCTCACTGAGGAACCTTCCTCTATGAGAATCTGTTCAACGATACCACCTTCCTGGGGACTCAATTGGATGGTCGTCATCGGTTGAACGCGTCCGCTTATACGGATATAGTCGTTGAATTCGCCATGGGCGGCAGTTGAAACGGTCAGTGTGTCCTTGTTCACGCGCAGAGTTTTGTTGTTAGGCCGTACAATCAAGTAGATAATGAACACGGCCAGCAAGGCTCCCAGCCACCAGGGGAGCGCTTTTTTTGTGAAAGCCACCCGCCACCCTTTTTTCTTCTCTATGATAATATCCATTAAAACTGATTTATATATTGTATGCCATTATAATATCGCACCACGGCCTGCTTGATGAGATACTTGAACAAACTGTTCATCTCATCGGCCTGGGCTTTCAAGTAGTTATTGTTCGCCGTCTGGAACTCCAGGGTGGAGATTAGGCCCTGCTCCATCTTTTTAAGATTCAGGTTGTAAGCCTCTTCTTGAACTTCAGCTTTGCGCTGGGCTTGCAGGTAAGCCATGGCTGCACCATCACGGTCCTGGATGGCTCTGCGGACCTCACTTTCCACATCACGGCGTTTCTGGTCCAGTTCGGCCGAGGCCTTTTCAAGGGCATTTTTCTTCCTTGAAATAGCAGAGTGCTTGTTCATGCGGCCCCAAATGGGGAGGGATAGCGACAACTCTAAAAATTCACCTCCGTTGTTTTTAAATTGATTTCCAAATGATGCCGTGGCAGAACCCTGATATGTGTAATAACTTGTACTCCATCCGGCGTACATCCCAATACGGGGCATCAATTGCCATTTGGCAGTAGTGAGTTCCCGTTGTGCGTTCATAGCCTGCCAGGAGGCGATTTTGACTGCGGGATTGTGTTCAAGGGCAAAGTCCACGACTGCTTCCGCACCCTCGGGTTCAACTTGCCAGACGGGCAATCCTGTATCAATCACAAGCTCCTCATCCACCGGCCAAAACATAAGGTCGGCAAGTGTCATCTTCTGGTTTCGGTACATATTGAATGTGTTCGTCTGGTCATATACTATATCGGCTAGTTCTGCTTCCATCTGGACTACGTCCGCATGCCCCTTTTGGCCCAGTTCTTCTTGTCTCTTTGCTTTAAGGAGAGAGGTCTCTGCTGTGACTGCTTGCTCTTCATATGCATCAGCCAAGCGCTTGAAATAAACTACATTGTAGTAGGCCTCCATTACTGCCAGACAAATATCGGCTTCCACCTGTTCCTGCTGCGAGTCGGCAATCAGCATACCCGTTTTAGATATCTTGAAGTTGTTCACGGCACTGAAGCCATCGAAAAGGTCATAGCCGGCGCTCACGCTATAACTGTTGTGGAAAGAAGTCGTGTTGAAATAGGTATTGGTCTGAGGGTCGATGCTACGGCCGAAATTATAATAGGCATAAGAACTGGCAGAAATCTGTGGGGTGAACAGTGCCAGTGCAGCATCTCGCCTGTTAATCTGGGCATCGCCCGAGGCTGCATGTTGAATCCGTATTTTAGTGGAATATGAAATTGCATATTCCATACAATCCTTCAGCGTCATCACTTTCCCCCCTTCATGGATGGCTTGATCGGCAGTATCCAGTAATTCCGCTCCTGCTGCAGGTACGGAAATACACATTGCCACTACATAAAAGAATATGTAAAACCGAATCATCATCTTACAATAAATGCTTATTGTAAATACATAGGCACGGCACGTGCCAAAGTGGTTAACGTGCTGATTATAAGAAGAAAGAATGCTTGCTTGGATAATAAAAAAGTGTAAAGGTTTTACAACGCTTTACACTTTCAGCTTTACACTATTTGAAAAAGAGAATGTAACGGAATTTGCAATGTCGGTTATATGGCCAAAACTATCGCCGGGTCGATATTCAGACGGGAGGAGATGATTCGTGCCTGCTCAAAGGTAGGATTGGCTTTCCCACTGAGAATGGCACTGAGGCGAGGAGCCGTAATACCTAAAAATACAGCCATTTCTTTCTGGCTCCAGTTATTTTCGGCCAAACGTGAATTCATTGTCGCGGATAGGGAAGGAACATCTATGGGATAGTGCTCTTTCTCATATTCTTCAACTAGGGCGGAAAGTATATCCAGTTCTTGAATACGAGGATCGTCAGCGGGCGTATTCTCGTCCGTTTCAAAGAAAAGATCGTCTATACGAGCCATCATGGCCTTGTATTGTATTTCGTCCTTAATCTGCGCCATTGTATTTTTCTATATGGTTGATGCGTCAATACTATCATACTCATCGTGTGTGCCGACAAAGCGGATATAAACAAGTTGGGGAGTGAATTTGACTGCTGCTACCAATCTGTAATTGTTCCCTTTGATGTTGAACACATATCGTTGATTCTTAACATAATCGACTGAATTGAAATCATTTCGTATATCGTTCAATGACTTCCAGCTTGCTCTCTCAGTCTTGACATACCACTCTTTCAATGTCTGCTCACTGTCCGGATGCTTTGTCCAAAACTCTCTCAACGTAGATATTGCCATCACTCTCATGGAGCAAAAGTAAGAATTATAAATTTAATAACAAAATTATAATATAGATAATTTATCTAAACCTTAACTCAAATACCGTTTGGTTTACATCGCTGCGTATCAGCTCAAGACTGCCGTTATGGTTACGCATGATCTGTCGTGAGATGCTTAAACCAATGCCTAAGCCCTCTTTCTTGGTGGTGAAGAAAGGGATAAATAGTTGCTCCTGAGCTGGTACAGGAATAGGCTTGCCGTCATTGGCTACCTGGACAATGACATCTTCGTCTCTACCCATTTTGGCACTGATGCTTATATGCTTGGCACCGGATTGAAGGGCATTCTTGATGAGATTGATGAAGATCTGTGAAATCTGGCCTTCATCGGCGTAAACCATAAGATCCGGCTCTTCTGGCTGATAAATGCATTCGGCACCATATGATGTCACAAATTCACTGTTCAGCGAAATAGTCTTGTCCATCAGTCCCTGTAACTCGATGGCCTTGCGCACCGGTCTGGCTACGCCGGAAAGCTGCCGATATGATTCTACGAACTTGATAAGATTCCTGGATGAGTCGCTGATGGTATCCAGTCCCTTCTTCACGTCCATCTCGCAATGCCCGTTTTCGTCAATTGACTTGGCCATCGCATCGGAGAGAGAGGCTATCGGCGCTACCGTATTCATAATCTCGTGCGTGAGCACGCGGATCAACTTGGTCCAGGAATCCTGCTCATGGGCCTGACGCTGCTTCTCGAAAATGGTCCGGATACGGTTTAGAGTCCTGTTGAACTTATTCTTCTCCTGAAAACGGAAATTCAGTTCACCATCCTCCAGCGCATCCATCATATACGCCACCTTCTTGATGTCCTTATGCCTGGTCCGGAGCGTGGCAATCACCGCCACGATAATCGCAACGATGACGCAAGCTCCCACGATATGCCAGACGGTAAAGGTCATAGGCCGTATTTCTTGAGTTTGGCGTATAGCGTCGGCCGGCTTACGCCCAGCATCTTGGCTGCAGCAGAGATATTGCCGTCAGTGCGGTCCATCGCCTCACGGACCAGGCGCTCTTCCTCGGCTTCATTGACGGCCTTGATGGTGGTACCAACAGGCTTGGCGGCCTGCTCCAACTGAATATCCTTCGCCGTCAACTCGCTGCCATCAGATAGAATGACCGCCTTCTCAATACAGTTCTGCAGCTCGCGTATATTGCCGCTCCAGCGGCCCTCCATCAGCATTGCAGTAGCATCCGGAGCAACCCCCGTCAAAGGCCGATGGTATTTCTCGGTAAATCTCTCCAGGAACATCTGCGCCAGCGGAGCGATATCCTCCTTGCGTTCCCGCAACGGCGGCAGATTGATATGAACAGTGTTGATTCGATAGTACAAATCCTCCCGGAACCGTCCTTCCCGCACCAGCTGCTCCAAATCCATATTCGTGGCACAAATCAGACGGATATCCACCGGGATGGCCTGGGAGCCGCCCACGCGCACCACACTCCTGTTCTGAATCACCCGTAGCAGCTTTGCCTGCAAATGCAGAGGAATGTTGCCGATTTCGTCCAGGAACAACGTTCCGCCGTCGGCCTGTTCAAACTTACCCACGTGGTCCGTATGTGCATCGGTAAATGCTCCCTTCACGTGGCCGAAGAGTTCGCTTTCGAATAGGGTTTCGGTTATGGCACCTGCGTCAACGGCTACCATCGGCTTCCCGCTCCGGAGGCTGTGCGCGTGGATCTCTTTGGCCAGCACATCCTTGCCGGTGCCGTTCTCCCCGGTAATCAGGACGGTAGCATCTGTAGGTGCAATCTTGTCCAGTGTCTTCCGTACAGCCTTCATGGCAAGAGAGGAGCCCCAGAACATAGATTCATCGCTGCGCTCAGGATGACAATTATTTCCGTTATCTGTCATTCTGGGGCCTCTGGCCGAAGAATCTCGTTTCATCGCCTTCCTGGCTTTATTTCTGGCCGCCGTGAGCACCTCGATCAGTTTCTCATTATCCCATGGCTTCACAATGAAATCAAACGCCCCTCGCTTCATTCCCTCTACCGCCAGAGCGATATCGGCATATGCGGTAAATAGCACCACTTCCACCTCCGGCACCATTTTCTTGATCTCTCCCGCCCAGTACAATCCCTCATTGCCGGTATTTATACTGGTATTGAAATTCATGTCCAGCAGCACAACATCCGGCCGGAACTGTTCCAGAGATGAGACCAGTGAGGCAGGGGAGGGGATGGTCTTAACTTCAGCAAAATTCAGAGGCAGAAGGATTTCCAACGTCCGGCGAATCCCGGCGTTGTCGTCCACAACCAATATTTTCCCGGACTTTGAAATCATCGTTAGTTTTTTGTAAAGAAACTTTACAAAAATAAACTATTACAATAATAATTCAAAGTCGTTGTTTGACAATCTTAAATGGCCTGGACCGTCGTCAGTCTTCCGGGATTGTTGGTCTTGACCGTTGCGTTCTTGGGCGCCTTGTAGAGGCATTCCGAAGCACCGGAAGCTTCTACCTCCAGATATTCCAGTACGTCGACCCGGCATTTTGAGGAACCGGAAATCTCCACGTTTACCCTACTGGCAGGAGCGCCCTGGGCGTTCAGTTTCGAGGCTCCCGACCCTTCATATGTCAGATTGTCGGAACTGATGCCCAGATTGGTATTGACTGCACCGGATGATTCCATCCTGATGCTCCGGGTGTGCCCTCCCTTGAGGTCGGCCTTGACGGCTCCGGACATACCCACATTCCATACATCCGCATCGATGTCAAGTTCAAGTTTAGCGGCTCCGGAGGCGGAGAGGCCGACCTTTCCGAACCGTCCTGCAAAGTCCTTGCATTTCGAGGCTCCGCTCATTTCTATGTCCGCCCTATCAGCATATATGGAAAGCCCGCTGGCTTTCGAAGCACCGGACATATCAAGGGAGAATCTTTCCCTCCCTTCGAACCGTCCTTCCGATTCAAGGCTGGTGGCCCCGCTCATCTTGAGGTAGGTAAGTGAAGGCATATGCACCGTCGCTTTAAGTATATGCCTGTCCTTTCGCTGGAGGGATTGGGGAATCTTGTCGAGGCCGAGGTGCAGAACACCGTTTGAAACACTGACCTTAAGGTATTTTTCAAGGTCCTTGTCGCATTCGACGGTAACCTTGCACCTATTGTCTTTGATGAGTGTCACCTCATAAAAACTGCTTACGTTGATTCCGTTGAAATCCTTGAGGTTGAATTCTTTGGTAATGCTTGGTCCGACAAGTCCGGCGGCCTCTGCACGGTAGGAGAAGACAGGCAGGACCATTACTGCCAAAAAGAGTAAAAATACTTTTTTCATGACGTTTCTATTTTATTGTTCTTTCAATCTTGTATGCATTGTCAAGCAGGGTCCCGTAGTACTCGCGGAGGATTTCGGCCCGCTCCTGCCGGGACAGCTCTTCTGGCAGCTGGTCGGCCAGGGGAACGGCCTCTTCCGTAATCATGTCGAGAAGGCTCGAAGCCTCTTCGTCAGGTCCTACAGTCTGCCAGACATCGGCCAGTTCTGCAAGGTAATGCGAATATATGGCCTCCGGATTGTCGGCTACTCCACGGAAAATGTCTTCTTGTCCGGAGGGTCTGCCAACAATCAAGAGCAGAGCGATGGCCGCCGCCGCGGAAACGGCGTACAGGAGAATCCTGACCGGCAGTCGTCTCGGTGAGGGAGTGCCGGCATCAGCCCCTTGTATCTCCTCCAGCCGGTCCAGGAACCGTTTCTCGGAACCTTCAGGCGGAAGTTCCGTGTCGAAACTCGCGGAATTCTTCCTTATATGTTCTTCCAAATTGTCCATATATTCTATTTCTCGCCGGAAATCCCGGCAATCATTTCCCTGAGTTTTTGAGCGAGCTTGGCACGACCCCTGCTGTAAATCGATCTCAGCGTCGTCTCCTTCTGGCTGGTCAGCCGGGCTATTTCGCTATAATCCATCCCTTCGATCAGGATCAGATTCAGAACGAGCCTGTATGGATCAGGCAGCTTTTCCATAACGTCGCGTATCAGTCCTATGTCCGGTACAGGCCCGTCCCAAACCGGCTCCTCTTCAAGTGGCAGGACTTTGTCCAGGGAATCCAGACTGAACAGGTCGACGGTAGATGGCTCCCTTCTGCGTCTGCGAAGACGGTCGATGGCCATATGGACGCAGGTGGTCCTCAGCCAGGCCGAGGCCTGGGCCCGGGAGTCGCTGCGGACCCCACCGGTGATGTATTTCAACAAGGTGTCCTGCATTACATCCTCGGCTTCAGCGCTGTCGCGGAGTATCCTCAGCGCCGTATTGTAAAGCGGCTTGCTGTGGATCCGGTAAAAATCTGAGGCTTCCTGTCGGTTCATCCTGATGTCCAGCGTCTATCTATATAACGCAGTTTTTCAGATTTGTTGCAAAAGAATTGACTTGATTGCGCCGTAGATGTTCTTTTTTGCCGTGTCCGGGTCCATCGCCTCTTCCAGGGGCATCGACTCGGGACTGACGGCCTTGATGGTCATAAAGCCCAGGGAATCAAGTTCCGGGCTGTGTTTGACCGCGCCGGAAACGAGGGCAACGGGGAGTCCCTTTTTCTTCGCGTGTGCGAGGATTCCTGCCGGCGCCTTCCCGTGGGCAGTCTGGGCGTCTGAGCACCCTTCTCCGGTAAATACCAGGTCAGCGCCATCGAGAAGGGAATCGAACCCGATGGCGTCCAGAACCACCTCGATGCCCGGTTTGAGTTCCGCTCCCAGGAATGATGCGAATGCTCCTCCAAGGCCTCCCGCCGCCCCGGCACCAGGCATATCCCTGACATCGACTCCCGTCTCGGCCAGGATTAAATCCGCATAATCTGCGAGACGCCGTTCGAGGATCTCCACCTCGGAAGGCCCCGCACCTTTCTGCGGACCGAAAACGCGGCTCGCGCCAGAAGGACCGATGAGTGGATTGTCCACGTCGCAGGCGATGGTGAAGGTGCAGTTCCTGGCTTTTTCCAGGAATCCTTCCGTTTCGATCATCCCGCGGCCGCCGTCGTTGGTGGCGCTGCCTCCGATTCCCACGATGAACCTGTCGCAGCCGTTCGAAATGGCGTCCATGATCAGTTCGCCAACACCTTTAGTAGTGGTCAGCAGGGGATTGCGCTCTTCTTTTCCAATAAGGGTGATCCCGCAGGCCTGTGAGGCCTCGATGATTCCCAGGCGGCCTGCGATTCCGTAACGGGCTGTCACAGGGCGTCCGAGGGGGTCGGAGACGACGGTTTCAATGACCCTGCCGCCAAGGCTTCCTACGATGGCATCCACCGTCCCTTCTCCGCCGTCGGCGATTGCCACCTCCACGACTTCCGCAGAGGGAACCGTGTCTTCTATGGCACGACGCGCCACGGCAGCTGCCTCCCGGGAGGAGAGGCAACCCTTGAAGGAATCGAACGCCACGACTATCTTCATTTGATATAAGGAATTACGATGCGAAGTTAATTAATTAATCGATAGTTTTTTTAACTTTGGTTTGTTTGAAAGATATGCCTTATGACCCTAGCCCAGTTGTTCAAGAGGATCGTTCCTTATGTCAGGCCTTATCGCCTCCTTTTGGTAGCGACCTTGTCCCTCACCCTTCTCGGTTCCCTGCTTGCCCAGGTCAATGCCGTCGTCCTGGACCGGACGGTGGACGCGATCAACGCCCTCGTCGGATCATCTGATTTCTCGTGGGCGAAGGCGGCGCGGATCCTTACCATAGTCAGCATAGTCCTTCTGGGAAAGGAAATACTTCGGGCCGGCATTTCATTCGGGCAGAGCATCTTCGGAGAGAAACTCCGGATCAATATCTCCCAGCGGCTCTCCCTGGGCGTCGTAGAGCGTATCCTCCAGTACAGGATGGCCTTTTTCGCCCGGAGCGACAATGCCCCTGGAATGCTTCAGGCCCGTATCGACCAGGGCGCCAGCAGCATATCCCGCACGATCCAGAACTTCTTCATCAACCTCCTGCCGATGATCGTCAGTTCCGTGCTGGCCCTCGTGCTCATCTTCGCGGCAAACGTCTATGTGGGCCTTACGGCATTGGCCATCGTGCCAATATATTTTTGGATCACTTCGTTGCAGGGACGGAAACTGAAGAGCTCCCGAAAGAACATGCGCGGGTTCAATGAAAAGCGCAGCGGCAGCATAATGAGCATCCTGGAAAGTATGAACGTGGTCAAATCCTTTAACCGTGAAGAGATCGAGCTAGGGAAGCAGACCGAGCTCCAGGAAGGCTACTATGGGAACCAGTTCAGCATCCGTCGGGCCTCCTTCGGCTTTGACGCACTGAAAAGTTTCGTCAGCCAGACCGGGACGGTCCTGATCATCATCCTTACCTCCTATCTGGTCCTCATAGGATATCCGGGGATGACCATCGGTAAGATCATGTACCACATAATGCTGTTCTCCAACGTTACGGCTCCGATCACTTCGCTTCAGCGAATCTTCGACGACCTGAACGACGCCCTGGTATATGCGGAAGGGTACTTTGACATAGTCGATGCGGATGCCGAACTCGAGCCTACGGGCAGTTACCGTCCCGAAAAGGTGCAGGGGAATTTCGAGATGAAGGGTGTGGACTTTACTTATCCCAACGGGACCAAGGCCCTTTACGACATTTCGATGAAGGTCGAAAGCGGCAAGATCACCGCACTTGTGGGACTGAGCGGGGCCGGCAAATCCACCATTGTGAACCTGCTGGACAAGTTCTATGAACCTGACTGCGGTACCATCACCCTTGACGGGGTGGACCTGCGTGAATGGGATACCCGTTTCCTTCGGGAAAACATCGGGCTGGTCCTTCAGAAGAACCATATCTTCGATGGCAGCATTGAGGAGAACATCAGGTATGGAAAGCCCGATGCCACCTTCGAGGAGGTCGAGGAGGCGGCCCGGAAAGCCAGCGTTTACGACCAGATCATATCCCTGCCCAAAGGCTTCGGAACAGCGGCCAACCATCTGTCCGGAGGACAACAGCAGCGCATCGCCCTCGCTCGTATGTTCCTAAAGAATCCTCCAATCATCTTCCTGGACGAGCCCACGGCCTCGCTGGACGCGATCGCCACGGAGCAGATCAAGTCCGCCATCGATGCCATCAAGAAGGACCGCACCGTTATCATCATATCCCATTCAATATCACAAATCATTGACAGTGAGATGGTTTACGCCCTAAAGGAAGGACATCTGGAGCAGAGCGGCAATCCGGACGAACTGTACCGTAAGGGCGGTGTATACAAGGATATAGTCGACGCTTCCGCCCGGAGCCTGAACATCGAAAAACTCGCGCAGACCATCGCACAGGGAGAGTGAAAAGGGTTGAAAGGCTGCCGGAGATTCTTTCTTTCATCGAAGCATTGTACCGCTAAACCAGTATTTATTTGCTGGCTTTGACGGCCAGCAAGTGTTTGGCCTCATCCCTTTTTATGGTGATGTCCCTGAAGCCGGCGGCGGCAAGATGGGTTTTCAATTCGTCCGGGTATAGGTGTATGTATCCCGATTCCTCCTGTGAAATCGCATAAAATGGGGATTTCACGGGTGCGGACGGTACAATATCTTTGTGCAGATGATTAAAACTAAACTTTTATGAGACCCTTATTCAAAGTCCTTTTGATGGCATTGGCCTATCTTGCCTCGTTTATACTCGATGCCACCAGCGGCATCATCCATCCGGCATGTTACGCTTACATCGGAGCGTTCCTGCCGCTTGTTTTTGCTTTCATATATCTTTACACCTGCACGGTTATCCGCGGTTTCGGAGCGGCTGCGGCCCTGAATGGATTCATCCTTGTCCTTTTCCTGATAGCAGGTGAGGCCGATCTGACCTATATCATCGCGATCGTCGTTTTGACGGCGTTGGCTGAGATAATCCGGAAGGCTTGCGGCTATGATACGCTTAAAGGTGTCCGATGGAGTTTCATCCCCTTCGCATTCTCGTTCTTCGCATATGCCGGCCATTGGTGGACCGACACGGAAGGTTCGTTGGCCGCCGCCTTAGAGGAAATGCCGGCAGGATATGACCAGCTTATGGTTCCGGTAATCAACAACATTCCTGCCTTGATTGTCGCGCTGGTCCTGACCATTCCGGTTGCCATCCTCGCGATGAGGCTTGCGGAACGCGTCTTGAAAACACCGGCCGCCGAATTGAGATAATATGATTTTGCCGTTTGGGAGATTCTCCTTAACTTAGCACCTGGATAGCCAAGTCTGATGTGGGTGGTGTGTATAACCCCGGCGAGGCCTTTTTTCTATAAACCATGCATTTCAGCGGTATCATAGTCGGCGCTGCCGTTTTTATCTGCATTGGCATCTGCCATCCGGCTGTTATCAAGATGGAGTACCACTGGGGCAAACGTAGCTGGTGGGTCTGGCTGGTTGTGGGACTCCTGGTAGCGGGGGCTTCTTTGTTAGTGTCCGATCAGACCGTTTCCACAATCCTCGGTGGCTTTGCCTTTTCCTGTTTTTGGGGCATCCTGGAGATGTTCCAACAAGAAAGACGTGTCCTAAGAGGCTGGTTCCCGGAGAATCCCAGGCGACACGGATACTATGAGTCATTAAGGAGGAAAATGAAACGATGAGTCCCATTCTGACAGCCCTTCTGATTCCTTTCCTGGGGACGGCCCTGGGTTCTGCCTTCGTGTTCTTCATGAAGCGGGAGATGCCGGTCCTGTTGCAGAAGGTCCTGTTGGGTTTTGCCTCCGGTGTGATGGTAGCAGCCTCCGTGTGGTCGCTGATCATCCCGGCCATCGGGATGGGGCAGGGGACCGCTGCCGTCGTGCAGCCGGTCATCGGCTTGCTGGCGGGTTTCGCGTTCCTGCTGCTCATAGACTATTTCACTCCTCATTTACACGTAAGCGGAGAAGCCGAAGGTCCTCGGAGCCGGTTATCCAGGACAACCAAGCTTGCCCTGGCCGTCACCATCCACAATTTCCCGGAAGGGATGGCGGTGGGAGTCGCCATTGCAGGCGCCCTGACGGCCGATTTCAATATGGCGGGAGCATTGGCCCTGTCCCTTGGAATCGCTATCCAGAATGTCCCGGAAGGAGCCATCGTTTCGATGCCTCTCAGGGCGGAGGGGAACTCCCGCTGGAATGCTTTTGGCATAGGGTCCCTGAGTGGAATCGTCGAGCCCGTAGGCGGCGCGTTGGTCCTGCTTCTTGCCACCTCCATCCTTGGCATAATGCCCTATATGCTGGCCTTCGCCGCTGGTGCTATGCTGTATGTGGTTGTTGAAGAGTTGATTCCGGATTATTCCCAGGGAAGGCACTCCAATGTCGGGACCATTGGTTTCGCACTAGGCTTTGCCTTGATGATGGTCCTGGATGTCCTGTTGGGATAGGACCTAATCCGTATCTTCCAGCTTGAAAATGGAATCGGCGGGCTTGCCGAAGTACCGGGCTATTTTCAGTGCGAGTACCGTGGAAGGGACGTATTTGCCGGATTCGATCGAATTGACCGTATTGCGGCTGACGCCGATGGCATCTGCCAGTTGCTGCTGGGTGATGTCCAGGATGGCTCTTTCGACTTTTACCGTATTCTTCATATAGCCTGATGTTTATCGGATTTCCAGAGCATCCGCTTGAATATCCCGTAATACAGGACAAAGAGAAGAATCGGAAGGACAATCAGGAACAACTCGCTCAGGTAGGCGCTGAGGGTGCTGTCTGCGTTTTGGAAAATGAATCCGGGTTTCACTTCCAGGAGAATGCTGAAAATCAAGAGAAATACGAAGAAAACATAGGCTGTGATCCCTATCGACTTCAGGCGGAACCCGGAAATCATCTCGTCTTCCACCTTTTCCTTTGACAGGCAGATGAGGAAGAATGAGATAATCAGTGTGATGTGAGCCGCTTTTGCGAAATACCAGGCCGTGTTGATGTCGTGGATGAATGATGCTTTGATGATTTCAAGGAGAATAGCGAGCAGGAACAGGCACCAGCCGATCTTCTGGCAGGTATGGGGCATGAGAATACTTTTTTTATTCATGGTAAGAGAATTTTGTTTCTGATGCAAAGATAAACATATTTTTCAAAATGACAAGTAAACTTTGCATAAATTAAAACAAACTTGTCTTGCTTGCTAATGATAAGACTGGCATATTCAGTGAACGACATCAGGCTGATTCCCGAACCGTAAATTGCTGTCCGAGGCAGGGTATTTGCAGGCCATTGGTTAAAGAAACGGAACTAAAAGTCATTATGAAAAAAGCCCTCACCCTCTTGATCTGTTTACTTTCTGTCTATGTCACCTATGGGCAGGAACCGGCACCCAATTGTTCTATGAGGGAAGATTTAAGAAGATACATCGCCTGGTACGCGAATCAAATCCTGGCCACTTCTGCCGGCCTCGACAACGAGAAATAAAAACACTCCGAATCTCGAACCTCCAGTTCTTGGAAGGGCTGTTGGAGATTCAGCGGTTTATTGATTCTTTACACCGATAAAGTAACTATGTTTGTAATCCAAATGAAGAACGCTCTCAGGGGCTTGTCGGCCCCTGCCGCTTGGCAGACCCCCGAGAAGTTTTTCATATGAAATAAAAGCTACTGATATTTTTGGCTACATTTATAAAGCCGA
>JAFRRW010000014.1 GCA_017427885.1 Bacteroidales bacterium
GAGTGTTCAGATATACGAAGCCCTTGTCATTGAAGAACTTGTGTATGGCGAACGCCATCGCGTGGCGGATTCTGAGGACGGCCCCGAAGGTGTTGGTGCGGAGTCTGAGATGGGCCACGGAACGGAGGTACTCCAGCGAGGTGTCCTTCTTTTGCAGGGGATACCTCATCGGGTCGCACTCCCCGTAGATCTCGATTTCCTCGGCGTGGATTTCCACGGCCTGGCCGCTTCCCACCGATTCGACTAGATTTCCGGTCACGCACAGGCTTGCCCCGGTGGATATCCTCCTGAGAAGATCCTCGTCGAACTTCTCCATATCCACCACGACCTGGATGTTGTTGATCGTCGATCCGTCGTTGAGGGCGATGAACTTTATCTGCTTGTTGCCCCTTTTCGTCCTTACCCAGCCTTTGGCCATGACCTTCTTTCCCGCAGGGGATGCAAGGAGGTCCTTTACTTTTGTCCTTTTCAGAGTCTCCACTTTGATTTTGATTTGTTTCAACCTACAAATATAACCTTTTCCACTCTATTTTCCGCGTAGCGGAACAAAAAAGTCAGGGCCTTCGTCCCGGCCGTCTTGTGTTGGAGCGTTGGTTTTGATTATTGCCATAAGTTCACTATATTTAGTTGCTTGCGTTAAATATATGTTTTCCCGAATATGAGATGAACCTTATATGTGATCATTGCCGTACTGGCCTTCTTTCCCGCCTATTCCCAAGGGGAGAGGTATTTTGTAGACGGTTTCCACGGAGGCGTGTATGGCCACTATCCGCTTGATTCCTATACCGACTATATGATGTCAGTCCTGAAGGAAAATCCTGAATGGGCCTTCGGCCTGGAAATAGAACCTGAAACGTGGGATTCCGTTAAAGTGCATACCCCTCAGGCATATAAGCGTTTCGTCTCGCTCCTGGGGTCGGATTCCCGGGTGGAATACACAAATCCCACCTATGCCCAGCCGTATATGTTCAATATTACCGGAGAGAGCGTTATCCGTCAGTTTGAACTCGGCATCCGGAAACTGCGTTCGCATTTTCCCGGGATCTCTTTTTCAACATATGCCGTCGAAGAACCGTGCTTTACAAGCTGCCTGCCGATGATCCTTTCCGGATTTGGATTCAGATATGCTTCTTTGAAGAATCCCAACACCTGCTGGGGCGGATATATGGCTCCGTTCGGAGGGGAACTTGTAAGGTGGGTATCCAAGGACGGCAGTTCCGTGGTCGCATCGCCCAGGCATTCATTCGAGTCCCTGGGCGACAACGTATATTCGACCATCTCCAATGGAAGATTCCCGGAATACTTTGAGAAGGCTGATTCTGCGGGATTTCCCCATCCAGTAGGTTTTACTTACCAGGATGCAGGATGGAGGCATGGACCTTGGATGACGCTTAGTCCGGAGATGTCGGAAAACATACGGTACGTTACCTGGACGGAGTATTTCGAGTCCGTGTCCGATGGCGATGAAATTGAAGACCATCCTGCAGATCAGGAAGACGTCCGGGCCGGTCTTATGTGGGGGACACAGGTCATGCAGAATCTTGCTCGCAGTGTCCGCAACAGTGAGAATCTCCTGCTTTCGGCTGAGAAGATGGGTGCCATGGCCCGTTGGGAATGGGGCTGGAGTGGCGAAGGCCTTGGCCGGAAGACCAGTCTTGACGAAGCGTGGAGGAATCTCCTTCTTGCACAGCATCACGACTGCTGGATAGTTCCCTTCAACTTTTGCGGAGGTCTGTCAACGTGGGCTGACAGGGTCCGTGACGAATGGACGCACAACGCAGACGAGATTGCCCTGAGATACTTCCGGAGGGCGTCCTTGTCCGGTGTCGGAGAACCCTCCAGGGAAGTTGAGGAGCCCCGCGTCAGGCTTTACAATACGCTCGGAGTCCCGAGATCGGAGGTCGTGAGCATAGCTTTGTCCTCGGAAGCTGACAGGAGGATTTCCGTTTACGATGCCTCCGGTTCAGCGGTGAATTGTTGGGACGGCCTCGTGGACGGAGTCCACACGCTCGTATTCCGCGCGGAAGTTCCTGCTTTCGGTTACAGGACATATTCATTGTCCTTATCTTCAAAGACTCCTGAAAAGACTGTCTGCCGAAGGGTCCGCAAGGTGGAGAATGGTATGTACCGTTTGGTTTTCAATGCAAGGAAGGGCGGTACTGTCAGGAAACTCATTGACAAGAGGACGGGAAGGAACCTCGTTGATGCGGCTTCGGACTTTGCTTTCGGCGAATTGAAAGGCTATTTCTATGATGAAGGACGATTCATATCTTCCGCCATGTCACCTGCGACGGTCACGCTTGTGGAAGACAATGAATTCGAAAAGAAGATAAGGATATGCGGCACCATCGCCGGCCACCCTTTCACCGAGACCCTCACCCTGAAGGAAGACGATCCGGTGATAGACGTTTCCCTGACCGTGTTGTGGCAGGCCAACGTAGGAATCGGGGCTTACCGCCAGGACGATGCTGACCGCAATCCCGAGAGGGCTTGTTACGACGACAGGTACCATCTGAACATCTATTTCCCGGTCAGAGGAGATGGGGCATCGCTATTCAAGAACGCTCCCTTCGACGTCTGTAAGAGCTCCCTTGAAAGTACCGCTTTCCACAACTGGAAGGATATAAAGCACAATATCATTACGGAATGGCTGGACCTTGAGATGGAAGGCGGCCCGTCCCTTGCCCTTCTGAACGACCATACCACTTCTTATGTCAACCGTGGAGACGGCCTTCTGGGCCTCACCGTCCAGTATTCCGGAAACGGGCTTTGGAACGAGGATTACACTATAAGCGGTCCTACCGAACTGCATTTTGCCATCGTGCCGCACGAAGGCGGATGGGAAACCGCTGAAATGGAGTCCCGTCTTTGGAATGAACCGTTGAAGGCCTGTCTGTGGGATGAACCGGCGCTCAAGATCTGGCACGGCAATACCGAGTCCTTCTCCTGGCGAGAGATCCCTCTCAAGGATGCCTCCATTATGGATTTGAGTGGAAGCGGATGGGAACTGTCCGCGGCCCGTATCGAAGGTGACGGAGTAATGGTACGTCTGTACAACAGTTTCGGCGATTCTTCAGAAAAGAGCGTCATCCTGCCGGGATCCGTTGCCTCCGCCTTCGAAACCGACCTCCTGGGCAACGTGATTGCCTCGGCAAAGCTTGAAAAGACTGCTGAAGGATCCGTTCTGAAAGCATCGATCCCTCGTTTCGGAATAAAGACCTTCATCTTGAAGTAAGTGGATTATGGAAAACAAAAAAGGTGACCCGGATGGATCACCTTTTTTGAATTGGCAGTGTGAACCGATTATTTTTCGGCACGGCGGGCGGCATACATGATCTTCAGCGCGGAGCACCTGCGGAGCTCCTGCTTCACATCTGAAATGATACCCATCCTGACGTTTTCATCGGCCTTGATCGACACGGTCATGAACTGACGGTCAGCTTCACTCTTTGAGTCGCGCTCTGCTGCGATGAAGTCGCGGATGTCGTCCACGGTCTTGAAAGAATCGTTGAGCTGGATACGTGCGTCGGTACCGAACTGGGCCTGTTTGTCCCTGGTAGGGGAACCGATCATGATGTATGAAGCGAGGTCTTTTCTTTCAAGCTTGGCAATCTCCGTTGCTTCAGGGAGCTTGACCATAACCATATTCTCTGTCTTTCTCAACTGGGTGGTGACCATGAAGAAGAACAGGAACATGAACACGATATCGGAACTCGAGCCGACTTCCGGCATATCCTTTTTACCGCTTCTGCTGAATTTAGGCATAATTAAATCCTCCTGTTTTTATCTCTTGGCCACATCCTTGGGCTCCGCCTCGGAAATGTTCTGGGGCACAGCCTTCTTGATAGCTTCCTGCTGATCCTCGTTAAGGACGAGGAAGGGCCTTCCGAACTTGGCCTTGGAAAGTTCGTCACGAAGTTCGTTGACGGCTTTCACGAGCTCGTTCTGGACGGCTATGTAGGCCTGGTAACTGGTACCGCGGTCGTTCTGGAGGGAGATGACTCCCTTGGAAACGGGGTATGTTCCGAGACCTGCAATCTCCTTGTCTTCCTTTTCGGGGAGGCTGGGATCGTTATTGGGGTTGGAAAGGAATTCTTTGGCTTTGTCTTTGAGCTGGCTGATGTCCAGAGCTTCATTACCGGCGAAAAGTCTGTCGTTGGAGTTGATCTTCACCATAATGATGTTACGGCGATTGACTTTCTGGTCCTCAACCTTCTGATTCTTGTCAGGCATAGGCGGGAGACGGCGCTGGAGACCGCTCTGCTGGTCCATGGTGGATGTCATCAGGAAGTAGCAGAGGAGCAGGAACGCGATGTCAGCCGTCGATTGAGTGTTCAGACCCGGTGTTTTTCTTTTGGACATAGCGAGTTATTTTTTTCTGAACAGCGCAAGGACCTCACCTACGATGATGGAAAGGAGGGCGCAGCCTCCTACGATGTAGGTAATGTTCAGCAGGGCTGTCGACATTTTAAGTGTTTTTTCCGTGGGCTGTTCTCCTATATAGCCTACGAGCGGTTCACTGGAGGAAGCGAGGTAGACCAGATAGCAGAGCGCAAGAACCACTGCAATCCCGATCAGTCCTTTGATCAGGCTCTTTGGATTGTTCAGGCCACTGATTACGACGGCAGCAAGAACGGCGGCGGCCACTGCGACGATGAGCAGGAAGTATGCCCAGCGAAGGAGGACGTCTACCTTGGTTCCGTCACCGCCTTCCCATCCCTTCAGGGAACCCCATACGAGGATAAGGAAGCTGATGATGATCAGTATCCACGAAATCCATTTGAAAATCTTGGAATACATTGGACTACGGTTCTAAGGATTATTTGTTTTTCTTGCTGTACTTGGAAAGGACGTCGATCAGGGAAATCGAGCTGTCTTCCATGTCGATGGAAAGGGCGTCGATCCTGGAAAGGATATAGTTGTAGAAGAACTGAAGGATGATTGCCACGATAAGACCGGCGACGGTGGTGATAAGGGCTATCTTCATACCTCCTGCAACGATGTTCGGGGAGATGTCTCCGGCGGACTGGATGGCGTCGAAGGCGGCGACCATACCGATGACGGTTCCCAAGAATCCGAGTGAAGGAGCGACTGCGATGAAGAGGGCGATCCAGGAGAGGTTGTTTTCCATGAGACTCATCTGGACGGAACCGTAGGAGACGATGGTCTTCTCGACGGTGTCGATGCCCTGGTCATAACGGAGCAGACCCTGATAGAAGATGCTGGCCACGGGGCCGCGGGTGTTGCGGCAGACGTCCTTGGCTTTCTCGATGCCACCCTCGTCAAGAGCCTTCTCGATCTTGTTGAGGAGCTGTTTCGTGTTGGTCTTCGAGAATGAAAGATAGAGAATCCTCTCGATTGCGAGGGCGAGACCGATGATAAGGCAGAGGATGATGAGGGACATGAAGCCCGCGCCACCTTCTATGAACTTCGCCTTGATGGCCTGGTGCAGGGGAACTTCCTCACCGGAACCCTTAAGGATGTCAGCTGCGCTCATTTCAGTGGCAGCGGCCTGCTCGGCCGGCTCCTGAGCTGAAACTACGCTAGCAGAAATTGCCATGACGGCAACGGCTGCCAAAAACATGAAAAACTTTTTCATACTGGTTTTTGTGTGTTTTAATTAATAATGTATTAAGTAGTTATATGTTTCTGAATTAAACCGGACAACGGGAGCTGGCCCGAAAAAAATCCGATTAAACCGGTGCAATTTACTAAAAAGATTTCATTTGACAAAGTCAGTTTGACATTTCTCCCCTCAAATTTTTCGCTACCCGGTCCCTGATCCAGTCGGGATCCCCGCTTTTGCCGAGGAGATAGAAGAGTTTCGCGAGCATGCTCTCGGTGGTGATGTCGGATCCGGAGACCACTCCGGCCTCCTTCAGGGCCTTTCCAGTGGCATAAAGTCCCATATCCACCGAACCGTACAGGCACTGGGTGACATTGACGATGATTTTTCCTTTTTCACGTGCTTCCCTGATGATGTCCAGGAACCATTCCTTGGTGGGAGCGTTGCCCGATCCGTAAGTTTCAAGGATGACCGCCCGGGTCCCTTCACCGAGGAGGATGTCCCTCACGACGCCGGGGGTGATCCCGGGATGGATCTTGAGGATGGAAACGCTTGTGTCGAGGGCTGTGTTGGCGACGATGCCGGCGTCCCAGTCACCCGGCTTCCGGATGAGGGAGGAGTTGTATTTGATGTTCACCCCGGCCTGGGCGAGGGCGGGGAAGTTAGGGGAACGGAAGGCGCTGAAATTCTCGGCGTTGACCTTGGTGGTGCGGTTGCCCCTCATAAGCAGGGAATCGAAGAATACGCACACTTCGGGAACCATCGCGTGACCGTCGAAATCCTTTGCGGAGGCGATTTCCACGGCGGAAACGAGATTCTCCTTCCCGTCGGTCCTGGGCACTCCTATCGGAAGCTGGCTTCCCGTGAAAATGATGGGCTTGGTGAGGTTCCCTATCATGAAACTGAGGGCCGAGGCGGAGTAGGACATCGTGTCAGTGCCGTGAAGGACGACGAAGCCGTCGTAGTCGTCGTACCTGTCCCTGATGAGGGTGGCCAGCCTCTGCCATAGGGAGGGTTCCACGTCGGAGGAGTCGATCAGCGGATCGAAGGTAAAGGAGTCTATCCTGAAGGCGAATTTCCGCATTTCAGGCACCTCCTGGAGGATCTGGCTGAAATCGAAGGGGGTCAGGGCCTGTTTCATCGGGTCCTGTTTCATCCCGATGGTCCCCCCGGTATAGATCATCAGTATCGAAGATTTTTCTGTCATATCTTGAAAAGTCTTTTTGCGTTTTCGGTGGTTGCGGCGGCGACTTCTTCAAGCGAAACGCCCTTCTGCCGGGCTATGAACCCGGCGATGACGGGAATGTTCGAACTTTCGTTCCTCCTGCCCCTGAAGGGGACGGGGGAGAGGTATGGAGAATCGGTTTCGAGCACTATCCTGTTGAGGGGAATGTCCGCTATGTCCCTGCCTATCCTGGAATTCCTGAAGGTCACCACCCCTCCTATCCCCACGGAGAAATCCCCGTACCTGCATACCCTCTCGAAGAACTCCCTGCTGCCGCCGAAGGCGTGCAGGCTGCCCCTGAGGCCAAGGTATGAACACTCTTTCAGGACGGAAAGGAAGTCTTCCGACGCGTCCCGCAGATGTATGTTCACCGGCAGGTCCCATTCCGCGGCAAGTTCGAACTGGACCTTGAGGGCCGCCTTCTGGGCCTCGGGGTCGAAATCGTCGTCGTGGTAGTCCAGGCCTATTTCGCCGATGGCCACGATGCCGCGGTCCCGGTAGGGATAAAGGGCCTCGATCTCCTTTTCCCACCCCTTGACGACAGAGCACGGATACAGTCCCAGCATCGGGAGGAGCACACCCGGATACCTTTCGCAGAGGGCGAACATCCCATCCCTTTCGGAGGAGTCTATGTCCGGCTGGATCAGGTGGGTGACACCGGCTCCGAGGGCCCTGGCGATCACCTCGTCCTCTTCTCCCCGGAACGCTTCGTCCGTGTTGTGGGTATGGGTGTCGATGAACTCCATAAATTATTGATAGAGAATGGAAAGGATTCTCTGGATGATGGATTCGGGAAGGATGTTTCCGAGGACGTACAGGGCCTTGTAGCCGAAGCGGGGGACGCAGACCGTCCTCATCCTCCTGCGGCGCAGCTGCCTCAGCACGGCCCGGGCGATGACCTTGGGGGGCATCCCGTTCTGTTCGTCCTTCGCCATCTTGGCTATGGACTTGGCCACCTGGTCGTGGTAGGGTGAGGAGGGGTCGTCGGAGGCGGCGGTCATCTTCCTGGCGGAAGTGAAACCGGTCTTGACGTCTCCGGGCAGGATGCAGGAGCACTGGAGGCCGAATGGCCTGACCTCCAGACGGAGGGCCTTGGTATAAAGCAGGACGGCGGCCTTCGATGCCGAATAATAGGCCTGGTAGGGGATGGGGAAGAAGCCGGCTACGGAGGAAATGGTGACTATCCTGCCGCGTCCCTGCCCGCGGAAATGCGGAAGGCAGGCCCTCACCACCTTGTCGAGTCCGAAGAAATTGGTCTCGAACTGGTACTTTACCTCTTCGTCGGAGCTGGTCTCGATGTCCCCTCCCACTCCGTTCCCGGCGCAGCTGACAAGGGCGTCGAGGGAGGCCTCCCGGGACAGTATCCCATCAAGGGCCTTCCGGACAGAGTCCGGGTCGTTCACATCCATCACGATGGGGATGATTCCCTCTTTTTCAGGGGCCCTGCCGCTCCTTGAGGCGGCGTACACCTTCATTCCCTTTTCAGCGAGGAGCAGGGCGGTAGCCGCCCCGATTCCGCTGCTTCCTCCGGTAACGAGGACCGTGTTCACTTTTGGTTTCATTCCAAGGATGCTTTTAGATTGTAAAAATAGAAAATATCCGTGGAATAACAATCGGGAGACCCCGTTTTCAGGTCCTCAGGTCGATGAAGCATCTCTGCAGGAGGTCGGTCCTGATCACCCCGTCCCCCTCCATCATTCCCGTCAGGGAGGAGACGCTGGCATACGGAAGCCCGGTCTTCCGGCAGATCTCATCCAGGGATATCCCCCTGGTGCGACGTATTTCCCCGGCGATCGCGACAAGATCCCCGAGGGTTTTCGGATCCACGGCCGGGGAATACCTTTCCTGCACGGTCCTCACGAAATCCCTACGCCTCTCCTGGAGGGAAGGGCCCATCCCCAGGGCTTCCACGAGGCCTTCGGCAGACCCTATTGGCTCCGCCACCTTCTCCCTTATCAGGTCAAGGCAGCCCTGGGACCTCGCGTCATCCACCCTTCCCGGAAGGGCGTACACCTCCCTTTCATAGGAAAAGGCCAGCCTGGCCGTTATCATACCCCCTCCTTTCCTCTTGGATTCCGTGAGGACGGTTGCACGGGACAGGCCGGCGATTATCCTGTTACGCCTGAGGAAGTTGACTTTGACGGCTCCGGTGCCGGGAGGATAATCCGTCACGAGGGCGCACAGGGGAGTGTCCGCGATGGTGGCTGCCAGGTCCCTGTGCCTCCAGGGGTAGACCTCGTCTATCCCGGTGGCCATCACCGCTATGGTGGGGGCGCCGTGCGCCAGTGCGGCCCTGTGGGCGAAGAAGTCCACCCCGTAGGCGAGGCCGCTCACGATGGCGGGGGAAGGAGAGGCTTCCGCGAGGGCCGCGGTAAGCTTTTCGGTCCACTCCTGGCCGTAGGGGGAGAAGTCCCTGGTTCCCACAACGGCGACGCAGGGACGGGAATTGAAGATTTCGTCGGGGGAGGAGACCGATTTGTAATACAGTCCCACCGGAGGGTCGTCGCAGTCCCGGAGCATCGAGGGATATCCCTCCTCTCCCAGGCCCACGAACCCGCAGCCCTTTTCCGCGAGGCCCTCGAGTTCTTCCGCGCTGCGGTCCAGTTCCTCACGGGAAATCATTTCTCCATATTTTGAGTAGGGACCGAGACATTCACGGAGGCTCTTCCCGTCGAGTCCGAACACCGCCGAACCGCTTCCGAGCCTTTCCACGAGGACCCTTCCTATCTTGGGTTCAAACCCGAATATCCTGTTCAGGGTGCACAGGCACGTTTTCTCCCTGAAAACTTGGTTTTCCATAGCCGTCAGTTTTCCCGAATTTAACCGCACGGCCCGTCAAAAACAATGATCCGCCCCGGTGAAGGGCGGATTTTTTGTCTTTCTTTCGGTTTATGGATTTTTCTTCCGATCCTGCCTATATCATCAGGAGGGCGTCGCCGTAAGGTCCGAAACGGTAGCCTTCGTCCATAGCCACCTGGTAGGCGTTCATCACGTTCTGGAAGCCTCCGAAGGCGGCGGCCGACATCAGCATCGTGGACTCGGGAAGGTGGAAGTTGGTCACCATCGCGTCGGGGATTGAGAAACTGTAGGGAGGGAAGATGAACTTGTTGGTCCATCCGTCATAGGGCCTGACCTCGCTGTTGGTGGTGACGAAGGTCTCGAGGCCGCGGGTGACGGTCACTCCCACCGCCAGTACCTTGTGGCCTCCGTTCTTCGCCTTGTTGATGATCTGGGCGGCCTCGGGGGTGATGATCAGCCTCTCGGAGTCCATCCTGTGCTTCGACAGGTCCTCGACGTCCACCTTGCGGAAGTGTCCGATGCCCATATGGACGGTTATGAAGGCCTTGTCGATGTCCTTCAGGATCATCCTGTTGAACAGTTCCCTGCTGAAATGGAGGCCTGCGGCGGGTACGGACACCGCTCCTTCGTGGGCGGCGAAGATGGTCTGGAAATTCTCGTTGTCCTCTGGGGTGATCTTGGGCTTCACCCACTTCGGAACGGGAATTTCTCCGAGGTTGAAGAGGGTCTGCTTGAATTCCTCGTAGGGACCGTCGTACAGGAACCTCAGGGTCCTGCCCCTGGAGGTGGTGTTGTCTATGACTTCGGCCACGAGGCTCTGGTCCTCTCCGAAATAGAGTTTGTTCCCTATCCTTATCTTCCTGGCTGGATCGACGATGACATCCCAAAGCCTCTGCTCGCGGTTGAGTTCCCTGAGGAGGAAGACCATTATGTCGGCCCAGGTCTTTTCCTTCTTGCCGTACAGCCTGGCGGGGAAGACCTTGGTGTCGTTGAGGACGAAGCAGTCGCCCTTGCCGAAATAATCGATGATGTCCTTGAACAGCCTGTGCTCGATTTCGCCCGTGTCCTTGTGGAGGACCATCAGTTTGCATTCGTCACGCCACCTTGTAGGCTCCTGGGCGATCTTGTCCTTGGGGAGGAGGAATTGGAATTGGGATAGTTTCATATTTCAGAACACGTCAATTGAGTAAGATACTTCTATTATACGTCAGAAATACCGAATAAGTTTCAACCTGCAGGGGGAAATTATACCCTTGCCTCGCGGAATACCTCCTGAATGGACGGATAGGTGTTTTTAAGGTAGGGGGGAAGGCTGGATTTCGCCACCCAGGCGGCCTGGCTGATGTCCTCTTCCCGCTGCGGGGTGAGGTCGACGGGGTTGGTGTAGAGCATGTCATACCACCAGGTGTGCTTGAGGTGCCACACCCCGTCCCTCCTGTAGCAATGGTGGGTGATGCAGATCAGGTCCCTGATCTCCAGTTCAAGCACTCCCGTCTCCTCCTGAACTTCTCTCATGGCCGTCACCCTTATGTCCTCTCCGTTCTCCTGATGTCCCTTGGGAAGGTCCCAGAGCCCGTTCCTCCTTATCAGGAGATAGTCGTTCCTGCGGTTGGAGACTAGGCCTCCCGCCGCATTGACCTCCCTGAACTCGCCGCAGATCCTCCTGAAGGCGGCCTCGGTATCGGTGTCGGGGATATATATCCTCGACAGGGTGCGGGAGGTCTCGAACATTTCCACCAGGGTGCGGACGGAAGGTCTGTCCCCGGGATGGAATTCGATCGAGTTGGGATCGGACAGGGCCTGTTCGCCCGGAGGGCAGATTATCAGGCAGCGGTTTTCAAAATATATTTTGTGCATTATGTGCGGGGACGGCGGGAAAAATCGTATCTTTGCAAGGACCGCAAATTTATGAAGTTTTTTCGAAATGACAGACATTGAAAGGAATCTTGCCGGGGAACTCCTCGAAATCGGCGCCGTCCTGCTCCGTCCCGACGAGCCTTTCACCTGGGCCTCTGGCTGGAAGTCCCCCATATATTGCGACAACAGGAGGATCCTCTCCTATCCCGGACTGAGGGAGAAGGTGGCCGGATGGCTATGCGAGAAGGCCGCCCTGATCTGTCCCGATGCGGAAGTAGTCGCCGGCGTGGCCACGGGTGCCATCGCCCACGGCGTCCTCGTCGCCCAGAAATTGGGCAGGCCCTTCGTCTATGTCCGTTCAGCCCGCAAGGACCACGGCACCGGTTCGAGGATCGAGGGCGTCCTGAAAAAGGGCTCCAGGGTGGTCGTGATAGAGGATCTGGTCTCGACGGGAAAGAGCAGCCTTTCGGCCGTGAGGGCCCTTCGGGAGGCCGGAGCCGACGTTCGGGGAATGGCTGCTATCTTCACCTATTCCTTCCCTGAAGCTGAAAAGGCTTTTGCGGACGATGGAGTGAGGCTGGAGACTCTCTCCAACTATCCCGCTCTGGTCCAGGTGGCCGCGGAGAAGGGGAGGCTTTCCCCGGAAGAGGCGGAAACCCTCGGGAAATGGAGGGAAAACCCTTCTGAGTGGAACAGATAAAATGGTCAGACAATGGCAACAGAGATAGAAAGCAAGCACGCAGTTGTGTCCAAATCGCCGGCCGAACTCTATATGGCGTTCACCGATATGAGGAATTTCCTCCAGTTCCTTCCGGAAGACAAGAAGGAAGGGGTGGAGGCCGACTACGACAGCATCAGCGCCAACGTCCAGGGGTTCAACCTTGGACTGAGGGTGAACGACCGCACGCCTTATTCCAGCATCAACTTCACGGACAACGGTTCCCCCTTCCCTTTCAGCATTACGATGCATTTCGACCCGGTGCCCGAGGCGGATCCTTACAAGACCGACCTCCACATCGAGATGTCCGCGGAAATCAACTTCATGATGAAGATGATGCTCGGGGGGAAACTCAAGGAGGCGATGGACAAGATAGTGGATTCCCTCGCCGCGGTTTCTGAAGGGCGGATGCCCGAGGGGATGACCCAGGAGCAGATGGACGAGATCCGCAAGAAATACGATATCTGAAATGTTGCATTCCATCCTGGAAAGGGCTTTGGGAGCCGAAAAGGCGGAGGTGTGCCTGCCGGCCTTCTCCCTTCCCTCCTCGGTGTCGATCCGTTACAATCCTTCAAAGGTCTCCTCTCCGGAGGAGGAACTATCCTCTCTCGATATCCTGAAAAAGTCTTCCTGGTGCAGTTGGGGCCGGGACCTTTCCTCCCGTCCGGTATTCACCCTCGACCCCCTATTCCACGCAGGCTGCTACTATGTCCAGGACTCTTCGGCGATGTTCCCGGGGATGATATTCCGCAAGGAACTGCTTGAGAATCACCTTGATTCCCTTGGAAGACCTTTGCGTGTACTGGATCTCTGCGCCGCTCCCGGCGGCAAGTCCACCGACCTGGCCTCCTCGCTGAGGGACTGTCTGGGAGACAGGTTCGTCCTCGTTTCCAACGAAGTGATGAAGGGCCGTGCGGCCGTCCTCTCCGACAATATTGCGGTCTGGGGCGACCCCAACGTTGTCGTGACTTCCTGCGACCCCTCCGCCTTCGCTTCCCTCGAGGGCTTTTTCGACATAATCCTCGCTGACGTTCCCTGTTCAGGTGAAGGGATGTTCCGCAAAGATCAGAGGGCCCGGGAGGAATGGTCCCCCGAACTCGTGGAACTCTGCTCTTCCCGCCAGAGGAGGATAGTCGCCGACGTGTGGCCCGCGCTCAGGGACGGGGGTATTTTCATCTACTCCACCTGCACCTTCGAGGAGGTGGAGAACGACGGAATCGCCGGATGGATGGAGGAAAATCTCGGAGCCGAACCGCTGCTCGGCAGGAAAGGAGGAAAGAAGATGGAGGAAAACGGAGTCGTGACGACTGAGTACGGATATCTCCTGGTCCCGGGGCTCGTGGAGACGGGGGAGGGCCAGTACTGCACCGCCCTTATGAAAAAAACCTGCGGCCATGCTTGGAAAAAGGCGTTGAAGCCCCTGAAGGGAGACACTTCCCTGTCCGGTTTCAAGGATTATCTGAACATCGGATCGGAGGTGTTGAGGGCTGGGGACAAAGCCGTGGGCATACCTTCGGCGATATCCGGAGAGGTCGGGACCCTTTCAGCCCTGCATCCATTGAGAAGGGGAGTCACCGTCGGCACCCTCAAGGGGAGGGACCTGGTGCCTTCAGAAGATCTGGTGCTGAGCCTCGCCTATGCCGGAAACGCCTTCCCGCAGGCCGGTGTCGACAGGGAAACCGCCCTCCGCTATCTCAGGAGGGACAGCATAACCCTCGACGGCCAGCCTCGCGGATATGTGGTCCTTATGTTCAAGGGACATCCCTTCGGGGTCGTGAAGAACCTCGGCAACAGGGTGAACTGCCTCCATCCCCTTTCGAGGAGGATATTGATGGAGATTTAGAGCGCCTTCAGGCGGGCTTCGTAGGAGAGCCTCTCAGCCTCGTTCTCAGTGGCCTTGATAAGGGTCTGAAGATATTTCTTTTCCAGTTTGACATCCTTCTCTGACCTTGCCAGGAGAACGCAGTTCTTCGCCGCGGTGTAGTCGTTGGGCGAGATCTTGAGAACCTTGTTGTAGTACTTCAGGGCAGTCTTGTTGTCCTTTTTATATACAAGATAATAGGATCCGAGGTTGGTCAGGAAGAGGGGATCATTGGGGTTGTACTCCAGCATCTTCTCGGAAAGCTGCCTGAAGGCCTCGAACGACTGGGGGGTGCCGAGCTTGAAGAAGGAATAGCAGTACTCCTGTATCGCGGCCTTGAAGAAATCCTTGTCCGCAACGTAATCGGGATAGGTCCACTGGGGATGGGAATGGTTGTCGTAGTCCACCAATCCCTTCAGGTCCGCCAGGGCCATGTCGGGGCTGTCCTTCTCGTAGGCCATAAGGGCTGCCGTCTTCAGGAACCTGAGGTCCAGGCGGTTGCGCTCCAGGCCGATGGCCTTGTCGATGGCGGAGGTGGCCTGGGCGAAGAGCTCGTCGTCGTAGGTGTTCACCTGGAAATAGTTGACCGTCTTGCCGAGGGAATCCTTGAGGGAGAGGGCGGGTTTCTCGCCGAGGTATTTGTCTGCGTCCATCACCTCCACGGAACTGGTCTGGCTCTTCGAGAAATAATAGGAGAACTTCGCCGTGAGCATGTCGATGTCGTCCGGATAGGCAGCCTCCCATTTCTGGATGGTGGTCTCGACTCCGACGCCTGCGGGTCCCAGCTTGGAAACCAGGAGGTTGTACTTCTCCCTGAACTCGTCACTCGTGGGCTTCTCCTGGGCGGCTGCGGGAAACAGGACCGCCGAGAGGACCGCCGTGACAATTATCTTCCTTATCATTTTTATCATTTTCATATCGTTGATCATTTCAAAACAGACTCCTAAAATCGTGCCTGCCTGTGCTCATACAGTTCCCAGGAGTTGATGATGTTCTGCCAGATGGCGTACAGCCCTCCGGCGATTGATGTCACAGGGGTGAGGAAGGTGAAACAGACCCAGATGAGGAAGCCGTTGTTCTTCTGCCCGAGGGATTGGCCGGCGGTGATTTCGCAGATCCGTCCGCCCCGTTTCCCGATCTTCCTTCCGAGCCAGAACTGCAGGATGCAGCTCACGAGGGAAATCAGCCCGATTCCGGCGATTATCCACAGCGGCAGGTGGCTTTCCACCAGGGATTTGGTGGCAAGGGCGATGGCCATCGCAAGGCATATCCCCCAGACGTAGAAGGCCCAGTCGGCGACTTTCGCAAGCCTTTCCTGAAGCCTCTTGCAGGTGAACCGGATGATCCAGGCGGCCAGGCAGGGGAGGAGGAGGATGGAGAACACCCTGGTGAGGATCTTGAAAAATGCGGCGGCGAAGGAGAGGCTGATTGAAGGATTGACCTTCGGGAGCATAAGGGGCAGGAGGATGGCCGCCAGGCAGTTGGTCATCACCACGCAGGCCATGTCCCCGGGGAGGTCTCCTCCCAGTTTCCTCGTGATTACTCCGGAAGCGGCAGCCGTGGGGCAGATGATGCAAAGCATCGCGGTCTCTACGAGCACCTTGGTGGGCGCTTCCTTCATCGAGGCCGCCCAGAAGGCGAAGGCGAGGAAGGTCACGGCCTGGAAGAGAAGGATCCAGATGTGCCATTTCCTCGGCCTGAGGTCGTGGGGGGAGATGAGGTTGAACTGCAGGAAGAGCATTATTCCCACCAGGACCGGTTGTGCTTCCTTCAGCGCCCTGTCGATGATGGGTTCCGCGGTGTCGAGTGTCGGAAGGAAATGGTAGAAAAGATAGAAGGCCGCCCCGAATGTCATCGCCAGCGGCAGCATCCAATCCTTAATGAACTGCAGAAATGACCGTTTTTCGTCCATATCCTCGAATGGACAGCAAATATCGGAAAAAATGATAACTTTGCAAGGTTGATCCGGAATATAAATTACTATTGATATGAAGAAGATTCTTATGATCATTTGTGCAGCGATGGCAGTCGCGGCCTGCTCGAACAGGCAGGCGAAGGTTCCCGCTTTCGACACGGGGAACCTGGACAACAGTGTCAGCCCGAAGGACGATTTCTATGCCTATGCGGTGGGCGGATGGCAGAAAGCCAACCCCCTGAAGCCCGAGTTCGCCCGTTTCGGCTCCTTTGACGTCCTTAGGGAGAACAACGTAACCAGGCTCAACGACCTCTTCGCGGAAATGGCCAAGATGAAGGCCGAGAAGGGTACCGTGGACCAGAAGATATCCGACCTCTACAAGATGGGCCTGGATTCGGTCAGGCTCAACGCCGAGGGCGCGGCTCCGATCAGGCCCGGCATAGACAGGATCTATGCTGCATCCGACAAGGAGGCCCTCGCCAGGGTTGTTGCCGAACTCCACGACGAAGGGGAGAGGCCTTTCTTCGGCTCATACGTCGAGGCCGACCTCAAGGACAGCGACACCCAGATCCTCTATCTCGGCCAGGGTGGCCTCGGAATAGGGGACCGCGACTATTATCTCAAGCCTGAGAACGCCGCCATCAAGGAGGGTTACTTCAAGTTCCTGAGCCGTATTTTCTCCCTCGCAGGAGCCCCTGACGCCGACAGGGCCGCTGACAACACGCTGGCGGTGGAGGATGTCCTCGCCCTCAATTCATGGACCAGGGAACAGGAAAGGGACTATATAGCCCAATACAACCCCATGTCCACCAAGCAGCTTGCCGCCGCTTACAAGGGCTTCCCCTTCGTAGCCTATTTCGAGGCCAGGGGCATTCCAGACCAGGACAAGCTCATTGTCGCCGAGCCTTCCTTTTTCAAGGCCTTCAGCGATTATTACGCTTCCGCGCCTCTCGACATCCTCAAGGACTACGTTGCCTCCAAGGTCATTTCCGGAGCCTGCGGTTCCCTGAGCGACGATTTCTATGCCGCCAGCTTCGATTTCTTCAGCGCCCAGATGGCCGGCATCAAGGAGCAGAAGCCCCGCTGGAAGAGGGCTATGTCCGTGCCCAACAGCGTCCTCGGCGAGGCCGTGGGCGAGATGTATGTCGCCAGGTATTTCCCCGAGAGCAGCAAGGAGAAGATGCTCGCCCTTGTGGGCAACCTCCAGAAGGCCCTCGGAGACCATATCCAGGCCCTGGACTGGATGGGTGACAGCACCAAGGTGAAGGCGATGGAGAAACTTTCCAACTTCACCGTAAAGATCGGATATCCCGACAAGTGGAAGGACTACAGCACCCTCGAGATCGATCCCGAAAAGAGTTACTACGACAACCTCCAGGCGGCCAGCCGCTGGTATATAGCCGACAACAAGTCCAAGCTCGGCAAGCCTACGGACAAGGAGGAGTGGGGAATGACCCCCCAGACGGTCAACGCCTATTACAACCCCACCACCAACGAGATATGCTTCCCCGCAGCCATACTCCAGCCTCCTTTCTTCAATCCTGACGCCGACGACGCCATCAACTACGGCGCCATCGGAGTAGTGATCGGCCACGAGATGACCCACGGCTTCGACGACCAGGGACGTCTCTTCGACAAGAACGGCAATATGTCCGACTGGTGGACCGCCGAGGACGCCGCCAAGTTCAGCGAGAAGGCCGAGAAACTCGCGGCCCAGTTCGACGAGGTGGAGGTCCTTCCCGGAGTCCACGCCAACGGCCATTACACCCTTGGTGAGAACATCGCCGACCACGGCGGGCTCAGCATAGCCTGGACCGCCCTCCACAACGCCATCGACGGCCAGGAGATCAAGCCGGTCGACGGATTCACCCCCGAGCAGCGCTTCTATCTCGGATACGCCGCCGTGTGGGCCCAGAACATTACCGACGAGGAGAAGGACAGGCTTACCAAGCTCGACGTCCATTCCCTCGCCGTGAACAGGGTGAATGTGTCCGTCAGGAATTTCGACACCTTCTTCAAGGCTTTCGGAATCGTCGAGGGAGACCCGATGTTCCGTCCTGAGGAGGAGAGGGTCCATATCTGGTAGTGGACGCATCCCGGTTCATAGCAGGCAGACTTCGTTTCAAGGGGAGACTGGCGATGGTGTCCATCGCCGTCTCCTTTTTTGTCATAATCACCGCAGTGTCGGTGTCTTCCGGCTTCAGGAAAGAGATCCGGGCCGGCATATCGAACCTCTGCGGTGACATTCAGATCCTTCCCGACGACCTCAACTACGCCTCCGTACAGACGCCGGTGCCGGATTCCGTATCCTGGCTCGCCGGGCTGAAGGCTTTCCCGGGGGTGAAATCTGTAAATCCTGCGGTTTACAAGGCCGGCATCGTGAAGTCGGAGGACAACATCCACGGGGTCCTCTTCAAGGGAACCGAACGGGATGATACGACCACCCTCGGGGTGTCCGTCCCCTCCGCCCTTGCCGACAAACTCTCACTTAAGGCCGGGGACGACCTTCTGACTTATTTCATAGGTGACAAGGTGAAGGTGAGGAAGTTCCGCATTACGGACATCTACAACGGCGTCCTTGACGGGAACGACAACCTCGTGGTGTTCGCGGGTATAGACGACCTGAGGAGGCTGGAAGGCTGGGAAGAGGGGGACGCCTCCTGCTTCGAAGTCATCCTGGACCCTTCCCGAAGGTCGGTGCCGAAGATGAAGGAGACGGCCACACTCGTAGGCACCTACATCCTCACCAATGAGACCGAGGACGATCCTGACGTCGCCGTGACTTCGGCCGCAGGCCGTTACCCGCAGATCTTCGCCTGGCTCGACCTCATCGATTTCAACGTCCTGTGGATCCTTATCCTGATGATCGCGGTCGCCGGTTTCAACATGATATCGGGCCTTCTCATCCTCCTGTTCCGGAACATATCCACGATAGGCACCCTGAAATCCCTCGGAATGACCGACTGGTCCATCTCGAAGGTCTTCCTGAGGGTGGCTTCCTCCCTGGTGCTCAAGGGGATGGCCATAGGCAACGGCCTCGCCCTGGCCTTCATCGCCATCCAGGGGACGACCAAACTGATTAAACTGAATCCGGAAAACTATTTCGTATCCTTCGTGCCGGTCAGGCTGAACCTTCCCTGGATACTTTCCTGCGACGCAATAGCCTATGTGGCCATCATGCTCCTCCTGTTGATACCGTGTCTGTTTGTGTCACGGGTGGATCCTGCGCAGACGGTTCGTTCACAGTAGCCGCGACGGTTTCATATCCCTGCGGACATACAATCTTCAGGCAGGCGTAACAAGCGAGGACGCTGTCCACGTATGCCTTTCCGCTGGGTCCGGTCTGCAGGCTGTCCTCAAGTCTCGAGAGCAACTTCCCCTCACCCACGTTGTAAGCCGCCAGGGTGAGTTTCATCAGGCTGTCCCTGTCGGGGGCGATCCCTTCGAACATCCTCTGCAGCGAGGCCAGGTAGGCAGTTCCGGCCTTGATGTTCTCCTGGGGGTCGAGGACGTCCTTTACCCCGAACCTCTCCGCGGTCTTGGGTATCATCTGCATAATGCCCCTTGCCCCTCGGGGCGACCTGGCCTGGATCCTGTACTGGGATTCGTGCCAGGCGACTGCGGCCAGGAGCCTCCAGTCCCACCCGAGGGTGGAGGCGCACTCCTTGAAGGTCCTGTCATAGGGGCTGGCGGTGGAGGAACTCCTGCCTATGGAAACCAGATTCCTCGGGTTATACATCCTGAAGAATCTGTTTTTCAACTCCTTACCCTCCCTTGAAGTCAAGTGGAGTCCGAGCCAGGAATTGATCTCCCTCATCCTCCTGTGCCCTTCTTCCCTCACGGCCCAGACGGTGTTCCCTTCGACCGGGGAGGATAGGAGAAGACCGGAAGTATCCAGCGAATCGGACAGGGGGAGGACCAGGAGGTCGAGGGCGCCGTTCCTGAGGGAATCGAGGGGGGAGTCGTCCCTGTCGGGGACGGAGACGTCGACCGTGAAGCCGATATCCTTGGCGAAGAGCCTGAGAAGTTCGTAATTGTAGCCCGTGGAGAGGTTCTTCGTGGCTTTTCCGAAGCTGTCCAGGGCTATCGAGGCCCGGACTTCCGACCCTTCGAACCCTTTCATCTCCACCACCATATGGGAAACTGACCTCTCTGCGGCGGGTATTATCAGCAGGAGGGCCAGGATCACGACGGCGTACCGTATATATTTTTTCCTAGAGCCCACCGCGACCTCCTCCTACGCCTCCGGACATGGATTCGCTCATCGTCTTGGTCCTGGCGGTCTGCATGTGGAACGGCCAGAACATTCCCAACTTGAGGGCCTTCTGGGTCCTGATGTAACGGTGGGCGGAGAAATAGTCAGCCTTGTCCATAGGCCAGCCCATTCCGAAGTTCTCCAGCTTGACGAAGATGCAGGCCCTCTTCCATTGCATGTTCACGAAGATGTCGAACGAGGGGCCGTTGTTGTATTTCACCTGGTCCTGGTTGAAGAATGCGCCCACCGCGGGATTCCAGCCGGGTGCATACCAGGACGTGTTCCACAGTCCGTCGGCTCCGGCCTGGACCTGGAGGACGTCGCGCACGATGTTGAACTGGATATAGTACCTGAGGTTGAGGGCAAGGGTAGGCAGGGGGACGACTTCCTGGTTGGAAGACACCTGGAAGAGGGCCCTGTTGTCCAGGTGGAGGAAGTCTCCCAGCAGCACCAGGTTCTTGGAGAGGGAGACGGTGGCTATCGACATAGGTGTGTCGTTCTGCCTGACAGTTCCCGTATTGTCGAAATAGATGTTATTGGCCAGCAGGGCGTATCCCGCCGAGAGCGAGAGCCTCCAGTAGGGGATGTCAAGCCTGCCTCCGAGCCTGGTCACTGAAATCTTGGAGAAGTCGTTGTCCCACTTGAAGTGGTTCGAGAAATAATGCTGGTGGTAGAAGTCGGGCTCCTTCAGCGAGGTGTCGAAATTCAGCGTAAGGCTCACGGGGCTCTTCCTCGCCTTCCTGAAAGGATAGAAGGCCAGCCTCGCCGTCGCATCCACCGAGAAATCCCCGGCCTCTTGTCCGGCGAAGGTGAATTCGCCGTTGGCGTTCCAGCTGATGAATTCCCTCAACTGTCCTTCGACTCCTCCGTAGAGGAAGGAGGAGTTCCATTTCTCGTTCTTGTTCGTATGGAGGAAGGTGGGATCGGTGATGTAGAACGACTGTATCCTGTTGCCGACGCCTGCGTTGAGTTTGGAGACGATCCCGTCGTCGGCCCAGGGCTGGAGCCGGATGAATACGCGGTTCTCCAGTTTCATAGTCCTCACGGAGTCCATCGACTCGACCGGGTCGTAGTAGAACCTGTCGTGATAGAAGGCCCTTGCAAGGCTGTCTGTCTCGGCAATCTGGTCGGTGTAGAGTTTCCTGTAGGTGGAATACTCGCTGCTGTGGCCGATGAAGGCCGTG
Organism: Bacteroidales bacterium; assembly: GCA_017427885.1. Taxonomy (GTDB): domain Bacteria; phylum Bacteroidota; class Bacteroidia; order Bacteroidales; family UBA932; genus Cryptobacteroides. The sequence continues at coordinate 21,381 of JAFRRW010000014.1, forward strand.
GTCACCGCCTTGTGGGCGTCTTCCACCGGGGCCTTTTCATCAAGGACGGTGGAGAGGGTGTCGGTCTCCGCCTGCTTCTTTTTCTTCAACTTCTCTATGAAATTGAAAGGAATCCTGTATTCCTGGTCAAGGAAGACGGTGTTCTTCTTGATCTGCGTCTTGGCGTTCGAGAGGAAAACGTCGATTTCCCTCGCCTCCACCGTGGTGTCCCTTATCCACCTGTTGTCGATGAGGCCTCCGTTCTCACCCCTGTTGACGCTGTTGAAGAGATATCCTGCGTTAAGCATATACCTCTTTCCCAGATAGTTGACTGTGGCCGCGAAGTTCTTGTTCTTGGTGTTCTCGTTCTCTAGCATTCCGCCGCCCCCGTACCTGTCGTACTGGAGGGAGTAGTTCAGTCCGGGGAAGATGTTCTGGGTGGTGAGTATGTGGATGTTGTCGGAGCCTTTCTCCTCGTTGGCGAAAAGGGTGCCCCAGTAAGCCAGTTCGGTGTGGGGAACCTTGGTGTTGTAGAAGGGAATGGTGGAAGGGGAGTGGCTCCAGGCCTCGTAAGGCTCGTAGAAACTCACATGCTCGGTGCTCCTGCGCTTGAAGTAATCGTAGGTCTGGACCGGCGATCCGGACACGCCCAGCCAGGTGGCGTTTACGTCCTCCCTGCGGAAGGGGAAGTCGTGGAACCAGTAGTTGTAGGTCGTGTCGGGAAGGAAGGCCTCCGCCTTGCTGTACCTCCTGTCCAGGGTCCAGGACACCAGCCTCTGGTACTGCATCGTGTCAGGAAGGGCGAAGGTCTCCAGGATCCTCGGGGTGCTCTCCCGGATGCTGTCCCTCACCGTCCTGACGCTGTCCTTGACCGCCATTATGCTGTCGGAGCGGCGTTTCTCCTCCTCGGCCTTGATTTCCGCGAAATACTTCTTCCTGCCGATCTTGTCGAGGGAGGCGAACCATTTGTCGAAGGCCTCCTTGGCCCTGACAGTAGAGTCGGCGACGTAGATGGAGTCAATCCTCGGCCAGATAAGGCTGTCCCCGGCCTTGATCAGGGAGTCCTTCACCCAGGCGTGGGTTTCGGGGTCGAGGGTGGCGGCGTACCATTGGAACCTGAAGGGGTCGATGAACCTCAGGGAGTCGGGGACCTTGATGGTGTCCCTCGCCAGGGTGGCCGGAATGGTGTCGAAGAGGGAAAAGGTCTGGGATCCTTTCGACGAGAAGGGATTCTTGTAGATGATGGTGTCCTTGCTTCCGCGGCGGACGCTGTCCCTGACGACCGAAGGGGTAAGGGAGGGCATCACCGGACTCACCGTCATCCCAATGGTCTGGAAGGCCGCGATGCCTGTCACGACCAGAGGGAGCGAGAATCTCTTGAAGAAGGATTTAACCATCGCGTCAGTCTATCTTGAATTCGGATATTTCCTTGTTCAGGCGGCTGAGGATGGACATCTTGGTGTCGTAGAGGGTGTCGGAGATGTCCACCTTGTAGTAGTGGGGGTTGATGAGCCTCCGCTCGGAGGGGCTGAAATGGGCGAGGGTGTCGTTGAAGAAAGCCTTCTTTTCAAGGAGGGTATGGGAAGGTGCGCAGCGCTTCCCGTCCCTGATCACCTGGATCTGGAGGGGACGGAAGGTGTAGGACCCTGCGGGGAAGGTCTTGGTCTTGTAGGTATCGCGCTCGTCGCAGATGGTGAATTCCTCACCGCTTTCTATCTTCTTGCTCAGGGTGTCTCCCCTCAGGCAGGTCACGTCGGCCTTGTACCGCTCCGCACCGTCTTCCTTCACGATGATCCTGTAGGTGATCTGGAAGCCGGGGTTGATGAGCTTGATGCGGTCTTCTGAGCGTTTGAGCACCGGTTCCCCGTCCAGCTGGACGAGTTTGTAGACATTACCGAAGCAGGGGGCCGCCTTGCTGGTGGCTATCGCGTCTCCGACGCCGTAGGAATCGATTTTCGCTCCCTGGCGCTCGAGGTCGGAGATGAGGTATTCGTCAAGTCCGTTGGTTGCGAAGATCTTGCAGTTCTTCAGGCCGTGGGAGTCGAGGATGTCGCGGACCTTTATGGAGAGGTAGGTGAGGTCTCCGCTGTCCAGGCGGATGCCGTAGCCGTAGGGGTAGGAATCGTCGATCCCGCATTCGCGGAAAGCCCGAATGGCATTGAGCACACCGCACTTGAGGGTGTCGTAAGTGTCGATGAGGAGGATGAGGTTCTCACCCCTGTGGGTCTCGATGTAATCGACGAAGGCCCTGTGCTCGCCTTCGACCGTGCTGCCGTAGGAGGTCACGTAACTGTGGGCCATGGTACCGGTGGAAGGCACTCCGTTCAGGACTCCGGTGAGGATGTTGGAGGTGCTTGCGCAGCCGGCGATAATGGCGGCCTTTGCTCCGTAGGTCGCGGCCCAGGGGCCGTGGGCGCGGCGTGAACCGAACTCGCTGACCGGATGGTTGGTGGCCCTGCACACCCTTGAGGCCTTGGTGGCCACGGCCATCTGGTGGTTCATTATGCAGAGCATCGGCGTCTCAAGGACCTGGGCCTGGATGAGCGGGGCCTCCACCGTGATGATTGGCTGGTTGGGGAAGACGATGTCTCCCTCCCTCAGGGCGAACACGTTACCGGTGAATTTCATCCCGGAGAGATACTCCCTGAATTCGGCATATCCGTCTCCCGGAAGGAACTTTTCATAGAAATCCGCCTTTTCCTTTCCCAGCCCCTCGATCATCTGTATCACTTCCTCGGTCCCGCTCGCCACAGCCCAGTTGTTGTTTTCCGGGGCCACGCGGTAGAACATATTGAAAACGGCGGTCTTGTCCTTCTTCCCCGTTTCCAGGAAAGACTTGCCCATCGTATATTGGTACTTGTCGGAGCAATATGCCCAGTTGAGGTTGTCCATTTCGCTTTTTGAGTATATGTTTATATATATCAGGCAAAGTTAAGATTTTTTGATATTAAATCCGTATATTCGCATATCTAATCGTAAATTGTTTCATATGAAAAAGTTCTTATGGTTTTTGGTCGCGGTCCTGGCCGTCCTGCTTTTCTGCCGGACCTGCTGCAAAACACAGGTATACGACCTTGAGAATCCCCAGGTGAAGGCGTTCTGGGACCAGGTGAATTATCCTGACGACGACTATACCTACTCCCTCGTCGAGAATTACAACCTGAAGTCCACTTACAGGCTCGACCAGCCCTGGCCGGTGCAGGTCAGCTGGGAGACGGACGAACCCGTCGATTTACTGAAGGTTACCGTAAAGGAACTGAAGCCCGGGAAGAAGACCGTCATCGACAGGACCATCGACGGCCACACCTCGAGTTACCTCATATGGAACCTGGTTCCGGGAAGGACTTACGCCTATTCCGTAAAGGATGGCGGCAAGGTCCTGGCGAAGGGAAAGTTCCGCACCGAGGGTCGCAGAAGGATGATCTGCGCGCCCAGTGTCCATAATTTCAGGGACATCGGGGGTATGAAGACCACCTCCGGCAAGACCGTAAGTTACGGGAAGATTTACCGCGGAGGAGAGCTCATCCACACCGTCGGTGAAAAAAGGGATAGAGCCGAAGTCCAGGTCAAGGACGACGACATCCGCGTGATGCACGACGACCTGGGCATCAGGGGAGAGGTGGATTTCCGATATAACAGTGAACTTGGATATGATGACGGCATCGATGGGAATGAGATCAAATATACCCCGCTTGGAAATGACGTCACCTATTACAACCTCCAGGTCCATTCCGCCGGAGGATTCGAAGCGGAAAAACTCCACGGAGAGGTGTTCCAGGCCGTTCTCGATCATCTGAGGAAAGGGGAGGCCGTGTACCTCCACTGCGCCGCAGGTGCCGACAGGACCGGGTTGCTGTGCCTGCTCCTTGAGGGTGTCCTGGGCGTGCCGGAGAACGATCTCCTGAAGGATTACGAACTCACGACGTTCTCGATATATGGCACCCGTCGCCGCGACGGCGGGGATATGACGCACGGCATTCCCCTGCTGAAGGAGTATCCCGGCGCCACCATACAGGAAAAGATAGAGAATTTCTTCCTTGAAGACGGTATCACCAAGGAGGAGATAGAAGAATACAAGAGTCTTATGCTTGAGTAGCCGATGGAGCAGTTGAGGAGCCTTTTCGAGTCCTGCACAGGCCTGGAGGTCAGGGAGATAAACGAACTCACCTCATCGGGCAGCAACCGCAGGTATTTCCGCATCAGGGCGGACAGGCTGTCGATGATAGGGGTGGTCGGCACGAACCACGCCGAGAACGAAGCCTTCATTTCCCTGTCCCGCCATTTCAGGTCCAGGGGCATCAACGTCCCGGAGGTCCTGTATGTCAGTCCGGACGGGATGAGATACCTGCAGGAGGACCTGGGGGACGGCCAGCTCTACAAACTGGTGTCCCAGGGCAGGGCCAGCGGGGAGTACAGTTCCTACGAGAGGATGCTGCTCAACCACACGATGGAGATGCTCCCGAAGGTTCAGTTCGAGGGGGCCAGGGGCCTGGATTTCAGCGTCTGCTATCCCGAACCCGAGTTCGACGGGCGGATGGTGATGTTCGACCTCAACTATTTCAAGTACTGCTTCCTCAAGGCGACGGGCCTGGATTTCAACGAGGCGGCCCTCCAGGACGACTTCGAGAAACTCCGTGACGACCTCCTGAAGGACAATGCCAACACCTTTATGTACAGGGATTTCCAGGCGAGGAACGTGATGGTCCGCGACGGGGAGCCCTGGTTCATAGATTTTCAGGGAGGAAGGCGTGGTCCGGTCTATTACGACGTCGCCTCCTTCGTGTGGCAGGCGCGTTCCAGGTACCCCGAGGACCTTCGCCGGGAGATGGTCAAGACCTACATCAACTCCCTGAAGGAATATACTGACGTCGACGAGGAACATTTCAACGAGAGGCTCCGCCTCTTCGTCCTCTTCCGCACCCTCCAGGTCCTCGGCGCCTACGGTTTCAGGGGCTACTTCGAGAAAAAGCCCCATTTCCTGGGTTCCGTGCCCTACGCCCTGAGCAACCTGCGCAAGCTCCTGGCGACCCCGTTCTCCGATTACCCCTATCTCAACGATACCCTCGTAAAACTTACCACCCTTCCCCAGTTTAACGAACTTGCTGAAGACAAGAGACTGGAAGTCAGCATCATAAGCTTTGCTTACAAGAAGGGGATACCGCCTGATCCTTCAGGCAACGGGGGAGGCTACGTGTTCGACTGCCGTTCCATCAACAATCCCGGCAAGTACGAGCATTTCAAGAGGTTCAACGGACGCGACGCCGAGGTGATAAAGTTCCTTGAGGACGACGGTGAGATCCTCACCTATCTCGACCACGTCTATTCCCTTGTCGATCCCCACGTCAGGAGATACATCTCCAGGGGCTTCACGCACCTGCAGGTTAGTTTCGGCTGCACCGGCGGTCAGCACCGCTCGGTCTATTGCGCAGAACGCCTCGCCGAACACCTCTCCGACAAGTTCGACATCCGCATCTCCCTCACCCACCGCGAACTCGGCCTGGGAAGGATACTGTAGGGCGAAAGGCGGTTATCTGTTAAGCGTCCGGGAGATGGCGCCGGGGGGAGCGACGGTCAGGCGGTCCAGTTTAGGGGCCCAGACGTCGTCCAGCAGCAGGGTGCCGATGGTGCTGTCAGATACCTTAACGAGTGATTTGCCGCCGGCGGTGATGACGGCGTCGTTGATTTTCAGCAGTTCGATGTCGGCTCCGCGGACATCGATGACATCGTAGGGATAATTCTCCCCGTCAAGCAGCAGGCCGTCTATCACGAGATTCCTGATCCTGGTCGGGTGACCCTCGAAATCCTGATTGTCGCTATTATAGCGGCCGCCGATGATAAAAGGCCTGTGCGGCGTTTCGCAGCGGCCGATGTGCACGTTCTTAAGCACGAGGTTCTCCACGTTGCCTCCGATCTTGAACAGGAAAGGTCCCGAATAGTCGTAGTTGGGAGTGAGGGAGGACAGGTTGATGTTCTCGAAGACGATGTCCCCGTAATGCCCGCCTCCGGGAACGGATGCGAACCAGGGAGTGATGATGAAACCGAAACTCTTGTAGGTGCCGGTGACGTTCCTGACCGTCACCCTGTCCAGACGGCCCTCGCCGCAGCAGAGGAGACGGATTCCCTGGTCGGCGTCATCCAGCATCACCCCGTCGATGAGGACGTCCGAGATGCTGGACTTATGGTCCACTTCGTCGGGGGCGATTGCGATGAAATCATCTCCTGAATTGCCATATATGTTCTTGAGGGTAAGGAACCTTCCGGGACCGAAGAAATGGAGCCCATCCTGGTTCTGGTTGTCTTTGCCGCGACGGCGGTCGACGTGCAGGTCCTCTATGTCGACGAACTTCCAGTTGGCCATCGTGAGGGCGAAGGTCCTCTGGTCTGCGATGGTAACGCCCTTCATCGTAAGGTGCTCGACCCCGTAGAATTCCATTCCGAACACCCAGGACGAGAAGAAATCAACGGTCGCACGGTCGTGGACCTGGGCCGGGAAATTGTTGTTGTAAACTCCTCCGATAAGGGTTATGTTCCTGTCCAGCAGGTTGTCCAGGCTTTGATGTGCGTTGGTTATGACGCTGCAGTTCGAACTGTCGGCGAGGTAGAATCCGCAGGAACGGTCAGGGCACTCGATCGTGGTGTTGGAATGCACCCTGAGGGGGCGGCTGACAAGCGCTGCGCCGTCCATAATGAAATGGAGGCGTCCCCAGTCTTCCGCCTTGTCAAGGATGGCCTGGATGGCATCGGTCTGGTCGGTGCCTCCGCCGTTGTAGACGTCGCTGTCAAGGGTTATGCCCGAACGGCTCGCAACGACCGTACGGTCGCCCCTGCCGGTACAGGAGACTAGGGAAAGGGCGACCGCAAGGACCGCAAATGCAAATTTACTCACGTTACAGGTTTTTCTTTAATCCTCAGGAGTTTCTTCCGCCGGGGCATTTGCCTGAGGGGGTGTGGGAAGATCGACCGGAGCGGCCGGGATAATTTCGCAGCTGCCCTGGGTCCTGAGGGGCTGTACCTTGGCAATCAGCCAGATGCAGCCGGCGAGAACGGCGAGGCCGAGAACCACCGTGACCATATAGGTTTCAGGTGAAAGGATTTCCTTAAGCGATTCCACTTCTTCCAGCTGGGGGAAAGCCTTGGCGATGATCACCGAGAAGGTGTTGTTGACGCAGTGCATCAGCATCGTGAGTTTCAGGGATCCGGTACGCCAGTACACATAGCCGAAGAGGCAGCCCAGGATGAAGGCGGCGAGACCCTGCCAGAGGTTCCCGTGTATGGCGGCGAAGAAGACTGCGGAGATGACGATAGCCCAGAAAGGACTGAGGCCGCGGGTCTCGGTGCCGTCTTTCAAAGTCCGCTTGTAGTTGAGCAGTCCCCTGAGTATCATACCCCTGCAGAGCCATTCCTCGAAGATGGGGGCGAGGATGGAAACGCTCAGCAATGTGAGAAGGATGGGACCTCCGGTAAGCTGCTTGAACGCGTTCTGCCATTTATCCGACATCGGGGGCAGGATGTTGTTCAGGGGATCCAGGCCGAAGGAACTGGCAAGCACCGCGACCGAAACGATAAGGGCGAGGGCAAGGCCTCCGAGCGGGGAGAAGTGGTTGTTATCCAGCTTGAAGCCGTCCTCGAACAAGGCGTTGCGGCGGCTTATTCCCGAACTGTATATCATAGCGGGAAGGAACTGGACTACATAGAAAACGGGGGTGGCGTATGTCATTGCCTGATCCTTGGGAAGGACCATCATGAAGAGGCCGAGCACGATGGCGCCGAGCACCATGCCGAAAAGGAGGAGGGCCAGGAGGGTGAACATCCCGCCTATGCCGGGGACATGCCAGGAATAACCTCCGAATGTGTCGAAATTGCGTATTGTGCGTGAACGTTTCATTGTAAACAGGGTTTAATTATTTGTAAAGGGGTGAGGGATAGGTCCCGTCTTCAACCAGTGCGGCGATCTTCTCCACCACTGCGGGGCGGTCTTCCTTGTAGGTCACTCCGAACCAGTGGGAAGGGGTGGAAAGTACGTCGCAGGAGGCCTTCCCGTCGTGGATCATCCTGTCGATGGCGTAGGGGATGTAGAACTCTTTCTTGAGTTCGTCGATGTTCTTTTCGAGGAAACCCTCGAAGACCTTCTCGCTGAGGTCGAAATAGTCTGGGGTGAATCCCCACATGTTCATCGAGCAGAGGGCCTTGCTGTCGAGTTCGACGTGGACGTCGCCGGTGACGGAGTTGTCGCCGTACACCTTCCCGTCGTCCTCGCGGGCGATGTTGAGGTGCTCCTCTATGGAGGTGAGCCTGCGGGCCTCGTCATAGTGGCAGATGCCCCTGGAAACGCCTCCGCTTTCGGAAAGGGTGTGGTCGAGTTCGAAGCCGACGATGCAGTAACTGCCTTTGCCGCTTTCGTGGGCGCGGCACCAGTCACCAAGTACCTTGAATGATTCCCTACCGTAGAAGTCGTCCCCGTTGATGACAGCGAAGGGCTCGTGGATCTCATCCTTGGCCATAAGTACGGCGTGGGCCGTTCCCCAGGGCTTCTGCCGCTCGGGGTTGAGGGTGAAGCGGGAGGGAATTTTGTCCAGTTCCTGCACCACGAACCTGAATTCCAGCGGTTCCCCGTCCAGGCACTTGACTCCCTGGTACTTGACCCTGACGGTCTCCTCGAACTGGGCGCGGAAATATTCTCGGACGATATACACCACTTTCCCGAATCCGGCGTGGACGGCGTCATAGATGGAATAGTCTATGATGGTCTCTCCGGAAGGCCCCAGCCCGTCCATCTGTTTCAGTCCTCCGTAGCGGCTGCCCATACCGGCAGCGAGCACCAATAATGTGGGTTTCATCATATTTTGTTTTTCAGTGTTTTCTTATCACACAAATTTAGTTAATTTTGCGGAGATATGCGGCATTTTTGCTCAAAATGGGAAAATTAAGGCAGTTATGGGAAGGAAAGAATGACGGGAGGAACCGCGAGGAGCGGTCCTTCCTCAGGTATTTCATTTTTTCCACCCTGGTTTTCATCATCCTCGTCGGCTTCGTCAACAAGAACAACGTCGTCCGGTGGGTGCGCTCCTCGGTGCGCATCCATAACCAGAACCGCCAGATCGAGCGTCTCCAGCAGGAGATAAAGTCGATGGACCACGAGATTGACGGCATCCTGTCCAACCGGGATTCCCTCGAGCAGTTCGCCCGCGAAAACTTCCATCTCGCCGCTCCCGGCGACGATGTCTACATCGAGGAATGACTATGAAGGCGCTGGTCTTCGCCGCCGGTCTCGGAACCAGGCTCCGGCCCCTGACCGATTCCATCCCCAAGGCCCTCGTACCCCTGGGAGACGGAACCCTCCTCTCCCATACCCTCCTGAAACTCAAGGCCTCCGGTTTCGACGGGGTGGTGGTCAACACCTTCCATTTCGCCGACAAGATTGAGGCGTACCTGAAGGAAAACGACTGCTTCGGGATGGACGTGGAGATCTCCGACGAGAGGGGAGTCCTTTCCCCGTCGGCCCCGCTCGAGACGGGAGGGGGCATACTCTACGCCAGGCCCCTGCTCGGATCCGGCCCTTTCCTCGTTCACAACGTGGACATAGTTTCCAATCTCGACATCCCCGGATTCGTTGCGAAGGCTTCGCCTGACGACCTAGCCACAATTCTTGTAAGCGACAGGAAGACAAGCAGGTACCTCCTGTTCGACAAGGATATGGCCCTGGTAGGCTGGGAGAACGTTTCCACCGGCGAGGTGAAGAGCCCCTTCCCCGGTCTCGACAGGGAAGGCCTTACACGCCTGGCCTTTTCCGGCATCCATCTGATCTCGGAAGAAGTATTCCGTGTGATGGAAGAGATGGGAACGGGACCCGGCGCCCTGGGCCCCAGGTTCTCCATAATCGATTTCTATCTCCGTGCCGCCGCTTCCTTCAAGATCAGGGGAGTCACCGTTCCCGGTCTCGAACTCATCGACGTCGGAAAACCGGAAACCCTCGCCCTGGCAAGGGAGAGGGTCTCTATGTTGTAAATCTTAATAATCAGTAACCCAGGTAGTTGGAAGGGGAGAGGGCGCGGAGTTCGTCCTTCACCTGTTCCGACACAGATAGGGAGGAGATGAAATCCTCGATGGTGACCTTGTCCACCGCCTTTCCCGTGCGGGTGAGGGCCTTGAGGGCCTCGTAGGGATTGGGATAGCCCTCCCTGCGGAGGATGGTCTGAATGGCTTCCGCTATGACCGCCCAGTTGGCTTCGAGGTCGCCGCTGATCTTCTCTGAATTCAGCAGAAGTTTCCCCAGTCCCTTCTTCAGGGAGTCCAGGGCGATGAGGCCGTGGGCTACGGGGACTCCGTTGTTCCTCTGCACCGTACTGTCGGTGAGGTCCCTCTGGAGCCTGGAGACGGGGAGTTTGAGGGAGAGGAAGGTGAGGACGGCGTTCGCCATCTCGAGGTTCCCCTCGGCGTTCTCGAAGTCTATGGGGTTGACCTTGTGCGGCATCGCCGAAGAGCCGACTTCCCCTGCAACCACCTTCTGGTGGAAATATTCCATCGAAATATATGTCCAGACATCCCTGCAGAGGTCTATGAGGATGGTGTTTATCCTGCGGAGGCAGTCGAAGATGGACGCCAGGTTGTCGTAGTGGTCGATCTGGGTGGTGGGAGAGGAGCGCCTGAGGCCCAGGCCGGAGACGAAGGAATCGGCGAAAGCAGGCCAGTCGATCGAGGGATAGGCTGCCCTGTGGGCGTTCATATTGCCCGTGGCTCCTCCGAACTTGGCGGGATATGTAAGGAGGGAGAACTGCCTGAGCTGTTCCTCGAGACGGGCTCCGAAAACCTTGAATTCCTTCCCGAGGCGGGTGGGGGAGGCCGGCTGGCCGTGGGTGCGGGCCAGCATAGGGATGTCCTTCCACTGGCTGGCATCGGAGTTGACGATGTCCAGTACGGCCTTGAGTTCAGGCATATACACTTCCTCGAGGGCCTCCTTCAGCATCAGCGGCTGGGCTGTGTTGTTTATGTCCTGGGAGGTGAGGCCGAAATGGATGAACTCCGACCATTTTTCCAGGCCCATCTCCTTGAACTTCCCTTTCACGTAATACTCCACGGCCTTGACGTCGTGGTTCGTGGTCTTCTCTATCTCTTTGACCTTCAGGGCTTCCTCAGGGGTTAATCCCTTATATATGCCTCGCAGGTCCTCCGTGGAAGCGGGAAAATCCTTCAGTTGGGGAAGGGGAATCCCGCAGAGGGCGATGAAATATTCCACCTCCACGCGCACCCTGTATTTTATGAGGGCGTATTCGCTGAAATAGGCTTGGAGCCTCCCGGTCTTACCGGAATACCTTCCGTCGATGGGGGAAACTGCTGTCAAGGAATTGATGTCCATTTGTCTTCGTTTATCTGAATAACAAATATACCCTTTTTCCGGGAATTATTCGTCGTGTACGTAGAAAAAGTCCCTGGCGGGAAGGAGGGGGGAATACCTGCTGCGGAGTTCGCTGAAAAGATCTGCCGTGAACCTCGTGAAGGCCGGCCCCTTCCAGGTGCTGGTGTTGGTGACCATAACCCAGCATTCCCCGTCTGGGTAATACTTGATCAGGGCGGAGGTGCCGGAGAAGGTGCCCGTCCTCGTCCATTCCCCGGTGGGTTTGGTGTCGTTCCAGCCGAGGGAGAAGGTGTCCGGATCAAACCATTCGGTCATATCCCTCACTGATGAAAGTGTCAGTATGTCAGGAACTTCCGGCCGCCCGTCTATACAGGCCACGAAACGGATCAGTTCAGGGACGGAGCCCATCCAGGCCCCGGCTCCCGAGAGGCCGGTGATGTCGTTGCCCCCATAGCATCGGGTGACTTTCCTGCCGCTGCCGTTGTATTCCTCCACGGGAGGGTCGTTGGACTGGACGTAGTACCTGGTCTCGCCCGGGAGTTTGTCCTTGTAGTAGATTCCTGCGATATGGAAGTCGTGGCAGCCTGCGGGAAGGAGGATATTCTCCCGGATATAGTCCTCATAGACCATTCCGGTGACCTTCTCAATTATCTGGGAAAGAAGGAGAAAGCCGAAGTTGGAATACTCCTGGGAAGTGCCGGGCTCGAAGCCCAGTCTTCTTTTCAGGACGCACCTGATGAGGGTTTCCGCATCTGGGGGAGATGACAGTTTGTTCTGCTGCATCACGGTCTTGGTGGAGAACATCGGGTCGCCCAGCCTGGCGGTGAAGCCTCCCTTGTGGCGAAGGAGGTCCTCCACGGTGATCCTGAAACAGCCGGGATCTGTGATCGCCGCGGTGTAGGTCGAGTCGGAAAGGATCCCTTCGGGACCGAAAACCCTGTCGTCGAGCGACAACTTTCCTTCTTCCTGCAGTTTCATTATTCCCGTGGCTGTGATGAGTTTGGACACCGAGGCCAGCCGAAGGAGGATGCGGGGCTCCATCTTAACCCCCTTCTCCTCGTCGGCCCAGCCGTATCCCTTTGCATAAAGGAGGGAATCGTTCCTCATAATCGCGAGGGAGGCCCCGCGGAGGTTCCATTCCTGCATATAATACTCTATGGCCCTGTCCATTCCGGCGAGGGAGGACGTGTCCGACATCTCGTTTGTAAGGACCTCGTTGAGAATGACCGGAATCAGCGGTTTCTTCGTCTGCCTTCCCGCGGCGATCGCCACCACTGCGGCTATTACGGCCAGGGCGGCCAGACCGATGACGGCTTTCAGGTTCCCTTTCAGTTTCATATCTTACCTCCTTCCTTGCCGAAATTTATTACCATATCTGCGGAGCCCTCTATACCCAGGACCGAACTGTCCAGGCAGAGGTCGTAGTTGGAGGCCTCGCCCCAGTCCCCGAACGAGAAGAAATTGTAATAGGACTCCCTCGTGCGGTCTTTCTTGCGGATCAGGCTCTCGGCTTCCTCCTCGTCCAGGCCCGTCCTCTCGCAGACCCTTTTCACCCTTTCCCCGATGGGGGCGGTGACGAAGACGCTTAGCCTGTCCATATCCCGCAGGATGTAGTCGGCGCAGCGGCCCACGAAGATTGCGGAACCGGCCTCGGCGATGTCCCGGATCACCTTGCTCTGCATATTGAAGAGTTCGCTGTCCCCCATATAGTTGCGGGCGTTGCCGAAACGGCCGGAGGAGAGGAAGGAGGAAAAGGAGAACAGCCTCCTCTTCTCGTCGCTTTTGCTGAACAGATCCTTCCTGAAGCCGCTTTCCTCGGCCGCCTTGGCTATGAGTTCCTTGTCAAAAACGGGAATTCCCAGCCTCTTTCCGATGGCTTCCGCAATGAGTTTGCCTCCGCTGCCGAACTGGCGTCCGATGACTATTATGGTCTTTTTATCCATTATGCCGTTTCTTCTATTATGCTGCCGATGGTGGTGGGGTTGTCACCGTCCTTGAGGGAACGGAACTTCCTCATCAGAGGCACCAGGAGGGCCACGGTGAGGGATGCCGCAAGGAAGTCGGAGACAGGGAAACTGTACCAGACGCCCTCGATGCCCATCTGCCTGGGGAGTAACCAGACGAGGGGCACCAGGAAGAGGAGCTGGCGCGAGAGTGAGAGCAGGACGGACTTGCCGACCATTCCGAGGCTCTGGAAGAAGTTCGTGGACACCATCTGGAATCCGACGATGAAGAACACCGTGTTCATCATCCTTAGGCTCCCGGCCGCCAGTTCCTTGAGGGCGGGGTCGTTGGTGAACAGGGAGGTGACGGGGCCGGGAAGGAACTCGGAAATCAGGAATCCGATGACCGTGACCAGGGTGGCCCAGGCGGCCGTCAGATAATAGACCTTCCGGACGCGCGAATAGAGTTTCGCTCCGTAGTTGTAGCCTGCGATCGGCTGCATTCCGTGGTTGAGGCCGGCGACGGTCATAATGAACAGGAAGGTGATCCTGCCGGCGATTCCGTAGGCTCCGATGGAGAGGTCTCCGCCGTATTTCCTGAGCTGCTGGTTGATGAAGAGTGCCACGATGCAGGATGCCGTGTTCATCAGGAAGGGACCGAGCCCGATGGCCAGGGAGTCCTTCGCCACCCTCCAGTCAAGCCCCAGTATCTTCTTGGGGAAATGGATGAAATTATCCTTATCGAGGAAATATTTCATCGTCCAGGCGAGGGCCATGGTCTGGCAGAGGACGGTCGCTATGGCCGCTCCGCGGATGCCCATCCCGAGCACGAAGATGAATATAGGGTCCAGGATGGTGTTGCTCACCACGGTGAAGATGGTGAGGTTCATCGACAGCCGTGGATTCCCGGCGGCCCGGATCATGCTGTTGAGGCCGAAATACAGATGGGTGATGACGTTGCCCAGTAGGATTATCACCATATAGTCCCGGGCGAAGGGGAGGGTGTTTTCGCTGGCCCCGAAGAAATACAGGATAGGGTCCAGGAAGGGGATGGTGGCGAAGATGAACAGGAGGCCGAGTATTATGTTCAGGGTGACTTCGTTGGAAAGGACCTTGCGGGCCACCTCGTAGTTGTTCTGCCCGAGGAGGATGGACATTATGGTGGAGGCGCCCACGCCTACGAGGGTGCCGAGGGCCACGGCTATGTTCATCAGGGGGGAGCAGATGGCGAGGGCGGCTATGGCGTAGGAACCGACGCCGGGAATATGCCCGATGAAGATGCTGTCCACCATATTGTACAAAGAAGACGCGGTCATGGCGATGATGCCAGGGACCGCGTACTGCTTCAGCAGGGTGCTTATCTTCCGGGTGCCCAGTTCAGTCGGTATGTTGCCACCTGATGCCATCCGGAGCCTCTTTTATGGTTTGTCCACCAGTTCAATGTCGAACCTCAGGGGTGCGTAGGCGGGTATCGTGCTCCCGCTTCCCTTGGCCGCGTAGCCGTAGCTGGAAATGAAGATGCAGGTGCCTTTCTCGTAATGCTTCATATTGAAGACCGTGTAGGCGAAGCCCCTGATGACGCCCTCGGAAGTCATGTTCGAGGTGGCGACGCCGGAATTGGATTCCGAGTCTCCCAGCTTGAGCTTGTCCACCGATTCTCCCATGCTCACCTTTATCGGTTCATAATCCCTGGAGGGTTCGTAGACGTTGTACAGTTTCGCCGTGTCTTCGATGGTGGTGTCGAACACCTGGCCGTTGAGCAGGCGTCCGGTGTAGTTGATGTAAACCGTCGAATCCTTGAGGGACAGGTCGTCGGTAGGTTTCTGTGTCTGCAAGTAGTAATAACCGATGCGTGCTGAATCCAGTTTGTGGCCGAAGGTCCTTATGTTATATCTGTCGATGGAATCGATCTGGTATTTTTCGATGTCTTCGATCTTCTCCAGGAGGGTGACGGTGATGATGGAGGAGGGGGTACAATCATCGGGGTCGTATTTCTTGAGGTATTTTTCCTCGGAGGAATAATCGGCGTTGGTGTTGAGCCAGGAGGGAGTGATGAACACCCGGGTTCCTCCGACCCTCATGTCCTTGATGCCATCGTAGATGCCGGCGTATGTCTCCGTAGGAAAGATCGCCCAGGTGGAGGAACCGTAGAAATTGGCTGGTTTATAGCTTCCTATCTGCTTGGCCAAATCTGCTTCGGAGGTGGCCGTCACGTTTCCCTGCAGGTCTTTCCAGACATAGTCGACTACGGCGAAAACGTCGTAGTCGGTGTTGAAGGCCGCTCCCGTTCCGGGTGTGTCGCTGACAATGTACACGCCCCTTCCCGTGCGGGTGGCATTGGGATAGTTCTTGGCAAGCCAGGCGTCGAACTCTCTCTTGGCGGCGTCGGCTTCCGATTCCGTATGTTCTTTTGCACAGCCGCACAGCAGGGCCGCTGCGACTGCGGAAAGGAGTATTGTCAATTGTTTGATTCTCATATTGTCAGTATGACTTTATTCTTTGTTGACGGCCTGCACCCAAATCTGGTAGGCCAGGGCGGAATGTGCATTAATCGTGCCGTTCCGGCTTCCGCCGAAACCATATTTCGAAGTGAAGAGGATTACGGACTCCTCCCCCCTGTGGACGCCGGGAAGCCCCCTGCGAAGTCCGGGGAGGAGATTCTTGTCCGAGGGGGACAGGACGACGCTTTGGAAAACGGTGCTGTCGGAGACGCTCCAGGAGACCTCCTCGGCGAATTCCTTGTAGTTGGTAACGAAGAGGTTCGCCGTGGAAAGGGTGGAGCCGGGCAGGGTGTAGCCTGCGTAATAGACCGTCGCCGACCCGTCGTCGGAGAGGGAGTCGGAAGGATCGCCGGGGGTCACCACAACCCTCGTCACCCCGTCCTGGTACACAACGTATGAACCCTCGACCGAAGAGAGGATGGATTCCACCAGGGCGGCGATGTTCTTTTCCTGGTTCGCCTCCGCGCTCGAGTCCTTATCCTTGGAGCAGGAGAAGGGGACGGCGGCCAGGATCAGGACCGTGAGTATGGCAGGGATCAGTCTTTTCATCTTCCTTCAAGGTATTCGCCGGTCACCCGGACAACATAGTCTTCGGCATTCTTTCCGGACCGTATTTCTTCGGAAAGGAAGAGTTTGCCTCCGGCGGCGAGCTCGTGGCCGCCTCCGTTGAAATATTTCATTGCCAGGGCGTTGGCGGAGATGCCCTTCTTCGATCTCACGGACACCCTGAAGAAACCGTCTTCCTCGCGAAGGAAGATGCTAATCTTCACCTTCCCGATCGACAGGGGGATGTTCACGAAACCCTCGGTCTCGGCCTCGGAGATGCCGAAATCTTCCATTTCCTTCCGGGTGAGGACCATATAGGCGGCTCCGGAGGGGGTGATGCCCAGGCGATCGTACAGCAGGAATCCGAGAAGGCGAATCCGGTTCTCGCGGTAGGCGTGATAGACGTTGTCTATGATCATCTCCCTGTCCACGCCGGAGGAAAGGAGGTCGGAGGCCATCCTGAGGGTGCCGGGGAAGACGGAGTTCGCGAAATTGTTGGTGTCGGTGGTCATCCCTGTCATAAGGGCCGTCGCCGCGGGGAGGGGGAGGAGGGAGGCGTCGCCGTGGATCTGCACGGTGTCCGAAAGGATACGGTACAGGAGTTCGCAGGAGGAGGAGACTTCGGTGTCGCTGAAGGCGACGTCGAAGGCGTCCGTGTCGGGATTAAGGTGATGGTCTATCAGAATCTTGCGGGCTTTCGAGGAATGGAGGAAGGACTTCAGGGGGCCTGTGCGGTCGAAGCCGCTGATGTCCATTCCTATAATGAGGTCAGCCTCCGCGATGGCTTTCTCGGTCTCTTCAGGACGGGAATCGTGGACGAGGACGGAATCCCCCAGGCCTTCAAGTAGGAAGAGGAGGTTGTCGGGTATGGCGTCGGGGACGGCTAGCACCGCCCTTTTGCCGAGGACCTCGCGTATGAAATGCAGGAGGCCGGTCCCGCAGCCGATGGCATCCCCGTCGGGATGGGTGTGGACGGCGAGGACGGTTCTCCGCGACCCCGAAATGATATCGGCGAATGCGCTTCCGGATATGACGTCCTTTCCTTCCATAAGTATTCCTCCGCAAAATTACACAATTTTATTGCATTTCATAAATCATTTTCATAACTTTGTCCGGTATCCTCCAAGTTTTTGGGTTTGTGACAAATAAATACATAAGATAATGAACGGAGTATTGAAAAAGATTCTGAGCGTAGTGCTCGCACTGCTGATTGTCTGGCTTGTTTATCTCATCGTCCAGAGTGTTATGGAGCCTGTGAACTTCAACAAGGAGAAGGCCCATCGCGAGACTGTGGGTATCCAGCGCATGAAAGACCTGCGCGACCTCGAAGTCGCTTACAAGAGCGTCAACAACAGGTTCACCGCCTCCCTCGACACTCTCAGGGATTTCTACAATAACGGCAAGATGAAGATCGTCATGCAGGTCGGTTCCAGCGACGACTCCCTCGCCGTGGCCCACACCGACGCCGTGAAGAAGGCCCACAAGGGCAAGGTCACCCCCGAGATCCTCTTCGATCTCTACAACAAGGGCGACAGGAACCTCGTGTTCTCGATCAACCAGAACGTTGCGGTGAAGGATACCCTCTTCCACGGCCGCGAGGACTTCGACATCGACTCCCTCGGAATCATTCCTTTCAGCGGTGGCAAGCCCGTGCTTATGGATGCCGTCGTCAAGAAGGTATCAGGTGTTGACGTACCTCTCTTCGAGGCCAAGATGCCGTACGACGATTTGCTCAAGGGTCTGGAGCGTCAGCTGGTTGTCAATCTGAATTACGACCGGCAGAACCAGAACAAGTACGAAGGCCTCCAGGTCGGCAGCGTGACGGCGCCTAACAACAACGCCGGCAACTGGGAGTAATGTCTGAAAGAAACATCGAAAGGATATCCATTCAAGTGACCTTGAGTGGATATTCTTTTACAGTTTCCGGCCCGGAAGGTACCCGGAAGTCAGGCTGGCTCGGTGCGGACCGCATCTTCACCACCCCTGAGTTCCAGGGCCGTTACGACACCGTCGAGATATCCCTCCTCACCCCTAAGTTCACCCTCGTTCCCGCCAATTTCTTCGATCCGGAATCGGCCCGGGCCGCCCTCGAGGAGGTCGTGAGCCTCGGGGAGGGCGACAAGGTGGAAAGCGTGGAGGTGCCCTGGCTGGATTCCGTGCTGATCTATTCCAATTCGATAGGGGAGTCCCTCTCCCGTGTCCTTTCCCAGACCGTGACCGACACCTCCGGCAACCAGGCCCCCGTCCTTCCGGAGATGTATTACATCCTCAGGGACCTTCCTTCCCTCGGAGAATACAACAAGATCCTCGCCTCCTGGCACGATTCCACCCTCTGCCTGGCGGTCGCCCAGGGCCGCAGCCTTATGCTCTGCAACAGTTACGGGGCGGTGGATTTCACCACGGCGCAGTATTTCATCTTCCTGGCTCTGAAGAAACTACAGATGAATCCCGAGGTGTCCACGGTGTGCTTCCGCACCCCTCTCACCGCCGACCAGGAGATGTCGCTTTACCGCTATTTCAAGGCCGTGGAGGTGCTTGACCTATGAGGATAATCGGGGGTTCCCTCAAAGGCAGGCAGATCGACCCTCCTCCCGGCTACAAGGCCCGTCCCACCACGGATTTCGCCCGCGAGGGCCTTTTCAACGTACTTGACAACGAATACGAGTTTCCCGGCCTGAAGGTCCTGGACCTTTTCGGCGGCACGGGAGCGGTCTCCTTCGAGTTCGCCTCCAGGGGCGTCGGGCACGTCTGGTGCGTGGAGATGGCCAGGGAGAACGCCACTTTCATAAGGCGCGAGGCCGGCCGCCTGGGCATAAGCAACGTGACGGTCGTGAGGGACAACGTCTTCGATTTCCTCGACGTCTGCAAGGAGAAGTTCGACATCGTCTTCGCAGACCCTCCCTATGCCTTGGACGCCCTCGAGACCATTCCCGACAAGGTCCTGTCCGCCGGAATCCTCCATCCCGGCTGCTATTTCATCCTCGAACACGGGGACGAACATTCATTCACGGACCATCCGGCGTTCAAAAAAGAGAAGCGGTACGGTCGCGTCCACTTCTCTTTCTTCGAAGGATAATTTTTCTTTCCTGAGATATTCCCTGAGTACCTTTCAGTGACTGTGCCACCCTCGGCAACATAAGAGGGAGGGGCCCTTTAGGGAGGGGCCGCGAAGCGGCGTCATCTGAAAGGTACTCAGGGAATATCTCATTTGACCAGATTTCCGAGGACTCCGCGGGTGAGTTCACGGGTGATGGTGCGGGTGGCTGCGGAGGTGGCGTTCTTGACGGCACGTCCGGCGGCGTCCTTGGTGGAAGTCTTCGACTTCTTGCCGGTGACGGAATTGGATACGATCGTGCCGAGGTTGGTGGCGACGCTGGCCGTTAGTGCGGTCACGACGGCCTTGAGCACCTTGGCCGCTACGCCTTGCTTGGCGGTCTTCTTCTTTGCCTTCTCAGCCTTCCCCTTGCCCTTCTCTTCTTCCTCCACCTGCTCCTCGGCCTGCTTCAGCAGGACCTCGAAGGCGCTCTCGCGGTCGACCATCTTGTCGTATTTGCCGTAGAGGCGGGACTGCTTGATGGCATCGAGCCTCTGGCCCTCGGTGATGGCTCCGATCTGGCTCAGCGGGAAGAGGATCTTCGCCCTCTCGACGATGTTGGGGGCTCCCTTTTCATCCAGGAAGGATACGAGGGCCTCGCCGGTTCCGAGTTCGGAAATCGCCGTGGCTGTGTCGAAGGCGGGGTTGGTCCTGAAGGATTCCGCGGCGGCGCGAACGGCCTTCTGGTCCTTCGGAGTGTAGGAACGCAGGGCGTGCTCCACCTTGTTGGCGAGCTGTCCGAGGACGGACTCGGGAACGTCGGTGGGATACTGGGTGACGAAATAGATGCCCACGCCCTTGCTTCGGATGAGCCTTATGATCTGCTCGATCTTGGACACCATCGCATTGGAAGTGCCCTCGAACAGCATATGGGCTTCGTCGAAGAAGAAAACGAGCTTGGGATAGTCCAGGTCGCCGACTTCGGGAAGTTTCTCGTAGAGGTCGGACATCATCCAGAGCAGGAAGGTGGAATAGAGTTTCGGCTTGAGCATCAGTTTGTCGGCCGCAAGGACGTTCATGATGCCCTTGCCACCTTCGGTCTGCAGGAGGTCGAGCACGTCGAAGGCGGGTTCCCCGAAGAACAGGTCGGCTCCCTCACTGTCAAGGGCCAGCAGGGCGCGCTGGATGGAACCGATGCTGGCGGAGGTGATGTTGCCGTAGGTCGACCGGTATTCGGAGGCGTGCCTGGACACGAAGTCCAGCATCGCGCGGAGGTCCTTCATATCTATAAGGAGGAGGCCTTCGTCGTCGGCGATCCTGAAGACGATGTTGAGGATTCCGCTCTGGACGTCATTGAGTTCGAGGAGACGCGCCAGGAGCATCGGCCCCACGTCGGAGATAGTGGCCCTCATCGGATGGCCCTGCTCTCCGAAAACGTCGAAGAAACGCACCGGGCAGCCCTGGAACTGGGGATTCTCTATCCCGAACTCGGGCATCCTCTTCTCTATGAACGAACTGGTCTTTCCGGGCTGGCTGATTCCGGAGAGGTCTCCCTTCATATCGGCCATGAAGCAGGGGACTCCCGCCTGGCAGAAGGTTTCGGCGAGGACCTGGAGTGTGACGGTCTTTCCCGTTCCGGTGGCTCCGCACACGAGGCCGTGCCTGTTGGCCATCTTGCCGAGCATGCTGATCGGCCCGTTGTCACTGTGGGCTATGTACAGCCCTCTTTCTTTGTCAAGCATATCATTGATTGTTAATTGTTATCTTCAGTCTGTGTATCCGCCAGAGGTCGAAGGCGATGAGGGAGAGAAGGAAGGTCGCCAGTCCTACGGTGAAGGTCCAGCCGGCGGGGAGGATTCCTGTCTTCGACACGAAGAAATACGTGACGGCGACGGAAGTCATGAAGGAGGCCGGAATCAGCGCCAGGAAATAGTAGAACTGCCCTTTCTTGGTCTTTGCAAGATATACGGTGGCCGTCCATAACATAAAGACGGAAAGCGTCTGGTTTGCCCAGCCGAACCATCCCCATACCTTGTTGAACCCCTGCGAATCGGACATATTGATTTTCAGAAGTATGGCCACCAGAATGAAAATGGGGAGGCAGGTCAGGAGGCGGTTGCGGACCTTTTTCTGGTCGATCTTCAGGAAGTCGGCGGTGATGAGCCTGGCGCTCCGAAGGGCCGTGTCTCCGCTGGTGATGGGGGCTGCGACGACGCCGAGGATGGCGAGTATCCCGCCGAATATACCGAGCCATCCCGTGGAAACCTTAGTCACCACTTCGGGCGCCTGGGCGCTCAGGGATGAACCTACCTCCGCGGCACCGGAATCGAAGAAGAAGTAGGACGATATCGCCGCCCAGATGAGGGCCACGAGGCCTTCCATTATCATAGAACCGTAAAAGACCGGCCTTCCGAGTTTCTCGTTCTTGATGCACCTGGCCATCATAGGGCTCTGGGTGGCGTGGAAGCCGCTCACGGCCCCGCAGGCGATGGTGATGAACAGGCAGGGGAAGATGGTCTGGCCGTTCACCCCCAGGGAATGTCCCCTGTTGCCCAGTCCCTCCCAAAGTTCAGGGATCGAGGGCCATCTCGCAATAAGGCAGACCATCAGGGAGAAGGCCATGAATATGAGGGCGAAGGCGAAAACGGGATATATCTTTCCGATGATCTTGTCGATCGGAAGCATCGTCGCGAGGATGTAATAAATGAAGATGACGGCCACCCAGAACATCATCGAGGTTCCGGTCCCGCTGCCTGCCACCGGGGCTATGCCGCCGAGGATTATGGCGGGGGAATAGACGAACACGGCTCCGACGAGGAGAAGAAGCACGATGGAGAACGCCAGCATCACGTTCTTGGTGTTTTTCCCGAGATAGAAACCGACCAGGTCGGGGAATCCAGCCCCGCCGTGCCTTATGGAAATCATTCCGGAAAGGTAGTCGTGGACGGCGCCGGCGAAAATGCAGCCGAACACTATCCAGAGATAGGCCGCAGGGCCGAACTTCGCGCCCATAATGGCTCCGAAGATGGGCCCCGTGCCGGCTATGTTCAGGAACTGGATCATAAACACCTTCCAGGTGGGCATAGGGATGTAGTCCACCCCGTCAGCCTTGCTTATGGCAGGCGTAGGCCTGGCCGGATCGGGCCCGAAGACCCTGGAGATGAAGCCTCCGTAGAATATGTACCCCAGAATCAGGGCGAGGACGCTTAAAAGGAAGGATATCATAAGAATTCCGTCAATTCATACAAATTTATGAAAATATTTCCGGAATACCCCTTGGGGTGACCGATTTTATTCTATATTTGTAATGTCCGACAAACAATTAACTCTTATCGATATGAACATCAGAATTACCGCACTGCTGGCGACGGCCCTGGCATTCTCAGGCCTTGTGTCAGCGCAGAACTGGGCTCCCGCCGGAGACCATATCAGGACCAAATGGGCTGAGGAGGTCACTCCCGCCAATGTTCACCAGGAATATCCCAGGCCGCAGCTGGTACGCGGCAACTGGCTCAACCTCAACGGGCTGTGGGACTATGCCATAGTCGGAAAGGAAGCCACCAGGCCCACGAAGGCCGACGGGAAGATCCTCGTCCCCTTCTGCGTGGAATCCTCGCTCTCCGGTGTTGGCAGGACCTTCACCCCCGACGACGCCCTCTGGTACAGGACTTCCTTCAGACTGCCCGCAGGATGGAAGGGAAAGAAGGTGAGGCTGAATTTCGAGGCCGTGGACTGGTCGGCCCAGGTGTGGGTGAACGGAAAGGAGATAGGCTCCCATACCGGAGGATACACCCATTTTTCCTTCGACATCACCCCGGCTCTCAACAAGGGAGGTAACCAGGAACTCGTGATCAAGGTGCTCGACGGCACAGACAATGACATACAGCCCCGCGGAAAGCAGGTTTCCAACCCTTCAGGCATCTGGTACACGGCTGTTTCCGGCATCTGGCAGACGGTGTGGCTGGAGGCCGTTCCCGACGCTTTCGTAGCCGACTACAACGTGGCTTCCGACATTGCGGAGGGCTCCGTCACCCTTGACGTCGATGTCTGTGGCGCGAAGCCCGGCGACAGGGTGAAGGTGGCCGTCATCGACGGCGGAGTGGGATACGATCCCGAGAAGGGTGCGGGTCCCGTCGTGGCGGACGCCCAGGCGGCGGCCGGCGAGCCCGTGAAGGTCGTCATCCCCGATGTTAAACTCTGGTCTCCCGACAGTCCTTATCTCTATGGCCTGAAGATCACCCTTGAAAGGGGAGGAAAGGCCGTGGACGAGATCCTGGGCTATACCGCCCTCAGGAAGATTTCTGCGCAGAAGGACAAGTCCGGACGCAAGAGGATGGCTGTCAACGACAACCTCCTCTTCCAGTTCGGCCCCCTCGACCAAGGCTGGTGGCCCGACGGCCTCTACACCGCTCCCACCGACGAAGCGCTTGAATTTGATGTCATCAAGACCCGCGACTTCGGCTTCAACATGATCCGCAAGCACATCAAGGTGGAGCCTTCCAGGTGGTACTACTTCTGCGACAAGCACGGCGTCCTCGTATGGCAGGACATGCCTTCGTTCTGCGCCCACAACGGCGCCCGCTGGGACACCCAGACCTACAACCGCGGCGAGGACGTACGCGCCTCCAGGGCTGCGAGGACCAATTATTACAAGGAATGGGGTGAGATAATAGCCCAGCTGAACAAGTTCCAGTGCATTGCCGTGTGGGTGCCCTTCAACGAGGCCTGGGCCCAGTTCAACACCGCTGCGGCCGTGGATTTCACCCGCGAGAAGGATCCCACCAGGCTCATCAACATGGCCTCCGGAGGCAACTGGTACACCCGCAGGAGGGAGAAGGGTATGACCCGTCAGGACACCAAGATCGGCGACATCATCGACTGCCACAACTACCCCGAGCCCTGGATGAGCTTCTGGGATTTCCAGATGGTCAACGTCCTGGGTGAGTACGGCGGCATCGGCCTTCCGCTGGAGGGACACCTCTGGCAGACCGACAGGAACTGGGGATATGTCCAGTACAAGGACGGCGACGAGGTGCTCACCGAGTACACCAATTTCGCCGGCCTCCTGAAGGAACTCGTAGGCTTCGGCTGCTCCGCGGCGGTCTACACCCAGACCACCGACGTGGAGGGCGAGGTGAACGGCCTTATGACCTATGACCGCAAGGTTATAAAGATGAACGAGGCCAAGCTCCGCGCCGTCAACCTCGACGTCATCGCCTCGATGGAGGAATGATTTTAAACTGAGAAATTGTGATAGTTGGGCCCGAAGCGGTCGAAGGCGGCGCGGTCCAACATTTCACGGTCATCGGGATGGGCGATGCTGATCAGCAGCTTCGCCCTTTCCTGTAATGACTTGCCGTAGAGGTCCACGGCACCGTATTCGGTGACCACCCAGTGGGCGTCGGCGCGTGGCGTGACCACTCCGGCTCCGGGATTGAGCAGGGGGACTATCTTCGGCTGGCCGTTGCGGGTGCGGGAGGCGAAGGCCGTCACCGATTTGCCTCCTTCCGACATCGACGCCCCCTTCACGAATTCCAGCTGCCCTCCGGTGCCCGAGAAGATGCGGGTGCCGATGGAGTCGGCGCTGATCTGTCCGGTAAGGTCCACCTCCGTGGCCGAATTGATGGCCATCATATTGGGATTCTGCGCGATGACCCAGGGATCGTTGGTGTATTTTATATCCCTCATCTCCACCATCGGATTGTGGTCGATGAAATCATAGACCTCGTGGCTGCCGAGCAGGAAGGAAGCCACCACCTTGCCCCTGTCTATCTTCTTCCTTGACCCGTTGATGACGCCGGCTTTTATGAGCCTGAGAAGGCCGTCGGCGAACATCTCGGTGTGCAGGCCGAGGTCCTTGTGGTTCCTCAGCTGGCCGGCGAGGGCGTTGGGCAGGGCCCCGATTCCCATCTGGATGCAGGCCCCGTCGGGAACGAGTTCGGCGCAGTTCTTACCGATGAGCACCTCTGTCGGGGTGGGCTCGGCGAAATCCTTGGTAACCAGGGGAGTGTCGTCCTTCACCACATAGTCGAACCTCTCCAGGGGGATGAGGTCGCCGTAGGCGAAGGGCACGTGGGGGTTGACCACGGCGATGGCGGTCTTCGCCATCTCGACGGCGGCGACTGAGGCGTCCACGGATGTGCCGAGGGATACCATTCCCTTTTCGTCGGGAAGGGAGACCTGAACCATCGCGACGTCGCAGGGAAGTGCTCCGCAGCGGTAAAGTTTCTGGGACTCACCAAGATGCACGGGCAGGTAGTCGGCGTAGCCGGCATTCACGTTGGCCCTGACGTTGGGTCCGATGAAAAAGCCCTGGTCGAACAGGATGCCGGTGTACTTCGGCTCGGAATAGGGGGCGGGTCCCTCGGTGTGGAAATGGTGGAACCGCACGTCCATGATCTCACCGCGGTCGGCACGGCGCACGAGGGCCACTATGAGGCAGTGGGGCACGCTGGCCACGCTGCTCAGATGGATGTGGTCGTGGGACTTTACGGCCTTTACGGCCTCGTCGGGGGTGGTGTATCGGATTTCTTTCATACTGCTCGTCCTGAACGCTCGCAAAGATACGCCTTTTTTGTAAATTTGCCGAAACATTCGGGAGGTATGCACACCAGAAAGGAAAAACTCGAACAGTACGGCCGTCTGCTGGACATAATGGACACCCTCCGCGAGAAATGCCCGTGGAACCGTGCCCAGACCAACGAATCCCTGCGACCGATGACGGTGGAGGAGGTATATGAACTCTCCGACGCCGTCCTCAGGGGCGACGACGAGGACATCAAGAAGGAATTGGGGGACATCCTCCTCCACGTTGTCTTCTATGCCCATATCGCTGAGGAGAATGGGAAGTTCGACATGGCCGACGTGGCCGAGAAGGAATGCGGGAAGATGATATTCCGCCATCCCCACATATTCGGAGGAGGGGCATCGGAAGGCCTTACGGAAGAGGAGGTCGCCAAGAACTGGGAACTCATAAAGACGAAGGAGAAGGGAGGGAACCGCTCGATCCTCGGAGGCGTGCCGGACAGTTTCCCGCCCGTGCTGAAGGCATATACTATGCAGGACAAGGCCAGCGCCGTGGGCTTCGACTGGGAGAAGAAGGAGGACGTGTGGGACAAGGTGGACGAGGAGGTAGGGGAGGCCAGGGAGGCCGCTGAGGAGAACGATCCCGCCCATATGGAGGAGGAGTTCGGGGATGCGCTGTTCGCCCTGGTCAATGCCTCTAGGCTCTATGGGATAGACGCTTCCGTCGCCCTCGACAAGGCCTGCGCGAAATTCAGGAGACGCTTCAACTATCTGGAGAGCCAGACCAAGGAAAGGGGGCTCGACCTCGGGAAGATGACCCTGGCCGAGATGGACGCCATCTGGGACGAGGGCAAGGCGAAGGGGCTCTGAATTTGTCCATTAGACGGATAATTAGTAAATTTGCCCGATTTATACTGAAACCCAAGCCGATGCCTGATTACAAGATTCACGAAGTCGTCTCGAAAAAGGACCTGAACAGGTTCATATCCTTCCCGGACATCCTCTATAAGGATTGTCCGCAGTATGTCCCTGCCCTTCACGGAGGGGAACGCAAGGCCCTGACCGACGGGATATCCACCGCCAGGTACTGCCCCCATAAACTGTGGATCGTCACCGACGGTAAGAAGGTGGTCGGGCGCATCTGCGCCATCGTGAATCCCAGGTACATCGAGAGGTTCGGCCTCAAGAGGGCCCGTTTCGGGTGGTTCGACACCATCGACGACTTCGAGGTTGCGAAACTTCTCATCGGCACGGCCGAGGACTGGGCCAGGGAGATGGGTATGGACGAGATCCACGGCCCCCTCTATTACAATACCCTCGGGAAACAGGGGATGCTGGTGGAGGGATTCGAGAACATTCCCCAGTTCAACACCATCTACAATTTCCCCTACTACAACGATTTCGTAACCAGGCTCGGATATGAGAAGGAACTGGACTGGCTGCAGTACAAGATGCCGGCCTGCCAGGACATCCCCGAGAAGGTGGTGAGGGTGAGCAAGATGCTCTACGGCCGCTACGACCTCCACGAGGGCAGCATAGACCGGATGAAGAAGGACCCGCAACTGGTTATGAGGTTCTTCGATGTCTATAACGAGAGTTTCGCCGGCACGGTGAACAACTTCGTGCCCTTCACGAAGGAGGAGATGACCGAGGAACTCGGTTCCGTGCTTCCTTACCTCAGCGACAAGACCTCGATAGTGATCCTGGACAAGGACGACGACCTCGTCGCCTTCGCCGTGTGTTTCCCCTCCATATCCCGAGCCCTCCAGAAGGCCAAGGGGCATCTCTTCCCCTTCGGTTGGTTCCATCTCCTCAAAGCCCTCAGGAACTACAGGGACATGGACCTGATGCTCAACGGGGCGGTGGATAAATATCAGAACACCGGGGTTTCCAGCCTGCTGCACATCGGCACCTCCGAGCGCTGCCACAGGAACGGCAGCGTGTGGACGGTCACCAATCCCCAGATCGAGGGAATCAGCGCCACCAACACCTGGGGGAGGTACGACCACGAACCCTATATGAGGCGCAGGTGCTACCTTAAGCACTTGTAAGTTTTCCCGGAGGTCTCCGGGCAAGACGTTTCATTTCTTTTTATAAACCTCATATAGACAATAAATTATGGCAGATAACAATACACTTATAGATAAAATCCTGAGCCTTCAGGAGAAATACCTCAAACTCCAGGAGCAGCTCTCCAGCCCCGAGGTGGTCTCGGACATGAAGAAGTTCGTCCAGCTCAACAGGGACTACAAGCAGCTGGAGCCGGTGATAAAGACCGGTCTGGAATATAAGGGAATGGTCGAGGAACTCGCCGAGGCGAAGGATATAATGATCAACGAGAAGGACGAGGAACTCAAGGAGATGGCCCGTGCGGAGATCGCCGACATCGAGCCCAGGATTCCCGAGATGGAGCAGAGGATAAAGATACTCCTCATCCCCGCCGATCCCGACGACTCCAAGAACGCGATAGTCGAGATCCGCGGCGGCACCGGCGGCGACGAGGCGGCCATCTTCGCGGGAGACCTCTTCCGTATGTACGCCAAGTTCGCCGAGATAAAGGGTTGGAAACTGGAGATCAACGACGAGGCTCCCGGTACGGCCGGAGGCTACAAGATGGTGGTCTTCAAGCTCTCGTCCGCTTCCGACGGGGTGTACGGAACGATGAAATACGAGTCGGGCGTCCACCGCGTTCAGCGTGTGCCGCAGACCGAAACACAGGGCAGGATACAGACCTCGGCCGCGTCCGTGGCCGTTTTCCCCGAGGCCGGCGAGTTCGACGTGACCCTCGACATGAACGACATCCGCAAGGATACCTACTGCTCTTCCGGTCCCGGCGGCCAGGGCGTCAACACCACCTATTCCGCCGTCCGCCTCACCCACATCCCTTCGGGACTGGTGGTCCAGTGCCAGGAAGAGCGTTCGCAGATCAAGAACTTCGAGAGGGCCCTGGAGGAACTCCGCACAAGGCTCTACAACCTCGAGCACCAGAAATACCTCGACAGCATATCGGAAAAGCGCAAGACGATGGTCTCTACCGGCGACCGTTCCGCGAAGATCCGCACCTACAACTATCCCCAGTCCAGGGTGACCGACCACCGCATCGGCTGGTCCACCTACAACCTTCCGGGGTTCATGGACGGGAACATCCAGGAGTGCATAGACCAACTCACAATAGCCGAGAACGCAGAGCGTCTCAAGGAAGCGGGGGAGGATTGACGGGCGAACCCATTAAAAGTCAGGAATTATGAAAGGTTTATTGGCAATACTGCTTTCCGCGGTCCTGCCCTTGTGGGCGTTGCAGGCCCAGAACAGGTCCCTGAAGGAGGTCCAGCAGGACTTCGTCGACCTCCGTTTCGGGATGTTCATCCACTACAACATTCCCACCTACACTCCCGAGGACTGGCCGGATCCGGACACTCCCGCCGAGGTTTTCAACCCCACGAAACTTGACTGCCGCCAGTGGGCCAGGGCCGCGAAATCGGCGAACATGACCTACGGCTGCCTCACCACCAAGCATCACAGCGGATTC
Source organism: Bacteroidales bacterium (assembly GCA_017427885.1). Lineage (GTDB taxonomy): Bacteria > Bacteroidota > Bacteroidia > Bacteroidales > UBA932 > Cryptobacteroides. Next base: position 50,791 of record JAFRRW010000014.1, read on the forward strand.
TGCATCTGGGACACCAGGACCACGGATTACAACGTGATGAACAGCCCTTACGGCAAGGACGTCGTGCGCCAGTTCGTGGACGCCTTCCGCGCCGAGGGGCTCAAGGTGATGCTCTATTATTCCATCCTCGACACCCACCACCGTCTCCGTCCGGGATACATAGTCCCCGAGCACGTGGATATGGTGAAGGCACAGATGAGGGAACTCCTGACCAACTATGGGGAAATCTCCGCGATAATCATCGACGGCTGGGACGCCCCCTGGAGCCGCATTTCCTACGATGAGATTCCCTTCGAGGAGATTTACGCCCTCGTCAAGGAAATCCAGCCGGAATGCCTCCTGATGGACCTGAACGCCGCGAAATATCCCGCCGAGGGAATGTTCTACACCGACATCAAATCGTATGAGCAGAATGCCGGCCAGCACATCTCGAAGGAGACCAACACCCTCCCGGCCCTGTCCTGCATGCCCATCCAGAAGACCTGGTTCTGGAAGGAATATATGCCTACGACGCCGGTGAAGGACCCGAAGATGATCGTCGAGGACAACATCAGGCCGATGAAGGACGTCTTCTGCAATTTCATCCTGAACGTGGCCCCCAACAGGGACGGCCTTATGGACGACAACGCCCTGGAGGCGTTGAAACAGATAGGGAAGATGTGGAAGAAGGAGAAGGACCTGCCGGTTCTCGGCGAGGTTCCGGCTCCCTTCGTGTCCAGCAACCTGGCGAAGGGGAAGAGGGTGGAGAGCAGCTGGAGTTACGACTGCGACATAATGGACCTGGCCAACGACGACAGTTTCCGCACGGCCTGGGTGGCCCATCCTCTCATTGAGAACCCCTTCCTGACAGTTTATCTCGGCTCGGAGCAGGCCGTGAACGCCGTCTCGGTCACTCAGAAGGCGGGCCAGTACGGCGTGAAGGATTATACCCTGGAATACAGGAGGGCCGGGGAGTGGCACAAGGTGGCGGACTACCATTCGGAGGGCCGCGTCAAGATTATGCGGTTCCCTGCAGTGGTCGCCGATGCGATCAGGTTCACGGTGAAGAGCGGTAAGGGATCGACCTCGGGCACCGCCGCCTCTGGCAGCGAGGAGGTCTCGGGCCACGATTTCGTCACCGTGGCGGAGATAGGGATATACAACGAGAGGCTGCGCTAGCCTATTTGATCACCCTGAAATAGTCTTCTTTCCTCGGCCTGGGCGCCCTTGCCGGTGAGGCGGGGTATCCCAGCGACATGCTGCCGACGGCCTCGTAGCCTTCGGGAACCTTCAGTTTACCCAGAAGGGCCTTGCCTCCCTCGCTGGCGAAAACCTCTTCACAGCGGTTGATCCAGCAGCCGCCGAGACCGATGGTCGAGGCGGCGAGGAGCATCGTCCCGAGCACGAGGGATCCGTCTTTGACGGTGTTGTGCCAGTCGGATTTGGAGAAGACAAGGATGATGGTGGGGGCGCCGTAGTAGGGGTCAGCTTCGGGATTGCCCAGCACTTCGCCGTTCAGTCGCCTGATCTTGTCGCAGGTTTCCTTGTCCTGCACGGCGCAGATGTATGAATTCTGGTAACCCATACCTGAAGGGGCCCAGGTACCTGCTTCCAGCACGGCCTGGAGTTCTTCGTCCTTAATCTGTTCGGGACGGTATTTTCTGATGCTCCGGCGCTCCCGGATGGCTCTTAAAACTTCATTGTCCATATCCATATTTTATCCTTTGATTATTCCCCTCTCTCATCTTGCCGAGGGTGGCACTGTCACTGAAAGATATACAGGAATAATCATTTATTTAAAAATCATAAAGGGAAAAGAATGAATGCGGCGAGGTCCCAGAGGGAATGGGAGATGATGACGGCGCCGAGGTGGCGGGGCCACATCATATAGATGAAGCCCCAAAGGGCGCCGATGACGAGGGCCGCCATAATAAGCATAAAGTTGCCCGACCAGACGTGGACGAACGAGTAGAGGAGGGTGGCGATGATGAAGCCTTTCCAGCGCCCGAGGCGGGAAATGAGGCTTTTCTCGATGAAGCCGCGCCAGAAAATCTCTTCGGCGGGGCCTATGAGGAAAAACAGCAGCAATCCGACGGAGAGGGGATTGGCGCCGTCCTTGAGGCCGTAGATCAGGTTGACCTGGGGCCGGGCGAAATCGAAGAGTAGTTGGGAGAGTTTGTCTCCAACCCAGAAAACGCCCCAGAACAGGGCTGCAAGGCCGATTCCGAGGAGGACTTCGGAGAGGGAGAAGTGGATGTCTTCCTTCCAGGCAGGGGCGAGGAGGAAGGAGTATGAGGCGAGGATGATGCCGGCGGCAGTCATCCAGGCCCAGAAATTCCGGACCAGGTCGGCCGTCCACGGACTGAACATCCAGAACCAGAGGACGGAGGCGAGGATTATGCCTCCTAGCAGTATTTTCACATCCCTGGCCATCATATTCCGAAGATGGCCCCCACGATGAACCCGACTGCGATCAGGAGGCTGAAATTAAGCTGGAGACCGGCCGTCCTGACGTCGATCAGGGAGAACGGATGTTCGCCGTCCATCATCGCATCGACGTCCTTGATGATGCCCCAGGCCTTGGGAATGGCCAGGAAGGCGACCAGGACCGTCCAGGGGAAGAGCCCGGCGATGACGCCTGCCACGAGAAGCGCATAAGGGAGTATGACGCAGCCGTGGTAGTACCAGCGGGAGGCCTTGAGGCCGATGACCATCGCGAAGGTCTTGATGCCGGAGGCCCTGTCGGAAGGGATGTCGCGGGCGTTGTTGGCGTGCAGGATGGCGACGGTGACGGGACCTACGATGGCGGCCAGCAGGAGCACCGGCCACCAGATGCGGCCTATGGTGACGTAACTGATGCCAAGCATCGGGATCAGCGCATATTCAAGGAAGATGCAGAGGTCGCCGAGGGCGTTGAACTTGAGGAAATAGTAGAAAAAGGCAAGCAGGAAACCGGAGACTCCGAAGGCCAGCGTCAGCCAGCCGCTGCGGGCGAGTATGATGAAGCCCAGGCCGCAGGCCACGGCGAAGGCGGCGGCGGAGAACCAGGCCACCTCTTTCTTCGAGAAAAGGCCGCTGGTGAGTATCTGGACACTTTCTTCACCCGGTTTGTCCACTCCGGAGACGTAGTCGTGCCAGTCGCTGGCAAGGTTCCCTCCCGTCTGGAAGAACACCATCGCGATGAGGGCCAGCACAGCGTTGATCCAGTCGAAATGGAAGCCGTTCACGGCGGCCACCCAGAGCATCATCGTGCCGGAAGTCACTATCGACATGCTGCTTGCAGGGAACGACCACGGCCTCGTGGCCAGGAACCAGTCCTTGAATGTTTTCTTACCCATATATCAAATCTTTTCGTCTATCCAAACCTTCATCTTTCCGGGGGCGCGGTTGTCCCAGGCGTAATAGGGAATCAGCTTGACCCCGTCGCAGGTGATGACACCCTCATTATATTCGAATACGGGGCTGGCGGGGATGGTGATTCCGTCGAATCCATCGGGGTTGTCCACCTCCTCGATGCAATACACGAGGGGTCCACGCTGGATAGCCGTCTTCCCCTCATCTTCCTTCACCCTCGGGTCGGCCTTCACCGCCTCGGCCTCCATCTTCAGACCGAGTTCCACGACGTCCCCCTTCTTCCATTTCCTTGAGATTACGGCATATCCTTTATCCACTGTGGCATCGACGGCCTGGCCGTTCACGGAAAGGTTCCACTCCTTGCACCATCCGGGGATTCTCAGGCGCAACTGCTTGGATTTCAAATTATCCACCGTAATCCTTACCTTCCCGTCATCGGGGTAGGCGGTCTCCATTTCGAGGGCCGCGCCATCTGTCTTGAGGGTGTTGCCCATATAGAGATTCACCCAGAGGGCGCCGTCGCCGGTGCAGTAGAGGTAATTGCCGATTGAGGGGAGGAAGCGGCAGATCTGGCTCGGGCAGCATGCGCATCCGAACCAGGCAAGGCGGTGGTGGTTGCCGTCCGATTCCAGGGGATTGACATAGAAGAACCTGTCTCCTGAGAGGGAAATACCTGCCAGGGCACCGTTATACATGGCTTTCTCAAGGATGTCGGCATAGACGGCGTCTTCCTTGAACTGGAACATCCTCCAGTTCCACAGGACCATTCCGACCGAGGCGCAGGTTTCGCAGTAGGCATCCTTGTTGGGCAGGAAGTAATCTTCCGCAAAGCCTTCATTGTTGGCGGACTGGCCGATGCCTCCGGTGATGTACATGTTGCGGAGCACCACGTCGTCCCAGAGCCTGTCGAGAGCGGCTATGTATGAGGTGTTCCCGGTGTGGGCGGCTACGTCGGCCATTCCGCAGAAAAGGTACATGGCACGCACTGCGTGGCCTTCGATTTCCGAAAGCTCCGAGACGGGAACTGCATCCTGGTGATAGCCTTCGTTAAGGGTCGAGCCTTCCTTGTAAATGGCTTTGCCACGGCCCCTTTCTTCAAGGAGCCAATAGGCGAAGTCGAGGTATTTCTTCTCTCCGGTGACGTCGGAAAGCTTTACGAGAGCGAGTTCTATTTCCTCATGTCCGGGCACCCAGTCCCTTTTCCCGGGACCGAAGACCCCCATCATATGGTCGGCCATCCTTATGGCGACATCGAGAAGCTTGCGCTTGCCGGTTGCCTTGTAATAGGCGATGGCGGCTTCCGCGAGATGGCCTGCGCAGTACATCTCATGCATCTCCGTGTCCGTCCACCTCTTGTCCAGCCCGGTGAGGGTGTAGAAGGTGTTGATGTAGCCGTCTTCCAGCTGGGCCGCGGCCATCTTGTCTATCCACTCGTCGCACTTGGCCTCAAGTTCGGGATCGGGGTTCAGAGCGAGGGAATATGCCATCCCTTCCAGGGCCTTGTATACGTCGGAATCGTCGAAGAAGATGCCGGAATGTTCCCCCTCGCGGCGGGCGGCGTTCTCGAAATTGCGGATGCGGCCAGTCTGGTTCTCGATCTGGTCGATGCACACCGCGAGAGTCGTGGTCTTGTGCTTCTCCAGCCGGGGGGACCAGAAGGAATCGTGGATGTCCACGTCGGTGAAATCTACGGGGGAGAGTTTCTTGATTCCCTTTTCACAATTGCAGGAAATCAGCGCCAGGGCACAGACGGCGCAGAGGAAGACGGTTCTTTTCATAGTTACAAAAATAACAAATCCTGCGGATTCCCGGAACATTATTCCGTTTCCCTGAGGACGGGACGAAGCATAGAGACATACCACTCCGAGTCGTGAACCATACTGACATAGCGGTGGCGGCCGTCGGGGGAGGGAACGAACCGGTCGACTCCGGTCAGGGTGTCAAGGATCACGGTGCCGCGGACGGCGTCGAAGCCGGCCTCTTCGAGGTTGTCCAGACAAGCCAGCCACGTCAGCAAAGGATCCCAGGCATAGCGCCCGTCGGCGCTCCCATGGGCTGCCAGGACCTTGTGAAGCAGGTCATCCTCAGGCAGTTTCCCTCCGGCCTTGACTTTTATACCCACCTCATATCCGAGGAAAGTAATCTCTGTGGGCCATTGGGTGCAGATGACCGATCCAGCCTTCAGGCTTCGTTCCGAGCGGATGAAATTGTTCTCCCGCCCTTCCGGGTATTGCCCGGCCATCATCCAGAGATGGCGGACCTTCCGCCGCACGAGTTCTTCTCCTGACAGGGGAGAGATGGCATCCGGGCCACTCTGCAGAAGTAGCGCCAGGGCATTGGGATAGCCAACGGCGATGATGTCCATGGGCATTTTCGCTTTCGCCAGGATTGTCCGGTAGAAAGTTGCGGCATCCTCTACATCATCCAGTGTGTTCGCTTCCCGCTGTGGATGTCCTTCCGCCAGAACTCCGTGCCAGGAAGGCGTTCCGGAATAGTCCGAGGCCGCCTTGTCGGCTCCCAGGAAGACTCCCTTGCGTCCTTCATAATCCAGGAACGAAGACAGCGACGCCACGCTGAGCGAATCCACCGCCGACAAGCAGATTCCTTCTACGGCCACTTTTCCCTCCCGCTCCGCCTGCAGCAGTGCCCTCACGGCGCAGACATCGTCCACGTCCGTCCACCAGTCCGTGTCGAAAATGACTTGACGAGGTGATGGCGCGCAGGCTGTCAGCAGGCAAAGGAGGCAGGGGAGGATTCTGTTTAATTTGGTCATCATTGGTTGCAAAGATACCAGAATATCCTTGTGTGAGCAAAACACTGTGTAAGTGTACAGAGCGTTCTGTGAGGGATTTTTCGTTTCTAGTGTGACAAAAAGTGTGTCAAAATTGCTGTTTCGAGGCCTTCTAACATGTACGTGGAGATTCACGTCTGTTGGTAGAGGTTAAAGGGAGAAAGGTCAGATGGATTTCACCTCTTCCAAGAGGAATTGTTCTCTTTCCTTCCACTCCTTTCTCTCCCGCCGATACTCTTCCCGCGCTTTATTTCTTTCTTCTTGGGCAGACCGATAGGCTTCTCCATTCCGGACAATCTCACCGGCTACCCGGTCAATGGTCTCTGCAAGCTTCGCCTTTTTCAGCTCACACTCCCAGACAATGATGACACTCCATCCTTTTGCCTCCAACTTTCGCCACACCTCTTGATCCCGCTCCTGGTTCCGGGCAACCTTAGCCATCCAGAACTCAGTGTTGGTCTTGGGGACCGTATAA
>JAFRRW010000015.1 GCA_017427885.1 Bacteroidales bacterium
ATGGCAAAGAAAGCAGTTGCGACATTTGCGGCGAAAGCCGGCGCCAAGACCATGGTCAGGTGCATCAAGATGGACCGCTCTCCCAAGACCGGCGCTTACGTATTTACCGAGCAGCTCGTCGAGGAGGCGAAGGTTAAGGATTTCTTCGACGGCAAGAAATAATTGCCCGAACCTATACAGGACCTGCGAAGGGACATTCCGTCCCCTCGCAGGTTTTTTTATGTATTCGTTTTTGTATATCTTTGTAGGATACAACAGCTATAGATATGGGTTTATTCGACAGGGGCGTAGCCAAGACCAAGCAGAGTTTTTTCCAGAGGGTATCCCGGGCGGTCGCAGGACGGTCCAGGGTGGACGACGACGTCCTCGACGCGATGGAGGAGGCCCTGGTGGCCACCGATATGGGAGTTGACACCACCCTGAAGATCATAGACAACCTCCAGGACAGGGTGGAAAAGGACAAGTATATGTCCCTGGAGGAACTCGTGGAGATGCTCAGGGAGGAGATAGGCAAGCTCCTGGACGAGAGCGGCACTGCCTCCGGGGCGCAGGAGCCCTTCGATTTCTCGAAGAAACCGTACGTAGTCCTCGTGGTCGGGGTGAACGGAGTGGGGAAGACCACCACGATAGGGAAGATGGCCTCGATGCTCAAGGCCCGCGGGAAGAAGGTCATCATCGGTGCTGCCGACACTTTCAGGGCCGCCGCCGTAGACCAGCTCCAGATTTGGGCCGACAGGGCCGGGGTGGAGATAGTCAAGCAGAAGATGGGCTCCGACCCGGCTTCCGTGGCCTACGACACCGTGAGCGCCGCCGTGGCGAGGGACGCCGACGTCGTGCTCATAGACACCGCCGGCCGGCTCCACAACAGGGTGGACCTGATGAACGAGCTTACCAAGATCCGCAACGTCATGCGCAAGGTAGTCCCCGACGCGCCCCATGACGTAATGCTCGTCCTTGACAGCACCACCGGGCAGAACGCCTTCCAGCAGACCAAGGAGTTCTCAAGGGCCACGGACGTCACCTCGCTTGCCGTCACCAAGCTGGACGGCTCCGCCAAGGGCGGCGTGGTGATAGGTATCGCCGACCAGTTCCGCATCCCCGTGAAATTCATCGGAATCGGGGAAGGCGTGGACGACCTCAAGGTGTTCGACAGGGATGAATACATAGACTCCCTGTTCTCCATTGAAGATTTGAAAAAGAAATAAAAATAAACATATATGAAACTCTCTTACAATTGGTTGAAGGATTATCTCAAGACCGACCTCACTCCCTCCCAGGTCGCGGAGGCGATGACATCCATAGGAATAGAGGTCGATTCCCTCGAGGAGCAGGACAGCATCCCCGGAGGACTTGAAGGCGTTGTGGTGGCGAAGGTTCTCGAATGCGAACCCCATCCCGATTCGGACCACCTGCACATTACTAAGGTGGACGACGGCAGGGGAGAGGCCCTGACCGTAGTGTGCGGGGCTCCCAACGTAGCCGCCGGACAGAAGGTGCTCTTTGCAAGGATTGGGACCGTCCTGCCCGGAGATTTCAAGATAAAGAAATCCAAGATCAGGGGAGTGGAGTCCTTCGGAATGATCTGCGCCGAGGACGAACTGGGCATAGGAACTTCCCACGAGGGGATAATGGTCCTCGAGGACGGGGCCGTGGTAGGCACTCCCGCCAAGGAGTATCTCCACCTTGAGACCGAGGCCGTCATTGAATATGAGATTACGGCGAACAGGATCGACGCCGCCTCACACATCGGTGTGGCCAGGGACCTGTACGCCTACCTTAAACTCAGGGACCTTCCCTGCGAACTCAAATATCCAGACGTGTCCCTCTACTGCGACGGAGGAGAAGGGGAAGCCCTCCCGGTCGAAGTGCAGGATGCCACGGCGTCTCCCCGGTACACCGGCACCACGATCGAGGGCGTGAAGGTGGCCCCTTCCCCCGAATGGCTCCAGAAGCGGCTCATTGCCATCGGCCTCAAGCCCATCAACAACATCGTGGACATCTCCAATTTCGTGCTCTTCGAGCTCGGACAGCCGCTCCACACCTTCGACGCGGACAAGATCGCCGGTGGCAAGGTCATCGTGAGAAGGGCGGCCGAAGGAGAGAAACTCAAGACTCTCGACGGGATCGAGAGGTCCCTTTCGGCGAATGACATCGTCATAGCCGACGCTAACGGCCCGATGTGCCTCGGCGGAGTGTTCGGAGGCGAGGATTCAGGAGTGTCCGATTCTACGGTCAACATCCTCCTCGAGAGCGCTTATTTCGATCCGGGTTCCATCCGCAAGACGTCAAAGAAGCACCAGCTCCAGACCGACGCCTCCTTCCACAACGAGCGCGGAGGGGATCCCCTCGTGACCGTCTATGCCGCCAAGAGGGCCGCCGACCTGATCGTCAGGACGGCCGGAGGCCGCGTCGTCGGCAAGATGCAGGAGTTCTGCCCTAATCTCTACAAGGAGAGGGAGATCGACCTCGATTACGACCGTATAGAGGAATTCATCGGCAAGAAGATAGGCCACGATACCATCGAAAAGATCCTTGAATGTCTCGGCTACGGTTTCGTGGAGAAGAGGGAAGGCGGAGCCAGGGTGGCCGCCCCTTCCTATATGGTCGATGTCACCAGGGAGTGCGACGTCGTCGAGGAAATTCTCAGGATATACGGCTACAACAACATCGACCTTCCCAGACATATGAAGATGTCGGTGAACGCCACTCCGAGCCCCGAGCCCGAGGCTATCCGCAACAGCATATCCAACTTCCTCGCCTCCAACGGCTTCGTCGAGACGATGAACAATTCCCTCACCAGGGCCGACTACTATTCTTCCCTGTCCACTTTCCCGGCCGAAGCGTGCGTGAAGATAGTGAATCCGCTTTCCAACGACCTTAACGTCCTGAGGCAGACATTGGTCCTCAGCGGCCTGGAGGTCGTGTCCTACAATATCAACCGCCAGAGGCGGACGATGAAGACCTTCGAGTACGGATCCGTTTATCGGAGACTTCCCGAAGGTGACGGCACCATTCTCTCTTCTTATGAAGAGCATCAGGCCTTCTGCCTCATCACCACCGGTCCCGGCGAAAAGTCCTGGACGGGAGAACCGAAGAAGAGCAGTTTCTTCCAGCTCAAGGGTGTCCTTGAACTCCTCATCCGGCGCTATGGCGGAGACATCTACCAGATGGAACTCTCTTCAGCTCCGGAAGACATCTTCTCCGAGGGACAGACCTACACCCTGCCCGGACGCGGGGGCGTCCTGGCGGTGATGGGTACCGTAAACCCCGTCCTCGCCCGCAAGTTCGACATCAGGCAGCCCGTGTTCGCGGCGGAAATCTCCTGGCCGGCCCTCTTTGAACTCGTGCGCCGCGACAAGGTGACGTTCAAGGAGATGCCCCGCTTCCCCGAAGTCCGCAGGGACCTCGCCCTCCTTCTCGACGAGGGCGTGCGTTATTCGGACCTCAGGAAGAGCGCCTTCAAGGCTGCCAGGAAGATCCTGCGCGAGGTTTCCCTCTTCGACGTCTACAGGGGCGACAAGATTCCCGAAGGGAAGAAACAGTATGCCCTCGGCTTCGTTCTCCAGGATCTGGACAAGACCCTTCAGGACGCAGATGTCGAGAACGTGATGAACAGGATCCTGAATACCTTCACCACCGAATTCGGAGCCGAACTGAGATGAGACGTTCCCCTATCCTCGCAGCGTTGGTCCTCGCAATCGCCCTGTCCTGCTCCAGCGGGCCCAAGGTGATTCCGAGGAGGGACATGCGCAGGATATATGAGGAGATGTTCTTGAGAGACAAGTGGCTGAGCATCAATAAAATGTATGGAGCTGCCGATACTACATTGGTTTACGACCCCATTTTCGGGAAGTACGGGTACACCTATGAGGATTACTACCATACGGTGTTAAAGTATCTGGATGCTCCGGACAAGTTCGACAAACTCGCAGGACGGATACATAACGACATCGAGAAAATGAAGAAGGCTATCGTCGCCAGGAATGCCGAGTTGTTGAATGAAGAGCACCGGATAGAGGAGATGAAAGCCCCGGAATCCGGTTTCCCCAGGTATTACGGGAAGGATTTCTCCGGGGTGAGGACGGATACGCTCGTTTTTGAAAAGGATACCCTGAAGGGGGTGGATTTCCTGTCTCCCGTGCCTTGGCCGCCTGTGAGGAGTTTCGACACGGTCGCCGTCAGCAAATCGAAGGAATGGGATTTCTTCCCGGTCGACGTGCCTGCTCCTGAAATGCTCAGGGAAAAGTTGAAAGAAATTGAGAAGGACAGATGAGAAGGGTGGCCGCCTCATATCTCTGCACCGTATCCTCGGCGACTCTGTTGAGGAATGCCTATGTGGAATATTCCGACGACGGCACGATAACGTCCGTCGGCCTTTGTGACGACATATCTTCCGAAGAGAACTTCATCGAGGGAATGGTGGTTCCGGGTTTTGTCAATTCCCACTGCCACGTGGAACTCTCATATATGCTCGGCCTTTTCAGGAGGGGCACCGGAATGGCCGGATTCATCGACCAGATCAACTCCCTGAGGGACACAGGAACCCGGGAGGAGAGGATGGCGGCCATCCGTGCAAGGATGAAGGATATGTGGAATTCCGGAGTAAGCGCGATGGCCGACATCAGCAATTGCAGTGAATCATTCGCTGCCAAGGCCTCTTCTCCGATGTACGTGAGGACGTTCCTCGAGGTCTTCGGAACCAGGAAAGAAGACTGCCCTTCAATTATTTCCGACGTCCTGAAACTGAAGGAAGAGGCGGAAGGACTTGGCCTCGACGCGGCCCCGACCCCCCACGCCTGCTATACCATGAGTCCCGAACTGATTACCGCCTCGAGCGCCGAGGGACTCAGGTCCGGCTTCCTTTCCTACCACAGCGAGGAGAGCCCGGAAGAGGAGGAAATGCTCATCAGCGGAAGCGGCCCTATGTATGAGAACCGTGTCCGCTGCGGGCTCGAAACCCCTCCTGTCACGGGAAAGTCCTCCCTCCTGTATTTCCTCGACCGTCTCCGTGAGGTCCATCCGGCGCCTTTCGGCGAACATATCCTGCTCGTCCACGAGGTCTGCCTGGACCAGGAAGGTATCGATGCCGTGAAGGAGATGATGGATCATCCCTTCATAGCCCTCTGCCCCAAGTCCAACATATTCATCCACAACGCCCTGCCTCCGGTGGAACTGATGAGGCGAAGCGGCATCCGCCTGACCATAGGCACGGATTCCCTATCCAGCAACGACGACCTCGACATGGTGTCGGAGATGTTCTGCCTCCAGGAGAATTTCCCGCAGGTCCCCCTGGGAGAAATCGTGGAATGGGCCACTCTGGGAGGGGCGGAATTCCTTGGAAAAGAAGACGTACTGGGCACCATCGAACCGGGGAAAAGGCCTGGTCTGGTGGCCATAGACCATATATCCCCCTCCGGGGCCCTCACCACTGCAAGCCGTTCACGCAGAATCGTTTGAAGCCTATGATGAGAGAAGATATAGTTTTCGGTCCCATTCACAGCCGCAGGCTCGGACATTCCCTCGGCATAAACCTCCTGCCCAGGAACGGGAAACTGTGCAATTTCGACTGCATCTACTGCGAGTGCGGATGGAACCGGGATGGACGGGGTGACAGGGCCCTTCCTTCGGCCAGGGACCTGGAAGACGCCCTTGCCGCCAAACTCCGCGAATGTGCGGAAGCCGGGGTTCCGATAGACTCCATAACCTTCTCCGGCGACGGCGAACCCACCCTTAATCCCGATTTCCCGGAAATCATCGACATCACCGTCGCCCTAAGGGACCGCTGGTATCCCGAAGCCAGGATATCTGTGCTTTCCAATGCCACGATGGCCTGGAAGGATGAGGTGTTCGACGCCCTGAGGAAGGTGGACAATCCTATTATGAAACTGGACGCCCCTACGGACGCCCTCTGTGCTAAGATAAACAGGCCGTCGCCTTCATATCACGTCGGGGATGTGGTGGACAGCCTGATGAGGTTCGAAGGTGATTTCATCCTCCAGACGATGTTCCTGAAGTGCGCTGACTTCGATTCCTCGTCTCCTGAGGTGCTTCAGGGGTGGATGGATCTGGTGAGGAAGCTGAGGCCCAGGGAGATAATGGTATATACTCTCGACCGGCCGGCGCCGATGCAGGGATTGGAAAAATTCACCGTCGAGGAGATGGCGGCCCTCGTGAAACCCCTTTCCGACGAAGGATTCAACATACAGATAAGAGGATAAACAAATACTATATCATATGTCAGCCTTATACGAAAAATATGGTTATATCCCTGACGAACAGGGTATCAGCCGAAAGATCGAGATTCTCTCCAAGAATGTCGAGAACGTGATTTCCCCCAAGGTCCTGAAGCAGTGCTTCTCATTCATGGACATCACCACCCTCCGTACGAACGATACTCCGGAAAGCGTGGGCAAACTGGTCGCCAAGGTGAACGCCCTGAGGACGGAGTACCCTTCCTACCCTTCTCCGGCATCAATCTGCGTCTATCCCAATTTCGCCTCCCTGGTCAGGGACCGCAGGGCCGATCCCGCCCTTCACGTGACTACCGTGGCGAGTTGTTTCCCTTCGGCCCAGAGTTTCCCCGAAGTGAAGGTGAGGGAGTGTGAACTGGCCGTGGAGAACGGGGCCGACGAGGTAGATATCGTACTGGCCCTCAATTCTTTCCTTTCAGGTGACTATGATTCCGCGCGCTCCGAGATACACCAGATGCGTCAGGCAATTGACGGAGCCGCAAAGAAGGCCGGACGCCCCGTCACCCTGAAGGTCATCCTTGAGACGGGCCTTCTCGTCAGCCCCCAGAGGATAGCGGACGCCTCCTTCCTCGCGATGGAAGAGGGGGCCGACTTCATCAAGACCTCCACAGGAAAGGTGGACGTGAACGCCACCCCGGCCGCTGCCGTCGTGATGTGCGAATGCATCGCCCGCTTCTATGAGAAGACCGGCAGGAAAGTCGGATTCAAGGCAGCCGGAGGCATTTCGAATGCGATGGACGCTGTCGGCTACTACTCCATCGTATCCTCCATCCTGGGTGCGGAATGGATCGACAGGAGCCTGTTCCGTTTCGGAGTTAGCCGCCTTGCCAACAGCATCCTTTCCTACGTGGAGCAGAAGACGGTCACATTCTTCTAGCATTTTCTCCGTTTTTCGGGTTCTCAGTTGACTGAAACCGGCTTCCCGGCCCTCCCGGAAGCCGGTTTCTACATTTATCCGTGTTCATTTTTTCCACACGGATAAGCTTCCCTACCTTTGCACCAAACTATGAAAAACATGAAAAGACATCATTATCTTCTGTCTCTCCTTGTCATCCTTGCCTGCGGGTGCACGGACGAGCCGTTTTACGAGGACCCCTACGGGGACGGGGTCTCATCTGTCGACCTTGTCGGCCACGAGGAGATCATCCTTGGTGAGAAACTCGAGGACCCCTATTCTGTAAAGAACATTACGAAGGCCCTGGCCAACCTGTATCCTACGAAGGGCGATTATCTTGACATCAACCCTACGAACGTCTATGTGCGTTTTCTCCCCAAAAACGATGAACAGTACAAGGCCCTCGTCGACGCCGGGCTGGAACTGATCGACCATCCGGTGGATTATGCCATAGTACAGGAAGGGGACTATTATCATGATCCGGAAATCGGGGAAGACAGCATAACCTGGCAGTATACCGTGGTGCCTTCGGGTACCAGATTTCCCGAAGGGATAAGGTATGAGGTCCTGGACGACTGCTACATTCCCAACGAGGATGACACCAAGGGGGCGGACGGGATAGACTGGAGCGCCGTGGAGAAGGAGGCGTTCAGGATCACCGGCAACGAGGCCCTCTACCTTCTTCCCACGAAGGGGACCAAGATGCATCCCGAGGGAAGGATAACCATCGAGGACGACAGGGCCAACGGAGGCAAGCCCTTCGGGGTGGCGGGCGTCAAGGTGTCCTGCAACACCTTCGTGAAGTTCTCTTCGGCATATACCGACCGCGACGGCTACTACAGCATCCCCAAGTCCTATTCCTCCAAGGTGCGTTACCGTCTGGTGTTCAAGAACAAGAAAGGTTTCGCCATAGGGTTCAACATGATCCTTATTCCGGCCTCGATGTCCACGATGGGCAGGGGAACGCCCGAAGGGGTCAGCCTGAACGTGACCAGGGAATCGGAGGGGAAGCTGTTCCGCCGCTGCGTCGTAAACAACGCCGGCTATGACTATTTTGAACGGTGCGGTGAGAATGACATGGACATCGACGCCCCTCCTTCCGGCCTCAGAATTTGGATATTCAAGCCGCTAAAGGTGTCCAGCGCCGTAATGATCCATCACGGTGCCATTCTTTCGGATTCCCTGATACAGGGCCTCCTGGGTGAATACGGCCCCCTTGCTCAGATATTCCTCCCGGACATCACCATCGGGGCGAAAGAAGCCGAAGACTATGCTTCCCTTTATGCCCTGACCGTCCACGAATTTGCTCACGCAAGCCATTTTGCGAAGGTCGGGACGGACTACTGGAACCATTTCATAAAGTATATGGTGGAGTCTTTCATAGCTTCCGGAGGGGTCACCTACGGGAATGGTAAGGAGGAAGACGCCGGTTATTGCGAAGTGGGGGAGATGTGGGCCTATTTCCTCGAGTCTGTGATGTATCAGGAAAGATACGGCGGGAGCGCCCCATCGTTCGGAACTTCCTGGTGGTTCTCTCCCCAGATTTTCCATTATCTCTTCGAGAGAGGTTTTACCCGGTCGGAAATATTCGCGGCCCTTACCCCGGAAGTCCACTCGAAAAGCTCCCTTCACGAGAGCCTCGTGAAACTCTATCCGGACAGGAAGACCACCATAGACCAGGTGTTTTCGAGATATAATTGATCAAGGATATGAAGTTTGTCAGTCTTTACGGCCTCTGCCTGGCCCTGATGCTGCTCCCTTCCTTCAGGAGCGGAGCGCAGAATACGGCGATATCCACCAACGTGGCCGATTATGCCATGCTGGGCACCCTGAACGTCTCCCTCTCCCACTCGGCCGCCAGGCACTGGAGCCTTGAGGCGGGAGCCAAGTACAATCCGTTCTCCTTCAACGAGGGGAACTATGAAAAACAGATGCAGAACCGCCAGATTCTGCTTGCCACGGGCCTGCGCTACTGGCCATGGCACGTGTTTTCGGGCTGGTGGTTCTCCGCGAAGGCCCAGTTCCAGGAGTACAACCAGGGCGGAATCCTTTCCCCTGAGACTTCTGAAGGCGACAGGTTCGGAGGGGCCCTCGGCGCGGGATACACCTATATGCTACACAAGAACCTGAACCTGGATTTCGGTTTGGGTTTTTGGGCCGGTTACGACATTTTCACCACTTATGACTGTCCGGTGTGCGGGGTGGAGGTCGATGCCGGCAAGAAGTTCTTCGTTCTGCCGAACGAGGTGGTCCTGGCCCTTACCTATGTTTTCTGACGGTATGGGACGGGGAATCCTGGCCGCGGCGGCCCTCCTCCTCTCCCTGTGCTCCTGCATCAAGGAGGACAGGGAGGACTGTCCCTGCCGGCTTGACCTCTTCTTCACCGGAGAACATCTTCCCTGCGTGATTTCGCTGCAGTCAGGGGAGAAGACTTTCGTGGACACGGTGCGCACGGCAGGGACTTTCAGCGTCAGCGTCCCGAGGGGAGAGGTCCGGCTGAACGCCTGCAGCGGTGCCGGGGATGCCTTCGACCCGCGCAGGGGCCTGATAATTCCGGAGGGGAAGGAGTGCCCTCCCGTATATATGTGCAGCCGGAGCATCTCCGCGAACGCTGAAATCGTGAGGGACACGGTGAGGCTGCATAAGAACCATTGCAGGATAACCCTGAAGATAAAGACGGAAGACGGGAAACCCATCAAAGGCTACAACCTGGCCCTGAGAGGGGGAGTGTGCGGATATGATTTGAAGGGAAGCCCCCTCAGGGGACCGTTTTCTTATGTCGCGAAGGCGTCGGCGGACTCGGACTATGCCTGCACCGTGCCCAGGCAGGTCGACGATTCGATTGTGTTGGAGATTTCGGATGAACCGGACGTCCTCAGGAAATTTGCCGTGGGGGAGTTCATCGCGGAGAGCGGGTTCGACTGGACCCTGGAGGACCTGGAAGACATAGTGCTGGAGATAGACTACTCCCGGACTGGCGTTACGTTCAGGATTTCGGGTTGGACAAGGACGATAAAAATGGATGTGGTGATTTAGTGTCTTTTTTGCTTTTTTAATTTCAATTCGTATCTTTGCAGTCCAATCCTGCGCGGGTGGCGAAATTGGTAGACGCGCTACTCTCAGGAGGTAGTGCCTATTACTGGCATGACAGTTCGACTCTGTTCCCGCGCACGTTTAAAAGGTCAGCTACGGCTGGCCTTTTTTCGTTTCCCGATATTTTGTATATTGCAGGACAAACACCAAGTATTATGACAACCGTCCGATCGCTTTCAATTGCGGCGTTCCTGGCAGTTTCCCTGTCATTGTCCGCCGGCCCCGCCGACAGCCCCGGTAAACCCCTTTCCAGGGGGATTGGCATCTATCCGGGCAACCCCGCCGAGTCCTTCGCCCCCCGTATGGTGAAGGATGATTCATACCGCAACCTGGCCCTGAACAGGGTCGTGACCACGTCTTCGGATTTTGATTACAATCTTACGGGACAACTCGTTGCCGACGGAATCGTCAGTTCGGGGGAGGGGTCCTCGCTGGAGGTTTTCACTCCGGAAGGCCCTTTGGACAGGAAAGAGAGGGAATCGACCATAGACGGAGGCGAGTATTCACGAAACGCCCTTGAAGGGGATGATGCCTGGCTGGAATACCGCTGGAGAGATTATTTGCTCAGGGCGGACAGCGTGGCCGTGGCATGTGAGACCGTTTATCGCGAGAGTGATGCCGACGGCAAGTGGAAATTCAGCCTGACCTCCTCCGATGCCGATGGGGGCGAGACCGTTTTGGGAAGCGCCTCCGGAGACGAGCTGCCCGGAAGGGGCGGCCGTCCTGCCTTCAATGCGGATCCGAACAAGCAGGTCGCCGTCGAGAGGCTGCCTTCAAGAAGGATACGCCTTGGCTTCCCCCTTGACAACCCTTACGGAGTGGACAACGCGAAATTGAGACTGGAGATGAAGGGTGCCGTAAACTGGAGGGTGACGGAAGTGTATTTCTACCGCAATGGCAGGAGGATTTTCGACATGCTGCCGTCATATCGGTTTTCCAGTCTGTGGAAGAGCGCCGGGACGGACGCGGAATGGCTTTCCGTAGATCTGGGTACTGTGGCTGATATCGACAGGATCGTCGTGAAATGGATAGACAGGCCAAGGGTCAGGGAGATAGAGGTGTCTGAAGACGGAAAGCAGTGGAACGGAGTTCCCGTTCCCGGAAAGGATTATTCCTTGGTTGAGAATATAAAATGCAATGCTTCGGGACGTTACGTACGAGTCAGAATGTCCGGGGGGACTCCTGAGGGGACTCCGTATTCCATTACGGAACTGGAAGTCTGGGGCCGGGGCGGTCTTGTCGCCGAGCCCGTTCCTTCTCCTGAATTGGAGAATGGAGACCTTTCCCTCGACGGAGGCGACTGGAAGTTGCAGAGGGCGTCCGAGGTCGGACGCGGAGGCGAGATGGTGTCTTCGGAAGACTTTTTCCCTGACGGATGGCTCACGGCAACCGTGCCTGCCACCGTCCTTATGAGTTATGTCAATGCCGGAGCGCTTCCCGATCCGAACTACGACGACAACGTCAACAAGATTTCGGAGTCCTTCTTCAACGGGGACTTCTGGTATCGCAGGGAATTCGACGCTCCCGAGGGAGCTGCCGGTAAGGACTGGTTCCTCTGTTTCGACGGAATCAACTGGAAGGCCGAGGTCTGGCTGAACGGGAAGAACGTGGATTTCATCGAAGGGGCCTTCACGAGGGATCGTGCAAAGGTAACTTTGAAGGAACATAATGTCCTGGCAGTAAAGATTATAGGTAACAGCCATATCGGAGGGATAAAGGAGAAGACCGCCATTACCACCGGATTCAACGGAGGTATCCTAGGCGCTGACAATCCCACTTTCCACGCATCTATCGGCTGGGACTGGATCACTACGGTCAGGGGCAGGAACTCGGGAATCTGGAACGATGTCTTCCTTTCGCCGGTGAAGGCAGTCCGGCTGTCCGACCCGCTGGTCACCACAGTCCTTTCCGATGACGGGAAGGCTTCGGTGACGGCATCCGTGATCGTGGAAGGGGATGCCGGCCCTGACGTGGAGGTGACCGGATGGATAGGGGACAGGCGGTTCTCGAAGAAAGTCGGGGCTGGATTCTGCGGTGAGTTGAGTTTCACTCCCGAAGAATTCGCAAACCTCCGCAACCAGGAAATGAAGCTCTGGTGGCCGAATGGTTACGGGGAGCCCTATCTCTACGACGCCGGTTTCGAAGTGAAGGTCGGCGGTGAGGTCGTGGACGCCCTGACCTATAAGGCCGGAATCCGGGAGGTTACCTGGACGGACATAGATACCGCCCTGAAAATTTATGTGAACGGCCGCAGGTTCATCCCCCTGGGAGGAAACTGGGGCTTCGGAGAGCATAACCTGTGTTTCCGGGGGCGTGAGTACGACATCGCCGTGGATTATCACAGGCAGATGAACTACAATATGATACGCAACTGGGTGGGCCAGGTCGGCGACGAGGAGTTCTACGAGGCCTGCGACCGCCACGGAATAATGGTATGGCAGGATTTCTGGCTGGCCAATCCGGCTGACGGTCCCGACCCGTACTACGAGGATCTGTTCTGTGCCAACGCCCGGGATTATGTACTCCGTATCCGTCGCCATCCCAGCATAGCCCTTTACTGCGGCAGGAACGAGGGCAGTCCTCCGAAGACCATAGATGACAATCTCAAGAACGAGGTGGTGGCAGTTCTCCATCCCGGTATCCCCTACATTCCCGATTCAGCTGCCGGCGGAGTCAGCGGTCACGGACCCTATCGCGCGATGACCCCGAAATACTATTTCGAGCACCAAAGCGGGAAACTCCATTCCGAGAGGGGAATGCCCAACGTTCCCACCTTCGAGAGCCTTTCCAGGATGTTGGCTCCGGAGAATTTCTGGCCCCAGAACGACCTCTGGGGGAAGCACGACTATACCCTTGAGGGGGCCCAGGGAGCCAGGTCTTTCAACGAGATCATCAGCAACGCCTTCGGGGAATCTTCCTCTGCCGAGGAATTCACGGCCCTTGCCCAGTGGGTGAACTATGACGGCTACAGGGCTATGTACGAATCCGGAAGCAAGGACAGGATGGGCCTTCTCATCTGGATGTCCCATTCCTGCTGGCCTTCGATGACCTGGTGCACCTACGATTATTATTTTGAACCTACCGGAGCCTTCTTCGGCGTGAAGAAGGCCTGCGAACCTCTTCATATCCAGTTCAATGCGTCCACGTCGGACATCGAGGTGGTCAATCTCTGCGCAGGGGACAGGAACAATCTCCGCGCTATCGCCCGGGTATATGATTACAAGGGTAAGCTGCTCTCTTCCCAGGAGGCGGCCCTTTCAAGCCCCGTGGATTCCAATATCCCCTGCCTGAAGGTCCAGGCGCCGGAAAACGTGGGTGTATATTACTTGAAACTCCTTCTGCTCGATGCTTCGGGCAAGGTCCTGTCGGACAATTTCTACATTCAGGGAGAGGAGTACGGCAACCTGCAGGCGGTTAGGACACTTCCGGCGGCGAAGGTGAAGAAGACGGTGCGTTTCTCCGGAGAGTCCGCCGAGGTCACCCTGAAGAATACGGGGAAGACTCCCGCCCTGCTGCTCAGGCTCACCCTCAAGGGGTCTGACGGGAATGAGATTCTTCCCGTGGACTATTCGGACAACTATTTCTCCCTCCTTCCCGGAGAGTCCAGGACCGTAAGCGTGAACTGGGATTCCTTCGATGCGAGGGGTCTTTCACCTGAGATAACCCTTTCCGGCCTGAATCTTTGATGATGGACAAGGGAAAGGCATATGAATCCCTGTTTGCGAAAGTAAGGGAGAAGGATGACCTGGGGGAAATATCTTCGGAAATCCTTTCCGAAATGGGTTTCCTTTGGGTCGGGTACTACCTTGTAAAGGAGGGGAATCTGGTCCTGGGCCCGTACAGCGGCCCTCCTGCCTGTGAGCTTATAAGGAAGGGGAAGGGAGTCTGCGGTACGGCCTGGGAGAAGGCGGAGACGATAATCGTCCCTGACGTAGAGGAATTTCCCGGCCATATCGCCTGCAGCAGCCTTTCCCGTTCGGAAATCGTGGTGCCCCTGTTCTCCGGGGGCGAGGTCATCGGAGTCCTGGACATCGACAGCGAGGAACTTGACACTTTCGACGGAGTGGATGCCCTTTGGCTGGAAAGGATAGCCGGGCATTCTGAAAAAATATTGAAAGGAAAATACAGATAAAGCTATGAAAGAGTATCAGATCAAGAGGAAGACGAGTCCCGTCAGGATAGACGGAAATCTCGAAAAGGACGTGTGGATCAAGGCGGAGAAATCCCCACGCTTCATAGATGCCGTGGGGGGGACGCCGGGAGTGTATGACACGAGGGCTGCCCTGCTCTGGGATGACGAGGCCCTGTATGTGGGTTTCTGGGCTGAGGAGCCTTATCCTGCCGCCACCCTGACCGAGAGGGACAGCCTCCTGTGGGTGGAGAACGACCTGGAGGTGTTCATCGCTGGTCCGGACACCTATTATGAATTGGAATTGAATGCCTTGGGCGTGATATACGAGGTGTTCTACCTGTGGAGGGACGCCTATCCCCGCTTCAACAAGGCAGGGGTGCTCGAATCCGGTAATCTCTATTTCGCGAAGGACAGGTTCGACATCCTGAAAAACGGGGCCGTTAGTTTCGGAGGCAACTTCGACAGGCAGGACGAGCATTTCTGGACTGGGATCAATCCCCGCGGCCTCAGGTGGGTGTACCGCAACTGGGACTTCCCGGGACTCGAGGTCGGAGTGAAGGTGGACGGGAAACTGAACGATCCGTCAGTGGTTTCGAAGGGATGGACGGCGGAGCTGAAATTCCCCTGGAAGGGTTTCGCCGACCTTTTCGGCAAGGAAACGGTCATACCACGCGCCGGAGACGAACTGAAGCTTTTCCTGGCCCGTTACAATCTGTTCCATTTCAACGCCAAACCGGTATACGGTGGCTGGAGCTGGCACCCCATCGGAGTAGCCGACAACCATAACCCCGAGCGCTTCGGCACCTTCCGCCTCTCCGACGAGTGGGTGTAAGGCCGGATTCGGACTGCCTTATCCTTTGATACGCGCGTAGTTGAACTT
Organism: Bacteroidales bacterium; assembly: GCA_017427885.1. Classification (GTDB taxonomy): domain Bacteria; phylum Bacteroidota; class Bacteroidia; order Bacteroidales; family UBA932; genus Cryptobacteroides. The sequence continues at coordinate 15,252 of JAFRRW010000015.1, forward strand.
CACGTGGCCGGTGACCTTGTTCTCGTCCTGGTACTGCGTGAACTCAACCTTGTAGTATTTCTTACCGTCCGCTGTGCGGAAAACATACACCGGAGTCTTCAGATAGACCGGAGGCATCACAAGAGAGCCGTCCTCGTTGGTCATGAATTGGATGACCGTAGCTGTCGACTGGACAATCGAGGTCGTGCCTCCCATCCCTTCCGAGGTCACTACTTCGTCCGTGGCGAAGCTGGCGCCTTTCGGAAGGCTGGTCAGCGACTCGAAGGTCTCTGATGAGACATAGACGCCGCCCTTGGCCCCGACGGAGGTCGCCTTCCCGCTGTTGGTGCGGACGGTGTAGCGACAGACGGCGATGTCCCAGTCTGTGCGTGCCGCCCAGAGGGCGTTGTCGGTCGCGTTCTCTTCCCCGGTGCCGACCACGGCTCCGTTGGAAAGGGAGAAATACGTCCAGGTAGTCTTGGAAGTGGCGTCGATGTAGGCCTCGGCCGCCGGCTCGATGGGTTGTTCCGTTTTGTTGCAGGCAATGGATACCAGGGATGCGGCCGCTGCGGCCAGAAGGATAATTCTCTTTTTCATATTATTTTACGTTGATTATTTCTATTTGAATATGTATCTGATTCCGGCAAGATACTGTCTGCCGGGATTGATGAACGTGACGTCGTGGAAGTTGAAAAGGTTGTCGCATTTCAGCGTCAGTTCCAGTACGTTCCGGCGAAGACGGAACTGTTTCGTGAACGTGACCTTCCAGATGTTGTAAGGCTTCGAGTTCGCCGTCTCGCCGTCACTCTCGTACAGTCGCGGAGAGGTGAAGCGGTTTGCCAGCTGCAGCGACCAGGGGCCGTGGAAGAAGTTGCCGTTCCAGGTGGCCGACGCCGTCCCGCTGTGCCTGACATTGCCGGACAACTGCTTCCCGTCCGCGTTGTCCTTCGCGTCGCAGAAACTGTAACTCCCTTTCAGGAAAAGGTGTTTCCACAGGATTACCGACAGGTTGAGATCGACACCCGTTATCGTGGCGCTGCTGACATTCTTGTAGTATTTCTCCAGTCCTCCGACGGGGTTCACCACATCATATTGGGTTATCTTGTTCCTTATGTCGTTCCGGTATGCGGTCGCAGAAGCATACGTCCAGGAACCGTTGTATTCAGCCGATACCGAGTTGTACAGGCCGTGCTCCGCCTGGAGGTCTGGGTTGCCATATACCCAGAACATTCCCTGATGGTCGAAGTCATAATAGAGTTCCTTGATGCTGGGCGCCCGGAAAGCCGTCCCGGTGCCGGCCCGGAGGGTGAGGTCTTTCTTCCGGTACATCAAGGATAGTTTCGGTGTCAGGACGGAACCGAACTGGAAGTTGTGGGTGTACCTCGCCCCTCCGATGACGTCGAATCCTGTGAGCGGTGTCCACTGGGCCTGTCCGAACAGGTTCAGGTCGTCCAGGGCCTTGCGTGTCGGTTCCGGCCCCAGCGTGGTAGTGGCGTAGTTCTCTTCGTGATTCTGCTCGAACCCTGCGACTATTTCCCATTTCTCATTGGGATTGAAGATATTCAGAATCCTTGAAGAAATATATGACGCTGTGTTTTCAAGGTGGGATTCCGCCTGGCTTTCATACCAGTTCAGGTCGAAGTATTTGTCGAAGTTCACGCTGGCCCTCAGGCGGTAACGTCCTTCCGGGGAGATATATCCGTAGTTGCCTCCAAGGGATATCGTGTGAGTCAGCGGATGCGTGGTGTTGAGGCTGCCGGCAGGATTGAAGGATTCGTGGCGGAAATACCGGCCGGTCAGATTGGCGTCCATCCGTCCGTTCAACTTGAATCCCAGTTTCATATTTCCTCCCCAGTCGGCGTATTTCGCCGCATATGCTCCGCTGCCATCGCCCCCGAAGCCGTCCGAGGAGTTGCGGTAGATGCTTGCCTGTGTCTTCATCTTTTCCAGCTTCGATTCGGCAAAGATGCGGGCATTCAGGGTGTTGTGGCTCTGATAGGTGACATTGCATCCCGCGCTGAACGGTTCCTCGGGTTCCTTGGTTATTATATTAATTACCGCACCGACGGCGTTGGATCCGTAGAGGGCGGAGGCCGCACCGTTTATGACCTCGACTCTCTTGATGCTGTTCACGTCAATCTGGTCCAGGTTTACATTTCCTCCGGCTCCTTCGGACACCAGACGCTCTCCATCCACGAGGAACAGTATGTAGCGGCTGTTCAAGCCCTTTATGCGCAGGTTGTTGCCCATTCCGTTCGGCTCGGAGACGATGCCCGGGATGTTGTCTTCCAGGGCTTCCAGGAAGGAAGTCGCACCTGCTTTTTCCACTTCCCTCTGGGTGACTACCGTGGTCAGGACGGGCGCCTCGGACAGCCTCTTTTCCGTGCGGGTTCCGGTCACGACGACGGCATTAAGGCTGAGGGTGCTGTCCGGCATCTGCTCCTGTGCACGGATGGGGCCTGAAGCAATGATGGCAAGGCAGGCGAACGCTACTTTTCTCCAAGCCATTCTTCCACCGCCTTTACGATCCATTCCATCACGTCATCGGCGGATTCGGGAAGGATTCCCGCCTCGCCATAGACGATCTTTGCGGAATCTGCATCGCCCATCCCCGACATCCTCGCCATCGAACCTACATTGGACACCAGGTAAATTCCTTGGACGATGGTTTTCTCCCTTGCGTCCCGCGCCCGAGCCAGAAGGGGCATCACGTCTTTCGCAAAGCTCTGCCCCATACCTATAAGTTGGTAGTCAACATAGTCGAATCCCTGTGCCTTTACGGCTTCCTCGCATTTTTTGAGGATACCCTTCCAGAAGCCTATCCGGGCCCCGTCGCCGTGCGCCAGGAAGACCACAGCCTCCTTCTCCGGGTCTGAGGAAAGCGCCTTCACCCTCTCTGTCATCGCCTTTTCGATCACTCCGGAATCCATTAGCGTAGGCCCTACGACGAGGTGCATTCGGGTCCGGACGAATTCGGCGCCCTCGGCGACCAGATCACTGTGGACCGAGGGGTCATATTTGAGACCGAGAAGATTCGGTATGTCGTCTTCTGAATGGCCGGAAGGCGAGATGAACAGCGGCAGCACGAAGACCGTGTCAATCTGCTGCAGTTCGCAGTCACGCATCACGGAGGCTATGTTCGGCTGTGCGAATTCCATCAACGCCACGCGTTTGTAGCTTATGCCGGGTATGTCAGTCCGGTCCAGCCTGCTCTCGAGGGCGAGCACGGTGTCGTTCCAATCCTCCGAAGGGGAACCGTGAGCAATGACGACAAGGGCCTTTTTGGCCTGAAGGTTAAGGCACAGGAGTGCCGCCGCCATAATAACAAGATATCTTTTCATTCCTTTCATTATTTACTGAAGCAAAGATACTTCGGCCCCTTCGGGCTTGAAATCCCGTTTGTTGGGTATTTTGGCATCATCATTTATGGGGATTTGAAAAAAGTTCGGGAAGCGTTATCTTTGTAATATGTCAGCTGAACTCAACCCTGATATGAAAATGGCGGAACTCCTGGAGAGGAATCCGTCACTTCTCGGCGTATTCACTCGTATGGGGTTCACCTTCGGCTATGGGGATGCCACGGTCGCGGAAGTCTGCGATGCTGCAGGAACTGATCCGGGGACATTCCTTCTGATCTGCAAGGTATATTCCCAGGACGGTTACCGTCCTTCCCGGGAAGATTTGGAGAAAGCGGATCTGTCGGTCATAGTCAAATACCTCAGCCTTTCCCACAGTCACTATATGGATGTGGCGATGAAGGACCTGGCGGCGAGCCTCGGAAGGATGATCGTACCGTGCGGGGATGACACGCAGCGTATAATATGGAAATTCTTCACGGACTTCAAGGAGGAGTTGCAGAAGCACTTCTCCTATGAGGAAGAATTCGTGTTCCCCCGTGTGGGCAGTCTGGATGCCGTTATTTCGGAGGAGGACCATTCCGGAGTGGAAGAAACCCTGGAGGACCTCAAAAGCCTTGTGATGAACCACCTGCCCGCCGATGCGGACCAGCAGGAGGCCTACAAGGTGCTTTCGGCCATCAATTCACTCCAGGATGACATCCGGAAGCATATCCTTCTGGAAGAGACCGCCCTTGAGGGCCGGAAAGGGGGACGGCAGGAGGATGGTACGCTGACTTCACGTGAGAAGGAAATCCTGGTCTGTGTGGCCAAGGGTATGATCAACAAGGAGATCGCCGACCTCCTGAACATTTCCATCCACACCGTTATCACCCACCGCAAGAACATCACCCAGAAAACCGGCATCAAGACCGTCGCCGGCCTCACCGTCTACGCCCTACTGAACAATCTCCTGGAAATCAACTAAGCGGTAACTCGGCGCAACTCGCCGGATTCCTCGTGGGGCGTCAGACGAAAAAGACCAGGCCTGAAACCTGGATTTTTTTCATTCGGAGGCCGAAGGCCGACAAGGGGGAGTTTGAGGGGGCGCAACCCCTTCAATGCCCCTGGGGGCGGCCGCGAAGCGGCGGGGGTTGGAAGGAATCGGCGCAACGCGCCGGATTCCTCGTGGGGAGTAAAACGAAAATGGTCGGCAATTGCCGACCAAATTTTCGTAGCCCCACGAGGAATCGAACCTCGATTTAAGGTTTAGGAAACCTCCGTTCTATCCGTTGAACTATGGGGCCATAAGCCGGAATCTACACCGGCGAATGTGCTTTCGGCGCCTATTCGGCGACGTTCTTCACGATGATCTGGCGTCCCCTGTAGAAACCGCACTCAGGGCAAACCCTGTGGTAAATCATCGTGGCACCGCAGTTGGGGCAAGTCGCAAGAGTGGGAACGGCGGCGAAATCGTGCGTTCTCCTCTTGTCCCTTCTCTGCTTCGAATGTCTGTGTTTAGGATGTGCCATTGCTGTATCGTTTAATTTTTATCATTATCGTTCAAAAGTCCTTTGAGGGATGCGAACGGACTGTCGTCGGACGTTCCGTCCACCGTCCCCCGACCAAGGTACTTGAGAGTCTCCGGATCGCATCCGCCCTCGGGGTGGATTCTCTGCATCGGAAGGGACAGGCAGGTGTAATCGTAGATTATCTGCCCCATGTCCAGGTCCGTGTCGGTTTCGGGCAGGATGACGGTTTCCCGTTCTCCGTCTTCGTTATCGGAAGTTTCCTCCCTTTCACCAAACTTCACGCTGAACTTCCTCTCCGTCTCCACGGGCAGTTCGAGATCTCCCAGGCACCTGTCGCATTCCACGGTAACCTTACCGCTGATACGGCAGTCTATGCCGATGAACTTCCCGGACTTGACCGCTACCGCTTCCGCAGTGATGTCTGCGTCCTTTATCTCCTCGTTCCCAAAGTCTTTAAAGAACTCTTTTCCGGCGTTCCAGCTAAATGCCGTTTCGCCCTCCTTCAATCCATTCAATGGGATTATGTATCTACCGACCATTTCCGTCAAACAGATTTAAGGACTGCAAAGGTAGAAAAGTTTTTCTGAATATCAAACATTATTCCTCATCCTCGGAGAAGTCTCCGTGACGTTTCCTGTCGAGAGGGTCCAGAAGAATCTTCCTGAGCCTCATATGATGGGGGGTAATCTCCACCATTTCATCCTCCCTGATGTATTCCAGGGCCTCTTCCAGGGAAAATTTCACCGCCGGGGGGAGGAGGATTTTCTCGTCGGAACCCGCGGCGCGGACGTTGGTGAGTTTCTTCGTCTTGCAGATATTCACGTTCAGGTCCCTTTCCCTTGTGTGCTCTCCGACCACCTGGCCTCCGTAGATCTCCTCTCCGGGTTCCACGAAGAAACGTCCCCGGTCGAGGAGCTTGTTCATCGAATAGGCAATGGCCAGACCGGTCTCGAGGGACACCAGGGAGCCGTTGTTGCGGCTGTCGATTTCGCCCTTGTAGGGCTGGTATTCCTTGAAACGGTGGGCCATTATGGCCTCGCCCTGGGTGGCCGTGAGCAGATTGTTCCTGAGTCCCATAAGGCCTCTGGTGGGGATGTCGAATTCCAGCAGGGTGCGGTCTCCGCGGGGTTCCATATGGAGGAGTGCCCCCTTGCGGCGGGTGGCCAGTTCTATCGCGGTGCCCACGAACTGCTCGGGCACCTCGATGCTGAGGTCTTCCACCGGCTCGCATCTCTGGCCGTTGATGGTCTTGTCGAGGACCTTCGGCTGTCCCACCTGGAGTTCGAAGCCTTCGCGCCTCATCGTCTCGATAAGGACGGAGAGATGGAGGACGCCCCTTCCATAGACGAGGAAGGAGTCCGCGTTCACTCCGGGCTTCACCTTGAGGGCGAGGTTCTTCTCGAGTTCCTTGTCCAGGCGTTCCTTAATGTGCCTGGAAGTCACGTATTTGCCATCTTTTCCGAAGAAGGGGGAGTTGTTGATGGTGAAAAGCATGCTCATAGTGGGCTCGTCGATAGCGATGGGAGGGAGGGCCTCCGGATTTTCGGCATCGGCGATGGTGTCACCTATCTCAAAATCGTCTATTCCGACCACGGCGCAGATGTCGCCGCAATGGACTTCTTCCACGTTGGACTTGCCGAGGCCGTCGAACACCATCAGCTGCTTGATCTTGGATTTCTCCACGATGTCGTACCTCTTGCAGAGGGACACCGCCATCCCGGACTTGAGGGAACCCCTCGTAACCTTTCCTATGGCGATCCTACCCACGTAGGGGGAATATTCAAGGGAGGAGATGAGCATCTGCGGAGTGCCTTCCACGACCTCCGGAGAGGGAATAACTTCGAGGATGGTGTCGAGGAGGGGAGTGATGTCGGTAGTCGGCTGTTTCCAGTCCATCGACATCCAGCCCTGCTTGGCGCTGCCGAATACGGTGGTGAAGTCCAGCTGCTCTTCGGTGGCGTCGAGGTTGCACATAAGGTCGAAGACCTCTTCCTGCACCTCGTCGGGCCTGCAGTTGGGCTTGTCCACCTTATTGATGACCACTATCGGTTTCTTACCCATCTGGAGGGCCTTATGGAGGACGAACCTGGTCTGGGGCATGCAGCCTTCGAAGGCGTCCACCAGGAGGAGGACTCCGTCGGCCATGTTCAGCACCCTTTCGACCTCTCCTCCGAAATCACTGTGGCCCGGAGTGTCTATGATGTTGATCTTTGTGTTCTTATATGTAACCGAAACATTCTTGGCAAGGATGGTGATACCCCTTTCCCTCTCCAGGTCGTTGCTGTCGAGGATGAGGTTGCCTAGATCTTCCGGCCTCCGTACCAGGTTGGCCTGATAGATCATCCTGTCCACGAGGGTGGTCTTGCCGTGGTCGACGTGGGCGATGAGGGCGATGTTCCTGATGTCCTGCATATTGGTCGCTTGAAAATACACTACGAAAAATCCCCGCAAAAATACTTATTTCAAAAAATAAAATGAACTATTTATAGTATTTTTGCAATTCAAAACCAGGCTCAATGACAGACAGGATCATCATTCTCGATTTCGGTTCCCAGGTCACCCAGCTCATCGGACGGCGCCTGAGGGAACTAAACGTCTATTGCGAGATTTTTCCCTTCGACAAATGTCCCCGCATCGACGGAAGCGTACGAGGCGTCATTCTCTCCGGCAGTCCCTGTTCGGTGAGGGATGCGGACGCTCCGGACGTGGACCTCGGGGGGATAAAGGGGAATGTCCCCCTGCTGGGCATCTGCTACGGAGCCCAGCTCCTGGCCAGCAAATACGGCGGTGAAGTCGAAGGTTCCCTGGCCAAGGAATACGGGAGGGCCATGCTGACGCTGATAGCTCCCAGCCCCCTTTTCGAGGGCGTGAAGTCCCGTTCCCAGGTCTGGATGTCCCACGGGGACACGATCGCGGCCCTTCCGGAGGGCGCTTCCGTCCTGGCCTCGACAGACGATGTCGTCTTCGCGGCGTTCAAGTTCCCGGGGGAGGAAACCTACGGCGTTCAGTTCCATCCCGAGGTCTATCACACCGAGGAAGGCCTGAAGATGCTGTCGAATTTCGCCCTGGGAATCTGTGGCTGCAGGGCCGACTGGACGCCGGCCTCCTTCATCGAGACTACGGTCGCCTCTCTCAGGGAACAGATTGGGGATGACAAGGTTATCCTGGGCCTCAGCGGGGGAGTGGATTCCACCGTGGCGGCCGTCCTGCTGAACAAGGCCGTAGGCTCGAACCTTACCTGCATCTTCGTGAACAACGGGCTGCTCCGAAAGTTCGAATACGACACCGTGCTGGAGTCCTACAAGGATATGGGCCTGAACGTGATTGGGGCCGACGCTTCGGAGGCCTTCCTTTCCGCCCTTGCCGGCGTGACCGATCCTGAGGTCAAGCGCAAGACCATCGGAAGGCTGTTCGTTGAGACCTTCGAGAAATATGCCCGGAAGATCGAAAACGCCCGGTGGCTCGCCCAGGGGACGATATACCCCGATGTCATCGAGTCCGCCGGGATCCCGGGGATAGCCTCCAAGATCAAGTCCCACCACAACGTGGGAGGCCTTCCCGAAAAGATGAACCTGAAGATAGTGGAGCCTCTTAGGATGCTTTTCAAGGACGAGGTCCGCAGGGTAGGAAGGGCCCTGGGCATAAAGGATGAGCTCGTAGGCAGGCATCCGTTCCCCGGTCCGTCCCTCGCCATTAGGATAATAGGAGACGTCACCCCCGAGAAACTCCATATCCTCAGGGAGGCCGACGACATTTTCATAAAGGCCTTAAAGGCCTATGACTGTTCGTCTATGGATTTCCCCTCCTCTTCCGATCCTTCGAGGAAGGCGGTGAACCTCTATGACGCCACCTGGCAGGCCGGAGTCATCCTGCTTCCCATCAAAAGCGTGGGAGTGATGGGGGACGAGCGCACTTACAAGAACGCCGTGGCCCTGAGGGCCGTTGCGTCCACGGACGCGATGACTGCGGACTGGTTCCGTTTCCCCTACGATTTCCTCGCAAGGGTAAGCGACGACATCATCAACAAGGTCCCCGGAGTGAACCGGGTGGTCTATGACATCTCTTCAAAACCCCCTTCGACCATAGAGTGGGAGTAAAAATCCGATAAATAATCAAATAAATTTGGATATTATTCAAAACTTTGCATATATTTGCATTGAACAATGAATAATATCCATTTTTATGAAATCTAAGAATGACAGGCAGGGCGTAATCCGCGACATCATTTCCAGGGAGAGGGTAGGCAGTCAGGAGGAGTTGATCCAATTGTTGGGGAAAGAGGGACTGACCGTAGCCCAGGCCACTCTTTCTAGAGATCTGCGCGAACTTGGAGTGACCAAGTCCCACGATGCGCGCGGGTACAGGTTCCGGCTTCCTACGGTTGCCGAATCCCGGGAAACGATTCGTATTTCTGGAGTCAAGGCATCTTCCGGCCTTGTCATCTCGTGTGAATTCAGCGGTAACATCTGTGTTCTGAAGACATTGCCGGGCCACGCCTCGATGTTGTCGGCGATGATTGACGGAAAGGAACCGGAATCCGTGGCGGGGACCTTGGCCGGAGACGACACTGTCCTTGTAGTCGTCCGCGCTGGTACGGACGCCGGGGATGTCCTTGAAGAACTCTCGGGACTGTTCCCTGATATAAAAAGGAAATTGATAGAATAAATATTCAGGATAGTATATAGAACGAAATGGACGAATCTTTTGAAATCAAGGTAGCCGACAGTTCCCACGTCGGTTATGTTCCCGAGATCCTCAAGACGATCGAGGACGCCACCAAGGTGAGGGGGACGGGCATCGCGAAACGCAACCCCGAGTATGTAAAGAAGAAGATAGAGGAGGGGAAGGCCATCATCGCCCTCAAGGGAGACGAGTTTGCCGGATTCTGCTACATCGAGTCCTGGAGCCACGAGGAGTTCGTGGCCAATTCCGGACTGATAGTCAAGGACAAGTTCCGCGGACACGGACTGGCGAAGGCCATCAAGAAGAAGGCTTTCGAACTGTCCCGCACCAAATTCCCCAATGCCAAGATCTTCGGTCTCACGACGGGGCTCGCGGTGATGAAAATCAATACGGCCCTGGGCTATGTCCCAGTGACTTTTTCGGAACTTACGTCCGATCCGGTGTTCTGGAAGGGCTGCGAGAGCTGCATAAACTACGACATCCTGCTCCGTAACGATTACACGAGATGTTTGTGCACCGGAATGCTCTATGACCCCGAGAAACAAAAAAGTAACAACGAAAACATTTAAGTTATGGCAAAGAAGGTTGTCGTGGCGTTCAGCGGTGGGCTGGACACGTCATTCACGGTGATGTATCTCACCCGTGAGAAGGGATACGAGGTTTATGCGGCTTGCGCGGATACGGGAGGATTCAGCGAGGAACAGCTCAAGGAGAACGCGGAGAAGGCGAAGAAACTCGGGGCGAAGGATTATGTGACCCTGCCCGTGGCGAAGGAGTATTATGACAAGAGCATAAGGTATATGGTGTACGGGAATGTGCTCAGGGGAGGGACATATCCCATTTCGGTTTCCTCCGAGAGGATATTCCAGGCGATGGCCATCGCCCGGTACGCCAAGGAAATAGGGGCCGACGCCATCGCCCACGGTTCCACAGGGGCGGGCAACGACCAGGTCCGTTTCGACATGACCTTCCTGGTGCTCGCTCCCGGGGTGGAGATCATCACCCTCACCAGGGACATGGTCCTTTCCCGCCAGTTTGAGGTGGACTATCTCAACAAGAACGGCTATTACGCCGATTTTACCAAACTCAAATATTCCTACAACGTAGGCCTCTGGGGCACCTCCATCTGCGGAGGGGAGATCCTGGACTCCGCGAAGGGCCTTCCCGAAACAGCCTATCTCAAGCAGGTTACCGCGAAGGGGGAGGAGGAACTCCGGATAGGGTTCGAGAAGGGAGAGATAGCCTCCGTCAACGGAAAGGTCTATGCGGACAAGGTGGCCGCCATCAAGGCCGTCGAGGCCATTGCGGCTCCTTATGGAATAGGCAGGGACATGCACGTGGGTGATACTATAATAGGAATAAAGGGCCGGGTGGGCTTCGAGGCCGCCGCGGCGATGACTATCATCGGAGCCCATAAGTTCCTCGAAAAATTCACTCTCAGCAAATGGCAGCAGTACTGGAAGGACCAGATAGCCAACTGGTACGGGATGTTCCTGCACGAGAGCCAGTTCATGGAGCCGGTGATGCGTGACATGGAGGCGATGCTCCAGGAGAGCCAGAGGAACGTGAACGGCACCGTCATACTGAAACTGCGTCCGTACAGCGTGGAGAACGTCGGCGTGGAGACCCCTGACGACTTGGTACACACCAAGCTCGGTGAATACGGGGAGACCCAGAAGGGATGGACTTCCGACGAGGCCAAGGGCTTCATCAAGGTCACATCCACCCCTCTGCGCATCTATTATTCCGCCCATCCCGGGGAAGGGGCCGAAATCGAGAAAGGACTGTGATACGCGCAGGAATCATAGGAGCCGCCGGTTATACGGCGGGAGAGCTCATCAGGATACTGATGAACCATCCCTACGTGTGCATCTCGTTCGCACAGAGCGAGTCTCACGCGGGAGAACCCCTTTGGTCGGCCCATCAGGACCTCGTCGGGGACACCGATATGACGTTCTGTCCCAAGGTTGAGGCCGATAATGCCGACGTCATCTTCATCTGCTCCGGGCACGGCCGTTCCAGGGAGGCGGTACAGGCTCTCGGCAATTCCTACAAAGGGGCCATAATCGACCTCAGCAACGATTTCCGCCTCAAGGCCGACGCAGGGGACTTCGTCTATGGACTCCCCGAGGCCTTCAGGGACAGGATCGTAAAGGCGAACCACATAGCCAATCCGGGCTGTTTCGCTACCTGCATCCAGCTCGCCCTGCTGCCCCTTGCCGTAAAAGACCTCCTCTCGGAGATCCACGTCACCGGAATCACAGGCTCCACAGGCGCCGGGCAGAAACCTTCCGACACCACCAACTTCAGCTGGCGGTCGGGCAACGCCTCCGTATATAAACCCTTCACCCACCAGCATCTGGGCGAGATCTCGGAAACCCTGCACGACCTTGCTCCCTCCTGGAACGGGGAGATCAACTTCGTTCCGGTGAGAGGCTCCTTCACCAGGGGTATGATCGTTTCGACCTACCTGGACTTCGACCTTTCCGGCGACGAGGCCTCGGCCCTGTACAAGGAATACTACCGGTACGAACCTTTCGTCACGGTCCTGGACGGGAACCCCGACGTTAAGATGGTTACCAATACCAACAAATGTGTGTTGTCCGTCCAGAAATATGGGCGGAAACTCCACATTATCAGTGTTATCGACAATCTAGTCAAGGGCGCTTCCGGCCAGGCTGTCCAGAATATGAACCTCGTGTGCGGCCTCGAGGAGACCGAAGGCCTGATACTCAAGGCTTCCAGATTTTAATTGAATATGAACCTTTTCGACGTATATTCCCTTTTTGACGTTACTCCCGTGAAAGGCCTCGGCTGCCATATATGGGATGACAAAGGCACGGAATACCTCGATCTCTACGGCGGTCACGCCGTGATATCGGTAGGCCACTGCCATCCCCGCTACGTGGCGGCGCTGAATGACCAGATCGACAGGATAGGATTCTATTCCAACAGCGTCAGGAATCCCCTCCAGGAGAGGCTCGCCACCCTGGTCGGTGAACTCTCCGGCTACGGCGACTATTCCCTCTTCCTCGCCAATTCCGGGGCGGAGGCCAACGAGAACGCCCTGAAACTCGCTTCCTTCCACACCGGGAAGGACAGGATCGTCGCTTTCCGGCATTCCTTCCACGGAAGAACCTCCGGAGCGGTGGCCGTAACGGACAACCCTGCGATAGTCTCTCCGTTCAATTCCAACCACAAGGTGACTTTCCTTCCCCTTGGCGATTCCGCTGCCGTCGAGGCAGAACTTGCAAAAGGGGATGTGGCCGGAGTCATAATAGAAGGAATACAGGGCGTCGGGGGGATAAACATCCCCGAGGACTCGTTTTTTAGGGAACTCAGGGAACTCTGTACCCGGTACGGGGTGGTGCTGATTCTCGATGAGGTTCAGAGCGGATACGGCAGGACGGGAAAGTTCTTCGCCCATCAGTGGGCCGGAATCCGTCCCGACCTGATCTCCATGGCCAAGGGGATGGCCAACGGCTTTCCCATCGGCGGCGTCCTGATTTCTCCCGCATTCAAGGCCTCCAAAGGCCTGCTGGGCACCACCTTCGGAGGGAACTATCTCGCGATGGCTGCGGCCATCGCCGTCGCGGAGATAATAAGGGATGAAAGACTGATGGACAATGCGGCCGCCGTGGGCAAATGGCTGACCGACAACATCCCCCAGTCTCCGCTCATCAAGGAAGTAAGGGGCAGGGGACTGATGATGGGAATCGATTTTACCGTTCCGGTAGCCCCGATCCGGTCCGCCCTCCTTTACGATAAGCACATTTTCACCGGAGTGTCCGGAAAGGGGATGATACGTCTCCTCGCTCCTCTCACCCTCTCGGTTCCCGAGGCTTCCCAGTTTGTCTCAGCGCTCGGGGAAATACTTGATAATCAATAATAAGGATAAGACAATGAAAAGTTTCCTCCACGTACAGGACATAGGTCCACTGGACGCCGCACTCGCCGAGGCGGCCGACGTCAAGCGCAATCCGTTCGCCTGGAAATCGCTCGGAAAGAATAAGACCATAATACTCATATTCTTCAACAACAGCCTCCGCACCCGCCTCAGCAGCCAGAAGGCCGCCCTCAACCTGGGGATGGACCCGATAGTCCTCAACGTGAACGGGGACAGTTGGAAACTCGAGACGGAGATGGGTGTCGTGATGGACGGGGACAGCCCTGAGCACCTCCGCGAGGCCATACCCGTGATCGGCAGTTACTGCGACATGATCGGAGTGAGGTCGTTCGCGGGGCTGAAGGACAGGGATTTCGATTATAACGAAACCATCATCAACCAGTTCATCGAGTATTCCGGCAAGCCGGTGATCAGCCTCGAGTCGGGAACCGTACATCCTTGCCAGGCATTCGCCGACCTTATCACCATCCGGGAGCATTCGCTGAAGAAACGCCCCAAGGTGGTGATGACCTGGGCCCCGCATCCCCGCGCCCTTCCCCACGCCGTTCCCAATTCCTTCGCGGAGTGGATGAACGCGGCCGACGTGGATTTCGTGATCACCCATCCCGAAGGATATGAACTCGACCCTTCCTTCGTCGGAGATGCCAGGGTGGAATACGACCAGATGAAGGCCTTCGAGGGGGCGGACTTCGTATATGCGAAGAACTGGTCTTCATACACCCATTACGGCAGGATCCTTTCCGACGACAGGACCTGGACGGTCAGTTCCCGCCAGATGGCCGTCACGGACAACGCCTTCTTCATGCACTGCCTCCCCGTGCGGCGTAATATGATAGTCACCGACGAAGTGATAGATTCCCCACGCAGCCTGGTTATCCCGGAGGCCGCAAACCGCGTTGTCTCCGCCCAGGTGGTGATGAAACGGATGCTTGAAGAGATTTAACCCAAACGGATGATCTGCAACGTAGTAAAGGCCGGAGGCGCCGTATTGGAGGACAAGGGGCTCAGGAACAGGTTCCTTGAAGGGTTCGCAGCCCTCGGCGGGAGGAAGGTTCTCGTGCACGGGGGCGGTCGGTCGGCTACGACCGTCGCCGCCGCCCTGGGAATACCCACTACGATGATTGAAGGCCGCAGGGTCACGGACGAGGGGATGAGGGAGGTCGTGACGATGGTCTATGGAGGCCTTGTCAACAAGGAGATCGTGGCCGCCCTGCAGGTTCTCGGCATCGACGCCTTAGGCCTTACCGGAGCAGACCTCTCCCTTGTGGTTTCAAGGAAAAGGCCTCCCGTTGAAATCGAGGGTAAGACTGTGGATTTCGGTTATGTCGGGGATGTTGTCTCGGTCAATGCGGAAGCCCTCGGAAAGCTCCTGGAATGGGGCAAGGTCCCCGTTGTGGCCCCTCTGTCCTTCGACCCTGACTGGGGATTGATGAATACGAATGCCGATACGATGGCATCCGAGGTGGCCGCAGCCCTCGCCGCGGACAACGAGGTTTCGTTGACTTTCTGCTTTGAGAAGGAAGGTGTCCTTGGCGTGGACGGCAGGGTCATTCCCGAGATAGACCCTGCCCTTTACGGGAAACTGAAATCGGACGGAACGGTTTCAGGGGGGATGATACCGAAGATTGAAAACGCCTTCGCGGCCCTTTCCAGGGGGGTGAAGGCCGTCAGGATAACTGACATTGGACATTTGGACGGAGGAACATTGATTTATGGATAAGTATATTGACTTGTTGTGCAAGCTTATAGCCGTGCCTTCTTTCAGCCGGGAAGAAGGGAAGGCAGCGGATGTCCTCGAGGATTGGATGAAAGGTGCGGGATATCCCGTCCGCCGCAAGGGAAACAACCTTTGGGTACGCTCCTGGGAAGACCCGTCTTCGGCGGATTTCGGCAGGGAACCGGCCAAGGTCATCCTGCTCAACGCCCATCTGGACACGGTGCGGCCGTCTTCCGGCTATGCCAGGGATCCTTTTTCCCCTTCCGTGGAGGATGGGAGGATTTACGGTCTGGGAAGCAATGATGACGGTGGCTCCCTAGTAGCCCTCCTGTCTGCATACAAGACACTTACGGGCAAACTGCAGCCTTACGGCCTGATCTGGTCGGCGACCGCGGAGGAGGAGGTGTGCGGAAAAGACGGGATCGAAAGCGTTATCCCGGAATTCGGTCCCGTAGATCTCGGGATAATCGGTGAACCAACAGGGATGGACATGGCCGTGGCGGAAAGGGGGCTGATGGTCCTCGACTGCACCGCCTTCGGCAAGAGCGGCCACGCGGCCAGGGACGAGGGAGAGAATGCCATCTACAAGGCTATGAGAGACATAGACTGGTTCCGCAAGTTCCGGTTCGAAGACGTTTCCCCCTTCCTCGGGCCGGTGAAGATGACGGTTACCCAGATCGAAGCCGGAACACAGCACAACGTAATACCGGACATTTGCAAATTCGTGGTCGACGTGCGCTCCAACGGACTCTACAGCAACGTGGAGATACTTGAGACCGCGCAGGAAGCCGTCGGATGCCAGGTGGTCGCCCGGTCGACAAGGCTCAACTCTTCCTCCATCGATGAGAGCCATCCCGTTGTCGCGAGGGGCCGGAGCCTCGGACTCAGACATTTCGGCTCTCCGACGACCAGCAACCAGGCCGTCATTTCCGGCTTCCCCACCATCAAGATAGGCCCGGGAGATTCCTCCCGTTCCCATACGGCAGACGAGTTCATTGAAATCTCCGAGATCGAGGAGGGGGCCGAAACCTATGTAAAGTTATTGGATGAACTGAAAATCTGATCGTTATGAACAAACTCTGGGACAAGGGATTCGAAGTTGATGAAAAGATAGCCGCCTTTACGGTAGGCAGGGACCGCGAACTTGACGTCAGCCTGGCCCCTTATGACATCCTGGGTACCATTGCCCACGTCACGATGCTCGAGAGCAGGGGACTTCTGACCCGGGAGGACCTTGAAAAACTCCTTCCCGAGCTGAGGAAGATGTACCAGAAGGCCGCCGCAGGGGAGTTCGCCATCGACCCTGACGTCGAGGACGTTCACTCCCAGGTGGAGATGGACCTGACGCGCAAACTCGGGGACCTGGGCAAGAAGATACATACCGGCCGTTCCAGGAACGACCAGGTGGCCGTCGACCTGAGGCTGTTCGCAAGGGCCCGTATGGAAAAGACCGTGGGTAAGGTGAAAGTGCTCTTCGACATACTTCAGGAAAGGAGTGAAGAGTGCAAGGATATCCTGATGCCCGGATACACCCACCTCCAGGTGGCGATGCCCTCTTCTTTCGGCCTGTGGTTCGGTGCCTATGCCGAAAGCCTGGCGGACGATTTGGCAGTGATGAAGGGAGCCTGGGAGGTAAATGACCGGAATCCCCTCGGGAGCGCCGCCGGATACGGTTCTTCCGCCCCTCTCGACAGGGGACTTACTACCAGGTTGCTTGGATTCGGCGATCTCGACTTTAATTCCGTCTATGCCCAGATGGGCCGGGGAAAGGTGGAGAAGACGATTGCCTTCGCCTATGCCGGCATCGCCGGGACCGTGGGGAAACTGGCTATGGACTGCTGCCTTTTCAACAGCCAGAATTTCGGCTTCATCAGACTGCCGGATTCCCTTACGACCGGTTCCAGCATAATGCCCCACAAGAAGAATCCGGACGTGTTCGAACTCATCCGTTCACATTGCAACCGCATCCAGGGAATCCCCAACGACATCGGTCTCATTACAGGGAACCTTCCTTCAGGCTATTTCCGCGACCTGCAACTCATCAAGGAGGTCTTCATCCCGATGTTCTCCGAGCTGGACGACGTGCTGGACATCGCGGCCTACGCGATGAAGAACGTCCAGGTGGCCGGGAACCTTATGGACAATCCGGTTTACAACGCCGCCTTCTCCGTCGAGGAAGCCAACCGCCTCGTGGAGGAGGGAGTGCCCTTCCGCGACGCCTACCGCAGGGTGGCCGATGAGATAATGGACGGGAGTTTCCGCTTCAAGGGCAGTATCAACCATACCCATGAGGGCTCGGTTGGAAACCTTTGCAACGACAGGATAGCGGCAAGGATGGAAGGAATCCTGTCTTCCTTCCCCTTCGGGCGGGTTTCCGCCGCCCTGACATCGCTGGTCAAGGATTAATTCTCTGAAACTGAGACTTTCGAGGGCGACTCTATCGCTTTCAGCAGAGTCTCGTCCATCGTCATATAGAGTTTGTAGAAGGCGTTCTCCCCGAGTTGGGAATACCTTCCGGTGAGCGCCATCAGCTGCGGTTTCAGATAGGGGAGGGACTCTTTCCACTCTTCCTCAGATGCGGTTATACCGTCCACCCGGGCCGCATAGGAACGGAATTGGGCGGGAAGGTCGGCGTTCTCCAGGAATTTCTCAAGGGTGGGGAAGTCCGAGATGGAGATGAGGGTGCCGCGGTATTTGTCGAACATCGCCGAGGCGAACCTCATCATCGTGGCCTTCCTGTTGCAGGCGATGTAGAAGTTGGTAGCCTTCGTGGTATCCACGGGAACGAAGATGTCGGGAATGATCCCTCCTCCGCCATAGACCGTCCTGCCTCCGGCGGTGTGGTACTCCTCGCTCCTGTCCACTTTGATGCTGTCTTTCACGAGCATCTCCCCTTCCTCGTATCTCTTGTATATATCATATTGATAATCATCCCCGTAAGGCTTCTGTATGCATCTCCCGGAAGGAGAGTAGAACCTTGCCACGGTGATCCTTACCCCTGAACCGTCGTTGAAGTAAAGGGGCTCCTGCACCAGGCCCTTTCCGAAGGACCTGCGGCCGACTATCACGCCCCTGTCGTTGTCCTGTATGGCTCCGGCCACGATTTCGCTGGAGGACGCCGTGGATTCGTTGATGAGGATGCTGAGGCCGATGTCCTTCATCATCCCCCTTCCGTCGGCCTTATAGTCCTCCCTCTGTCGGTGAAGGCCTTCCATATAGACGATACCGCAGCCTCTTTCCAGGAACTGGTTGCTGAGGCTCCAGGCCTGGTCGAGATAGCCTCCGGTGTTGTCCCTGAGGTCGAGGATGAGCCTTTTCATACCCTGCGACAGCAGCATCGCTCCTTCGGCGAGAAATTCCTCCCTTGTCGTGCGGCTGAATTTCGACAGGCGGATGTATCCGGTGGTGTCGTTCACCATGAACGCGGCATCGATGCAATGCAGGGGAATCTTTCCCCTGATGATTTCGAAGGGTATGACGGTCCCGGCCCTGTTGACGGTCACGGTCACCTTGGTTCCGGACGGTCCCTTCATCAGGCGGACCATGCTGTCCTGGGGGAATTTGACGCCGGCGATCACCTTGTCGTCCACCTTCAGGATCCTGTCTCCGATGAGGAGGCCGCTCTTTTCTGAAGGCCCTCCCGGGAAGACTTCGAGCACCACCGCTGTGTCGTTGGGAACGTTGAACTGTATGCCGATACCTTCGAAATTGCCGGCCAGTTCGGTCTCCGAATCCTCCAGTTGTTCCGGGGGAAGGTAGATGGAATGGGGATCGAGTTTGGCGAGGGCGGCAGTGACAGCGGCCTCCGTCATTCCCTTATGGTCGATGGTGTCCACATAGTTCTTCTGGACTTCGTCGAGGATAAGGTTCAACTTCCTCCAGTCCCCGTACCGGACGCTGTAGAAATGCCTCCGGGAGGATATGGTGTTTATCGTCAGGGTCAGCAGCACTCCGATCAGGATGCCGAGTGCCGCTATCCAGATACTCGTTCTTTTCATCTCAGTCTTGTTGTTCCACCTCCACTCCGGCCCGGCGCAGGAGGTCCACCCCGTCGGTGAGCCTGTACTCATCCCTGTACACCACTCTCTTGATACCGGCCTGGATTATGAGCTTGGAGCATTCCAGGCAGGGTGAGGCGGTCACGTACAGGGTGGCGCCGAGGGAACTGTTGCCCGATTTGGCCACTTTGGTTATAGCATTAGCTTCGGCGTGGAGGACATATGGCTTGGTGGCGCCGGTCTCGTCTTCGCAGACGTTCTCGAAACCGGAGGGAGTGCCGTTGTAGCCGTCGGAAATTATCATCTTGTCCTTGACCAGCAGGGCGCCCACCTGGCGTCTCTTGCAATATGAGTTGCGCGCCCATATCGCCGCCATGTCGAGGTAGCTTTTGTCGAAGTTATGCATTTGTCCTCTGGTATAGATATCTCTTGATACTCTTCTTGGGGGTTCTCTCGAAGTCCTCGGGGAGGAATTCCAGAGTCTTTATCTGGGCGTAGCCCGGAAGGAGTTTGTTTATGTCGGGGAGGAAGCCGGAAAGCCTGGCCTCCAGTTCCGAACGGTTCATCCCGTCGATCTCTCCCTGATGGTAGTCGGGATAGATGATGGCCACCAGTTTGCCGTCGTCCTCGATGACCAGGGAATCCACCACGTAGGTGACGGTGTTGATGACGGCCTCAAGTTCCTCGGGATAGATGTTCTGGCCGGAAGGCCCGAGGATCATGCACTTGGAACGTCCGTGGATGAACAGGTAACCGTCGGAATCCATCACTCCGATGTCGCCGGTGCGGAACCAGCCGTCAGGGGTGAAGGCCTCGGCCGTGGCATCGTGGTTCTTGAAATAGCCCAGGAAAACGTTGGGACCCTTGATGAGGATCTCTCCTGCGATGTTCTGGGGGTCGGGAGAATTGATCTTGATGGTGTTCCAGGGTGCGGCCTGTCCGCAGGACCCGACCTTGACCTTGTCCCAGTGGGCATAGGCGAAGATGGGGGCTCCCTCGGTCATTCCGTAGCCGACCGTGTAGGGGAAGCCTATCTTGTGGAAGAAACTCTCCACTTCTGGATTGAAGGCGGCCCCTCCGAGAATCACCTCTTCGAACTTCCCTCCGAAGGTCTTCACCAGTTCGTCCAGGAACCTCTTCTGCACCATCTTGTCGATGACCGGGATCTTGAAGAAGATCTTGTTCTTGTCGATGATGGGTTTGAGCTTGTATTTGTAAATCTTCTCGATGATAAGAGGAACGGCGATGATGATGTCGGGATGGATGTCGTCGAAGGCCTGCATTATGACCTTGGGGCTCGGAACCCTCGTAAGGAAATGGACGTGGGCCCCTATGGTCATCTCAAAAAGGAATTCGAACATCAGGCCATACATATGGGCCGAGGGCAGCATCGAGACCACATTGGACTGGTTGTTCAGGCTGGTGACGGCCTGGCGTGCGAACTGGATGTTGGAGGAGAGGGCGCGGTAAGGGATCATCACCCCTTTCGAGAAGCCGGAGGTGCCTGAAGTGTAATTGATGACGGCGAGTCCCTCAGCGGAGTCCCGGTAGTATTTGATGTCGTCGGGTGTGAAATCGTTGGGGAAGGTTTTCCCGAACAACTCGTTGAAATGCTGGCGGGCGTACCTGATGACGGGCTCCTTGGTGAACAGAAGCTGGAAGGTGTTGATCTGTACGGCGGCATAGAGCTTGGGCATCTCGCTTTCCAGGAGGTTCTCCCAGATGGCCTCGTCCACGAAGAGGACCTTCGCGTCGGAATTGTTCACCAGATAGTGGATGTTCCCGGGCTTGAATTCGTGCAGGATGGGCACCGCCACGGCTCCGTATGTGAGGGTTGCCAGGAATACCACGCCCCAGTTGGCCTGGTTGCGGGCGCAGATGGCCACCTTGTCCCCACGGAGAAGACCGCATTCCCTGAAAGCGACGTGCAGTTTCGCTATCCTCGTCGCAACCTCCCTGTACGGAAGGGTTATTCCCTTGTAATTGGAAAGGGCCGGACGGTCCCAATTCTCCCTGAAAGATTTCTCAAGGAGCTTGTTGACTGATTCGAATACGAATTCCCCGTTATCTGCCATAGCCTATAATTTCCGTAAAGTTACAATTATAATTTTATATTCCTCGTCTTTCCGTCATAACAGACCGCCTGGACGTTGCCTCCGTCCACGGTAATTGCGCTTTCCGGCCTGATCATCCTGTTCCCCGTGCCCTTGGTGAGGGGCTCGCCGCCGTCGAGGGGGAAGATGAGCGTCTGCAGCGATGTCCTGACAACCCAGTACTTGGTGCCCTTTACCTCAAGGAGTTCGGGCAGTCCCTTGATCGTCTCCTTGCAGGTGATGTCGGTCCAGGAGGCCGGTTTCCTTCCGTGGAGGTCGTACATCGCGATGGTGTTGTCCTTGTGGAGGACTATGGCCGAATAGCCGTGGGCTCCCGTGAAATCGTAGGCCTGGGGACCGATGAGGATTTCCTTGCCGAGATCGACGGGGAAGGGCCTCACGAACCTGCCAAGCCTGTCAATGAGGTAGAGGGAAGAGCCGGACCCGAAGAGGAACTGTAGTTTTCCATTGGCGTAATAGTCTATGGTGCAGACGCTTCCGCAGATAGGAGTCTTGAAAGGAACGCCCCAGATTCCCTTGCCTTCCTCTTCCTTCAGGCAGAGGAACATATTTGAATTCTGGTAGAACAGGTTGGTCTTTCCCGTGCCGCTGTTGGTAACCTTGAAGGGGCCTTCGGGCACTACTACGGTGGTGTCCCTTTCCACGAGGGGGGCCTTGCCCTTCATCACTATGAGCCTGTCGACGTCGAGGGACGCCTCGAGGAGGTTGTCTTTCTTTTCAAGTTTGAATACCGCAGGGGTGAAGGTGGTCTCTTCCGTGATCTTCCGCATCGCGAGGGCGAGGGGGGAGCGGAAGGAATTGTCGATGATGGTGGGATCTTCCGCGACAGAATAGAAGAGGATGAAGGAGGCTCCCTTGTCGGGAATCCTGGAAGCCACTCCGGCGTCGGAGAACTGGTCCTTAAGGGTTATGTCGAGGAAATGTCCGTCCAGTACGTTCTCCAGGGCCGTCCTGCTGCCGCTGATGATCCAGCCTTTCCGGTTGATGGACAGGGAGTTGTCTTCCTGGGAGAACACCTCACCGAAAAGGGCCTCGATTCCGACGGGGAGGGGATTGTCGGATATGTCGGAGTCCTTCACGGAGTTCTTCCCGCTCGTACGGCACATCACCACCGACACGAGGTCCTTCTCCCCGTGGAAGTAAGCCTTGCACACTTCCTTGATTCCCAGGTGCTTCGCCCATTCCTCCAGTGTCCTTCCCACCGCGCCCCTGGCCGCGATGTTGGAGGCGGAATAGGAGTCCAGGAGGTTGCGTGAATCAAGGTATGACCTGTAGCCGGCGAAATACGAATCGAGGTCAGGGACGGAAAGTGAAATGGCGAAATCCGTCCCGGAAGGCAGGACTTCGGGAAATCTGGTTTCGGGAACCCCGTTGCCCCGGAATATGTTGAGATATGAGGCCGGGTCGTCGTCGGGAACCTGGATATGGCCCTTCATCGCGAGATGGGCGGGTTTGTCGTCGGTAACGGAAAGCGAGGTCCAGGGGGCAAAGCCGCTGAAAAAGCCGGCAAACCGGTTGAACCTGCGGTTCATTCCGAATCCTATGATTTTAGAAGAGTAATCGTGGTTGAAGAAAAGGGCGTTCTTCTCCTTCGAGAGGGCTGCTGCCTTGGTGAATCCTTTTGCGGAGAGCACCGAAACCCCTCCGGTGATATGGCGGACCGAGGCGGTGACGAGCGGTTCCGATTCTGAGACCAGCAGGAGGGTGTGGCCCCTGAGGGCCGTGCCGGCAAGGTCGGCGCAGTCATGTTCCCTGACGAAGAGTCCTTCCTGTTCCGCCATTGCCTTGAGGGCCCTGGCGGGAGACGTGGAGGTGGTGTCAAGGCTTATGTCGCCGAGGTCCACTATCATAAGGGGTATCATCGAGCCACTGAAATGGAGGGAAACGGCGGTCTTCCTGTGCTTGAGGGAGGGAGAGAGCCCTTCTCCGGAGTCGACCGTCTTCAGGAGGGAGGTCAGGGAGGTGGTGTTCCCGCCAAGTATGGCGCCGATGACCTTAGTACTGTCGGAAATGAGTTTGGAAGCGGAGGAAAGGTTCTCGAAGCAAGCCACGATGGCCGCATCGGAGGGCACTGCGGGAAGCAGGGCGTATTGCTCGGCCGGAACTGCAGGGTCCTCCGCGGCCGTTTCCGCCGGGGAGGGGGAATGGGAGTGACCTGAGGAACCGGAGTAAAGGGCCGCGATCCCTATCCCTGCGGCGATTGCCAGGACAGCCAGGATGGCGATGCTTAATATTATGAATTTCTTGCTCATTTATGCAGCTTTGTGAAATGTCTTACTGGGCTATGAAAGCATATACGATATTCCCCGTCTGCCTGGGCGGAGCGGTGGTGGAGACCGAAAACCGGGACAGCCGGGCCGCCCTGATGGCGAAATTCCTGAGGCAGGAGTCGTCCGAGGACACGTCGTCCTGGACCTTGGCCCCTATCACCCGTCCCTGGTTGTCGACCGTGATGATGACGGTCACCCCTCCTGAACCCATGCACCGGTATGCGGGGATGGACAGGTGGCTGGCCTTCCGGCCGGCCAGTTCGTATGACACCACCGACGGACCGGAATAGGCCATCTCCTTCGTACTTTTCTCCTTTTCCCTTACAACCGTCTCGGAAGTTGCCACATAGTCGTCCGGATCTTCGATATGATATCCTGCGTCAAGTTCTTTCTGGAGACGTTCTGCGTCTTCATAAAGCTTCTTGGCGTCGGTGTTGCGGTCGTCCTTCAGGGTGGTGCTCCTGTCCACGGCCACGTTCCTTATGGGTACGCCCTGATAGGCGGCTATCATCGCGTCGAGTTTCCTGCTTATGTCCTCCTTGAGTCTTTCTTCCTTATGTACTTTCTCTACCTCCTCCTGCTTCGAGAAGTCTATCACGAAGGAGTTGTCCTTCCGGAGGACGGCCCCGATCTGGCAGGCGAGCAAGACTATGAGCACCGTGAGGTGGAAAATCACGGTGATATATATTCCTGCCTTTACGTCGCTGTCGGGAGATTTCATCTGTACGGGTTATTGTCCCTCCTGCAAGGCTTTCTCTATCGTGTTGGCTATGATCTTGATGGCCACCTTGTTGTGACCTCCCTGGGGAATGATTATGTCGGCGTAGCGCTTGCTAGGCTCGATGAACTGGAGGTGCATCGGCTTCACGGTGTCGGTGTAGTGTTTGACTACGGCTGTCACGTCCCTTCCCCTTTCGAGGTTGTCGCGCACGAGGATCCTCATCAGGCGGTCGTCATCGTCGGCATCGACGAAGATCTTGATGTTCATCTGGTCCACGAGTTCCTTGCAGGTGAAAATGAGGATGCCTTCGACTATGATCACTTCGGCCGGTGCCACGGTCACCGTTTCGGTTTTGGAACGGGAGCAGCTGATATAGGAATATACGGGCTGCTCGATGGTCTTTCCCGCCTTGAGCTCGGCGAGCTGCTGGCAGAGGAGGTCCCAGTCTATCGCGTCGGGATGGTCGAAATTGATCTTGTGCCTTTCCTCGATGGGGAGGTGGCTGGAATCCTTGTAATAGGAATCCTGGGGGATGACTACCACCTTCTCCTTGAGTTTTTCCGTAATGGCATTGACCACGGTGGTCTTGCCCGAACCGGAGCCTCCGGCTATACCTATTACAAGCATATTCTTCCGTTTTTAGAATTCTGCGTTTTTCGGTGTCCTGGGGAAGGGGATGACGTCCCTGATGTTGGCCATTCCGGTCACGAAGAGCAGCAGCCTCTCGAAGCCGAGGCCGAATCCGCTGTGGGGCACGGTTCCGAACCTGCGGGTGTCGATGTACCACTCGAGGTTCTTGCGGCTCATCTTCAGTTCATCTATCCTCTTTTCGAGTTTCTCGAGGGAGGCCTCTCTCTCGCTTCCTCCTATGATCTCGCCGATCTTCGGGAATAGAACGTCCATCCCGCGGACGGTCCTTCCGTCGTCGTTGAGTTTCATGTAGAAGGCCTTTATGTCCTTGGGGAAGTCGGTCAGTATGACCGGCTTGCGGAAATGTGTCTCGACCAGGTACCTCTCGTGCTCGCTCTGGAGATCAGTTCCCCAGTGGACGGGGAATTCGAACTGGTGGCCGTTCCTGACGGCCTCTTCGAGGATCTCTATGCCCTCGGTGTAGGTTACTACGCGGAATTCAACACCGAGCACGCTGCGGAGCCTTTCGATAAGGCCGTCGTCGTATTTGTCGTTGAGGAACCGCAGGTCGTCCATGCAGTTGTCGAGGGCGTACTGGACAAGATATTTTACGAATTCCTCAGCCAGGGCCATATCGTCCTTTATGTCATAGAAGGCCATCTCCGGTTCTATCATCCAGAATTCCGCGAGGTGGCGGGGGGTGTTGGAGTTCTCCGCCCTGAAGGTGGGTCCGAACGTGTAGATTTCACCGACGGCGGTGGCTCCCAGTTCACCTTCCAGCTGTCCGCTTACGGTGAGGGAGGTCTTCTTGCCAGAGCAGGATGCGCTCGGAGTCGAAATAGTTGTAAAAGCCCACCAGCTGTAAGCTGGGCC
>JAFRRW010000016.1 GCA_017427885.1 Bacteroidales bacterium
AATTCGTGTATGCCGATCCCCGCGCTCTTTCGCGGCTTGCCGCGTCCTTCCTCGCCGCCGGAAGCCAAGGCATCCTCCGTCCGCCCTACTTTCCTTCCACTCTGTGAATCGCGACGCACACGGAGCCCTCGCGGACTCCAGCGCGACTGCGCTTCTCTTTAGACTCGTGATGAAATTGCGTCCACAACGCCCCCTTCTCTCATTAAAGAAGAAGGGAACGACAAGACTCGCAATGTTATCTCTTGCTTCTGTTGCTTCTAGCTTTGTACTCTATTTCTCGTGCCCGACTTGCTCGCGCAATCGGGCCACCTCGTTGATCTTCTCCAGTATTGTCAAAAAACTCTGTTTTTCCGTCCCTTTTCGAAACGGGCTGCAAAGATAGCGACTTTTTTATTTCCACCAAATTTTTTTTCGAATTATTCGCTAAAGTTTTTTACCTGCATTTTTCTTATCTTTGACAACCCTTAGGTCTGACTCCAAACCAATATTTCTGACACATGGAAAAAACCGAGATGAAACTTCCGGAGAACGCGGGCAGGGAACTTGCCCCCGGAGAAGAATACAAGCCCCTGCTGGACAAGGGTGGAAAATTCGCCGAAGTCACCTTCTATTCGGTGGCGGTCGGCATATTGATGGTGATCCTATTCTCGGCGGCCGCCGCCTATCTTGGACTCAAGGTGGGCCAGGTGTTCGAGGCCGCCATTCCCATAGCCATCATCGCCGTCGGCCTCACCAGCGCCCTGGGCAAGAAGGACGGCCTGGGACAGAACGTGATTATCCAGTCCATCGGCGGCTGCTCAGGGGCCGTGGTGGCCGGAGCGATCTTCACCCTTCCCGCCATATACATCCTCGGAGTAGAGGTGGATTTCTGGCAGATGTTCCTTTCTTCCCTGCTTGGAGGCGTCCTGGGCATCCTCTTCCTTATCCCCTTCAGGAAATATTTCGTGAAGGAGATGCACGGGAAATATCCCTTCCCCGAAGCGACGGCGACAACCCAGGTGCTCGTCAGCGGCGAGAGCGGCGGAACCGGGGCCAAGACCCTCCTGGTCAGCGGCCTTATCGGAGGTCTCTATGATTTCGTGGTCTCCACCTTCGGGGCCTGGAGCGAGACGGTCACCACCTCGATTTTCACCTTCGGGCAGACCCTCGCCGACAAGGCCAAGGTGATCCTCAAACTCAACACCGGTGCCGCCGTATTCGGCCTAGGTTATATAATAGGTCTCAAATATGCCTTCATCATCACTTGCGGCAGCCTTCTCGTATGGCTGGTGATCATACCCCTGATGAACCTCATCTGGGGTGGTCAGGTGATAGACCTGATGAATACGGGAGTCGTACAAACAATCGGGGAAATGGGCCCTGACCAGATATTCCGCGATTATGCAAGGCACATCGGCATAGGAGGCATCGCCACGGCCGGCATCATCGGCATCATCAAGTCCTTCGGTGTAATCAAGTCGGCGATCGGCCTGGCCGCCGGAGAATTCTCGAAGAAAGGCCGGACGGCCGCGGAAGAATATGACCGCACCCAGGACGACATACCGATGAAGACCATCGTTTTCGGCATCATCATAGCCCTACTGGCAGTCTTCGCCTTCTTCGCCTTCGGAGGAGTGGTGAACAACGTCTGGCAGGCCCTGATCGGGGTGCTGATCGTCGGTGTCATCTCCTTCCTTTTCACGACGGTGGCGGCCAACGCCATCGCCATAGTCGGCACCAACCCGGTGAGCGGAATGACGCTGATGACGCTGATTATCGCCTCTCTGGTCCTGGTCGCCGTAGGCCTCAAGGGTAACACCGGAATGGCCGCCGCCCTGATAATCGGAGGTGTCGTATGCACCGCCCTCGCAGTAGCCGGATCCTTCATCACCGACCTGAAGATAGGATACTGGATAGGTTCCACCCCCAGGAAGCAGGAGAAGTGGAAGTTCGTCGGCACCCTTGTCGCGGCGGCCACCGTCTGCGGAGTAATGCTCATCCTCAACAAGACCTACGGATTCACCGGCGACGGGGCCCTCGTGGCGCCCCAGGCCAATGCGATGGCCGCCGTGATTCAGCCGATGATGAACAACGGAGGCGCCCCCTGGCTCCTTTATGGGATAGGAGCGGTCATAGCCATACTGCTCACAGTGTTGAAAATTCCAGCCCTTCCTTTCGCCCTCGGAATGTTCATCCCCATCGACCTCAACCTTCCGCTGCTGGTCGGAGGAGCCGTGGCCTGGTACGTGAGCACCCGTTCAAAGGACAAGGAAGTCAATGTCGCCAGGGCCGAAAAAGGCACCCTCATCGCCTCCGGCTTCATCGCAGGCGGAGCCCTTATGGGAGTGGTGAGCGCCATCCTGAAATTCGCCGGAGCCGACCTCTTCATGTCAGGCTGGAATTCCGTCTATGGAGAGACCCTCGCCCTTGTTCCTTATGTCCTGCTTATATGGTATGTCATCAAATCGTCAATGAAAGCGAAAAAAGATGCTTAACCGACTCCTGCTCGTGGCGGCGGTCCTCCTGGCAGCAGGATGCGGACAAAAGGAAAAAGGCTTCGTCAACACCGGGAACTATGAGTTCTCGGGCGGGACGATAAGCCGGGAAGTACTTGACAATTACCTTTCAAGGGCGGTGACCCAGTCCGGATACCTGTTTTCCGAAGGGCTCCCCGCAGACTCCTATTACGGCACCGAAGACGACGCCCGCATGCTCCTCAACATCGGCGCGAAATTCATCGGCCGCTCCATCTATGTTTGGATGAGGGCCGAATTGTTCAACAACCCGGACTGGCTCAAAAACGCGAAGGCGAAGATCGAGGCCTATCACGCCAAGGATCCCGACGCAATCTTCCAGGCCGCCCTGTTCGAGGCGATTTACAAAGAGCACATCGAACAGGTGCCCATTCCGGAATGGGTGTTCACCGCCTTCGGCCTCGAACCCGAAAAGAGGAATTTCCGTTTCGATGATATGTGCGTCACCTCCGACCCCCGTTTCAAGGATCTGTGGGGAAAGGATACAGGGGTGCCGGACATGACCAAGACCGAGAGCCAGATGTGGTTCTATTTCATGGGTGTAAAATACCTGGAAATAGGAATAGAAGCCTTCCATTGCGGCCAGATAGACCTGATCTGCTTCAACGAACGGGACACGTATGCCTGTTTCCGCAAGGTCCAGGCGATGCTCCGAGAAAAGGCTGAGGCCATCTCCCGCAGAGGCACCATCCTGTTCGACGCGCACAGCACGAGGGGCGGCGCGGTGGTGGACGGCCATCACCTTCTTGACTTCACGTCCTTCCCCCTGCGCCTTCGCGAAGTTTTGGACGAGCCGCTCAAAGCCACCCTCCAGGCCGGATATCTGGACAGCATCATCGGAAGGACGCTGCCGGGCATCACTCCTTCCGGATGGTACTGCGACCGTCTCCCTTATATTCTCGAATTCGACAACTGGGGACACAACCCCAACCCGGGCAAGGCAGACCACAATCACCATTCAGTATGGGGGTATGACGAAATATCCTGGATAAGTCTCTGCGACGAAGCCTATCAGAACTGGTTTTTCAAGTATGCCGTCGAATATCTCAGGGAAAACGATCCTGTCGGATTCATCCAGATGCCCGGAGCCAGGGGGACCGTGGACGGAAGGGAATCGACCTACCGCCTGAACACCGCCAGTCCGGCCTGTCCGACCGGACACAACGGGGAAGAAACCGTAAAGAAGCTTTGGAAAAAATATTAATGATATGGAAAAGATACTAGACCGTTTTTTGAGGTATGTGTCGGTGGACACGCAGTCGAACGAGGAAAGCGAGAGCCAGCCTTCGGCGACGAAGGAACTGGACCTGCTGCGGATGCTGTGCAGGGAACTCCAGGAAATGGGGGTGGAGGCCTCCCTGGACGAATATGGATATGTGATGGGATCTATTCCTTCAAACATAGACGAAGAGGTCCCCGCCGTGGGATTCATCGCCCACGTGGATACTGCCCCTGACGCTCCGGGAGTGAATGTCAAGCCCCAGATAATCAAGGATTACGACGGAGGGGAGATTCCCCTGAAGGGGGTCCCCGACCTGTCCCTCAAGCCCTCCGAATTCCCGGAGATGCTGAAATACAAGGGACAGACCCTCATCACCACCGACGGCACAACCCTGCTCGGAGCAGATGACAAGGCCGGCGTCGCCGAGATAATGGATGCGGTGCAGTACATCACATCACATCCCGAATTCAGGCACGGGACCGTGAAGATAGGCTTCACCCCCGACGAAGAGATCGGCCGGGGCGTGGTGAAATTCGACGTCGGGAAGTTCGGGGCGGACTTCGCCTACACGATGGACGGCGGAGAGGTCGGCGAACTGGAATACGAGAACTTCAACGCCGCTTCGGCCCGGATACATATCCAGGGCCGAAACGTCCATCCCGGCTACGCCAAGGGCAAGATGAAGAACTCCATCCTCATTGCGATGGAACTGAACGACCTGCTTCCGATCGAGCAGAGGCCGGAATACACCGAAGGCTACGAAGGCTTCAACCATATCATCTCCTTCAAGGGGACCGTGGAAGAGACGGATTTCGCATATATCATCCGCGACCACGACAGGGAGAAATTCGAGAAGAAGAAGGCTTTTGTCGCGGAATGCGTGGACTTCATCAACAAGAAATACGGCCCCGGAACCGCAGAGGCCGTGATAAAGGACCAGTACTACAATATGAAGAGCCAGTTGGAGCCGCACATGCACGTGGTTGACAAAGCGGTGAAGGCTATGGAGATGGCCGGCATCAAGCCGAAGATCCAGCCCATCCGCGGGGGCACCGACGGGGCCAACCTCAGTTTCAAGGGTCTCCCCTGCCCGAACATCTTCGCCGGAGGCCTCAACTTCCACGGGAAGATGGAATACGTCCCCCTGGAGAGCATCGAGAAGGCTTCCGAGGTTATCCTCAACATCATCAGCCTGTACGCCGGACAGCCCGCCTGAGGGGAGGCACGTTTTTGGAATTACGGCGATTCTTAGTAAATTTACAAGTTGATTTGAAATCTGAAACCATATTCATAACCAAACAATGGCTGATACTGAACAATTGAAGAAAATTGCCTCCCAAGTCAGGAGAGACATCATCCGGATGGTGACGGCGGCGAAATCCGGCCACCCGGGAGGTTCAATGTCCTCGACGGACATAATGACCGCACTTTATTTCAGCGTAATGAAGCAGAGCCCCGAAGGCTGGACACGGAGCGGAAAGGGCCAGGACATGTTCATCCTGTCCGCAGGCCATCTCGCCCCCGTCCTCTACTCGGTTCTCGCCCGCGCGGGCTATTTCCCCAAGGAAGAACTCGGCACCCTGCGCAAGTTCGGGTCCCGTCTCCAGGGCCATCCCTCGGTAGAACACGGGCTGCCCGGAGTGTTCCAGGCCGCAGGCTCCCTCGGACAGGGACTTTCGGTGGCAGTTGGAGCGGCTCTCGCGAAGAAGATGGACAAGGAGGACAATTTCGTTTACGTCCTCTGCGGCGACGGTGAAACCGAAGAAGGCCAGATATGGGAAGCGGCGATGTTCGCCCCCCATCACGGCGTGGACAACCTCATAGCCTTCACAGACTGGAACGGCCAGCAGATTGACGGAACCGTCGACAGCGTGGCGGGAGAGGGTGATCTGGGGATCAAGTGGAAAGCTTTCGGCTGGAGGGTGATTTCGGCCGACGGGCACGACATGGACGCCATCCTGGCGGCTTTCGAAGAAGCCAAGGCGGGAAAGGGTACAGGCAAGCCGACGATGATCCTTTTCAAGACCGACATGGGCCACGGGGTGGATTTCATGGCAGGTACCCACAAGTGGCACGGTAAGGCACCTTCACCGGAGGAGTGCGAAAATGCCCTCAGGCAGCTGGAAGAAACGCTTGGTGATTATTAATAAGGAGGACTGAGTATGAAAAAGTATATAGATACAGGAAAGAAAGACACCCGCAGCGGTTTCGGAGCGGGTCTTCTCGAAGCGGGCAAGGCGGACAAACGGGTCCTCGCCCTCACCGCCGATCTCAAGGGTTCCCTCAAGATGGGGGACTTCGCCTCGGCCTTCCCCGACAGGTTCATCCAGTGCGGAATCGCCGAGTCCAATATGGTGGGGGTTGCCTCCGGTCTTGCCCTCGCCGGCAAGGTCCCCTTCATCGGCTCATTCGCCGAATTCGTCACCGGCAGGGTATATGACCAGATCCGCCAGGAGGTGGCCTACGGCCATACCAATGTGAAAATCGCTTCCTCCCACGCAGGCATCACCCTCGGAGAGGACGGAGCCACCCACCAGACGATGGAGGACATCGCCCTGATGAGGGCCCTCCCGGGAATGATCGTCATCAACCCCTGTGACTACAACCAGACTAAGAACGCCACCATCGCCGCCGCTAAGGTCGACGGACCGGTGTACCTGCGTTTCGGAAGGCCTTCCGTTCCCAATTTCACTCCCGAGAACGAGCCCTTCGAAATCGGCAAGGCCTATGTCCTCAACGAAGGCAAGGACGTGACCATCTTCGCCACCGGGCATACGGTGTGGGAGGCCCTCCTCGCCGCCGAGGCCCTCGAGGCTGAAGGAATCTGCGCCGAGGTGATCAACGTGGCCACCATCAAGCCCCTTGACGAAAAGACCGTCACAGCCTCCGCCTTCAAGACGAAGGCCGTGGTCGTGGCTGAAGAGCACAACAGCGCCGGCGGACTGGGCGAACTCATCGCAGGAGTCCTTGCAAAGCGCAGACCCACCCCGATGGAATTCGTGAACGGCGCCGACAAGTTCGGGCAGAGCGGAAGTCCCGCCGAGCTGATGGCGGCCTACGGTCTCGATGCGGCTCACATAGCAGAGGCGGCCAGGAAGGCGATAGCGAGAAAATAACCGCTTGGATGACAGGGAGATACTCTTGACCTGGCGGAGCGGACGGCAGGAAGAAGCTTTCAAGGCTATTGTTGAACAATACAGCGAAAAGCTTTACCTCCACGTTCGCAGCCTCACCCACTCCCACGAAGACACCGACGACCTCCTCCAGGAGATTTTCATAAAGATATGGGGAGCCCTCCCGAGTTTCAGGGGGGACTCCCATCTTTATACCTGGATATGGAGGATCGCCACCAACGAGACCCTCAATTTCCTTGGCAAAAGCGGCAGGCGTTCCACCGAAGGCCTTTCCCCCGAGATGGAGCAGAAGATAGACACCGACCCCTGGTTCGACGGGACTGCGGCCGAGAGGGAACTGGCCAAGGCCATCGCAGCCCTGCCGAAAAAGCAGAGGCTGGTCTTCCAGATGAGATATTACGAAGAAATGACTTACGAAGAGATCTCAAAAGTCCTGGACACTTCCGTCGGCTCCCTCAAGGCTTCCTACCACTTTGCCCTCGGCAAGGTGAAGGATGCTCTTGAAAAAACCCTGTTGTGAGATTTTTAACCTTTTAAGTTTCCATTTGTCTAAAGATTGTCATGAGCAGCAAGATGAGCGATATGTACAATGTGCCCGAAGGGTACTTCGAGGGCCTGAAGGCCCGGCTGGAAAGGATTCCGGCCGAGCATTCCGCGGCCCCGGCGAAGCGTCCCTTCACCTGGATGCGCATACGTCCCTATGTAGCGCTTGCCGCCTGCCTTGCCCTGCTCCTGACAGCCGGAACCATTCTTCTGGACAGGAAAGCGGATCTCTCCGGAACTTCGGAAAGCATCTACGAACAGATGATGTACTCCGATCTGATTCCCGACACCGATCCCGACTCCATATTCGGCGCCCCCTCCAGTCCGGGCGAGTCATATGATATTTCCGACGAAGACATTGTGGATTATCTGATCTCCAGCGGGGCTTCCGTCGAATTGATTGCCCTGGCCGAGGATCAATAAAACTCAGTAAAAAATGAAAAGGAACATCCTGTTTGCGCTGATCGCCTTCGCCTTCCTCTCCTCCGGTATGGCGCTGGCACAGCAGAATTCAGAAAAAAAAGACTGGCAGGAAAGGATGAAGGCGGAGAAAATAGCCTTCCTCACCGACTGCATGGAACTCACCTCCGAAGAGGCCCAGGTCTTCTGGCCGGTTTATAACAAGGCTGAGAAAGAAAAAGGCGAGGCATTCAAGGTAATGCTCGACAGTTACAAGGCCCTTGACCAGGCCCTCAAAGAAGGAAAGACCGAAGCTGAAATCAATAATCTCCTGTCGAAGTATCTGGAAGCGAAGAGTAATAACGAGGCCGTGGACAACTCCTACGCCGACGAATACCTCAAGGTGCTTCCCGCCTCCAAGGTGGCGAAACTCTTCATAGGAGAGGAAAGGTTCCGCCGCAACCAGATTCACAAACTCCGCTCCGGCTTCCGTCCACAGGACGAAGGCAGACGTCCTGGAAAGACCGGAGGCAGGACGCCAAGGATGCCGAGAAGAAGTGAAGGTAGCACCACTAACAATTAAAACAAAAGGCTTTCGCAAATCGCGAAAGCCTTTTTCATTCTCCGAAGGTGAGGCCCGAGGCCTCTTTTGAAACGAACTCGCCGTCCTTCATATAAAGCGTCCTGTCGCACATCCCTGCAAGGGTCGGGTCGTGGGTCACTATGACTATCGTCTGGCCGTATCTGTCCCTAAGCGAGAAAAACAGCCTGTGGAGGTCGGCCTTGCTGGCGCTGTCCAGATTGCCGGAAGGTTCGTCGGCAAAAAGGATGGCGGGATTGTTGACGAGTGCCCTCGCGATCGCCACCCTCTGCTGTTCTCCGCCGGATAGTTCGGAAGGCTTGTGGCCGAGCCTGTGGCCAAGTCCTAGGTCCTCGAGAAGGGCCTTTGCCGCTTTCCTTGCCTCCCTGTCCGGCCTCCCGGCGATGTATGCCGGAATCAGGACGTTCTCAAGGGAAGTGAACTCCGGAAGGAGATGGTGGAACTGGAAAACGAAGCCGATGCGGGTGTTGCGGAAGGCTGAAAGGGTCTTCCTGTCCATCGAGAGGATGTCCTTCCCCTCTATCTCGAGGGTTCCGGCATCCGGGGAGGAAAGGGTCCCCAGGATTTGCAGGAGGGTGGATTTCCCGGCCCCGGATGCTCCCATAATGGAGACGACCTCGGATTCGCCGGCTTGGAAATCAATTCCCTTCAGCACCTTGAGGGAGCCGAAGGATTTCTCTATGCCTTTAGCCTGGATAATCACCTGTTTCCAATTTAATTCATATATTTGCACTCCTTTCCGAAGAAAGGGACCGGGGTGTGGCGCAGTTGGCTAGCGCATCTGGTTTGGGACCAGAGGGTCGAGTGTTCGAGTCACTTCACCCCGACAAATGAAAGGCGCCTTGCGGGCGCCTTTTTTCTATCCTACCACCCAGACGAGGACGTGACGGTCGAAAGTCATATATTGGAGCTCGAACTCCTCCTCGTAGCCGTCCTTGTGTATGAACGTGGCCTCGAGTTCTCCTTCTTCCTTCACACGGAAACGTTCCACCTCGATCTGCTCGGCGAAGTCCACCTTGTAGGAGGACACCCTCTTGAAGATGGCTTCCTTGGTGCACCAGTAGATGGCCAGCTGCTCGTTCTTCCTGTCTTCGTCGAGGTCGTCGAGCTCATCCTCGGAGAGGGCCTTCTTCTCCACGGCGGAAAAATCCCTGTCGAGGGACTCCATGTCGATGCCTACGTCCTCGTTGTCGTCAAGGATGACGGCCACGTATTTGGAAGTATGGGTTATGCTGATGTTGGTGACGCTGTTCTCGATGTAGGGCTTGCCGTTGTCGTGATGGCTGAGATACACCTTCTCGTCGAAAAGTTCGTCAAGAAGGGCCCTCACGGCCAGCCTCTGCTTGCGCAGGGACTCGCTCTTGATGAACGATATTTCCTCCATCTCATCGGAAGGGATGGAGCTGAGTTCCTTCAGTTCCTCCTCCGTTTCTGTGATCTGCCAGACTGCAATCGTGGTCCTGGTATCTTCGAGTTCTTTCTTTAAATATAGTGCCATAGTCTTGAATGTCAGTTAAACCCCTTCCACGGAGATACGACGGTCCCTGCGGCGGAGAGTCTCCGTCGCGGAATCGGTTATTGTATAATTACGGGCAGACAGAGGGTCCTCCGATCGGGGGTCTCCGCCTAAATCATTGTTTGATTGACCTGAACAGGAAGGGTCCATAAAAAACTCCAATGGTTCTCAAGTGCAAATATAACGATTTTTTCAATTTCAAAGAAAATACCCCGGATTTTGCTATCTTTGCACCGCCATATAGATATTAACCAATTAAAACAATAATTTTTATTATGGGATTTTTGACTAATGACAAGCTGACCATCGTCGGAGCCGCCGGGATGATCGGTTCGAACATGGCCCAGACGGCCATGATGCTCAAGCTTACGCCGAATCTTTGCCTGTATGACGTATACGAGCCCGGCCTCAAGGGCGTGGTCGCGGAAATGAACCACTGCGCCTTCCCCGGAGCCAACATCACCTGGACCACCGACGCAGCTGAGGCCTTCAAGGACGCGAAATACATCATCTCCTCCGGCGGAGCCCCCCGCAAGGCCGGAATGACCCGCGAGGACCTTCTCAAGGGCAACTGCCAGATAGCTGAGGATTTCGGAAAGAACGTCAGGCAGTACTGCCCCGACGTGAAGCACATCGTAGTCATTTTCAACCCCGCCGACCTGACCGGACTGGTTGTCCTCCTGCACTCGGGCCTCAAGCCTTCCCAGGTGACCACCCTCGCCGCCCTCGACTCCACCCGTCTCCAGACCGAGCTTGCCGCCCACTTCGGAGTACAGCAGTGCAAGGTGACCGGCGCCTACACCTATGGCGGTCACGGTGAAGCCATGGCGGTTTTCGCCTCAGGAGTGAAGATAGACGGCACCCCCCTCGCCGATAAGAAACTCTCCGCCGAGGACTGGGAGACCATCAAGCACGAGACCGTACAGGGCGGAAGCAAGATCATCGAGCTCCGCGGACGTTCCTCCTTCCAGAGCCCGGCCTACAACGCCGTGAAGATGATCGAGGCCGCGATGGGCGGTGAGAAGTTCACCTGGCCCGCCGGCACCTATGTCAACGACGGGAAGTTCCACAACGTGATGATGGCGATGCCCACCGTCATTGATGCCACAGGCGTACATTTCACCGAGCCGAAAGGCACTGCCGAGGAACTCGCAGCCCTTCAGGCTTCCTACGAGCATCTCTGCCAGATGCGCGACGAGATCGTGGAACTCGGCATCGTCCCTCCCGTGAAGGACTGGAAGACCGTCAACCCGAACCTGTAGGACAACGTTCTTTTTACAAGAAAGCGGGCAGCCCGGTCGGGCTGCCCGCTGACGTTTATTGATCCTCCACAAAATGAGAAAGATTAATCTTCCACGCGTTTATAGAGTGCTACATTAGCTGAAGAGGAGGAACTTTGGAAATAGCTGCTCGAAGAAGAATAACGTAGGTTGTATGTAGTATTGTTACTAGTACGTGAGATAGTAGCAACACCACTACTAGATATACTGATATTGAAACTGTGTGACGAACCCTTTGTCTCTTCCGCTCCCATATTATTATATGTGGGATACAAGTACCTGGAGACAGAAGCGACATAGAGATAATACCCGTCTTCCAATGTCATCTGGCAATCCTCCAGGGCATCCGAAGTTATTGTCCCATCTGAGATTGACACATCCAGCGCGTTCCCCGAAGTAGCGAAGTTAGAACCATTAAGTGTAGGTTTGAACACCTTTGATCCGTCTTCATACACAAGTATATACTTGTCACCGGCCACAAGGTCAGATGAAGAAGAGACTTTCACGTACTGCGTTGTAGACGGTGTAGGATCGTCTCCGCCGCCAGGCGTAGAACCGTCGTCAAGCATATAGAGACAGACATTAATCGTAACGGAAGTGCTATAGGTACTGCTGAAATAACTGCTATTGGTTGACCAGCACAGACTGGCGGCTGTGGTACTCGCATTCGTAATCTTGGCTATCCCGTCACTTTGGATGGAAACCGTCAAGTTGTGGGAAGGAGAACTCTCTGCCTGAAGTGAGGTATTATTACTCTCCGTGTAAGGATACAAATATCTGTCTGCTGATTCAACATAAAAATAATAGCCGTCCTTCAACGTAAGCTCACAATCCTCCAGTTCAGAAGATTCAATCTTGCTGCTCGAAATTGTTACACTCTGAACATTATCCTTGGCTTTCTTGAAAGTGCTTCCATCAAGAATCGGCTTGAAGACAGATGGAGTACTCTCAAAAACGAGCAGGTACTTGGCGTCTGCTTTGAGACCGGACGAGGATGTGACCTTCCGATATGTTTTGACAGGAGCTTCGCTATTCTTGACAGTCAAAGTATAGCTGACCTCCTCGGCCTTGTAGGTGTCGTTCTTCGGAGCTGAGGCGGTAATCGTTGCGGTGCCGGTCTTTCCGGACAGGGTAACCTCACCGGTGGTGGAGTTTACCGAGGCAACAGACGAACCTGATGTCACACTGTATGACACTCCATCAGTTACACCTTCGAGTGACGGCTCCTCAACGTTATAGCCCTGAGCCAGGTCGTGTGTCACACTTGCGGGGCTGAAGGTGAGGTTGCGAGGGGTAAGAGGAGGAGTCGAACTGTAAAGAACGGCAACGTGAGAACTTCCGGAGGTTGTACTCATGCTCCATCTGTCATTACTTGTACTGTAATACAGATAATACGTTGAACTTCCTGAACCGGTGGCGGTCAAATAACTGGTGGAATAATCATATGACCAAAGGTAGTAACCGGAAGCACTGGACGAGGCTGTCGCTGTATATCTTCCACTGGAGCCTCCTCTTTGTAAATACTGCCCGTTATTCTCAAAAGTAAACTTGCTGGAAGAAGCAGCTGCAGTCCAAATGAGATTGTCGTCAGCATCATACTGGAAGGAGTCTCCGGTGAATACTTCTTCAGCAACACCGGCCGAACTGCCATTGTTGTTCTGCAAGGCATATCCATTCGAAATGATCAGATAATCATCGCCTGCTACAATCTCCTCGGCCTTATACCAGGTAGGAACATTGGTGCTGGTTACGTGGATTGTATAACTGGCAGAACCGGGCTTGTACTCGGTGTTGCCTGCAGCACTTGCTGTTATGACAACGGTACCGGTCTTGAGGATGGTCACGTCGCCCGTGGTGGCATTCACCTCGGCAATGTTCTCATTGCTGGAAGAGTACTTCACCGTTCCTATGGCACCTGACAATGTCGGCTTGACAAAAGCAGCGCCTCCGTCTATGTCATAGTTGAATTCCGTTTCACTGAAGGTGGGATTCTGATGCTGACGGCCGTCATCAAGCACGTAGAGGCATATGCCGGTGGAATACTGTCCGGAGAGTGAAGAATTGCTGCTGAAGTAGTGGCTCGACGTGGACCATACAAGGTAGTTGGAACCGCTCTGAGTCTTAATCTGGACAATGCCGTCACTGAATCCAATGGTCAGGGAGTTTGTAGCCGTGGCTTCCGCGGAGAGGGTGCCGCTGCCGCTGCTGGAACCAGTAGGATACAGGTAGCTGCCTTCTGCATCGGATTTGAGGTAATATCCAGCTTCCAAAGTCAGATGGCAATCTTCAAACTCGCTTGAAGTGATTGTATTCGAGGAGATTTCGACATCCAGAGCATTGGAAGTACTCTTTGAGAATGTCTTCCCGTCCGAAGAAAGGATAGGCTTGAACACCTTGGGATCTCCGTCATCCGCATCTCCGGCGAGACCCTCGAATACCAACAGGTACTGGGAACCGGCTTCAAGATCAGCGGTGGAGGTGACCTTGTTGTAGATATTGACGTTGCTGCTGGTTACTAGGATGGTGTAGCTGGCGGAACCGGCCTGGTGCTGATCGTCTCCGGCGGCGATGGCGGTGATGACTGCCGTACCGACCTTCTTGATCTCAACCTTACCGGTAGTTTCGTTAACAGAAGCTACGGCTATGTTGCTGGAGGAATATGCGACCGTGGTTGCGGAAGTCGTCAGCTCGGGCTCGGTGAACGTTGCTCCGCCGTCGATGTCGAAGGTTATTTCGTCAACGCTGAAAGCGATCTCCTGAGGAGGACGGTTGGTATAGATCTGGACAGTTCCGATGCTGCTTCCAGGGGCGTCGCCATTCTGAGTATATCCTGTGGTCCATTCGCTGTCGTAGTAGCAGAAGAAAGTCATCGTTCCGGAACTCTCATGCCTCAGATATGATCCGTCATAGTCCCAAACGACATACTTAGGCTTATCTGAAGGAATCGAAGTGTCCAGGAGAATATCCTGGGAATTACGCTGCAGATAATAACCATTGTTGGTGAGGGTGAAATGGCCGGCGACAACATCAGAACTGCCGCTACCGGTCATTTCTGTGCGGGCATCAGCCCTCCAGACAATGGTCGGATCGGCATCGGACTCAAAGGTAATGACGCCGTCCTGAGGAGATACGGCCACCTTGTCCGTTGAGCCGGAGTTGTTCTTAAGGGCCTGGCCACCGGAAACAATCAGGTAATCGCAACCATCCTCGAAGATGGAAGCCTTGTACCAGGTGCTGGAATCCGGACCGGCTTCCTCTGCCTCGGCGGTAGAGAGGTCCAGGTTGATGTTCTTGAAGACGTCTGCGGAGAAGGTGATTTCCTTGCCGCCGGAGAGGGTCTTCGTGTAGTGGTACTGGTCAGTGAGAACCTCGATGCTGGTAATCGAAACCTTACCGGGAATGGTCACGAAATAGGCTTCGAAAGCACCTAAAGCAGGGGCGGCCACTCCGTCACCGTAGGAAAGGGTAAGGATTCCGGGAGCCTCGTCACGTACGAAATTGACAGTGGAGTTCTCGAAATCGATGTCGGAGGCGGAAGCGGAACCGGTAAGACCGGCGTCAGCGTTGATCGTAACGGATTTGACGGTTTCCCCGCTGCCCTTGAAATTGGAGAGGGAAATACGTCCGAGGGCCGCTACGCGGTCGAAATAGAGGTCCACGACGAGATTGTCATAATCATAAGGGTCGTCGTAGGACTTGCGGCTGTAACCGATGAGGAAATCGGCGTCGGGATCCTTCAGGGTCTCGGCGTCGGGATGCTGCTCGGAGGGAATCACGAAAGTGTAAGCTTCACCAGGTTTCTGGGCAACCACGGCACCGTAGGTAAAAGGTCCCGTTCTGGTTCCCTTGGTCGCACCCTTGCTTCCATCATCGATATGGATGATCACGTC
This sequence comes from Bacteroidales bacterium, assembly GCA_017427885.1. GTDB lineage: Bacteria > Bacteroidota > Bacteroidia > Bacteroidales > UBA932 > Cryptobacteroides. Next base: position 15,099 of record JAFRRW010000016.1, read on the forward strand.
TTCGTCGATGGCGGCCTTGAAATGGGCGGTACGGTCATTCTCGGATAATTCGATAATGTCCGCTACACCGTAAGCGGCCTCCTTGTTCGCATCCATCTCGAAGAAATGGACGTTTTGGGGGTCCGTCTTCTTCCAGTCAGGAACAGCCATGTTGTCCTCGATCGAAAGGCCGGTCTTGGTGGTCTGGTCGACGGAGGAGAAATAGACCGTATGCTTGTGGCTCTTGCGGGGACTGTTGTCCTTGAGTTCCTCCGTACAGGATACGAAGGCCGGAACCAGCAGCGCTAAGGTCAGAAGATAGGATATATATTTTTTCATTCCGTTTTATCTGTTAAAAGTCATCGTCTTCAATCGGGGTCGGGTCACCTGCCTGATTCGGCTTCTTGTTGACCGTAAGCTCAGCTGTAACGGAGAGTGTATCTGAATCCGAAGGAGTGTAAGTGGCCGTGATGGTCACCGTACCTTCTTTCGCGCCGGTGGCGGTACCTCCGGAGACAGAGGCAATTTCCGTATTGGAGCTGGACCAGGTGGTGGCGCTAGCGGCTGTGACATCAGACGTCACGTCTTTTCCGTTGGTCGTGGTGGTGAGCGTAAGGGTGTAAGCCTGGGGGGTGCCGATAATTACTTCGGCCTCCTCCGGATCAATGGCGAGGCTGTAGGTGATCACGTCCTTGACGCTAAGGGTTGCCTCGGCGGTGAGCGCTTCAGTTTCGCCTTCGGGGGTATAGGAAGCAGTGATCGTGGCCGTTCCCTTTGCGACTCCGGTGGCAGTAAGTCCAGAAACGGTCGCAACATCAATATTGCTGCTTGTCAAGGTGGCCGCTACCTGGCTGTCAGAGGACACGCCGTTCTTGACGGTCGTCAGGGTAACGGTGTACTCCAGGGATTCCAGGGCATTGATCTCTTCTTCGGCGGGACTTATTGCAAGTTCATAGGTGATGACGTCGCTGACCGTAACGGCGCAAGAAGCTGTCTTCCCGCCGTCATTTGTCGTGACGGTGATGGTAGCAATCCCGGCTTCCTTGGCAGTAACCTTGCCGTTGTCATCAACCTCTGCCACATCGGAGTTACTGCTTGACCAGGTAACGGCTTTGTCGTCGGCCTCTTCCGGGAGAACCGTAGCCACGAGAGTTTCGTCTTCTCCCACGTTCAAGGCAAGTTCCTCTTTGTCAAGGGACACTGAAGAAACGGGCGTAGTTTCGATTATCACATCATCAACAGAAGTCCGGTAGAACATTCTTCTATTGAAAGTGACCGACTTCGTAGTTTCTTTTTTGAAGGTTCTGCCATTCTGATCTTTCAGCGTGATGGTATAGCCATTATCCAGGGTAACACTCGGCAAATCCAGCCAGAAGAGACTGTATTCTTCCGGATCCAACTCGACAGGGGTCTCGAGTTCCATAGTGATGGTGTCGGAGTTGTCCAAATCTCTCGGGTCGAACTCCAGCACAGGATCACCATCCTTGAAAGAGACCGTAGGATATCCCGCTATGATTTCAGAATTGTTGCCCTGGAAAGAAATGGATTTCAGCGCAAAGCCTTCTCCTCTCACCCGAATGCAGAGATATGCTCCTACGTGTTTGAAGAAGAAATCTCCCGTTTCTGACTGGGCGACCATCATCGGACGGACGCCGATACCGCGTCTGTCATTATAGAACTCCTGTTTTTCAGGAATCACGACGGTAAGTTCCCCGATAGTGTTACAGGCATTGTCCCTGTCATAGGGATAAATGGCATAATCGAAACCGGTAGTGATGTCCTGTTCGGTAATGTGTGCAGGATCCTCACCTACCCTTTCAAACGTTCCTGCAGTCGAACCATCCCTTTGCTGGAACTCATACTCACGGTTATAGGTCCTGTCATAGAAAATACTGACGCGATCATAACGGTTCCAGAAAAGATAATATGTCGAATTTTCATGTGTAGCATATGCCTTTGAAGAGACATCGGGAATAATCTCTTCAATCGTGCCGCGGAAACTCTTTCCCGGAGCCTGCTCCGGTTCCCTGTTTTCCCGTTTATCACAGGAAGCCAGGGCTGCCACGGAGAGCAGCCCCAGCAAAACCAATGCTTTTTTCATCTCTGAAAGAAAAGGTTAAACGTCACCGCCTTCACCACCGGACTCCATGCCCGACATGATGCCTTCGCTTTCCATCTTGATTTCCTCAACCTGAGGCTGAGCGTAAACGTTTTTGTTCGTTTCCATAATTAAAACAATTAAAAGGTTAATACTCTTATGATATATTCTTGATTCTAAATGTTCTCGAGGACGATGCCCTTGAATTCTTCGATTTCCTCCGCCGTTATACCGACATCGTTAATGAGATAGTTGGTAATCTTCTCCTGAAGGGTGGAACCTTCGAATACAGGAACCCCGTCTTCCTCTTGCATGAAACCGGGCAATGAAGATCCTCCGCCCCAACCGGAACTTGAAGACCCTTCCATCCCCTGATAGAACAGATAACCGGTATTGTTCCTTTCCCTGTCCCCGGAAGTGACGTTCTTAGCAAAACCAGTCAGTTCGAAGTCAATTGAGCAATCTTTGGGTGAAACGCCGAGCATTCCTTCAATCAACAGGCCCCAATAACCGGTGCGGTCCGAACCGATGCGGCAATGGAAGTAAGATGCCTTGCCGGCCTTTGCTGCGGCAAAGAAGGCTCTCAGGGTAGTTTTTACCTTAGACGTAGTCCGTAAATCACTGAGAGAAGCGCTATAGTTTGCCATAAGATACTCGGCTTCCGAATCGGAAAATACCTGTTTGCCTTCACTGCTCTGGCGGAGATCGATGTCATATCCGATGTTAAGATAATTCAGCATCACGGATCTTTCTTCACTGTTCGTGCTGTCAAGGTTGGTGCCGCGGAAGATCCATCCGTATTTGATTCTCTTTTTTCCGTCGGCCGTAACGAGACCACCGAGATCGCGGAAGTTGTTAGCCCTGTCAAAGGCGCCATCCCTGTCGCTGAGCCTGATCATACGCCTGCGCCCCTCTGTGGTGAACTGTCCCTTGAGGAGAAGCCCGGTATTGTCTTCGACCGTGCAATAATAGGTAAGGCCGGGAATCAGGTTGTATACGGCGGCGGAGGTCTTGCCGCTCGTCGTGGTCTGGGTCCAGACATCATCAGTCAGGGCCTGGTCGGCATAGATAGTAATGGTGGTCGTTCCTGAACTCTGGGTGTCCCATTCGATGGTGACGGGCTTGGGAACATCTATGCGTTGTGCGCTTGTACTGCTGGCACCGCTGGTATAAGTGGAAACGATGCTGACTCCGTTCGTGTTGCCGATCTTCTTATAGTTATCATCAGTGTACCGATCCTCTGCAGCATTCAAATACGCATACACCTTGTCATTCTCCAGATTGAAGACTCCCAGGTCGACGAAGCCGCCGGAAACCGGCTCCCTGATCCTCAAGGTGTAGGAGGCCTCGGCGGGAGCGTAGTCGTCGTCACCGTCGGTCGAAGCCTTGATGGTAGTCAAGCCGGTGCTTATGATCTTGATCCTGTTATCGGAGATGGTGGCTACATTCGGGTTGGAAGAAGTGTAGTTGACAGGAGTGATGTTGCCCGAAACGGTCTGGGGGAACGCATAACTCTGTCCTGTTTCATATCCTTCACCTATCGTCCAAACGACACTCGGGCTGTCAAAGGTCAGAGTCTGCTTGGTCTTCGGCTTGGTGGTGCTGTAGATTGTGACGGTACGTGAACTCGAACCAGAAGAACTCTGACTCCAGGTTGAACCACTGCAATATAAATAATATGTAGTGCCGGAAGCAGTATACATGTAATTATTGCTGCCGTCATAAGCCCAGACATAGTAGTTGGAACTCGGGCTGGTAGAGATAGACGGGGTCCCGCTGGAACTGGAACCGCGGGCGATATAATATCCGCCATTCACCAGGGTGAACCCGCTGCCACTGGCCGCTGCCCTCCAAGTTACGGATCCGGCATCAGGTACGACGGCCGTGTCATTGGAAACCGTGACTTCGGTGGCACCGATTTTATTGTCATTATTGGCAAGGGCCTTCCCGTTGGATACGATCAGATAATCCTGCCCGGCAACGAACTCGGTTACGCGGTAGAACGTAGTCGCCGCACTGGTCGTAGCGGTGATGGTATAGGTAGCCTTTCCTTCATAATAGGTGTCGTCCGCCGCGGCGGTTGCGGTGATGACCGCTGTACCGGCCTTGAGGACGGTCACGACTCCGGATGTGCGGTTGACGGTCGCGACTGATTCGTTGTCGGACGAATAGGTGACGCTCGTCTTGTATCCCGACAGGGTCGGCTCGGGGAAGTCTCCGCCTGCATCGACGTCATATGTGACGCTCGCAGGCTCGAAGATGAGGGTCTGTTTCTCCTTTACTGCACCTGCTCCGAGCAGGTAGAGGTGGAGTTTCTTTCCCTGATCGCTTTCATCCCTGCTATAGTGGAAACCCTTGGATTCGCTGTAGGTCAGGAGATACTGATACGCTCCGCTGGAATTCTGGGCGCTCCTAATCTGGACGCCGTCCTCTTCCTGAACGAACGTATGGTAATATTTGTTGCCGCCGGACGACATCTCGTTTGTCTCCTTGATCTGGATCGCCTCATCGGCGTTTCCTCCGTTGGAGGAGTAGAACACGTAATATCCGTCGGCATTCTTTACGTTGTAAGCCCAGGATTCACCGTCGCAGGCGTGCTTCTCTCCGGTATTCTCAATGGTAACCGCATAGATGGACAGGTCCTGTCCTTCCTGAGGAATGACAACACCGTCAACGACAGTCACGGAAATGGCATAATTGCTGGACGCCATATTCGTCTTGGGAGTGAAGGCAAGGCTGTTCTCTCCGTTTTCATAGACCAGCAGATATACGCCGTCCTCGGGCTGCTCGCCCGGTTCGAGAGGGACCTCGCCGGCGGAGCCGGGATCGGAGGAATGGGACTGCGAATCGTCGAAAGGAATGTTGACAGGCTTGAAGATGCCTGAAAAGAAGGAGGTCGCCGCATCAAGGGCTATAGTGTAATCAAATGTATAGGAGGTGCTGGGATCGGAAGGATGAACAGCAACTGTCTTGACGCTGAGTTCGCTACCTGCCGGCGCCTCGAACGGGGCGAGGGCCATATAGAAAAAGCCTGTCTCGCCAGCCGCTATCTCAGTTCCCTCCACGACGGTCAGTTTGACCTTGTTAGAAGCGCCGCTACCCGCTGTAAAGACGGGGTCATCAGCTGTGAAATCAACAGAGAAGGCCCCGGTGACAGGGGAAGTGGCCGTAAACTCTATCGACTTGACGACAATCGGGCTGTCAGTAGTGTTCTTAACCTTGAACTCGGCCGCCGCAAGAATGTTCTTCATCTGCACGCTCAGCTCCTCGGAACGTGAGACTCCCGTCTTCTTGCCGAACATGGGGAACAACTCTCCGGAGAAATGGCTCTTGTTGTCATTGCCAGTCTGCGTCTGCACGGAAGGGAATGTCAAATTGATCTGCTTGGCAGAAACATTGGACTCGACATAAGGATATACGGCATACCAGTCGTTCGTGGAAGAAAGCCTGTTGACCTTTCCGGAAAAAGCGCTGGCTCCGTACCAGGAAAAATAAGATGACCAGAAGTCACTTCCGTTCGATGAATGGATGACGGTAAGTTCATCACCCTCTATCCACAAGGTCTTGTCACCTTCATTGGCCGTCTTGGTATCGACGCCGACCCTGATGATCATCTCTACGGAGTCATCCTCGGGTGTATTGGAAACCAGATCTTTTGCACAAGAGGACAGTAGGAGGGTTCCGAAAACCAGGGCAAGGATGCCTGCAGTCAACGGAAACGATCGTAAAAGATTTTTCATGCTATGTAATGATTGATAATAAAAATAATCGAATTGTAACGGCTACAGTTCATTCGGATCCCTTTCCCAATTCTTGGTAGAGAATTGGAGGACAGGGGTTTCCAAAATGAGATTCAGGATATTGCAATCCGGAGAAAGATACTGTTTTTTCATAGGCCAGGAAGCCTGAATCGGAGGGTTCATCTATATTAAAATAAAAATTACTAATACTGGAAACGATTGCAAGGTAATAATTATTGTCAAAATATCAATAGTTTTGATGTGTTTTTTCTGAAAGAATTATATTTTCAAGATATGGAATAAATATACTAATTAGTTGAAAATGGACATATTCGCTTTTTATATAAAAGCAAAAGACTTTTTGTTTTGCATAACACTCTTCAATGGTTATCTTTTAACACTAAAAGGTGATAAAAACCTGCAACTCATTGAAAAAAGTTGGAATAAAACACTCGATTCCCGATTGGGTTTACACTTTTGAAGAGAATGGTATGCCTGTTTTAATAAAATAACACCCCGTCACGATTAGGAGACGAGGTGGCTTCAAGGGGAGAAACGCTTATGGACGGAGCCAGGTTTCGGGATTCTGGGGGGTGCGGCCGGACCAGATTTGGAAATGGAAGAGGGTTTCCCCGCCGATGGTGTCGACGGTGCCGAGTACCTGGCCGAGTTTGACCTTGTCACCGGCCTTGACTGCCACGGAACCGAGCTTGCAGTAGAAGGTGAAGTAACTGCCGTGCTGGACGAGGACGCAGTGGTTATAGCCCGGCATTACCACGATCTGCTTGACGATGCCACCGAAGACAGCCTTCACGGCCGTATTTGGACTAACCGCCAGGGTGACGCCATTGTTGTAGGGAAGCTTGACATTCTTGAATACAGGATGGTAGTTCTGGCCGAAATGCTCGGTCACGGGACCGTCTGCGGGCCAGGGAAGCTTGCCCTTGTTGGCCTCGAACTCGCTGGCAAGCTTATAGTCGATCTCGGTCCTGGGTTTGGACGGGGCCGTCGTGCCCTTCTTGCCTTTGGACGGGGCCGTCGTGGCGGCCGTCGCCTCGGCTATGATCCTGGCTATCTCCTTGTTGAGGGCCTCCACCTGGCGCCGCTTGTCCGCGATCTGCTTCTCGTATTTCTTCTTGTCGCGGTTGAGCTGGTTCACGATCTGCCTGGAATCCTTCTCGTCGCTCTGCAACTGGTTCATCTGGGCGACATTCTTGTTCCTCTCCGCGACAACTTCCTTTCGGAGTTCCTCGAGGGCGGCGGTTTCCTCGTCGAGACGGGCGCGTGTTTCTTTGATTTTCGCGGCCTGCCGGTTCATTTCGGAAGAAATGTTCTTAAGGTAACCGTAACGACGCAGGGCCTGTCCGACATTATCGCTGGCGAGAATGTACATATACCAGATCCGGGAGTCCCTGTTCTTGTAGGCGCTGTGCACGAGGCGGGAATAATAGAGAGTCAGGGTGTCGAGCCTGGCCTGGATGCGTTCCACCTCCAGCCTTTTCGCTGAAATCCTGGCGTTAAGGGCCGCGACGGTCCTGTTTCCCTCCTCCACAAGTTCCTTGCGGTTCGAGATCTTCTTACGGATGAGGCTGAGGTCGGAAAGGGCGGCGGAACTCTTTTTGGCGTTGTCCCTGAGCTGCTTGTCAAGAATCTTTATCTCGTTCTCCAGGCGTTCCCGCCGCTGCTCCTGCGACTTGGTGTTCTGCGCGGAAACATCCGCCATACCAAGCAGTATCAGAAGTGCTGCGACCAGATATGCGAACGTCCTTCTCATTTCTCCTCCTTCGCCTTGTCCTCGGCCATCTTGGAATATACCTTTGCCAGATCATTCTCCCCAAGCGCCTCTAGCACAAGGGAATAATGCATCAACACGACAGCATTCTCCTTGCCCCCGTAGAGCATCGCGTGCTTGAAAAGGGGCTTCGCCTCGGCGTCCCGGTGCAACAGGTGGAGGATCCAGCCGTAAGTGTCGAGATATGTGGGGTTGTCCGGTTCCTTCTCGACGGTTCTCTTGCTCATCTTCGCCGCTTTCTTCAGGTTCTTGCCCTGCAGGCAGAGATAATATGCATAGTTGTTGAGGACCGGGGCGTAGTCAGGATTGATTCTCAGGACGTCCTCGTAGCATTTCGCGGCGTTCCTGTCATCCCCGAGTTCGTGGTACATGTCCCCCATCGTGGAAAGGGCAGGTATCACCCTCGAAGTATCGGCCCCGGCGATTTCAATTATCCTCCTGCTCCCCTCAAGCACTCCCCTGTAATCCTTTTTATTGTACAGGGCCACGTTCTTCATGTCCAGGAAGGCGGTCTCCAGGGGGAAGGCGGCTATGGCGCTGTCGCACACCGCGGACATCGCATCCCAGTCCTTCTCATAATTGAGGAGTTCGATATATCCGGCGTGCGCATTCCTGCTGCGGGGATGGGCCGCAATGTTCTTCCTCATCGCGTCGCGGGCCATTTCACTCCTGTCCGTGCGGTAGTAATACACCCCGGCGCCCTGGAGCATTATGCTGTCGGAAGGATGTACCGCAAGGCCATTTTCAACCAGGGTGTCGAGACGGGAAAGATACTTCTGCGCGGAATACGGGTCAAGATGTTGCAAAAGAGCAGAAAGATACTGGCCTTTGGATGCGGAAGGGATTGATTCTGAGGAGAAAAACTCATTCAGAACAGAGAAATAGCCGTCGTCGTCCTTCCTCATCCTGAACACTTCCGCCTTGCCGAGAAGGGCGGGGGAAAAGTCGCTCTCCAGAAGGAGGGCCTCCTCATAATAGGCCACGGCCGAGGAATCCCTGTCCTGTGACAACTCGTGGTCTCCGAGCATGGTCAGGACGCGGGGGGATGAGAACTCCCTGTCGTAGTCCTGAAGGGATGAAAGGGCCTCGTCGGTCCTTCCCAGCCCCATCAGGAGGTCGTAGCGGGTGACGGAAACGCTCTCGCTCTTGCCGAAAGACGACTCTATCTGGTCCAGGGCCGAAAGAACATTGTCATAGTCCTTATTGTGAAGATAAAGGTTGACAAGTGAATACCAGGTATCGCTCTTTTTGGGGAAATCCCTTAGGATGTCTTCGTAAGTCTTGATGGTAAGGTCCGTCTCCCCTGCGGCGGACCAGGCGAAAGCCATACGCTCGCGGTACCAGTAGTTGGAAGAGTCGAGGGCGACGGCCTTCCCGAAATATCCCGCGGCCTCCCTGAACTGGCGGCGGGACAGGGCCCCTATGCCGGAATAATACCAGTAGGCGTCCTCCTGGGGGAAATTGGAAGTCAGGTATGACAGTTTCGACGACGCCTCCTTGGCCCTCCCCTCGTTGATATCCTGCACCGCGTCGATGAAGATGGCGTCCCGGTCGGTCCTGCCCGCACCGGAAACGGTCTTCTGCGCCGCGAGGTTCAAGGAAACCAACGGGACGAGCACAAGTAAAACGGCTATTCTTCTGCCAAATACCATATCAACCAGACTTTCCTTACAAAAATAGTACAAATCAGGAAAAATTGACGAAATTTGCGATTACGGTTTGAATTATCGGAGTGCAAATGCAACGTTTCGGCAAAAAACAGCATCTTAACTCTCGTAGGGATCTGAAAAACCAGCCCGGTGGTCGGGAAGAGGATTTCAACTCATCGCTGCGGGACCTTGCCGAGGCGTGCAAACGCGGAGACAGGTCTGCCCAGCGAAATTTGTTTGACACCCTCGCCCCGAAAATGTTTCCGGTGTGTCTCAGGTATATGGGAGACAGGGAAACGGCGGAGGACATCCTCCAGGAAGGGTTCGTAACCCTTTTCACCAGACTGGACAGCTATTCGGGGGAAGGTTCCTTCGAAGGCTGGGCCCGGAAGATCTTTGTCAACACTGCACTCATGTCCCTCCGGAGGACGGACGCCTTGAAACTATCCGACAGCCTGGAAACGGCCTGGGGTGTCGGCAGCGAAGGGGATTCCCCTGTCCGGGCCATGGGATACAAGGAACTCCTGGAGTTGATTTCACAGCTTCCGGCGGGCTTCCGAACCGTTTTCAACTTGCACGTAATCGAAGGATATTCGCATAAGGAAATATCGAAGATGTTGGGAATCTCGGAGGCCACGTCCCGGTCGCAGCTCCAGAGGGCCAGGATGTTGTTGCAGAAGAGGATAAAGAGCAGTTAGGATGAAAGAAGATTTGTTCAAAGACTTCGACCTTGAAGTGAGGTCAATAATGGAAGACGCACGTGAGGAGGTTCCTTCCCACGTGTGGAATTCCGTATCCGCCTCACTGGACAGGCTCGACGCCCGCAGGAGGTCAGCCTCCACGTGGTGGAAGATGGCCGCGGCAGGCCTCGCCGCCGCAGCGGCCGTCGCGGTCGGCGTCTTCTTCTCCGGCAACCTGCACAATTCTAACAATCATCATATTTCCGAGGGGGAAACCATCGCAGAGACTGTGCAGGCCCCCCAGACAACCAAAGACCAGAAGGAAGAACCGGTTCAGATCATCCAGGCGCCCAGGGGCGGAAGCCCGCTGATCGCCAGGGCGGAGCAGGCCGGTGATCCCCGGTATGAAAAGACGATTCAGCCCGAGAGCCGGGAAAACGACGTCCCGGCCTCGGCTGAAAAAGTCGAAAGTCCATCCGACGGCTCAGCCGCCACCACCCCAGCAAGGGAAGAAATGAAGAAGAGCGTCTCCGAGACCAAGGCTCCGGAAGAAGAAAAGGGAGATCCCTTCGCAGCGATGGAGTTCCAGGACAGCAGGCGACGCAGCACCGGGAAACCCTCCATCGTAGCCGGCAGCAACCTTGAGACCAACACCCTCGACGCCTCGCGCGTAGGCATTCCAAGAAGGTTCCTGCCAGCCAACGGTCCCCTAAAGACCTCGGTCACCGAACTCAGCGAATCCACCTACGGCATTCCGCTGACCTTCGGCCTCGGAGTGAGGTTCCCCCTCAGTCCCAAGGTATCCATAGGCACGGGATTGCAGTACTCGATGCTGTCCCGCTCCTTCAGAGGCACTTATACCCCGGTCGAGAACGGCGTCCCCGGCGCTTCGATCACCTCCGACATCCACAACTATCAGCATTACATCGGCATTCCGGTGAACGTCTATTGCAACCTCGTGAACGGACAGTCAGTGATGCTCTATGTCTTCGGGGGTGCCACTTTCGAGAAGGGCCTCAGCGACAGCTACCGCATTTCCCACGAGCCGCAGACCATCCACTGGTCCCGTTCGGTGAAGGGAATCCAGGCATCAGCGGCGGTCGGCCTCGGTGTGGAGTTCAAGCTCGCCAAGGGCTTCGGCCTCTACATCGACCCTGCCCTCAGGTATTATTTCGACTGCAACCAGCCCGAGAGCATACGTACGAGACAGCATCTGATGATGAACCTCGACCTCGGACTGCGTTTCGACATCGGAAGATAGCGCCTCCTTTCCAAAAGAATTGTTTCCTTTTAGAAAGAAAGACAAATAAAATCACCCTCAGCCCCCGGAACCCCTCCGGGGGTTTTCTTTTTTTCATAACTTGCACTCCGCCGCATACCGGCACCAAACACCTGGATTTATGAAAACTTCAGCGTTCCTGTCCCTGGCAGCCATTGCCCTCACCCTAACTTTCTGCGAAAAATGTCCCTGTCCGCCCGGTGATTCTCCCGGTCCCGGAGAGGATGAGCCCGTCCCGGTCCGCCTCGACACCACGGTCCTCGTCACAGGGGTCGAATTCCCGGAAGACTACGACTGGAGGAGGGATACGGCCCGCGGGGACGTCTCCTGCAAGATAGTGCTTTTCAAAAACGGAAAACGCATCCTGGAGGTCCCTTCGGGCCCTTCTACCCACACCTGCGCGGATCCTGACATGCACAGGATCGTCGGAGGAAGGCTGTACACGGAATTCTCATCCCAAGACAAGACCTTCCTGACACGCGACGGAGCCAGTCTCTTCAGTTTTTCTGGAAGGGAGCTGATCTGCGGTATGATCGTCGAAGGCTCCGACGTATGGACGCTCGGACAGGACAGGGACGGAAGGGGCTTCACTCTCAGGAAGAACGGGAAGGACATCATCCGTTCGGAGAGCGGCATAATCCCCGGAAGGATGGGCAATCCGCTCCTGCCCACCGGAGCCCTCTACGAAGATAAAGGGAGGAAGTGTTTCGCATGGAAGACCGTGGAGACCGTGGGGGTGGCGAAGAAAACGGACTGGCATCTATACTGCGACGGGGAAGTGACCGACCTTCCGTACGATTCCACGATTTCCGAAGTATTCGATGTCCGGATGGCAGGCGGAGCCGTCTGCAAGGCCTATCGTCTCAGGTCTTCGCCCATCAGTTTCATGGTGGCCGTAGGGGATGAAAAGCATATCATCATCAAACCTGCCGGTTTCTCACCCCTTAACATGCGGCTCGTGCCGGAAGAAGACGGACTCCTTGCCGTGGGAGAGGGAGATGATTCTTCCGGAACGCACGGCTCCTGCATCTGGGACCTGGAGGGCGTCAGGAAGAAGGAAAACGGAGAGATGGTCACCTTCTCCATATCTGAAAAGGGAACGGCAAGCGTCAGTTGCGACAGGGAAGGCTATGTGGAGACGGTGAGGGGGATCACCCGAAACTGGTCCCTGGAAAAATATATCAAGATGATGACTCCGTCCTGCCTCTGCACGGCCGGAGAATCAGCCTTCGTTGCCCTTACACCGGGAAGCGGCAATCCCTTCATCTTCCGTGAAGGGGAGAAGACGGAGGTCGTCATCAACGGATACCTTACCTCCATTTCCGTGTCCATCAACGAAATCTGAACGCTACAAAGGTTTGCAGAACTCGATATTTTTGACTAAAGTTGCAGTCGAGAATATTGATTCTGTATGACCAACGTAACCATCATAGATATAGCGGAAGCCCTGGGAATCACTCCCTCGACGGTATCCAGGGCCCTCTCCGGGAATCCCTATGTCAAGGAATCCACGCGGGAGGCCGTGCGGGCCAAGGCGAGGGAACTCGGGTATGAAAGGAACGTGCACGCCTCGAACCTCCGAAGCGGCAAGACCCACACCGTGGGAATCATCGTCCCCAGGATTGACCGGCAGTTTTTCAGTTCCATCATCAGCGCGGCCGAATCGATACTCGACGAAGCCGGCTTTTCGGTTATAATCTGCCAGTCGCACGAAAACGAAGAAGACGAGATCAGCGCCCTGAAAACCCTCACGGAAAGCCGTGTCGGGGGGATTATGGTTTCCCACGCCACCGGATCGAGGAGCGGATCGCATATCCTTGAGGCAATGAACAGAGGGATTAAGATGGTGCAGTTCGACAGGGTTTTCCCCGGTTTCCCCGGTTCCTCCGTCACCAATGACGATTTCGCCGGAGCCTACAACGCCACGATGCACCTGATCGGGAACGGTTACACCAGGATAGGTGCCTTCACCGGCCCCCTGGGCACAAATATGTTCCTCAACCGCTACGAGGGCTACAAGGCCGCCCTGACGGAAGCCGGACTTCCTTTGGACGAGGACATCGTGTTCGAGAATTCCATCGTCAGGGAAACAGGATATGCCAATGCCGCAAAAGCCGTAGAACGGGGTTGCGACGCCCTTTACAGTTCGGGAGACTATTCCGCGCTCGGAGCCTTGGATTTCCTGAAGGAAAAAGGAATCCGCATTCCACAGGACTTCGGAATAGTCGGCACCGCCAACGAGGCCTTTACCTCCCTGATATCCCCCGCCCTGAGTTCAACGGAGCAGAATCCGGTGGAAATCGGAAAGAAGGCCGCCCTGGCCCTGCTGAGGCTGATGAACAATGAGACTTCAGGGGAGAACCTGGTGGTTGACACAGAACTCATCATCAGGGAATCTTCGGACAGGAAACACTTCGCCAAAAAGTGAGGACCAAGGTTGCAGCATATCTCCTTGCAGCGGCCATCCTGTGCGCCGCAACCTCCTCCTGCTCCATATTCAGAAAAAATACTGCCTCCGCTCCGGCGACGACCGTCAGGACGACGAGGACGACGACTGCGATAAAGAACAAAAAAACGGACAAGACCTTACCGGAGACGGTCAAAGTCAAGAGGACGGAGAAGCCCGCCTCCCCAGTCCACCAGAAAAGCGAAGCCGAAATCCTCGCCGATTCCCTCGTGGCATATTCCAAATCCTATCTTGGGGTTAAATACAAGTACGCGGGATCAAGCCCCTCTGGATTCGACTGCTCCGGATTCGTGGTGTTCGTCTATTCCCATTTCGGGATTTTCGTGCCCCGCACCTCCTCCAGCCAGTATATGTCCAGCGAACATATCGGAGTTTCCGACATCCGTCCCGGAGACCTGGCGTTCTTCAACGGCAGGCACGCCGGCGGAAAGGATGTCGGACACGTGGCCATCATCACGGAAGTCCTCGGCGACGGAAAATACAGGATGATACATTCGACGATCCAGAAGGGCGTAATGATCGACAACTTCCCCGAAGGCTCGTACTACCCTCCCCGCCTAGTCGGCTACGGCAGGGTGATACCGGAGAAATAACTCCAGCAGACCCATTATCCCCGGAGGAGACATCCCCATAAGCGGGCATTGCGGCGTCAGCCGTGTATCTGGGAGCGTTGGGGATGTCTCCTCAGGGCTGGACCCGGGTATATTTAGGCTGTTTGCCGATGTAGGCGAGGATGCCGCCGTCGACGTATAGGACGTGGCCGTTGACGAAGTCGGAGGCGTCGGAGGCGAGGAAGACCGCCGGTCCCATCAGGTCTTCCGGGGTGCCCCAGCGGGCGGCGGGAGTCTTGGATATTATGAAACTGTCGAAGGGATGGCGGCTGCCGTCGAGCTGCCTTTCTCGCAGGGGTGCGGTCTGAGGGGTGGCGATGTAGCCGGGACCGATGGCGTTGCACTGGATGTTGGCTCCGCCGTATTCGGAACAGATGTTCCTGGTGAGCATTTTCAGGCCTCCCTTGGCCGCCGCATAGGCGGAAACGGTCTCACGCCCCAGTTCCGACATCATCGAACAGATGTTGATGATCTTCCCGTGGCCCTTCGCGATCATTCCCGGAATGACGGCCTTGCTGACTATGAACGGTGCCGTAAGGTCGGTGTCGATGACCTGTTTCCATTCCTCCACCGACATCTCCGTCATAGGAATTCTCTTGATGATTCCTGCATTGTTGACCAGGATATCTATCGCCCCCATTTCCCTCGATATCTTCTCCACAAGCTCCTTAACGGCCTTCTCGTCGTTCACGTCGCACTTATAGCCCTTCACGTCGAACCCCTCCGCCTCATATTCCTCCTCAGCCTTGCGGATATGCTCGGGATTCCTGCTGTTGAACACCACCTTCGCTCCCGCCCCGGCGAGGGCCTTGCAGATCGCCATTCCTATGCCGTAAGTCCCTCCCGTCACGAGGGCCACCTTCCCTTCGAGGGAGAATCTACCTAGAATATTATCCATTTTCCGAATTAAATAGTTACCTTTATCTTCGTCCTGAAGGACCTGTAACAAAGATAATAATTTTATCCGGTATGAAAATCGTCACAATGGGGGAACTTATGCTCCGGCTTTCCCCTCCGGGTCATTCGAGGTTTATCCAGACGCCCGTCCTCGACGTGGAATTCGGCGGCGGCGAGGCGAACGTGGCGGTGAGCCTGGCCAATTATGGCCATCACGCCTGCTTCGTAACCAAATTCCCGGCCCACGAGATGGGGCAGGCCGCAGTGAACGCCCTGCGCCGGTACGGAGTGGACACTTCCTTCATAGCCCGCGGTGGTGAAAGGATCGGAATCTACTACCAGGAAGCCGGTTCGGCTATGAGGCCCGGGAAGGTGATCTACGACAGGAAACACTCTGCTTTCGCGGAGGCTTCCCCCGATGATTTCGATTTCGACGCAATCTTCGAAGAGGCGGACTGGTTCCACTGGACCGGCATAACCCCGGCGCTGTCCGAAAAGGCGGCCACTCTCGTCCGACTCGCCTGCGAAGCCGCAAGGCGGCATTCCGTCACAATTTCCTGCGACCTCAACTTCCGCGCGAAACTGTGGACGAGCGAACGGGCCCGGGAGGTGATGACTCCGCTTATGAAATATGTCGACGTCTGCATCGGCAACGAGGAAGACGCCCAGAAATGCCTCGGATTTGTTCCGGAGGCCGACGTGGAGGGAGAAAAGACAGGAGCGGAAGGATACCGTGACATCTTCAGGAGGATGGCGGATATCTTCGGTTTCAGATATGTGGCAACGACGCTGAGGGAGAGTTTCTCGGCCTCGCATAACGGCTGGAAGGCGCTGATTTATGACGGGAAGGAGTTCTATGAGTCCAGGAAGTACGAAATCGAGCCGATTGTTGACCGCGTGGGCGGAGGGGACGCCTTCTCCGGCGGCCTCATCCACGGCCTGCTGACGATGGCTTCGATGAAAGAAGCCCTGGAGTTCGCCGTGGCGGCATCCGCCCTCAAGCACACGATTCCAGGCGACTTCAACCTGGCGTCCGCCCAGGAGGTCGCCTCTCTCGCCGCCGGCAACGTTTCCGGAAGAATCCAAAGATGATAATAATAGGTTTATTATGGCAAAATATGACAAACCTTCAGTAATGGGGAAAATCGGGGAGACGAGGATCATTCCCGTATTCTTCGACAGCGACATCGATGTGGCCGAAAAAGTCGTGAAGGCCTGCTACGACGGAGGCATCAGGGTCTTCGAATTCACCAACAGGGGCGATTTCGCCAATGAAATCTTCGCGGAACTGATGCTGTTCGTCCGCGAGAACTGCCCCGACATGGCCCTCGGGGCCGGCACCATCATCGACGCACCGTCGGCCGCCATCTTCCTGCAGTACGGCGCGGACTTCATCGTGTCTCCCTGTTTCTATCCCGAAGTGGCGAAAGTGTGCAACCGCCGCTGCGTACCCTACGTCCCCGGCTGCGGCACCGTCACCGAAATCTCCGTCGCCCAGGAAGCCGGCTGCGACCTGGTGAAGGTCTTCCCCGGAGATGTCCTCGGACCCAAATTCGTCAAGGACGTGCTCGCTCCCCTGCCGTGGACCAAGATGATGGTCACCGGAGGTGTCGCACCCGTAAGGGACAACCTCGAAGGGTGGTTCAATGCCGGAACTTACTGCGTGGGAATGGGCTCAAGACTCCTTCTCAAGGATCTGGTTGAAAAGGGAGACTGGGAAGAAATAACGCTGAGGTGCAGGCAGGCGCTGGATACGCTGGGATCACTCTGATTCCCAACTGACGGTACTGGATCCGTCGACTATCTATAATGTCGGCGGCGAAACAGCGTTGTCGATCCCGTCAAGACAGGGTATGTCTATTCGGTGGATCATCGTGGAGAAAACTCGATCAGCACAGCCTCATTGGATGCAAGGGGGCAGGAGTACCAGCCGGAAGGAGTCTTTCCAAGTTTCACCTCGCCGTAAGGACCTGATGCTTTCACTTCGCGGCCATCGGCCTTGAAAAGGATAGTATGGGCCTTGGGAGCCTTGTCGTAGGGATCGTCAGCGGAAGTCACGAACAAAGCCCTGCCTCCGTCTCCGCAACGGGCAACCATATCCCCTACTACAATCGGACTGCCGTCATCGGCCTGAAGGCCGGAAACAGTTCCGTTGTCGTACGCATTCACGCTGTTCTGTCCGACATCCTCAAGCCAGTCAGTCCCTTCGAACCCGATTAAAGCGCTGGATATCCTGCGATATTTCATATAGGGTTCAGACAGGGCGTGGATTTCCGCATTCACCTTCTTGAGCTTGTCGTACTGCTGTGTTTTCTCCCCTTTTTCATCTAAAACCTGATTGTGAAACCATCCTGCCGTATAGCATGCCCAGGATATGACCTCGGTCCCGAATGCCATCGCTGTCCAAGCCTGGAAACGGAGTTGGTTCATCGAAATCCAGTTCTCCTTCTTGTCGCTGTTCACCTGAACCACTATCCACATGCTGCGGGAAGTCCCAGTGCAGGCGTCAGCAACGATCCTTAGATTGTCATACATCTGGTGAACCTGGTGATCATCCCAGGAAAAGACATAAAAATCATAGCTCAAATAATCCATAGGCACATTCTTGCAGTATTCGGCGATATATTCCCTGTAAGAAGTAGTACCAAGCTGGTTAACGGTCTGGTCTTCGGCACTTTTAGCAACCGAGGCACCGTTTGGATAGATATTCAGATAGGCGAACTGGTTCGGAAACAACTGCTCCACTTTCGCTGTGACTTTCCCGTAATATGGGAAATCCACGGCGGAAGGCTCATCTCCGATATCTATGCCCCAAATCGCGGGATGGTCCGTGAAACCGGCCGCCTGTTCCTCATATTTCGACAGGGGATTGGTGGCCTCCAGCTTGCCGGCATTGTCTCCGTCGCCGCCCCACCAGCCGGGAACGACTCCCGACACAACGGCACCCACTCCGTATTTGCTGAAAAGGTCCAGCGTCTTCCTGTCGTTATCCAGGCCAATGACGAAATCTATCCCGCAATCAGCCAGATCCTTCACGTGAGCCTCCGTCCTGGCATACGGCTGGAGGATATAGGTTCCTATGTTCAACTTGCTCCTGTCCATCCGGCACTCCTTGGTGACATAAGGGGTCTTGCCCGTGTTATCCGGAGTACGGCTGATTGCCGAAGGCATTGTCGCCGCCAGAACGGCGATGATGGCGAAAAATCTTTTCATTCCAACCCTGTTTATGTTTGTGAATCTAAAAATACCGATATTTCCCTATGATTCCCAACTGACGGTGCGGGATTCATCGGGATTCACTGAAATATGCACCCGCAAAGCCTCCTCGGGAAGTATGGTCTCGATATTCTCCGGCCACTCCATGATGCACAGGCAGCCGCTGTCAATATAATCGTAGAAACCGATGTCCAAGGCTTCTGCGATTTTTTCTATCCTGTAAAAATCAAAATGATACATCGGCTCCCCGGAACCCGTGCGGTACTCGTTGACAATCGAAAAACTGGGGGAGGACACGGCATCCTCCTCAACTCCTAGCACCCTGCAGAGAGCCGTGGTGAACGTAGTCTTTCCCGCCCCCATAGGTGCATACAGGGCGATTATCCTGCTGTCCCCTATTTCATCCAGAAACTCACGGGCCGCCCTGTCAAGGTCGTCAAGGTCATGTATGGTTATCCGGTGAATCATCTTGAAGACAATTCTATCAGCACAGCCTCGTTGGAAGCCAGGGGGCAGGAATACCATCCGGAGGGAGTGAGTCCGAGCTTCACCTCTCCGTAAGGACCTGTCGCCTTGACATCGCGGCAGTCAGCCTTGAAAAGCAGGACGTGGGCCTTGTGGGCCTCATCGAAGGGATCGTCGGCAGAGGTTACGAACAGGGCGCGGCTGCCGTCCCCGCTGCGGGACAGCATGTCTCCCACCACTAGGGGACTGCCGTCATCGGCCTGGAGGCCGGAAACCACACCGTTGTCGAAGGCCTGCACGCTCTTCTGCCCGGTTCCATCAAGCCAGGGAGTCCCGTCGAAACCAACGAAACAGCTGGAAACCCTGTGATATTTCATATAAGGTTCGGAAAGGCCCCTTATCTCGGAATTGACCTTCTTCAGCTTGTCATACTGCTGCGTCTTCTCTCCCTTGGCGTCGAGGACCTGGTTGTCCCACCAGCCGGCGGTGTAACAGGCCCAGGTTATGACCTCCGCCCCGAAGGCCATCGCGGTCCAGGCCTGGAAACGGAGCCGGTTCAAAGACGTCCAGACCTCCGGCTTGAGACTGTTCACCTGAAGCACGATCCACATTCCGCGGGCGGTCCCGGCGCAGGCGTCGGCGACGATCCTGAGGTTGTCGTACATCAGGGGAACCTTGCTTGAATACACATAGAAGTCATAGCAGATATAGTCTGTCGGGACGTTCTTGCAGTATTCGGCTATATGCTGGGTGTAAGTAGTGGTCCCAAGCTGGTTCCTGGTCTGGTCCTCGGTGTTCTTTGCAACCGAGGCATAGTTGGGATAGAGGTTGAGATAGGCGAACTGGTTCGGGAAGAGCTGCTCGACCTTCTCGATGACCTTGCCGTAATGGGGGAAATCCAGGGCGGAAGGCTCGTCTCCCACGTCGATGCCCCAGATGGCCGGATGATCCTCGAAACGGCCGGCGCTTTCATCATATTTCGACAGGGGATTGGTCTGAGCCATCTTCCCCGCATTGTCACCGTCACCGCCCCACCAGCCGGGAACGATTCCCGAAACGACCGCCCCCACTCCATACTTGCTGAACAGGTCCAGGGTCTTCCTGTCGTTGTCCAGGCAGATTACGAAATCTATCCCGCATTCCGAAAGATCCTTAACGTGGGCCTCGGTCCTTGCATAGGGCTGAAGGATATAGGTGCCTATGTTCAGGCGGTTCCTGTCCATCCTGCATTCCTTGGTGACATAGGGGGTCTTCCCCGTCTTCAGAGGGGCCTGGGCGAAAGCACAGGAAAATGTGGCGGCAAGCGCGATGGCCGCGATGACGATTCTATTCATAATAATCAGAAAGTTCCTTGTGCAAATATACCGATATAATTCCGGAATCGGACCTGCAGGGACGAGAAATTCACATTCCGAAATCGCGTCGGTCGAGGAAACGGTAGCCAGCGGCTTCAGTGATGTCGGCGGGGACGATGTCTTCGTGGCCGGAGAGGTCCGCGATGGTCCGGGAAACCTTGATTATTCGGGAAAAAGCCCTTGCGGAAAGTCCCATACGGTCGATTATCCTTTCCAGGACCTTCTGGCACTCGGGCGATAGCGGACAGTACTTTTCCGTCTGGCGGCCGTTCATCTCGGCATTGGTCGATATATCTTCCACGGCGAACCTCATTTTCTGGATCTCCCTGGCCTTAAGGACCCTCCGGGCCACCTCGGAGCTTGGCTCCCCCTTCTCTCTCCTGACTAGTTTGTCTGGGGGCACGGGCCTCATAATCACTTGCAGATCAATTCTATCCATTATCGGACCCGAGAGCCGCGACATATAGGCCAGCCGCTGGCCCGGGGTGCAGGTGCACCTGTCTCCCTCCCCGTAATAGCCGCAGGGACAAGGATTGCTCGCGGCCACCAGCATGAAGGAGGCCGGGTAGCCGACTTTCGCCCTGAGCCTGGAAATCACCACCCTGCGGTCCTCGATCGGGCCCCTGAGAGCCTCCACCACCGACCGTGGCATGAGTGCCAGCTCGTCAAGAAAGAGGATTCCGTTCTCCGCAAGTGTGACTTCCCCGGGAAGGATGCTGTCGCCGCCTCCGCCGCCGATGATTGCCGCAAGCGAAGCGCTATAGTGGGGGGAACGGAACGGCCTCTGCCTTATAAGACCGAAATTCTTCCCCGAGGACTTCCCTGCCACGGAGTAAATCTTGCTCGTCACCACGGCCTCTTCGGTCGTCATCGGCGGAAGTATTCCCGCCATCGCCTTTGCAAGGGAGGTCTTACCCGAACCAGGGGGACCTATGAAAATTATATTATGGTTTCCCGCACAGGCGATTTCCACACCCCTCTTCGCCCCTTCCTGGCCGATGATTTCCGAAAAATCCATATACTCCGCCTTGCGGGACCGGCGCTGGTTCTCCCTCTTCATTTTCTGGTAGAGCCTGGTGTTCCAGACCAGCAGGTCCGCCGGATCTTCCTTTTCCTCGAGTATCCGGAGTACTTCCGTGAGGTTCTTCACCCCGAAGATGAGAGTGTCGCTGTATTCTATGGTTTCCATCGCCGAGCCCAGCGGAAGTATGCATCCGGAAAACCCGTTCTTGATGGCCAGTTCCACGGTCGGAAGGGCACCCGAAACGTCCCGGACCGAGCCATCAAGGCCCAACTCGCCCATAATCAAGTATTTGCCCAGGCCGGGAAGTTCCCTCTGTCCGGAGGCCGCGATGATGCCCAGGGCTATGGGCAGGTCGTAACCGCTGCCGTTCTTGGTCATGAAGGCGGGGGCGAGGTTGATTATTATCTTCTTTCCGGGAATCTTGAAACCGAGGGACTGGAGGGCGGTGACTGTCCTGAGCAGGCTCTCCTTGACGGCGGCGTCGGCAAGGCCGACGAGGTGGATGCCTATCCCGAGGGTGATGTCCACTTCCACGGTCACCGGCACGGCATCTATCCCGATACATTTCGCCGCATTGATATTGATCATCATAGTTTGAAGTTTTTCATTTGGGACAATTTATTGAATCAATTCCGATGAGGACCGGCAAACTATATGATTGTGGTGGAACTTTTCCCTGTGTGGCGGAACTGCCTGTCTTCGGAAAAAATATTTTTTTCATAAATTTACATTATGAAATCTTTCACTCTGACTGCCCTCTTTCTCGGGCTGATAGTCTCGTTCCCCGTGACAGCACAGACCTTCATCGACCTGTCGAAGGACACCTCGGCCAGGACTGTCGTCCAGGCCGGAACCGAAACCCTCTACAACGGACATCCGACAACCGTGACTCTTGACGACGGCACTATCCTGTGCGCCTGGACCAGGGGACACGGCGGCCCCTGCGGCTTCCTGGCCAGCACTGCCGACGGGGGAAGGACCTGGGACGTCAGGGAATCTCCCGCCGAATGGGAAGGGATGGTCAACTGCCCCAGCCTCTATCTCCTCACCGACAAGAAGGGAAAGGAAAGGGTGTTCTGCTTCACCGGCCAACCCGATATGGGAATGAGTTACAGTGAGGACGACGGTAAGACCTGGACTCCGGCTAGAAGCCTCGGGAAACCCTGCGTGATGGCTTTCAGCAGCATCGTACGCCTTAAAAACGGCAATTACCTGGGGCTCTATCACAGGGGGTTTGAGGACAGGGACGAGAGTCCGCTTACCATTTGGCAAAGTATTTCTAAAGACGGCGGTCTTAGCTGGGGGAAGCCCCGCTGCGTGGCGAGCGTGGAGGGGAAGGACCCCTGCGAGCCCTGCGTCTTTCCCTCCCCTGACGGGAAGGAACTCCTCTGCCTGATGAGGGAGAATACCCACACGGGACGGTCCCTGATGATGACCTCCCGCGACAACGGCAGGACCTGGTCAAAGCCCCGCGAGACCTCCTGGTCCATCTCCGGCGACCGCCATATGGCGAAATACCTTCCCGACGGCCGCCTGGTGGTATGCTTCCGCGACACCGCCCCTGACAGTCCTGAGTCAGGGCACTTCACCGCCTGGGTGGGGACCTATGATGACATAGTCAACGCCCTGCCCGGAGAAAAGCGGATCAAACTCCTTCACAACTATGCCGGCTGGGACTGCGGTTACTCCGGAGTGGAACTGCTTCCCGACGGGTATGTCCTCGCCACCACATACATCAAAATCGCCCCAGGAGAAAAGCAGCACTCCCTCGTCTGCGTCCGGTTCAAACCGTAAGGAACTTCCTGCATCTGTTCCAGTGACTGTGCCACCCTCGGCAGCATAAGAGGGAGGGGCCGCGAAGCGGCATCATCTGGAACAGATGCAGGAAGTTTTTTATATCTTTGCAGTCCTATGCCCAAAGCGAAGAGCAAGATACAGATTTCCAACAGGCGGGCCTCCTTCGACTACCAGTTCGTGGAGACCTACACTGCCGGCATCGTGCTCGTCGGGACGGAAATCAAGTCCATAAGGGCCGGAAAGGCCTCGCTCGCAGATGCCTACTGCTACTTCGACACCCGCGGCCAACTTTGGGTGAGGGGCCTGAACATTTCCCAGTATTTCTGGGGATCCTGGGGCCAGCACGAGCCCAAGAGGGACCGCAAACTGCTCCTCAACAAAAGGGAACTCAGGCACTTGAGGCAGGGGGACAAGGAAAAGGGCATGACCATAGTCGCCGTGAAACTCTTCATCGCCGACAATGGCTACGCCAAACTCGTCATAGCCCTGGCTAAGGGAAAGAAGGACTATGACAAGCGGGAGTCCATCAAGGAGAAGGACGTCCGCCGTGAAATGGAACGCGGGCTATGATCGTCCATCCGAACATAAAGGTGAATCTCGGCCTGAAAGTCCTCCGCAAAAGGGAGGACGGATTCCACGACATCGACACCATCTTCCTGCCCTGCAACGACATCACCGACACCCTCGAGGTAATAGCCGGAGACAACTACAGCCGGACCTCCGCATCCCTTTTCGCAAGGTATGAGGCCGGAGAAAGCCTCGTTCAGGTGATCTCCCCCGACGGGAAGCTTATGATAACGATAGCCAGGAAAGAGGGAATCGACTGGAATCCCCTTGAGGATCTCTGCGCCAAGGCATATTTCCTGCTGGCGGAAGAATTCGACCTGCCTCCCGTAAAGATTTTCCTCGAAAAGACGGCACCGGTCGGAGCAGGCCTCGGCGGAGGTTCTTCCGATGCCGCCTTCACCCTTGTCTGCCTCAACGAGACCGCCGGTCTGGGCCTTTCGAATGAACGGCTCGCCGCCCTTGCCGCCCGCCTCGGCAGCGACTGTGCCTTCTTTATCTACAACAGGCCGATGAGGGGTACCGGGAGAGGTGAAATCCTCGAACCCGTCGACATCGATCTCGAAGGACATGACCTCAAGATCATCGTACCCGAGGGAATCTCCGTTTCGACCAGGGAAGCCTATTCCGGAATCATCCCCCGCGAGAACCCAGATTTCAGCCTTCCTGCCGGCATTGAAAACATCCCTCTCCCCGAAGCGGTCAAACGCCCGGTCGAAGACTGGAAGCATCTCATCACCAACGACTTCGAGACTACTGTCTTCGCAAAGCATCCCGCCCTGGCCGACATCAGGCGGTCATTATACGAATCCGGAGCCCTCTATGCTTCGATGTCAGGCTCCGGTTCGGCTCTATTTGCCATTTACTAAAGAAATCTCTCTGCCCTACAGCGTCTTGATGTGCAGGTTGCGCCAGCGGACCTTGATGCCGCCGCCGTCGTGGATCTGGAGGGCGATGCGGCCGTGACCGGCGCCGATCTTGTCGTCGTGAAGGTCGGTCATGGGCTCTCCGTTGAGCCAGGTCTGCAGATGGTCGCCCTGGAGCAGGATGCGCATAGTGTTCCAGTCCCCTTCCTTCAGTATGTTCTCCTTTTCGTCGGGAATCTGGTAAAGCCAGCCGCGGCCGTAGGACTCATAGACACCGGCGGTGTCGTGGTTCTTGGGGGCGACCTCCACCTGCCAGCCGTTCACTCTCTGGCCGGGCATCTGGACGAAGGAACGGATGAATACTCCGGAATTGCCGTTCGCCTCCTGCTTGAACTCGAGGGAGAGGTCGAAATCGTCATAGTAGTCGGTGGTCGCAAGGTAACCGTACTCGTTGTCGGGGCCGCTCTCGCATACGAGGTTGCCGTCGGTGTCGGCATACCAGGGGTCAGTGCCGTAAAGCACCCAGCCGGTCAGGTCCTTGCCGTTGAAGAGATCCTTCTCGACAGGTTTGTCGGGCAGTTCCTTGATCTTGATATTGCGGAACCAGGCAGGGAAGCCGTGGTCCTGGAGGCAGATGTGACCGGTGCGGGAAAGGCCGTACTCGGGATGCTCGGCCCATTTGCCGCTGTTCTTGCGCTGCAGCCAGTCGTCCGACCAGGCGTCGAATTCCACGGTCACCTCGCCGTTGAGATAATAAGTCACGTGACCGTTGTCGAACACGATCCTGGATGTATTCCATTCCCCTGCAGGATTGAGCTTGCGGGTCTCGAAATCGGGAACGTACATCGCATAATCCACCGCGCAGCGCTGCCAGGGCTCGAGTTCATAGTCGTTGACCTCCGCATAGTTCTCGTCGTCGATCAGCTGATACTCAGGGCCGGTGATATAAGGAACGGGGAACTTGGGATTCTCCACCACATGATAGAGCATTCCGCTGTTGCCGCCGCGGGAGATCTTCCACTCCCAGCAGAGGTCGAAGTTCTTGAATTCCTTGTCGGTTACGATGTAGCCGCTGGCGTCCTCACCCTTGCCTTCTGCCATTATGGCGCCTTTCTCCACTGTCCAGGGACCGGTCAGGGCATCTCCGTTGTAGTCGCGCCACCCGTTAAGGGTCTTGCCGTCAAAAAGGAGCTGCCAGCCTTCGGCCTTCTCCTTCTTAGTAAGTTTGTTCTGCCCGCAGGTGCAGGACAGGGCCGTTGCCAATACAGCGGATGCGGCCAGGGCGATAATCAATATCCTTTTCATATCCTAAAAATGATTTGGTTTCGAAAAATCAATGCAATTTACTACAAATAAAAGAATATCGAAAATTTGCTTATATTTGAAAGTTATGAAACTTACCGCAGCCATAGTGGGAAACGGGGAATTTCCCCGAAAGGATTTCCCAAGATACCTTCTCGCATCGGCAGACGTGGTCATCTGCTGCGACGGTGCGCTCGGGCCGTACCTCCGCAATATGGAGAAGGTGTTCGGGAGGGAAAGGCTCCCTGACGCCGTCGTCGGGGATATGGACTCTCTGGGAAAGAATCTTCGTAAACGGTTCTCCGACAGGGTTATAAGGATAGAAGAGCAGGAGGACAACGACCAGACCAAGGCCCTGAAGTACCTGCTGGGGAACTATCCGGGATTGGAAACCGTGCATCTTCTGGCCGCCACGGGCAAGAGGGAGGACCACACGATAGGTAACCTTTCCCTTATGATGGAATACGGCAGGACCTTCAACCTCCGGGAAAGGGGGATATCGATAGATATGGTCTCGGATTATTCGACTTCCTTCCCTGTTTGGGATTCCTGTGAACTCCACTTGGGGAAAGGTCGCAGGGTTTCCCTTTTCTCCCCGGACAATTCCCTGAGAATAGTTTCCGAAGGCCTGGAATTCCCTACCGATGACGTAGTGTTCGACAACTGGTGGAAGGCCACCCTCAACAAGGCGGCGGACGACGTGGTGAAACTCTCCTTCAGCCATCCTTCGATGGCCCTCGTAATCCTCGACTGATCCGTCCGTCATAATTTTTTGTTAATTATTTCTGATGATTTTTAAACCTAAATCTTTTAAATACAATCTACTCAAATGGCAATACATATAAACCGGTAATATGCTCAGAAAGATTCGAATCCTTCTTGCCGCCATCTGTTTCATCGGAGTGACCCTCCTGTTCCTGGATTTCACGGGAACGCTGCACCGTTTCCTCGGATGGCTCGCAAAGATACAGTTCCTGCCTGCCCTGCTGGCCCTTAACCTGGTCATTGTGGCGGCCCTGGTGGTCCTCACCCTCGTCTTCGGCAGGGTTTACTGCTCCGTAATCTGTCCTTTGGGAGTGTTCCAGGACATCGTGTCCTGGTTCTCCGCGAAAAGGAAGAGATTCCGCAGCCGCTTCTCCTGGTCGAAGGAGGTCAAATGGCTCCGCTACGGGGTGTGGACGCTTTTCGCCATCGCGCTCATCTTCGGAGTACAGGCCTTCGTGGCCCTTCTCGCACCCTACAGCGCCTGGGGAAGGATCGTCCAGAACCTTTTCCAGCCCCTCTACATATGGTGCAACAACCTCCTTGCACTTATCTCCGAGAGAGTCGGTTCCTATGCCTTCTACTCAAGGGAAGTCTGGCTCAGGAGCCTTCCCACCTTCCTCATCGCCCTGGCGACCTTCGTAGCGGTGCTCTGCCTGGCCTGGAAACACGGCAGGACCTGGTGCAACACCATCTGCCCTGTCGGAACCCTCCTCAGCTTCTTCTCCAGATGCGCGATGTTCCGCCCCGTCATCGATGTGGACAAATGCCGCAACTGCAAGATGTGCGAGCGAAAGTGCAAGGCATCCTGCATAGACATCGAGAACCATAAAATCGACTACAGCCGCTGCGTGGACTGCTTCGACTGCATCGAGTCCTGCAAGTTCGACGCCCTGCACTACAGGTTCGCCTGGGGCTCCCGCAAGGCCAAAGCCGTGGAGGCTACCGCCTCCGACGCTTCCAGGAGGGCATTCCTCACCTCCTCCGTCATCCTTGCCGGAGCGGTCACCCTCGAGGCCCAGGAGAAAAAACTCGACGGCGGTTTCGCCACCATCCTGGACAAGAAGGTCCCCGAAAGGACCCTTCCCATCGCCCCATTCGGAGCCAGGAGCGCCAAGGACTTCTACCGCAGGTGCACCGGTTGCCAGCTTTGCGTGGCAGCCTGCCCCAACGACGTGCTGAGGCCCTCGACCTCCCTCGACAGGCTGATGCAGCCCGAAATGTCATACGAAAGGGGCTACTGCCGTCCTGAATGTACCAAATGCTCCGAAGTCTGCCCTTCCGGAGCTATCCTGCCCATCACCGCTCCCGAAAAGACCGCTTACAAGGTGGGAACGGCCCGGATTGACTACGACCTCTGCATCACCTCCGACGGGACCTCCTGCGGGAACTGCTCCCGTCACTGCCCCGCCTCCGCTATCCAGATGGTCAGCAAGGACCCTTCCGACAAGGAAGCCATACTCATCCCAGTGGTGCTGGAAGAAAACTGCATAGGATGCGGGGCCTGCGAGAACCTCTGCCCGTCCAGGCCTCTGAGCGCCATAACCGTAAACGGTGTCGAGGCCCCCTACAAGAGGGATTTTTCATCAATGTTTGAATAAAAGACCGAAGATATGAAAAACAACGATATGGACAGAAGGGAATTCCTCAGGAGAGTAGGAATCGGAGCAGCAGGCATCGGCGCAGCCGCCTGCACACCCGGAGGTAAAAACGCCTCCCCGGCGGCGGTGAACGTCGACGAAGGTCCGGGAGAAATGGTCCTGCGTACCAACAACCGTAACGGAGACAAGGTCTCTCTGCTCGGATACGGCTGTATGCGGTGGAGGATGAAGAAGGGACCCGACGGGAAGGACATCGTCGACCAGGAAAACGTCAATGAACTGGTCGACCACGCCCTGGCGAACGGAGTGAACTATTACGACACATCACCCGTATATCTCCAGGGGCAGTCCGAAACGGCGGCCGGCATCGCCCTGAGCCGTCATCCCAGGAATTCCTATTACCTCGCCACCAAGCTCTCTAACTTCGGCGTAAACACAAGGGAAGCCTCCATCAAGATGTATCACGATTCGATGGAACAGCTCCGCACCGATTATTTCGACTACTACCTCCTCCACAGCATTGGACGTGGTGGCAGGCAGGCCTTCAAAGAGAGGTATGAGGATAACGGAATGATGGATTATATGCTCAAGGAGAGGGAAGCCGGCAGGATTCGCAACCTGGGTTTTTCCTTCCACGGAGCAAAGGATGAATTCGATGAACTCCTGGCCCTGGACGACCTCTACCACTGGGACTTCGTTCAGATAGAGATGAACTATCTGGACTGGAGATATGCAAAGGAGCCCAGGAACACCCAGGCCGAATATCTGTACGAGGAACTGGACAAGAAAGAACTGCCGATAGTCATTATGGAGCCCTTGCTCGGAGGACGTTTGGCGAGAGTACCCGACAATATCGCGGCCCGGCTCAAGGAAAGGGATCCCGACCACTCCGTGGCATCCTGGGCCTTCCGTTTCGTCGGCTCATACCCCAGGGTTCTGACCGCCCTCAGCGGAATGACCAATATGGATGTCCTTAACGACAACCTCAACACCTTCAGGCATTTCCGCCCCCTCACCGAGAATGACATAGACTTCCTGATGAAGACGGCCGACATGATCGACCACTATCCGACTGTCCCCTGCAACGACTGCAAATACTGCATGCCCTGCCCTTACGGACTCGACATTCCAGGTGTCTTCCTACACTACAACGCGATGGTGAATACGGGACAGATAGCCACCAGCAAGGAGCAGAAGGATTACCGCAAACTCCGCAGGGAATACCTCATCAGTTACGACAGGGCCGTCGAATCACTCCGCCAGGCCGACCACTGCACCACCTGCGGCCAGTGCCTCCCGACCTGCCCCCAGAGCATCGACATACCCAAGGAACTCCGCAGGATCGACTCCTACGTAGAAAGTCTCAGGCAAGACCGTCTTTAGATAATCTTTATTTCCCGAGTTTCTCCCGGAGGTGCTTGAGCATGTCGCGCGTCATGCTCTTGAGATTGTAGGAAGGGCTCCATCCCCATTCCTTACGGGCGCAGGTGTCGTCCATCTTGTTCGGCCAGGAATCGGCGATGGCCTGGCGGGCCGGATCCACCTCGTACCTCATCTTGAACGTGGGGATTTCCTTCCGAATGGCCTCGTATATCTCCTCGGGGTCGAAACTCATGCTGGCGATGTTGAAGGCATTTCGGTGTTGCAGATACCTCGGATCGGCCTCCATAATGTTGATGGCCGCTTTCAGTGCGTCCGGCATATACATCATATCCATATAGGTACCCTGGGCGATCGGGCATACGAATTCCTCGCCCTTGACGGCCGCGTAATAGATTTCTACGGCGTAGTCGGTGGTACCTCCGCCGGGCAGGGTTTTCCAGGAAATGAGGCCGGGGAAACGTACGGAACGCGTGTCCACCCCGTATTTATGGAAATAATAGTCGGAAAGAAGTTCGGTGGCCACCTTGGTCACGCCATAGATGCTGGTCGGCCTCTGGATGGTGTCCTGGGGGGTGTCGTCGCGGGGCGTGTCGGGACCGAAGGAACCTATGGAACTGGGAGTGAACACCGCCACGTGTTTTTCGCGGGCCACCTCGAGAATGTTCAGCAGGCCGTTCATCTGGATGTCCCAGGCCTTCAGCGGGAGGCGCTCGGCAGTGGCCGACAGGAGGGCGGCGAGGTTGTAGATGGTGTCTATGTCGTATTTGTCCACCAGCTCAGCGATCCGGAACCCGTCTAGGACGTTGACGATTTCGGCGGGGCCGCTCTCTAGGAGATCTCCGGTGGGAGGGGCGCTGGCGATGTAACCGGCGACAATGGTTCCCTGATGGTACTTCTTGCGGAGGGCCATCGTAAGGTCGGACCCGATCTGCCCGGTCGAACCGATTATCAAGACATTTCTCATACAATCTTTCCTTATATGGTTGCGAAGTTACTCCTTTTTTGTCATAATTTTCATTTTCCCTTAGGAAAAAGATTCTTTTCCTTAAAAAATGAATAAATTTGTAAGCACAGGTTCGATAATTAAAACAATCAGACAATATGTACGGAAAATTTCAACAGCACCTCAAGGACCAGCTCTCAGAAATCAGGGAAGCGGGACTTTACAAGGCGGAACGCACCATCTGCTCTCCCCAGGGAGCGGAGATAACCCTAGCCGACGGCAGCAAGGCCCTTAACTTCTGCGCCAACAACTATCTCGGACTGTCCAACAATCCCCGCCTCATCGCCGCAGCCAAGAAGGCGATGGACGAGAGGGGCTTCGGAATGTCCTCCGTCCGCTTCATCTGCGGCAAGCAGGACCTTCACGAGCAGCTGGAAAAAGCCATTTCCGAATACTTCCACACCGAGGACACCATCCTCTACGCCGCATGCTTCGACGCCAACGGAGGCGTGTTCGAGCCTTTGCTCACCAAGGATGACGCCATCATCAGCGACGCCCTCAACCACGCCTCCATCATCGACGGGGTCAGGCTCTGCAAGGCCGTTCGTTATCGCTATGAGAACGCCGACATGGAAGACCTCGAGCGCTGCCTTAAGGAGGCGCAGGCCCAGAGGTTCCGCATCATCTGCACCGACGGCGTGTTCTCGATGGACGGCAACGTGGCCCCGATGGACAAGATCTGCGAACTGGCCGAAAAATACGACGCCCTCGTGCTGGTGGACGAGAGCCATTCCGCGGGTGTCGTAGGCCCCACCGGAAGGGGCGTGGCCGAACTGTTCAACCTCTACGGCCGCATCGACATCCACACCGGCACCCTCGGCAAGAGTTTCGGAGGAGCCGTGGGAGGATTCACCACCGGTAGGAAGGAAATCATCGAGATGCTCCGCCAGAGGAGCCGTCCTTACCTCTTCAGCAACTCCCTTCCCCCGATGCTCTGCGCCGCCGGGATCGAACTCTTCAAGATGCTCGGCGAAAGCAACGAACTCCACGACAGGCAGCAGGCCAACGTGAAATATTTCAAGGATCAGATGGAAGCCGCCGGCTTTGACATCCATCCTACTGAAAGCGCCATCGTGGCCGTGATGCTCTACGACCCCATCCTGGCCGGCAATTTCGCGAAGGAAATGGCCAAGGAGAACATCTTCGTGACCAGTTTCACCTATCCCGTCGTGCCGAAGGGAAAGGACCGCATCCGCGTCCAGCTCTCCGCCGCCCACGACTTCTCCCAGATCGACAGGGCCGTCGCCGCCTTCATCAAGGTCGGCCGCAAGCTCGGTGTCATCAAGGGCTGACAGACCGGCTCCGGCGCTCAGGTTTTTGCCTGAAATACTGATTTTATTTATATTTGAGGCATGGAAGATCTGCTGAAAGAACTGATTGCCTCGATGCGCCGCATTGTCTTTCCCGAATATATTCCCCAGGAGGACAGGGATAGGGACATTGCGGACGTCCGTTCCCTGGTCCGGAAGATTGCCGGAGAAGAGAAGGCCGATGCCTTCGCGGAGAGCATCCCCGAGATTGCCCGCCTGCTGCATACAGACGTGGAAGCCATAGCGGAAAATGACCCCGCCGTCACAAACCGTACGGAAATCGTGCTCTGCTATCCGGGCATAAGGGTAATGCTGTACTACCGCACAGCCCACAGGCTTCTGGAACTCGGAGTCCCGGTGGCACCGCGCCTGCTGACCGAGATGGCCCATTCGGCCACCGGCATCGACATACACCCCGGAGCCCGCATCGGAGAATATTTCGCCATCGACCACGGCACCGGCATCGTCATCGGAGAAACCACCGTCATCGGCAACCACGTGATGCTATACCAGGGAGTCACCCTTGGGGCGAAGAACTTCAAATACGATTCCGAAGGCCGTCCAGTCAACGAACCCCGCCACCCCATCCTGGAGGACAACGTCACCGTCTATGCCAACACCACCATCCTGGGCCGCGTGAAAATCGGCCACGACACGGTGGTCGGAGGTAACGTCTGGCTCACACACGATGTCCCTCCCCGCTCTCGCATCCTCCAGACCAGGGCCGTCGAGCAGCCCCTCTTCACCGACGGCGCAGGAATCTAGCGCACCGGTACCGCGTGGGTGTTCTTCACCTCGCCCATCACGAATGAACTGTTGAGCCCTCCGATGCAGTCGAGTTCGCCCAGGATCCTCAGCACGAACTGCTGATACTCCTTCATGCTGGACACATACACTTTCATCAGGAAATCATAGTCACCGGAGATGTTGTAGCATTCTCCGACCTCCTCCATTGTCTGCACGGCATCCATAAGGCGCCGTGCATTTTCATATGTGTGCTGCTTCATCTTTATGTAACAGAATGCCACGAAAGAGCAGTTCAGTTTCTCAGCATCCAGCACTGCCACGCAACCCCGGATGTAACCCTGTTCCCTCAACCGTTTGATACGCTCGAAGACCGGAGTAGGCGACAGGTGCACGCGTGCGGCAATCTCTTTGTTGGTCAGGGAGGCGTCTTTCTGCAGGATGCGCAGGATGGCAAGGTCGGTGGAATCAAGTCCGCTCATAACGCAATCAGATGTTTATTCTTTCCGGAACGGTTTAAAACCATTCTCTTAAAATAATTTTTCTAAATTCTACGTAAATTTAGGGATATTTTTCAAATTTTCAATAAATATTGGAATAATAAACCAGGGTACCGAACTTTGCAGAGAACAAAAACGAAAGATCATGAGTAAGCAGAACTATCACGTTGAGACCCTGGCCGTCCACGTGGGCCAGGAGACTCCCGACCCGACCTCCGATTCCCGTGCCGTACCTATCTACCAAACCACTTCATATGTATTCCGTGATTCGCAGCACGCAGCCGACCGTTTCGGACTGCGCGACCCGGGCAACATCTACGGCCGCCTGACCAACTCCACCCAGGCAATTTTCGAAGAACGCGTAGCCGCCTTGGAAGGCGGAGTGGCAGGACTCGCGGTAGCTTCGGGTGCTGCGGCCATCACCTACGCCCTTCAGAACGTCCTTCAGCAGGGCGACCATCTGATTGCTGCCGACAATTTATACGGAGGCTCCTTCAACCTCATCACACACACTTTTGCGACACAGGGAATCGAGCACAGCATAGTCCACGTCAATGACCTCCAGGCCCTGGAAGCCGCCATCCGGCCAAACACCAAAGTCATTTTCGCGGAAACCTTCGGGAATCCCAACTCCGATGTCGCCGACTTCGAAGGGATAGCGTCCGTTGCACATCGCCATAAGATCGTATTCATCGTTGACAACACCTTCGCCCCCATAGTCATACGCCCGCTCGACCACGGCGCCGACATCGTAGTCCACTCCGCGACCAAGTTCATCGGCGGCCACGGAAGTTCGCTCGGAGGAGTGATCGTGGACGGAGGCAAGTTCGACTGGAAAGCGAATGCGGACA
This sequence comes from Bacteroidales bacterium, assembly GCA_017427885.1. Taxonomy (GTDB): domain Bacteria; phylum Bacteroidota; class Bacteroidia; order Bacteroidales; family UBA932; genus Cryptobacteroides. Next base: position 49,034 of record JAFRRW010000016.1, read on the forward strand.
AGTATCCCACCCTGGCTAAACCGGATCCAAGCTATCACGGGGCTATTTTCGCAGACGTAGCCGGTCCTGCCGCCTACGTCACCCGCATCCGCGCGGTGCTGCTGCGCGACACGGGCTCCGCCATCAGCCCCTTCAACGCGTGGACGCTGCTTCAGGGAGTGGAATCCCTACCCCTGCGCATAGAGCGGCACACCGAGAACGCCCTCAAGGTGGTGGAATACCTCTCCGACCACCCGAAGGTCGCAAAGGTGAACCACCCTGCCCTCCCCGGTCATCCCGACCATGCCCTATACGAGAAATACTTCCCGGATGGAGCGGGATCCATCTTCACCTTCGAGATCAAGGGAACGCAGGACGATGCCTGGAAGTTCATCGACTCGCTGAAGATATTCTCCCTCCTGGCCAATGTCGCGGACGTGAAGAGTTTGGTAATCCATCCATACACCACGACCCATTCCCAGCTGAGTCCGCAGGAACTCGAGGAACAACATATCACCCCCACGACCATCCGCCTTTCGATCGGCGTGGAGCACATCGACGACATCATTGCGGACCTGGACCAGGCCTTCGAAGCAAAATAATCATTATCTTTACGCATTATGATTTACCAGAAACTCACTGACCTTGTCGGAAAAACCCCTCTCCTCGAGGTCTCCGGCCTTGAAGGCCAGCTGGCCCGTCTTGTCCTTAAACTCGAACTTTTCAACCCGGGCGGAAGCGTCAAGGACAGGATAGCCCTCGCGATGATCGAGGACGCAGAACAGAAGGGTGTCCTGAAACCGGGCGCCACCATAGTCGAGCCTACCAGCGGTAACACCGGAATCGGACTGGCCTGGGTGGCCAGGGCAAAAGGCTACAAGACCGTCCTCACGATGCCGGACACGATGAGCGTGGAACGCCGGAGCCTTCTCAAGGCCTTCGGAGCGGAAATAGTACTCACTCCTGGAGCCGAAGGGATGAAAGGGGCAATCGCCAGGGCGGAAGCCATCCGCAACGACACTCCCGGAGCCGTGATCCTGGGCCAGTTCACCAACCCTGCCAACCCCGCCGCCCACACCCGCACGACAGGGGAAGAAATATGGAAAGATACTGACGGTAAGGTGGACATCTTCGTCGCCGGAATAGGAACGGGAGGTACCTTGAGTGGTTCGGGAAGGGCGTTGAAAGCCCATAAACCGTCCGTTCAGGTAATAGGCGTGGAACCGGCCGGCTCGGCGGTGATCACCACCGGCAAACCAGGGAAGCACAAAATCCAGGGCATCGGAGCGGGTTTCGTTCCCGATACCTATTTGGAAGAATATGTGGACAGTGTGCTGACCGTCACGGACGAAGAAGCCTTTGAAGGGGCGCGGACCGTAGCCGCACGACTGGGCCTGCTGGTCGGAATATCTTCGGGAGCCGCCTTCAGCGCGGCGCTGAGACTTGCGAGACTGCCGGAAAACGAAGGACGGCTAATCGTCGCCCTGCTTCCCGATACCGGGGAGAGGTATCTCTCCACCACCCTTTTCGGTTAACGGAGCAACCAACGGAGCGGGAAGGGCATCAATATCCTCCCTTATCTTTTTGACTTTCCCTGACTTCTCGGACTTTTCCGCCTTTTCGGCCTTTTCGGCCTGGCGTTTCAGATAGCGCTCCTTGTATTGGAGCAGCCTTTCCTCTTCCTTCCTTTCCCTCTCCGCCTGGGCCTTGAGGAGTTTCAGGGTCTTGCGGCGTTTCTTTATCCTCTTTTTCTCCTCTTTCGCGGCCCTGGCCGCGGCATCCCTCTCATCCTTCACCCGCCATTTCGCCTCACGGGCCTCCTGGCGGCGGTTCCTCTCCTGTTCCTTCAACGCCTTCTTGGCCTCTTTCTCGGAAATCTCCACCTTCGCGGGAACGGAAGATAGTGAATCGGCCGCAGCGAGGGTATCGGCGGGGGCCGGGGTTTCACCGGGGACAAGGTTACCCGACTCAGATGCAGGAGATTTCAAGGTGTCGGCACGGGCGGCCTGTTCAAGGCTCTCGGCAAAGGCGAGGGAATCCCTCTCCCGGAGGCTGGCAGCCTCCCGTTCACGCCGCCTGACTTCCTTGAGGGAATCGGCCGCGGCCAGGCTCTTCCTGATTTCCGCCATATGGCCGGGGAAGAACTCCTCGGTACGTTTGTATTCCGGCCTCTCGATGCCGGCGAAACGGGTCCTTTCCGACGGTCGGGGCTTCAGTGGCGAAATGTCCTCAGGCGATGCCGGCCTCCCGCCCGGCTGCCAGTTATAACCCGTAAGGATCTTTTCTTCCGGCGGCAGCTGTACGACCGGATAGGCGTCGCTCTTGGGTTCGCTGAAATAGGATATGGTCTCGATGTTTCCGTCCACCAGCCTGGCCGACAGCATCTTGCTTCCGGCCTTGTTGACGGTGGCGAGGGTGTCGTTCTCCTCCAGATAGAACAGCAGCTGGGCGCCTCCGAGGACGTCGAACCGGCTCAGGCCGCCTTCGCCGTCAAAGAAGGCCATCATATCCGTACCCTTTATCTGGTCGAAACAGGTCGTATCCTTCGTCTCCTGAATGACGATGAAGGCGTTCGACATGAGGCTGGCCCTCTCCAGCTTCCTTTCCTTTAGCATCACGGCTATGCTGTCGGCCGTGTACTGGCGCACCTTCTCGTGCCAGATCACCGGATCTTCGTAGAGCCTCACCAGAGAGTCGAGGTCGTTGTACTCCAGGAGGTTGCACCTCACCTGCATGTCGTTCCTGAATATCCTCACCTTTCCCTTGGCCGTCACGAAACCAATCCTGGATGTATCCTGGGGTGCCGCGGGAGCCTCCGCCGGAACCACGTCGAGGGAATCCCTCTGAGAAATGCCGAGAGAATCCACTGGTGATATGCCGAGGGAATCCAAAGGAGGCAGTTCAAGGGAATCCTTCGGAGAAAGCCTGTTCTGGAGAAGGAGGCTGTCGGGGATCTGCAGTATCTGCTCCAGCGTCACACGGGCCGCAGGGTCGGGGTCGTCGTCGAAGGGTGCTGGAAGGTTCCTCCTGCCGGAAGAGCCGCCGAAACCGCCCATACCACCCATACCGCCGATGCCGCCGCTTCCGCCTTTGTCACCGGCGCCGCCGAAGCCGCCCCTTAAGTTATCGGAGGATTTGGCATCCCTGCCACCTTCCTTGGAGTCCTTGGTGTTGGAAATCGGAGTGCCGTCGGGATTCAGACGGCCTTCCTCTATGGCCTTCTTCGTCTCCTCCGCCGTCTTCTTCGCTTCCTCGTAGGCGGTCTTCCGATACTGGGTGACAGCGTCAGCCTTGGTGTCGGTAAGCCTCTTGTTGGATAGTTTTACAAAAGAAGAATCTATGTCACAGCGTCTTATGGCGTCATATACAAGGAGGTCGGCTCCTATCCACACCGTATCCACCTTCTCGTTTTCACCCTCTCCGCTCCGCGTCTGGGCTATGACCACCGGATCCCTGGTGAGTGTCACCCTTTTCAGGGAGTCCTCGTAGAACAGCCGCCCGGCCAGGATGGCCACATCCCTCGTGGTGTCGAGCACCTGGGCGTGGCCGAGCATTTCCACGTTCCCCGGAAGGGAATAGTAGTACAGGGAATCGGCCCATCCCTCCTGGTCCCGCGTCATCACGTGGACTTTCTTGTGGAAGAGGAAGGTCTCGGCACCGCGGTCATACCAGCCTGCGTCGGCATAGAGCATATCCTCATCCTTCCAGGCGCTGGTCTTGGTCCCGAAGGTGGCCAGGTCCTTCGCCGTGTCGTAGTTCAGCCGTGTGGTCTTGAGGAAGATGGAATCCGTGTACATATTCACCTTCTCCGTGAAGGTGAACAGCTTGATCTTGGAATCATAGGTGCCGGAGACGCTCTCTATTACCTGGCCGTCCTTGTCCACCATCGCCCCGCCATTGAAGAAAACTGCCACGCTGTCGCGGGTGTTGTAGTCAAGGAAACGGGTCCTGAGGGTGTTGCCGTCCTTGTCCCGCAGCTGTACCAGGGAGCCCCTGAACTGGGCCAGGTCCTGGTCGATGACATAGTCCAGTTTGTCACTCTTCAGGACGGTCCTGTCCTGGATGATCTGCACGTTGCCCCTTGCCTCTATCAGTCTGGCATTCACGTTCCAAAGGGCCGTGTCGCAGAGCAGGTATGTGTTGTTGTGAAGAAACCTGGCCGGTCCGGTGACCTTCCTGTACGTGACCCCTCCCTTCTCGATCAGCTCGTTGCTCTGGGCGCTCAACTCCTTGACGAGGGAGTCACGGGGCGCTTTGTCCTGGGCCGGGACCGGGACGGTCCAAAGCAGAGGAATCAGGGCGAGGAGGCACCGGAGGGCTCTGCGCATTTCACTTCCTTATTTTCGTCGCCCAACCCTCTCGATCGAACTCGCAGGAGGCGAACATCGGGTCGAGGACGATGTGGGTTTCCTTGATCTTCTTATCCAGGAACTTGTCCAGTTCCTGAATGCGGAGCCCTTGTTCCACCCTGCTCTGAAGCTGGGTGTAGTCTTCGGTGAAAGTGGCCGTATGGGAAGGGATTATCTTGTCCACCTTGATTATCTTGTAGACGGTGTTACCGCTCCTGCCCTCGTTGTCGAGGGACTGGACGGGCTCTGATATCTCCCCTTCCTTAAGGTTCCTGATGGCCCGGTAGTCTTCAGGCTTGAGCTGGTCTATCTCGAAATAGGACGAGCCTGTCTCGGGGTCAGCCATCTGTCCGCCGTTTGTGCGGGTTGCCAGATCCTGGGAATAGAAGGCGGCGGCAAGTTCGAAGGTGACGGCCTGCGCCTTGATCTCGGTGCGGAGGGAGTCCAGCGTCTTGAAGGCTTTTTCCCTGTCCTCGTCCGTGTATTTCGGTTTCATCAGGATATGGCGGGCGTTGAACATATCCCCTTTCTTCTCTATCACCTCGATGATATGGAAGCCGTCGGGGGTCTCCACTATCTGGGAAACGATACCCGGCTTGAGGGACATCGCCGCATCGGAGAAGACGGGCCAGTACATCGATTTCGGGGCCATTCCCAGTTCTCCTCCGCGGAGGGCTGTACCCGGATCCTCGGAATATATCCTGGCCAGGGTGGCGAACCTTTCCCCGTTCATAACCCTTTCGCGGATGTCCAGAAGTTTCTCGCGGACGGCGAGGTTGGCCGCTTCGCGGTCGGGGTATATGCAGATCTGGCTGAGCTGGTATTTGATGGGGACTATGGGAAGGTCGGCGTGGTCGACCGTATCGAGATAGTGGCGGATGTCGTTGGGGGTCACGTCCGGAATCTTCTTCGCAATCTCCATCTGCTCCTGCTGGATGAGGTTCTGGTCCGTAACCTGCTCTCGCCAGGTCTGACGGAGTTTGTAGAGGGGCTTATGGAAATATTCCTCCACCTTCTCGTCGCTTCCGAAGGTCCTGCGGATGTTGTCTACGTGCTGGGAGAGGGCCATCTCCACCATCTCGTCATTGATGGCGAGGGAGTCGAGACGAGCCTGCATAAGGAAGAGTTTCGATTCCAGCATCTGTTCCAGCACCTGGCATCTGGCGTTGCGCGTGTTCAGCATTCCTTGGGCCAGGAGCATCTGGACCTGATCCTCGAGGGAGGAAATCGACACCATCTCATTGCCCACGACGGCCACGGTCTTGTCGATCACCGTATATTTCTGGGCGGAAACCTGAAGGCAAAGTCCGGCCAGGACGGCGGCGAGGGATATCTTCTTTATAGTCAGAAACATATTCAAAGGGTTGACTTCGTCAATATATCACAAAATTCTCTTTGTTCCGTGCATCTTCAAGCAAGTCCTGTTCCAAATCGACCACCAGGGAGTGTTTTCTTTCACTTAGCAGTATGTCGCCGATGCGGTCCCTGCAATAATCGAGGGGTGCGGTGTTCCCCGACATCATCATTCCGTTCACCTTAATGATGTACAGGAAGCCCTGTCCGTCAGGTATTTCCACCGTGGTCTTGCCCGAAGAGGAAAGGAGGGAGAAGACGTCCGCCCCGGTCTCCCTCGCCACTTCCACGGCCTCGACCCACCTGCCGGACCAGTCGAAATACCTCTCCGAAGGATCGTTCAGGAGCGTGGTGTCCCTTTTCAGGACATCCTCAGCATCTTCCTGCGAAAGCGCCTTGCGGAGGGCCGGCAGGTCGGCGTCATCTTTCAGGACCCGGACATAACGGGCCTTCACAATCGGCCTGTCCAGTTTGAAGTCCTCCTTGCGGGCCTCGTAATAGTCGGATATCTCTTTTTCGGTCAGGTTGGTGTCCAGGCGTTCGTTCACATACCTCTGCTCGAAGCGGTATTTCAGCAGGGCCCTGCGGTACTCCTCCAGTTCCTTGGAAACGTCTTTCTCGTCCTTGGACAACTGAATCTCGGCCATATCAAGGAAGACAAGGTCCCTCGCCCAGGACTCTATGTAACTCAGGGCGTACTTGACGCTGTCTTCCGGAGTCACCCCGTCGGGGATCGCCATTTCAAGTTCGGTACGGTACAGTTCGTGTTCCCCAACCCTCGCCACGACATCCCCGTCGTGAATGAAATTCTTCACCGTCTTGCACGAAGGCAGGACGGAGAGAAGGACGAGGATTATGAGGGTGCGGAGGCGCATCTTTCTATCTGGAATAGTTGGGGGCTTCTTTGGTGATGGTCACGTCGTGGGGATGGCTCTCGAGAAAACCGGCGTTGGTTATCCTCACGAACTTGGCCTTCTTCAGGGCCTCGAGGTCCTTGGCTCCGCAATAGCCCATTCCGGACCTCAGGCCGCCGACGAGCTGGTAAACGACCTCCCCGACAGTGCCCTTGTAGGGAACCTGGGCCACGATGCCCTCGGGGACGAGTTTCTTTATGTCGTCTTCCATATCCTGGAAATAGCGGTCCTTGGAACCCTGCTCCATCGCCTCGAGGGAACCCATTCCCCTGTAGGACTTGAATTTCCTTCCGTTGAGGATGATGGTCTCACCAGGGCTCTCCTCGGTACCGGCGAAGAGGGAACCGGCCATTATGGTGCTCGCTCCGGCGGCAAGTGCCTTGACGATGTCTCCTGAATAACGGATGCCGCCGTCGGCTATGACGGGGATGCCGGTGCCCTTGAGGGCGTCGCAGGCCAGGAGGACGGCGCTGAGCTGGGGCACGCCCACTCCGGCGATGATCCTGGTCGTGCAGATTGAACCGGGGCCTATGCCCACCTTGACTGCGCTGACTCCGGCGTCGGCGAGGGCCTTGGCGCCCTCGGCCGTGGCGACGTTGCCTGCCACCACCTGGACTCCCTTGAAGGCGTCGCACACCTTTTTGATTTCCCTGAGCACGCCTTCCGAATGTCCGTGGGCCGTATCGATGACCACAGCGTCAGCCCCGGCGTCGACCAGGCGGGCCACCCTGTCGAGGGTGTCGGCCCTGACTCCCACCGCAGCAGCCACCAGGAGCCTTCCCTTGTCGTCCTTGGACGCTATGGGGTTGTCCTTGATCTTCATAAGGTCCTTGTAAGTGATCAGCCCGACAAGTTTTCCGTCCTCGTCCACTACGGGGAGTTTCTCCACCTTGGTCTTGCGGAGGATCTCCGTGGCCTCGGCGAGGGACGTGCCCTTCATCGTGGTGACGAGATTCTCCTTGGTCATCACCTGGGAGATGGGGGTCTTCATGTCGTCCTGCCAGCGGAGGTCCCTGTTGGTCACGATACCGATAAGCTTTCCTCCGGCGTACACGACCGGGATGCCGCCTATGTGGTTCTTCTTCATCATCGCCAGGGCGTCACCAACGGTGGATTCCGGACCGATGACGACGGGATCGTAGATCATCCCGTTCTCCGCCCTTTTCACGCGACGGACCTGCTCGCACTGCTTGTCGATGGTCATATTCTTGTGTATCACGCCGATACCTCCGGCGCGGGCCATCGCGATGGCGAGGGACGCCTCGGTCACCGTATCCATCGCGGCGGATACTATGGGAGTGTGAAGGACGATGTCGCGGGTGAACCTGGTCGTGACATCCACCTCCCTCGGCAGCACTGCGGAATGCGCCGGGACGAGCAAAACATCATCGAAGGTCAGGCCTTCGGAAATCTCTCTGGTAACGAACTTGGACATAGCGGACAAATTATTTTATAATTTGGCAAATATAAGCATTTCCGAGGAATATATTATTTTTGTATATATGGATAATTCCCGGTTTCCCAAAGGGAAGAGATACAACACCTATGTGGAATACTGCAGGCGCCGGTACGGGCAGCGGCTGCAGAAACTCGTGCTGGACGCCGGTTTCACCTGCCCCAACCGGGACGGGACGGTCGGCCGGGGCGGCTGCACATACTGCGACAACGCCGCCTTCCATCCGGGATACAGCACGGCCGGGAAAAGCCTTGTCAGGCAGTTGGACGAAGGGATAGAGTTCCATAAGGTGAGATACAGGAGCGCCGCCTTCTACCTCGCGTATTTCCAATCATACTCAAATACTTACGCTCCCCTAGAGAGACTCCGCGACCTCTACCTCGAGGCCCTTTCCCACCCCTCCGTGGCTGGCATAGTGATCGGCACGAGACCAGACTGCGTGGACGGGGAAAAACTGGATTTCCTCCGCGACCTGATGGAAGGGAAGGTGCTCCGGAACTGGAAGAGGGAACTCTCCGGCGGCACCCTCACGGCCCCCGTCGTGAACGTCGAATACGGTATAGAATCCTGCTCTGACACCACCCTGGAAAGGATAAACAGGGGCCACGATTTCAACTGTTCCGTCAAGGCGGTGGAGGAAACGGCCGCCAGGGGCCTCCCCGTCGGAGCCCATTTCATCCTGGGCCTGCCCGGGGAAACGAGGGATGATATGTTAGCCCTGTGCGAAAAAATCAACGCCCTGCCCCTGACCTCGGTCAAATTCCACCAGCTCCAGATCATCAAGGGAACGAAGATGGAGGCGAAGTTCAAGGAGAGGCCCGGCGATTTCTACCTACCGGACCTGGACGGATACCTGGACCTCATAATCGACATTCTGGAGCGGCTCAGGCCGGACCTCTGCATAGAAAGGGTGGCCGGGGAGGTGCCTCCGAGGTTCGTGGAGACCCCCAAGTGGGGACTGATCAGGAATTTCGACATAATACACAGGCTCGACGCCAAGATGGAGGAGAGAGACGCCTGGCAAGGATCGATGTATAAAAATAGTTAAAGTATTTTTATGGATATGAAGTTTTTCATTCGGGTTGCAGCGACGGTCACGGCCTTCGCCCTGACGGTTCCCGAGGCGACGGCGCAGAGATATGCGGTCACCACCCTTTCGGCGAACATGATGCTTCAGGAGCCGGATTTCGAGTCCTCCCTGGAGACCCAGTGCCTGATGGGCACCCTCGTTCGGATCGAGGAGGAGAACGGCCTCTGGAGGAAGGTGTCCTGCCCTGAACCCTACACGGCCTGGACCAGCGAACTGTCCCTCAGGGAACTGTCTCCCGAAGAGGCCAAAGCCTGGCTCTCCGCTGACAGATACGTCTTCACCCCGATGTCCGGCCACGTTCTGGACGCCCCTTCACGCAAGGGCGGCCATTTGTCCGACCTCGTCGCGGGAGACCTTCTCGGCATAACGCTCAAGAACGGACGTCCGCTCAGGCGCGGAGGCTTCCTCGGGATAACCCTCCCCTCCGGACAGACGGGCTGGGTTCACAGGACGGAACTCGAAGGGTTCCGTGGCTGGACCGCATCAAGAAAGGCCACGGCTGAAAACATCATCTCCACCGCCCGGAGCCTGCTCGGAGTGCCCTACCTTTGGGGCGGGGAATCCTCGAAAGGGGTGGACTGCAGCGGCCTCGTCAGGTACTGCTTCTACCTCAACGGGGTGCTCCTTCCGAGGAACACCTCGCAGCAGGTGAAACTCGGGGAGGAAGTCCCCGTCACGGACGGTGATGGCAGTACTGACCTCTCAGCCTTGATTCCGGGTGACCTCGTATTCTTCGGCAATGAGGAAACCGGACGGGTCAACCACGTATCCATATACATAGGCGACGGGCGCATCATCCAGGCCTCCCAGCTCGTCAGGATCAGCACCCTCACCGACACTTCCTCCCCCGATTACTACTCCCGCAAACCCCTGTATGCCAGGCGCATCCTAGGCCATATCGGCGAAGACGGCATCACTCCCATCACCTCCAGCCCCTGGTATTTCCCTCTGTAAATTTCAAATCAGACGATGAGAAAACTCTTCTTGTTTGCCGTTTCCCTCCTGTTCGCCGCCTTGGCTTCAGCCCAGCTTCCCGACGTCAAGGTTTCCGGCATAGGGACCAATCCCGACGGGACGACGGCGCCCGTGCAGGCTATCAACCCCCAGAACATCCTGGGGCACAACGTAAAGCAGAAGGACTTCCGGCTGCAGCCCTGGATCTCATACGACACCCTCCTGCTGTACAGCATGAACTTCATCAAGAGGTGCCCTGTGAAGGAGACGCCGGACGGACCCCTGCCCTGGTATCTCATTTCGGCGAGGCTGAAACAGGACGGCAGTTTCCACCTGCTCCAGAACAACCAGGGGAGCAATTTCTACTGGGCGATGGAGACCTTCAAGCGGTATTACGCCTACACCGGGGACAGGTCGGCGCTGGAGCCCGTGAAGCAGTTCGCGGAGCGCATCGCCAGGTTCCACACTCCGAAGGACTTCGCCTGGCCGGACGTGCCCAGGACACAGGACGACACCGCGGACGGCATCTATGACGACGAGAAGGGAGAACCGGACAAGGCCGCGATGGTGGCCTGCGCCTACGTGGACTATGCAAAGTTCACCAGGGAAAAAAGGTTCATCGGTCTGGCCGAAGGGATAGCCAGGACGTTGCTCGCTCACGTGAAGGACGGAAATGAAAACGAGTCCCCGCTGCCGTTCAGGGTGAATCTGAGGACGGGAGAAACGATTGAGACAGAAGGACACAAGGAGGCATATACGTCCAATATGATAATGGTGGTCAAGATGATTGACGCCCTGCTCTCGGTGGATACGTCGCTTGACCGGAAGTATCTGGAAGACAGGAAGACGCAGGTGATGGGATGGATACTGAGATGTCCGATGAAGACCAACCTGTGGACCTGCTACTTCGAGGACGTGAAGGAAGAATACCGGCCCGACAACGTCAACCAGTTCAGCCCCCTGGAAACGGCCCGATACCTGCTGGACCACCCTGAGAGCGACTCCCTCTACAAGGAGCACGCACGGCAGCTCATCTATTTCGTGAAATACCGTTTCGGGTTCACGAGACGCTACGGGGCCACCAGCATCGGGGAGCAGGACGCCTGCATAGGCGAGATGGGAAGCCACACCGCCCGTTACGCTTCGGTCGTGTCCAAATGGTTCGCCCTGACGGAAGACAAAAAAGCCAGGGAAGAGGCGCGTGCCTCTTTCGCACTTTCAACCTATTCCGCATATAACGAACATTCCAAGGGTGACGCCGCCGTCAACTACACCGGCATCGGCTTCCTCAACCCCTGGTTCTCCGACTCATATTTCGACTATATGAGCCATTTCCTCGAAGGTTTCGGGCAACTTCCGGAACTCCTGCCTGAGGATGTCAGCCACCTCTTCTACTCCTCTTCGATGATAACCGGCATGGATTACGGGCCCGACGGGATTTCCTACGAGGCTTATGATGGAGACGGGACCGAACGGCTGAAACTGACCTTCGTCCCCGAGGTGTATGCCGACGGGAAACCGCTGCCGTCGGACCAGTGGACCTTCGGCAAATGGCAGGGTACGGCGAACATCCTTTCGATCAACCGCAAGGGAGTCAAATCCATCGAGGTCAGGAAGGTGAAGGACATAATCCCCGAGCCTCCGAGGGAATATTCCCGGCCGGAAGTCGATATGACCGGTTATCCCTATGCCGATTCCCTCCATTTCCCGAAACTCTATCCAAAGGCGGAATGGAAATACTCCTTCGACAGTTGGAAGGGCAGTTACAGGAAATGGAAGAAGGGCTTCCGCAGCGACCTTGAAAAACTCCTCGGGGTGACGCTGATCAAGAATGAACTCGCCGGCTTCAAGCCAAGTGCGAATCTGCTCGGGACCGAAGACAAGGATGGTTACACCCTGGAGCGCTGGGAGATATGGACCGAGCCGGACGTGCTGCTCCCCATCGTGGTGCTGCGGCCGAAGGAACTCAAAGGACGGGTACCGCTGATGATAACTCCCCACGGGCACCAGGAAAATACGGAGATGTACGCCGGAGTGTACTGGGACGAGGAAGACAGGGAACTGTCGGAGGAAGGGGAAAGGAACATAGCCCTGCAGGCCGTGGAGGAAGGTTTCGTGGCCATCGCCCCCACCGCGAGGGGTTTCGGCAAGACCCGCTGGAGCAAGAACATCGCGGACAGCACCTACAAGTCCTGCGAATACTATCTCTACCGCGACATAATGGTCGGAAGGACTCCTATCGGCGACAGGGTATGGGATATAATGAAAATCATCGACTGGGCGGAGGAAAACCTGCCCGTGGATTCTTCCAAGGTGATGGTGTCAGGCCATTCAGGAGGAGGCACGGCCACCCTGTATGCCGGAGCCCTCGACGAAAGGATTGCGGTGTGCATACCCTCCGGGGCTTTCTGTTCATATCAGAAGAGCATCTGCGACCTGTCCCACTGCGGATGCAACTATATCCCTGGGATAATGAACCTCGGGAATATGGGGGACGTGGCCGGTCTGGTAGCAGGCCGCCAGCTCTGCATAATCCAGGGAAAGGACGACGACATCTTCCCCATTGAAGGCGCCCGTGAGGAATTCGAGAAGACGAAGAAGATATTCTCGGCGGCTGGTTCCGGCCGGTGCTGTTTCGCGGAAGGCAACGGAGGTCACCGCTATTACAAGGTCCCCGCCTGGAAATTCATACACGAATATTTGTCCTGGCAATAATTGATTGAATATGAGAAGATTCCTTCTGCCCCTCCTGCTTTCCGCCGTAGCCGCCCAGGCGCAGCCGCGCAGCATCGACATAGACGCCCTCGCCCCCAAAATCGATTCCATCGCCCTTTACGGAGTGGAATCTGGCGGCTATCCCGGCTGCCAGGTCCTGGTGGCCCAGTCAGGGAAGATCCTCTACAGCAAGGGCATCGGCCGCCAGAGGGCCGGAGGACGCAGGGTGAGGAACACAGATATGTACGACCTCGCCTCCATCACCAAGTCCGCCGCCGTGGCGCTGGGGATAATGAAACTCTATGATGAGGGCAGAATTCGGGTGGAAGACCGTGCTTCAGAATACCTTACCTGGCTCAAGGGCACGGACAAGGAGGACATCACCATCGAGCAGCTGCTCTTCCACACAAGCGGCATCACCGGCTGGATAAACTTCTACCAGGACATCCCCTCCAGGAAAGGGGCGATACGGAAGCGCCGGGACGCCACCCACAACCTTCACGTTATGCACAGGATGTGGCTGGAAGACAGTTATCTGGACACACTCAGGCAGGCTATCGTCCGGAGCCCCCTCGGGCCGAAGAGTTACGCCTACTCTGACGTCGGATTCGACCTTCTCGTCTGGGTGGTGGAAGCCGTTACGGGAGAATCTTTAAACACCTATCTCAAGAGGACCTTCTATGAACCGATGGGCGTGAAGCGTACTATGTTCCTTCCCGCGGAGAGGTATTCCCGCAGGAAGATAGTGCCCACGATGAGGCACGACGCCCTCCGTGGAGGAAAGGAGGTCAGGGGCTACTGTGAAGATGAGATGGTGGCCTTCATGGGCGGAATCGGAGGGGGAGCCGGCCTTTTCTCGACGGCCGAAGACCTCGCCAGGATCTTCCAGATGCTGCTGAACGGCGGCGAACTGGATGGAAAACGCTATTTCAGCGAGGAAACCATACATTTCTTCCTCACCCACACCTCCCCCGACAGCCCCCGCCTGATGGGATTCGGGAAACCGACGCCGGACGATCCCAACAACCGACGCCCCTTCTCCGCCTTCGGCCACGGCGGAGTGACCGGCACGGACGTATGGGCCGACCCGGAGAATGAAATCATCTATGTATATCTCACGAACCGGTTCTCCCCGGTAAGGGACAACGACAGGTATATGGACCTGGGCATCCAGAGGATGTTCCAGGCGGCGATATACGATTCCCTGTTATAAATTACGGCAGTTCGTCGAAGCCGACGGCGCGGAGGCCGCATTCCTGCGCAGTGGCGAGGATGCGCTCCAGCCACTCCGTCTTCATGTTGATTGACTTCGCATCCGGTGAAATGCCGTGCGAAGTGAGCACGAACACTTCCTTGCGCTCGGCTGCGCGGCGGATGCAGGCAAGGATGTCCCCGATGTCGGTGTGGTACGCCTCGCCGGCTATGACCGTGTCCAGACGATAGCGAAGGGGAGATTCCGAAGCGGGGAAGAACACCCGGTCTACAGTGTGTACCGGCTTCAGGCCTTCCTGCTTCTCGCCCTTCGGGTCGAAGGGGGCGACTCCCGAATGCCCGCCCCGAACGTGCGCGAAACCCCACTTCCTGAACAGGGAGTCGGACTCGTCGGTGCGCCGGCAGTTGGGATAGGCGTAAGAGGTTATCGGAATATAGGCTACCCGGCAGGCCTCCCGCTGGGGCTCGATCTCTTCCTTATAGAACTGTTCCGGACTTTTCACTGCCAGTTCATCGTCGGCGTTGGCGTGGCGCAGCCCGTGCAGCCCGACTGAATGCCCGGCCTCGGAAAGCCGCTTCATAGTACGCACCGCATCGCCGTTAATCGGCCCAGATACGAAGAACGTGGCGTGAGCCCCGTATTTCTCGAAAATCGGCAGGGCGTTCACCCAGTCATCGAAATTCCGGTCGTCGAAAGACAGGACGAGCAGACCCGTAATCTCCTCCGAAGGCTGGCAGTTTTCCAGCCTCAGATTCGTAACCGGACCACCCTCGATGAACTTCTTCGAACGTTCCCCGCCCCAGCCGCGATGATGCCTTACCCGCAATGCGTCCAGATGCTTTCGGGTGCAGTTCCGGAAGGTGACGTTCTCGGGATGCCGGGACTCCGGACTTGAGAACGCCACCGGCAACAGAGACTCGAAACGGCAGTCCTCAAATGAAATGTTCCGGATACGCCAGTCGTCAGAAACGGCGTTGGATTCCACGGGCCTGGCACACTCCCGGACGTCACAACGGGAGAACCGGATGTCCTCGATGTAAACCCCTTTCTTTCCAGGAATCCAGGCTGGGTTGAACCCGAAGCCGTTCGCTGCTTCGTGTATGCGGCAGTCCACTACTTCGACGTTGCGCACCGTCCCCGAGCCGATGCCGAAACGGATGCCGTAGCAGCAGCTCCAGATGTCGCAGTTGGATATGTGGATATTCTCGCACGGATGTTCTTCGGGGAGGATCGTGCAACTGGCGCGGATGGCTAAACCGTCGTCACCGGTGCGTATAATACAATCCTTCACCGTGACGTTGCGCATGCAGTCGATGGAAAAGCCGTCCGAATTTGCTATGGTCCGGTCGGCATCTATCGTAACGTTTCGAATGTCAAGCCCGTCGCAGCAGCGGAAATGCGCCGTCCAGCAGGGGGTGTCCTTGAGCGTAACCCCTTCCATGCGGATATCCTTAGAGAGGAACATCGCCACCATCGGTCCCGGACGGAACCAGGAACGGTCAACAGGGTGGAGTTTCAGGCCATATTTATACCACGGGAAACGGCTGTCCTCTTCGCATTCTCCAAAGAACTCAGGGCCGCTGCCGTCTATGGTTCCCTCTCCCTTAATTGCCACGTCCTCAACCTTATAGGCGATAATCAGATGTCCTCCGCTCCACTCCTCTCCGTCACTCCAGAAATTCTCCGGAAAAGCGTCGTTACGGTTGTAGTCAGCCTCCAGCGTGCTGCCTTTCAGCACCGCGCCATCAGCAAGGTAGAGTTCCACGTGCGAGCGGAGCCACAACGTTCCTGTCGTCCAGGTTCCCTTTGGCACATACACTACGCCGCCACCCGCCGCACCGGCAGCGTCGATAGCCTTCTGGATCGCCTCCGTGGCGGGAACGTCGGTCCGGGCTCCGTATTTCAAGATCGGATAGAAGGCAGGCTTGGCGAACCCTTCCGCCACGACGAGAAGAAGGGAGAAAAGGAGAATGGTTTTCCTGAGCATATCCGTAGGGGAAAGGATTACTTGAGGGCAGCGGTGAGTTTGGATATCATCACCGTGGAAAGGGCGACCTTGCCGTCAGGGTCGATCAGGTAGAGGGAAGGAATCCATTTTATGTGATAATCCGCCCCAATGCCGGAATCCTTCTTGCCAGCGGGGTCGAAAAGTTGGACTCCGGGTAGTTCGTTCTCCTTTACGAAGTTCTTCAAGGTCTCGAGATTGCGGTCGTAAGAGACCGAAACGAATTCCAGTTTGGAACGGTCCGTCCCGGCATACAGGGCCTTCAGTTCGGGAATCTCTTCCCGGCAGTCGGGACACCAGGAGGCCCAGAAGACAAGGGCCACGTCCTTGCCGCGGAAGTCGCTCAGCCTGACGGTCTTCCCGTCTAGGTCCTTCAATTCGAAATCCGGTGCCGCAGTCCCCGGAACGAGAAGTTCGGTCCCGTACTGGGCATCGAGGTCTCCGGCCTCTTCGGCCTTGGTTTCGGTCACAGCCCCGGCGGTCTCCGCCTCCTTCGTTTCCGCAGTCTTCTTACACTTGCAGGAAGTGGAACACATCAATGCTATTGCCATAAGCACAATTACTGTCTTTTTCATTTTTCCCGTTTTCCGAAAGATAATTCTTTTCCTTGACTTTACAATCAAAAAGAGCCCCGCAGGGGGTCCTGCGGGGCTCGGAAATCAGCGATTACTGATAAATGGATTGTCAGCCGGATGCTTAATCGCTATAGGTCACCTTGACGGCCTGGAGTCTCCAGTGGCCGCTGCCAGTAGGTCTAGTTAGGACAATCGATTTTGCGGATCCCGTCCACGCTGTTGTCTCGGTGCTATATCCAGAAGGACTCGCGACATCGTTTTCGGGTGCATTTGAGCCGTCCCAAGTAAACTCAATCTTGGAAATCGTGTGGCTTGACGCGACTGTTATCGTCCCATTACCATACGTTCTGATTCCACTGCCTGTGGTGTAATATTTTCCATCATTTGCACCACCTCCAAACGTGATGGTTGAATGACCGAGATCGAACGGATCAGAATACTGAACACCATTCGAAAGTCCCTCATTTGCAAATATAATCTCTTCAGGATCAGGGGTTCCTCCAACATCCGGAGCCTTCTGCGATATGGTGATAGTGTAAGTGACATCTTCCTCGCCAGTCCTGCTGAAAATAACGGTGATTGTACCAGCGCGTTTTTGTGTGCCGGTATTCTCGGAAACTGTGTATGTAATCTTAGTGCAGTCGGAGTTGATAGTGGCAGCGGTAACTACCGTACCGTCACGAGTGACGCCTGCCGTCCAGCCGTCGACATTGGACGGGGTGAGGGCCAATGAGGCATCGGTCACGCCGTCGGCCTCGACCATATCAATGGCATCCCAGGTAATCTTGGGAACCACCTTGAGCTCGATCTCGGTCGGAACAACGGCGCAGCGACCGCTCATCACGTTGATGGCATAACCGGTCATCGTGACGACGTCGCCATCGTTGAATCCGCTCATATCCTGAATTTGATAGTACAGCGTACCGTTTGCGGTGGAGACGCTGCCAACTTTCAAATTCCAATAACTGCTTCCCTTCACCAGGGTACCGGTGCAAGTCATATAGGTCGCAAGACGGGCACCTCCGTTGTTATAGGTGTTCACTACGTCCTCGGTGAAATTCTCAGGATCCGGATACTCGTAACTGTCGGCCTCTCCCGCGGTCACGTCAGGATTGGCGATCTGGATGCAGCTCTGGTAAAGGGCAAGATCACCTTTAACGCTGACGTTCTGGCCGATGGAATAAGTTTTAGATTCATCTTTGTTCGAGTAAACGAAGACGGATCCCGTCGCATCGGTAAGTATGAAGCCCTTGGTGCTCAATGCGGTGACCTGACCTTCGACAAGGACTTGTTCACCGGCCTCAACGTCCACGAGATCAACAACGTCGATAGGTTTGAGCTCATCGGCCTTGGTGTAGTTGAACGTAAAGAAGTTCTCGTGACCACCCTCAAATACTGCATCCGCGGTAAGGGTTTTCTCCACTTCCTGGGTTCCATATTCATCAGTGGTGACCTTCAGGGTGAGCTTTTCACCGGATTTAGCCGTGAAGGGCTTGACGGCCAGATAGAAATAGGCGTAATCATTGGCTGCGATCGGATCACCGTCCTCGACCGTCAACTTTGCGGTGTTGCTGACATAGGTGGTCTTGCTGGGAGTGAACACGATCGGGTCGCTGGCGAAATCAACGAAATAGGAACCGACAATATCCTCCGTTCCGACGAAAGAGATATCGGTGACGGTGATGGGATTGGCGGTCTTGTTGTTGACCGTAACCTCGATAAGCGAGGAAAGGTGCACCATGGAAATGGAAGGAGTCTCGTCCCCGGCAACGTCAGTGGCGATACCGGCGATAGGATAATTAGCACCGGCAATATGGTCCAAGTTGCTGTTACCGTTCTGAATCTGAGACCTGTCAGACCTGCTTCCCAGATAGACATAGCCTGCAGTAGTGTTCGCAGGGGTGGTTACCTGGGAGGTATAAGGGTAGAAAGCATACCAGTCATAAGAACTGGAGGCATCGAGAGCCTCGGCGAGTTCGCCGGTAAACTTGACTTCCGTTCCGTCTTCGGAGGCGGTGAAGGCATTGTCATTCACATATTCGGTCTCTCCGGCTACGGCGTGGAACAGGTTGACCTGGTCGCCGGCCACCCAGTTGGTAGCCTCCTCGTCGTTGGTGGTCTTGGTCATCGCGCCTGTGGCGATGAATTCGAAGGAAATACCGGTCCCCTTTACTTCAGGGACATTGGACTCGGTCTTTGCGCAACCCGCAAGGGCGATGGCAGCTGCTGCCAGGACGCCTAAGGAAAAAAGATTCTTTTTCATGGTCTTACAGCAGTTAGAAGGTAAGGTTAACTCCATCAAGCTCCCAATCCTCAATACTCATCGGATCGACGCTTGCCTCAAGGATTCTTCCCTCGGTGACTACATCGAGGACCTCGCATACGGGAGCCGCATAGGATTCCCGCGCAAGGGTTTTCTTGGTGTTATCAATCATGTTATTGAAATAAATATGTATGAATTTTCGCATGCTTGCTGCAAACGTACAAATATATCATTTTTTCAATTAATTCCCTAACGATTCAATACAAAAATATTTCATTTTTCGACCGTGTTTCGCAAACGCTTAATTATGCGCACAATACGCAATCGTCCGGGTCTTCTGAGGGCCCGGACGATCATATATTCCGTTGATTTTTAACTATTTACGCAAAACATTGGGGACTTTCGTCCGATGGGACTCATGCGAGCGGGGCTGCGTGCGTTTGAGCATCTCCCTGGTGCGTGCGTGCTCCACGGACATCGCCTTGGTGCCGGGAACGAGTTCCATCGTCACGACGTGGCCGGTGAAAGTGGGCACGCCGCTGTCGTTATAGTGCGCCCAGTTCTCCTCGTCGTAGCAGAAACGGGAGTAACGCATCGTGTGATACACCGCCTCGAAACCGTTGTCGAAGGTGAACCGCTCCGGCTCGATGACGACCTTCCCGTCGCTCCTTTTTACGGTGTGCGCAATGTCATAGCCAGCATAGGCTCCCTCGGCGTCCACCTCTCCGTTGCTGTCGGAATTGGAAGTGAGGTAGGTCCCCACGAACATCTGGTCCACCCAGACGTTGTTGCCGGAGGTGTCCTGCAGGCTCTCATCCTCATAACTCATAAGGTACTGGCCGTAGAACCAGAGTTTGGAATCGCGGTAGCGGGCGAAAATCCAGTCGCGTTCCATCGTCATCTGTTCCTGGACGTCGTCGCCGGTCTCCCAGCCGTCGACATAATAGAGGTAGTTGGCCTCGCAGGACGAAATCACGATGTTGTACTTCACGGAACCGTCGGTAACCTTCCAGGTGCCGGTCCACTCGAGGAAGCCCTCGGTAGGAGTCTCTTCCACTATGCGGATGTCCGTCTTTGCGTAGTTATAGGTTGGCTTTCCGTCCTTGCCGATCTCTATGAGGTACGCCGTGTAATCGCCGTGTATGATGAGGTTGAAGTAAACCTTGCGGACACTGTAGTCGAAAACGTCGGAGGTGTTCTCGTAGAATTTCCGGCCTTCGTTCTCAGCCTGGGCGACCACGTCGTCCACTTCCGCGTCCAGCATCGTCTTGATGTCGTTGTCATAGAACTCGCTCATGTCCTCCGGGGTGAGGACACGGACGATGAAGTAGGCGCTGCCGGTGTAATTGAAGGTGAATTCCTCCACACGCGACACCGTACCGTCATCTTCGGTATAATCGGCGCGGCCATCGTATGAGATCTTCCAGTCCGTACGCTCGATCACCTGTTTCACGGGAGTTCCGCCGTCGTCGCCGCGACCCCTGCCGTTTCCGCCACCCGAAGGAGGATAGAAGTCAGGCCGGGCCGTGCATCCCGCCATCGCCAGGGCGGCTATCACCACCCAAGACCATTTTTTCAACATATCCATGCTTATCAGCTTTTCTGCAAATATAAGAAAAAAACAAGAGGCGCCCACAATGATGTGAGTGCCTCTATATCAACCGTGGAGATAGTCGGATTCGAACCGGCGACTTCATGCTTGCAAAGCATGCGCTCTACCAGCTGAGCTATACCCCCAATACCCGTAGTCCCTCGCGGAGTTGAACCGCGGACCTCCACATTATCAGTGTGGCGCTCTAACCAACTGAGCTAAGAGCCTGTATAATAATGAAAGACTTAGGAAAGCAGCCCCTTGTTAAAGGGCAACGGCGCCGTTTTGTCATGGACCCTCGCTCCAAAAAGGAGGTGTTCCAG
>JAFRRW010000017.1 GCA_017427885.1 Bacteroidales bacterium
AGCCCGCCCCTGCCGCCCCCCAGCAGGAACCTGCCGACGACCTCCCGTTCTGATTGGATGATTAGGAGGACCTTCGGTACAGGTTCAAGAGACTCTGCCACCCTCGGCAAGATAAGAGGGAGGGGCCCACGGCTTGCCGTGGGAGGGGCCGCGAAGCGGCGTCTTCTAGAACCTGTACCGAAGGTCCTCCGGGAAAATGACCATATAAAATGAACAACAAGATAGACGTGGTTCTCGGGCTCCAGTGGGGCGACGAGGGCAAAGGGAAAATAGTGGACGTGCTGGCGGGGAGATATCCCGTCGTGGCCAGGTTCCAGGGAGGACCCAACGCGGGCCATTCCCTGAAATTCGACGGCAAGACCTTCGTCGCAAGGAGTATTCCTTCCGGCATCTTCCGTGACGGTTCGACAAACATCATAGGAAACGGCGTAGTCCTCGATCCCATCGAGTTCAGGCAGGAATGCGCCGACGTTGCAGCGATGGGAATCGATCCGGTGGCTAAGATAGCCATCTCGCTGAGGACCAGCCTCATCCTTCCCACCCACCGCCTTCTCGACGCCGCCTTCGAAGCCGCCGCCGGCAAGGGAAAGATAGGCTCCACCCTCAGGGGAATCGGCCCGTCCTATACCGACAAGATCAGCCGCCACGCCCTCCGGGTGGGCGACATTCTTTCCCCTGATTTCAAAAAGAAATACGACAGCCTCAAACAGAGGCACCTGCGCCAGCTTGCCGAACTCCGGTTCGACTGCGACCCGTCTGCCGAAGAGAAGGATTGGTTCGACGCCCTCGACTTCCTGCGCAAGTTCCGCCTGGTGGACTGCGCCTACTTCGTCGAAGACTTGCTTGAACATAGTCCCATCCTTGCCGAAGGCGCCCAGGGCTCGATGCTCGACATAGACCACGGCACCTATCCCTTCGTCACCTCCTCTTCCACAACGGTAGGAGGCGTCTGCACCGGACTCGGTGTCCCTCCTTCCAAGATCGGCAGGGTTTACGGCATCTTCAAGGCCTACTGCACCAGGGTGGGCAGCGGCCCCTTCCCTACCGAACTCTTCGATGCGACAGGAGAGGAAATCCGCCGCATAGGCCACGAGTTCGGGGCAGTGACCGGAAGGCCGCGCAGATGCGGCTGGCTGGACCTCGTGGCCCTGAAATACACCGTGATGATGAACGGAGTGACCGACCTCATAATGATGAAGGCCGACTGCCTCGACGGTTTCGACACAGTAAAGGTCTGCACGTCCTACAGGATTGGGGGGAAGGAAACCGACCGCCTTCCCTTCGACCTCTCGGAGGCAATCGAGCCGGTATATACCGAATTCCCCGGCTGGAAGACCGACATGACCGGCATCCGCAGGGAGGAAGACCTTCCCGAGGCTTTCAGGAACTATATTTCCTTTATGGAAAGATACCTTGGCGTCCCCGTCTCCGTCATCTCCCTCGGCCCCGATCGCAACGCCACGATAGAAAGATAGGTTTCCCCTATAACTTATTCCGCGCTTACGGACGTCCCCTTCGGGAGGCGTCCGAAGATTTCGCCGAAATGCGTCCTCGAGTAATCGAAGCCGTCACCATAGGACTGCCCGGATGGTTCTGAAATATCCTTGCCGTTATGGGGGCTGGACAGTACCGTCCTTCCATAAACCGTCCCTCCGGAGGACAATGCATAGAGATATCCGTCTTCCAGCCATACCCTTTCCGCGGGCCTGTCGTCAGGAAGCGGAAGGATAAGGTCCAACGAGCCGGCCGAAGGAGTCGTCTGGACGCCAAGTTCGGTGGCCAGGAACAACCTGTCGGCATCGGAGACGGCAAGGTCTGAACAACCCAGAATCGTGCAGTCGTGCGGAAGATGTATGGGGACCAGTGAATATTCGGCTGACGGAACCCCTTTTGAATCAAGAGTATAGGCATATACGAACCTCCGGTCGGCCATTGTGGCGTACAGGCGCCAGAGGTCGGATGAGAAGGCGATGGCCGTCACCTTCCCCGGAGTCGTCACGGTGACCGCCCTCCCCTTTCTGGGCTTGAACCTGATACGGCCGTGCCTGATGCTGTATTTTCCGAAAGAATTCCCGATCACCTTCCGCCTAGAAGGAACCCTGACGTCGGCCAGGTCCCACTGAGACCCTTCGGGGAAGACGGTGCCGAGACGGAAGGGCCGCCCTTTCACCCTTACTTCCTTTTCGGCGAACATCCACCTGAACATCTTCTCCCAGAAATCGGGATTCCAAACGTTGTAGCCGTGTTCCCCGTTGGCGAAGACTTCGAACATATAGTCATATCCCGCATATTTCAGGGCGCTGGCCGCGTCGGAAGCGACCAGGAACGAATCCCCGAAATAATAGTCCGGTTCCACCGTTCCTACGGTGATATAGGCCCTTATAGGCTTGGGTTCGGTCTTGCGGACCAGCGTCATTATCTCCTCCCCTCCGCGGATGGAACTGAATGTCGGGCTTGAAAGGAACCCGCGGCGGAAATAGTCATTCCTGTACCAGAGGGCGTTCCAGGCCATTAGGCCGCCCGAAGAAGCGCCCGCTATGAAATGCAGGTCAGGATCCGGCGAAATGTCGGTTCCCGCGTGGGCAGCCGCATCCGGAATGAGGTCCTCGATGATGAAACTGGCGAATTCCGGCCCGTTCTGGTCAAACTCCTCAAGCCTCATCATCCTTTCGGAGCCCCCTTCGATGGTCGGTTCCAGTTTCCCGTAACCGGAAAAGATGAACAGGCCTTCGGGAATGACCTTCTCTCCCGTCATCCTGTCAAGCATCTCCCGGAAAGCCTTGTCGCCGCCCACCTCAAGGATCACGTATACGGCATTGCCCTCGGCGGATGCGCCTGGGGATACGTACCAGTTGTACGGAACCTTGGTACCGGGTTCGTGATGCACCCCTTCGCATACCAGCCCTTCCCCCCACCTTGATTCATCGTTTACGGATGAGGCCCGGACGGACGTCAGACCGGAGAAAATGATTGCAATGACGGCTGCTGACGCAAACAATCTGTTCATATTCAATAATCTATATTTACTTTCTGAACCTATGGAATCTATGCATCAAATTCCATATCGACGCTAATGGGAGTCCCGCTTTGTTCCGCTGGGAGCGTCCAGGGCGAGTTCGGGATGGGTCGAAGCCGACCGCCTGAGGAGGCAGGAAAGACAGAGGGCGGCGACGCATACTCCAACGAACATCAGTTCCACGTGGAAGGCCCCTGCCTCAGATGCATAGGTTTCGGCGGTCGATGCGGCATACCTGCCAAGAATGACTCCGGCCAGCATCTTGAACGCCATAAGGCCGAGGTTCTGTATCCAATAAATCAGCGAATACGCCGTGCCGAGCACCTTGTCCGGCACTATCCTCGGCACCGAAGGCCACATCGCTGCAGGCACTAGGGAATATCCGAATCCAAGGAAAACCATGCTCAGATAGCCGTATATCCTCACTCCCGACGGGGCGAAGGCCAGCAGGAGATGGGCGCAGAGGGCAAGGATGGCCCCGATCACCATCCACTTCGTCCCCTTGCCGACCTTGTCCACAAGGATTCCAAAGAGAGGGGCGAAGATGACTGTGGCGAAAGGCAGCATCGAGACCATCCAGCTTGCCGCCTCCACCGGAATGTCGAAACGGGGTATGAGGATGGCCGATGCGAATTTCTTGAAAGATATGATGCTGCTGTAGAAAAAGACGCACAGCAGGGCTATCATTATGAACTGCTTGTTGGTAATGACCTTCAGGACGTCTGAGAACTTGAACTTGTCCTCGTTTGCCGTCTCGCGGTTCCTGTCGGAAAGACCTTTTTCCCGGTCAAAACGGGCGTCCATCGCAACGAAAACGGCCCAGAGCACGGCCCCGGCCATCATCAGCATAAGGCCGAAGAAAGCCGGCCGGGCAGTTTCAGCCAGGGAATAGACCTCTCCCGGAGCCTTCGCCGCGACAAGACGGGGTGAAAGCACCAGGGCAAGGGCCGTCCCGAGGCGGGCGACGGCCAGCTGGAGTCCCATCGCAAGGGCCATCGGACCGTCCCTGAACCATTTCGCAATCGACCTGGTGACGGCCACTCCCGCAATCTCGCTGCCCAGGCCGAAGAACATGCATCCCGCATAGGCGACGGACAGGGATTTACCGGCAGGGAGCCCCGAAGTGATGGCCCAGGCCACCGTGGCAGCCCCGGCGACCATCATTCCCACGAAGATGGAGCCTGTGATCCTCACTCCCCATTTGTCCAGGAGCATCCCGCAGATAATAAGGCCTCCGAAGACGCAGAGGACCGAATATCCGCTGGTGTAGAGGCCGTATCCCGCGGCATCCCAGCCGAGGGCGAGGGTTTCCGGATGCTCGAAGAGATGGGACAGGGTGGAGAACATGTCGTCGAAGAAGTACGACGCGAACATCGGCACCACCAGGCACGCAAGGGCGGCCCAGCACGTCCATCTGAAATTCCTGGATGTCACCATCCTCCCGATATGTCTACCGTATGTTGGGTTCCTCCAGGCCGAGCCCCTTCTTGCGGTCCACGACCTTCAGTATGAGGCCGAGTATCAGGGCGGCGACGCCCAGGCAGGCCAGCATCACGAGAGGGGCGGTATAGTTGAACTGCGTAGGGTCCGTAACGCCGGGATTGGTCTTGTCAAGGACCTTGCCGATGAGAAGCGGGAACAGCCACAGGCCTATGTTCTGGATCCAGAAGATCAGGGCGTAGGCGGAACCGATGACCTTGGAATCGACCAGTTTCGGCACGGACGGCCAGAGGGCGGCCGGAACCAGGGAGAAGCTGGCGCCGAGCACTAGTATCGTCACATATGCGACCACGACTCCGCCGACATCGTTGCCCTTGAACATAGGCAGGATGAAGGCGAATGTCAGGTGACAGGCGATCAGGAGGATCGCGCCGAGCACCAGCATCGAAGCCCCTTTGCCCTTATGGTCCAGATAGTTGCCAAGAATCGGAGTTATCAGCACCGCCAGGAGAGGGAACACGGCGAAGATAGATTCTGCGCTCTGGCGCATATAGCCCATATAGCAATAGACGATCAGCAGTATGACCGAAATCGTGAGGAAGAAGCGCTGGCGTCCCTTATCTTTCTGGAAATTGCTGGTAAAGCCAGCGGCAGCTACCAGGAGCATTATGACGTACTGCACGATGGTCACGCTGGAGCCTGCCCAGAACGAGTCTGCGGCCGGCGGAGTCAGGGTCAGGTTGCACTGCAGCATATTCACGGCATACTTCTGGAACGGGAAGATTGCGCTGTAGTACAGGACACACAGCAGGGCTACGATCCAGAAACCGCCGTCGGAAAGGATCTTGCCTATGTCGCTCACCTTGAACGGGTCGTCCTTCTCCTCCGCCTCTCCGGTCTGGCTGTCCAGCTTCTTGTCCATGAAGAAATAGACGATGCACATTATCAAGGCGATGCACAGGAGCACTACTCCGAACGCGACGCTGCGGGACACGTCCACGTGTCCGCCCAGACGGGCGAAATAGGGGGAGAAAATCATGCAGGTCGCCACTCCGAGGCGGGCGAGAGCCATCTCGGAGCCCATGGCCAGGGCCATCTCACGTCCCTTGAACCACTTGACGATGCCTCGGCTGACCGTGATGCCTGCCATCTCGCATCCGCATCCGAAAATCATGAATCCGCAGGCCGCCAGTTTCGCCGATGCCGGCATCCCCCGGTAGAATGGCGAGACGCCGAGCTCGTCGAAGACGGGGATATAATTAAGGTTGTTCGTGAACCAGTTCTCAAGGCCGCTTCCCGAAAAGCCTTCGCTGACGGCAAACCACTTGATACAGGCGCCCACCAGCATCACGGCGGCCGAAAGGACCGCGGTGAAGCGGACGCCCATCTTGTCGAGGATGATGCCCGCGAATATCAGGAAGAAGACGAAGACATTCAGGAAGACCTCGGAGCCCTGCATCGTTCCGAAAGCGGTGGAATCCCAGCCCCGGGTTTCCTGCATCAGGTCCTTGATGGGTGAAAGGATGTCCATGAAAATGTAGGAACAGAACATCGCAAGGGCCAGCAGCAGCAAGGCGGTCCATCTCATCGCTGCAGAATCGCGCAGTGTCTTTTGTGTTGTTTCTGACATACTATCGTGTTTTTCGTTATTTCAATGGTCCCGCTAAGTTAAGCATTTTTTCTTTCTCTCAGGATAGTGTTTTACTTTACGGCAATAAGAAACGGATTTTGAAAAGACGGGAGTTTTGAGTATTTTTGTAAGTTGTACGACTGAAACAGGACAGCAAAACGGAATGTACGATCTTCTGGACCGGATAGACTCTCCCGCAGACATCAAGGGGTTCGACATGGACGCCTTGAGGGAACTCTGCGCGGAAATCCGGCGGTACATCATAGAGTGCTGCTCGGTGAATCCCGGTCACGTCGCTTCCAGCCTCGGCTCTGTGGAACTGATTGTCGGTATGCACTATGTTTTTGACGCCCCGGACGACAAGTTCGTCTTTGACGTCGGTCATCAAGCCTATGCCCACAAGATCCTCACAGGAAGGAAGGAAGCTTTCAGGAAAAACAGGCAGAAAGACGGCATAAGCGGCTTCCCCGTAATGTCGGAAAGCCCGTACGACTCCTTCGGCACCGGCCATTCTTCCACCTCGATCTCAGCCGCGCTGGGCCTGGCCGAGGCCGCGAAGATCAAGGGAACCGGCAGCAAGGTCATCGCCCTCATCGGCGACGGGGCCCTCTCCGGAGGTCTCGCCTTCGAGGGTCTGAACAACGCCGGAGCCGATAAATCCAACGTCCTCGTCATCCTCAACGACAACGACCAGTCCATCGACCGCAACCTCGGCGGCATGCACGACTATCTTCTCAGGATCACCACGTCCTCTAAATACAACAAGGTCAAGAAACACATCTGGGACAGGCTCGGAGAAGGGAAACTTCGCCGCCAACTCCAGAAAATGACCCGAGACACAAAGGCCAACCTTGTCAGGAGATGGGGCGGGAACCTGTTCGAGGATATGGGATTCAGGTATTTCGGCCCCATAGACGGCAATGACATCGCCCAGGTGGTGGACACCCTGCGAAGGCTCAAGAGGCTGGGAGGACCCAGGCTCCTCCACGCCCACACCGTCAAGGGAAAGGGCTTCTCCCCCGCCGAGGACGATCCCACCGTATGGCACGCCCCGGGAAAATATGACCCCGAAACCGGCGAGAGGATGAAGAGGCATAATGAAGCCGACCGCTACCAGGACGTCTTCGGACAGACATTGTGCGAACTCGCCGAGGCCGATCCCGCCGTCGTGGGCATAACCCCGGCGATGGCCCAGGGCTCGGGGCTCTGTGCCTTCAAGAACAGTTTCCCCGACAGGTTCTACGACGTCGGAATAGCCGAAGAGCACGCCGTGACCTTCTCCGCGGGCCTTGCCGCCGGCGGCCTGAAACCCTTCTGCAGCATTTATTCATCCTTCGCCCAAAGGGCTTACGACCAGATAGTCCACGACGTTGCCCTCCAGAAACTACCCGTAACAATCTGCCTGGACAGGGCCGGACTCGTGGGAGAGGACGGAGCGACGCATCAGGGCTCCTTCGACCTTGCCGCCTTCAGGAGCATTCCCGACACGGTGATCTGCTCCCCCCGCAACGAAGCCGAGCTCAGGAGGATGATGTCAACCGCCCTGGCCGCGGAAAGCGGTCCCTTCATCATCAGGTGGCCCCGCGGCTGCGGGGAAGGAGTGGCGTGGAGGGACGTTCCCCTGCAGGAGACCCTGGAAGTCGGGAAGGGAGAAAAACTGTCGGAAGGCTCCCTGATCGCCGTCCTTGCCATCGGTCCGGTGGTGAACAGGGCCGTGGAAGCGGCGGAGGAATTCGCATCGAAGCACAGGATACATATTAATATATATGACATGAAATGGCTCAAGCCCCTCGACACATCCATAGTGAACGGGGCGGCGGCATCCTGCAAGGCCATCCTCACCGTGGAGGAAGGGGCCTTGAAGGGAGGATTGTACGGAGCCGTCTGCGAACGGCTCGCAGAGACCGGGAGCCACGTCCCCGTGAGGGGCCTGGGCATACCCGACACCTTCATCAGGCAGGACACCCAGACAGGCCAGCGGGCCTCCTGCGGCCTTGATTCAGAGGGCATTCTCGGCGCCCTGGAGCATCTCTTTGAAAAACTCCAAAAATAAACCGAATTTTTTTGGAGATTTGGAATTAATATCTATCTTTGCAGTCCCTTTCCGAAAGGTGACGGGCAACTATGCCGATATAGCTCAGTTGGCTAGAGCGTGTGATTTGTAATCTCAAGGTCGTGGGTTCGACTCCCTCTATCGGCTCTGCTATATCGCAAAACACTCAGGGAAGATACCAAAGTGGCCAACTGGGGCAGACTGTAAATCTGCTGTCTGACGACTTCGGAGGTTCGAATCCTCCTCTTCCCACAGACGCAGAAAAAGCGGAAATCTTGTGCAAGCCGAGTGGAGAAAGCTTGCTTTCTTCCGAGGCGCAGCCAAGATTAGCGACTTTGCGGAGCAAAGGCGGAAGTAGCTCAGTTGGTAGAGCATCAGCCTTCCAAGCTGAGGGTCGCGAGTTCGAACCTCGTTTTCCGCTCTTTCAGCCGGTGTAGCTCAGGGGTAGAGCGCATCCTTGGTAAGGATGAGGTCGTGAGTTCAATTCCCACCACCGGCTCTATTTTTGTGTATATAAAATTATAGGAACACATTAAAATTAAAACATAATATTATGGCAAAAGAAACTTTCCAAAGAACCAAACCGCATGTCAACATCGGTACTATCGGCCATGTTGACCACGGTAAGACCACTCTGACCGCAGCCATCACCATGGTGCTTGCGGAGAGGGTTGCAGGCAACGCGGATCACATCAAGTCTTTCGACCAGATTGACAACGCTCCCGAGGAGAAGGCCCGCGGTATAACCATCAACGCTTCCCATGTCGAGTACGAGACCGCCGCACGCCACTATGCGCACGTGGACTGCCCGGGTCACGCCGACTACGTGAAGAACATGGTTACCGGTGCCGCCCAGATGGATGGTGCAATCCTCGTGGTTGCCGCCACCGACGGTCCCATGCCTCAGACTCGTGAGCACATCCTGCTCGCCCGCCAGGTGAACGTTCCCAAGATCCTCGTCTTCATGAACAAGGTTGACCTTGTTGACGACGAAGAGATGCTCGACCTCGTGGAGATGGAAATCCGCGACCTCCTCGGCTTCTACAAGTTCGACGAGGACTGCCCCATCGTACGTGGTTCCGCACTTGGCGCTCTCAACGGTGAGAAGAACTGGCAGGACAAGGTCATGGAGCTCATGGACTATGTCGACGAGTACATCCCGACTCCCGTCCGTGACACCGACAAGCCTTTCCTCATGCCTATCGAAGACATCTTCTCCATCACCGGACGCGGCACCGTCGTTACCGGACGTATCGAGCTCGGTACGATCCACGTGAACGACCCCGTCGAGATCGTGGGCTTCAACGACAAGCCCCGTTCCACCGTCGTCACCGGCGTTGAGATGTTCCGTAAGCTCCTCGACCAGGGCGAAGCCGGCGACAATGTCGGTCTGCTTCTCCGTGGCGTGGACAAGAAGGAGGTCAAGAGGGGCGAGGTTGTTGCCAAGCCTGGCACCATCACTCCTCACACCGAGTTCACCGCTCAGATCTACGTTCTGAAGAAAGAGGAAGGCGGACGTCACACTCCGTTCCACAATCACTACCGTCCCCAGTTCTTCATCCGCACCCTTGACGTTACCGGAGAGATCATGCTCCCTGACGGCGTCGAGATGGTGATGCCTGGTGACAACGTGGAGATTAAGGTTACCCTCATCACTCCTGTCGCCCTTGCGCAGGGCCAGCAGTTCGCTATCCGCGAAGGCGGCCGCACCGTCGGTGCAGGACAGGTCATCAAGATCGAGGAGTAATTCCTGATTTTGCCGGAGTCCCTCTGCAAGGGGGGACTCCGTTTCAGGGGAATAGAACAAGGGTAGTTCAGCGGTCTCCAAAACCGTCGATGTGGGTTCGAATCCTGCTTCCCCTGCCAGATATCAAAGGTTACGATTTGGTAATTGTTTAACAGACACCGTACAGCTTCCAATTTCCGGTGTCCATTAAAGTTAAAGATGAGAAAGTTCATTAACTATTGCAAAGAGTCCTATGTGGAGCTTACCCAGAAGGTCACCTGGCCGAGTTGGGCGAAACTCCAGAGCTCGGCGTGGCTCGTGCTGATCACCACGGTCATCCTGGCCGCCGCCCTGTTCGTCATAGACTACGCTTTCCAGCATCTGATGACGGTGATTTATACTTTGTAAAAACCCGCTGTTGCCATGGGCGAAAAGAAATGGTATGTTCTTCGTACCGCAGGAAGCAAGGAGAAGAAAGCCAAGGATTATCTTGAAAAAGAGATAGAGAGGAGCGGACTTCAGGAGCAGGTAGGCCAGATACTGGTCCCTGCCAGAAAAGAAATCGTGACAAAGAATGGCAAGAGGAAAGAGGTCGAAAGACTCCTTTTCCCCGGCTATGTCATCATCGAAGCCGAGCTCACCCCCGAGCTCGAGTACATAATCCGCAACCTCATCCCCGGCATGTCCGGCTTCCTTACCGAGAACAAGGGTTCCGGTACGCAGACCGAAAGGGTTCCCGTCCCTCTCCGCGAGGAGGAGGTCAGGAGGATCCTCGGTGAAGTGGACGAGAACGCCGACGCCGTTTCCGTGGCCCAGGCAAGCTACGAGGTCGGAGAGGCCGTGAAGATCATCGACGGACCGTTCAACGGATTCGGAGGCACGGTCGACGAGATAGACCTCGACAGAAGCAAACTCAAGGTAGTAGTGGTGATTTTCGGCAGGAAGACCCTGCTCGAACTCAGCTTTACGCAAGTAACTAAAGAATAACAGACATGGCAAAAGAAATTACCGGATTCATCAAGCTCCAGATCAAGGCGGGAGCAGCCAACCCGGCTCCTCCGGTTGGACCGGCACTCGGTTCCAAGGGCTTGAACATCATGGATTTCTGCAAGCAGTTCAACGCTGCCACCCAGGCACAGGCCGGAAAGATTCTCCCTGTCGTCATTTCGGTGTATTCCGACAAGTCCTTCACCTTCGAGGTGAAGCAGCCCCCCGTGGCCATTTCCCTTCTCGAGGCCGCCAAGGTACAGAAGGGGTCGGGAGAGCCCAACAGGAACAAGGTCGCTTCCGTCACCTGGGACCAGATCAAGACCATTGCAGAAGGCAAGATGCCGGACCTTAACGCCTTTACGCTGAAGTCCGCGATGAAACTGGTCGCAGGAACGGCCAGGAGTATGGGAATCACCGTCAAGGGCGCTTTCCCTGAGAACATTTAACACATGCAGCACTATGAGTAAGTTGACAAAAAACCAGAAGGCGGTCATCGCTAAATACGACCCGCACAAGCTTTATACACTCGCCGAGGCATGTGAGCTGGTGAAGGAAATCACCTACACCAAATTCGATTCTTCCGTGGAAATCTCCACCAATCTCGGCGTTGACCCCAGAAAGGCCAACCAGATGATCCGTGGAGTCGTCACCCTTCCCAACGGTACGGGAAAGGTCACACGGGTACTCGTCCTCTGCACTCCCGACAAGGAGAAGGAGGCTCGTGAAGCCGGAGCCGACTATGTCGGTCTCGACGAATATGTTGAAAAGATCAAAGGTGGCTGGACCGACGTCGACGTCATCATCTGCACCCCTTCGGTCATGCCGAAGGTCGGAGCCCTCGGTCGCGTCCTCGGTCCCCGTGGCCTCATGCCGAACCCCAAGACCGGCACGGTCACAATGGACATCGCCCCCGCAGTGCAGGCCGTGAAGGCCGGTAAGATCGACTTCAAGGTCGACAAGACCGGTATCATCCACGCCGCTATCGGCAAGGTTTCCTTCCCTGCCCAGCAGATCTGCGAAAACGCCGCCGCTTTCCTGAACGCGGTTCTCAAACTCAAGCCCCAGGCTCTGAAGGGAACCTATATGAAAGGTGCGTCCATCTGCTCGACGATGAGCCCCGGAATAAAGGTTGACGTCAAGGCATTCCAGCTCTCTGGAGCCGAGAAATAAAATTTCAATATTATGAAGAAAGAACTCAAAGCACAGATTATTGAAACCATCTCGGCGCAGCTCAAGGAGTATCCTCACTTCTATCTGACGGACATCTCCGGCCTGAATGCCGGCCAGACTTCATCCCTCCGCCGTACCTGCTTCAACGAGGGCATCAAGCTCTCCGTGGTAAAGAACACCCTTCTCACCCACGTAATAAAGGATATCGACGACAGCGAGCTCAATCTGCTGCTCCCTATCCTCAAGGGCAATACGGCAATTATGTTTACGGAGTCTCCCAACGCCCCTGCGAAACTCATCAAGAAGGTGCAGAAGGAACTCGGCGGAAAGCCTGAACTCAAGGGTGCTTATGTACAGGAGTGCGCTTTCGTAGGAGCCGACAAACTCGAGGAACTGGCTTCCATCAAGTCCAGGGAAGAGCTCATTGGCGACATCGTCGCACTGCTTCAGTCCCCTGCCCGCAATGTCATCTCCGCCCTCCAGGGCGCCGGTGGCAAACTTGCCGGGATCGTCAAGACCCTTTCCGAGAAAGAAGAAAAATAATAATAACAATAACAATTTAAACATTATCAATTATGGCAGACGTAAAAGCACTTGCAGAAGAGTTGGTTAACTTGACTGTAAAAGACGTTCAGGAGCTTGCGAAAGTTCTTAAGGAAGAATATGGCATCGAGCCTGCAGCCGCAGCCGTTGCAGTGGCCGGCCCCGCAGCCGCAGCCGCCGACGAGCCTGCTGAGCAGACTGAATTCGACGTTATCCTCACTTCCGCAGGACAGGCCAAACTTCAGGTCATCAAGGCCGTGAAGGAAGCTCTCGGACTCGGACTCAAAGAGGCCAAGGATCTTGTCGACGGCGCACCCGCTCCTCTCAAGACCAAGGTTTCCAAGGCAGAAGCTGAGCAGCTCAAGGAAACTCTCGAGCAAACAGGAGCCGAAGTTGAGGTTAAATAATTTCCTCCGCTTCCCCCTGTGGGAAAATCTTCAGGTTTAGAGCCACTTCAGGCTCTAAACCTTTTTCTCGTATTAAGTTTTTCTCAATTTCCTTAAAGGCAGCACATGTCAAAAAAGACCAATACAAAGCGAATCAATTTCGCCACATCGAAGATTCTGACTTATCCTGATCTGCTTGAGGTGCAGCTGAAGTCCTTCAGGGATTTCTTCCAGTTGGAGACCACTCCGGAAAACAGGAAGAACGAAGGGCTCTACCAGGTGTTCCAGGAAATTTTCCCGATCGAAGACACGAGGAACAACTATAAACTGGAGTTCATCGACTATTTCGTCGACCCTCCCCAGTATTCGATCGAGGAATGCATCGACAGGGGCCTCACCTATGACGTCCCCCTGAAAGCGAAGCTCCTCCTTTCCTGCACCGACCCCGAGCACGAGGATTTCGAATCTATGATACAGGACGTGTACCTGGGGAACATTCCTTACATGACCCCTTCGGGAACCTTCGTGATCAACGGTTCCGAGAGGATCATCGTCTCCCAGCTGCACAGGTCCCCGGGCGTGTTCTTCGACCAGAGCATGCACGCTAACGGCACGAAGCTGTATTCCGCCAGGATCATCCCCTTCAAGGGCTCCTGGATTGAATTCGCCACAGACATCAACAATGTCATGTACGCCTACATAGACCGTAAGAAGAAACTGCCCGTGACAACCCTCCTCAGGGCAATCGGCTATAACAGCGACAAGGACATAATTGACATATTCGGACTTGCGGACGAAGTGGAGGCCACTCCCGAGGTCCTCAAGGCCAATGAAGGCCGCAAGCTGGCGGCCAAGGTCCTCAAGACCTGGACCGAAGACTTCGAAGACGAAGACACCGGCGAGATAATCCCCATCGAGAGGACCATCCCCATCGTGGAAAGGGGCGAAATCCTCGACGACGAGACGATGGAGAAGATAGCCGACACCGACGTGAAGACCATCCTCCTGCAGAAGGACGAGGCGAACTCCAACGAGTACGCCATCATCTTCAACACGATGCAGAAGGACCCCACCAACACCGAGATAGAGGCTGTGAACTACATCTACAAGCAGCTCCGCAACTCGGAACCGCCCGATGAAAGCACAGCCCGCGACGTCATCGACAAGCTTTTCTTCTCGGAGAAGAGGTACGACCTCGGCGAGGTCGGCCGCTACCGCCTGAACAAGAAACTCGGACTGGAGGACAAGATCGACGCCTCCACCCGCGTCCTGACGAATACCGACATCATCGAGATCATCAAGTACCTCATCGAGCTCATCAACTCCAAGGCTACCGTCGATGATATCGACCACCTGTCCAACAGGCGCGTGCGCACGGTGGGCGAGCAGCTCGCCAACCAGTTCAGCGTAGGTCTCTCCAGGATGGCCAGGACCATCAGGGAAAGGATGAACGTCCGCGACAGCGAGCAGTTCAAGCCCATCGACCTGATCAATGCGAAGACCCTTTCTTCCGTTATCAACTCCTTCTTCGGAACGAGCCAGCTGTCCCAGTTCATGGACCAGACCAACCCGCTCGCCGAAGTAACC
Source organism: Bacteroidales bacterium (assembly GCA_017427885.1). Taxonomy (GTDB): domain Bacteria; phylum Bacteroidota; class Bacteroidia; order Bacteroidales; family UBA932; genus Cryptobacteroides. The sequence goes on from JAFRRW010000017.1 coordinate 14,542, forward strand.
CACAAGAGGCGTCTCAGCGCCCTCGGCCCCGGAGGTCTCTCCCGTGACAGGGCGGGCTTCGAGGTCAGGGACGTCCACTACACCCATTACGGCCGCCTCTGCCCGATCGAGTCCCCTGAAGGACCTAACATCGGCCTTATCTCCTCCCTGTGCGTATATGCCAGGATCAACGGACTGGGATTCATCGAGACTCCCTACCGTGAGGTGCACGAAGGCAAGGTGGACCTGACCGACAAGGGATGGAAGTATATGAGCGCTGAGGAGGAGGAGAACAAGAAGGTCTCCCTCGCCAACGTGCAGATGGATGACGACGGCACCATCACCGAAGACAGGATCCAGTGCCGCCTGGAGGCCGATTTCCCCGTGATCTCCAAAGAGGAAGTCGACTATATGGACGTGGCCCCGAACCAGATGGCTTCCGTGGCCGCCTCCCTCATCCCCTTCCTCGAGCACGACGACGCCCACCGCGCCCTGATGGGAGCGAACATGATGCGCCAGGCCGTTCCCCTTCTCTCCCCCGAGGCCCCCATCGTGGGCACCGGACTCGAGGAGAGGGTCTGCCTGGATTCCCGCACCCAGTTCATCGCCGAGCGCAAGGGAGTCGTCACCTACGTGGACGCCAACGAGATAAGGATCAAGTACGACCGCACCGAGGACGAGAGGTTCGTGAGCTTCTCCCCCGATGAGACGGTGTACAAGCTCCCCATCTGCCGCAGGACCAACCAGAGCACCACGGTGAACCTCAAGCCCATCGTCCGCAAGGGCGACAAGGTGGAGAAAGGACAGGTGCTCACCGAAGGTTATGCCACGCAGGGCGGAGAACTCGCCCTCGGACGCAACCTCAAGGTGGCTTTCATGCCATGGAAGGGTTACAACTACGAGGACGCAGTCGTGATTTCCGAGGATATGGTGAAGTGGGACATCCTCACTTCCATCCACGTGGACGAGTACCTCACCGAGGTGCGCGACACCAAGCGCGGAATGGAGGAACTCACCTCCGACATCCCCAACGTCAGCGAGGACGCCACCCGCAACCTCGACAAGGACGGCATCATCCGCATCGGAGCCAGGATCGACCCCGGTGACATAATGATAGGAAAGATCACCCCGAAGGGCGAGAGCGACCCTTCCCCCGAGGAGAAACTCCTCAAGGCCATCTTCGGCGACAAGGCCGGAGACGTCAAGGACGCTTCCCTCAAGGCCAATCCTTCCCTGAGCGGCACCGTCATCAAGACCGCCCTCTACGAGAAGGCCGTCAAGGAGACGAGGCGCGGTGCGAAGGCAGACCAGAAGACCCGCCTGGAACTTCGCCAGGAGGAATTCGACAAGTTCGCAGCCAAACTCCGCGAGAACTTCATCTCCAAGCTCGAGGTCCTCACCAAAGGACGCAAGAGCGCCGGTATCAGCGACCTTTACGGGGTTGAAGTCATTCCCAAGGGCAAGGAGATCACCATCGACCTCATCAGGGACATCGACTATCATAACGTCAACTCCAACAAGTGGACTTCCGACAAGAACACCAACGCCCTTGTCCGCGACCTCATCAACAACTACTGCATAGCCCTCAAGGTGGCTGAGTCAGAGTGCAAGAGGGAGATGGACAAGATCAAGGTGGGTGACGAACTCCCCAACGGGGTGATGAAGCTCGCCAAGGTCTATGTGGCCAAGAAGAGGAAGATCACCGTCGGTGACAAGATGGCGGGACGCCACGGAAACAAGGGATGTATCGCGAAGATCGTCCGTCAGGAGGATATGCCTTTCCTCGAGGACGGAACTCCAGTGGACATCGTCCTCAATCCTCTCGGCGTGCCTTCACGTATGAACCTCGGCCAGATCTACGAGACCGTTCTCGGCTGGGCCGGCTACAAGCTCGGCGTGAAGTTCAGCACCCCCATCTTCGACGGCGCCAGCCTCGAGGAGATCTGCGAATACACCGACAAGGCCGGACTTCCCAGGTACGGAAAGACCCGCCTGCGCGACGGAGGCACCGGAGACTGGTTCGACCAGCCCGCCACCGTGGGTGTCATCTATATGATAAAGCTCGGCCACATGGTCGACGACAAGATGCACGCGAGGTCCATTGGACCCTACTCCCTCATCACCCAGCAGCCTCTCGGCGGCAAGGCGCAGTTCGGAGGCCAGAGGTTCGGTGAAATGGAGGTCTGGGCCCTGGAAGCCTTCGGAGCCGCCAACGCCCTCCAGGAGATCCTCACCGTCAAGTCCGACGACGTGACCGGCAGGTCCAAGACCTACGAGGCCATCGTCAAGGGAGACCCCATGCCGACGCCCGGCATTCCCGAGTCCCTGAACGTGCTCCTGCACGAACTCCGCGGACTCGGACTCAAGGTCACTTTGGATTAATCACAGACACTTTGAAGACTAGAATTTATGCCTACTTTCAATAACAAAGAAACAAAGGTAAAGAGCAATTTCCAGAGTATCAGCATCTCCCTGGCATCTCCCGAGGACATCACCAACAGGTCCTACGGAGAGGTCCTGAAGCCGGAAACGGTCAACTACAGGACCTACAAGCCCGAGAGGGACGGCCTCTTCTGCGAAAAGATCTTCGGTCCCACCAAGGACTACGAGTGCTATTGCGGAAAATACAAGAGGATCCGTTACCGCGGAATAGTCTGCGACCGTTGCGGAGTCGAAGTCACCGAGAAGAAGGTCCGCAGGGAAAGGATGGGACACATATCCCTCACCGTCCCCGTGGCCCACATCTGGTACTTCAAGTCGGCCCCCAACAAGATCAGCGCCCTTCTGGGACTGCCTTCGAAGAAACTGGAGTCCGTGATCTATTTCGAGAAGTACATCGTCATCAAGCCCGGCGACACCGGACTCGAGAAGATGGAACTCCTCTCCGAGGACGAATACCTCGAGGCGCTTGCCAAGGTTCCTGACAACGATTCCCTCGCTGACGACGATCCCCGCAAGTTCTCCGCCAAGATGGGTGCCGAAGGCATATACGACCTCCTCAAGGAGATCAACGTGGAGGCCCTTGCAAGGGATCTCCGCCTGAGGATGAGGGAAGAAGGCTCGCAGCAGCGCAAGACCGAGATACTCAAGAGGCTCAGCGTGGTGAAGTGGTTCCTGGAGTCGGGCGGTGTCAACCGTCCCGAGTGGATGATCATGAAGGTCATCCCCGTGATACCTCCGGACCTCCGTCCCCTCGTGCCCCTCGACGGCGGCCGTTTCGCGACCTCCGACCTGAACGACCTATACAGGAGGGTGATCATCAGGAACAACCGTCTGAAGAAGCTCATCGACATCAAGGCCCCCGAAGTCATTCTCCGCAACGAGAAGCGAATGCTCCAGGAAGCCGTCGATTCCCTCTTCGACAACTCCAAGAAGTCTTCCGCGGTGAAGAGCGAGTCCAACAGGGCCCTCAAATCCCTCTCAGACAGCCTCAAGGGCAAGCAGGGACGCTTCCGCCAGAACCTCCTTGGAAAGAGGGTGGATTACTCCGCCCGTTCCGTCATCGTGGTGGGTCCGGAACTGAACATGCACGAGTGCGGCCTTCCCAAGTTCATGGCGGCCGAGCTCTACAAGCCGTTCATCATCCGCAAGCTCATCGAGAGGGGCATCGTGAAGACCGTAAAGAGCGCCAAGAAGATCGTGGACCGCAAGGATCCCGTCATATGGGACATCCTCGAAAACGTGATGAAGGGACATCCCGTCCTTCTCAACCGTGCTCCCACCCTTCACAGGCTCGGTATCCAGGCTTTCCAGCCCAGGATGATCGAGGGCAAGGCCATCCAGCTCCACCCTCTGTCCTGTACCGCCTTCAACGCCGACTTCGACGGCGACCAGATGGCTGTCCACCTCCCTCTCGGGAACGCGGCCATCATGGAAGCCCAGATCCTGATGCTCGGAAGCCAGAACATCCTCAATCCCGCCAACGGCACCCCTATCACCGTGCCTTCGCAGGATATGGTGCTCGGCCACTACTACATCACGAAGGTGCGTCCCGGAGCCAAGGGTGAAGGAATGACCTTCTACGGACCGGAGGAAGTTATCGTGGCCTACGACGAGAAGGCCATCGACATGCACGCCCTCATCAACGTCCGCATCCCGGCCGACAAGAACGACCCTTCGAAGGGTACCGTGATCGTGAAGACCACCGCCGGAAGGATCATCGTGAACCAGTATATTCCCGATGAGGTTCCTTTCGTGAACGACCTTCTCGGAAAGAAGGCCCTCCGCAAGATCATCACCGAAGTCATCAAGAACACCGGCGTAACCCGCACGGCCAAGTTCCTCGACGACATCAAGAACCTCGGATACGACCAGGCCTTCAGGGCGGGCATATCTTTCAACCTCGGCGACGTGATAATCCCGAAGGAGAAGGTGGGCCTCATCGACGAAGGCTACCGTCAGGTGGAAGACATCAAGAGCAACTACGCGATGGGCTTCATCACCAACAACGAGCGTTACAACAAGGTGATCGACCTCTGGACCTCCATCGACAACAAGCTCACGGGCATTGTCGAAAAGCAGATTTCCGCCGACCAGCAGGGATTCAACCCCGTGTACATGATGCTGGATTCCGGAGCCCGCGGTTCCACCCAGCAGATCAAGCAGCTCTGCGGAATGCGAGGCCTTATGGCAAAGCCCCAGAAGTCCGGAGCGGCCGGAAATGAAATCATCGAGAACCCCATCGTTTCCAACCTCAAGGAGGGAATGTCGGTTATCGAGTACTTCATCTCCACCCACGGAGCCCGCAAGGGTCTGGCAGACACTGCCCTCAAGACTGCGGACGCAGGTTACCTGACCCGCCGTCTGGTGGACGTGTCCCACGACGTGATCATCACCGAAGAAGACTGCGGCACCCTCCGCGGACTTGTGGCCACGGCCATCAAGAACAAGGACGAAGTGGTCGAGTCCCTCGGTGAGAGGATCCTCGGAAGGACCTCTGTCCACGACATCTTCAATCCCCGCACCGGAGAGCTCATCCTCCCCGCAGGCGAGGAGATCAAGGAAGACGTGGCTGCCCTCATCGACACCCTGCCCATCGAGCAGGTCGAGATCCGTTCGGTCCTCACCTGCGAGTCCCGCAAGGGAGTCTGCGCCAAGTGCTACGGCCGCAACCTCGCAACCAGCCGAATGGTCGAGAAGGGAGAGGTGGTCGGTGTCATCGCGGCACAGTCCATCGGTGAGCCCGGAACACAGCTTACCCTCCGTACTTTCCACGTGGGAGGAACGGCTTCCAGCACGGCGGCCGATTCCACCATCGAATCCAAGTACGTGGGCAAGCTCCAGTTCACCGAACTCAGGACCATCACCCGCACCGGCGAAGACGGCGTCCCCCAGGACATCGTCGTCAGCCGAATGGCCGAGGTGAGCATCATCGACGAGACCACCGGTATCACCTATTCCCACTACGACGTTCCCTACGGCGCCACCCTTTACAAGAATGACGGCGACAAGGTTACCAAGGGCGACCTCATCTGCGAATGGGATCCCTACAACGCCATCACCATCGTCGAAAGCGACGGCAAGATCCGTTTCTCCAACATGATCGACGGAGTCACCTTCCGCGAGGAAGTGGCTGACGAATATTCAGTCAACCGCGACAAGGTCATAATAGAGGCCAGGGACAGGACCAAGAACCCCACCATCGAGGTAGTGGACAACAGCGGCCATACCGTCAAGACCTACAACCTCCCCGTGGGCGCCCATATCATGGCCGGCGACGGAGACGACGTGAAGGTGGGAGACGTGATCATCAAGATTCCGCGCGCCATCGGAAAGTCCTCCGATATCACAGGAGGTCTGCCGCGAGTGACCGAACTCTTCGAGGCCCGCACCCCTTCCAACCCCGCCATCATCTCCGAGATCAACGGAGATGTGACGATGGGCAAGGTGAAGAGGGGCAACCGCGAGATCACGGTCACCAACCGCAGCGGAGACAGCAAGACCTACCTCGTGCCGATGACCAAGCAGATCCTCGTGCAGGAGAACGACTACGTCAAGGCGGGCACCAGGCTCTCCGACGGCGGAGTCTCCCCTACCGACATCCTCAACGTCCTCGGACCGGTCAAGGCTCAGGAATACATCGTGAACGAGGTCCAGGCCGTGTACAGGCTCCAGGGCGTGAAGATCAACGACAAGCATTTCGAGATCATCGTAAGGCAGATGATGCGCAAGGTGGAAATAATGGATCCGGGCGACACCGAATTCCTCCCTGAGGAACTCGTGGACAACTGGACCTTCATGGACGCCAACGACGCCATCTTCGGCAAGAAGTACGTCTGTAGCCCCGGGGACTCCAAGTTCCAGGTGAACGGCAGGGACATCGAGCCGGGAGACATCATCTCTGCCCGAGACCTTGAGAACGAGAACTCCTCGCTCCTCAGGCAGGGTCTCAAGCCCATCGTCGCCCGCGAAGCCCGCTCGGCAACCGCCAGGCAGGTTCTCCAGGGCATCACCCGCGCGGCCCTGCGCACCAACAGCTTCATCTCCGCCGCCTCCTTCCAGGAGACTACGAAGGTGCTCAGCGAGGCAGCCATCCGCGCACGTATAGACGACCTCGAAGGCCTTAAGGAAAATGTCATCTGCGGTCACCTGATTCCAGCAGGAACGGGACTCAACGACTACCAGGACATCATCGTAGGCCGAAAGGACGAATACGAAAAAGAGATGAGCGAACTCTAGAAACGGGGCCGGGGTCTTGCACCCCGGCCTTTTTTATATCCACTTTATGAAACGATTCAATACCATCATTGCGGCCGCCGTGGCGGTCCTGGCCATATTCACGGCCTGCAACGGAAAAGACAGCTACGCCACCGGTGAACCCTCAACCCTCGCAATTACCGATCCCAGGTGCGAGAATCTCCGCGCCCCCCTCGCCATAGATTCCAAGACTCCACATTTCAGTTATAAACTGATATCAACCATCGACGGAGACCGCCAGACCGCCAGGGAAATCCAGGTGGCATCCTCTCCCGAAAGGCTCCTCCGTGGAAAGGCCGACCTCTGGAAGACAGGAAAGGTCGACTGCGACGCCTCGGTGATGATCCCCTACGAAGGCAAACCCCTGAAAAGCGGCCAGATGTGCTGGTGGAGGGCCCGTTCCTGGGATTCGAAAGGGAACCCCACGGAGTGGTCGGAGCCCGCTGTGTTCGGAATCGGTTCCCTCGATGGAATGGAAGGGAAATATCTCGGAGCAGGTGAAGGTGTGGAAAGCCCGCTGTTCCGCAAGAAGATAAAGGTCCCTGCCGGGAAGGAAGTGTTCGTCACTGTCAATTCCCTGGGATATCACGAACTCTACGTGAACGGGAAGAAGGTCTCGGACAACGTCCTCTCCCCTTCCGTCAGCCAGCTTCCGAAACGGTCGATTTCCGTCACCTATGACATAACTCCCCTTATCGGCTCCGGAGAACCCGACATCGTCATCTGGGCCGGTTCCGGCTGGTTCAGAAAAGACGTCTTCGCGGACCTTCCCTGCAACGGTCCCTTCGTCAGGGCGGATGTCAGCGCAGCCGGAAAGGACGGACTGCGCAAGGTATTCGCCAGCACGGATTCCTCGTGGGAATATGCTCACGGCGGATACACCGACACCGGCATCTGGGTTGCAGGAAATTTCGGAGGGGAAAGGGTTGACGCCAGGGTGCGTCCGGCGAGTATGGACAGCAAGGACCTGGACGCCCTGGAATGGAACGGATGCAACGAGGTGGAATTCGAAGGGATAGCCTGCTCGCCGCAGATGTGCGAGCCCAATGTGGTAATAGACCGTTTCCCCGCCGCCAGAACTGAAAAGCTGGCGGACGGAGAGTGGCTCGTGGATATCGGAAGGGACATCACGGGCTGGTTTGAAGTGAATATGAAGGGGCTGTCGGCCGGCCAGGAAATTATACTGGAATATTCCGACCACCTCTTCGAAGGCATTCCGTTCGAATGCCAGAGGGAGCAGAGGGACACCTTCATAGCAAAGGGAGAAGAAGTGGAAACCTTCTGCAACAAATTCAATTACAAGGCCTACAGGTATGTGAAGATCAGCAATCTGAAAGAGGCCCCCGAATGCACGGCCCTGCAGATATCCCAGGACTACGGAAAGGCCTCGACCTTCGAGTGCTCGGATCCCGGCCTCAACGCAGTCCATAATCTCATTAACAACACCTTCAGGTGCCTCGCCTACGGCGGTTACATAGTCGACTGCCCCCACATTGAGAGGCTCGGCTACGGCGGCGACGGCAACTCCAGCACTATGTCGGTTCAGACGATGTACGACGTCGCCCCCCTCTACTACAACTGGCTCCAGGCCTGGGGTGACGTCATCCACGAAGACGGCAGCCTTCCCCACACCGCCCCCGAATACTTCGCCGGCGGAGGCCCTTACTGGTGCTCCTTCATAGTGAAGGCCCCCTGGCGCACCCTGCTCAACTTCGGGGACGACAGGATGGTGAGGCTGAGATACGGGGATATGAAGAAATGGATGGGTTATGTGGACAAATATACCGGCGAAGACGGTCTCCTTGGAATATGGCCCAATACCCCCTACAGGCAGTGGTACCTCGGCGACTGGATCCCTCCGATGGGTTCCGGGATTAATCCCAGGGACGAAAGGTCGGTGGCCCTCCTTGCCAACTGCGTGGTCAGCGAGGTGTCTGACTTCCTTGTCAGGATAGCGTCATACCTCGGAAAAGAGGACGAAGCCGCGGAGTTCGCCGCCCGCCGCGACAGAACCAACGAACTCATCCACAAGAACTTCTTCAACCCCAAGGATAATACCTACGGCTCCGGAGCCCCCGTCGACCTCACCTACACTATGCTCGTAGGGGCGGTGCCCGACTCCCTTAAGGATGCCGTGAAGAAAAAGCTCGAAGACCTGTCCTACGGGAAATACAAGGGACACATCGCGGTGGGACTGGTCGGAGTGTCTGTGTTCACCGACTGGTGCGTGCGCAACCACGAGGCCGACCTGATGGCTACCATACTCCGTCAGCACAGCTATCCCGGCTATCTGTATATGATAGACAACGGGGCCACGGCCACCTGGGAGGAATGGCACGAGGACAAGCAGAAGGGAGCGCGCGGGAGCCATATCCACAACTGTTTCAACGGGATAGGCACCTGGTTCTACCAGGCTCTCGGAGGCATCGTCCCCGACGACGCTGCCCCGGGATACAAGCATTTCTTCCTCGATCCCCAGTTCCCCGAAGCGGTAAGCTGGGCGAATGTCACCAAGGAAACCCCCTACGGAACCGTTTCCGTCAGATGGGAGAGGAAGGACGGAGGCATCGACGTCGAAGCCGTCCTGCCCGTCGGAGTGACCGCCACCTTCAGGTCCCAGGGTATGGAAGACAGGACGCTGGAGTCCGGAAGGACTATGATATCCGTCAAATAATTTTTATTTTTGTTGAAGTAACTGAAACTTGATTGATATACGCTATGGCTTCAAAACTGATAGGACTTGATATCGGCGGTACCAAATGCGCCGTGGTGTCGGGAATCAGCGACGGCAAGGGAGGAATAGAGATCCTCAACCGCATCTTCTTCCCCACGGAAACCCAGAAGGGAGTGGAAAACACTTTCCGGAACCTCTACGATGCGGTCGACAGGACACTTGCGGACAACGGCTGGAAAGCCGGGGACGTGGCCGCGATGGGAATCAGCTGCGGCGGTCCTCTCGACACCCGCAAGGGCATCGTGATGTCTCCCCCCAACCTTCCCGGATGGGACAACATCCCTATGGTGAAGATGCTGGAGGACAGGTACGGAATCCGCACCCGCATCCAGAACGACGCCAATGCCTGCGCCCTCGCCGAATGGCAGTTCGGAGCCGGACAGGGCTATGACAACGTTGTCTTCCTGACCTTCGGCACCGGAATGGGCTCCGGCCTCATCCTGGACGGAAGGCTCTATGAAGGCACCAACGGCAACGCCGGGGAGGTAGGCCACATCAGGCTTGAGGACGACGGTCCGATAGGATTCCGCAAGGCGGGCTCCTTCGAGGGCTTCTGCAGCGGTGGAGGTCTGGCACAGATGGGCCGCAAGGCCGCCGAGAAGGCCTTCGCCGAAGGCCGGAGCGTCCTGTTCGCCCCCACCCCCGCCGACATCCCGGACATCTCCGCCAAATCCATAGCCCAGGCCGCCTATGCCGGCGACCCTGTGGCCATCGACATCTTCCGCAACTGCGGAGCACACCTCGGGAAGGCCCTCGCCGTCATCGTGGACATCATCAATCCCGACGTCATAGTGATCGGAAGCATCTACCTCAGGCACGGAGACCTGCTCGAGGAGGCCATGAGGAAGGAACTGGAAAAGGAGGCCCTCGACCTTTCCCTCGACGTGTGCAGGATCGTGCCCGCCGGCCTCGGCGAAAAGATCGGCGACTACGCGGCCCTCTCCGTCGGAGCCTGGGCTGCAGGCAATTGAAAATGAATCTGAAATGGAACTGATATGAAAAGAAACATCATCGTCCTTATGGTTGCCGCGGCAGCCATTCTCTGCGTGTTTTCTTCCTGCAGGAAAGAACAGAAGATCACCATCCTAGCCCACAGGGGCTTCTGGACCGCCCCCGAGGCGCAGAACGCCCAAAATTCGATGATGACGTTCAAGCTCGCCCAGGACCAGCATTTCTGGGGCAGCGAGTTCGACGTGCAGATGACCAAGGACAACTTCCTCGTGGTGAACCACGACTCCGACATCAACGGAAAGTCCATCCACGACAACAACTACGAAGACATCAAGGACGAACTCCTCTCCAACGGGGAGAAACTCGCCACCCTGGCCCAGTATCTGGAGCAGGGCAAGAAGTCGAAGACCGTGATGGAACTCGAGATAAAGGGCGCAGGTTCCCCGGAAAGGGACAGCATAGCCACCGTCCTCACCCTCCAGGCGATGAAAGACCATAAGGTCTATAACCCCAAGATGGTCGAGTTCCAGGCTTTCAGCCTCCAGGTCTGCAAACTTCTCGCGAAACTCGCCCCCGAATTCTCCTGCCTCTACCTCGAAGGGGACCTCTCCCCCGAGGAGATCCAGAAGGAAGGCCTCAACGGAATCGCCTACTCCAAGCACGTGTTCATGAAGCATCCGGAATGGGTTCAGGACGCCAAGGCAAGGGGCATCAAGACCGATGTCTGGACAATCAACGAGCCCGACGACATGCGCTATTTCATCAATGCGGGACTCGACCAGATCGAGAGCGACTACCCCCTCGTCCTCCGCGAAGTCCTCGGAGAAAGGGAAGAAAGGGCGAAGTGACAGGACTGAATTTTTACGCCAAAAACGTTCACTTTAAAAATTAATTACTATATTTGTTTGCTTAATAACGTTTAAAACTATTCAAAAACTGACCGAAACACACTCATAACCTTCTGTCTATCTCGTCTTAGACGGCGGGATATGCAAACGTTTGTATTAGATACATTGAAACACTCAACACCAATTTTTATTAACTAACTTATCACTTTCCATGCGTAAATTCTTCACATTGGCCATTCTGGCCAGCATGATCGCACTCCCTCTGGGAGCTGCGCAGACGCAGGGAGAGGCTTCCAGCCCTTCGGTGCAGAATCCTGTGACCACTATCACGGGTATCGTAACCGATGCGGCAGGAGTGCCTGTCCCCGGAGCAACAGTGGCAGTACAGGGAACTACGAACGGAACCCAGACCGACAGTTATGGCCGTTTCTCCCTCAACGCCCCCGTTGGCGCAACGCTTGAGGTCCAGTGCCTCGGCTATGCCCCCAGGACGGTGGCTGCCTCCGCAGGTACCATGAGCATCTCCCTTGAGGAGGACATCGAAATGCTGAACGAGGCCGTGGCCATCGGTTACGGTTCGGTCCGCAAGAGCGACCTCACCGGTTCCGTGGCCATCATCGGCAGCGACAAGTTCAAGGACCTCCCTCAGGGCGGTGTGACCAACATCCTTCAGGGTAAGGTCGCCGGTGTCAACATCACCAGCGTCAGCGGTGACGGCTCCAAGGCCATCCGCATCCGCGGTATCACCTCCATCAACAAGTCCAACGAACCTCTTTGGGTTGTCGACGGTGTTATCGGCGGTACTGTCCAGAACTTCTATGAAATCGAGAACATCGAGGTCCTCAAGGACGCTTCCGCTACCGCAATCTACGGTACCCAGGGTGCTAACGGTGTCATCCTCGTGACCACCAAGAGGCCTCAGGAAGGAGTTCACGTGACCTTCGATGCAAGGTACAGCACCAGTAACTTCCGTTACCTGCCTGAATTCCTCTCCCCCTATGAGTATGCCTATTCCTACAACTCACTCCACGGCGAGGCGGTTTCCGCAGCTGACGTGGCCGCTTTCCAGAACGGCACGAACAAGGGTGTGGACTGGATCGACTACTGCTTCCGTCCTTCCTTCAGCCAGGGTTACAACCTGAACATCACGGGCGGTTCCCCGAAGATCAAATACGGTGTGATGGGAAGCTTCAGCGACGGTCACGGCCAGATCAAGAACAGCCGCAGCCGCAGCTACAGCGCCAAGTCCACCCTCCAGGCCGAGATCACTCCTTGGCTCACCTTCCGCGGCTATGCCTACGGCAGCACCGGCAAGAGCTATGGCAACGGCTTCAGCTTCAACGACGTTATCGGTATGTCCTCCATCATGGAGGTTCAGAATGAAGAAGGCGTTTACAACCGCGACCCTTACGGAACCATCGGTTCAAGCGCCGCAGGTGCCCTCTATGGAAGAACTTCCGAGAGCAGGAGCAGCTCCTTCCAGGGATATGCGAACTTCATCTTCACGCTTATGCCCGGACTGACCTTCTCCACTGAAGGCCTGTTCTCCGACAGCCACAGCTACAGCGGCAGTCTCGGCTCCCACGTCGAGAGCCCCGGCACCCAGTCCAGCGCAAGCTTCAGCATGGGCGGATCCTACAGCTGGCGTAACATCAACACCCTCAACTATACCCAGGACTTCGGCGACCACCACCTCAACCTCACCGCAGGTCTCGAGCTCACCCAGGGCAAGAGCTGGTCTCTCTCGTCGGCCTCCAACGGTCTCAGCAACGAGGCCCTCGGTTTCTGGAACATCGCTGCAGCCGACACTAAGGCTACCGGTAATGGTTTCAGCAACTCCGCGATGACCTCCGTCCTCGGCCGTGCAGTTTACAGCTATATGGACAAGTACTCCGTGACCGCCACCCTCCGCGGTGACGCCTGCTCCCAGTTCAGGGACAAGTACAAATGGGGATACTTCCCTTCCATCGCTGCAGCCTGGAACGTCGAGAAGGAAGACTTCATCGACAACACCAAGATCCAGCAGTTGAAGCTCCGCGTCAGCTACGGTACCATCGGTAACAACGGCGTAGGCGCCTACACCACCTTCTCCACCCTCGTCGGCGAGACCTCCCGCGGCTTCCTTATGGGATTCTGGCCCGGAACCTCCGTCAACCTGGACGTTCACTGGGAGAAGACCAGGCAGTTCAACGTCGGTTTCGACCTCAGCGTCCTTGACCGCAGGCTCAACTTCACCGCTGACGCCTACCTCAAGAAGACCACCGACCTTCTCTTCCTCAAGGACCTCCCCGACTACAACGGCGGTGGTTCCGTGTGGACCAACATCGGTGACCTGAGCAACCGCGGACTCGAGTTCACGCTCAACGCGATTCCCGTCAGCACCAGGGACTTCAACTGGGAGACCACTTTCACGGCTTCCTACAACAGGACCAGGGTTGACGACCTCGGCCCCATCGACTACCTCATTCCTGACTCCGACCGTGGCGGCCTCTTCGGCGGCGGCTTGTTCATCCTGAAGAAGGGTGCGAACATCGGTACCTTCTACCTCACCCAGTGGGCCGGCTTCGACGAGAACGGTAACAACCTCTTCTACAACGTCGACGCCAATGGCAAGAAGGACGGCACCACCACCACCAAGGACCTCGCTGACAACCGCGTGCTCATCGGAAAGGGTATTCCTGACTGGATCTTCGGATGGCAGAACACCCTCCGTTGGAGGAACTGGGACTTCAGCGCCCTCTTCCGCTTCACCAGCCAGTACGACCGTCTGGACATCGCAAGGTACAAGTTCAACGTCATCAACTCCCAGACCCGTCACGTCACCACCAAGGACGGTTGGTACCGTGCCTGGAACAACGTGAAGGACAAGAGCAACGCCCTCTACGCGAACCTCTACTCCAGCAACAACGTCAACACTCCGAGGTCGACCCAGTTCCTCGAGAAGGCTGCGTTCATCCGTCTGCAGAACCTCACCCTCGGTTACCAGATTCCTCAGAAGCTCACCGGCAAGGTCAGGATCCACCTCTCCGCCAGCGCCGAGAACCTCTTCGTCCTCTCCGGCTACAAGGGCCTCGATCCTGAGACCGTATCCGAGACCGGACCTAGCACCTTCGGTCTTGACAACGGTGTCATGCCTATGCCCAGGACCTTCATCGGCATCGTCCGCTTCGAGTTCTAATGGATTGTCTTAATTTCAAATGAATAAGAATATGAAAAAGACATTATATACGCTTTTGGCCGTGGTCATCTCCCTCGTCGCAGTTTCCTGCAACGAGTTCCTCAAGGAGACTCCTAAGGGCCAGCTTACCGACAACCTTGCCTTCACCGAGCCGGGCGACCTCGAGAGCGCCCTCGGCGTGCTTAGGTACAAGGTTACCCGCTCGGCCTTCGGTACCACCCAGTTTGAGCATGCCTACATGGGCGACGACCTCGCCACCCATCCGAAGTCCAACAAGGCCGCAATGCGCGAGTGGGACTCCTTCGAAATCTCCACCAGCAACGAGCGTCTGCTTTGGCACTGGCAGGACAAGTGGCTGGTCATCAGGGCCGCCAACTTCATCATCGGCGGAGCCGAGAACGCTCCTAACTCCGCAGACGAAATCGCCAAGGCCATCAACACCGCCAAGTTCTGGAGGGCATGGGCCTACTTCGACCTCGTCCGTACCTACGGAGCCCTTCCTCTCATTACCGACCTCAACGTCGACTATGGTATGGGTCTTTCCAGCATCGCTGTCATCTACGACCAGATCGTAGCCGACCTCAAGGATGCCTGCAACCTTCCCAAGGAGAACCATAGCGGTCTGATCCCTTATGTGGCCGGTAACATCAACAACGACCCCAACAGCGGTGCAGCCCACGCGCTTCTCGCCTGCGTCTATCTGAACATGGCCGGCTGGCCTCTCCAGAAGGGCGCTGAGTACTACAATCTCTGCAAGCAGGAATGCGAGGCCGTCATCAACGGAGGCTACTACTATGAACTCTACAAGGACTACCGTGACATCCACTCCGCTAAGGAGAACTTCAAGAACAAGGAAGCCATCGTGAACATTTACTTCTCAAAGGACACCGGCGAGGGCGACTCCTCACTGATGTGCCGTGGAGGTATCATGGACTTCCCTGACTGCTCCGATGCCTGGTGCGACTGCCGCGGCGAGCTCAAGTTCTGGAAGGACTTCCCCGATGGCTACCGCAAGACCGTCGTCTATCCCAAGACCTGCGTCCGCAACGTTGCCATCGTCGACTTCTGGGATGACCAGGTTCCCGTCGACAACCGTTTCCCCTACTTCGGAGAGAAGGGCTGGAGGAGCGAATCCAACGACCCCAACAACCCTGTCGAATATGACTTCAACGACCTCAGCGGATTCAGCCAGTCTGGCGGCTGGGACATCCAGGCCCATATGGTCATCAGGCTCAGCGAGGTTTACTGCTGGTATGCAGAGTGCTGCGCACGCGCAGGTGACACCGCAACCGCCATCAAGTACCTCAACCTCGTCCGCAACCGCGCCGAGGGTGTCGATATCGGCTATCCTGGTGCCAAGAAGGATTTCTACACCGGCAAGAGCAAGGAGCAGCTCATCGAGGGTGCTTACAACGAGCACCGCTATGAGATCGGCGGCTGGTGGTCTGGTGCCATCCAGTCCTGCGCCGACGACCTTATCCGTCTGAAGAGGGCCGAAGCACACTTCAACTACCGCAAGAACCCCACCCCCATCAACTGTGGTGGAAAGAGCCTCATCGAGCCCTACGGCCCCGTCGGCACCTGGAACGACTGCCAGATGTTCGCACACTATCCCGCCGAGGAGCAGGAGCTGAACCCCAACATGGCCATTCCTCTTGAGAAGAAGACCACCGACGAGTTCATCAACGGCACCGAGGTTATCTATGCTACAGAAACCGAAAAATAAGTCACAGCAATGAAAACATTGAAATACATACTCATTGTAGCAGCTGCAGCCTTCGTCCTCGTAGGATGCAACAAGAAGAGCCCCAAGCTCTCGGGTATCGATTTCGAGCCGATGAAGATTCCGTATGGCTATACGACCTTCGTCCAGGCCTATCCGAAACCCTGGGACTGCACGGACTACACTTTCACTTACAAGAGCGCGAATCCTGACATCGTTTCCGTCGATACTTACGGTACTGTCACCCCCGAGTGGGTTGGAAACACTTCCATCAGCGTATCCTCCGGAGCATACTCCGCAGACGTTCCCGTGGAGGTTTACACCGACGTGCCCGAGTCGGTTTGGAAATATCAGATCGCCGACCTGATCCAGGACAAGGTGTCTGACAAGTTGGTCGGACTTTGGGAATTCAACAAAAAAGCCCCTATGAAGGCTACTGTCGGCGATGACCTCATTCCTCACTATCCTGACAGCGGCGGCGACATTGGTCCCGTCTCCAACGACGGTTACACCACTGTAATCGGTTTCCACGCTTTCGACGGTGCTATCCTCACCAAACAGCAAGCCAACTTCGAGCTTAAGCATCATCTTACGATGGGTTCCAGGAAAATCCTGGATGCCCTGGATTGGTATGGAGTATATACCATCCTGATCGATGCTATGCGTCCTTCGTCCTCCGACAATCATTACACCACCTTCTTCAGTTTTGACCCTACCAACGGTAGCGACCAATACATTTACTGGCGTAAGGATGGTATCTTCCAGTTTGGAGGCGGCGACTGGCGCTCGGGCAGCGAATACTTCAGCAATGACAAATGGTTCCGCATGGTCATGATTTCTGACTATGACAACGGCATCAAGAAGGTATTCGCCAACGGTGAGCCGATATACTACAAGACGGACTGCACCGTTAACGACTGGGGCGGAGCATTCCCGTTCGATACGGTACTCCTCAACGGTGACAACGACGGTGACGACTGGCCTCTGTACTTCTCCACCGTAGCTGTATGGGACAGGCCTCTCAGCGATGCTGAGGTCAAGACTCTCGGTGCACCTGTTCTCTATGAATAATATTTCATAAGACAGTTTCACCCTTAATAATTTCCCGCGGAGGTTCCCCCTCCGCGGGATTTTTTTCCCCCTTTCTCTTGTCAGATGACCTTGAATTCACGGCCCCTACCTGCTTGCTATTATAATCAATAATGATTAAATTTGGGAGATTAAAGTCTTACGCTAATAACACAACAGATGAAACGGCTCTCCATTTTAATCCTCTCCATTCTATTACTCGTTCCCGCACAAGGACAAGGCGTGCAGGGCGTTGGCGGAGCGGACGGGAAGCGCAGTCGGGATAATGAGGAAGAACGGCCCCTGTCCACCTATAAAACCCTGATCCAGACAGGCGGATTATGGTCCCCTTTGGTGGACGTAAGAACAGACGCAGTGCTTGTGTACGACTATACGGAAAACTACTTGGAAAGACTTCGGCTGTGGAGGGAGAAGGGCTACTACACCTGCTTTATGACGAATATCGCCTGGGGCAAGGTGAGCGCGGCATATTTCGACGGGAGATGGGACGGACAGACCCACTGGGACGAGGTCCAGACGGGCAGCAGCGGACAGCACTACTGGAACAAGAAGTATTTTGTCCCCAGTCTCAACTATCTTCTCTTTAAGAAGCAACAACTCAAGAAGGCCATCGACGGCGGAGTGGACGCAGTGTTCATCGAAGAGCCGGAGTTCTTCGCCACCGTGGGTTACAGCGAAGGGTTCAAACGCGAATGGAAAGCCTATTACGGCACTCCCTGGCAGGCTGTCGACGCCTCCCCCGAGGCCACCTTCCTCTCCAACAAGCTCAAATACCATCTCTACTACCGCGCCCTGGACGAATGCTTCACTTTCTGCAAGGAATACGGAAGGACTCTTGGGAAGGACATAAAATGCTTCGTGCCTACCCACACCCTGATCAACTACGCCCAATGGGGCATCGTCAGTCCGGAGGCGTCCCTCGCCTCCCTTGAAAGCGTGGACGGATACATCGCCCAGGTGTGGACTGGAACCTCACGCGAGGCGCAGTATTACAATGGAGTGAAGAAGGAACGCACCTTCGAGAACGCCTTCCTGGAATACGGCTGTATGGAATCCATGACAGCACCGACCGGCGGCACTGTGTGGTTCCTTACGGATCCGGTCGAAGACAGGCGCCTGGACTGGGCCGACTACAAGCGCAACTACGAGGCCACCTTCACCGCCCAGCTGCTGTATCCTGCCAACAACCACTATGAGACCATGCCTTGGCCCGACCGGATATACAACAAGAAATATCCCAGAAGCGCCACAGATCCCACCCTGGACAAAATACCGGAGTTCTACTCCACACAGCTCCAGGTTATGACGAACGCACTGAACAGGATGCCCCTTTCTGACAACAAGGTAAGCGGTTCTCGTGGCATAAGCGTCCTTATGGCGAACTCCCTGATGTTCCAGAGGATCACCAGCTGGAGTGAGGATCCGGGAGACCCCACACTCTCAGGTTTCTACGGCCTGGCGCTCCCCTTCCTCAAGAGGGGCGTTCCCGTGCAGATAAGTCATCTCGAAAACGTGAAGTATCCCGAGTCGTGGAAGGATGTCAGGATTCTGATGATGACCTATTCCAATATGAAGCCACTCGAGGAGGAATCCCACGCTTACATCGCAGACTGGGTAAAGAGCGGCGGAGTCCTTCTCTACTGCAGCCGTGACGACGATCCTTTCCAGGACATAAACGAATGGTGGAAACGAGAAGGCTATGACCGTCCCGCCGACCATCTGTTCTCCCTGATGGGCATCCCCGCCAACGCCCCTGAGGGAGATTATTCCTTCGGTAAAGGCACCGTGTGCATCATCAGGCAGAATCCCAAGGAGTTCGTCCTTGAAGCCGATGCCGACGGGCCCGTATTCGACGCCGTCCGGAGGCAGTACCGTGACAAATGCGGCTGCGGAGACCTCGAGCTCAAGAACAACTTCTTCCTGGAACGCGGCATTTACGATGTCGCAGGGGTGATGGAAGAGAGCGTCTCCGACGGACCACTTACAATAAAAGGCACGCTTATAGACCTTTACGACCCCGCACTCCCCGTATTCAAGGAAAAGAAGGTCTATCCGGGAGAATACGCCTTCCTTATTGACGTGGACAGGGTTGAGGATCCCTCTTCTCCTCAGGTACTGGCCACGGGAGGCAGGGTGTACGATGAGGAAACAACCTCAAAGGGCTATGGCTTCACGGTCAAAGGCCCCTTCGGGACCAACTGTGCTATGAGGATACTCCTCCCCCGCAAACCCCGCAAGGTGGCCCTCACGGGCAGCGACGAGACTCCGCTGAAGGATTTCACGTGGAGCTGGGACCGCGTCAGCCGCACCGTTTTCCTTAAATTCCCCAACTCCCACGAAGGGGTTAAAGCTGATTTCTCATTTTAATTATTAATACCCAACCGATGAAAAGGTATCTTACTGTTTTTTCTGCAATCGTTTACATACTCCTGTCATCAACGATGGTCGGAGCCAGGGACTATGACATCACGAAGTTCGGGGCCAAACCTGACGGCACCACGATGAACACCAAGGCCATTCAGGCAGCCATCGACGCGGCTGCGAAGGACGGAGGCACCGTCATAGTGCCGGCCGGCAGGTTCCTCACCGCCAGCATCGAACTCAAGAGCGGCATCAGGTTCCACCTCGAGAAGGACGCCGTCCTGCTGGGAAGCACCAATTATTATGATTACCACGGCCTCGGAGGCCACCACTTCTCCCTCGTACTGGCCCACGAGGCCGAGAACATCACCATCGACGGGGAAGGGACCATCGACGGCCAGGGACGTGCCGTCGCCCTCCAGGTGGACAGCCTCTTCCACAGGGGCGTCTTCCCCAAGCAGAGATATGACCAGAACCGTCCCCCTGAGGACTTCCGTCCCACTGTCTTACAGATAACCAATAGCAAGAACATCACCGTCACGGGAATCAACATACTTAATTCCGCCTGCTGGGTTTCCCAGTTCTGGACTTGCGAGAACGTGGTCTTCGACAAGGTGAATACCATCTCCGACGCCTATCCCAACAATGACGGAATCGACATCGGAGACTGCCGCAACGTTAAGGTCACCAACTGCCATTTCAGCTGCAACGACGACGCGGTCTGCCTCAAGGGCAACTGGAACGACCAGATCCTCATCCAGAACTGCCGCCTCCAGTCGGGCGCCAGCGCCATCAAGTTCGGCTCGGGAGCCGGGGCAACCAATGTGGTAATCAAGGACATATATGTCTATGACACCCTCCGCAGCGCAGTCGCCCTCGAGTGCGTCTACGGCGACACCATCGAGAACGTCCTCATCGACGGAATCACCCAGACCAATTCCTGGATGGTGTTCTACTTCAGGATCAACCGCAGGAACGGTAAATCCGGCATCCTGAGGAACATAACGGTACGCAACGTAAGCGCCGACGTGGCCTTCGAAAGGCCCGACATCTGGCACGAGAGCCGCTTCCCCGGCCGCCAGAGGGGCCTGGATTTCAACACCTTCCCCTGTATGATAGAAGGTGTTCCCGGACTTTACGTGGAGAACGTCTCCTTCGAGAACGTCCGCATCTCCCACCCCGGCCGCGGCGACGAAGGCACGGCCTATATGCCCGTATGGAGGATGAACACCGTTCCTGAAAGGGTAAACGAGTATCCCGAGCACGACCTCCAGGGAGAAATGCCTTCCTGGGGCTTCTATTGCAGACACGTCCGCGGCATCTCCTTCAAGAACGTGTCCATCACCGCCAAGTGGAAGGACTACCGCCCCGCCTTCGTCTTCGACGACGTCCAGGGCATCAAGATGGACAACGTGTGGATCAGCGAACCCGACGAAGGGCCCCAGATCTATCTCAAGGACGTGAAGGACGCCGACTTCGGCAACCAGAGCGGCAGCACCGCCACCGTGACCACCGAAGGACTCCAACTCAAAGACTGGGGAGACTGATATGAATAAGGTTTATACCTTTTTACTCGCCTGTCTCCTGCTCCTCCCCGCGACCTTTGCCAACGGGCAGGCGGGAAAGGCCGTCGACCTCGGACTCAGCGTTCTCTGGGCCGACCGCAACGTGGGAGCCCGCTCCCCCTTCGACTACGCCACACTCTTCCACTGGAACGATTTCGAGAAGGACTTCTCCCCTGCCTGGCTCAAGGAGATCCCCGCAGACGGAGAGGTCATCAATTTCAGCGGCACCTCGCACGACTTCGCCAAACTCACCTGGGGTGGCAGCTGGCGCCTTCCCACCAGGAAGGAGATCCTCGAACTGATGGAGAAATGCACCTGGACCTGGGTTGTCGAAAAAGGCGTGGGTGGTATGAAGGTGACCGGCCCGAACGGGAATTCCATCTTCATTCCTGCCAGCGGCCGCACCGACCACGGCGACCTCTATGACCTTGGAGAATACGGCCATTGCTGGTCCGGAACCCTTTCCTCCGACTACGGCCACTATCTCTTCGAACTGGTGTTCAGGGACAACGGCTGCTACTACGCCTATGTACATAAAAACGCCGGCGGCGAGTCCATAAGGCCGGTCCAGGACAAAAAATGACGCGGCCATGAAGAGAATCATCATATTCATCCTGTCAGCGGCAGCAGCCCTGTCCCTGTGCTCGTGCGCACGGGATTCGAAACCGGTTGCAAAGCACATCGTACTCATCTCCTTCGACGGCTGGGCGTCCAGGGGAATGGATGTTGCTGAAATGCCCACGGTGAAAGCCCTGATGGATGAGGGCAGCTGGACAATGCACAAAAGGTCGGTCTGGCCGACTTCATCCAACAAGAACTGGCCCGCGATGTTCGCCGGGACCGGTCCGGACATCAACGGATTCTACTCCGAGAAAGAGGGGGAATACGGCTCGGAGAAGAACATTCACGGTTTCAAGCCCAGGGAGGAACTTTCCAACGCCTCGGGAATGATACCCACCATCTTCTCCCTATACAGGGAAAAATACCCCAAGGCCGAAATCGGCGCAATGTACCAGTGGGAAGAGATACACGATTTCCTCGACGCGTCCACCCTCAGCGTCGAACTGCACGTGGGAGAGGAAGCCGGAGCCCATAATACGCTGTGCGAAGCCGCCGTGGACTATATCCTCAAGAAGAAACCCGACCTGCTGATGGTGGGATTCAACCATCCCGACTCCGAAGGTCACAACTGGGGATGGTACTCGGACCAGTATTTCGATATCCTAAAGGAGATGGACGCCCACATCGGGAGCATCGTAGCCGCCCTCAAGGAGGCGGGAATATGGGATGAGACCATCCTTCTCCTCTCTTCCGACCACGGCGGCACCGGCAGGGCCCACCACGGAAGCACCATAATGGAGTTCGAGACTCCGTTCGTAATCTGCGGCAAAGGCATACGCAAGGGCTATGAGATCAAGGCCCCTATGATGCAGTATGACGTGGCTGCCACGATGGCCGCCGCAGCGGGCATCGAGCCTCCGCAGGTATGGGTAGGAAAACCCGTACGGGAAGTGTTCCTGGACAAGAGACTCAGCTCAGTGAAACCCGTCCCTGTCAGCCGCAAGGCAGGACACGTGGTCGTAATAGGAATGGACGGCTGGGCCTCCGAAGGTATGGACAGGGCCGAAATGCCCAATGTAAAGCAGTTCATAGCGGAAGGATCCAGCACGATGTTCAAGGCGACGGTCATCCCTTCCCTCAGCACCGAGAACTGGGCATCGACGTTCAACGGCCTCCCCATCGAGATGCACGGTTTCTTCTCCGAAATAGGCGACTCCTGGAGGGCTCCCCTCGTGATTCCGGCCGTTTTGGATGAACGGGGAATCACCCCCACGGTATTCACGCTGGCCAGGAAGCATTATCCCGAAATGGAGATGGGAGCCATCCACCAGTGGAGCGGCATCAGCAACCTCATCGACAAGGACGCCTTCAACCATTATGCCCACCTCTCCTTCCAGGGAGTCTGCGACGACGCAGTCGAGTATATCAAGGCAAAGAAGCCGGGACTCACCCTGATCGTCTGGGATGAACCCGACGGCGCGGGCCACGAATACACCTGGTTCTCAAAGGAATACTTCGACAAACTCAAGGAACTTGACGCCTTCGTCGGGAGGGTGAAGCAGGCCCTTACGGACGCCGGCATCCTCGACGACACCATCATTTTCCTAACCTCCGACCACGGCGGGACCGTCGACGAGGCCCACGGCGGAACCCAGGTCTCCGAACGTTTCTCCCCCTTCGTTGCCTGGGGCAAGGGAATACGCAAGGGCCATACCATCGAGGCCTCGATGATCCAGTACGACATCGCCGCCACGATTGCCGCGGCCCTCGGCATCCCCGCTCCCCCTGAGTGGTATGGCAGACCTATGAGTGAAATATTTGAATAACAACCATATATGGAAACTGAAAACAAAACCAAGAGACTGCTGTCGATAGACGCCCTCAGGGGTTTCGACATGCTTTTCATCATGGGGTTCTCCACCCTGGTCGCCCTTATCGCCATAGCCATATCGGGCAATCCCGACTGCTGGCTGGCCAGGCAGATGGGCCACGTGGGCTGGCACGGACTCGCCCACCACGACACCATCTTCCCCCTCTTCCTCTTCGTCTCCGGAATGACCTTCCCCTTCTCCTTTGCCAACCAGGTCGAAAACGGACGTTCTAAGAAACAGATCCTGCTCAGAACCATCAAGAGAGGCCTCATCCTCGTCGCCCTCGGACTCGTGTATAGCGGCCTGTTCGACCTTCACCTCGCCCACCTGCGTTTCCCCAGCGTCCTGGCCAGGATCGGTCTGGGCTGGATGGGTGCGGCGCTTATCTTCCAGTTCGTCCCGAATTGGAAGGCACGGGCAGGCATCGGAGCCTTCATCCTCATCGGCTACTGGCTCCTTCTGGCCCTCTGTCCGGCTCCCGACGCCCCTGCAGGGACAGATCCCTTCTCCTATGAGGGGAATCTCGTGGGATATATCGACAGAATAATAATGCCTAACCACCTCTACGAGGGGAAATTCTTCGATCCGGAGGGTATCCTCAGCACCTTCCCGGCCATAGTGACGGCGATGCTGGGTATGTTCACCGGGGAATTCATCAAGGAGAGCAAGGTCTCTCCGGGCCGGAAGACCCTGTATATGTTCATCGCCGCAGCGGCCCTCCTGGTGGTCGGCCTCGTGTGGAGCAAGTTCTTCCCCATCAACAAGAAACTGTGGACCAGCACCTTCGTCCTCGTCGTAGGAGCATACTCCGTGGCGATGTACGCCCTCTTCTACTGGCTCATCGACGTGAAGGGCTGGAAGGGATGGACCCCGTTCTTCAAGGTTATCGGTATGAACTCCATCACCGTCTATCTGGCAATGAGGATCATCGACTTCGGAAAGATCAGCAACTTCTTCTTCGGAGGATTGGCCGGACTCTTCCCCGAGCCCTGGTCGAAAATGATTTCCACTGCGGCCTTCACCTTCATCGTCTGGCTCTTCCTCCTGTTCCTCTACAAGAAGAAGGTGTTCCTGAAAGTATAACCTTGAATAATTGATATCAATATGAACAAGAATATGACCAGAAGGGACTTCCTTGCCAGGACCGGAATGCTGGCAGGAGCCGCGATGCTTCCCGGAAGCGTGCTTGTCGGAAAGGAAAAATCCTCGAACCTCGTCACTGGAATGCCTGCGGTATATGGCCCCAAGCTTAAATTCCGTCCGGACGGGACCTTCAAGATCGTCCAGTTCACCGACACCCACTACATCATCGGCCACCGCGGCTGCCCCAGGATGCTCAAGCTCCTGCCCTTCATCCTCGACAAGGAAAAACCCGACCTGGTGGTCTATACCGGCGACATGGTGTTCGACGCACCGGCGGTGCCCGCCCTCAAGGAGGTCCTGCACCTCACGGCCGACAAGGGTATCCCCTTCGCCTACGTCTTCGGCAACCACGACGCGGAATACGACCAGAAACAGCCTGCCCTCTACGAGGCGGCCCGTTCAGTCGAGGGCAACGTGATGCCTCCGTTCGGAGGGGACGGCAAGATGGACTACGCCGTCACTATCCACGACCACGAAGGCAAGGACATGGCGGCCGTGCTCTACTGCATGCAGTACTACGGCGGCAACCCCTTCGACCGTCCGATGAGGGACCAGTTCGAGGGCATGCCCGAGCGCCGCGTGAAGGGATATGCCTGGATCACCGAAGAGCAGGTGGCCTGGTATTCAAGGACTTCCAGGGGCATAAAAGAGGCTCTCGGACGCAGGGTCCCCGCCCTGGCCTTCTTCCACGTTCCCCTGCAGGAATACCGCTACGCCATTTCTGACATCGAGACCACCTTCATCGGCATAAGGAGGGAAGGCATCGGCTCGCCCGAACTCAACAGCGGACTCTTCACCGCTATGAGGGAGCACGAGGACGTGATGGCCACCTTCTGCGGTCACGATCACGACAACGACTACGCCGTCCTATACCACGACATCCTCCTCGCCTACGGCCGCATGTCCGGCTCCGACACCGTTTACAACCACATCCCCATCGGAGCAAGGATCATCAACCTCAAGGAAGGCAAGCGTGAGTTCGATTCCTGGACCGACCTCCACGACGGCACCACCGTCGATTCCTGGACCTATCCCACCAGCTTCGTGGACGGTCCCCACAATCCGGACTGGAAGTAGCAGAATATTCGTATGGATAAGAATATCGGGAGAAGGAAATTCCTGAAAAATTCGGCCCTGGCCATAGGAGCGATAAGCCTGGGAGGCCTGGACGCCGTCGCGCTTTCCCCCTCCAGGAAGCGCCGGCCTAAGATAAGTGTTCCCGACACCCTGAGGTTCAATGCGGAAGGAAAGTTCAAGATCGTGCAGTTCACGGACATACACGCCGCTGAAGACCACGGACAGAACAAGCACTCCTATGACATAATGAACAACCTCATCGAACTCGAACATCCTGACCTTGTGATGTATACGGGTGACTTTGGGGAGGGGGACAACATATATGACCGCCTGGTGGGCTTCGCCTCGTCCAGGGGCATTCCCTGCGCCGTAGCGTTCGGCAACCACGAGCCCGAGGACGAGAAAGAGAGGGAGGCCGTGCTGAACCATTTCGCCGGCCTGCCGGGCTGCCTCAATGTCCGCAAGGATGAGGAAACGGCCAAACTGCCTGGTGCGACCAACCAGATAATCCCCATTTATTCTTCCGCCGACTCCGGGAAAAAGAGCGCGATCCTGTATCTCTTCGATTCTCTCTGCGACCACCACCTGCCGGGTTACGACCGTTCAAACGACTGGATCAAGCCGGAGCAGATCGAATGGTATGTACGTCACAGCAAGGAGCTTACGGCCGAAAACGGAGGAGTCCCCTTCCCTGCCCTTGCCTTCTTCCATATCCCTCTGATGGAATATGAAGAGGCCTGGTCGGATCCCACCTACAAGAATATGGGATGGAAGATCGAACGCGAGGGCTGCCCTCCGGTCAACTCCGGCCTGTTCCAGGCTTTCCTGGACTGCGGGGACGTCAAGGGAGTGTTCTGCGGCCACGACCACGACAACGACTATGTCGTATACAAGGACGGCATAGCCCTCGGATACGGTCGTTATTCCGGCGGACTCTCAGCCTACCACACCCTCTGCCGCGGCTGCAGGGTGATCGAGCTCACCGAGGGATCCACGGTCTTCGACACCTGGACGAGGATGGAGACCAGCCGAATGCTCTACTACATAACCGTTCCGTATTCATTCACTTCCGACGATCCGAAATACAAGCCCAAGCCATGAGAAGAGCCTTCTTCTTCACACTGGCGGTTATCCTTGTCATTTCCTGCGGGAAAGGCAGGGATAACTGCATATACGTAGACTGGAACACCCACGACATCGATTCCCTCTGGGTGGATTCCCACTATTCGATAAGGGAGGTGATGATCCCGATGAGGGATGGGATCTCCCTTTCCTCCTCCATCTGGGAGCCCAGGGCGGAAGCCTTCGGGTCCGACGGGTCCGACGGTTTCGCCACATCGAAGGAAATCATAGCCGGGAGGCCCGTGCTGATGTTCAGGGGAGACAATGAGTCCGCCCCGGGAGCGGTCGATTACAGGGATATCCGGAGGTATCTGAAGAATTTCGCAGCCCGGGGATATATATTCGTAAACCAAAGCATACGAGGCACTTACACGAGCGGTGGGGAATTCGTGAACATACGTCCCTACAATCCCCTCGCCCACGGGAAGGACGCCGACCCCAAGCAGATCGACGAGAGCACAGACATCTATGACACGGTGGAATGGCTCGTCCACAACACGCCCAACAACGGCCGCGTGGGCATCCGCGGGACCTCCTATACGGGTTATTTCGCCACCGCGGCGGCCATCGACCCCCATCCGGCGATGAAGACCGTATCTCCCCAGGGCCCCGTCACCGACTGGTTCATGGGCGACGACTACCACCACTACGGCGCCTTCCTTCTCGGCGACGCCACCAATGTCAGGAAGATGGTCGAGGTGACGGGATTCAAGCCTCAGGGCGGTCCCCAGACCTCGAAGGGCCTGAACGACGAGGACATCTACAACCTATTCAAGGGATGGACGATCTCCGACTGGGTGGACAGGAAGGAAATCCACGGGAAGGGGGACGAGTTCCTCTTCGGGCACAAGGACTTCGATGATTTCTGGTATTATCATAACCTCTTGAATTTCATAGATAAAGACTGCCCGGCCTCCCTAGTGATCAACGGCTCATACGACTCCGAGGACCTCTATGGAGGACTGGAGACTTTCCGCCAGATGCGCGACCGCGGAGGGAAGGACAAGGCCCACTACGTCTTCGGAAACTGGGGCCACGTGTCCTGGAAGTCTTACGATTTCGAGAAGATCGGCCAGGCCTGGTTCGGAGACGGCCAGTCAGGTTTCCTGATGGACAGGATAGAGGTGGATTTCTACAGGTATTGGCTTGAAGGAAAGGGACATAAGCCGCCGAAGGTGTACTGCATTCCCTCGGAGGAGAGCCGGAAAGACCTGATGAAGGGCAGGAACGTGGATGAAAACTGGATAGCCGCTGAGACCTGGCCCTGGAAGGAGCCGGTGATGAAAAAACTTTACCTTGCCGCCGACGGGACCGTTTCGTTCAAAGCACCCGCCGAAGGCGCCAGGACCTACATTTCGGATCCCGCCGATCCAATCCCCTTCTACATCGAGCCGGTCAAGGAAAACATTTTCGACAATTTCACCGACTATATGGCGTCGGACCAGAATTTCCTCGACGGCCGGAAAGACCTTCTGACCTATAGGGGTGAAGTCCTGACCGATACCCTCACCCTTGCGGGACCCGTCAGGGTCAGGATGCGGTTCTTCGCCACCGGAACTGACGCCGACTTCGTCGTCAAACTGATTGATGTCCGCCCCGACGGATACTGGCAGCTGGTGCGTTTCGACGTGTTCACAACGCGCTACCGCAATTCCTACACGGATCCCGAACCCATCGAGGCCGGCAGGACCTACGACCTGGAATTCCCTCTCAACGACGTCTGCCACCGCTTCGTTCCGGGCCACGCCCTGATGGTACAGGTCCAGAGTTCGATGTATCCCTTCCTCGCGATGAATCCCCAGAAATATCTGGAAAACCAGTATACTGCGACGGCGAAGGACTACGTCCCGATGGATGTGACCATCCTTTCAGGTCCCGACGCCTCCTGGCTTGAACTTCCTGTCATCGAATAACCATAGAATTACACTCTGCTGATATGAAAAGATTGCTGTATCTCACCGCATTGATCTGCATATCCTGCACTCCGAAGGTTGACGTCGCCGACTTCGGCGCCTCCCCCGAGGCTGACGCCTCCACCAACACCAAGGCCATAAATGCGGCGCTTAAGGGTGGCAACCGCAAGGTGGTGATTTCCAAGCCGGGAACATACCTTCTCGACAGCTGCCTGCTCGTCGAAGACAATACCACGTTCCTCTGCCGTCAAGGGGTGATCCTCAAGAAGGACAAACCTTATTCCTTCGTGATCACCAATGCCGGGGCGCGCACGAGGACCACAAACCGCAACATAAGGATAATCGGGGCGGAGATCGATGCCAACGACCTCTACGACAATCCCCTCACGGTGAAGGATCCCCAGTACGGCTGCCGCGGACAGATAGATTTCTTCCACGTCAGGAACGCCCTGGTCAAGGACGTGACCATCTACGGGATAGTCACCAGCGCCGCCACCGGCATCCAGATGTGCTCGTGGGAGAACGTCAGGGTGCAGAACACGAGGATCCACACCAACGGCGACGCCTTCCACATCAACCGCGGTCACCGTCTGGTGGTCAAAAACTGCGAGTTCTGCTCAGGTGACGACAATATTCCGCTGAACGCCAAGGACTGGGCCAATTCCGCCCCGGAAGTCGGGGACATCACGGACGCCCTGTTCAAGAACGTCACCTGCCTCCCTCACGAGAATCCGCACGGCAACGTCGCCCGTCATCTCGTAGGTTCATGGACCGACTGGCGCAAGGGGATGGAGATCCGTCCCGGAGACTGCGTGGTCAACGCAGGGCACACATATCTGGCCCTGTACGGTCCCCGCGCCTTCTCGGGAGAGGACAACTTCTATCCCGGACACTTCCCCGACGACGGAACGAAACTGGTATCCCTGACCGAACCTGACTTCGATGCCGCCACAGGCATAATGGCGGACGAAGGCGGTTTCCTCTGGAGGTACGAGCAGGACGACGAGTGCTACCACGCCAATATCGAGAACATCAGGTACCGGAACGTAAATTTCACGGACGACAGGACAGTCATCCTGGCATACTACGACACCACAGGCATTTACGACCGCAGTTTCCATCCCGACACGCCCAAGGATAACTATCCTCACATCACCGGGATCAGCTTCGACAAGGTCCGGACCAACAGTCCCCTCCTGGTCAGCGTACACTCGGCGGAAAGGCTGACTTTCGACTACGACATCAGAAATGCCAGCCTGCCGGAAAAAGGATACCTCGTCAAGGTGATCGGAACGGTCGAAGGAGGCAGCGTCCGCCTTGGCAAGATGCCAGCCGGCTCCGACAACCCCGTCGAAGTCCCCTCGAACGTAACGGTTATCAGGGAATAGTTTCGGCCAGGACGGCCCTATTTCAGCCCCTTCAGGAAGTTGCGCGTCTGGATGGGACGCTCGCGCATACGGAGCTGCCAGAGCAACTCCTCGAGGCTCACGACTTCGAAGGAGTCATCCAGGTGGCTGGCGCAGAGGCGGGCCGCACCGGCTCCGTAGATTCCGCCTTCTTCGGACAGTTCCGCCACCTCGTCGCAGTCGGGGCCGGCATCGGTGAAACGGCTCCAGGCGTGGACGGCCACAAGGTTGAAATCGCTGTTGTGCGAGTCCTCCCTGAGGCGTCGGGCAACGAAGGCTGGAGATCCCTCTACGTTTCGATAGGGGGGAGTTGTGTTCCAGATTGAATATTTCACCGTCACGACCGGGATGTCACAGCCTGCGGAATTGGTGAACCAGTAGATCCGGCCTTCGTCCCCGGCATAGGGGGTATACTGGACGGCGATGATGCCTACAAGCTGGTCATTGGCCTCAATCATCGCCTTGTAGCACTCCTGCGCCTCTGGCGAACCGGCGTATTCCTTTGCCATCAGGCCCAGAACCTTGATACGATGCTGCCTCATCCAGGAAGCCGTGATCGCCGCCCTCTTCTTCAAGGCCTCCTCCCTGCCTACGGTCTCCCCGAAGGTGTCGGAATAGATCACACCTCCTCCCTGGACTTCCACTAAGGTACATCCGTCCGGCTGGGAAGCCAGTATGGTACCATAGGCTTCGGGAGAAATCTGCGGGGTGAGGGTTGTGTTGATGCCGAAGGCCATCTTGGTCGCCCTGGCGTCGGGATGGAGCAGGTAATTGCCAAGAAAACCGCCCATCATCCACTGGGTGTTGTCACCGTCCGTGAGGAAGAATGACACGAGCCTTTTTGTCTTGGAGGGGACCGTGACTTTGGAATAATCTATGTCTTTGGGATCGAGCACCCTGGCTAGGTCCGCTTTCTGGTGGGTCCTGTATGCGGCGTTGGCAAGGGGATAGTTGTAGGCCCAGTCGTTCACGGCCGTATTGAGGCCGTACCTGCTGATCATCCCGTTGATGTCCCTCTCGTCGTGGCGCACCGACCATTCCCAGCCGAAGACAGAGGAGTTCGGCTCCATCGCGCTGCAGCATTTCTCGAAAATGTCCCAACGGTCCCCGCTCTCCTGGTCACCGGGAAGAGGGTACATATCCATGAAGAACCATCCGTTCTGGATGGCGAAATCCTTGTTCTCCCAGGTATTGGACGGCATCACTGCGAAGCCGTTCCGGGCACAGCGGCCGAAAAACTCGTCGTAGGCCTGCGGCACGGTCTTGTCCGAAGCGTCATAGAGCATCCTGTAACCGGCCTGGTCGAAGGCGTCCCTGTCCTGCCTGTCCACGATGATGCCCCTGAAGATATGGGAGGCCGTGGTGGCAACGGCAGGACTCTCGGGATTCCGGGAGATGTCGGTCAGAATATATCCGTCGCAAATCTTATCCAAATCCACTTCGCGCCCACCTGTCATCATCTTTCCCGACAGGGCGAGTTCAAGGGCATCGACTTCTCCCAAACCCCTGCATCCTTTGGCTTCCAGCCCCTCCAGGACCTTCTGATAGGTGGGGAAAGCGTCATGTCCGCAAGCAATCCAGAAGCCGGTGTCGCTCCTTCCCTCCTCAATGGCCCTGGCCCCCAGTCCGCTGATGGAGGCGGCCAGGTTGCAGTCCTTCAGGGACGAGGCACGGAGGGTGACGTACCCCGAAGGAAGGCCGCTCAACGAAGGGAAGGTGTACTGCCCCTCGTCAGCGATGGGGTCATAGATGGATTCATAAGATATGTCCCCCCTGGAACAGGAGACCGTAAAGGCCAGGAATAGGATAAGGGAAAGACTGCTGAAATGTTTATTTCTCATAAAAACCTGTTGATGACGGTTTCCGCCCGTATGGAGGGAAATCTATCTTACGGTGACGCCGGACACGAAAGGATTCATCTCAATGTCTTCGGCAGTGATCTTACGGCCTCCTATGGACACGTTGTCAAGGAGCACCCCTTCGATGGCGTGACCCTCGTCATAGCCAAGGAACTGGACTTCCGTGCCCATCCTGGGCGGAGTTTTCAGGACGATGTCCTTGAAGACGACGTTCATTATGTGCCCCCTCTCCGCATCCGAGGTCCATACGGCACTGTTGATCCAGAGCGAAATGAACCTTTCCGCCTCCTCGATGCGGATATTCTCGAAGGAAACGTCGCTTATGAGGGCGCTGTCGGTGTGGAAAATCCTCAGCGACCACTCCCTGCAGGTGTCGTGGATGACGTCGCAGTCGCGGAAGGCCACTCCTTTCACGGGATAGCGGATTTCCGCCCCGATGCTCAGGGCGTGGGCGATCTCGTTCCACAGGACGCATCTCTCGGCGAGGATGTCGCTGCAGCCCCTGTCGCTCTTGCTGCTGATGGCCTTCACCACGATGAGGTCGTCAAGGGTGCGGATGAAACTGTCGTGAACCCTGACGTGGTGGCTGTCACAGATGTCGATTCCGTCGGAATTGGCCCTGAAGCCGATCAGTTTGATGTTGTCTATGTCCACGTTTTCCGCATCGCTCAGCACGACAGTCCAGCCGGAAGAGTTTCGGATGATGACGCCCTCGAGGGAGACGTTGGTGCCTGTAATCCTCATCGGCCCGCGGCTCCTAGTCCTGTGGACATCGTCCTGGTCGATGATTCCCCTGCCCCGGAATTTCACGTTGTTGCCGGAAAGGATGAAGCAGGAGCCCGAGCAGAGTTTGGGATCGTGGCCGTCGCCTTCCTGCCAGTTATGCCAGCGCAGGATGGCCCCGGGAGCGAGGTAAACGGTCTTGTTGTCCCCCACGACCACCGCTTCGTAGAGGTCGTGGATTCCGGGAGCATAATAGATGACGTCCGGGTCGTCCGGGTCGGGAACGTCCGTCTCCGGAGGATTCACGAAGACGTGGAGGGAATGGATGAAATCGCCGTTCACGTCGATGGTGAGGTTCAGGGGACGTGAAACGTTGAAACTGATCTTGTTCCCTTTGATTTCAGGGACTATTCCCGCACTCTCCGGAAGGACCTTGGCCTCCCTGACCTCTTCCGGGACGACGACTTCTACCTTCGCCTTCCCCTTGACGAGGTCGAAGGACGCGAAGGACGCGATATCGTAATAATTGCCGGAGTTGGACACGTCGTCACAGGCTAGACGGCGCATTTCCTTGTCGCCGGAAGCCACCTTCGCGTCGAACACGGGAACCTCGCGCCCCGCGGCATATACCTTCCACTTCGCACTCAGGGGTTCACCCTCCGGCGCCGGAGCTATCGACACGCGACCTGCAGTGCAGGAAACGATGACAAACAATGACAAAACGGGAATCAGTCGGTACAGTTTCATACTATTATCATTTATACCTCAAATATACATAAAAGAAATAACCAGGCCGGCTACACGAAGGGGACGATCGTTATCCTGTCCTCCTTGTCGGCGGAGAAGATGATCCTGTCGCCGGAGCCCATCACGTTGCCGCGGATCATCCTCAGGCCATAGCGGAAACCGTTCTGCTCCCCTGCTACTGTGAACTTGCCCTCCACCTTGAGAGGCAACGCCTTGTCCTTTGCGGCCTGGAGCACCAGGCACCAGTCCGAAGTCATCCCGGAGGCGGTGATGTCCATCTTCTTCTCCTTCAGCAGGAAGGTGAGTTTCCGGCCGTCGGCCGTCCCCAGGATGACCCTTAGCGCCTCACCTTCAAGAGGTTCCGACGTGATGGTCTTGAATTCGATCTCGGAAGGAGCGTGCCCCTCACCGTTGTCCTGCCAGACACGGATTCCCGCGAAATCTCCCGGGGAACTCCAGAGGAAACCGTCGACCACGGGCAGGGTAAGGAACTCGCACTTGGTACTCGTTCCCGCTTCGGCAAGGTAGGCCGAAGGTATCTTCTCGTTGAAAAGGTGCATGTCCCTCACGCGGAGGAGTCCGTTTCCCCACAGGAGATTGAGGCGGTAGAAACGGCTGTCGAACCATATCGTCTTCCGGGAACCGCCATAAGTGTCCTCCATACAGGCTACTGAGGTAGGAGGGGTGACCTTATACTTGGAGGAGAACCATTTGCCGGCATCCGCGAGGGTCATCACCTCTATCTTCCCCTTCCTGCGGTACGCGGCGATAAGTGGCATCTGCATTTCCAGGCCCTCCTTCATCGCCGCCCAGGTGAAGGAATTCTCCTGTCCGGCCTGGGTGTAGTTGAACCCGAGGGCCGGGGCCTCGAAAATCGAAGCGAAGAACTTTTCCACCCACCTCCGGTCGGCCCCGGCGCTGCCGTACACAGGCTCAAGTGAAACCACTCCCTGACCGTTGGGGGTGAGGCCCGTGTCATACTGATAGATGGGATCGCTGCCCAGCATCCTGAAGATCGGGACCGGAATCTGGCCCGCAGCCGTCTGGGCGGGCATATAGGCGTTCAGCCGGCTGGGATAATAGGCCTGGTTCCAATAGCCTCCCCAGAGGGTGTAACCATCGGTCCCGTACTGGTCCTTGCAGTTGCAGGAGGCCTTAATCCCGTATTTGTCATACATATAGCCGAGGGTGTGTGCGTCTATGAACCAGGAGCCGACGGACTCGGGATAATGGCCGAAAATGGAGTTAAACTTTTCCATATACACGTCAACCAGCCTTTCCCTCTCAGCAGGGGCGTATCCTGTGGCGAATCCCACGTTGGCGTGCCAGTCCCAGGAGAAACGTCCCCTCCACTTCATCCCGGCCGCCTTCACGTGGGACTCGGTGATCTCCCACCAGGCGCCGACCTCCCTTCCCTTGGCCTCCTCGGCCTTCATAAGGGCCTGGTAATCAGGGTCGATGAGGGCGTCATACTGAAGGAGGAAAGTGCCGGGAAGGTCGTACTCGTCCAGCAGGCGGGTCTGCTCGAGGGTGGTCTCGTAGAGGACCTTGCGGGTGTCGCCCGTGTCCCTGGGCTCTATTTCCCGGACGAAATTGATAATGTTGACTATCCTGGGGGTTTCGTCAAGGATGATGGTTTTCTCCTGCCGGTCCAATATCCTGCCGAAGGCGTCGCGGACTGTGGAATACGAAGGTTTCAGCCGTACTGTCGTATCATTCATCGCCTCGGAAGGAGTACCCCGGGCGATCGACACCAGGCCCCATCCGGTCTCGACCGGACAGCCCTTCTGCCCGCACTGGTAGCAGGTGTCGGAGTCGCTGTAGCAGTAGCAGAAGAATCCGCACAGGAAATCCAGTTTGGACACCCTGTCAATGACGTCCTTGTAGAAAGCAGCCTGGCCTTCCTCCGTGTGGTCGAAACGGCGGAGCCTGTACCCCTCCGGAAGGGCCTTGTAGAGATGGGATATCTCCGAACTTCCGAACACATAATCCACGGCCCCGGCCTCCCCTTCGGTCTCCAGTTTCCTCCTTGCCTCCCTGATGAGGGACGATTCCTTCCCTATGAGGGACTCCCATTTGTCGAGGAAGGGGCCTATGTTCGCCTTTATCTTCTCCTCGGTCCCGAATTCCTCCCCGAAGGTGTTCCTCAGATAGGAAGCCCTCTGGCGGGCGTCCTTGGGGCTTCCGGTGGAGATGTAGCCGAACTCGGCCAGGATGATGGGCTTGCGGGTGAGATGCCAGAGGCTCCTCAGCAGGGCGTCGAAAATCTTCGTGCTTCTGGTCTTGCCTTCGAAGCAACCCAGATAGAGGTCCAGCCCTATGTAGTCGTAGTCGTCAGCGTATCTCTTCATCAGGACGGGATATTTCCACATCCCCTCCTCCGTGCAGGCGATGTTGTATCCGATCGGAACCCTGGCGGCGTGGCAGATGTCGTGCATTGCCTTCATCTGGACATCCTGGTACTGCCCCACCTGCTCGAGGGTGAGGGCTCCCTGCCATTTCTGGACGGTGAGTTCGTTGGATATTTGGAAGCAGTTCACGAGTTTCTCCCCGGTGGTGAGGTCGGCGGCATAGTAGGCCGCGAAGGCCTCCATCATCTTGAGGAACCTGTCACTGAAGGCGGGAGTGCCGCTGCGGAACATCTCAAGTTCGCCGAGGATATCCAGCATGTCGTCGGGATAGGGCGTGACCGCAAGCACCTTGTAGCCGTTGTCGCGGTAGAGGCGGCATCTCTCCTTGAATCCCCTGTACCAACGGGTCTCCACCGGACGGCCGTCGGGGCCCGGGACCGGATTGCCGTTGGAATCGACCTCATAGGGAGGGTCTCCGGGAAGGTCGAACCTCACCCAACCGATGTTCGCCCCCTTGAGGAGGGACAGGTTGTAGGGGTCGTCGTAGGGGTGGCATACCCCGAGGGCCATCCCCCCGAGGAGTTTCTTGAGTTCCACCGTGGAGGCGTCCCCGTCTTTGTGGAAGTACGACCTGAAAGCGGAATCCACAACGTTCCATACGGGGTGGGATCTTCCCAATGCCTTGAAGCAGAAATGGATGCCGAAACCAAGCAAAATAATTGCCCCGAGGATGATGCAGAGGATTTTTTCAAGTTTGTTCATAAACGAATTCGTTAGCAACTATAAATATATGAATAATAATTACAACGTATTAAATATATTCTTATATTTGAGTGTACTTTCTAAACCTATGGAATTTATACACCTAATTCAATATCAACACTAAACTTATCCGCAATGTTCAAAAAAATCATTGGAACAAGTCTGATCGGCCTCTTGATGGTGGCCGGGATGACGGTTTCTCCCGCGCCCGCAGCGGCCGGAGAGAAAGTGCCTTCCACCCAGGAACCCCAGCGGACCAGGACCGTCAGGGGAACGGTGACGGACGAGAACGGACAGCCTGTACCGGGAGCCGGAATCGTCGTCGTCGGGACCAATGTCGGGACCAACACTGACCTAGATGGAAACTACAGCATCGAAGTGCCCCAGGGCGCCAAGATGGAAATTTCATTCGTCGGATACCTCACCCAGATGGTGACGCCCGAAGGATCGACCTGCAACGTTCAGATGGATCCCGACGTGGAAGCCCTCGAGGAAGCCATAGCGATCGGTTATGGTACCGTCAAGAAGAGCGACCTCACCGGATCGGTCGCGACGGTTGCCGCGAAGGAATTCATCAACCAGCCCGCCAGCTCCTACGTGACCGTCCTTGCCGGTAAGGTCTCCGGACTTACCGTCCGCAGGACCAACGGTAGCGCGGGCCGCAGCAGCACCATCCGTATCCGTGGTACCAACTCCATCAAGGGAGGAAACGACCCTCTCATCGTGGTTGACGGCAACTACGGCGGAATGCCCGACGCCAACGACATCGTGAGCATCGAAGTCCTGAAGGACGCTTCCGCTACCGCCATCTACGGATCCCGCGGAGCGAACGGCGTCATTCTCGTCACCACCAAGAGGGGACGCAGCGGCAAGCCCACGGTGAACCTATATTCAGACGTATCGATTGACAAGATCATCAACCGCTACGACATGCTCAATTCCTACGAATTCGCCAAACTGAACATGGAGGCCGGATTCTATCAGTGGACCGACGAAGAATTGAACTCCTTCAAGAACGGCCCCAGCACCAACTGGCAGGACGAAATCTTCCGCACGGCGGTTTCCCAGAACCACAAGGTGGCCGTCACCGGAGGAAGCGACCGTGTCAGGTACTACCTCTCCCCCTACTGGAACAAGAGGAACGGTACCCTGCTCCACAACTGGGCGGAAGGATACGGTATCAGCGGCAAACTTGACATAGACCTGAGCGACAGGGTAACCTTGCAGACCGAACTCAACGCCGGTCACGGCGAAAGCCAGAACGCGACTTTCACCGACAGCAACTACACCTCGCTGCCTATCACCGCCCTCCTCTGGGCTCCGCTCGAGCCCGTATTCGACCCTGAGACAGGGCACTACAGCTCGATGGGCAAGGGAACGGGAACCCTTCTCAACCCCGTCCTCCTCACCACCAACGACGACCTTACCAAGTCCAACTCCGCAAGCGCCATCTTCAACCTCAAGGTGAATATCATCGACGGTCTCGACTTCAACGGCAAGTTCTCGATGGCCCAGGGAAACAGCTGGAACAACAACTTCCAGAGTTCGGAGAGGAACAACGGCACCAGCGCCATCGCAGGCAAGAGTTCCAGCAACTCTAAGACCTGGCTGCTCAACGGCTATCTCACCTATACGAAGACTTTCCTTGAGAAGCACTACTTCCAGGCTATGGCCGGTTTCGAGGAGACCCGTTCTTCAGGAGAATCCCTCTCTGGAAAAGCCCAGTACCTGCCGATAGAGAGTTTCAAATGGTATAATCTCGGCCTCTCGGCTCCCAATGTTTCCGTAGGTTCCGGCTATTGGAACTCCGCGATGCGTTCGTTCTTCGGCCGTGTCAATTACAATTACGACAACCGCTATTATGCTACGGCCAACTTCCGCGCCGACGGTTCCTCAAAGTTCCGTGACGGCAGGAAGTTCGGATACTTCCCTTCATTCTCCCTCGCCTGGAACGTGGCCAACGAACCGTTCATGGCCGACCAGGAGCTTTTCTCTACCCTCAAGATAAGGGGCGGCTGGGGTAAGACCGGCAACCAGGCAGTCGGCAATTACGCCACCTACACCGATGCAAGGCACAAGAGCATGACCTGGGGTACCGGCAGCATCGTAGCCGCTTACATGGACCAGGCCGGTTCCGACCTGAACCTGACCTGGGAGACCACCGCCCAGACCGACATAGGTCTCGACCTCGGCCTCTGGGACGACCGTCTCGCCATCACCTTCGACTGGTATAAGAAGAACACCACCGACCTGCTTGCAGGAGTTACCGTCCCGGGATATTCCGGAGGAGACGACGAATACGGACGCACCAGCATCACCACCAACGTAGGTTCCATGATGAACAGGGGATGGGAAATCGGCATCCGCTACAACGTGATCCGCACCAGGGACTGGAACTGGGAGACCAACCTCAACCTTGCCCGCAACGTCAACAGGGTGACCAGTATCGGTGACAACGACATCCTTTACGGAGACAAGTTCCGTGGAACCAACGTCTCCCCCTTCGTCATCATGGTAGGCCAGCCCCTCGGTGCCATCAGGGGCCTTCACTATCTCGGCATCTGGCAGGAAAGCGAAGCCGCGGAGGCTGCCAAGTACGGCCAGTATCCCGGAGACTACAAGTACTATGACAAGGACGGTGACTTCTCTTACGACACCGACGACTATGACATTATCGGTAAATCCAACCCGGATCTCTCGCTCGGTTTCAACAACACGGTGACCTGGAAGAACTTCACGATGAACATCCTGTTCGACGCAGTGTTCGGCCGTGATGTCCTGAACTACACCTATATGATGATCAACGAGCGCCAGGAAGGATGGTACACGGCCGCAAGCGCCAAGAACCGCTGGACACCTTCCAACCCCAACGCCGAATTCTGCAAGGCCGGAAGCAACACCGCCCAGCTGAATATGGTTTCCGACCATTATATGCAGAATGCGAGCTACATCAAGCTCCGTAACCTCAGCCTTGCCTACAGGATCCCGAGGAAGGCCTTCAAGTGGGCCGACATCCAGGTTTCCGTCAGCGGACAGAACTTCCTAACCATCACCAAGTACAAGGGTTTCGACCCTGAGGTCAACTCCAACAGCGACGGCAACGATATCTCCGCCGGTTGCGACTACTACGCCTATCCCCTTCCGGCTTCCCTCTCATTTGGTCTGACCATAACTTATTAATTGCCAAGGTATTGACTGATAAATAGAATAAGATTATGAAAAAGATTATAACATCGTCGATATGTGTGGCGGCCCTTGCGCTCCTCTTCTCCTGCACAGGGAACAATGAATTCCTCAAGGAGGATCCAAGGGGAATGGTCACCACCGAGAACCTCATGAGCGACGCCGACAACATGCAGCTCATGATAAACGGTCTGTACTGGATCTGGCAAAGGGCCATGACCCGTCCCTATGAAAGCCCCGAATGCAAGGGCAACAGCGCGGACGACAGGCTCGGACTCCCTCCCGTCAGGGAAGAGGACGGCCAGTGCGAAACCAACTCCCCAATCTCTGCAGGTGGCGATGCAGCCATCACACGAGGATGGGAAAGGTGCTGGAACGTGATCAACCAGGCCAATTCCATCATCAACAACGCTCCCGAGAAGGAAGGGGCGGAGGCGGACAGGATTCACCAGATGGTCGGCCAGGCCCATTTCATCAGGGCCTACACCTATCTGTATCTGATCCGTTATTTCAACAACATCCCCCTGGTCACCACGGCCTACGATCCCGACAAGGACAGGACCATGACCGTCTCCCCTTCCTCGGAAATCTATGAACTGATCGTCTCCGACCTGAAGACAGCAGAACAGTGGCTGCCCATCAAATACGACGACCCCCTGCTTTCCAACGGAGGAAGCGTGACACGCGCCGCGGCTAAGGCCTTGCTCGCAAAAGTTTACCTCCAGAGGGCCGGCTTCCCCTGCAACGGCGGAACCGCAGACTACAAGCTGGCAATGGAGAAGGCCAAGGAACTGATAGACAATGCAGGTACCTACGGCCTGGGTCTCTATGACCACTTCTACCAGCTCTGGGATCCTTACTGGAAACCCAACACCCACCAGGGCAAGGAGGAGGTCCTCCTCTTCATAGCCTGTGACGGAACCGACGAAGGCTATTCCGTACGTTCCCCGAACCCCAGCCGTCCGAACGACGACCCCTTCAGCGGATGGTACCTGTTCCAGTCCGAACTCTATTTCTTCATCTACTTCCCCGAGGGAGAGCGCAAGGACTTCACCTTCGTGACCGATTACTACTACACCCAGGGCGGACAGGTGGTGCACAAGACCTGGCAGGAAATCCAGATCGCGCACCCTATGTACCGCAAGTGGTGGGCTGACGACCTCACCGAAGGATGGGTCTGGGACGAGAACGGCCCCGGCGGAAACTGGCTGAACAATATGGACGCCTGCGCGACCTGGTATAACGGACGTGACATCATAATGCTCCGCTACGCCGACGTGCTCCTCACCTATGCAGAGGCCCAGTGCCGCGTGGACGGATCGCCCAACGCTTTGTCCTACCAGTGCCTGAACGCCGTGCGCAACCGTGCAAAGGCTGGTGTCGGAACCACTTCCGCAAGCGTGAGCGGCCTGTCTGCGAATGATTTCCTGGACACGGTCGTATGGGAGAGGGCTTACGAGTTCGCCGGAGGCGAGTTCGAGAGCAGGTGGTTCGACCTCATCAGGCTCGAACTCGTGGAGAAGGCCACCACCTCGGCCGAATCCGCCGGTCCCTTCATGCCTTATCCTCCTTCGATGGCATCAGGTTGGAGGTATGAGCCTTCCGACATCATTCCGGCTCTGTCCATGCTCGATCTTCAGAAGCCTTACACCAAGCACGATTACTTCCTGGAAATCCCCAGCCGCGATGCGACCTTGAACCCTAACCTCAAGGACAACAACGCGAACCTCAGGTAATAATCGCCCCTGGACATAAGTGTAAACGACATTTTGCGGCAGGACTTTCGGGTCCTGCCGCTTTTTAGTCGGTTTTGAAATGGTTATTATTATTACTATCTTTATAGATTGATAGAAAAACGTCAAGACTATGAACCGGAACCTCCTGTCTCCAATGAGAATCCTCGGCATCGCAACCCTGCTTTCCGTCTCACTTTTCCTTCAGTGCGGCAAGACTTCGACGAAGATTGAAGGCCTCAGGACGGAGCATCTGGAAAGCCCGCTGGGCATCGACAGCCCCGCTCCGAGGCTCTCCTGGAGGATGGTCGATTCCCGCAAAGGGGCGATGCAAACTTCCTACAGGATCCTGGTCGGAACCGACAGGCGGACCGTGGAGGCTGGCGAAGGGAAGATTTGGGATTCCGGGACGGTGGAGTCCGACGCCTGCCTAATCACTTATTCTGGAAATCCTCTTGAGCCGTTTACCCGCTATTGGTGGAAGGTGATTGTCGGAGACAAGAAGGGAAAGCCGGTGTCTTCCAGGGCATCCTGGTTCGAGACGGCGACGATGGGTGACTGGAATCCCGGAGGGGAATGGATAGATGACGGAAAGGACAAGGACTGGAGGCCGGCGCCATATTTCAGAAAGGAGTTCAAGGTTGAAAAGAAAGTGGCCTCGGCAAGGGCCTACATCGCTTCCGCCGGACTCAATGTCTTGTATATTAATGGCAAAAAGATAGGAGACAGGGTGCTCGACCCTGCATTCACCCGTTTCGACGAACGCATCCTCTACACCACCTGGGACGTCACGCCTGCGATAAGGAAGGGAGTGAACGCCCTGGGAGTCCTGCTGGGCAACGGCTGGTACAACCACCAGGCCCTGGCCACCTGGCGCTTCGACACCGCCTACTGGAGGGCCCGCCCGGCCTTCAGGATGGACCTCAGGATCACATACGAAGACGGAGAAACCGAAACCATCTCCTCTGACGGATCCTGGAAGGCCACTTCCGGCGGTCCCCTCATCTATGACAACGTCTATACCGGAGAACACTACGACGCCCGCCTGGAAATGGACGGCTGGAACAAGGCGGGATTCGATGACGGCGGATGGGACGTCGCCTGCAGGAGGGAATCCCCCACTCGCAACCTCGTGGCCCAGGCGATGCCTCCAATAAGGATGACGGAAGAGTACCGTACCGTCGCTCTCAACAAGATAAACGACTCAGTCTGGGTGTTCGACTTCGGACAGAACATGGCCGGGAACGTCATCGCTTCCATCAGTGGCAAGGCCGGCACCGAGGTCAGGCTCAAATATGGGGAAAGGATTTTCGACGACGGCCTCGTGGACCAGACCAACATCGACTATTTCTATATGGGGGATAAGGAAAGGGACCCCTACCAGACCGACATCCTCCTCCTCGGGGACAAAGGGGTCGACTTCACTCCCCAGTTCAGTTACAAGGGTTTCCGTTATGTCCAGGTCAACGCTTCCGAACCCCTTTCCCTTGACAAATCCAGCCTTACCGCCCGTTTCATCCACACTGATTTCCACGAGGCGGGAAGCCTCAGCTGCTCTGAGGAAATGGTGGAAAAACTCGAGCACGCAGGCAGGATGGCCTATCTGTCGAACTTTATGGGCTACCCCACCGACTGCCCCCAGAGGGAAAAGAACGGCTGGACGGGGGACGCCCACATAGCGATAGAGACCGGACTGTATAATTTCGACGCGTTCACGGCCTATGAGAAATGGATGGCCGACCACCGCGACGCCCAGCTGCCCAATGGAATCTTCCCCGACATAATGCCCACCTGGGGCTGGGGAATCAACGCCGGCGACCATACGGGCGACAACGGCCTCGACTGGACGAGCACGATAGCCCTCATTCCCTGGACTCTTTATCTCCATTCCGGAGACGACAAGCCCTTGAGGGACTGTTACGACAACATCAAGAGATACGTGGACTTCGCCATCGCGACCTCCGACGGATTCATTTCCTCCTGGGGACGCGGCGACTGGGTCCCCGTCACGCAGAGGTCTGACAAGCAGTTGATAATGTCGAGCTTCCTGTATGTCGACTGCGTCATCCTGTCCAAGGCCGCCGCCCTGTTCGGGAACGAGGCCGACAGGGAGCTTTACTCCGGTCTCGCCGAAAAGGTCAGGGACGCCATAAACGCAAAGTTCCTCAATCCCGAAACCGGCATATACGCCGACGGGATGCAGACCAGCATGGCCCTGCCACTTTATTTCGGAATCACCCCCGAACCCCTCAGGCAGAAGGTGGCCGCCGCCCTGGCGGAACTGGTCCGCTCGAAGGACTGCCACATCGACGCCGGAGTGCACGGGGCCAAGGCAGTCCCCAACGCCCTTGCGATGTACGGCTACCTGGAAGAGGCCTGGAAGATGGCAGTGAGCGACAGTTACCCTTCCTGGGGCTGGTGGATCGTGTGCGGTAAGACCACCTTCACCGAAAACTGGGAACTTGAGGCCGCCAGGGATATGTCCGACAACCACATAATGTTCGGGGACATCGCTGCCTGGTTCTACAGGTGGATAGGCGGCATCCAGCCGGACTATGAGAATCCCGGATTCAAGAGGACGATCCTTCGGCCGGGCTTCCCCGAAGGGCTCGATTCCTTCCGCTGCGCCCACGACACCCCCTATGGAACTGTGGTCTCCGAATGGAGCCGCAACGGAGGGGAAATAACCTACAAGACCCACATCCCCGCCAACTCCTCTGCCCTCCTCTACCTCCCCGGCAGCGACGCTCCCGAGGAAGTGCCTTCCGGATATCACGAATTCAAGATCAAAATACAATAACGCCATGAAACTAACCCGATTCATCATTTTGGCAGGCGCCCTCATTGCGGCGATGGCCTGCACGGAAAAGAAAGAAAGCGTCCGCCTGACGCAGTACGTCGATCCGTTCATCGGAACGGCTTCCGTAGGACACACCCACCCTTCCGCACAAGTACCGTTCGGAATGGTGCAGGC
This sequence comes from Bacteroidales bacterium, assembly GCA_017427885.1. Classification (GTDB taxonomy): domain Bacteria; phylum Bacteroidota; class Bacteroidia; order Bacteroidales; family UBA932; genus Cryptobacteroides. The sequence continues at coordinate 59,091 of JAFRRW010000017.1, forward strand.
AGGCCCTGACAACCTCTGCCCCAACGGCAACTGGAACTACTGCTCCGGCTACAACTCCGAATCGAACTACATCATAGGCTTCTCCCACACCCACCTCAGCGGGACCGGAGCCTCCGACATGGGCGACATCCTCTTCCTGCCCGTGACCGGAGATGTTCCCATCGCGACCCCGGCCAAGGACCTGACACCCAGTGACGACCCTCTCGCCCACCTCAAGTCTGTGAAGGAAGTTGCCGGATACACGGGATACGGCTCCCATTTCTCCCACGACGGCGAGGCTTCGGCACCCGGCTTCTACTCCGTGAAACTCGATGACTACGGCATCGGCGTGGAGATTACCGCCACCCCCCGCACCGCATACCATCGCTACACCTATCCCGCCAATGACGCGAGCGGCATCCTCATCGACCTGGAATCCGGCATCGGCGACAATCCCACCTCCGCCTTCATCAAGGTCGAGGATGAATATACTGTGAGCGGAATGCGCCGCTCCCACGGTTTCGTGAAAGACCACTGGTACTATTTCACCGCGAAGTTCTCAAAGCCCATCGAGTCAGTCGTTTCCTTCGCCGACGGCGCCACCAGCGACCTCAGGGACATCGAAGGAACGGTCGTGAAGGCCCTGCTTAAATTCAAGACCTCCGAGGGTGAGAAGGTCGACGTTAAGGTCGCCCTCTCCACCACCGGCATCGAAGGGGCCAGGAAGAACCTGGAAGCAGAGAACCCCGGATGGGACTTCGAAGAGGTCCGCAAGGCTGCCGACGCCACCTGGGAAGGATATCTCTCCAGGGTTGAGATGAAAGATCCCGACATCCACAGGATGAGGGGCTTCTACACCTCCCTCTACCACTGCCTCCTGATGCCCAACCTCGTTTCCGACGTGGACGGCACCTACGAAGGCTGGGACCACGAGATCCATCCCGGCGACGGAACTCCCAAATACACTAATTTCTCCCTTTGGGACACCTACAGGGCAGAACATCCTTTCCTCAACCTGCTCTATCCTGAAATCAACTCCAACCTCATCAAGTCCCTCCTCGAGAAATACCGCCAGACTGGCCTCCTGGTCACCAACGAATACGGCCTCTGCGAGACCTGGTGCATGATCGGAAACCACGCCGTGAACCCCATCGTGGACGCATTCCTGAAGGGAGACACCTCCTTCGACCCGGAATTCGCCTACGAGGCGGTGAAGCATTCGATGACGGCCGACCACAACAAGTCCGACTGGAGGAACTACGACAAATACGGCTACTTCCCCTTCGACATCTCCGACGTGGAGTCCCAGTCCAGGCTGATGGAAGCCTGCTACGACGACTACTGCGTGGCCAAGATGGCCGAGAAACTCGGAAAGACGGAAGACGCGGAATTCTTCCTGAAGAGATCTTACAATTTCCGCAATCTCTTCGATCCCGAGACCGGATTCTCCCGCGCCAAGGACACCAAGGGCAGGTTCAGGCCGGACTTCAGCCCCTATGACATCGACCTTCCCGGCCGCTTCGGCGTCAGGGACTACACCGAGGGCAACGCCTGGCAGTGGACCTGGCACGTACAGCACGACTTCGACGCCCTCGCCGCCCTCTTCCCATCCAAGGAAGCCTTCCTCGAGAAATTCGACCAGCTGTTCAACAACACGGGCGACCTCACCAATAACGAGACCTCTCCCGACGTAACCGGCCTGATCGGAATGTACGCCCACGGCAACGAGCCCAGCCACCATATGGCCTATCTCTACACCCTAGCAGGACAGCCCGGAAAGACGGCCGGCATAGTGCGCCAGATCATCGACAACTTCTATCCTGACACCCGCGAGGGCCTCTGCGGCAACGACGACTGCGGACAGATGAGCGCCTGGTACCTCTTCTCCTCCTTCGGCTTCTACCCCGTGGATCCCGTCTCCGGAGAATATGTGTTCGGCGCACCCCAGGTGCCCTGGACGAGGCTTTCCCTGCCCAATGGCAGAAGCCTGGAAATCAAGGCCGACGGCCTCTCCGAAACGGCGAAATACGTCAAGGGCGTAACCCTTAACGGGGAACCCCTGGATCTGCGCACCATTACTTATGACCAGGTTATGGGCGGCGGCGTACTCGAATATGAAATGACTGAAAACCTATAAAATATGAGACTTCTGAAAATTTTACTTCCGCTTGCCTGCATACTTCTCCTGGCGGGCTGCAAAGACTCCGGGAAGACCGCGAAAATGACCCCCAGGATCCCCATTTACAATTCCCAGGGACTCCCGGGGCACGAGCATACCAGGGACACCCAGAACATCCTGGGACATCCCGTAATCGTCAAGGACGGCTGGCTCCAGCCCTGGATGGACTATGACACGATGTTCGTATGGTCGATGAACTTCATCATCGACGGGCCTGTATATGAATCTCCCGACGGCCTCCTCCCCGGCTACCTCGTAACCTCTTCCTACGGCAGCGGAGGCGCCAAGGACCCTTCGTTCTTCCCCGAAGACGGAATCTACCGGGACGGGGCCAACATAAACAACCAAGGAGGGAACGCCTACTTTGCAATGAAGCTGTTCCGGTACTACTATCCCTACACCGGAGACATCAGGGCCCTGGTCCCCGTCAAGGAATTCCTGGACAGGATGATGATGTTCACCACTCCCGACGACTGGGCCTGGCCCGGAATGGTACGCGTCCAGGACAATGACAACGCTGACGGCATCTACCTGGATGAGAGGCTCGAGACCGACAAGGCCGCGATGACCGCGATCGCCTATCTGGATTATGCGAAGTTCACCGGACAGGAGAAATACCGGGAGATGGGAGAACACATCGCCGACCTGCTCATGAAGAACATGGGCGAAGGCGCCGCCGAAGAGTCTCCCCTGCCCTTCAGGGTAAATATGAGAACGGGAGAACCCGAAGACCTTTACACTTCCGACATGATCTTCGTGGTGGAACTCCTGGACAAACTGCTCGCCTGCGATACCACCCTGGATAAGGCCGAAATCAAGGCCAAGAGGGATTATATGTTCAAGTGGGTGATGGAGAATCCCGTGGCGAACGGACTTTGGTCCGGGTATTTCGAGGATGTGGGGAAAGACCTCTCCAACATGAACCAGTTCGCCCCTATGGAGACGGCGAGGTACCTGCTCAACAACCCTGACGCATATCCCGGTTGGAAACAGACCGTACTTGACCTCCTGGCCTATGTGAAGGGACGTTTCGGAGGTGTTACGCGTTATGGCGGCACCAGCGTCTGCGAGCAGGACGTCTGCTTCGGAGAAATGGGCAGCCATACCTCGAGGTACGGTTCCGTACTTGCGAGATGGGCGGCCGAGGTGAACTGCGAAGCGGCCAAAAAAGAGGCCCTTTCCACCCTCGCCCTCGCTGAATATATGGCATACAACACGCGTTCCAGGAAAGGCTGGTCCGTAAACTGCGTCGGCATCGACTGGTTCGGCTCCTGGTATTCCGACAGTTATTTCGACTATATGCCCCATTTCCTCGAGGGAATGGCGGCCTGGCCGGAAATGATTCCGGAGGGGAAGGACCATATCTTCAGCACCACCTGTATGCTCAAGGACGTGGCGTACGCACCCGGAAGCGTGAAATACACTGCCTTCGAGCCTGACGGCACCGAGAGGGTAAAACTCTCCTTCGAACCCAAGGTGCTTTCCGATGGGAAGCCGTTGCCCAAATCGCAGTGGAAGTTCGGTTCCTGGCACGGCTGTGACAATATCCTCACCATCAACAGGAAAGGTACGACCGACATAGAGATAGTCAAGAAATAGTGCATAATGAGGTTTTTGAGGATTCTCGCGGCGGTGTCCGCCATAGTCCTTGCTGGCTGCGGCGGCGGGCATAAACCTTCCGGCATCAGCCCGAGGATTACCATCCTGAACTCCCAGGGGCTCCCCGGACCGGACAACGCGGGCTGGGAACAGACCATCCTGGACCGCCCGGTAGTGGTAAAGGACGGGATGATCCAGCCCTGGCTGAACTACGATTCGATGCTGGTCCGGTCGATGAACTTCCTGAAAAGGTGTGAATGGATAGCCACCCCCGACGGGCCGAAACCGGCCTATCTGGTGACTTCAAAGTTCAATGAGGACGGTACCTATCCGGAAGGCCGCAACCGCAACAACCAGGGCGGAAACGCCTATTTCGGGATGAAACTCTTCAGGTACTATTATCCCTATTTCGGTGATATCGAAGCGCTTAGGCCGGTGAAAGACCTGCTCGACAGGATGATGGACTTCCCGACTCCTGAAGACTGGGCCTGGCCCGGTATGGTACGTACCCAGGACAACGACAATCCCGACGGCATCTACCTTGACGAAAGGATCGAGACCGACAAGGCCGCGATGACGGCGACAGCGTGCCTCGACTATGCCAGGTTCACCGGAGAAGAGAAGTACAGGGCCCTTGGGGAGCATATTGCCGATCTCCTTTTGAAGAATACCGGAGAAGGGGATGCCGAGAAGTCCCCCCTGCCATTCAGGATCAATATGAGGACCGGGGAAATCGAGGACGCATATACCTCTGACATGGTTTTCGTCGTTGAACTCTACGACAAGCTGCTCGGTATGCACACCTCCCTGGACAAGGCGGACATCAAGGCAAAAAGGGACCTCGTGCTCGGATGGATAATGGAATATCCGATGCACAACTGCCTGTGGTCGGGATATTTCGAGGATGTGGAGAAGGCACTGGAAAACATCAACCAGTTCGCCCCGATGGAGACGGCAAGGTACTTCCTGGACAACCAGGAAGCGGATCCGGAATGGAAACAGGACGTACTTGACCTGCTGGCCTTCGTGAAGGGACGCTTCGGCGGGACCGTGCGTTTCGGCGGCACCAGCATCTGCGAACAGGACGTCTGCTTCATCGAGATGTCCAGCCACACCGCCCGTTACGCCTCAGTCCTCGCCAGGTGGGCAGCTGAAACCGGGGACGAGACGGCCAGGAAAGAGGCCCTCGCAACCTTCGCCCTTGCCGAGTATTCTGCTTATAACAAATATTCCAAGGGAGACGTAGCCATCAACTCCACCGGCCTCGGTTACCCCAAGTGCTGGTTCTCTGACAGTTATTTCGACTATCTCCCCCACTATTTCGAAGGTCTGGCCGCCTTGCCGGAGATGATTCCCGATGGGACCGACCATATCTTCAGCACCACCTCGATGCTGAAGGACGTCTCCTACGCCCCCGGCGGCATCAAATACACCGCCTTTGACCCCGACGGCACGGAAAGGGTGAAACTGTCGTTCAAGCCAAAGGTTATCGCCGACGGGAAGGAACTGCCCAAGTCGCAGTGGACATTCGGGAAATGGCACGGCTGTGACAACATCCTCACCATCAACCGCAAGGGGGTGAAAGAAATTGAAATATGCGAGAAATGAAAGAAAGGACTCTGAAAGAACTTGAAACCGTCCTGGAGAACCATCCGGGGCTGGAAGTCTGCCGGAAGGACATCGAGGCGGCGTTCGGACTGCTGCTCTCCACCGTACGGAACGGCGGGCTGATAATGACCTGCGGCAACGGGGGGAGCGCCTCCGATTCGGGCCACATCGTAGGGGAACTGATGAAGGGATTCAAAGACCGCAGACCCCTCACGGCCGGCCAGAGGGATGCCCTCTGCAAGGCGTTTCCCGATGAAGGTCCGGCCTTGGCCGACCATCTTCAGCAGGCCATTCCGGCCATAGCCCTGACCGACCAGGCGGCGATTGCCACGGCCTTCGCCAACGACGTCGATCCCGACCTGGTCTTCGCCCAGCAGGTCTTCGGATACGGCAGGCCGGGCGACACCCTCATCGGGCTTTCCACGTCAGGGAATTCCAAGAACGTGGTGAACGCCTGCAAGGTGGCGAAGGCCTTCGGGGTGAAGACGATAGCACTGACCGGAGAAGGCGGCGGGGCGCTCGCCGGCCTCTGCGACGTGACCGTCCGTGTCCCCGCCTGCGAGACCTACCGTGTTCAGGAGTACCACCTCCCCGTATATCACGCCCTCTGCGCCATGCTGGAGGCGGAAATGTTTTGAATCCAATGCTTTTAAATATCCTGATACCCTTTCAGATGACGCCGCTTCGCGGCCCCTCCCACTTCGTGGGCCCCTCCCTCTCATCTTGCCGAGGGTGGCAGAGTCACTGAAAGGGTATCAGGATATTTAATAATCAGAATCAAATTATTAATCAATATGGACAGAAGAGATTTCATAAAGAATTCGGCAATGGCCCTCGCCGCAGGCTCGGCGATGGGTTTACCGGGCATCAATGCAGCCGCGAAGGCCTCCGGGAACGGCGCCCCTGACGACTTCCAGTACCCTTCCCCCCACAAGGGTTCGGGTGTGGCCAGGGATTTCAAGTACAACGCCGACGGCAAGTTCAAGGTGCTCCAGATCACCGACACCCACGTCATCTACGGAGACCCCAGGAGCGAAAGGGCCTATGAGAACGTGGCAAAGATGCTCGACATAGAGAAACCCGACCTGGTGATACACACGGGAGACGTCATCTTCGGCCGTCCGGCCGAGGAAGGGCTCCGCAAGATCCTTGGGATCATCGCCGACCGCAAGATTCCCTTCGCCGTAGCCCTGGGCAACCACGACAGCGAGTCCGGTCTCACGCGCATCGAGGTCCTTGACGTAATCCGCACCATTCCGTACAATATCAACACCCCCGCCGACAAGGGGATTTCAAAGGCGACAAACGACGTCATCACCCTTTCAGGCGACAACGGGGTGGACAGGGTGTTCTACCTCTTCGACTCGGGACGCTCCATGGATATTGAAGATGCAGGCTACGACAACGTCCACATCGACCAGATCGAGTGGTACGAGTCCTGGAGCAAGGAATTCAAGGCAAAGAACGGCGGGGAGCCCGTGCATTCACTGGCCTTCTTCCATATCCCTCCCGCAGAGTTCGACTACTGCCTCAGGCTTACGGACGACAAGGGATGGAACTTCCTCGGACATATGGGAGAGCATATCGGCTGCTCGAAACTGAATTCCGGCCTCTTCCAGGCGATGAAGATGAACGGTGACATCCAGGCCATTGTCTGCGGCCACGAGCATAACAACGACTTCGTGATGCAGTACAAGGGCGTGATGCTGATCTACGGCCGTTTCAGCGGCTGCGACACCGTTTACAACGACCTCAAGCCCAATGGGGCCAGGGTGTTTGAATTCACCAAGGGACAGCGTGGCTTCACCACCTGGGTACGTCTCAACACAGGGGAAACGGAGCATCGAATCTTCCTCGATCCCCCGATGCTGGACAACTTCAAGGCCCACCGCGAGCCGAAGAAATAGCCGTTCCCTGGATTAAATCTTATACACTGCTATCCCTGCATCTTCCTGAGGAAGCAGTCGATGGTGTTGCGCATCAGGCAGGCGATGGTCATCGGACCGACGCCTCCTGGGACGGGCGTGATGACGGAGGCCTTCGGGGCGACGCTGTCGAAATCCACGTCGCCGCAGAGTTTTCCGGTCTCGGGGTCCCTGTTGACGCCCACGTCGATCACCGCTACGCCTTCGCTGACCATATCTCCCGTGACGAACTTCGGACGGCCGATGGCGACTATCAGGATTTCGGCCTGACGGGTGATGTCAGCCAGATCCCTGGTCCTGGAGTGGCAGATGGTGACGGTGGCGTTGCGGTCCAGAAGGAGTTTGGACACCGGAAGGCCCACGATCTGGCTCCGGCCTATGACGACCGCCCTTTTCCCGGCCATCTCTATGTTCCCCTCTTCAAGGAGGCGGATTATGCCGGCAGGGGTGCAGGGCACGATGCAGGAGGCATTGGGACGCTTTTGCCACAAAGTCGCCGTATTCAGGGGATGAAAGCCGTCAACGTCCTTCTCGTGTGAAATCGCCTCGACGACCTTCGGTTCGCTTATGTGACGGGGCAGGGGCAGCTGGACGAGGATACCGTCCACGCCGTCGTCGGCATTGAGGGCGGCAATCCTGTCGAGCAGTTCCTCTTCGGGAGTATCCGCCGGAAGGAGCACGAGGGTGCTCTTGATCCCGACGGTCTCGCAGGCTCTCGACTTGTTCCTGACATATACCTGGCTGGCGGGGTCCTCCCCCACCAGAATCACCACCAGATGCGGTACTCGGCCATATTTCGCGGGAAATCCGGTCACTTCGGCGGCCATCTCCGCCTTCATCCTGTCAGACAGTTCTTTTCCTGAAACTACCATAACTACTTCATTTTACGTTCTCGGAATCACCATCTTTGCTTTCAGTGACTCTGCCACCCTCGGCAAGATAAGAGGGAGGGACCCACGAAGTGGGAGGGGCCGCGAAGCGGCGTCATCTGAAAGTAAAGATGGTGATTCCAAACATGTCTATAGCGAATAATGTCCTATGTCGGTGCGGTGGAAGAGGTTGTCGCAGCGGATCTTGCCGACTGCGGCGAGGGCCCTGTCACGGGCCTGGGAAAGGGTTTCTCCCGAGGCGGTGACCATCATCACGCGGCCGCCGGCGGTAATGACCTTTCCTCCCTTCACCGATGTTCCCATATGATAAATCCTTACGGCCGGGTCGGCCAGGACATCTTCCAGGCCGTCGATTTCATATCCCTTCGAATACTTCCCCGGATATCCCTTCGAAGCCAGGACGAATCCTATGACGCAGTCTTCCGACCAGCGGATCTCTGGCATCGGGGTTCCGTCCACGACAGCGGAGAACATCGTGTAGATGTCAGACTCCAGACGGGGAAGGACGACCTCGGTTTCCGGGTCGCCGAACCGGCAGTTGAACTCGATGACCTTGATTCCCTGAGGGGTTTTCATAAGGCCTCCGTACAGGAGTCCCTCGAAGGGGCAGCCTTCCTCGAACAGGCCTTCCGCCACCGGCTTCAATATCTTTTCAATGGAATAATCCACATCCTCCGGGGTGATGAACGGAAGCGGGGAATAGGCTCCCATTCCGCCGGTATTCGGGCCCCGGTCGCCGTCAAAGGCCCTTTTGTGGTCCTGCGCAAGGGCCAGGGGCCAGACTTCTTTCCCCCTTACAAGTGCCATGAAACTGAACTCCGGACCGGTCAGGAATTCCTCCACCACCACCTTCCCCTTGCCGAACCTGTCGTCCAGGAGCATATCCTTCAAGGCTGCCTCCGCTTCCTCGGGACTCATCGCCACGACTACTCCCTTTCCGGCCGCAAGGCCGTCATATTTCAGCACGACGGGAATGCTCCCGGCCTTAACGTATTCCAAAGCCTCGTCATAGTCGGTAAATGTCCTGTACGATGCGGTGGGAACACCTTTGCGCTCCATTATCTCCTTCGCGAAACTCTTGCTCGACTCAATCCTGGCCGCTGCGGCCGAAGGGCCGAAAATCCTCATCCCGGCGGCCCTGAACTGGTCGGCTATGCCGGCGGAAAGAGGGACCTCAGGGCCTACTACGGTGAGGTCGATATGCTCGTGGACGGCGAACTCGAGGAGTTCGTCAGTCTGGATATCGTCGAGGGGGATGCACTTCGCCTGGGTGGCGATTCCGGCGTTACCGGGGGCACAGAAAATCTTCTTCACATAGATGGAACGGCTCAGGGCATCGACTATTGCGTGCTCGCGGCCGCCTCCGCCGACGACGAGGACCTTTGCGTCTTTCACCTTTTCAAGGGTGATGGTGGGGCCGTCCGGCTTATACTCGGGTACGGTGACAAATATTCCCATAGTTGAAATGTCAATGTTTGAAATGTCTCTCTCCGGTGAAAAGCATAGATATTCCGCATTCGTCGGCTTTCTTCACTGAATCCTCGTCGCGGACGGAACCTCCGGGCTGGACGATAGCGGTGATGCCGTAGGAAGCGGCCGCGGATACGCAGTCGTCGAAGGGGAAGAAGCCGTCGGAGGCAAGGACGCAGCCGGCCGCCTTGATGTCGGTACCCTCCGTGGTCAGCGTCGCCGCCGCCTGCTTCAGTGCAATCTCAGCCGAACCTATGCGGTTCATCTGTCCCGCCCCGACGCCATAGAGCATACCGTTCGCCGCCACCACTATCGCATTGGATTTCACGTGCTTGACCATATGCCAGGCAAAGTCGAGGTCAGCGAGTTGGGACTGGGACGGAACCGCCTTGGTGACGCACATCCCGGCTTCCACCTTCTTTGTAGCAAGGTCCTGGTCCTGGACCAGCAGGCCTCCGTTCACGGAAACGAGCTGCCTCTGGGAACCTGAGACCGGACCCATCTCCACCTGGAGGAGGCGGAGATTCTTCTTGGTACGGAGGAGTTCGAGGGCGTCGGGGGCGAAGGAAGGGGCCATCACTATCTCGAGGAAGATGGGTTTAAGAAGTTCGGCCACTTCGAGGGTTACCTCGCGGTTGAAACCGACGATGCCTCCGAAAATGCTGGTCTTGTCGCCTTCGTAGGTCTTTTTCCAAGCCTCCAGGATGTCTTTTCCGACGGCCGCCCCGCAGGGGTTCATATGCTTGAGGCCGACGGCGAAGGGTTCGGAGAACTCCCGGACTATGTTAAGGGCTGCGTTGGCATCCTGTATGTTATTGTAGGACAGTTCCTTACCATTAAGCTGTATGGCGGTCGCAAGGGAGTAGGGAACGGTGTCCCCGCCCTTGTAGAACGTGGCCGCCTGGTGCGGGTTCTCGCCGTAGCGGAGGGACTGTTTCTCGTCGAATTCGAGGAAGAGTTTTCCAGGAAGGGAGGCCTGCTCACGCATATAAGCAGATATGGCCATATCGTACTCCGCGGTATGGGTATAAGCCTTCGCGGAGAGTCTGAGGCGGGTTTCGGGTGTGGTATTGCCTCCTGTCCTTATCTCGTCAAGCACCGGGGCATAGTCCTCCGGGTTCACCACCACGGTCACCGAAGCCCAGTTCTTTGCGGCGGAACGCAACATCGAAGGACCGCCGATGTCGATGTTCTCTACGGCGTCCTCCATCGAGACTCCCGGTTTGGCGATGGTTTCGCGGAAAGGATAAAGGTTGACGCACACCAGGTCTATCAGGCCTATGCCGTTGATTTCCAATTCCTTCATATGCTCAGGGATATCCCTTCTTCCCAGCAGGGCCCCGTGGATTTTCGGATGAAGGGTCTTCACCCTGCCGTCACATATCTCAGGGAATCCGGTTATCTCGCTTACTCCAGTTACAGGGATACCTGCTTCCTTTATCATCCTCATCGTCCCGCTGGTGGAGATGATCTCCCAACCCAAGTTGCTGAGTTCCCTCGCGAAATCAACCACTCCCCTCTTGTCGCTGACGCTTATAAGTGCTCTCATTATCATTTATTTTTAGAGTTCGTTTCACTCTTATTCATAGAACAGCATCGAAGCCGGAATCGAATCATAATCCAGCCCCTGTCCCTTAAGGCCGACCTCAAGTATCTCTCCCCCGACATTCTCGAAATAGAGGAGTTTCAGGCGGTGGAGACCGGCATCCATGGCAGCGGAAACTTCCACTACGTTCACGCTGTGGCTGCCGTCGTTTTCGATTATGAGTTTGTCATCAAGGAACAGCTTCGTGCCGTCGTCGGAAGAAACCGAAATGGTATAACGGCCGGGTGCGGGAATCTCCAGCAGGGCGTTGTATTCGAAACCGAAATGGTCGTCAGACTTAGCCCTGTCGATGGAGATGTCCTCCATCACCCCATTGTCTTGTACACGTGCCCGGGCAAGATCGTCCACACTCTTGAAAGCGCCCTCGAAATACTTGTAACTCACCCCCCTTCCTCTCGGGCGGGTGTAAATCTCGTGGAAATAGCCGGCGTCGGCCACGTCGGCGGATTCCTGAACCGGCACACCTATGTAAGCGGGATCTACGGGAGGCTGCTTCTCCCCGTTGCCGGGGGTGAAATCCACGCCGAGGATATCAGCGATGGTGGCGGCGAACTGACGCGTGTAGAAGGGACCGTTGGATGAGGTCTCCCCGAGATGTTCGATTCCCTTCCCGAAGGCGATCATCCAGGTATTCTCGGAACCCCTGGTGCCGGAACTGTGCCCCGTGAAAGCGGACTTCCTCCCCCGGCCGTGGTCGGTCGTCATCAAATAGGTGGTCTTACCCCTGTAGAAAGGATCGCTCTCGCAGTATTCGACAATCCTGCGGATCATCTCGTCGGTGGCGTGTGCGGCATCCAGATACAGGTCGTATCTTGCAGCGTGTCCCCATTCGTCCGTGTCCCCGAAAGCCACCCACATCACCTTGGGATGGTCCTTCTTCATCGTCTCGAGGGCATAGGCGTATGTGAAGGCATCGAAACGCTCCTCCCCCCAATAACGGGGCATGACCTCCTGAATATCATTGATGAGCTCGAGCCGGGGACTTTTCTTTGAAGAGATGTCGCCTTCGTAGGCCACGCTGCCGGGAAAGCCCCCTCGCTCGTTGTTGACGGCGTAACGGATGGAATTCCAGGACCCGTAGACCATCACGCTCCCCTTGTAGCGGGGATCTTTGTTTACCGCTTCCAGCACGCTGGGATTAGGATTGGGAATCGGATCGTTGCTGTCGATCCTCTCGTCATCCGCCCAGCCGCAGAACATCTCGCTGTATCCGGGATAGGAGAAACTCATCTTGTTGGAGACCTGGAACTGGCTCCCCTTGAGGCGGTTGCCAAGCATATACCCGTTGGATTCGATGTAACTCCAGGTAAATGGCATAAGGGTGGAACGGCGTTCTTCCGGGGTGTCTCTCCAGTATTTTGCCTTAAGGAAATCAGGATTCATCGAATACTTCGGATTGAAAAGGAGGACGGAATCGGCACCCGTGTACAGTTCCTGCCAGCGCAGGCCGTCGAAGGTCATGATTACCAGCCTCGTGTCCTTATTGCCACAAGAGGAAAGGACAGCCGCAAGGAAAATGATTAGAAACGCCTTTTTCATAGTATCCGTAAACACTAAACAATCTCTACTCCGGGACGGTCGGTTACGCGGCCGATGACGGTCGCACGGTCTCCGTGGGAGGCTAGGATGTCAATCGCCCTGCCGGCATCGGAGGGATCGAGGGCGAGCACCATTCCGACACCCATATTGAATATGTTGAACATCTCCCTGTGGGGAATATTGCCGTATTTCTCGAGGAAACGGAAGATGGGGAGGATCTCCCACGAGCCCTCGCGGACCTCGATTCCCTGGCCCTCGCGAAGGATGCGGGGAATGTTCTCGTCGAAACCTCCGCCGGTAATATGGGCCACCCCGTGGACATCGACCTGGCGGATGACGTCCAGGACCTGGCGGACATATATCCTCGTGGGTGTAAGGGCTACAAGGCCCAGGGGCAGGTCGGATTCGAGTTCGGGATAGGGCTTGTGCAGGTCTAGGGAATTGTCGGAGAATATCTTGCGGACGAGGCTGAAGCCATTGCTGTGGATTCCGCTGGAGGCTATCCCGACAAGCACGTCGCCCACCGAGACCTTGCTGCCGTCGATCAGTTTCGACTTCTCCACCACTCCCGTGGTGTATCCGGCGATGTCGTATTCCCCGTCGGGGTACATCCCAGGCATCTCCGCCGTCTCTCCTCCCACAAGGGCGCAGCCTGCCTGGCGGCAGCCTTCCGCCACTCCCGCCACTATGGCCTCGACGACCTCGGGACGCGTCTTTCCCTGTGCCACATAGTCCAGGAAGAAAAGGGGCTCGGCACCCTGGGCCAGCACGTCGTTGACGCACATCGCCACGGCGTCTATCCCGATGGTGTCGTGTCTGTCCATCGCAAAGGCGATCTTCAGCTTGGTCCCCACTCCGTCCGTTCCGCTCACCAGGACAGGCTCCCTGTAGTTCAAGGAAGAAAGGTCGAACATTCCGCCGAAGGCGCCTATGTTCCCCATAACCCCCGGCCTGGCCGTGGAAGCAACGTGTTTCTTGATTCTCCTTACGACGTCATATCCAGCCTCAAGGCTCACCCCCGCTTTCTCGTAATCGACTGCCATATATTTGATAATTAATCGTTAATCTCCTTTGAAATATCTTACGGCATTCCTGTATATCGGAAGGTCCATGTCTTCCTGGATATTCTTGAACAGGTTCCTCTCATACCTCTCCGAGTGCCCCATCTTGCCGAGGATCCGGCCGTCGCGGGATATGATTCCCTCGATGGCGTACCAGGAGCCGTTGGGGTTGTCCGGGGAGGTCATCGTAACCCTTTCCTCGATGGGATCGACGTATTGGAACGCAACCTGGCCGTTTGCGAAGAGTTCGCGGGCGAGGTCCTCCTTCACCACGAACTTGCCCTCCCCGTGGCTTACCGGTATGGTGAACAGGTCGCCGACGCTCATTCCGGCCAGCCAGGGGGAATTTACCGTGGCAAGGCGGGTGGTCACCATCGTCGAGACGTGACGGTTGACGTCGTTGCGGAAGAGGGTCGGGGAATCCGGGGTAACGCAGCCAGGCCTGCCATAGGGCAGGAGACCGGACTTCACGAGGGCCTGGAAGCCGTTGCAGATACCAAGGATGAGCCCGCCGCGTCGTAGAAGGTCCTGGATTGCAGAGGCTATCTTTTCGTTGGCGAGCACGTTGGCTATGAATTTGCCGCTCCCGTCCGGCTCATCTCCGGAGGAGAATCCTCCGCAGAGGGAGAGTATCTGGCAACGGGATATGTTCTCCGCCATCTCGTCGATGGAGCGAAGGATGTCGTCGCCGGTGAGGTTGCGGAACACGCCGAAGAAGGCGTCGCCTCCGGCCTCCCTGTAGGCCTTGGCCGTGTCGTAGTCGCAGTTGGTCCCGGGGAAGACCGGGATGAAGGCCAGCGGCTTCGCTATGGAGGGGCCACCGTAAATGAGGCTGTCCTTCTTAGCTTTCAGGGGTTTCACCCCCTCCATCCCCTTGGGAAGGGTCTTCTTGAAATCAGGAAGGCTCACAACGGGATAAACGTCGGCCCAGCGGGACTCGTTGGCCTGCATCAGCTGGAAGATGCTGAAATTCTGGCCGTTGATCCTGAGATTTCCGTCTTCTCCGGAGGTCACCATTCCGAGATATTCAGCGCCGGAGCAGTCCAGCTCCCCTTCCGTCTCGACAAGGATGGAACCGGGAGCGACGCAGAACAGGGCGTCTTCATCCACCTTCACGTCTATGCCGAAGGCGTTGCCGAAAGCCATCTTGCAAAGACCCTCCGCCACACCGCCGGAACCGACGGCGAAAGCGGATACGATCTTCCCGGATATGATTCTTTCGTGTATGTGTTTCCAATTGGATTTGAGCGCCGGCACGTCTGGCATAGAGTCTTCCAGGGGATTGTGCCTGAACAGATATATCCTGTTCCCCTCCCATTTGAATTCGGGGGATATGACCTCGGAAGCATTCACCGTAGTGATGCCGAAGGCGACGAGGGTGGGAGGGACGTGGAGGTTGTCCTCGAAGGAGCCGCTCATCGAGTCCTTGCCTCCTATGGATGGAAGGCCGAAGGCCTCCTGCATCTTCAAAGCACCCAGAAGTGCGGCGAGGGGCTTGCCCCAGGTATGGGGATCGGAGGTCATCCTCTCGAAATACTCCTGATAGGAGAACCTCATCTTCTCATAGGGTCCTCCGGCGGCCACCACCTTGGCGCAGGCCTCGACGACAGAATAGGCCGCTCCGTGGAAGGGACTCCAGGAACAGAGGAAGGGATCGAAGCCGTATGCCATCATGCTCGCCGTGTCTGTGTAACCGTCAGTGGGGAGTTTCTGGACTGATACCTGTGTTTCCGTACCCTGGAGAAGGCCCCCGTAGGGCATCAGAACGGTGGAACGGCCGATGGTGGAGTCGAACATCTCCACAAGGCCCTTCTGCGAACAGACCGAAGGCCTCTGCATCAGGTCGAAGAGCTTTTCCCTCAGGCTCTTGCCGTCATATTCCACCGGAGGGGCGAAGGGATCCTTATCCTCGACGGCCCCTATGACGGCCCTGGCGAAATGCCTGGCCCCGGCACTGTCGATGAAATCCCTCCTGAGGTCCGCCACCTTCTTCCCTCCGTTGTACATCCTCATCCTCTCGGTGTCCGTGACCTCGGCCACGTGGGTGACTTCCACGTTTTCCTCGGCGCAGTATTTCCTGAACTCTTCCTCGTCGGAAGGCGACACCACGACAGCCATCCTCTCCTGGGATTCGCTGATTGCAAGTTCGGTGCTATTGAGGCCGCTGTATTTCACGGGCACCCTGTCCAGCCAGATGTCCAGACCGGGGGCGAGTTCGCCGATGGCGACGCTCACTCCCCCGGCACCGAAGTCGTTGGATTTCTTTATCAGGCGGGTAACTTCCGGACGGCGGAAAAGCCGCTGGAGTTTCCTCTCCTCGGGGGGATTACCCTTCTGTACCTCGCTTCCGCAGGATTCAAGCGAACTTTCGTCGTGTTCCTTGGACGAGCCTGTGGCCCCTCCGATCCCGTCCCTTCCGGTACGTCCTCCCAGAAGCAGGATGACATCTCCGGGAACGGGATTCTCGCGGCGCACGTTCGAGGCCTTGACGGCTCCCACCACAGCCCCTATCTCCATTCTCTTGGCGGTATATCCCGGGTGGACCACCTCCCTCACGTGGGTGGTGGCAAGGCCTATCTGGTTGCCGTAGGACGAATATCCTGCAGCAGCCTTGCGGGAAATGACTTTCTGCGGGAGTTTTCCGGGAAGGGTTTCGGCCACCGGTTTCCATATGTCACCGGCACCGGTCACCCTCATCGCCTGATAGACATAGGCCCTTCCGGAAAGGGGATCCCTGATGGCCCCTCCGAGGCAGGTGGCGGCCCCTCCGAAGGGTTCGATTTCCGTCGGATGGTTGTGGGTCTCGTTCTTGAACATAAGGAGCCAGCGCTCGATCTTCCCGTCGTTGTCCACATCCACGTATATGCTGCAGGCGTTGTTCTCCCCGCTGACCTCCATATCTTCGAGCAGGCCCTTTTTTTTCAGGTATCTGGCCCCTATGGTGGCTATGTCCATAAGGGTTTCGGGCTTTTCTTCCCGGCCAAGTTCGGACCTCATCTTCCTGTAAAGGGCCAGGGCTTCTTCCATCCCCTCCTTCGCGAAAGAGTCCTCTACCTTGATCTCCTGAAGTTCGGAAGTGAAAGTCGTATGGCGGCAATGGTCGCTCCAGTAGGTGTCAAGGATGCGGAGTTCGGTCTCGTTGGGATCGCGGCCCTCTGCGGTGAAGTACCTTATGACCTCGACCAGATCGTCCCCGTTCATCGCGAGGCCCATCTTCTTGCAAAAAGCCTCCCTGTCGGTGATTTCCCTGAAGCCGTCCAGCACTGGAACCGGCTTCACCGGAGCCTGCCCGGCGTCGGACAGGATCGAAAGGTCCTTTTCACGGGATTCAACCGGGTTTATGGAATAGTGCCTTATCTTCTCCAGCGTCTCTTCCGGCGTGTCGTCGTCAAGGACCAGGAGTTTAGCGCTCTTGATCTTGACCTGGGCCCCCGGGTCGATAAGCATCACGCAGGCCTCTGCCGAAGCAGCCCTCTGGTCGAACTGACCGGGAAGGTATTCCACCGCTATGCACCTTGCATTCTCCCCGAGGCCTATTATCTCCAGGGAGGTGCCGTCAGATACGCTGACCTCGTCGGTGACCGTCTCTCCGAAAACGCCATACTTAGACTTCTCCAGTAGTTCGGGGGAGAAGCCGAAAAGGTCATAGACATTTATCAGGCGCAGGTTCCGAAGGTGCAGCTGCAGGTTTTCGTTCAGTTCGTCACGGAGGCTTTCAGCCTCTACCCTGAATTGGTTTTTTTTCTCGACATAAACTCTGTAGCCGCTCATTTTCAGATTGTAGTGTTATGGATTTTATCAGCCTGTTCTTTTCTGTACGCATCGAGCCCGTCCTTCAGCGAAGGGTCCGACAGTGCGAGGATTTCAACTGCAAGGATGGCGGCGTTGGCGGCCCCTCCTATTGCCACGGTGGCGACGGGGATGCCCGTGGGCATCTGCACCATCGAAAGAAGGGAGTCGAGACCTCCCAGGGACTTGGTCTGCATCGGAACCGCGATCACCGGAAGGGTGGTAAGGCCGGCGGCGACTCCGGCCAGATGGGCCGCTCCCCCGGCTCCGGCGATTATCACCCCCACTCCGCGGTCCCTCGCACCCTTGATATAATCATACATCAGGTCGGGGGTCCTGTGGGCGCTGACGACCTTTTTCTCATAGTCCACTCCAAACGCGGACAGTATCCGTTCAGCGGCCGACATTACCTCGTAATCGCTGACGGATCCCATTATGATGGAAACTTTCATAGGGCTTTTTGTCTAGTTCGTTCAACCTCTCGGGAAGGCGTCACAAAGATAATGATTACCTCCGAACAAAACAACGGGAAAATCAAATATCAAGGATGAGTTCGACGGGGCAGTGGTCGGACCCGAAAACCTCGTTGTGGATGTCGGCTCCGGCAATCCTGTCCTTCAGAGAGTCGGACACGAGGAAGTAGTCTATCCGCCACCCTGCGTTGTTCTCGCGGGCGCGGAAACGGTAGGACCACCAGGAGTATTTCACCTCGTCGGGATTGAGGAGGCGCCAGGTGTCGGTGAAGCCTGAGGCGAGGAGGTCGGAGAACTTTCCCCTCTCCTCGTCGGTGAAGCCGGCGTTGCGGCGGTTGGCTGCCGCGTTCTTGATGTCTATCTCCTTGTGGGCTACGTTAAGGTCGCCGCACACCACGACGCCCTTGCGGGAGGCGAGGCCGAGGAGGTAGGCGCGGAAATCGTCCTCCCATTTCATCCTGTAGTCCAGGCGGCGGAGGCCGTCCTGGGAGTTGGGGACATAGACGTTTACGAGGTAGTAAGAGGGCATCTCGAGGGTGATCACACGGCCCTCGTGGTCGTGTTCATCGACCCCGATGCCATAGGAGACCGAAAGGGGTTCCTTCTTTGTGAAAACAGCAGTGCCCGAATATCCCTTCTTGTCGGCCGAATTCCAGTACGACCTGTAACCCCAGAACTCCATATCCAGCTGTCCCTGCTGCATCTTCGTCTCCTGGAGGCAGAAAAAGTCGGCGTCAAGGGTTTCGAAAACATCGGCGAATCCCTTTCCGGCACAGGCCCTCAGGCCGTTCACATTCCACGAAATGAATTTAGTCATAGTCTTTTTCCCGTTTTTCCCGGCGGGTACCCTTTGGAAACCGTCTCGCTTCGCTCGATCCCACCGTTCGCTACGCTCACGGTCCCCCCTCTTATGATGCCGAGGGTAGCACAGGTTCCAAAGGATACCCGCCGGGAAAAAATGATATCTTATTCAATGGTCCACTCAGGACCGTTCTTGGTGTCTTTAACTACAATGCCGAGGGCCTTGAGATGATCGCGGATGGCATCGCTGCGGGGCCAGTCCTTGGCAGCCTTGGCGGTGGCCCTGTCCTCCAGGACCATTTCCATAAGGCCTGCTATGGTCTTCTCCGACTTGTCGGAAGGTCCGGCGGCGGTGGTGTCCCTGAGGCCGAGAACTCCGAACAGAACGTCCTCGAAGAGCCTTTCCAGCACCTCCAGGTCGAGTTTCGAAAGAGAGGACGAACCATCCTTCGCCAGATTCACGAGGCGTACGCCCTCGAAGAGTTTCGCGAGGGCAACGGGGGTGTTGATGTCGTCGCAAAGGGCTTCGTAAACCCCGTCGAACACGGCCTTCACTTCGGAGGAAGTCCCTTCGGGAACCGCATCGGGCGCGATGTCCGTTATCATCTCCCCGTATTCGAGGGAGCCGGCGGGATTCCCGTCGGAACCCTTTACCGGAGAGACGCATCCTGCCGCAACGGCCAGGGCGGCGAGGTCGCGGTAGCCCTGCATCACCTTCCTGTAGCCCTTCTCCGATGCGTCCAGGGCCTCGTTGTAGAAGTCGAGGGTACCGCGGTAATGGGCCTGAAGGATGAAGAACCTGATGGTCATAGGGTCGTATGCGTGGGCGAGAAGGGGATGCCTTCCGGAGAAGAGTTCGGGAAGGGTGATGAAATTGCCCAGAGACTTGCCCATCTTCTGTCCGCCGATGGTGATCATATTGTTGTGGACCCAGTAATGCACTCCCCTGGTGCCCCTGGAAGCCTCGTTCTGGGCTATCTCGCACTCGTGGTGGGGGAAGATGAGGTCCATTCCTCCCCCGTGGATGTCGAATTCCCTGCCGAGATATTTCTCACTCATCGCGGAGCACTCCAGATGCCATCCCGGGAAACCTTCTCCCCAGGGCGAAGGCCAGCGCATTATATGCTCCGGCTCGGCCTTTTTCCAAAGGGCGAAATCGAAAGGAGCCCTCTTGTCGCCCTGTCCGTCCAAGGACCTGGTCCCTTCGAGGGTATCGTCGAGGTTTCGGCCGGAAAGAACCCCGTAGTGGAAGTCCCTGTCATATTTCTCTACGTCGAAATACACGCTCCCGTTGCTCTCATAGGCATATCCGGCTTGGAGGATCTTCTTCACCGTCTCGATCTGCTCTATGATATGGCCTGAGGCGCGGGGCTCGATGGACGGAGGGGTGCAGTTCAGCTTGCGCATCGCTTCGTGGTAGCGTTCGGTGTAGTTCTGGGCGACCTCCATCGGCTCTATCTGCTCCAGGCGGGCCTTCTTCGCTATCTTGTCCTCCCCCTCGTCGGCATCGTGCTCGAGGTGTCCTACATCGGTTACGTTACGGACATAACGGACCTTGTAACCCAGATGCCTGAGGAGCCTGAAAAGGACGTCGTAGGTCACTCCGGGACGGGCGTGTCCCAGATGGGCGTCCCCATAGACGGTGGGGCCGCAGACATACATTCCCACGTGGCCCGGCTGTATCGGGATGAACTTCTCCTTCTTTCTCGTCAGCGTATTTGTCAGGAACAGGTCTCTCATATTCTATTTCTCTTTCATCGGCGGCGGAAAACCTCGCTGAGGTAGGAAAGGCCTCCGCAGACTGCCTGGGTTATTATCTGGGACTCGTGGGAAAGGGTGGCGAAAAGGATGCCCATCTCCCAGGGTACTCCGAACATGGTGAGGAGGGAAGTGGCGACTACCCAGTGGAAGGCCCCGAAACCTCCTGGAACGGGAATCAGGGAACTGAGGCTGCCCGCCATCATCAGGAAGAGGGCGTCGAGCATGTCGAGGCCGGAGACGTTGGCCACGGCGCCCTGGAGCACCGGACTGACTTTCCCGACGTCTATGCCCTGTACCGCCCACACTATTCCCGCACTCATCATCCAGTAGCACATCCATATCATCAGGGTCAGCACCACGAACTTCCATCCGCTCCTCATACGGAGGCAGGTCCCGAGCCCCTCCTTGATTCCTTCAAAGAATGAGGCCACCCTGGACAGGTATCCGCTCCTGTGACGATACTTCACAGCCAGGAAAACCAAAATGGCGAGAACCAAAATGATAAGGACGGTCAGGAGCACCCCTCCGGAACTGATTTTGGCAGAAATGGGGTCCAGGATTCCGCTTACGAAGAATTCCCCGTACCGCCCCATTCCCACGGTAAGGAAGCCCAGGACCAGCAGGATCACCATCATTACGTCCCAGGCCCTCTCCATCACGACGGTTCCCAGCACCTTGTCGTAGGATGCGAGGGGTTTGTCCTGTGAATCCCTGGCCGAATGCCTGGTGATGAACCCGCAACGGACGAATTCCCCCACCCTCGGCATTACCATATTCACTATATAACTGATATTCACCGCATTAAAAACGGTAAGCCTCTTCGTCGAAGAATCTATAGGAATAAGAAGTTCCCTCCAACGCAAACCCCTGATCCAGAAAGACATGGCTCCGAATCCCATAGATATTGCGATGAATTCCCAGCGGCACGACTTCAACCCCTCCCAGAAAGCTTTCCAATCAACCCCCTTGAAACAGAAATACAGCAGCACGACGGCCACGGCAAGCCATAGCAGGTAGTTCAGGGCGTTGGATACACGTTTCTCCATACAATCACAATATCATGCGAATTTAACATAAATTTTAATAACTTTGCAATCCGAGCAACCACCAAGACCCGAAATGAAATCAATCCTCGGCATAGGCAACGCCCTCACTGACATACTCGCCGTCCTTCCGGACGACTCCCTCCTCGAGAAATACCACCTCCCCAAGGGGAGCATGCAGCACGTGGACATGGAGACCGGCGACAAGATCTGGTCCGCCCTCAGGGAAATCGGGGTCAAATACGTCCCCGGAGGGTCGGCCGCCAACACCATCACCTGCACGTCGATTTTCGGAATGCCCTCGGGCTACATCGGAAAGATCGGCGACGACGAAATAGGGCATCTCTTCAAGAGCACGCTGGAGCAGTCCGGAGTGAAAATGACGATGCTCCAGGGTACGAAATCCTCCGGAAGGTGCATGGTGTTCATCACCGGGGCCAACGCCGAGAGGACCTTCGCAGACTATATGGGAGCAGCCCTCGAACTGAGCCCCAAGGACCTTAAGCCGGAATATTTCCAAGGCTACGACTATTTCCATATCGAGGGATACCTGGTGCAGGACCAGGACCTCATCTCGACCGCCGTCCAGATGGCTAATGCCGCCGGGTGCATAATCTCCCTGGATATGGCCTCCTACAACGTGGTGGAGTCGAACGACGCCTTCCTGCACAACCTGGTGGACAATTACGTGGACATAGTTTTCGCCAACGAATCCGAATCCAGGGCCTTCACGAAACTTCCTCCGCGCGAGGCGCTTGCGGAGATTTCGAGCCACTGCGACATAGCAGTGGTGAAGGTCGGGAAGGAGGGCTCGATGGTACAGAGCGGGGACGAATACCATTTCATCGGGTCCTGGCCGGCCAAGACCATCGACGCCACCGGAGCCGGGGACACCTACGCCGCCGGCTTCCTCTACGCCCACTCCCTCGGAATGCCCCTCAAGGTGTGCGGGGAGGTCGGTTCGATCCTGGCCGCGAAGGTTGTGGAAGTGGTGGGAACCAAGATAGACGTTCCGAGGTGGAAGGCCGCCAAGGAGGAAATCCGCGCCCTCATAAGAGAAAACGGGGTAAACGTTGAATTCGTATGAAACTGATATCGGCAATAAAGTCTTTTTTGAGAAAAAGGAGCCTTCGGAAGCACCGCAGCCAGGAACCCACGGCGATGATGCCACTTTCAAGCATCCATAGCGTCACCGCCCTGCTGGATTCCGAGGACACCAGCTTCGACGAGTGCAAACTCCTCCTGCAGGGTTTTTTCCGTGAAAATAACCTCAAGGGGGAAATCTTCTTCCTTGACATGAAGAAACTCGGTTCGGGCGAAAGGCTCATCACCAGCATCACCGGCACCATCATCCGCAAGGACCTCAACTGGTTCGGCCGCCTCTCAGAGGAGAAGATCCGTCAGGTGACCGCCGCCAGGTCCGATCTTTTCATCTCCCTGGTGAACAGCGACGAATTCTCCGTAGAATTCATCTGCGCCATTTCTCCGGCCAGATTCAAAATAGGCCGCAAGCCTCTTCCGGGCAAAGTCTTCGACATGGTGATTTCAGATCCCACCGGACGCACCCTCTCCGAGGCAGAAGCCTTCCTGGCAATCAAGACCTATCTCGACAAGATAAAATGAGACAAGACATCGTGAACGCCGCGAAAGGCTTCGGAATGGGCTCCGGAGTCGTTCCGGGAGTGTCTGCGGGCACCATAGCCCTGATGACGGGCATCCTCGAGCCGATGCTGGAGTCCATCGACGCCATCCTCACCGCAAAGAACTGGAAACTCCTCTTCTCGGGAAAGGCGGCGGAGTTCTGGAAGGCCATCAAAGGAAGGTTCCTCCTTGGCGTCCTCATCGGATTCGCCGTCGGCTTCGTCCTTCTCGGTCATCTGGTAAAATATACACTAGCCCATTATCCCGTCCAGACCTACGCCTTCTTCTTCGCCCTGATCCTGGTCTCCTCCATCTATATGCTCGTCGAATACAGGAACTGGAAGTTCTCCGACATCCTCCTCCTTGTTCTCGGCGCCCTCGCCGGAGTTCTTCTCGCCCTCATTCCCAACGCCAGCGTCGCATCCTCGGCTCCGGCGTGGTATCTTATCGTAAGCGGAGCCCTGGCGGTCTGTTCGATGATACTTCCAGGCATATCCGGCAGCTTCATCCTCCTGATTCTTGGCATCTACAATTATATGCTTGACGCCTTCCTCGAGATGGAGGCCGTTCCCGTACTCTGGTTCATCCTGGGCTGCATGATAGGAATGGTCCTGTTCTCGAAAGGACTCCACTGGCTGCTCGCAAACCATCAGAGGCCCACGATGATGGTCCTCCTGGGCTTCGTGCTGGGCTTCCTGGTCAAGGTATGGCCCTGGAACGACATGGCTGCAGTGGAAGCCGCAAACAACGCTTCTCAGACCCCCGGGAACCTTCACGTTCCGGGAGCCGTCATCTGGTTCGCTGCAGGGGCTATCCTTGTGGTGATTCTGGAGAGTCTTGGGAAGAAGGGGAAGAATTCATAGCCTCCTGCATTTCCTCACTCTGGTCATCGATGCTCTCCCAGTTATTGCGGGGATTGTCATCGTCTTCATCGTCATCCTCTGGAGGAGCAGGCCTCACCAGCAGGATGGAAAGTTCGTAGAGCAGGAAAAGAGGGATGAACACCACCGCAAGGGTGAACGGGTCGCCGGTGGGGGTGATGATTGCGGCCAGGACAAGAAGGGCCACGGCCGCATGTTTGCGGTACTGCCTCATGAATCCCCTGTGCAGAAGTTTCATCTTCGACAAAATCATCGCCACGAGGGGAAGTTCGAAGAGGAGTCCCATCATAAAGATGATAATGAGGAAGTTGTTCAGGTAGGAATCCATGCTGATCTGGTTCTCGATCAGCTCGCTCAGCTGGTACTGGGTGAGGAACCTGAAGGCAAAGGGGAAAATCACGCAATAGCCCAGGGCGCAGCCGAGATAGAACATCCCGCCTCCGAAAATGAAGGCTGAGCTGAGACTTTTCTCCTCGCTGGGGAAAAGGGCGGGTTTTATGAATTTCCAGATCTCGTACAGGACGAACGGGAAACCCAGCACCAGGCCCATCCAGAAGGACAGGACGAAGTGTTTCATGAACTGGGTGGCCACGTTGATGTTGATGATATCGACGTGGAATTGCCCGTCACCGAAATCCGGAGCGAACGGTACGCCACGCAGGGCTGACAGCCAGCGGTACAGGAAGAAACTGCCGTCGGTAGGGCCCAGGATGAACCGGTCGAAAATGTGGGGGAGAACGATAAAAGAAAGTATCATGGTGACCAGGAGGACACCAAGGATACGATAAAGAGACATTCTGAGGACGTCGAGATGTCCCCAGAATGTCATTTCATCAGAATTGTCCTTTACAGCCGGCTTATTCGCCATAATGAACAGGAACGAAAGGAGCGGCGAGGAGATAGTCCACGCTGTTCTTCATCATATCCATGATGGTCTTGTCCTCGGGATGGCCTTCCACCTCGACGACAATGGCTTCCACGCCGGCGACCTTCGCATTGTTGAAGATGGCGTCGAAACCGACCATACCGCTGGCTCCCAGGTCATAATGGTCCTTGATATGGAGCAGTTTGAAGCGGCCGGGATATTTCTGGAAATACTCGACGGGATAAGCCCTGCCCATCACGGCCCAGTAGACGTCCATCTCAAAGAAGACATACTGGGGATCAGTGTTCTCCAGCATGAAGTCATAGACCTTCTTGTCGAGGTCGGTGACCTTGTCGAACTCCTGGGAATGGTTGTGATAGCCGAACTTGATGCCGGCCTCGGCGCATTTCTTACCGACAGCGTTGAAGTAGTCGCACCAGGTCTTGAGGTCCTTGGCGTTGAGGTTGCGGGCCATCGAAGGCATCACGATGTACTTCACTCCGGCTTCCTTGTGGGCTGCGATGCACTGGTCCCACCACTTGAGGGACTCGGTGAAATCGCCGCTCTTGAGCTCGTCCGGCGAAATGTACTTGTTCACGTGGGTGGAAAGGGACTCGAGTCCCACCTCGTCAAGGGCGGCCTTGTAGGCGGCGGGCTCGAGGCCGTAGATCGTGCCTTTGTCGGAATAACCGGCGGGCTCGACTGCGGTGTAGCCCATATCCGCAAGCTGCTTGAGGACGGGCTTGATGGCCTCGCCGCTGCCAAGGATCTCACGTACGGAATAAAGCTGTACGCCTATGTCCTTCTTGACAGGCTCCTTGACTGCCGCCTTGTTGCAGCAGGCAGTCAAAGTTGCCATTGCCAATACTACATACAGAATTCTCTTCATGGGAAAAATGCCTTAGTCGAGAATCTTTATGCGGATGTTGCGATACCAGACGTCGTCGCCGTGATCCTGGATGCCGAAGTATCCCTGATGCTCGGGGCCGCCGCAGTTGTTGAGGAGCTCGAAGGCAAGGGGCCATTTCTCCTGGCTGAACTTGCTGGCCTGGAGCATCTCGGTCCACTGGGGAGTCCACAGATGATACTCGACCACGTTTTCTCCGTTCTGGCCATGGACCACGGTGCCCTTGTAAACCATGATGTGGGCGTGGTTCCACTCTCCGTAAGGCTTCTGGTTCTGAGGCACGGCAGGAATCATGTCATACAGGGATGCGCTCATGCGGTTGCCGTCCTTGCCCATCTTGGCGTCAGGATGGTTGGCGTTGTCAAGCACCTGATACTCGGGAGAGGAGATGTAGATAGGCTCGTAGCGGGTCTTTCCATCCTTCTCCGTGGTGACCTCCTGGGCGAGGTAGAAGATACCGGAGTTTCCTCCCTTGGAGATCTTCCACTCGAGGTCGAGCTCGAAGTTCTTGAACTGGTGGGCGAAAATCAGGTCTCCGCCTTCCTTGGTCTGGCCCTCGCCGGTGCCGGAGCCGGAAAGCTTGATGCAGCCGTTGTCGATAGTCCACCTTTCAGGAACATAGTCCTTTCCATAGCCCCTCCAGCCGGTGAAGGTCTTGCCGTCGAAAAGGATATAGTATCCGTCCTTGTCCTGCTTGAGGGTGGCGAGATCCACCTGGGGAGCCTGGATGATCTCATGGGCGGGAACTGCGGCCTCGGTCTCGGTCGCAGCGGCCTCGGCGGCAGCCTTGGCCTCTTTCTTCTTATTGCCGCAGGCAACCACCAAAGCGACGGCCGCGATGCAGGCGAAAACAGTTAATATGCGTTTCATTGTGCTAAGATATTACTTGGATTAAACATCGGTGGGCATTGCAGGAAGCTTCCAGCCTTCACGATAGGTGTGGTTGACGAGTTCCCTGGCATACTCGTTGGCGTCGATGGGCTCGGAGTAGTCGCGGGCGAAGGTCGGGTGACCGTCGGTGATGTTGAACTTGTCCTTGATGACGCTGCGGATCTGCGCAGTGGCGGGGATGTTGGTGAAGCGGAGGTTCTCTCCGTCCCACTTCAGCCACTGGCCGAGGGTCTGCAGACGAACGGCTGCGCAACCCATCACGATCATCTCGTTGAGAGGGCCGGCGAACTGGAAGTCGGACTCTGAAGGAACCCTGTATTCGGGAGCTTCCTTGCAGGCGCGCACCCAGTCCTGCTGATGTGCGTTGTCCTCGACTACGCGGCAGACCTGAGGAACGACAGGCTCGCGTCCGGAGCAGAGGAAAGGCTCGTTTCCATAGCAGCCGACGACCATCGTGTCCTTGGTACCGTACCACACGGTGACACCGTCGGAACTGAACTTCTTGCCTTCAGGCATGTTGAAGGGGAACTCGGGAACGATGCCTCCGTCGGACCAGGTGAGGGTGACGGGCGGAAGGGCGACCTTGGGAAGGTTGTCACGGGCAGGGAACTTATAGACGATCCTCTCAGCCGCAGGGCAGGAGTCGGTCATAAGCATCGTGGAGCTGCCGACGATATCGGTAGGAGAACCGAGGTTCAGGGCCTTGAAAGCGACCTGGAGGATGTGGTTCGCCATGTCGCCGAGGGCTCCGGAACCGAAGTCCCACCAGCCGCGGAAGTTCCAGGGAGTGTACACGGGATGGTACTCGCGGAACTTGGCAGGGCCGATGAAGGAATCCCAGTTCATAGTCTTGGGCACGGGAGCCGGCTCGGTGGGAGCGTTGATGCCCTGAGGCCAGATGGGCCTGTTGGTGAAGGCGTCGATCCTGGTGACCTCGCCGATCTCACCGTTGAGGAACCAGTTGATGGCCTTGCGCGTACCCTCTCCGGAAGCGCCCTGGTTACCCTGCTGGGTGGCCACCTTATACTTCTTGGCGAGCTTGGTAAGGAGCCTGGACTCATAAGGATAGAGGGTCATCGGCTTCTCCACGTACACGTGCTTGCCGGCGGTGATGGCGTCGGCCGCGATGATGGCGTGGGTGTGGTCGGCTGTCGCAACGATGACGGCGTCGGCGCTCTTCAGCATCTTGTCGTACATCTTGCGGTAGTCGTTGAACTTCTTGGCGTTCGGATACTGCTTGAACACGTGGTCGGCGTATGCCCAGTCCACGTCGGCGAGGCCGATGATGTTCTCTGTCTTGGCAACGGCACGGAGGTCGGAAGCTCCGCGGCCGCCGATTCCGACGCCGAGGACGTTCAGCTTGTCGCTGGGAGCGGCTGTGTGGCCATAGGTCTTGCCGAGGATCGTGCTGGGAGCCACGGTGAGCCCGATGGCGGCGGCAGTCCCGGTCTTAAGGAAAGATCTTCTGGTGATTTCTTTGCTCATAATGTAGGTGAATATTGAATGTTAATTGGTTTTAGTCTTCGGGCCTTCGTCCTTGGTGATCTCGTCGACATTGAGGTCCTTCTCGATCTCGTTCATTCCCTGCTTGAAACTCTTGACGCCCTTTCCGAGCCCCTTCATAAGTTCAGGAATCTTCTTGCCGCCGAAAAGCAGCAGGACGACGAGGCAGATGACGACTATTTCGCCGGCACCAAGATTGAAAATTAAAAGATGGTTCATGATATATTTTTATTGAAAAACGTTTTCGCGCATTATCCTGACGAATTTAAGTAATAATATCCGAAATAGCAAAAAAAATAATTAATCAGGTGTTTATCCCGGATTGTTTGCATTTCCGTCATTGCTTTCATATATTTATGGCGAGAATGGATCAAATCAAGTTTTTACATATCATGAAAACGAACTTCATCATTGCGGCAGCGCTTTTCTGCCTCTGCCTCTCATCCTTCGCCCAGGAAAAAACCTATCCCGCACCGGAACCGATGCGTCCCGGGATGTCCGAATACTGGACTCCCCAGCCCAAGGTCGTCACCCCCGGCGACATACTGATCAACACAGCCCCTTCCGACGCCATCGTGCTTTTCGACGGAAAGGACCTTTCCAAATGGGAGTCGTCGAAAGGCGGGGATCCGGCCTGGAAGGTGGCCGACGGAGTAATGACCGTCAGCAAGGAAAAAGGCTCCGGCGACATCAGGACCAAGGAGACTTTCGGAAGTTTCCAGCTGCATCTTGAATGGAGGGTTCCCGAAGACATCGAAGGTTCCAACCAGGCGAGGGGCAACAGCGGCGTTTTCCTGCAGGGTATGTACGAAATCCAGATACTGGACAATTACATAAATGAGACATACGTGAACGGAATGGTCGGTTCCGTTTACAAACAGTCTCCGCCGCTGGTGAACGCAATGCGCAGGCCGGGAGAATGGAACGTCTATGACATCATCTACACCGCTCCCGTCTTCAATCCCGACGGAACCTACCTCTACCGTCCCCGAGTAACCCTGCTCCACAACGGGGTGGTGGTCCAGAACAACGTGGAAATCCTGGGAACCACCGAGTATATCGGATTCCCCAAGGTCCGTCCGCACGGGGACGGCCCCATCGGCCTCCAGATGCACGGAGACCCCAGCAAACCCATCAGTTTCAGGAACATCTGGATCCGCAGGCTGTAGAGACAGTAACCTGTTTTATTCGTTGGCCTTCGCCCAGTACTTCAGGAGGGCGATGGCCTTGCAGAGCACTCCGGCCGACCCCTTGAATTCAGCGGAACCACTGGGCACGCAGCCGGGTCCGTACCACTCGTAGAAATCACCGTTGACGATCACACGGTCCAGCATGGGGCGTACCTCCTGGTATGCCTCGGCGACGAAACCGTTGAGTATCAACTGCTGTATCATCCTTCCGCCGAACCAGGTCC
This sequence comes from Bacteroidales bacterium, assembly GCA_017427885.1. GTDB lineage: Bacteria > Bacteroidota > Bacteroidia > Bacteroidales > UBA932 > Cryptobacteroides. Next base: position 88,916 of record JAFRRW010000017.1, read on the forward strand.
AGTCCCCTCCGTTCTGGTAGTTGAAGGGGGTCTTCATCCCGACGGGGAAGAACCCGGCGGGATAGGTCGGATAGACGGTCAAGCCGATGGAAGGCATTCCGGAGGCCTTCACGTTGGCCAGCATGTCATCGTTGACCTTGCGGATCTCGTCCTTTGACAGCAGCCCTGCCTCGATGGCGATGGCGGTCCCTCCGTGATAATAAATCAGGCTCTCGTCGAAATCCACGGCCTCAGGCTTGCCCTCCGGATAGAGGTGAGGGATGTAACGGCCTCCCTTGGAATCCCAGAGCCATCTGCGGATATTCTTTTCGAAAGATGCCCGGAGGGTATCCCACCTGGTCCGTCCGGCCTCGTCGAGATATGCGAGGTCGCGCAGCGCGATGACCATCATCGCGTTGTCATAGATGTCAATCGTAACGGTAGAGCCGGGACCGATGTCAACGCAGTTCACCGGGTCGTTCTCGACATCCCCCCAGTCGGCCGTAAGGGCCCCGGTAAGCAACTGGTATCCGGCATCGAATTTCTCCCGCATAAGATAATCCATAGCCTCCTCCAGGCGCTTCAGGACGGTCTTTCCTGCCATATCCGCGGAAAGGAAATCCCTGTCGCCGCTCTTTTCGACATACTTGCGGACCGCCTGGACCAGGGAGGTTTCCTGGTCGGTCTCGACGGTGTTCTTGAATCCGACATACCCTGGTGCCGCGGGGGAAGTGAACAACTGGTCGTCCTTCCACGTGAAATCTTTCTCAAGGACGTATCCGTCGATGATTTCCCCATTCTCCTGCTGCATCAGGAAGAAAGTCGAGAGGGCATTCCTGACATCTCCGGGTTCCACCACCTCCAGTATGGTCTCGATGAAGGTGTTGAAATCCCTTATCCAGGTCTGGTTGTACCCGCTGCCGGCGTTATACCCTTTCTGTAGCAGTGCTCTGCCCATATTGTCCACAACGTCCAGCGTATTGTCGTGGAGGATGGCATTTGCAAGTTCCTTGTCCGAGTCGTTCCACGCCTTATTCCCGCGCGGACCGGAACAGGAAAGGCAAACCGCTGCAAAAGCAGCGATGATCAAGGTGCTTTTAATACTCATTGTCATTGTGATTATTCGTGATTCCGTTGGGATTCGAACCCAAGACCCACAGCTTAGAAGGCTGTTGCTCTATCCAGCTGAGCTACGGAACCGTTCACCGGGCTGCAAAGATAAACAGATTATTGTTATTAACCAACCCGGATCTATCCAGGATCAGGCGCCGTGGAACAGGTACTCCGCCTGGACATCCCGTGTCAGGCGGGTGAAGAGTTCCTCGATAAGCCCGTCCGTTACGGCAAGGGCCCGTTTAAGGACCTTGTCGGAGAAGTCCTGGAGCATTTCCCGCGCTGCGATGGGCCGCGATCCGCAGATTGCCAGGTACTCTTCCTCCATCTCCTTCTGCCTAAGGTCGTTCTCGGCCTCGAGGTCGGCATAGGTCTTCTTGATGAGAGGAGCGTACGCGTTGTAATCTACCATTCCCAGGGCGGACACCTTCCTGAAACGCCAGTACGCCGACACGGGGTCGGAATGCTTCGTCCCGACGGTGTATGGATGGGGATAGGAAGTCACCCCCTGGTACAGCGGCAGGAAGACGCTCAGGTCGGCCATCCCCTCAGCCATATAGTCCAGGCAGCCGATCTCCTTGGGGAGCCAGGGCCTCACCTGAAGGATATGGGTGTTGATGGTCCTGAAAATGGACACCGGACGGTAGGGTTCCTTCGGGTTGGAATGGAGGTAGGGGTCGTGGGAGGTCCCGTCGTAATGGAAACGGAAAGCCTCGCGGATATCACTGATGGTAAGGGGCCTGTCGGCCTTCTGATACACCGGGAAGGCGTTTTTCCTCACATCCGTCTTCACCGAAGGGGTGAACATCTTCTGGAGGCCCCAAACGCGGGGATAGTTATAGGTCCTGTCATTCTCGCTTTCCAGGGAATAAGCCTCGTGGAAATCGAAGTCCCCCTTCGAAGGGTCGTAAAGCCCTCCGGCAACGGCAAATTCCACCAGGTCCTTGGAAGCCAGGAAGTTCTGGCTGTCCTTAGGATTGTATTCGCGATACCTGCTCTGGTTGCCGGACACGAAATACATATCCTTCGTCATCCGGCGGGCCAGCCATCTGTGGCCTCCGGCGTTCTCCAGGTACCAGGTCTCCTTCGAATCCATGAAAGCCACCCCGAAGCCCTCGGCGCTTCCCTTCTCCTCGATGAGCGCACCGAGCCTCTTCACCCCTTCACGGGCCGAGGAAATGTACGGCAGCACGATCTGGATCACGCTGTTCTCCCCTATTCCGTCCTCCACGTAAGGATCGAGGGCGAGGACCTTTTCACTGGAGAAGATGGTCTCCGTACCGCTCATTCCCACTCCGAGGGTGTTGAATCCGGCCTCCCCCCAGTGGTAGGGCAGGTCCGCCCTCTCCAGGGCGCTGAAACCAAGCCTCCGGCGTGGAAGTTTCATCCGGAACGGGCCGTCCAGGGCCACGAATTCCTCAGGGCCCTCGTCGGTGTCCCCGTAAACGGCCAACTTTGTAGCCTTCACGGCGTTGGAATCGTCCGAACGGCCATAGACCATCGAACCGTCCGCCATCATCCCGCTGCCGACCATTATGGTCGTGCAGGCCTCATTCACATTCATATCCTGTCTTTATGGATTTATTTCTTGGCCTTTCCCTGGTTGGCCACGGCCGTCATCTTGGCCTTGATGGCCTCCTGGTCGCCGAGGTAGTAATCCTTCACGAAATTTCCCTCATCGTCGAATTCGAACACGTAGGGAACTGCGGTGGGGATGTTCAGGGCGGCGATGTCGGCGTCGGAGATGCCCTTGAGGTACTTCACGATGGAGCGCAGGCTGTTGCCGTGTGCGACTACCGCGATGGGCTTCTCGCTCTTCATCATATCGGGATAGATGACGTCAAGCCAGTAGGGAATGGTCCTTTTAACCGTATCGCAAAGCGCTTCAGTGCGGGGAAGGTCCTTGTCGTCGACCTCGGCGTAACGGGGGTCGAACCTGGGGTTGCGGGGATCGTCCTCGGGTATGGGAAGGGGAGCCACGTCATAGCTCCTTCTCCAGACGTGAACCTGCTCGTCGCCGTACTTGGCGGCGGTTTCAGCCTTGTTCAGGCCCTGGAGGTTGCCATAATGCTTTTCGTTCAGCTTCCAGCTCTTCACCACCGGGATCCAGTCCAGGTCCATCGCGTCCAGGACGTTGTTGAGAGTCTTAACGGCCCTCTTGAGGTAGGAGGTGTAGGCCTTTTCGAAAGTATAACCTTCCTGCTTCAGCAGAACGCCCGCATCGTGGGCTTCCTGCACGCCTTTCTCGCTGAGGTCGACGTCCGTCCACCCCGTGAACCTGTTTTCCTTGTTCCACTGGCTCTCGCCGTGTCTGATCAATACTACCTTTTTCATATCAATGTGTTTTACGTTTGTTTTCCATCTTACAAATATAACCAAAATTCTTCAACAAACCGACTACGTGAAGGATGATGAAAAATGATTATATTTACGGAAAATGACGAATGATATGAAAAAATTGATTCTGGTTATATCTATGGCGACAATGACGATGGTTGCCGGGGCGCAGGTCAACTATCCCGCTCCGGTGAAGGACGGAACGAAGGACGTGTATTTCGGCACGGAGGTGGCAGACCCTTACAGGTGGCTGGAAGATGAGAACGGCGCGGCCACGAAGGCCTGGGTGGAGGCGGAGAACGCAGTTACCGCTAAGTATTTCAGCAAGATCAAGTTCAGGGACAAACTGCTGAAAAGGCTGAACGAAGTGTCCGATTACGAGAAACTGTCCGCCCCGTTCAAAAGGGCCGGGAAGACCTTCTTCTACAAGAACTCAGGCCTCCAGAACCAAAGCGTCCTGTACGTGAAGGACTCCGAGGATGCGGAACCCCGAGTTTTCCTCGATCCAAACGCCCTTTCCGACGACGGTACCGTGGCCCTCAACGGCATCTACTTCTCCAATGACGAGAAACATATGGCCTATTCCATCTCCCGCAGCGGCAGCGACTGGAGGGAGTTCTATGTAATGGAAACGGCCACCGGGAAACTTCTTCCCGACCATATCGAATGGGCCAAGTTCAGCGGCGCCGCCTGGAAGGGGGACGGCTTCTACTACAGTGCCTACGACGCCCCGACAGGCGGCAGGGAATTCACCAACGTCAACGAGGGCCACAAGGTCTATTACCACAAGATCGGCACTCCCCAGAGCGAGGACAGGCTGTTCTACTGCAATCCGATGTATCCACAGCGGTTCTACCTCGTGGACGTGAGCGAAGACGAGAAGGTGATGTACCTCTACGAGGACGGTATGGGCACAGGCAACCTTCTGTACGTGAAAGACCTGACGAATCCGGACTCCCAGTTCATGCAGATGGTTTCCGATTATGATTTCAACTACTCCCCCATCGCGGAGGACGGTAACACCATCTATATCCTTACCAACTACGGAGCCCCGAAATACAGGATAATGGCGGCCGATCTCGCCCGTCCAGGAATCAAGGACTGGAAAGAGATCCTGCCGGAACAGGAGAATGTGATCGACGGCATCTACCCCGTGGCGGACAAACTCATAATTTCCTTTATGAAGGACGCCTGCACCCACAGCTATGTATATGACTACCAGGGGAACAGGCTCTCGGAAATCGCCCTCCCCTCCGTGGGAGCCGCCGGTTTCTCCTGCCGGAAGGACCATCCTGAGTGCTTCTATACCTTCTCCTCCTTCACCGTTCCCTCCACGATCTACAGTTATGATTTGGCGACTGGGAAGAGCACCCTCTACGACTCTCCGAAGGTGAACTTCGACCCCTCCGCCTACGAGAGCGTACAGGTCTTCTTCCCCAGCAGGGACGGCACCAGCATCCCTATGTTCCTTACCTATCGCAAAGGCCTGAAACTCAATGGCAAGAATCCTGTCTACCTATATGGATACGGCGGATTCAACATCGCCCTCAACCCCGGCTTCTCAGCCACCAGGATCCCCTTCCTCGAGAAAGGCGGTATCTACGCCCAAGTGAATCTCCGGGGCGGAAGCGAATACGGCGAGGAATGGCACCTGGCCGGGACCAAGATGAACAAGCAGAACGTGTTCGACGACTTCATAGGGGCTGCTGAATGGCTGATAGCCAACAAGTATACCGACCCTTCCCATCTTGCGATAGTCGGCGGCAGCAACGGCGGCCTGCTGGTGGGCGCCTGCATGACGCAGAGGCCCGAACTGTTCGGAGTCGCCATCCCCCAGGTGGGAGTGATGGACATGCTCCGCTACCATAAGTTCACAATCGGATGGAACTGGGCCGGAGACTACGGCACCAGCGAAGACAGTCCGGAGATGTTCAAATATCTGCTGGGATATTCTCCCCTGCACAACCTCAGGCCCGGCACCCGCTATCCCGCGACATTGGTAACCACGGCCGACCACGACGACCGCGTTGTGCCCGCACACTCCTTCAAGTTCGCGGCCACCCTTCAGGAATGCCAGACCGGCGAAGCCCCCTGCCTGATCCGCATCGACACCAAAGCCGGCCACGGCGGCGGCAAGCCGATGTCAAAGCGGCTGGAGGAGCAGGCGGACATCTACTCCTTCATATTGTATAATATGGGTTTGAAATACTAACTGTCCGTTTCTGGCTCTAAGCCCCGAACGAGGCGAAGAATCCGGGGAACAGGACCATCGTAATCAGGTATCCCACGACGGTCGAGACGATCACGCTGATCAGTCCCGGCATCATGAAACTGTGGTTCAGCAGATATTTGCCTATCACCGTCGTGCCTGACCGGTCGAAGTTCACGGTGGCGATGTCGGAAGGATAGTTGGGGATGAAGAAATAGCCGTACACGCTGGGAAGGACTCCAAGGAGGACCGGACCTGCGATTCCGAGGGAATAGGCCAGCGGCAGCATCGCGACCACCACGGCCCCCTGGGAATTGATCAGGACGGACACCAGGAAGAACACGAAGGCTATGGCCCAGGGCCATTTCTCCACAACACCCATCAGCATCGATTTCATCTCGTCCAGATAATTCGCGAAATAAGTATCTGCCAGCCAGGCGATTCCGAAAATGGCCACGACAGCCACCATACCTGACTGCCATACGGCTCCGGCGACTGCCTTCTTGGGCTCCGCCTTGCAGAAAATGATGTTGATGGCGGCGGCCGTCAGCATTATGATCTGGATGATGAGGTTCATCTTGGGAATGCCCATCGCGTTCGCGAGGGTTACGCTCTCCCCTCCTTTGTCGACGTGGATCATCTGGCAGAAAGCGAAGCCGACTATGATGATGAGGGAAGTGAGGAACACATAGACGGAAGCCTTGGCAGGACGGGTGATGACCTTGTCGAGGGTGGTCGCGGAACCGCCGTAGATGAAGGCCCTCTGCTCAGGGTCGGCGATCCTGGCCTGGAAGGCGGGGTCCTTGTCAAGGTCCTTGCCCCTGCGGTATGAGGCCGCGGAAGCCAGCAGGATTCCTATGATGCAGGCCGGAAGGGTGACCATCAGCACCTGGGGGATGGACACCATATAGCCGTTAGCGTTGGAGATGGTGACGAATCCGACGACGGCGGCCGCGATCGGGGAGCAGGTTATACCCACCTGGGAGGCTATGGAAGCCACTCCGCAAGGCCTTTCAGGGCGTATTCCCTTCTTGAGGGCGATGTCGCAGATGATGGGCATTATGGTATAGACAACGTGGCCGGTACCTACCAGGACGGTGAGGAAGAAGGTGGTCAGGGGGGCCATGAAGGTGATGTGGTCCGGATGTTTACGGAGCATCTTCTCCGCGATCTGGATCATCCAGTCCATACCTCCGGATGCCTGCAGGGTGCCGGCGCAGGTCACCGCGGCTATAATGATGTAGATGACGTCTGTCGGCGGCGTGCCCGGCTTGAGGCCGAAGCCGAAAACGAGAATGGCCAGGCCGATGCCTGAAATGGCGCCGAGGGCGAGGCTCCCGTACCTTGAGCCGACATAGAGGGCGGCAAGGACGATGAGGAGCTGTATGATCATCGAGAAAGTCATGGGAAATGACGGTTTTAGTTTTAATTATGCAGATTTAGACAAAGATAACGAAAAAACTTTCATCCTCGGCACGTATTTTTCAGTATATTTGCACGTTCAAACTAAAATCTTACATATGGACATCTTCAGAAAAACCCTCCTGGCAGTGGCCGCCGCCGCTTTCTGCGTTCCCGCCATTTCCCAGGACCTCATCCGCAGCAATTACAAATATAACGGATACAACCATATCCGCACCGAAAGGATAAAGGTCGATGCGGGGGACAAGCATCCCTTCATGACGAGCCTGGAGTATATCGGTTTCCCCGACGGCTCCACCGCCTATATGCTGGAACTGGACTACATCTCCAATGTTTCCAAGAACGCCCCCAAGGGAGTCCCCTTCTCCGCCACCGCCACCGACGGAAAGATCATCAACGCCAAGCAGATCTATGTGGAGACCACCGACAAGAGGGCTTTCCCCGGCCCCGACGGCAAGCCGATTTACTGGAACAAGGTCCAGTACCTCCTGGAAGAGGGTGCGGTCCAGAAAATTGCCTCCGGCGTGAAGAACACCGACCTCGCCTTCAGTTTCGAACCTGACGACTACATCAGCACCAACTACTCCAACGACGAATTCGGCAAGGCCGTCAAGGAACTCTACTACGCCATCAAGTCCGAAAAACCCGAGACCGAGGAACTCGGGGACTGGATCGGGACCTACTCGAACCAGAAGAACAGCCTCACCGTCATCACCAAGAACGTCAACGTAAAGGGAGACGCAGTTCCCTTCGTGATGTCGATGACCTATATGTACTTCAAGGAAACCCACGAGGAAGGCTATGACCTCAACCTTGCCATCAAGAGCGACAAGGTCGGTCTTATCGCCATCGACACGCCCGTCATCCTCACGCTGGAGGACGGAGGCACCGTCGAACTCAAGCAGGAAAGGGACGCCGAGGGCATCCTCTTCCTGTATCCTGACATTGATCAGATCAAGAAAATCATCCGCGGAAACGTGACCGCCATCAAGGTCGCCACCCCGGGCAAGGGTTTCACCGACACCTTCTCCAACGGAGTTTTCTCAGGGACTCTGTTCGTGCTCTACAACACGCTGCAGACCGTTTCGGTCCTCTGACATTAAGATTTATCGAGTCTCTCCTCTCACGCTGCCGATCAGGCTCGGGGAGGAGAGACTTATGTTATCCACCCCGCAGGACGCAAGCCATTTCCTGGATTCCGTGTCAGAGGCCATCTCACCGCATACTCCCACGGGAATACCCGCCTCTCCGGCCGCTGCTACGGTGATTTCTATAGCCTTCCTTACGGCCTGAGCCATCGGGTCGTACAGCCGTGCCACTCCGGGATTTCCCCTGTCGGCGGCCATAACATACTGGATCAGGTCGTTGGTGCCGATGCTGAAAAACGCAGATTCCCTGGCAAGTTCCCCGGCCGTGAGGACAGCCGCCGGAGTTTCTATCATTATTCCCACGGGAAGGCCCGAGGCATGCGGAACGGACTCCGCAGCAAGTTCCGACTCCGCCTCCCGGACGATTTCCTTCACTCTACGCAGTTCGGCGCAGGTCGTTATCATAGGAAGCATCATCCAGACGATCCCGAAGGCTCCGGCCCGCAATATGGCACGGACCTGGGTTTTCAGCGTACCGGGATAATCCAGGGAAAGACGGACACCCCTGATTCCCAGGAACGGATTCTCTTCCCGGGGAAGTTCCCAATACGTGAGGGTCTTGTCCCCTCCGATGTCCAGGGTCCTTATGGTCAGCGGCCTGTTTCCGCATTCGAGGGCGGCCTGCCGATAAACGGCAAACTGCTCTTCCTCCGTGGGATGGTGGTCGGAATTCATGAACAGGAACTCCGTACGGAACAGTCCGATACCTTCTGCTCCGGCATTCAGGGTCGCGCGTATGTCGTCGAGGGATCCGGCGTTGCCATATATCCTCACCGGCGTCCCGTCCTGTTTCAGGAGGGGCTCCTCCGCCGCAGGGGTCTGATGCGCGGCCCTTTCACTGAAGGCCTCCTCTTCCGCCTCGTCCGGCCGGACCGTCAGAATCCCCTCATATCCGTCCACCAACAGCCGGTCCCCGTCGCCTATGGAATTGATATCCACCCCGAAGAGGACAGGAATCCCTTTGCTGCGGGCGATGATCGCCACGTGGCTCGTCAGGCTCCCCTTCCTGAGGATGAAGGCACGCACCCGGTTCAGGTCCATCGCGGCCACGTCGGAAGGAAAAAGTTCTTCTGAAACTATTACGGCATCGCCGGGAAGACCGGCGAAAGGATTTTCTACATATCCCGACAGGCAATCCCTGAGAGCGCGGCACACATCCTTGACGTCATCGGCCCTGGCCCTCAGATATTCATCGTCTATGCCAGAAAAGAGGGCTGCAAGCCGTTCAGACGCAACTTCGACGGCCTCGACGGGAGTCTTACCCTCCGCGACGGCAGCGTCCAAGGTCTCCCTGAGCATTGGATCTTCGAGGATCTCCAGATGGGCAGCGAAGATGTCCCCCGCTCCTGCAGGCCCGCCTGCCCGGCACAGGTCCTCAAGTCTCCTGCGTTCGGCCTCGAACGCCTCATCAAGGGAAAGGACCGCCGACGTCCCGTTTTGGGATGGCACACGGCCCGGGACCAGGAAAGCCGTTCCGGAAGCGAACCCTTCGATCGACGTTATGCTCTTTAAGGTAAACACTTCAGAATCAGTTGGACTTTTCGATTATCCCCACCACCGCATCCAGGGCTTCAGCCTCCTGAGGGCCGTCTGCGGCGACCTCCACCACCGTTCCTGCCTTGAGGCCGAGGGATAGGACGGAGAGCATGCCGGCCGCATTGACCTTCTTCATTGACGTGGCCAGGGTAACCGTCGTCCCGGCGAAGGACTTGACGGTATGGACCAGTTCTCCTGCGGGCCTTGCGTGGAGCCCGTCCGGGGAGGTGATGGTGACAGTCTTGGTTCTCATTTCAAAATAGACGCTTATTTCAACGCTTGATATATTTCTTCCGCGTCAGCGGTATGGGAAAGGCGGTCGAGCAGGGCCTCGTCCTCCAAAGCGGAAGAGATCCTGGCCAGGATGTCCAGGTGCTCGTCCCCCACCCCGGCTATGCCTATGACCAGGAAGGCCTTTTCCTCGCCGAAATCAACCCCTTCCGGGTACTGAAGGACCGAGATTCCGGACCTCAGGACCTTTCCCTTGGCCTCCGAAGTCCCGTGCGGAATGGCGATTCCCATACCCATATAGGTGGTGGTCAGGCGCTCCCTCTCCAGCATAGCCTCGGCATATCCGGGAGAGACGCATCCGGCGGATTCCAGCAGACGGCCCGCACGGAGTATGGCTTCATCCCTACCCTCGGATGGAAGGCCTGCTAGAATGCGCGGACGGGTCAGGAGTCCTTCCCCGGCCGGGTTTTCCGGTTGCGGAGCCTTCAGGCGTTCGACCAGGGCGTCCAGGGCGGGATCGGAAATGAAATTCGTAATACGGATGACTTCGTGGCCCTTAACCCTCTCCGCCAGAGTCCCCTGACAGACGACGAGGTCGGCATCGGCGGGTATGGCATCCACCGCACTGTTGGTACAGAAGATGCCGTCTATGTGGTTCTTCAGGAGTTTGGCCTTGAAACGGGTGGCCCCGAGGGCGCTGGAACCCATCCCTGCGTCACAGGCGAAAACAATCTTCCTCACGGTCCCTTCAAGGTGCGGTAGTTCGGCCGGCTTTCCGTTGATATCATTGTCTTCTTCCTCATCCTGGAAGTCAGGCCTGGACTTGATCATGGGGATGGCTATGAGGAACGACACCGCCGTTCCGATCAATACACCAAGGATACCTACCAGCGTCCTGCCGCGCGGGGACATCAGGATGATCGAGATGAGGCTGCCCGGCGAGGCCGGGGCGACGAGTCCGAATCCAGTGATCGTAAAGAAATATAAGGCACAGATATTGCCGATCATAACCGGCAGGAGCAGAATCGGCCTTGCCAGGACATAGGGAAAATATATCTCGTGGATGCCTCCAAAAAGCTGGATGACGGCTGCTCCCGGTGCTGACTGCTTTGTCATTCCCCTTCCGAACACCCAGCAGGCAAGGAGGATTCCGAGCCCCGGGCCCGGATTGGGATCGACCAGGAAGAGCATCGACTGACCGGCCTCTGCGGCCTGCTGAATGCCCAGCGGAGTCATTATCCCGTGATTCACCGCATTGTTCAGGAAAAGAACCTTGGCGGGATCCACCAGGACTGCCAGGAGAGGATTCATCTTATGGGCAAGCATCCAGTTGACCCCGGCGCTCAGGAAGTTCGTCAGTCCCTCGACTATGTGGCCGATCAGAAGATACCCGGCTATTGCGAGCAGCATCGCGATGATGCCGAGGGAGAAATTGTCCACCAGCATCTCGAACCCGGCCCCCACCTTACCTTCGACGAGGCGGTCGAACTTCTTTACGCACCATCCGGCCAGCGGCCCCATCAGCATCGCGCCCAGGAACATAGGCGTGTCCGTCCCGATGATAACGCCCATCGCCGCCACGGCGCCGGCCACTCCTCCCCGGTAACCTCCGACATTCTTTCCGGCAGTGAAGGCTATCAGCGTAGGCAACAGGTACTTCAGCATCGGCGAGACCATCTTTGCGATGTTCTCGTTGGGCCACCACCCTCCCTTGATGAAGATGGCGGTGATGAGACCCCACGCGATGAAGGCGCCGATATTTGGCATCACCATCGCGCTGAGGCTGCGGCCGAACCGTTGGATCCTGTCCTGAATCATCTTCTGCGAAGATAATAAATTAATACCTGACCCGCCACATTAAACATTGTCTCTTCAAGTGACTCTGCCACCCTCGGCAAGATGAGAGGGAGGGGCCGCGAAGCGGCGGCATCTTGAAGAGACAACGTTTAATGTCCGTATAGTCTTAGAATCTGTATCTCGCTCCCAGGGTTGGCATCAGCCCGTAGAGCCCTCCGGAATAGACCTCCCTGTCACCGAAGTGATAGCCTAACATAGGCCTGACGTCAAGGGAGACGGCCAGGGGGAAGGGGAAGGTGTATTCGATTCCCAGCTGCCCGCAGATTCCGAACATGAAGCCGGAAGGGTTGTTCCTGCTGTTGCATACGACGCCCAGTGCGGCGCCGGGACCGACATAGACCATCCATTCGCCCTGGGGAGTCCAGTCGGGATGGCCGATTTCCAAGTCATATATGGCCGTAGCCTTGAAACCGCCCTTGCCGAGGAAGTCCAGACCGAAGTCGGCCTCGATGAAGACGTCGGGCTTGACATAGTGCTGGTAACTCAGTTCCAAGCCATATCCGAACCTGGCGCCTACAGCCCTCTGCTGGGCGGATGCTACAGCAACCACGCAGAAAGCCAGAGCCAGGAGAACCAGTAGTCTTTTCATTTCAAAAAACTGTTAAACGATTCCTGAGAAACCCATGAACGCAAGGGCGAGGATGCCTATCGTGATGAAGGCGATGGGGACACCCTTGAAATCCTTGGGGACGTCATTGAGGGCTAGATGCTCGCGGAGTCCGGCGAAAAGCACCATGGCAAGGCCGTATCCGAGAGCGGTCGCGAAAGAATAGACCACGGCTTCGCCGAGGTTCAGCATATGGGAAGGCCCTCCTCCGAAGGTAAACTGCTTGGTCACCACGTTGATGGCTACGCCGAGGACGGCGCAGTTGGTGGTGATCAGGGGCAGGTATATTCCCAGGGCCTGGTAGAGGGAAGGACTCACCTTCTTGAGCACTATCTCCACCATCTGCACAAGGGCGGCGATCACCAGGATGAACGCTATCGTCTGGAGGAAGCCGAGGCCAAGGGGAAGAAGGAGATACTTGTTGAGGAGGTAGGTTACCAGGGTTGCCAGCGTCATCACGAAGCACACGGCCATTGACATTCCGGTTGCCGTGGAGAGCTTGTTGGAAACCCCTATGAAAGGACAGGTGCCCAGGAACTGGGCCAGCATTATGTTGTTGACGAAGATCGCCGAAACTATTATGAACAGGTACTCCATAGCCTTACTTCTTCAGATATTTGTTGAAAAGGACCATCAGGTAGCCCATGCACAGGAAGGCTCCGGGAGCCATCACGAAGGCGAGGATCCCGTCGCCGGAGATGAATTTCCAGCCGAAGACGGAACCGGTGCCGAGGATTTCCCGAACCATTCCGAGTACTGTGAGGGAGATGATGAAGCCCGCTCCTACCCCGAGACCGTCGAGGGCGGAATCGAGGATGCCGTTCTTGCCCGCAAAAGCCTCGGCGCGGCCGAGGACGATGCAGTTCACCACGATGAGGGGTATGAACACTCCCAGGGCGCTGTAGATGGCCGGAGTGTAGGCCTGCATCAGAAGCTGGAGCACGGTCACGAAGGTGGCTATGACCACAATATAAACGGGAATGTGAACCTTGTCGGGCACGAACCTGGCGATGGCCGAGATGGCCATGTTCGAAAGGACGAGCACGAAAAGGGTGGCCAGTCCCATGCTGAGGCCGTTGATGGCCGACGTGGTGGTGGCCAGGGTGGGGCACAGGCCCAGGAGGAGGACGTAGGTGGGGTTCTCCTTCACGAGGCCTCTGGTGAATGTCTGCAGTCTGTTATTCATTTCCATCCTCCTTTGCCAATGATTTAACTAAATCCACGGCCTGTTTCACCGCTTCGGTGTAGGCCCTGGAGGTGATGGTGGAAGCTGTAATGGCGTCCACGTCCCCGTGGTCTTTCTTGACGGCCAGTATCTTTTCTGGACCGAAGTTCTTCCACTGCTCCGTGAAAACGGGATCGGTGGTGCATTTGGCCCCGAGTCCGGGAGTCTCGGTGTGGGAAAGGACGGAAGTGTTGTACACCGTCCCGTCGGGAAGGACGCCTACCATAAGTGTCAGGGGGCCTCCGAAACCGGACGTGGTGGATTTCACGGCATATGCCGTCACAGCCCCTCCGGCGTTATATTCATAGTATTCAAGATCTCCCTCCGTCTTCGCTCCGGAAAGCTCCCCTCCCTCGGGAAGGACAGCCTTGATGGAGTCAGACAGTATCTTCGCGTTGGTCTGGTCTATGGGCTCCTTGGTCATGGCGTAAATCCCTCCAAGGACGGCGGAGCAGGCCAGGCAGGTCAGGGTCAGGCAGAGGACCATGTTCAAAAGGTTCGATTTCGCAGCCATACCTATGCCCTCCCGTATTTCTTATGGTGGAACCAATTGTTGATAAGGGGAACGAAGGCGTTCATCACAAGGATGGCGAAGGACATTCCTTCCGGATATGAACCGAAATACCTTATCATCATCGTGATGAATCCTATGCCCACTCCGAAGAGGATTCCTCCCTTTTCGGTCATCGGGGAGGTCACGTAGTCAGTGGCCATGAAGCAGGAACCGAGGATCATACCTCCGGTGAGGAGGTTGAACAGGGGGTCGGTGAAACGCAAGGGGTCGCAGAGCCAGAATATCAGGGACACGAGGGCCACGGTACCCCAGATGGAAAGGGTGATGTGAGGCTTGATGACTTTCCTGACAATGAGATAGACGAAACCGAGCAGGAGTGCCAGGGCTGAAATCTCTCCGGCGGACCCGCCCAGGTTGGCGAAAAGCATGCTTCCGTAGGAATAACCTCCGGCCGACATTATGTCGGGAACCGAGGCACCCTGGAGGAGACCCTCCTTGATGGCCCCAAGAGGGGTGGCTCCTGTCACGGCGTCAACTCCGAAAAGCCCCTTGGGCATCTCCCAATGCGTCATATACGTAGGGAAGGACACCAGGAGGAACACGCGGCCGGCTATCGCGGGATTGAACACGTTCTGCCCGAGGCCGCCGAAGGTCATCTTGGTGACACCGATGGCGAAGAGGGCTCCCAGGAAAACCACCCACCAGGGAGTGGTGGAAGGGAGGTTCATCGCCATGAGGAGGCCGGTGACCACGGCGGAAAGGTCCGCGACGGTACTCGGCCTGTGAAGCATATACTTCGTGATGAGATATTCGATGGACACGCACGACAGCACGCTGACCGCGAGGACCAGGAGCTCCTTCCAGCCGTAGAAGACCACGGAGACCAGGACGGCGGGCAGCAGGGCTATCACGACGTCCCGCATCAGCCTCTTCGTGGAGAGGTCCGAATGCAGATGGGGCGACGGGGATACCAGTAATTTATTCATCGTTCTTTCAATGTTTTAGCGTTATTTGGCAGGCTGTCCTGCGACAGCGGCGGCAGCTTTGGCGGCCGCGGCCCTGGCTTTGATAATGCCCATTACCTGCTGCTTGCCCGTGCGTATGATGTCGAGCAGGGGCAAGCCGGCAGGGCAGGAGTACAGGCAGCAGCCGCACTCTATGCAGTCCTGGGCGGCATTGGCTTCGAGCTCATCGCTCATACCGGCCTTGGTGAACCGGAAGAGCAGGAAGGGCTCCAGGCCCATAGGACAGGCGTCGGAGCATTTACCGCAACGGATGCAATGGGTTTCGGGCATCCTCCTGGTCTGCTCCTCGGTAAGGACGAGAAGGCCGGAAGTACCCTTCACCGTAGCCGCATCCAGGTTGGAAACGGCCTTTCCCATCATCGGGCCTCCGCTGATCACCTTGGCCGCAGAATCCGGAAGGCCTCCGCAGCGCTCGAGGACGAAGGAAATGGGCGTCCCTATCCTGACCTCGCAGTTGTGCTGGACGGGAAGGCAGTTCCCCGTAACCGTCATCGTGTTGCTCACCAGTGGCTTGTTCTTCTGAACGGCCTCATAGACCGCGAACGCGGTGGCGACGTTCTGGACGACGGCTCCCACGTCGATGGGCAGGCCCCCGGAGGGAACCTGGCGGTGCATCACGGCGTCGATGAGCTGTTTCTCGCCGCCTTCGGGATATTTGGTCTGCATCGCGAGGACGGTAATGCCGGCATATTTCGGCGAATGGGCGGCAAGGGTCCTTACCACCTCCTCCATATGGGCTATGTCCTCAGGCTTGTTGTCTTCGATGGCTATCGTGGCCTTGTCCACCCCGAGCACCTGCTTGATTATGGCAGTTCCGATGACGACCTGCTCAGCCCTCTCGAGCATATAGCGGTAGTTGCAGGTGAGATAGGGCTCGCATTCGCAGCCGTTGATTATCAGCATCTCGCACTTCTTGCCGGGAGGAGGGGAAAGTTTCACCTGGGTGGGGAAGGTGGCTCCGCCGAGACCGACGATCCCGCCGAGGCGGATCTTGTCCATAATGGCGGCGTTGTCATCGGGGAAATCCCTTACGATGTCTCCCGAAAGGTCCACTCCCTCAACCCATTCGTCTCCCTCGACCGCTATCTCAACGGTATTCTGGCCGTTGCCGGCGAGATCCTTGACGGGTCCTATGGACTTGACCGTACCGGAAACCGGGGAATGTATGAAAGCGGAGACGAAGCCTCCGGGTTCGGCGATCACCTGTCCGGCCTTCACCTTGTCACCGACAGCGACCACCGGCTTGGCCGGGGCCCCTATATGCTGTGACATAGACACGTATACGACTGGGGGCAGGGGCAGGATCTCGATGGGGCATTCCCTGGAAATCTTATTGTCGTGCGGATGGATTCCGCCTATTGAAAATGTTCTCTTGCTCATACTGTTTCCCCCTTGTTTTCTTTGGTCACCGCGGCTGCGGCTGCCTCGCGGGCCTTTTTGTTCCTTTCAGCTATGCGCGCCTTTACGGCCTCCTTGTCGAGAGGCTTGGGGAAATTCACCCCGTGGATGGCTCCGGTGGGACACATCGCCTCGCACTCGCGGCAGAGCATGCACTTGGCAGGGTCTATCCAGGCGACGTTGTTCTCCAGGACGATGGCATCGTGGGTGCAGGTCTTGGCGCAGATGCCGCATCCGATGCAGGCGGCGGCGCAGGCCTTCCTGGCGGAAGGGCCCTTGTCCTTGTTCACGCAGGAAACGAACATCCTCATCCCCCTCGGTCCTTTGTTCCTGATTTCGATGATCTGTTTCGGGCAGGCCTTGACGCAGGCTCCGCAGGCCGTGCACTTTTCCTCATCCACGACTGGAAGACCGGTGGCGGGATCCATTGAGAGGGCCCCGAACTTGCAGGCGGCTACGCAGTCCCCACAGCCCAGGCATCCGAATGAGCAGCCCGTGTCCCCGCTGTAGAGGGAGGCCTTCACCTTGCAGGTTTTCACCCCGTCATATACATTCACGGTCTGCCTGTTGGAGCAGCTGCCGTTGCAGCGCACCACGGCCACCGTCGGGGCCTTGGCCTTGACCTCATAACCCAGGATGGAAGCCACCCGGGCCATTACGTCGTTGCCACCCACCGGACAGTAATTGCCTTCGAGGTCCGTCGCCTTGACGGCCGCTTCGGCGAAAGCCCTGCAACCGGCGAATCCGCATCCTCCGCAGTTCGCCCCGGGCATTACCTTCTCGACCTCATCGATCCTTGGATCCTCGATGACCTTGAATTTCTCGGCTATGAGCCAGAGAACGAAGGCCAGGATCATTCCTAGAATGCTGATGATCGCGATGGTCCATATTACGGTTGTTGACATCAATTATGTGGTTTTAGTTATCTTCTTTTGATATAAAATGCGTAATCTTTCGACAGCGAGTCCCTGAAAAGCCACACCACGAAATAGTACAGGGCCGCTCCCGCGATCGCGCACACTCCCGTGGCGACTTCCCCGAGCCCGGCCAGGGGCAGGGTGAGCACCAGGGCCAGCAGGACGGCTAGAGGCAGCACGTAGGATATCACCACGGCCTTCATCCCCATCGAGGCGGCAAGCATCACGTCCACCTCGTCCCCGCTCCTGAAGTTCTCCGAAGGCACCGTCGGCACCTCTATCATCTTCTCCTTCATCCCCGAGATCGAACACAGGGAGGAGGCGTGGCAGGCGGCGCAAGCGGACTCGGACACAATGGAAACCGTGGTGACCGAAGGTCCCACTTCCACGACCCTGCCTTTATGCGATATCTCGTCCCTTGCCATTGGAGGTCACTGTATCAGTGAAGAAAACGGGTGATTCAGATTCTCATAGGAGCAGAGCCTGCCGTCGATCGCCCCCCATCTCACCTTGGTCTCGAAACAGACCAGGATGCGGTTCTCGTCGTCGGAGAACCACATATCTATCTTTTCATCATCGGAGGCGAAGACTTCCCCGGCCACGACTCCCACGGAAAACCTTATCGACCTCACCGTCCCTATCCCCTTTATCCTCTTGTTCTCCACCCCTACCCTGCGGAGCCTGATGGTATAGACGTCGTCGTCTATCGCGAAGGTCAGGGGAAGGGAGGATCCGTCCACTATCTTGTCGAAATCTACGTTCCTGAGAACGTAAAGAAGGGAGGGAACGTCATATACACAGTTTACCAGGGGAATCTGTATCGTCCTCGTTCCCCTCTTGGAACTGTAAAGTCCGGCGTTGATCATCCTGGAGGGCCAGTCGTACCAGAACTCGTTGGTGCAGTGGTAGCCTCCCTCCCTGGTGTCCCTCTTGAAAAGCACCGGGGTGAGGGACGACATCGTGAACCACGACTGGAAATCCTCCCTGATACGGAAGAAGACGTCGTAGAACTTCGGAGTCTTGCCGAAAATCTTCGCGTGATAGCATGGAACTCCGTTGATAACGGTGGAATCCAGGGAAAGATATGCCTTTGCAACGTCGGAATTCACGGGACCCCAGTTGTAGTGGACCTGGAACGCAAGCCTCTCCCCCGCCTTGAAAGCCAGGCTTTTGCGGTCCAGCGAATGGAGTTTGTAGCACTCCTTCGGAGTCTGGGCGGAAGCCATCGTGCAGAAGAGGCAGAGGGCCGCCGCCAATGCGGGGAAACTTCTCATTACAGGAAAGGATTACGGCCGAATTCGTCGTCCACGTTCATTGCGGAACTGATGCCCATGGCGTGGGCCTCGAGGGTGTCCCCTTCTTCCACAAATCTCACCTGCTCGCTCTTGAACCTCATGTTGATCTCTCCGGTCTGTCCGTTGCGGTGCTTGGCTATTATGATCTGTGTCAGTTCCTTGTCCTCGGGGTTTTCGGACAGGCCGAGGGCGTCGGGACGGTGGATGAAGATGACCATGTCGGCGTCCTGCTCGATGGAACCGGACTCGCGGAGGTCGCTGAGCTGCGGCTTTCCTCCGCCTCCGCTTCTCTGGACGGCCTGGCGGGAAAGCTGTGAGAGGGCTATTATGGGGATGTTCAGTTCCTTGGCGGTCGCCTTAAGCGTCCTGGAAATGGCCGCAACCTCCTGCTCCCTCATACCCCTGAGTTCGGCGGGGCCCTGCATCAGCTGAAGATAGTCCACCACGATGAGCCTCACCCCTTTCTGCTTGACCAGGGTCTTGGCCTTGGTCCTAAACTCCATCACGGGTATGCTGGCCGTGTCGTCGATATACAGGGGGGCCTTGGAAAGGGCCTTGAGCTTGTATTCCAGCTGCTCCCACTCGAAAGGCTCCAGTTTGGAACCGCCCTTTATCTTGTCGGCGCTGAGTCCGCTCTCCGAAGTCATAAGACGCTTGGCGAGCTGTATGGCGGACATCTCGAGGGAGAAGAAACCGACCGGCATGTTGTGCTGGACCGCGGCGTTTCTGGCAAGGTTGAGGGCGAAGGCCGTCTTTCCGATGGAAGGACGGGCGGCGAGGATGATGAGGTCCGAACGCTGCCATCCCATCGTGACCCTGTCTATGCTCTCGAATCCGGAAGGTACACCGCTCAGGCCAGTAGTATTCTGCATCTCCTGGATGTCGTTCAGAGCGGTGTTGATGATGGAGCCTATCTCCTGGACATCCTTCTTGACATTGTTCTGGATGGCGGCGTAAACCTTGGTCTGGGCGGAGTCGATGAGGTCGTCCACCTTGACCGAGTCATCGTAGGCCTCGGAGAGGATCTGGTATGAAGCGGTGATGAGATCCCTTTGGATCGTCTTCTGCTTCAGGTATTTGATATACTGTTCAAAATGGGCCGCGGCCCCTACCTTCTGCGACAGGCCGGAAAGGAAGACGGCCCCTCCCACATCTTCGAGGTTGCCCTTCTCGCGGAGTTTCGAGGACACGGTGACGAGGTCGACGGCGGAATGCTCGTTGACGAGTTCCGACATCGCCTCGAAAACCATCCTGTGCTTCGGAACGTAGAAACACGAAGGGGACAGGTCCTCCATCGCCTCGTCGATGGTGGCGGGCTCGATGAGCATGGCTCCGAGCACGGCCTCCTCGACGTCGGGGGCCTGAGGGGGCTTGTTACCCGTCGCGGCCTCTACGGCGACCAGGTTGATATCCTGTTCCCTGCGTTTTTTCCTTGTGTTGTCGGGCATCTTTACGGGAGATTAGTCTTCCTTGGCCTCGGGCTTGGGTTCGGACCCGTAGTTCACGATGATCCTGCCGCAATGCTCGCAGATGATGAGCTTCCTTCCGGAAGCGATGTCGATGAGCCTCTGGGGAGTGATGGCGTTGAAGCAGCCTCCGCAGGCGTTCCCGTTGTAGACGGACACCACTGCAAGGTGGTTGTGGACGCTGGCGCGGATGCGCTCGTAGGCGCTCATCACCCTCTCGTCGATGCGGGAGGCACACTCGTCCCTGCGGTCCCTGAGGGCCTTCTCCTCTTCGGCCGTGGACTTCACGACGTCATCGAGTTCCTTCTTCTTGGCCTTGAGGTCGGCGTTCTTCACCGTGATCTCCGCCTTGACATCCTCCAGCTCGGCCTTCTTCTCCTCGATCCTCATCTTGAGCTCGTTGATGTCCTTCTCGGCAATCTGGCGCAGGTAACCCTGGTTCTCAATCTCCTTGTTGATGGTGTCGAACTCGCGGCTGTTGGATATGGTGTCGAGCTCAGCCCTGAGCTTGTCGGTCTGGGCGTCGCACTCCACGATGCTCTGCTTGTCGAGGGCTATCTTGTTGGTGAACTCGTCGATAAGGGCCGTAATCCTGGTCTGCCCGGCCTTCACAAGGGCGACTTCCTCCTCGAGGGCCTCCACCTCGGAGGGGAGCTCTCCCCTGCGGAGGATGAGGTCGTCGATGGCCCTGTCCGCCTGCTGGAGGTCGTAGAGGGTCTTGAGTTTTTCCTCGACGGGAACCTCGGAATCCGTGAAGTTCTTCTGGAGGGATACGAACGTCTCCCTGTGGTCAATGGGGGTTTCGACTTTCTTTTTCTTAGTAGCCATATTTAGTATATAAAATTATCAAGTCAGCAAAGGTACTAATTATTACCGATTTTTCCGACAATCCGGAAGATAAATCACAATCCCTTCCTGACCTCCTGGAGACGGCTCTTTATTTCCTTGAGGCTTTCCAGCACCTTCACCCTGCCGTCGAGGGTCTTGCGCTCCTGGGCGAGTTTCTTGTCGGCCCCTTCCAGTGTCATTCCCTGTCCCTTGACGAGGAGGTGGATCTGCTTCAGGGTGTCGATGTCCGCCGCCGTATAGAGGCGGTTCCCCTTGGCGTTGCGCTTGGGCTTGAGGTAGCGGGAAAACTGGTTGGACCAGTACCTTATCAGGGAAGTGTTCTCCCCGAGGATTTCCGCGGTCTCGCCGATGGTGTAGTAGAGTTTTTCCATATATTATTGATTATTAATCCATTGACTGGCCGATTGTGGCCGACATTATCATCATGTTGATGTATTCCTCCGGACCCACGGAGCCGAAGAAATGGTGGACCGGGTCGAGGAAGGCGCCGTCCTTCCTGACTTCATAGTGAAGATGGGGGGCGAAGGTGTTTCCCGTCATTCCCACGTCCCCTATCCTCTTTCCCCTGGCCACCTTCTGGCCCCTGGAAACGCTGACTTTCGCGAGGTGGGCGTACCTGGTCACATAGCCGTTGCCGTGGTTTATCTCCACGAAGTTTCCGGGACCCTTGTTCGACGTCTCGACCCTGCTCACCGTCCCGGCTGCGGCAGCCAGCACCGGAGTCCCCTGGGGGGCGACGAGGTCGATCCCCTCGTGGGTCGCCGCCACCTTGTAGAACGGGTTCAGCTTGCGTCCCACCGATGCCCCCGTCTTGGAGTAATCGATCCCCTCGAGGGGAAGGCTGAGGGGCGGCATAGTGGAAGGATTCCCGGAAAGGACTTCCATCACATGGGAGAGGTTCTTCTCGACGTTCCCGGCGGTCTCCACGAGCCTGCCCGCTTTCCTGGAAACATAGTCCACGATGTCCCTGTCGGGAATGGAATCGTTTCCGGACAGGAAGACCACATCCTCGATAGGATTCCCCGCCGGAGGTTCGGAGCCGAAGACATCCTTGTATATGACCTCGTCACGGATCTGGAGGGAGGACACGACATCGTCCAGAAGCCTTTCGTCCCTTGCCATCTCCTGATAATGCTCCGAATACAGCCTATTCTCCTGGCGAAGCCGTTTCTCGGTGTCCGTATCGACGAAAATGGCGAATATGATATAGTAGAAACACGCAAGGGAAATGGAGATGAGGAGGTACTTCCCAAGCTTGAGAAGAACGTCCCTGACCGACATTCCGGTCTTCCTGAACTCGATGTGATTCCTGTCGAAAATATACTTTCCAGCCATAGTCCGTCCTCCCTACTTTCTTTTCCTCAGGCTGAAAGGCTGGAGGTTGGATGCTGAAACGTCCTCGCCCCTGCGCCCCCGGACCATCGCGGCATAGTCCTTCGGGGACATCTCCAGGTCCATATAGTTGATCGGATTGACCGGAGAATCCATATATATCACCTCGTAGTGGAGGTGCGG
Source organism: Bacteroidales bacterium (assembly GCA_017427885.1). Classification (GTDB taxonomy): domain Bacteria; phylum Bacteroidota; class Bacteroidia; order Bacteroidales; family UBA932; genus Cryptobacteroides. The sequence goes on from JAFRRW010000017.1 coordinate 111,559, forward strand.
GCCAGTCACCTTGCCGGACTTGCCGGACTCCCCGAGATAGTCCCCCCTCTTCACCTTCAGGCCCTCGACGACGGAGATGTCCCTCATATGGGCATACCTCGTCTTATAGCCGAATCCGTGGTTGATTATCACGCAGTTGCCATAGCCGTAGAACTCGAAGGCCACCATCTCCACCACCCCGTCGCCGGTGGCGTAGACGGGATTCCCGGGGGACATCGCGAAATCGAGTCCCGAATGGAAGGCCGTGCTGCCGTAAACCGGATCGGAACGGTAGCCGAAGGGGCTGGTAAGCGTGTATTTGGAGGGGTCGGGATTGATGGGAGGTATGGCGGGAATGCAGGATACCATGTCCCCCGCCCTCCTGGCGATGGCTGCGACCTCGTCAAAAGAACGGCTCTGGACGTAGGTGCCTCCGGAGAGGCGGTCGAGCCTGGCGAGAGTGGTCTTAAGGGCGTTGCTGCCCGGGAGGGCCTCCAGGTCCGGATATTTCCCCGGGCCCCCGTACATTGCATCCCTCTCCCCGGCAGGGATGGGCTTCATTCCGAAAAGGGGACGGTAGATGCCGTCATCCCTGAACTCAAGGGTTTCCAGGGCATACTCGACCTTGTCCAGGCGGCGGCCCATCAGCTCCACCTTGGAGTTCCAGCGTGCATTCGCCTTCTTCAGCAGGGCGGTTTTGGGAAGGTCGTTTCCAAGAACTCCGACATATATCCACGCATACAGCAGGCTCATGGCCACGCTCGACAGCACCAGTACGAGACCCTTGAGGAGTCTCGACTTCCAGGAGACCTCCGTCATCTCGTAGAGGAGGGTCTCCGGGTTCAGGATATATCCGCCGAATTTGGACATCTGGGTCAGTCTAAAGTATCTATAGAGAACAAATATACTCTTTTTTGAGAAAAATATCATAAATTTGTCTCTTCCAAACATATCCCTTCAACCATCAGGAAACAATGATGACATCGAAAGAAATACGTAAGAAATTCCTGGATTACTTCGCTACCAAGGGACACTCCATCGTCCCCAGCGCCCCCATGGTCATAAAGAACGATCCCACCCTTATGTTCACCAACGCTGGAATGAACCAGTTCAAGGACATCTTCCTGGGCAACTCCACTCCCAAGTCAAAAAGGGCGGCGGATTCCCAGAAATGCCTGAGGGTCAGCGGAAAGCATAATGACCTCGAGGCCGTGGGCCACGACGGCAGGCATCACACGATGTTCGAGATGCTGGGAAACTGGAGTTTCGGCGACTACTTCAAGGACGAAGCCATAGACTGGGCCTGGGAGCTTCTGACCGAGGTGTACGGAATAGACAGGGAGAAGCTCTACGTGACGGTTTTCGAAGGTGCGGCGGAAGACGGGACCACCCTTGACGAAGAGGCCAGGGAGGCCTGGAGGAGGCACGTACCCGAGAACCATATCATCCTGGGCAACAAGCACGACAATTTCTGGGAAATGGGAGACACCGGCCCCTGCGGCCCCTGCAGTGAAATCCACATCGACCTCCGCGGCGACGCAGAGAGGGCGGCCGTCCCCGGGGAGAAACTCGTCAACACGGACGATCCCCTCGTGATAGAGATCTGGAACCTCGTGTTCATGCAGTACAACCGCAAGGCCGACGGCAGCCTGGAGCCCCTGCCCAACAAGAACATAGACACCGGCATGGGCTTCGAGCGCCTCTGCATGGTCCTTCAGGGAAAGACTTCCAACTACGACACCGACGTCTTCTCCGGAATAATCCGGGAGATAGAAAACCTTTCCGGACACAAATACGGGGCCTCCGAAAAGACCGACGTTGCCTTCAGGGTGATTGCCGACCATCTCAGGGCCATAGCCTTCGCCATCGCCGACGGCCAGCTGCCTTCCAACGTGAAGGCCGGCTATGTGATCCGCCGCATCCTCCGGAGGGCAGTCCGCTACGGATACACCTTCCTCGGCTTCAACGAGCCGTTCATCTGCCGTCTCGTCCCCACTCTGGTGGAGGAGATGGGAGAGGCCTATCCCGAAATCGCAGCCCAGCAGAAGCTTATCGAAAACGTGATCCGCGAAGAAGAGAACGCTTTCCTGCGCACCCTCGACCGCGGCATAAGGCTGATGGACGACTATATGGCCAAGAACGCTTCCACCAAGGTTATTCCCGGAGTGGACGCCTTCGTCCTCTATGACACCTACGGATTCCCCATCGACCTCACCGGCCTCATCGCCGAGGAAAACGGGTTCTCCGTGGATATGGACGGCTTCCAGGTCGAACTGGGCAAGCAGAAGGAAAGGGCGCGCAACGCCACGGCGAACACCTTCGGAGACTGGACCGTATACGGCGAGGGCGACGATGTCGTGTTCACCGGATATGACGAGACCGTCCACGAGAGGGCGACCCTCCTCAGGAGCCGCACCGTGGTGGAGAAAAAGAAGGAGATGCTCCAGCTGGTGTTCGACGCCACCCCGTTCTACGGGGAGATGGGAGGAGAGGTGGGTGACACCGGCACGGCCGTTTCCGCCTCGGGTGAGGAGATAAAGATACTGAACACCATCAAGGAGAACGGCCTCACCGTCCACGTGGCGGACAGGCTTCCCTCCGACTGCTCCGGTCCCTTCACCCTCAGGGTGGACACCGCCCGCAGGCAGGCCGTCACCGCCAACCACACGGCCACCCACCTTCTCGACAACGCCCTCAGGCAGGTACTCGGAACCCACGTGGAACAGAAGGGTTCTTTCGTCGGCCCCGACTACCTCCGTTTCGACTTCTCGCATTTTTCGAAGATGACCGAGGAGGAGATTGAAAAGACGGAGGACCTTGTCAATGCGATGATCAGGGCCGACTATCCCCTCGAGGAAACCAGGGAGGCCACTATGGACGAAGCGAAGGAAATGGGTGCCATAGCCCTTTTCGGAGAGAAATACGGAGATAGGGTGAGGGTGGTGAAGTTCGGTCCCAGCGTCGAACTCTGCGGAGGCTGCCACGCCGCTACCACCGGCCGCATCGGCCTGTTCAAGATAGTATCCGAAAGCGCCATCGCCGCCGGAGTGAGGAGGATAGAATCCGTGACCGGGGCCAAGGCCGAAGGAATGGTTCGCGTGATGCAGAACACCCTCAGAGGCATCAGGGAAATGTTCAACAACGTCCCGGATATACAAAGCGCCATAGCCAAGGCGTTGGAGCAGAACTCCGAAATGCGGAAACAGGTGGACGAATACGCCCGCAAGGCAGCCGCCCAGACCGCCGAGGCCCTCAAGGAGAAAGCCGAAAAGGTCGGAGATTACAGCGTAATCCGTTTCACGATGACCCAGGATCCCCAGGCCGTGCGGGAAATCGCGACCGTCATTTCCAGGATCACCACTGACACCGTGTTCGCCGCGGCCTTCGAATTCGGCGGCAGGCCGAACCTCGTCCTCGCCTATTCCGAGAACCTTGCCGCCGGCGGCAAGAACGCCGGAAAGGACATACGCGAAGCCGCAAGGTTCATCCAGGGAGGAGGCGGAGGCCAGCCCCACCTCGCCACGGCCGGCGGCCGCGACGTCTCCGGACTCCCCGCGGCCCTCGACGCCCTTATTGAAATTGCAACCAAATGACAGTGCTTGCACTGTATTTGCACCAATCCGAATGATAACAAAGGATGAAAAGACTTGACAAGTTCATACTTGAGTCGTTCGTAGGACCATTCTTCATGATCCTGCTGATAGTCATTTTCATCCTGATGATGCAGTTCCTCTGGGTCTATATCGACGAACTGGTAGGCAAGGGCCTCGGTTTCGGCGTCATCCTCGAATTCATGTTCTGGGGCGGCTGCACCGTCCTTCCGCTTGCGATGCCTCTCGCCACCCTACTCTCCTCGATGATGACGATGGGCCAGCTCGGCGAGAACAACGAACTCATGGCGATGAAGGCGGCCGGCATCTCCACCTTCAGGGTGATGACCCCCATCCTCCTCTCCTCTGTCGTTATCAGCATCGCCGCCTTCTTCGTGGCCAATAACCTGGTTCCTTTTTCCTACAACAAGATATACACCCTCCGCGACGACATAGGCAAGACGAAGGAGGAGATAAAGATCCCGTCAGGGGCCTTCTACGATGGTATCGAAGGCTATGTCCTGAGGGTTCAGGCCCGAAATGAGAAGACCGGGATGATGTACGGGGTGATGGTGTATGACCATACCACCAGCAAGGGAAACGTCCAGGTCACCCTGGCGGACTCCGCCGTGATGAAACTATCCTCCAACAAGGACTACCTCACCTTCAGGCTCTTCGACGGCATCAACTATCAGGAGACCAACACCAAGAAAGGGCGGGACACCACCAGGCAGCTGCAGAAGGTCTCTTTCGGGAAGCAGGTCCTCATCATCCCCCTGTCCAACTATTCCTTCGAGAAATCCGACGAGACGCGTTTCGGAGACCAGGTGACCACGATGGCTGTGGACAAACTGGCCGAGAAGAGGCTCGGCCTCAGGCAAAGCATCGATTCCCTGAAGAGAGACGTTTTCAAAACCGCCCTCACGGGCAGTTTCGAGCACAAGGACCAGCTCGACTCCACGAACCGGAGAGATGTAGAGGGCAGGCCTTCGTTCAATTATCCGGAAAAACTCTCCTTCAAAGAACGATCCGACGAAGAAAGGGCCTATACCGATGCCGGAACGGCCTCCGGACACTTCCAGTCCGTGATTGAGAATTACTCGAGGGACGCATACCAGTATACATACATCCTGAGAAGGGCCGACGTGGAGTACTTTTCTAAATATGCCAAGGCCCTGGCCTGTTTCATACTGTTTTTCATCGGGGCCCCTATCGGCGCCCTCATAATGAAAGGCGGACTCGGAGTGTCCGCCATAGTGTCCATACTATTTTTCGTCCTTTACTGGGTAGTTGACATCACGGGCGCCAAACTGGCTAGGGACGGGGCCATCAGCGGCCTCCTGGGCGCTTTCGTATCCACCCTGGTCCTCTTCCCGATAGGCCTCTTCCTCACCTGGAAGGCCACCCACGACTCCAAGATGTTCGCCACCGAAGGAGGAACGATGTGGAGAATGATAAAAAGCAAGGTCAAGACCCTGTTCAGGCGTACCCGTATCGTCTTCATGGGCACTCCGGAATTCGCCGTCGCCCCTCTCGACGCCCTTCTCACGAACAAATACAAGGTCGTGGGAGTGGTCACGGTTCCCGACAAGGCCAGCGGCCGCGGGCTTAAGATCAACGAGAGCCCAGTAAAGAAATACGCCCTAGAGCACGGCCTTCCCGTCCTCCAGCCCGAGAGCCTGAAGGACAAGGACTTCCACGACGCCCTCGCAGCCCTCAAGGCAGACCTCTTCGTGGTGGTCGGATTCAGGATGCTCCCTCAGGACATCTGGTCGATGCCTCCTCTCGGCACTTTCAACCTCCATACTTCCCTGCTTCCCCAGTACCGCGGAGCCGCCCCGGTGAACTGGGCCGTCATCAACGGAGAGAAGAGGACGGGCGTCACGACCTTCATGATCGACAAATCCATTGACACAGGAGGCATCATCCTCCGCCAGGACTGCCTCATCTCCGACACAGACACCGCCGGAGACGTCCACGACGCCCTTATGCCGCTCGGCGCCGAACTGGTGCTACAGACGGTAGAAGGCCTGATCCAGAAGAACGTGGAAACCCGCATCCAAAGGAGTTTCATCCAGGGTTCCGAAGTCCTGCATCCCGCCCCGAAACTGACCCGCGAACTCTGCCACATAGACTGGAACGACACCACCCGTCACGTCTACAACCTTGTCCGCGGTCTCTCCCCCATCCCCACGGCCTTCACCGAACTGGTAAGGAAAGACTCCTCGGAAGCCCCCGTCCAGCTGAAGGTGTTCTTCGGCGAAAAGGTTGAAAAAGAAGCGTTCGGGAAGATGAAAGAGCGGTGTTCGGTGGCTGATGCCGCCCCCGGGGACATCCTGTCCGACGGAAAGACCTTCCTGGCGGTGGCCACTTCCGACGGAGCCCTGAGCCTCACCGACATACAGTTAGCCGGCAAGAAACGGATGGATGTCAGGTCGTTCCTAGCCGGCTTCCGCGACCCTATGTCCTATAGGGCCGCAAACGGTACTTCAAAAGTTGAAATCGCAAAGACTACATCTTAGCCAGGGCCTGTTCGAGGTCCGCTATGATATCCTCGACGTCCTCGATACCCACTGAAAGCCTGATGAGGTCGGGAGCTATTCCGCCCTCCCTCAACTGCTCGTCGGTGAGCTGCCTGTGGGTGTGGCTGGCGGGATGGAGGACGCAGGTGCGGATGTCCGCGACGTGGGTGGCTATGGCAATGAAATCCAGGTTGTCCATGAAACGGATGGCATCGTCCCTGGTACCCTTGAGGCCGAGGGCTATGACTCCGCACGAACCTCCGGACAGATATTTCTGGGCAAGAGGATAATACTTGTCGGACGGGAGTGAAGGATAGTTCAGCCAGGCCACCTTGGGATTTCTCTCAAGCCATTGGGCCACGGCCAAGGCGTTCGAGCAATGTCTCTCCATTCGCAGCTGGAGGGTGGCTAGGCCGAGATCCAGAAGGAAACAGTTCATCGGGGAGGGAATGGACCCGAAGTCCCTCATAAGCTGTGACACAATCTTGGTGATATAGGCCTTGCGTCCGAAGGCCTTGGTGTAGGTCAGGCCGTGGTAACTCTCGTCCGGAGTACAGAGACCGGGGAATTTGTCGGCGTGGGCTTCCCAGTCGAAATTGCCGCTGTCAACGACGGCTCCCCCCACCTGGACGGCGTGCCCGTCCATATATTTCGTGGTGGAATGAATGACTATGTCGCAGCCCCACTCGATGGGACGGCAGTTGATCGGGGTGGCGAAGGTGTTGTCCACGATGAGGGGCACTCCGTGGCGGTGGGCGATGGCGGCGAACCTCTCGATGTCAAACACGGTGCAGCCCGGATTGGATATGGTCTCGCCGAAAACGCATTTGGTGTTCGGCCTGAACGCCTTCTCGATCTCCTCGTCGGAGGCCTCCTGGTCCACGAAAGTGCATTCGATGCCGAGTTTGCGCATCGTGGTGAAGAAGAGGTTGAAGGTGCCCCCGTAGATATTGTTGGCAGAGATGAAATGGTCTCCGCTCTGGCAGATGTTGAAGACAGAATAGAAACTTGCGGCCTGGCCGGAAGAGGTCAGGACGCAGCCGACACCACCCTCGAGGCTGTTGATCTTGGCCGCGACGCTGTCGTTGGTGGGGTTCGCGAGGCGGGTGTAGAAATAACCGCTCTCCTCAAGGTCGAAAAGGCGACCCATCTGTTCGCTGGTGTCATACTTGAAAGTCGTGCTCTGGTAGATGGGCACTGCGCGGGGACCTCCGTTTTCAGGGGCCCAGCCTCCGTGTACGCAAAGGGTTCCGAGATTCTTTTTCATGTCTTCTGTCGTTTTATATAGTATCTGTCATTATCATCAACCCTGGAAATCCAGTTTTCTCTTGGGATCCACAACGCGCCAGTATGCCGCGTCGAAATCTTCCGGATAGGCGAAGGAGCCCTCGTGGTCCGGCCTGAAGGCTATGTATGTTATCTTATATCCCTGTCTCAGGAACATCTTCTCATAAAAGGTCCGGACCTCGAAAAGGGCTTCGGCTTCTTCCATGTCCATTCCCATACTCCCCATCTCTTCCAGGACCCTCTCCTTCTCCCCGTACAAGTCGGGAGACGAGACGAGGACTTTGAGGGAGTTGGCCCTGCACACCGAGAGGGTGTACTGGTAGAGGAAGACGCTGTCCGTCTTGAGGTTTATCACTCCTCCTCTCTTGAGGAAACCGCGGTATCTCTCCAGGAACACCGGGCTGGTGAGCCTGCAATTCTCGCTCTTCATCTGGGGATCCGGGAAAGTCAGCCATATTCCCGACACCTCCGAGGGGGCGAAAAAAGCTGGAATGAACTCTATCCTCGTGCGGAGGAAAGCCACGTTCGGAAGGGCGTTTTCGGTGGCGAACTTCGCCCCCTTCCATAGTCTGGCCCCCTTGATGTCCACCCCTATGTAATTCCTGTCCGGCATCCTGCGGGACAGGTCTATCGTGTATTCTCCCTTCCCGCATCCCAGTTCCAGCACCAGGGGACGGGCGGACTGGAACACCTCCCCGTTCCATCTTCCTTTCAGCGGATGGTCATTCAGGACCAGTCCCTCCTCGCCCTTGACGATCAGGGAGTCCGCCTCGGGCTGGATCAGACAGGAGAAACCGAGGTTCTCCCTGAACTTGCGGAGTTTGTCGTGCCCCATCGCTACTTCCTCCTCTTGAGAATGCAGCCTACGCCTCCTAAGCAATCCATCCCCGAAGGGACGGTGACGGACAATTTCCATTCCCCGGCCTCGGCGGGTCTGACCTCCGAACGGTAGGGTATGATGAAATCCCTGTCGAAATGTCCTACTGACTCGGGTGAAGATACGTCAGCCCAGACGTCTTCGCTGTACAGTTTCCCTGAAGGGGAAGTGGCGGACACCGTAAGAGGAATGCTCAGAAGAAGTGAGCCGTCGCCACGGGAAAGCCTCGTGTAGAAAGTTATGTCATATGAGACGAGGGTGTCGGCCATGTCCAGGACGAAATCGTACCTGTCAGGGACCGGACAGTCCGAGGCCTTGATGAACTTCTCGACGCTGACGGGCCGCGAGCAGGCTGCCGCGGCCAATATGACTGTCAGTACCGGGAGAATCCTTTTCATCAGTTTCCCTGTTTGCCAGAAGGCTTTCCGCGGCGGTTTCCGCGTCCGTTCCTTCCTCGGTCGTGATTCTTGTTCCTGTTCCTGTTCTTCGGCCTGTCGAAACGGGTGATGCTCTCGTCGCCCACCGCGGACACGAACTGCGGCCCGGAAGGCTCGGGAGTCATCTTCAGGGAATCGGGCCTGTCTCCCGCCCTGTTCATCTGCTGTATCTCGCGGACGCGTTCGGCCGAAAGGGGATAGAGGCTGGCCAGGGAAGACCTGTCGTAGGAGAAGAACATTATTCCCCTTAAAATGTCGGTCTTCATCAGCCATGCGGGTCCGTCCTCGAGCTCGAGAGGCTCGCCCACCTTGGGAAGGGCGGCCCTGGCGTCCTGATAGGAAGCCACCTCGTAATTGAGGCAGCACTTCAGCTTCCCGCACTGGCCTGCGAGTTTCTGGGGATTGAGGGAAAGGTCCTGGCACCTGGCGGCTGCGGTCGTGATGGACTGGAAATTAGTGATGAAATTGGCACAGCAGAGTTCCCTGCCGCAGACTCCCAGTCCTCCGATGAGGCCGGCTTCCTGGCGGGCTCCGATCTGCCTCATCTCTATCCTGATGCGGAACTCCTCGGCGAACACCTTGATGAGCTGCCTGAAGTCCACCCTGCCGTCGGCGATATAGTAGAAGATAGCCTTAGTGCCGTCCCCCTGGAACTCCACGTCCCCGATCTTCATTTCCAGTCCCATCTCCGCGGCTATCCTGCGAGAGAGGATCATCGTCTCCTGCTCGCGGGATATGGCTTCCTGCCATTTTTCGATGTCGAAGGACCTGGCCTTGCGGTAGATTCTCTTGGGAGGATTGGCCTCGAGGTCGAGGCCCTTGCACCTGATCTGCCTTCCGACGACCGGCCCCTCAAGGGTGACGATCCCCACGTCGTGGCCGTTGGCGGCCTCGACGATGACTATGTCGCCTATCCTGACGCTCTGGCCGGAGGCGTTTACGTATATTCCCTTGCGGGTGTTCTTGAAACGGACTTCGTAAAGGTCGTCGTACTGCTCCTGGGACACTCCCTGGAGCCAGTCGTAGTCCTTCAGTTTGCAGCAACCCTGGCGATAGGTACACACCGGTTCCCCGCTGGAGGGATCGGCGGTCACCGTACATCCGCGGTTGCAGTCGAATTTCGTCGTTTCGTTATCTATGTTGTCCATCTGTGTCTAAATCAAAAATAACCTGTCCACCAGGTCGCAGAACACCATTTTCTGGTTCACGTTGCGTCCGATCAGGTTGGCGGCCCTGTCAAATGCGGCCGCGGCGCGCCTGGGGAACGAGGCCTTGAGTTTTCCGGAAACCCTGGCATAAAACTCTTTCTCATCCTCTCCCACGACTGCCAGCCCTGGCATTCCCTGCCTTGTCATGAATATCTTCCTGAGACATTCCGAGGCAAATTTACAAAAAGCTTTCTGTTTTTCGCGCGAAGGGAGGGCGGCCATCCTTTCCCCGCAATCCAACGAACCGGACAGGTCCCTTGCAACCAGGGCCTCCGTGAGATCCGAGAAAATGTCCATCCAGGTTTCGTAGTCCGTCCTTTCTGAAAGGTAGTCCAAGGCGACACCTATGCTTCCACCGGCCATCGCGGCCGCTTCCGCCGCCTCCTCTTCCCCCTTGCCGAAATCCCTCACGAGCGCCGAAGCGACCTCCGAGGCCTCCAGCGGCAGCACCCTTATCCCCTGGCACCTCGAGGATATTGTGGGAATGACCTTGTCGGGAGCGTGTGTTATCATAAGGAAGACGGTCTTCTCGGGGGGCTCCTCCACCACCTTCAGCAGTTTGTTGGCCGCCTGCTCGTTCATCTTCTCGGGAAGGTATATCACGACCGCCTTATAGCCCCTTTCCACCGGTGTCAGTGACAGGGTGGAAATGATATGGTTGGCCGTACGGACATTGATGGCAGAGGATTTCCCTTCTATGCCAAGGGCCGTGGAAAGTTCGTTCTCGAGGAAATAAGGGTTCTCCGAGACGAGTTCCCTCCAGTATTCGAGAAACGCGTCGGGAACAAGATCCGAGACCTTTCCTTCGACCTTCGTGCTGGAGGCGGTCGGGAATATGAAATGGATGTCCGGATGGACCAGCCTGGACACCTTGCGGTCGTGACCGTAAATGCCGTCCAGGAAGGCCATGGCGAGGGCCAGGGCCCCGCACCCGTCATTTTCATAGAACATCAGGGCGCCGGGAATCCTCCCTGACTCCGCCATCCCCTCGAGGGCGCGGCGGGCGGCTTCATTGCCTATGACGTCCGTCAGCTGCATTCTCAGGAATTCCTTTCAGCCACATAGAGGGCGATGGACTTCAGCAGGGAGCGATCCTCCCCGGGGCCGAACCGGTCAAGCGAAGACACTGCCTTTTCCACGTAATCCGAAAGCCTCTTCCCGGCATATTCCATCCCCCTGTTCTCCCTGATGAACTCCCTTATCTCATCCGCATATTCCGGATGGAGATGAATGTCCGCGACCTTCCTGCGCATCGCGTTTTCCGCCTCGGGGCCGGCGTTCAGGAAAGCCCCGAGAAGGGGAAGGGTTATCTTCTGCTCCTGGAGGTCTATGCCCACAGGCTTGCCTATCCTCTCATCACCGGAATAATCGAGGATGTCGTCCTTGATCTGGAAAGCCATCCCGAGATTGTAGGCATAGGCCCTCACGGCCTCGGTACTTTCCGGAGACGCTCCCTCGGAAATGGCCGCGGAGACGGCCGTCGCCTCGAAAAGGGACGCGGTTTTGCTGAAAATTATCCTGAGATAATCTTCCTCGACGGTATCGCAGGTGGCGGATTTCTCGAGTTGGAGGATTTCTCCCTCGGCAAGGTCAGAAAGGGTCTTGGCGAACACCCTGATGAGCCGGTCACCTTCGGTTCCCGCTTCCAGGATATTGTCGATGGCCTTCACGAGCCAGTAGTCACCGAGAAGGACGGAAGAGCGTCCTCCCAGGAGAGACATCACGGTGGGGACTCCCCTCCGGCTGTAACTGTCGTCTGCCACGTCGTCGTGAAGGAGGGTGGCGTTGTGAAGGAGTTCGCTAGCCGCGGCGCAGCGTATGCTGGAGCGCGACACCTTCCCGTTTCCGCACAGGCGGGCCACAAGAAGGCAGATGACGGGCCTGAGCTGCTTTCCGGGAGTGGAGAGTATTTTTCGGTTGGTGGCGTCCAGGAGGGATATGTCGCTTTTGAGAGAAGCCTCCAGCAACTCTGTCACAGCCTTCCAGCTGTCTCCCAGATAATCCTTAATTCCCTTTATGTCCATCCTCCCGAGATTATCCGTCCGCTAGAAAAGAAGGGCCAGGGATATGGTGAGGCCGTTAAAGTTCTTGCCGTCCTTGAAGGCATACCTCACGGTCTCCCCTATCGCCGAAGCGCTTATCTTGTTCTCGTCATTCACCAGCGAGCCGAAATTCCAGAAATACTTGGCGCTGAGCTGGATATGGCCAAGGAGTTCGACTCCGGCGCCCAGACCCAGGCCATATTCCCAACGGTTGATGTTGGCGTCTTCCCACTTGTTCTCCAGCGTCTGCTGGAGCGTCTCCGACGACTTGTTGGTAAGTCCGAAACCGATGAAAGGCTCTCCGAAGACATAGGGCCTGACAGGACCTATCTTCATTCCTGCCTGGATCTGGAGGGGCACCTCGACGTAACCGGTCTTGGTCTCGAACTTAGCATTCGAGGCATTCCCGAGGATGTCGTCGAGGGCGGCTCCCTTCATATGGTAGAGAAGGGAAGGCTGGAGGGCGAGGAAACCCCCGAGGGGTACCTTCAACGTCGCTCCGACGTGATAGAGGGACACCGAAGACGCCTTGAAATCCTTGACGTTGGACGTGGAGGACGTGATGCCCCCCACTACGCCGAACCTCACCTGGGCCGAAGCCCCGGTCGCGAGCGCCAGGAGAAGGGCTGTCAGAACCAGTGAGACTGCCTTTTTCATACCCCGAGGATTGAATCGAGTATACCTTCGATCTCGCTCTTGGGCACCGCTCCGACGAGCCTGTCCACGGGCTGGCCGTCCTTGAAGAATATCAGGGTGGGGATGTTGCGGATACCGTATTCGACCGCAAGGTCCTCGCAATCGTCAACGTTGCATTTGATGACGGTCACCCGGCCTTCATATTCCTTGGCGATGTCGTCCACAGTGGGACCGAGGACACGGCAGGGGCCGCACCAGGTCGCCCAGAAATCCACCATTGCCACTCCTTCCCCGATAAGGGAGGGGAAATTCGCGTTTGTCGCTATCTGTTCCATAATAATTGCATTAACAGGTTACTTAACTTCCGCACCTGCGAAAGTTTACAAATATAATCATTTTCCCGACAATTGTCAATCAGGGTCGACGGACCAGGAAAAAACCCTGAGCCCCAGGTCCGGCAGTCTGGAATCGGTCTCCCTGAGGGCCGAGACGATCTTCCGCGCCACGTCGTCATCCTCCACGAAGGACAGCATCACATGGTTCATTTCCGGCCAGGCGTGGTCGCCCATATGGGGGATGCCGTCGACGCCTCCGCGGCCTCCGACATCGGTCCAGCGGGTGAATCCCCTCTGCCCGAAGGAGTCCAGCAGTTCGATGACATCCTGGTTGTATGCCTGTGAATATGCTATGAACAAGGCTTTCATTTCACTATGAATTTATGTTTACCGGACTGTCTGGCCTCCTGCCTGCAGGCAAAGATGCAGTAGATGGTCGGAATGAGAACCAGGGTGACGATGGTGGAGAAGGTGAGACCCCAGGCCACCGCCATACCGAGTCCCCTCCACATCTCGGATCCCTCTCCCCTGCCGAGGGCGAGGGGGAGCATTCCTATGACGGTGGTGAGGGTTGTCATCAAGATGGGCCGCAGACGGCTCTTCGCCGCGGTGACCGTCGCGTCGAGCACGGCCATTCCCCTCTCCCTCATAAGGTTTATGTAGTCTATGAGCACGATTCCGTTGTTGACCACTATACCTACAAGGATGAGCACTCCCACCAATGAGATGACGTCCAGCTGGATGCCCGTACTCCACAGGCCCAGCAGCACTCCCATGAATCCGAAGGGGATGCTGAACATTATCACGAACGGACTGACGAAATTCTCGAACTGGGCAGCCATGACCATATAGACGAGAAGGAATATCAGGAGAAGGAGTATGCCAAGGTCGGTGAACATCTCCTGCTGGTCCTCGAAATCTCCTGACATCTCGGTCGTTATGTTATTGGGTATGTTCACGGTCTTGACTATGTCCCTCACCGTTTTGACACCCTCGCTCATCGCCACGCCCTTGGCTGTGATGCCCGTGACGGTGATGTACCTCTCACGGTTCTTCCTCTCGATGGTGGGAGGCACCTTCGCTTCCACGACCGTGCCGAGTTCCTTTATCCTCACGGGCTTGCCGGCCGCGTTATAGATAATCGTGTTCTCGATGTCGGCCACGCTGGAGCGGTAGTCCTTCGCATAGCGGACGCGGATGTTGTACTCGTCTCCCTCCTCACGGAAGTAGGACATCACCGAACCGTTCATCGCGGCGCTGAAGGCGTTTGCCGCAGTGGTGGAACTGAGGCCGTTGAGGGCAAGTTTCTCCCTGTCGAAATCCACCTGGTACTCCGGAGTGTAGGAATCGCGGCTGAGCACCACCTGCACGAAATCCCCGCAGACGAGCATCTTGGACTGGACTTCCTTGGCCACGCGGTCGGTCTCGTCGAAGTCGTAGCCGTAAATCTCGAGGGTCACCATCGTGGCGCCTCCGACTCCTCCCATTCCCTCGGAGACCTGGGAGCGGATGATTTCAGGATACTCGGCGAGTTCGGCGCGCAGGATGTTCGCGATGTCCGAAGTGGACCTTTTACGGTCCTCCATAGACCCGAGGTTGATGTTCATGCTGATAATGTAGGAACCGTTGCTCCTCATGCTGGCGAAGGCGTTGTCCGAGTCGGCCTGACCGAAACGGTATTCGAACACCCTGATCTCGGGGATTTCGGAGGAGAACCTTTCATACAGCTTGCGGGCGAAGGCCCCGGTCACATCCTGTCCGGTACCCACGGGAAGTTCTATCGAAACGGAAAGTCGCCCCTGGTCCGAGTTGGGGAAGAAGCCTGTCTTGATCTTGGGTGCGAGCAGCGCGATGACCACCGCGATGATGGCGAAAGCCGTCAGGGTGACGGTCTTGCGGTGGGTTATGCACCAGCTCACGATTCCCGAATACCAGGCAGACAAGGCCGCCAGGCCTTTCTCGATGGGATTGAATATCTTCCTGTGCAGACGTCCTTCCTTGGCACCGGGCCTGAGCAACTTGGAGCACATCACCGGAACGAGGGTAAGGGCCATCCCGGTGGATACGATCATGATGATCGACACTATCCAGCCCAGGGGAGGGAACATGATTCCGGCCATTCCCGACACCATCGTAAGGGGCAGGAACACGCAGAGGGTGGTGAGCGTGGAGCCTATGATGGATCCCGACACCTCCGAGGTGCCGTTCACGGCGGCCTCCGTGGGATTCTCCCCCCTCTCGATGTGCTTGGATATGTTCTCGAGCACCACGATGGAGTTGTCCACCACCATACCGATGGCGATAGACAAGGCAGACATCGAAATGATGTTCAAGGTGTTATGGGTGGCCAGCAGATAGATGAGGGATCCCATCAGGGCGATGGGGATGGCTAGGACTATGATGAAAGTAGCCCTCCATCTCCCGAGGAAGATGAATACGACGAACATGACCACCACCAGGGTGATGAGGATGGTCCTCAGCAGGGACTTGATGGTGTTTATGATGTTGTCGGAAGAGTCGATGATGGTGGGTATATGTATGTCGGAAGGGAGATTGGGCTGTATCTCGGCCAGCTTTTTCTTTACTCCGCGGATAACGTTCACCGTGTTCGACCCGGTCTGTTTCTGGACGGTGATGGCCGCGGACTGGATGCCTCCGGTGTAGGACTGCTGGAACTTCTCGGCCGGTCCGTCCACCAGGGTGGCGACGTCACGGAGATAGATGGCGTTCCCGTTGCTGTATCCTACCACGATGTCAAGCATCTCGGTCGGGTCCTTGAACTCCTTCTCGACGCGGAGGGAGTATGTTTCGGAACCGATGTCGATGGAACCTGACGGGACGTTGCGGTTCTCATATGATATGGCGCCGGCGATTCCGGCTATGGACAGACCGTAACCGGCCAGCTTGTTGGGATCGCAGTAAACCTGGATCTCACGGGTCGGAGCTCCTACGACGTTCACCGTTCCCACCCCGTCCACGCGGGCGAGGGGCGTGGTGACCCTGTCGTCAAGGATACGGTCGAGGCCGTTGAAAGACTCGCCCGCGGTGGCGGAGAGGATCATCACCGGCATGTCGTCCATGCTGAACTTGATCAGGTAAGGCTGCGACGCCCCCTCGGGAAGGGACATGCTGACCATGTCCAACTTGTCCCTGACGTCGTTGCTGGCATTGTCGATGTCCGTTCCGTATTCAAATTCGAGGATGACGATGGCGATGTTCTCCATTGAACGGGAAGTCATGTCCTTGAGATGCTCGACTCCGTTCAGGGAGTTTTCCAGGAGTTTCGTGAGGTTGTTCTCCACGTCGGAGGCGCTCGCTCCCGGATACGAACTCATTACCATCACAACGTTCGCGTCGAAATCCGGGAACAGGGCGATGGAGGTGTTTATCAGCGAATAGATACCGAACACCACGAAGGCCACGAAGACCAGGATGGTGGTGACCGGTTTCCGTACCGCGGTTCTGAAGATGCTCATGACGGAAGGACCTTACTTGTTGACTACCTCGACCCTGGCCCCGTCCTTGAGGGAAGAAGCCCCTTCCACCGCTATGACGTCCCCGTCGGAAAGTCCGGAAAGGATCTCATACGAGGTGCCGAAATGACGGCCGAGGGTGACTGCCGAACTCCTGACGGTCCCGTCGTCCTGAAGGATGAATACAAACCTCTGGGCGGAACCCAGTTGCTTGACCGCCGCCTTGTCGGGAATGACTATGGAATTGTTCTCGCCGAAGGAGAGGGTCGACTTGCAGTACATTCCGGGACGGAGAGCCCTGTCGCCGTTGGGAACGGTCACTTCCACCGAGAAGGTGTGGGAAGTGGGATCCATCGTGGGATACAGTTTGCGGACCGTACCCTGGAACGTCCTTCCGGGAAGGGCTTCGGCCTCAATGTCCACCTTCTGCCCGGGCTTAACTTTGGAATAGTCGTTCTCCGAGACCCCGACAAGGAGCTTGACCGGGACGATCTGCTGAACGGTGAAAATGGGCTGGCCCATCATATACATATCCCCCCTGTCATAGTTGCGGGCGCTAACCACTCCGTTGATGGGAGAACGGAGGATGACGTTTTCCTCCAGGTTGTCGAGGGTGGCCTTGGCCACGTTGTACTGCAGCTCGGCGGCCTCGAAGTCGCTCTGCGACACCCCGCCTTCGGAATAGAGCTGCCTGAGGCGGCCGAGTTCGGTCTCCAGGTTGACCAGTTGGAGCTTCTGCTGGTCAAGTTGGGTACGGTCCATCTCGGCGAGCACCTGTCCCTTGCCGACGAAGGAACCGATGTCAACGTTGATCTTCTGTATGCGTCCTGTCGCCTGGGGGGCTATGTTGTTGACCGCGAAAGCCTGTACCGTGGAAGGATAGGTTTCCGTCTGGGGCACCATCTGCCTTATGGCGGGGGCGGTGCTTATCCTGACGGCCAGCTCGGCAGGCTGGGCCGCCGCCTGGGAAGAGTCCTTACCCGTCCTGCTTCCGCAGGAAACGAGCAGGGCGGCCGCCGATACAAGAAGAAAAGTCCTGAAAATGCTCTTCATATGATATTTTCCTTTTTATTTCCAAAAAACCGGTTCCCCGGTCACGTCGCAGCCGAGGATTTTCTCGAGGTTCGCCTTGGCCACCTCGAAATCGAATATTGCCTGGGACACTGAAAGGCGGGCCTGGGTGAGTCCCAGCTGGGCGTCGTTCAGGTCGGTGATTGTGCTGCGGCCCACGTTGTAGGATTTCTGCGCGATGTCATAGGCCTTCCTGGCCGTCTCCACAGCATCAAGCGCCGCGGCATGGGATTTCATCCTGGCCTCCATCGTGTTGAGATACTGGCGGATGCCTATCTTGAGCTGCCTTTCGGTGTCAGCCCTCTGGAGGTCCAGCTCCTCGGCCTGTACCTTGGCGGCCCTCACGTCGTTCAGCCTCTTTCCGCCGGAGAAGATAGGGATGCTGAGGGAAAGTCCGAAATATGAATAGGGAGTCCAGCGGTATTCCTTGAAATTGAAGTCGTTGGTCATCGCATTGACGCTGTAGGCGAAGTTCGCTGCGAGGGTGGGAAGGTAGGCGTACTGCTGTATCTTCACGTTGTTCGCCATTTCTTCCGCCTGGATGGCCAGCTGGCGCATCGTGGTGTTGTAATCCAGATTCATCGCTTCCGCCTCGTTGACATCGAAAAGCATCGACTTCCCGTAATCTTCCAGGGAACCTGCCACGTCGATGTCCATGTCCAGGTCGACTCCCATAACCGCCTTGAGCTGCCACAGGGCCAGGATTACCGAACTCTCCGCGTTGAACACGTTGGGAACGGCGTTGGACACGGCCGACTTGGCCCTGGTCAGTTCGAGGTCGGACGCCTTCTGGGCGTTGTGCCTCTTCTCCGTCTGGGAATAGTTGGCCATCGCATTGTCATAGACCTCCTTGTATACGTTCAGAGCCTCCTTGGCGAGCAGGACGGAATAATAGGCTTCCTTGACCTGTGTCACCATGTCAAGGCGTGAGGAACGGGCCTTCTCGACCGCCATCTCGACTTCCTGTCCGGAAATTTCGATGCTCTTCCACAACTGGGCGTTCACCAGGGGCATCATCGCGGATATTCCCCCGCTGTAGGTGTTCCATCGGCCCACCTCGATTCCGCCGGAAGACTTGGAAGATCCGTCATCGGAAGGAACGGCGTCGGAAGAGATGTTTCCGGAATCCTGGGAAGGAGTCTCACCGGATTCTCCGCCGCCAGCGAAGGCAGACATGTCGAAATCCATATACATCACCTGCTTCTTTATGGTCCTCTGGAACGAGCCCACGGCGTCGACCTGAGGCAGGAGCGAGGCATAGGTGCCCTTGCGGGCGTATTCGGTCCTCTCGATCTCCTTGTCCGCCACCTTCACCGCCACGTTCTCGCTGAGGGCTATCCTCAGGGCGTCGTCCAGGGTGATTATGGTCGGAGAGCCTTCCTGAGCCTTCATCGGAAAGCAAACCAGGAAGGAAATGAAAAAGGCAAGGACAATATTTCTATTCATACAATGACTATTTCTCATATCTAGACTGCAAACCGTGTCATTGCAACAAAAAATATTCCTTTTAACGTTCCAATGAAAGCTTTGTTTTGCAGAATTCTGAAATCTTCTGCCTGTGGGTGATGAAAATCATCGTCTTGTCCTCCTGTCCCGCTATCAGGCCCCTCATCAGGCGGTCTTCGGTGTCGGGGTCCAGGGAGGACGAGAACTCGTCCAGGAGGAGGATGCTGCCGGGCCGGAGAAGGCCCCTGGCAATGGCTATCCTCTGGGCCTGTCCCTCGCTGAGTCCCGTCCCGCTTTCACCGCAGACCGTATCGAGCCCGTCCGGAAGGTCGAAAACGAACTCGGCGGCGGCTGTTTCCAGCACCCGCCTCATCTCGTCCTCACCGGCGTCAGGCTTGCCCAGACGGAGGTTTTCACGTATAGTGCCGCTGAAAAGGGAATTGCCCTGAGGGACATAGACGAGGTTCCGGCGGGTAAGGGCGGAAGCCTCGGCCTCCTTTCCTTCCCCGTAAAGGACCACCCGGCCCTCCTGGGGGGCCAGCAGGGCCATCATCAGCCTGACCAGGGTGCTCTTGCCAACTCCCGTCTCCCCCACCACTGCGGTGCGGCTGCCTGGAGGGAAATCGAAACTGAAATCCTTGAAGATGAACCTCTCGCTTTCATCATACCTGAAGGTGACTCCTTCAAGCCTGATTCCGGCCACACCAGGTATGACCACAGGATCGCCGGTCTCTTCCTTGGGACTGTCCTCCAGGGCCATCAGCCTGTCTATGGAGGCGGTGGCGTTGGCGAAGGACGGAATCTGGTGGGTGAGGCGGACCGTAGGACCCTGGATCTGGCCGACCAGCTGGAGGAAGGCCGTCATCACGCCGAAGGTGACCGTCCCCTTCCATATTCCGAAAACGCCCCAGAGGAAAGCGGTGATGTAGCCGATGTTGAAGGCGGCCCCTACCATCGTCCGGGCGAAGATGTTGAACCTGGTCCGGTCCAGTATCTGGCCGTATTCCGTCTCCTGCAAGCTGTCAAGCCTCTCCTGCATGAAATCGCCGGTTTCCATCGACTGGACGACGGCCTTGTGCTGGAGGCTCTCCTGGATATGTGACTGGACCCGGCTCTCCGAAGAGCGGATCTTGGTAGTGAGAGCCCTCATCCTCCTGAAGAACAGCTTGCTGAAAGCGAGGAAGGCCGGCGTCAGCAGTATCAGCACCAGGGCGAGTTTCCACTGGAGCAGACAAAGGAACAAGAAAGCGGCGACGAGCTGGACCATCGTCGTGACGAAGGCGGGAAACTCTACGCAAATCGCTTCCGCGACCTTGTCCACGTCGGAAATCAGCCGGTTGAGAGTATCTCCCGTGTGGAGGTCGTCCCTGCCCATCCAGCGCGACTGCATCAGGTTCGAGTAAAGCCTGCTGCGGATGTTGAAATTCATCTTCGCAAGGGTGATGTTCTCAAGGCGCAGATTCAGGGCGCCGAACAGAAGACGCAGGACCACAACGACAAGGATGGCTCCGGCAAAAGCATAGATGCTGCCCGTCGATTCCTTGGTGGCAATGTCCACGAGGGCCTTGCACAGCCAGATGAACACCAGGTTGAGCGCAACGGTGGCGACTCCCAGGACAATGTTCCACGAAAGGGCGGACCTGGCCCCTTTCGAATAGGACCAGAGCCAGCGCAGGTATTTCCCGGCGGAAGAAACCATCGGTTATTCGATTATACCGATTTCAAGCCACTTGTCACAGAGGGCTTTCGAATCCCTGAGGGCCGTTTCGGCGTCCACTTCGTATTGATCGGTGAGCATTCCGGCCATCGATTCGGGAGTGAACTCTTTGCCCTGGAGATTCTCCCAGAGCCAGGCCGCCGTGGAATTCAGGGTTATCAGCTTGCTGAAATTCACGTTCTTGAGCCCTTCGGGGGAAACCACTTTCTCACCGCAGATTTCCCTCAGGTAAAAACCTTCCTTGATTTTCATATATTCAATACTTTACACTTTCATTCACATTATACTTCCTGATCCACAGGTTCCAGGGGAGCCTGCGGTACAGGGCCAGGATCCATCTCCTCACCGGCAGGAAAAAGTCCCAAACCTTTACGAACAGTCTTGCACTGCGGGAATCGGGATTCCTTCTGCGGCGCCCTCCCCGCACTATCTCGACGGCCTTGCCGTGGATGTTTCCCACTGGGCAGGTCTCCGTACCACGCCAGTTCCCGTCCCCCCTCGCCGTCATCCTTTCCCCCTGCAGGTCTATGATCCTGTGGAGGATATACCTGTTTCCCAGAGAGAAAAGCACTATGTCTCCCACCGCATAACCCTCCTTCTTCTCCAGCACCACCTGGTCACGGCCACCCCGGATCACGGGGAGCATGCTCAGACCCTTGCAATTGATGGTCACCCTGCGGCCCTCGCCGAGGAGCCTTGTCACGTCGGCGAACAGTTCCTCGTTGGGAACCACCATAGTCTTCAACTTCCCTCCCATTCCTCAAACGTCGCTCAGGCTCCTGGCGTAGCGGACGATGTCCTTCGGTTTCTTTTCCGGGACTGGATGCACCACGGCGGCGGGTATCTTCTTCACGCAGGCATATATCAGGAAGCCTATCCCCAAAAGGATGAAGGGGATGCTCAGGAGTTGTCCCATATTCAGCGTCATCGTCTGCTCGAATTCCACCTGGGGATTCTTTATGAATTCTATGAGGAACCTCATCCCGAAACACACTATGAAGAAGATGCCGATGTAGGTGCCCCTATAGGTCTTGTCCAGTTTCTTCCAATAGAGGATAATGAGGCCGATGCCGAGAATGAGATAGCTCAGGGCCTCATAAATCTGGGTGGGGTGCTTGGGAACCGTCTCCCCGTTGCGTTCGAACACGAAGCCCCAGGGAAGGTCGGTGGCCACACCGTAAATTTCCGAATTGAAAAGGTTGCCCAGCCTGATGAAGGCGGCGGCAAAAGCAGTCGCTATGGCAAGGTGGTCGAGGAGCCACACGAAATCGAAGTCGTTCCTCCTGCCATATTTCCTGGCGTACCACCACATCGCAAGGATCAGCGCGATGGTCCCGCCGTGGCTGGCCAGACCACCCTTCCAGGGCATGAAAAACTCCAGGAAACCCTGCCAGCTGCCGAAATAGTAGTCCGGCTGGTAGAAGAGGCAGTGGCCCAAGCGGGCGCCGACGATCGTACCCACGAGAAGAGTTATGAGCAGGGAATCGAGAAGGTCTTCCTTAACCCCCTCCCTCCTGAAGAACCATCTGAAAATGAACCAGCCCAGCACGAAACCTGCCACGAACAGCAGTCCGTACCAGCGCACGGCGAAGCCCCCCAGGCGGAAAATTTCCGGGTCGACGTTCCAGTTGACGAAAAGGATATCGGACATATCGGTATAATTCAATACGGTATAAACGTACAAATATAATGAAAAACATTATCTTTGTCTGCCGCAAGCATATTGTCAGGACAAATCTTAAATATCAGAACATAATGCAACAGTTCATCGACAACTACGATTTCAAAGGCAAAAGGGCCATCGTGAGGGTTGACTTCAACGTTCCCCTCAACGAAAACTTCGAGATTACCGACGACACCCGCATCCGCAGGGCCATACCCACCCTCAAGAAAGTCCTTGAAGGAGGCGGCTCGCTCATCCTGATGTCGCACCTCGGACGTCCGAAGAAAGTTGATCCCAAGTACTCACTCAGATATCTGACCGGAAGGGTTTCCGAACTCCTCGGAGTGCCCGTCCAGTTCGCTGACGACTGCATGGCCGCCGACGCCCAGGCCGCAGCCCTCAAGCCCGGCGAAGTCCTTCTCCTCGAAAACCTCCGCTACTATGCGGAAGAGGAAGGCAAGCCCAGGGGACTGGCCGAAGACGCCACCAACGAAGAGAAGGACGCCGCGAAGAAGGCCGTCAAGGCCAGCCAGAAGGAGTTCGTGAAGCATCTCGCCTCCTATGCCGACTGCTACATCAACGACGCCTTCGGCACGGCCCACCGCGCCCACGCCTCCACCGCCCTCATCGCCGACTACTTCCCCGATGACAAGATGTTCGGCTACCTGATGGAAGGCGAGATCAAGGCCATCGACAACGTTCTCAAGAACGCCCGCAGGCCCCTCACCGCCATCATCGGCGGATCCAAGGTCTCCTCCAAGCTCGCCGTGCTGAAGAACCTCGTCGGCAAGGTCGACAACCTCATCATCGGAGGCGGAATGGGATACACCTTCATCAAGGCCCAGGGCGGACACATCGGAAAGTCCCTGCACGAGGACGAACTCATGCCGGACGCCCTCGAGATCCTCGCCACCGCGAAGGAGAAGGGCGTGAACGTGTCCCTGTCCGTCGCGACCGTCTGCGGTCAGGAATTCGAAAACGACACTCCGCAGAAGGTCTTCGACATCTACAACATTCCTGACGAGTGGGAGGGAATGGACGCATCCCCCGCTTCCCTCGCAAATTGGAAGAAGATCATCCTCGCCTCCAATACCATCCTCTGGAACGGTCCCGTGGGCGTGTTCGAGCTTCCCAACTTCGCAAAGGGAACCCTCCAGATCGCAGAGGACCTCGCCGAGGCCACCGCTAACGGAGCCTACACCCTCGTAGGCGGAGGCGACTCCGTAGCCGCCGTCACCCAGATGGGCTACGCCGACAAGGTCAGCTATGTCTCCACCGGAGGCGGCGCGATGCTCGAGGCCATTGAAGGCAAGATCCTCCCCGGCATCGCCGCGATCCAGAAGTAATCCCGCACCTGCGATACCATAAGTCCCGTGTCTTCCGGCACGGGATTTTTATTACCAGAGAGGTACTTCCTCCGGAGGAGACGTTCCCATAAGCGAGCATTGCGGCGTCAGCCGTGTATCTGGGAACCGTCGGATAAAAAAGGATGTACTCCACCCGGAGGTGACATCCCCATAAGCGAGCATTGCGGCGTCAGCCGTGTATCTGGGAGCGTTGGGAATGTCTCCTCCGGGGTATTGGAATGATTGATTATCTGCGGAGACGGACGAAGATGCTGAGGGGCAGGGCCTTGCCAAAGCCGTCGCGGAGGGCGAGTTCGCCGGAATCGAGGACGTAGGAGCCGTCGAGCCGGAAGGCTTCGCGGACCAGGGTTTCGCCGAGAAGGGCGGAATAGCCGTTCGAATAGAGGTTGAGGACCATGAAGGAGTCCTTGGGGGCGAGGATGGAAGAAACTCCCTTCAACATCTCGTTCAGGAGTTCGTCCAATTTCCATTTCTCCCCGTCGGGGCCGTGCCCATAGGCCGGAGGGTCGAGGATGATCCCGTCCCATACGCTCCCCCTGCGAATTTCCCTCCGGACGAATTTCATCGCGTCGTCCACCAGCCAGCGGATCCCGTCCAGGGAACTGGCGTCCTGGTTGCCGTGGGCCCAGGTGACCACCTGGCGCACCGAATCAAGATGGGTGACATCCGCCCCTGCGGCCCTGGCCGCGAGGGAGGCCGCACCAGTATATGCGAAAAGGTTGAGCACCCTCGGTCTCGGGGCTCCGGACTCGGCCGCCTTGCGTACGATTTCAGATGTGTTGGAATAGATATAATCCCAGTTGGGGGCCTGCTCGGGGAAAACGCCCACGTGCTTGAAGGCCGTCAGTCCCAGCCTCAGGCTCATCTTCGGGGCGGGACCGTATGAAATCCACCACTGGTCGTCCATCCGGCGGAGTTTCTCCCAGGTGCCACTGTCCTCCTTGCCAGCACGGCCGAACCCGGCCCCCGGCTTGAACCGGACGTGGGCCCTGGAAAGCCACTCCTTTTCGGACAAGGTCCTGTCCCACAAGGCCTTCGGTTCCGGCCTTATGAGCAGATACTTCCCGAACCGCTCCAGTTTCTCTCCGTTACCGGAGTCCACCAGGGCGTAGTCGGACCATTCTCCTGAAGGAAATTCAACCATCATTCTCCACCCACGTTTTCACCGCCGTCCTCCTCCTGGCCGAGCATCTTCTTGGTAGCGGATATCACCATATCGGCGAACTCGGTGTCGCCTCCGTCACGGGCGGCGTCGGAAAGGTAGTAAACCATCGTGCAACAGGTCTCGAACTCCTCCTTGGCGTAATCG
This sequence comes from Bacteroidales bacterium, assembly GCA_017427885.1. Taxonomy (GTDB): domain Bacteria; phylum Bacteroidota; class Bacteroidia; order Bacteroidales; family UBA932; genus Cryptobacteroides. The sequence goes on from JAFRRW010000017.1 coordinate 136,518, forward strand.
TAGAAATCCATGAAGAAGCCTATGCTGGTGAGCAGTTCCTTGAAGAAACGGGTCGCCAGGTCCCTGGCCTTCTCCGTCTCACCGAGACTGTAGTAGTCGGAGATGATCTGCACCACGGTGAGGTCGTTGAAGCCGAAGCCTATGCACTCGGCCACGAGGGGGAAATTCTCGTCCGTCATCACCTTCTGGCTCATGTCCAGCATCTCCAGTGCCCTGTCGAACTCCCCTTCCTTCATGAAGGCGGCGCAACTGTTCTCGAACATCGTCCTGAGGGGGTTGGAGGCGAGATGGGTGTACATGTTCTGGTAGTCCACCAGCCAGTCCGTCCTGGAGATGGCGTCGAAGGTATATACCTCCGTCATCTTCCTGTACAGGCCGTCGGTGTCGCAGAGGCCGATGTCCGAAGACGTGATCTTGTTCCGGATGGGGATGAACTTGTAGGAATATCCCTCGTACATCAGGTAATCCTTTATGCCCACGTTCAGGTCCCCGCCCATGTTGAGGAAATGCAGGGGCCTGTCCCACTGGTAATTGGACAGGAGGTCGAGGACGAAGAGCTCGGGTTTGGTGATATACTCCCTGCTCGCGGGGATCTCGATGGTGATCTCGGGTGGTATGAGGTCGGCGAACTTCTCGGGGAGGATGCCGTATTTGATGACGTTCTCTTTGTTGACGGGAATGGTGAATTTATGGCCTATGATATAATCCACCTTCCTGCCGCTGACGAGTTCGACCTTGACGTCGGGATGGCGGAAAATCTCCATAACGTCCGCAAGTGGAAGGGGCTTGTCATACCTGTCCACGAGATAGACCATCTCGTTGGTCCCATAGAGGTACATCTCGGCAGGAACCTTCAGGGGCAGGGGCTTGCTTTCGTTGACGGCATATTTCATCTGGTCGATGTGCCAGTCGGTGCCGAGGAGGGAGGTATTGATTATCCTCACGTCGGTGCGGACGTTCTCCACCTCCTGGGCATACCAGAGAGGGAAGGTGTCGTTGTCTCCGTGGGTGACAAGCATACCGTCGGGACCTACCGAATTGAGGTAGTTGCGGGCCATCTCCACGGCCGTCGCCCTGTGGCTCCTGTCGTGGTCGTCCCAGTTCTGCTGCGCCATTATCGCAGGGGACACCAGACCGGCGGCTATTGCGACCCCCGCGATTACCGCGGAACGCTCCTTCTTCAGAAAGCCGGAAAGCAGGGATTCGAGGGCGGCCACGCCGAGGCCCACCCAGATCGAGAACGCGTAGAACGAGCCAGCGTAGGCATAGTCGCGCTCACGCACCTGCAGGGGCTGCTGGTTGAGATATATGACGATGGCGATGCCGGTCATGAAGAAGGTCAGGAAGACCAGCCAGCATCCCCTCTTGTCCCTGTCGAACTGGAAGAAGAGCCCGATAAGGCCGAGAAGCAGGGGCAGGAGGAAATAATGGTTCTTCCCCTTGTTGTGGCTCAGGATGTCGGGAGCGTAGGACTGGTCGCCCAGCCGGATCTCGTCCAGGAACCTGATGCCGCTCTCCCAGTTGCCGTAGAACAGGTTGGGCGAAGGGCCGTGAATCTCGTTCTGCCTGCCCGCGAAGTTCCACATGAAATATCTCCAGTACATCCAGCCCAGCTGGAAATCGAAGAAGAACTTCATGTTGGCGCCGAAAGTAGGCTTCTTGTGTTCCGCCCCCGGGACGACCTTCCCCTTCCCGTCCATATATGACTCGTAGAAATCGATGTAGCGGGAATCGTTGCCGCACCACATCCTCGGGAACAGCATCTCTCCTGCGGAGTCGTAGATGACGTCGATGGGGCCGTCGACCTTCTTGTATTTCCCGTTGAGGGGAGCCCAGTACTTGGGAATCTTAAACTCATACGGAGCGTCGAAATAAGGGCCGTAGAACAGCGGCTGGGAGCCGTACTGCTCACGGGAGATGTACCTTACGAGGGTGAAGGCGTTGTCCGGCTGGTACTCGTTGGTGGGGGGCTTGACGCTGGAGCGTATGATCTCTATCGTGAAGACTGAGAAACCGACGACCAGCATAGTGCAGCATAGCAGGACGGTATTCCAGAACACCCGGTTCTTCTTCAGGGTATGGTAAAGCCCGGCGAAGCAGAGGGCCAGCAGGGCCAGGAGGAAGAAGGCCGCGCCGGAGTTGTACGGAAGGCCGAGGACGTTCACGAAAAAGAGGTCGGTGTAGGCGGCCAGTTTCGGAAGGTAGGGAACCACGAAGAAGACCATCACGCCGACTATGGCGATGGAGAGAAGGAAAATCTTGACATATTCCCAGAGGGTGTATTTCCCTTCCTCGCGTTTCTTGTAAAAATACAGGAAGACAAGGGCCGGAATGGCAAGTAGGTTCAGCATATGGACTCCGATGGAAAGGCCCATCAGGAAGGCTATGAGGACTATCCAGCGCTTGGAATATCTCTCGTCTGCCTCGTCGTACCATTTAGTCATGCACCAGATTACCAAGGCCGTGAACAGCGAGGACATTCCGTAAACTTCGCTCTCGACCGCAGAGAACCAGAAGGTGTCCGAGAAGCAATAGGCAAGGGCTCCGACGGCTCCGCTTCCGAAAATCACCGCCCATTGCGAAGGGCTCCTCTTCCCGTCCTCGCCCCCGGGAACCAGCCTGCGGGCGAAGAACACCACAGTCAGGTAGAGCAAAAGGATGGTGAGGGCGGAACAGATTGCGCTGCAGGCGTTTGCCAGGACTGCGGCGTGCATGTTGTCACCGAAGAGCGTGAATATCCTCACGACCAGCTGGAAGAAGGGGTTTCCGGGGGGATGGCCCACTTCGAGCTTGTAGGACGAGGCCGTGAATTCACCGCAGTCCCAATAAGGGGCGCTGGGCTCTATGGTGGAAAGGTAGGTCACCGCGGCCACGATGAAGACCAGCGTGGCGGTCAACCTGTTCCAGAATTTCGGTTTGTCAGATATCCTGTATTGCATAAACAGACTCTTAATTCGGCAAAATACAAATATACGAATAGAATCGCTATCTTTGCAAAAAATATTCCCGCCATGGCGGACAACGACTGGAAGAAAAGATTAGGAGTCGTGTACTCCACCAACCCCGATTTCAACTTCTCCACCGGAGAGGAAAACCGGGAGGAGACCCTTCCCCCGTCCCGCCAGAAGCTCATCGTTTCCCTGGACCGCAGGAACAGGGGCGGCAAGCAGGTAACGCTGGTGAGCGGTTTCAGGGGAACGGACGAGGACCTTGCGGACCTAGGCCGGACGCTGAAGGTGAAATGCGGCGTCGGAGGCTCGGCCAAGGACGGGGAGATCACCGTCCAGGGAGATTTTCGCGACAAGGTCACCGATCTCCTGAAATCGATGGGATATAACGCAAAGCGAGGCAACTGATGTTCCAGGAAGACACCATAACCTTTTTACCCGCTCCCGCCGTCACGGATTCCCTGGCGGCGGCGGACTCCGTCCTGACGGAAGCGGCGGTTCACGCCGTTCCCGCGGAAGAGGCCGTGGAGATCCTCCCTATGGATAAGGCCTTCCCCGGAAGCGACCTCCGGATGCTTTCCGCCGAACCGGCCGTCTTCCCCCACGACACGGCCCAATGGGAGGACAATCCGGTCAATTCCATCCTCACTCTCGCCTCTATTCTCCTTTTCCTGCTGAACCTCAGGAATTTCCTGGACATCCTCCCCTCGATTGCAAGGTGTTTCACCAGATGGAAGGAGAACCTCAACATCGACGGCAGCATCCAGCTTATGAGGGACAGGAACATCGTGGCGGCCATACTCATCATCCCCTTCTGCCTCATAGCCGACAGGTTCGGAGCCTTCGCCCCCGATTTCTTCGAGGAACTGCCCCACTGGGTCGGCTGCCTGCCCCTTGTCGGGGCCTTCCTCGCATACATCCTCCTTCGGCGCATCCTCGTCATCATCCTCAGGCCCAAGCGCTCCCACGAAGACGCATATATGTCGATGCACCGGTCCTCATTCAACTGGTTCATAATCCTTTGCATCATAACCTTCACCACGGTGGCCGCGCTCTCCCTCTGCGGGACCGCCCCCACCGTCATCCGGAAGGTATTCATCATCGAAACAGCAGTCATCTATTTCTTCTTCCTGATAGGCAAACTTCAGATTTCAGCGTCGTTTTGCAATCCATTGACAACATTTTTGTATCTTTGCACGCTCGAAATCCTGCCTACGGGACTGCTGGTGGCCGCCGCCCTCATGCACTGACGTGCAGGTATTGTTTGACGAACAGGCAACAAAATGAAAATCAATAAGATACTTGTAGCCCAGCAGAAGCCGGTGAATATGTCTCCGTACACCTCCCTCATTCAGAAATACGGTGTGGAGATCGACTTTCACCGCTTCTTCAACATCGAACCCCTCACCGCCAGGGAATTCAGGGCACAGAGGGTGAACCTTTCCGATTTCACCGCCGTAGCCTTCTCCTCCAGGCACACAATCGATGCTTTTTTCAAGCTTTGCGACGAATTCCGTTTCAAGGTCCCCGAGACGATGAAATACTTCTGCACGACCGAAGCCGTGGCGATGTACCTCCAGAAGCACATCGTTTACAGGAAGCGCAAGATATTCTACGGCAACGGCACGGCCCAGTCCATCATCGACCTTGTCGGGACCAAGCACAAGGGTGAGAAATTCCTCATATCCACCTCCGATTCGTCGTCTGCCAAGACCATTTCGGCCCTCTTCGAGGCCAACGGGCTGGATTTCGTCGCCGCCGCGATGGTCAAACCCGTTTTCCAGGACATGAAGTCCGTCAATCTCCACGACTATGACATCATCGTCCTCTACAACCCCAACGACGTCAACTCCCTCAAGGAGAATTTCCCCGATTTCGAACAGGGAGACATCAAGTTCATAGCATACGGCAGGACCATCGTGAGGGCGATGGAGGAAGAGGGGCTCACCATAGAGGTGGCCGCCCCCACCGCCGAGGTACCCTCCGCCGCAAAGGCCATCGAGATCTGCCTGAAGGGGCTGGCCCAATAACCGTTCACTTCAAAGACGATGACAGCCCTCCTTCCGGGACCGTTCTCATTGCCGAAGGCCGAGAGGCTCTCGGGCAGGACGGCCGTGGGGAACCTTTTCTCAAAGGGAAACTGGGGAGGATCCGGAGCCATCAGATACTGCTGCCTGAAAGGCAACGGCCTCGGGGTGAACAGGATGATGGTATCCGTCCCCAAAAAGAGTTTCCGCAGGGCTGTTAAGAGGAATCTCATCAAAAGGAGGATCCGGGAGAGTTACCGCAGGCAGAAGGCCCTCGTGCCGGCCTCTGCGGGAATCGACATTGCATTCCTCTACAATTCCAGGGACCTTCTGGACTACCGGTCCATCTACGACAAGGTGGGGGACATCCTAAGGGAACTTGGCGATGAGTAAGGCAGGAGAAATCATAAGGAGGATAGCGATATCCCCATTCGTCGGGCTCATCAGGTTCTACCAGGTCTGCATATCCCCGCTTTTCCCTTCCACCTGCAGGTATACCCCCACCTGCTCCCAGTACGCCCTCGAGGCCTTCCGTAAATGGGGGCCCTTCAAAGGCCTTTATCTCACCGTCCGCCGCCTCCTCAGGTGTCATCCCCTGGGAGGGAGCGGCTATGATCCCGTCCCGTAATGCCCAGGAAAGAAAAGATACGGGAGATGTTCGACGACATCGCCCCCAGGTACGACGCCTTCAACCACCTGGCCTCGATGAACATCGACCGCAGGTGGAGGCGCCGGGCCATCCGGGAGGTCGCCGCCGTGAAGCCGGAAGCCGTTCTGGACGTGGCCTGCGGCACCGGAGATTCCACGATCGCCCTGACCCGGGCCCTGCCTGAAAGATGCCGGATCACCGGAGTGGACATCTCTCCGCGGATGTTGAAGGTAATGGAGGGGAAAGTGGCCTCGGAAGGGCTTGGGAACAGGATTTCCATCGTAACGGGAGATGCCGAGAACCTGGACTTCCCGGACGGGAGTTTCGACGCCGTCACCTGCGCCTTCGGGGTCAGGAATTTCGAGAATCTGGAAAAAGGAATAAGGGAAATGATGAGGGTACTGAAACCTGGCGGGAAACTGGTGATCCTTGAACTGTCGATGCCTTCGGGGAAACTCCTCAGGAAACTCTACGAGGTCTATTTCCTGCACATACTCCCCCGAGTCGGCAAAAGGCTCTCCGGCAATGAATCCGCCTTCAGATACCTGCCTGCATCGGTGGTGAACTTCCCCGGAAAGGAAAAATTCACTGCCATCCTGCAGGACTGCGGCTGCACCTCAGTCACCCACAGGGCCCTTTCATTCGGCCTCGCCAGGCTCTACACCGCTTCCTACTCTTTATAAGGGACCTTTACCACCACCTTGACAATCCTGGACATCTTGTCCAGGGTGATTCCCGGCATATGCATCTGACCAGGGAAGAGGATGCAGAACCTTTCCGGGTTCAACTCTATCCTTTCGGCGTCCTCCGCAGAGGCGTACATCGCGCATTCCGTCTCGGGATCGTAATCCGACAAAAGTTTCCCGGCCCTTTCCAAAGGGGCAGCCCAGGTGATTTCCGAACCCAGGACCACATAGTGGATGTCTATGTACTTGCGGTGGACCTCGTACTGCCCTTCGGACTTGGTTTCGTATTCGTTGACATTGGCGAAGAGGGTGCCGTCAGGATTGAGGTCGTGCCTGCAGTGAGCCAGGGTGTCGAGGTCGGGACTGTTCAGGAAGTCGAACACCGTCTGCCACATTTCGGGATCCGCCTGCCACTGGCGGGCGAGTTCCCTTTTGTCCGTGCCTTCCCACAGTTTCGCCCGAAGGGAGGTGACGAGAGGGTTCTTCCCATACCACTTTTCCACCTTGGAATCGCTCCATTTTTCGACGGGACGAGGGCCACAGGAGAATAAGGAAATAGCCATTAGGGTGAGAGTCAATAATTTACGCATTATCTTCAGAATAGATACAAATCCGGTTGATTCCCTGATGCAAATATAATTATTTCCTAAATTTGTATTCGGTATGAAAGCCCTCGACAAAGAGATACTCCGCCTGGCCCTGCCCAGCATACTGGCGAACCTCACAGTCCCCCTGGTGGGGATGGTGGACCTGGCGATCGCAGGTCATCTCGACGGCGACGCCGCCACCATCATCGGGGGAATCGCCATCGGAGGGATGCTCTTCGACATCCTCTACTGGAGTTTCGGCTTCCTGCGCGCCGGAACCGGAGGACTGACGGCCCAGGCCTTCGGAAGGCAGGACCAGGAGGACTGCGGACGCACCCTGGTAAGGGGCGTCGGGGCGGCCCTCGCCATATCCCTTGTCCTGATACTGCTGCAATGGCCTTTCCAAAAGCTCTGCTTCACCTTCCTGAAGTCTTCCGAAGGGGTGAGGGAACTGGCCCTGCAATATTTCTTTATCAGGATCTGGGCCGCGCCGGCGACGCTGAGCCTGATGTCATTCAGGGGCTGGTTCATAGGAATGCAGGACAGCTTCAGTTCGATGTGCACCGACCTGGTGGTGAACGGGGTGAACATCGCCGCCAGCATCCTTCTGTCCAGGCATATCGGCTTCGACGGAATCGCCTGGGGCACCGTCCTGGCCCAATACGCAGGCCTCGTCTTCGCCCTTGGGGTCATACGATTGAAATACAGGCATATACCTTTCAACCTGAAGGACCTTCACGGTACTTTCACAAAGGGTATGGGCAAGTTCTTTTCGGTCAATTCCGACCTCTTCGTCCGCTCCCTCGCCCTGGTGGTCGTATATATCTCCTTCACCTCCCTCGCCGCCTCCTATGGCGACCTTCCCCTCTCAGGCGCTACCATAATGATGAAATTCCTGCTGCTGTTCTCCTATTTCACCGACGGTTTCGCCTATGCGGGAGAGGCCCTCACGGGCAGGTTCTTCGGGGAAAGGGACGCCGGCCTCGTCAGGCTCACGGTGCGCCAGGTCTTCATATGGAGTTTCGGAGTCGGCCTGATGTTCATCCTGCTGTACCACCTTGCCGGGAGTCCGCTGATTTCCCTCTTAACCGACGATCTGACGGTAAGGGAGTACTGCAGCAGGTTCTTCGTCTGGCTCCTCCCGATGCCGCTGGTCGGCTGCGCGGCCTTCACCTGGGACGGCATCTTCATCGGGGCCACCGCCACACGGGAGATGCGCAATTCGAACCTCGCCGCCGTAGCCGGTTTCTTCCTGGTCTATTTCATCGGGAAACAATTCCTTCCGGACGCAGGCTCCGGCACGGCCTTTTTCAGCCCGGAAACTGCTCCCGTCCATATCCTCCTTGCAGCCTATTTCACCCACCTTCTCGTCCGTTCCCTCTGGCAGACCTTCGCCTGGCCGAGGTCCCTGCAGGCATCTTTCCCGGCTTGACATATTCTGATATAAACTGATCGAAATGAATAAGTTCCTTTCTCTCATCCTGGTTGTCCTCGCCTGCAGTTGCTGCACACCGCGGGAAAAGGTTTTCTACATTTCCTCGACGACGGGTTCGGACAGCAATCCAGGGACGAAGAAGGCCCCGCTGCGCACCTTCGGAGCCCTCAGTGCCGGACAGAAGACCGGCGCGATGATCCTTTTCAAGGCCGGGGACATTTTCTTCGAATCGATAAGTGGCTGCACCGACTGCACCGTTTCCTCTTACGGAGAAGGCAGGAAACCCATCATCTGCGGATTCCGCGTGCAGAAAGACCCTGGCTCCTGGACCGACGAGGGCGACGGAATCTGGCGGCTTGACATGGCCAGGGAAGAAGATTTCTACGGGTACACTCACGAGACTGTGGAAAAGGTGCATTACTCCGGGAATATCGGCTGTCTATGGTCTCCGGAAGACAACAGAATAACGGGTAATCTGGTTTTCAGCAAGGACCTTCTTGAGAAGGAAGGGGACTTCTTCGTCTCAGGACAATGGAAGCCAGAGGAAACGACTGCCGGGGACTTCCGCTATCTGTATATGAAATCCGCCACCCGTCCCCGGGCATACTGCCTTGCTTCAGGCAACGACGGGGTTTATGACATGACGCGATGCAACATCAGTTCGATCGCCGTCGTCGGTTTCGGGGCTCACGGGATGAGGGATTGCCGGGAATGCATCATAAGTGACTGTGACATAGATATAATCGGCGGATCCCTCCTCATCGGCTTCTCCCATGACTATGCCGTCCGTTACGGTAACGGCGTCGAGTTCTGGATCGGGGACGACCCCTTCAACGGCACCACGGTCAGGAATTGCCAGATAAGCCGGTGCTATGACACGGCGACGACCATACAGGGCCCCACCACGCTCGAGCTGCATTCCAAAGGGAATCATTTCATAAACAACCGGATCGCCTACTGCCAGCAGGCGTTCGAGCACTGGGCCACGACCGACGGTCATCCCGCCATCTACGAAGACTGCTGTTTCAACGACAATGTCATCTTCTGCTGCGGGGACAACAGGTTCGAGGGGACTCCGCACAGGGACAACGACGTCGCCCTGCTGCTATGCGGCAATTCGCCGGAAGAGTACCTGGAGATAAAGGGGAACCTCATTTATGGCAGGAACTATCGTTACGGATGCACGTCCGGCGTCGGCGGAGGAGAGGTCTATGTCGTTGCCGGGAGCAAACTGGTTTTCGGAACGGCAACGGCAATCACGGCCCTGGGTCCCAGGGATATCGATTCTTACCGGAATATTTATGGGGACGACAGCGATATCACGATCGTCCAGCCTGACTCCCCCGAAGACCTCGCCGCCAGGGCCAGGGTGTCCGACGCAGTGAACCTCGATTATCCGGTCCCCTCCGCAGAGGAACTCTCCCGATACGATTGAGCACAGCCGCCGTCCTGAATCCAGGCTTATAGTCCGTGTCACTCGGACCACTGATAAACCTTTATCCAGTCCACGCGCAGCTCCGAAGGGAACTCCTCCGGCTTGTCAGCCTTCCCTACCCAGTTCCCCTCAAGCTGGTTGGAGAGAATGAAATATAAAGGATAGTCCGGCCAAGGGAACTGCTTCTCCTTGCCTTCCAAACGAGGATAAGTCATGGTCTTCACACCGTTGGTGTACGTGCAGATGCTGTCACGATACACCTCGGCGGCATAGATGTTCCAGTCGTTATTGGTGATATGACCGGTTCCGTAGTTTTTAGGCTCCGTCCGGCTCACATCCAGAGAATAACGCGAGTGGACGGTCTGGTACACGAAGTCATCGTGGTTGAGATGCTCCATAATGTCGATCTCGGCCCAGTCGCCCTCGACGGCTCCTTCAGGCATCAGCCATAGGGCCGGCCAGAATCCCTGGACATCGTTGAACTTAGCCTTGATCTCGAACTTGGCCATCTGGAAGGATTTCTTACCCACACTTTTGATTCCTCCGGTGACGAAGGCGGTCGTGTCCTCCGAGCTGCCGTCGTTGATCTTTCCGAGAAGGACGAGCTGCCCGTCTTCGATGAATGCCAGGTCTTCCCGGAGCGACATCATATTGTTCCAGTCACCCTTGCCATTCGGAACCCTTTCCCAGACCGCCTCGTCGATGGAGGGACCGTTGAAATCCTCGGACCAGACAAGTTTCCAGCCCGGCTCCTTGTTGCAGGATACGAGCGCCGAAACGGCGGCGCAAAGAATAAACAATGACTTTTTCATTTTTCTGTCCTCCGTTGTTCCAATATACCTTTTTTCCATATGGTTTTCGATTCAAAGACAACGATATGCTCCTACAAGATAATGTTATTAAATCACAAAGCAAAGCAATGCCGATGCCTTAGGGAATGACGTAAGGGAACGTGCGGGCTATCGGAATTTCCTGTCTTCTTCCAGCATTCCGAGGTAGGAATTGTAGCGCTCGGGGCTGATGAGGCCGGAGTCGAGGGCCTCCTTGACGGCGCATCCGGGCTCGTGGGTGTGGGTGCAGGGAGTGAAGCGGCAGCCCTTCGAAGCGCGGAGCATCTCGGGGAAATACAGGGCGACTTCCTCCGGCTTCAGGTCCACGAGGCCGAAACCGCGCAGGCCGGGAGTATCGATGATATAACCATAAGGCTCGGGACTGCCCAGAGGGTACATCTCATATAATGATGTGGTGTGCTTTCCCTGGAGATGAGCACTGGAAATCTTCCCCACCTTCGGGTCCAGTTTCGGATCCAGCGTCTTGATTATCGAAGACTTTCCCACTCCGGATTCCCCGGAGAACAGGTTCACCTTCCCCCTGCAGGCCTCCCGGAGTTCTTCTATTCCCTCTCCCGTGACGGTAGAGGTAAGCATCACCCTGTAGCCCGCCCCCTCATATATTTTCCTGAAAGCGGCTACCTCCTCCCCGATTTCCTCCCCGTACAGGTCGGCCTTGTTGAGGACTATCGTGGCCTTGACCCCATAGACTTCGCAGGTGACCAGGATACGGTCAAGGAAAGGAAGTTTAATCCTGGGACAGTACAGAGAAACTACGATGAAGGCGCCGTCCACGTTGGCCGCAATCACGTGGGAGGTTCGGGATAGGTTGGAAGGACGGCGGATGACATAGTTGCTGCGGTCAAGGATCTCGCCGATGCGGGCAGGTTCAAGGACCGTAGGCTCCCCTTCGAAAGAATACCTCACCCTGTCCCCTACGGCCACTGGATTGGTGGATCCGCTTCCCCCGAGCCTCACCTTCCCTTTCAGGACTGCCGGGAAAGGGGCCCACACGGGAAGTTCAGAGAGCAGATAATGGCTCCCCGCATTCTTGACGACCGTTGCTGTTCCTTCTTTCATCGGTGCAAAGATAAGTTTTTTCCCTATCTTTGTAGATACAAATACTCTTCTGATGATTCCTGAAAACAAAATAGACCAGGCCATCCGCGAACTTTTCGACGGGTTTTCCTTCCCCGACAGGCCCGAGGGTCTCTACGACCCCCTCCGTTATATGATTGAGATAGGCGGCAAGCGCATCAGGCCCAAACTCTGCCTGACCACATACGGCCTGTACAAGGACGACCTCGGCCCCGAGATCCTCGGCCCGGCCTCGGCCCTTGAAGTGTGCCACTGCTTCACCCTCATCCACGACGACATAATGGACGGTTCCCCGCTGAGGAGGGGCGAACCTACCGTGTGGAAAAAATGGAGTCCCGATACGGCCATCCTGTCCGGCGACGCCATGCTCATAGACAGTTACAAAAGGGTGGCGATGGCTCCCCCGGGGGTTCTCGGGGACGCCCTGAACCTTTTCTCCACCACCGCCGCCGAAGTCTGTGAAGGACAGCAGTTCGACATGGATTTCGAGAATGTCGTAAGGGTGCCGATGGAGGACTATATGAAGATGATTGGCCTCAAGACCGGAGTCCTCATCGCCTGCTCCGCAAAGATGGGAGCCCTCATAGGAGGTGCCTCCGGTAAGGATTGCGCCAATCTCTATAAATACGGCTACAACCTTGGCCTGGCCTTCCAGGTGGCCGACGACTACCTCGACGCCTACGGAGACGAAAAAGTGTTCGGCAAGCCGATCGGCGGCGACATCGTGCATAACAAGAAATGCTGGCTCACCACCAGGGCGCTGGACAAGGCGCCGGATCCCCTGAAAATCGAGGAGGTGGCCAATATGCTGGTGGACACACAGGAGGATAAGGAAAGGAAAATCGCCGCGATGATGGCCGTCTACAAGGAACTGGAAGTCGGCAGGGACGCCCAGGAAGAGATATGCCGCCTCACCGACAAGGCGATGGAATATGCGGCAAAGGTCTGCTCCGGCGTCCGCTACGAACAGCTCCGCCGCTTCGCCGACAAGCTCATCGGCAGGACAAGATAAGTATGACTTGGAGGACCTGGCATAACCTTCAGATGACGCCGCTTCGCGGCCCCTCCCACTTCGTGGGCCCCTCACTCTTATCTTGCCGAGGGTGGCAGAGTCACTGAAGGATATGCCAGATCCTCCAAAGAAAGAGTTTGTCATGAACAGGAAAGAGTTGGAAATAATGGCGCCGGCGGGTGGTTTCGACTGCCTGAACGCTGCCATCCAGGGCGGTGCCGATTCGGTGTATTTCGGCGTGGGCCGGCTGAACATGCGCTCCCGCTCCGCCGGCAACTTTTCCATAGAAGACCTGCCTGAAGTCGTGAGAATATGCCGGGATAACGGCGTCAGATCCTACCTCACCCTCAACATTACCCTCTACGACGGAGACCTTGCCCAGATGAGGGAGACCCTCGATGCGGCCAGGGCCGCCGGGGTTGACGCCATCATCGCCTCCGACCTCGCCTGCATATCCTACTGCCGGGAAATCGGCCTCGAAGTCCACGCCTCCACCCAGCTCAGCGTCTCCAACATCGAAGCCCTCCGTTTCTGGAGCCGTTTCGCCGACGTCATAGTACTTGCCAGGGAACTGAACCTCGGCCAGGTGAAGGAAATCCACGACGCCATCGTCTCGGATGGAATCACCGGCCCGTCCGGAAAGCCTGTCCGGATAGAAATGTTCGTCCACGGGGCCCTCTGCATGGCCGTTTCCGGAAAATGCTACCTCAGCCTCCAGACTTACGGATATTCCGCCAACCGCGGAGCCTGCCTACAGGTCTGCCGACGCGGCTACGAAGTCACCGACCTCGAAACCGGAAATGCCCTCAACATCGACAACGAATACATAATGTCCCCGAAAGACCTCTGCACCATAGAGTTCCTCGACAAGATGGCGGAGAGCGGCGTGAGGGTGTTCAAGATCGAGGGAAGGGCCCGTCCGGCCGACTATGTGAAGACCTGCGCCAGGTGCTACCGCGACGCCGCCGATGCGATCTGCGACGGCACCTTCACTCCCGAACTGGCAGCCTCGCTCAAGGAGAGGCTCTCCGAGGTGTTCAACCGCGGGTTCTGGGACGGCTACTACCAGGGTGCCAAGCTCGGGGAATGGAGCGACATCTACGGTTCCAGAGCCACCAGGACCAAAGTCTATTGCGGAAAGGTCACGAACTGGTACGACCGCATCTCAGTCGGGGAAATCGAAGTGGAGAACGAACCCCTGAACCTCGGCGACGACATCCTTGTAATCGGGCCCACCACCGGCTGCGTCGAGCAAAAAGTGATTGACGTGCGGGTTGACAACGACGCCCGCGTCGAAACCGTCCCCCGCGGCGTCTCCTGCGCCGTCCACTTCGACCTTCAGCCTCCCGTCACCCGCCTCCATCGCGGCGACAAGGTCTATATCTGGAAAACCATCGAATAAGCACTGAAACTCCCGGAGGAGGCATTCCCATAAGCGAGCATTACGGCGTCAGCCGTGTATATCCGGGAAACAGTTGAACTGACATTGAACTTACCGGAGGAGACGTTCCCATAAGCGAGCATTGCGGCGTCAGCCGTGTATCTGGGAGCGTTGGGAATGTCTCCTCCGGGGAAATAATAATCAGAAGGAAATCAGCGGCTTGGTGAGAGCCTCGCGGAGCTGGTCGTCGTAGCGGAGACGGACCTTCACGCCGGCTTCCTGGAAATAATAGCGGACAGCGATCTCCTCCTCGATGAAAGGAACGATCTCATCCTTCTTCAGGTTCAGGAACGTCCTCTTGTCCATCTTTATGGCCTCCTCCAGCGCACCCAGCTGGGACTTCATCCCGTCGGCCAGGCCGTCTTCGTCAAGTTCCTTCTTCATCTGGTCGAAAAGGGCCTGGGCCGAAGAACGGTAATCGAACTTCTTGTTTTCCGCAAAACTGACGAAGTCCTCATAGTCGGCATCCGAGAAATGGAACTGTTCCACCGGAGGAATGCTCTCGTGCGCGCGGAGATATTCCAGGGCATACTGCTCGACTACGCCGTTCATCACCAGGGAATAGGTCAGGCGGCTGTATTTCTTAGCCTTAAGGGTGTCGTCGGGAGTGATTCCGCCGCCGTCACGAACGATCCGTCCGTGCAGCGTCCTGAACTCCTTCGTAAGGGAATCGGGGATGGCCCCCACGCTGCCGTCCTCGTTCCTGTGGGAATAGTCCATCACCTGGACGCAGCGTCCGCTGGGAGTGTAATACTTGGCGGTGGTGACCTTCAGCTGGCCGTTGTAAGGGAGGGGACGGATGCTCTGCACAAGGCCCTTCCCGAACGTCCTGCGGCCCATGATAGTGGCCCTGTCGAGATCCTGCAAAGCACCTGCAACGATTTCAGAAGAACTGGCCGAACCGGAATCCACGAGGACGATTATCGGCATCTGTGTATCGATGGGATCCCTCATCGTCCTGTACACCATCTCCTGCTCGCTGTTGCCCTTGGAAGATACTACCACCGATCCCTTCGGCACGAAAAGAGAGACTATCTTTATCGCCTCCTGCATTATTCCTCCACCGTTGCTGCGAAGGTCCAGGATGAATTTCTTCATCCCTTGATCCCTGAGTTTGAGGAACCCGGACCTTACGGCATCCGACACCCCCTCCGTGAAACCGGACTGGAGCATATATCCGGTGGTGCCGTCCTCCAGCATCCCGGCATATTCCACATCCGGAAGATGGATCCTCTCACGGGTGACGTCTATGTCCTCCACGGCGCCCCCCCGCACCCTCTTGACCTTGAATTTCACGACGGTGCCCGGTTTCCCCTTCATCCTGTCGCTGCACTCCTTGGAATCCAGTCCCTTGACCGACACACCGTCTATCTCCATTATCTCATCCCCCGCGACGATGCCCGCCTTGGTGACCGGAGCGTTGAAATAAGGTTCGTTGATGATCACGTTGCCGTCTTTCTCCGGCTTGTAGATGATGGCCCCGACTCCCCCGTAGGTCTTGTTGATCATCATCTGGAAGTCCTCCTGCTCTTCCTCCGGGACATATTCCGTGTAGGGGTCGAGGTCGCCGAGCATCGCGTCGATGCCCTTCAGTTCAATCCTTGACAGTGGAAGGGAGTCCACATAGGAGGCGCTGAGTTCCTTGAGCAGGGCATTGTGTATGTCTATCCACTTTCCGGTCTCGAAGTTCTTGGACTGGCCGAAGGCGGCGGTGCCGGCCAGGACGGCCAGCAGGGACAATATGATGGTTCTGAATTTCATATCCTGAATGATTACCGGGGGACATCGGAGCAATTGCCGTGCCGAACCCACAGAATACAAATTTAGCAAATTAATGGTATCTTTGTAAGTATAAAGATATTTCAGATGAAAATCATTTTCGCTACGGCAAACAGGGGGAAACTGCGGGAGGCGGGAGAAATCCTCGGAGAAGGGTGGGAACTTGTCACCCCCGCCGATATGGGAATAACGGAAGACGTGGAGGAAACCGGCGAGACGCTGCTGGAAAACTCCCTGCTCAAGGCATCTTTCATCAATGGAAAGACCGGGCTCGACTGCTTCGCCGATGACACCGGCCTGGAGGTGGACGCCCTCGGAGGAGCCCCGGGAGTCCACACCGCCAGGTATGCCGGGGAAGGTCACGATTTCCGGGCCAATATGGACAAGCTCCTTGCCGAATTGGGGGACTCTCCTGACAGGAGCGCCCGCTTCCGCAGCGTAGTCACATTGATATACAGGGGTGAGCGCCATTTCTTCGACGGCACCCTCGAAGGCAGGATCGCCCTTTCCAAGTCCGGTTGCGGCGGTTTCGGCTACGACCCGGTATTCATCCCTGATGAGATTCCCTTCCCTGACGGAACCGTCGTTCCAAACGATAAAGGACTCACTCTGGCGGAGATACCGGAAGAAGACAAGAACGCCATATCGCACAGGGGCAAGGCTTTAAGGAAGATGGCCCTTTTCCTCAAGGAAGGAGAATGATGAAAGAAAAGGTCGAGTTCATAGTCCTCAGCCACACCAGGTACGGGGAGAATTCCGTTGTCCTCCACACCCTCTGCAAGGGATACGGGAGGAAAGGATTCCTCGTGAAAGTGGGACAGAAAACCCGCCCGGCCTATTTCCAGCCACTGAACATCATCGAAGCCGTGGCGACCGTCAACCCCCGCTCCGACCTCTGGTGGGCTGGGGCCCTGACAGCCAGGACTCCCCTCAACGGTATCAGGGGAGACATCAGGAAGAACACAATGTCCCTGTTTATGGGAGAAGTACTTTTCAAGGCAATCAAGGAAGGAGCCGGGGAGGAAGGTCTCTTCGACTGGTGCGAACGCTCCATCCTCACCCTGGACGCCCTGGAGACCGATTTCTCTAATTATCACCTTTGGTTCCTGCTGGAACTCTCCTCGGCCCTCGGATTCAGCCCGACCGCCACCGACCTCGCCCCCTTCGCGGGAGAACGGCTCAGGGAAGTGAGCCTGCTCCTCTCGACGCCCTTTGATGAGGCGATGCTGCTCCCTCTCAGCGGAGCGTCACGCAGCGAAATCGCCACGGCCGTACTCCGCTATCTGGAGCATCATACCGAATCTGCCATCAACGTCCGCTCTTTGAACGTTTTGAGGGACGTTTTCGCCTAGACGTCACGTAGAAACTCTCGTCCACGGGGATGTCCACCTCCGTTTCGGGCTCGACGAGTTCGTAGTCCAGGAGTTTCTGCTCGAGGTTGGTGGACTTCACGCGGATCCTCACCGGATCGCCAAGCTGATATACCTTTCCCGTATGGGTTCCGACAATCCTGTAATGGTCCTCGTCGAAGGTGAAACTGTCCTGCCGGACTTCCCTCAAGGAGACCATCCCCTCGATATGGGTGGGTTCGATCTCAACGTACATCCCCCACTCGGTGAGGCCGGAGATATGGCCGTCGAATTCCTCTCCTATCTTGTCCTGCATGAATTCCACCAGCTTATACTTGATGCTGGACCTCTCGGCATCGGCCGCCACGACTTCCCTGTCGGAGGCGTGCATGCACTGTTCCGAGAAATACGTCCTGTCCTGGGAGGCCCCGCCGCCGAGATAGAGGGACAGGAGCCTGTGTACCATCAGGTCGGGATAGCGGCGGATAGGTGAGGTGAAATGGGTGTAGAACTTGAACGCAAGGCCGTAATGGCCGATGTTGTCGGTACTGTAGCAAGCCTTGGCCATCGCCCTGAGGGCGATCATCTCCATCGCCCCGTATTCGGGCTTGTCCTTCGCCTGCGCGAGGAGGCCGTTCAGGGATTTGGACAGGGAACCGCCGTTCCCGGTCTCCCCCATCTTGTAGCCGAAATTGAGGGCGAACTCCTTGAGCCCCTGGATCTTCTCCATATTGGGCTCGTCGTGGATACGGTAGACGAAGGTCTTGGCCGCCTTGTCTTCCCGGCCGTTCATCCTTCCCGACGTGGCCACGTATTCCGCCACGGACCGGTTGGCCAGGAGCATGAACTCCTCGATCAGCCAGTTGGCCTCCTTGGAAATCCTCTCGTACACCCTGACCGGTTTCCCTTTCTCATCCACCTCGACTTCCATCTCGGGGCGGTCGAAATTGATGGCTCCGGCGGCAAACCGCCTCTTCTTCAGCACCCTCGCGAGGGCGTTGAACTTGAGAATGGCGTCTACGAGGTCCCCGGGCACCCCTTCGACCTTCTCTCCTTCTATGATCTTCTGCGCCGTGTCGTAGTCGAAACGGTGGTCGGAACGGATGACTGTCCTTCCGAACCAGACATCCGAGACCTTCCCCAGGGGAGAAATCTCGAAAACCGCCGAGAAGGTGAGCTTGTCCTCGTCGGGGCGGAGGGAACAGAGGTTGTTGGAGAGTTTCTCGGGCAGCATCGGCACCGTACGGTCCACGAGATATACCGAAGTCCCCCTGGACTGGGCCTCCTTGTCTATGAGGGTTCCGGGACGGACGTAATAGGAGACGTCTGCGATGTGGACGCCCACTTCGTAGTTGCCATCGTCCAGGAGCCGGAAGGACAGGGCGTCATCGAAATCCTTGGCGTCTGCGGGGTCTATGGTGAAGGTAAGGGTGTCGCGGAAATCCCGCCTGCCCTTGAGGTCCTTGGGGGTTATTTCGGATGGAATCGCCTCGGCCTCGGCCTCCACTTCCTTCTCGAACCTGTACGGAAGGCCGTATTCGGCGAGGATGGCGTGCATCTCGGTGTCGTTGTCGCCGGGGGCGCCGAGAACGTCGACTATCTTCCCGTGGGGGTTGCTTTCTCCCTTGGGCCAGCCATCCACCAAGGCGGCCACCTTCATGCCTCTCAATGACTTGAGGTCGTCGGTATAATCCACCGCTATGTCGTAGGGCATGTTCCTGCTCTGCATCAGCACCCAGGCCTGCCGGCCGACGGTATGGAGTATTCCGACGAAGGGGACCGGGGACCTTTCAATGACTTCCGTAATGAAACCCTCGCGTTTCCCGGTCCGGGGATTAACGTCGGTGACGGCTACTCTCACCCTGTCGCCGTGAAGGGCTCCGCGGGTCCTGTGGGAACCGACAAAAATATCTTTCGTAGGATCTTCGGGGACCAGCACGAAACAGAAGCCCTCCCGGGTCATCTGCACCGTCCCCTCGAATTCAGGATAATCTTCCCTCTTCCTTTCACGCACCGGACCGCGGGGACGTCTGGCATCGGCGGCGGGACCGCGCTTCCTTCTTTCATCTCTCTTGCGCACACGGCCCAAAGTCTTTCTCTTTGACATAATTCTATTTATCCTAGAGTTTGTTCTGAAATGGTTTTTATTTTTAGATATAGGTTGTTTTTGAGGAGATTTTTCTGTTTGATGAGGGATAATAGTTTTTTATACTATTTGACCGAAGAGAACTGGAAAATCCACCAAAAAAAACCATATATAATTTAAACTAAACCATTTCAGAACAGACTCTTATTCTTTTACACTATAAATATAAGTTTTTTTATTATATTTGAAAACTAGATATATAAACAATCATCTATATGAAAACCCGTTCCCTGATACTCCTGGCCCTCCTGGCTGCAGCAATCTCCTGTACGTCAAGGACCGGAGTCACCCTGGCCGACGATCCGGTCGAATATGTATCCACCCTTGTCGGTACCCAGTCCGACTATGCCCTCTCAACGGGAAACACCTATCCCGCCATCGCCCTGCCCTGGGGCATGAATTTCTGGACGCCTCAGACCGGACGCAACGGACACGGCTGGGCCTACACCTACAACGCCCATATGATCAGGGGTTTCAAGCAGACCCACCAGCCCTCCCCCTGGATCAACGACTACGGCCAGTTCTCGCTGATGCCGGTGAGGGACGCCTCCCTGTATAAGGAAGAGGAACGCCAGAGCTGGTTCTCCCACCAGAGCGAAACCGCCAAACCTTATTATTATCAGGTCTATCTCGCCGACTGCGACGTCGACGTCGAGATAACCCCCACCGAAAGGGCCGCCGTCCTGAGGTTCACCTTCCCTGACAGCGAGACCTCAGGTGTGGTCATCGACGCCTTCGACCGCGGTTCGTCCATCAAGGTGGACAAGGCCGCCGGAAAGGTCACGGGCTACACCACCCGCAACAGCCGCGGAGTCCCCGAGAACTTCCACAACTGGTTCACTGTGACCTTCGACAAACCCATCGAATCCTTCGACATCTATGACGGCGAGACTCCTGCAGCCGGCGACGAACTCACCGGCGACCACGCCATAGCGGTGGTCAAGTTCAAGACCGTCCGCGGTGAGAAGGTCATCGCCAAGGCCGCTTCCTCTTTCATATCCCCCGAGCAGGCCGAAGTCAACCTCAAGGAGGTAGCGGACAAGGATTTCGAGACCGTCAAATGCGAGGGCAAAGCCCGTTGGAACGAGGTCCTCGGACGCATCAAGGTCGGAGGCGACTGCGTAGACCAGTTGCGCACCTTCTACTCCTGCCTCTACAGGAGCACCCTCTTCCCCAGGAAGTTCTACGAGATTTCCGAAGACGGCAAGCCCATCCACTACAGCCCCTACGACGGCCAGGTCCACGACGGCTATATGTACACCGACAACGGCTTCTGGGACACCTTCAGGGCCCAGTTCCCCCTCCTCAACCTCGTCTATCCCGACGTCAACGAGGAGATCCAGAAGGGCATGGCCTGCATCGCCAGCGAGAATCCCTTCCTGCCCGAATGGGCCAGCCCCGGACACAGGAACTGCATGATCGGCAACAATTCGGCCTCCATCGTTGCCGACGCCATCCTCCTCGGAACGAACAAGGAGAATATAGAGCACCTCTACAACACCCTGCTTTACGGAGCCCATCACAACCATCCCGAAATCAGGTCCACGGGCCGTTTCGGACACGAATACTATGACAGCCTCGGCTACGTCCCCTATGACGTACGCATCAACGAGAATGTCGCGAGGACGCTCGAGTATGCCTACAATGACTGGTGCATCCTCCAGCTGGCCAAGAAACTTGACCGTCCCGCAGAGGAGATCGACCTGTACACCAAACACGCCCTCAACTACAAGAACGTCTTCGACCCCGAGACCAAGCTGATGAGGGGAAGGAACCTGGACGGCTCCTTCGTCGAAAATTTCAGCCCTTACAAATGGGGTGACGCCTATACGGAAGGCAACGCCTGGCATTATACCTGGTCCGTCTTCCACGACGTCCAGGGCCTCATCGACCTGATGGGCGGCGACAAGGAATTCGTGCAGATGCTCGACTCCGTGTTCATCGTTCCTCCCATCTATGACGACAGCTATTACCGCGTCCGCATCCACGAGATCACCGAGATGCAGGTGGCCAATATGGGCAACTACGCCCACGGCAACCAGCCCGCCCAGCATATGATCTACCTCTACGACTGGGCTCGCGAACCCTGGAAGACCCAGCAGCACGTCCGCGAGGTTATGGACAAGCTTTACACGGCCCATCCCGACGGCTACTGCGGCGACGAGGACAACGGCCAGACTTCCGCCTGGTACGTATTCTCTTCCCTGGGCTTCTATCCCGTCTGCCCCGGCTCCGGCCAGTATGCGATCGGCTCTCCCCTGTTCAAGAAGGCCGTCATCACACGTCCTGACGGAAAGAAGATAGTCATCGATGCCCCGGCAAGTTCCAAGGACAACAAGTACATTTCCGCGATGGCGGTGAACGGAAAGAAGTGGGACCACAACTTCCTCACCTGGGATGACCTCACCTCCGGTGCGAAAGTCGCATTCAAGATGGTAGCTGAGCCCGCCACAGGAAGGGGCACCGCCGACGAAGACAAACCCTATTCCTTCTCCAACGAATTGAAAACCAAATAATTTTTAAATATGCACGACATCAGCAAAGACAAAAGACTTGTCCTCACCCTCGACGCCGGCGGAACCAACATGGTGTTCGGCGCGATGAAGGGAGGAGAATATGTCGGAGAGACCCTCAGGCTTCCCTCCAACTCGGCCGACCTCGACCTCTGCCTCGAAACGATGGTTAAAGGATTCACGGCAATCCGGGATTCACTGAAAGCCTCCGGCGAGAAGGACCCCGCGGCGATCAGCTTCTGCTTCCCAGGACCGGCTGACTACGCCCACGGAATCATCGGCGGCTTCCTCCCCAACTTCCCTTCATTCAGGGATGGAGTGGCCCTCGGACCCTTCCTTCAGGACAGGTTCGGTATCCCTGTGTATATCAACAATGACGGTGACCTCTATGCCTATGGCGAGGCCCTTGGAGGGGCCCTTCCCGAAATCAACGCCCGCCTGCGCGAGGCCGGAAGCGCAAAGGAATACCACAACCTCATCGGCTACACCTTCGGCACCGGCTTCGGAATCGGAGTCGTCATCAACGGGGAACTCAACCGCGGAGACAACTCCTGCGTGGAGACCTTCTGCCTCGAGCATCCCTTCATGGACGGAGTGATGGTGGAGGAAGGAGTTGCCGCAAGGGCCGTCAAGAGGGTTTACGGAGACCTCATCGGCAATCCCAACCACGGACTTGAGCCCAAGGAAATCGGCGACATCTGCAACGGTGTGCGCGAGGGCAACCGCGAGGCCGCAATCGCCGCCTTCAACGAACTCGGCGAGGTGGCCGGCGACGCGATGGCAAAGGCCGCGTCCCTCATCGACGGACTCATTGTCATCGGAGGAGGCATAATGTACAACTATAAATACATCATGCCCGGCATCCTCAAGAGCATGCGTTCCAAGGTCCACACCCTCAGCGGAGAGGTGGTAAGAAGGGTCCAGCCCAACGTCTACAACCTGGACGATCCCGATGAATTCGCCATCTTCGCCGCAGGCGAGGCCCGCGGACTGAAGGTTTACGGAACCGACAAGACCGTCATCTACGACCCGATGAAGAGGCTCGGCGTGATGCGCTCCAAGATCGGAGCGAGCAAGGCCATCTCCCTCGGAGCCTATTCGTTCGCCCTCAAAGAACTCGACGCGTAATGGCAATGCTATATCCTCTCAAGTTCGCCCCTTACCTTAAAACCGTAGTCTGGGGCGGGGAACGTATCGCTCCTTTCAAGGGAATCTCCACCGACCAGGAGAAAATCGGCGAGAGTTGGGAGCTTTCCGGGGTGAAGGGCCACGAATCCGTGGTCGCCAACGGCGAATTCAAGGGACGGGACATCACCTCCATGATCCGCGAATACGGAGCCTCGCTGGTTGGAAAACACGTCTTTGAATCGGAAGGGGAAGAGTTTCCCCTTCTGATAAAGTTCATTGACGCGAAAGGAGACCTCTCCATCCAGGTCCACCCCGACGACGACCTGGCGATGAAGCGTCACGGCACGAAGGGCAAGACGGAGATGTGGTACGTGGTGGAAGCCGCCCCGGGAGCCAGCCTCTATGCCGGCCTGACAAAGGAGATTACCCCCGAGGAGTACGAGAAGAAGGTGGCCGACGGCACCATCACGGATGTGCTGGCAAGGCACGACGTGCATCCCGGAGACGTCTTCTTCCTCCCCGCAGGAAGGATCCACGCCATCTGCAGCGGCTGCTTCCTGGCGGAAATCCAGGAAACTTCGGACATCACTTACAGGATCTTCGATTACAACCGCCCGGGACTCGACGGCAAGCCGAGGGAGGTCCACACCGCCCTGGCGAAGGATGCCATCGACTACAAGGTCTATCCCTCCTACCGCACCGAATGGAAGGAGGAGGAGAACAAGGAGAACGTCCTGGCCGACTGCAAATTCTTCAAGACCAGCCAGTACAACCTCACCAAGACCTTCGTCGTAGGTAACTTCAAGGAACTTGATTCCTTCCTCGTGGTCATCTGCACCGAAGGACACGGTTTCATCGAGTGCACCGGACTGGAAGTGCCGGTCCGCGCCGGCGAAACGGTACTCGTCCCCGCGGCCGTCAGCGGCCTGGCATTCAAGCCCCGCGGCCGTATGAAACTGGTCACGAGCTACGTTCCGAAATAGGGAAAGGCAAAAGAATAACTCAAATTGCGGGAGATGTCCCAGTTTTAGGGACATCTCCCGCAATTTTGGTCTATTTTTAAGGTACTCTGACAAATATAGGGACATCTCCCGCAGGAAGTCAAGATTATTTGGCAGAGATGAAGACCTTTAACCACCCGGAGGAGACATTCCCATAAGCGAGCATTGCGGCGTCAGCCGTGTATCTGCGAGCGTTGGGAATGTCTCCTCCAGTAGTGTGAAGCCAGATTAAATGGCCGGAAATGTCAGTCGGTAAGTCCGCGGGCGCGGAGCAGGGCGCCGGGGTCGGGATCCTGGCCGCGGAAGGTGCGGTAGAGGGTCATCGGCTCTTCCGAACCGCCCTTCTCCAGGAAGGTCTGGCGGAACTTCAGGGCCACTTCAGGATTGAACACCCCGTTGCTCTCGAAATACTCGAAGGCGTCCTTGTCCAGCACCTCAGCCCAGAGATAACTGTAATATCCCGCACTGTAGCCGCTGTTGAAGATATGGTTGAAATAGGTGGTCCTGTACCTCGGGATTATCTCCCCGATCAGGCCCATCTCCCTGCATACCCTGTCCTCAAATGCCCGGACGTCGCCCGCAGTTTTCATCGACTCGAGTTCGGCACCGCTCAACTCGTGCCACTTCATATCCAGGATGGAGGCGGCGCAGAGTTCTCCGGTCATGAATCCCTGATTGAACTTCAGCGAGTTATTGACCTTATCCACGAGGGCGGCAGGAATCGTCTCGCCGGTCTTGTAATCGTGGGCGTAATGATCAAGGATTCCGGACTGGAAGGCCCAGTTCTCATTGAACTGGCTGAACGTCTCGACGAAGTCGCGGGTCACCGATGTGCCGCTAACATCCTGATAACGGCATTTGGACAGCAAGCCATGAAGAGCGTGACCGAATTCATGGAAGGCGGTCTGGACATTGTCGATTGTCAGAAGGGGAGGATCCTCTGCCGAAGGCTCGGGGAAATTGCACACGTTGACAATGACAGGACGGACGTCCTTCCCCTTGGCATCCACATACTGGTCACGGAAATTGTTCATCCAGGCCCCTCCCCTCTTGGTCGGACGGGAGAAGGGGTCGCGGTAGAATATTCCCAGCAGGGACCCGTCGGAATCAGTCACCTTGAAAGCCTTTACCGACGAATTGTAAACCTCGACCTCCGGTGCAGGTGTCACGTCAATACCATAAACGGTCTTAGCGGCATAGAACACTCCTTTGTAAACGCTGTCAACCGAGAAATAGGGCTTGGTGAGATTCTCGTCCAGGTCATATTTCATCTTGCGGACCTTAGCGGCATAGTAGAACCAGTCCCAGGGCTCTATCTTCGATCCGGCTGGCACTGTGATATCCTTGTCCATAAGCGCCTGCATGTCAGCGACTTCCCTGCGAGCCTTCGCCATCGAAGCATCCATTATCTGCTTAAGGAAGACGTCCACAGTCCCGGGGTCGTGGGCCATCTTATTCTCGAGCAGGAAGGAGGCGGGATTGGGGTAGCCCAGAAGTGCGGCCTTCTCAGCCCTGAGTTTCATGATTTCAAGGCAGATGGCATTGTTGTCGTATTCGTCTCCGTTGTTGCCTCGGGAAGAATAAGCTCTGAACATAGCTTCCCTCAAATCGCGGTCTTCGCACTCGGCCATCACGTCGGGATATTCGGATACCGTCACCCCAAACTTTTCCTTGAAAGCATTGTTCTCCGCAAGGAGATTGTTCCCGAAGGCGATTGAAAGGGCAGCAAGCCTCGTGTTTATTTCCTTGAATCTCTCCCTGGCAGCACCCTCGAGGCCGACTCCGTTCCTTACGAACGTTTCGTAGAGTTTCTTCACCACCATCTGCTGCTCCCTGTCAAGGCTTTCCCTCCCGTCATACACCTTCTTGACCCTGGCGAAAAAATCCGGATCCATGAATATCTCGTCGCTTGCAGCGGTGAGTTCGGGACTTATTTCCTCCTCCATATCCCTCATCGCATCGGAAGCGTCCGACTCGACAAGGTTGAAGAACACGCCGGATACCCTTGCCAGCAGTTCTCCGGAAAGTTCATAGGGCGCGATGGTATTTTCAAAAGTCGGTTCTTCAGGGTTCGCCACTATGGTGCGGATTTCCTCCCTCCTCTGTTCTATACCCTTTCGGATCGCGGGGAGATAGTCGGCTTCGGAAATCTTACTGAAAGGAGCGGTCCCGAAAGGGGTTTTCCAACCGGAGCCGAAGGGATTCCGGTTACAAGCGGTCAGTGCCATCATAGCAAGCGCCAAGACGCATATTTTACGTAACATCGCTTATCAGTTTACAGTCACTCCATCCTCGTCGAGAAGGGTGAACTGGGCTGCGCCCTGGTAGTTGGTCAGAATGCCGGTCACGTCGATCGTCTTCTCTCCGCTGAGAACGGCGGCATCGATCTCCTTGTCGGCAAAACGGGAATAACCGCTCGTCCTGATCTGGACTTGCGTCCCGCCCATCAGGAAATACTGGCTGACGGTGACGGGAGAGGCGTTCCTTTGGAGTTCTTCCTTCAGATCGGGGTCGCTGACCTTGCGGGCGTCGTCCGCCGACGTAGCCCTGTCGAAACTGCCCATCATTAGATTGTCGGTGAAGCCGACCTTGGACATCGCCCAGGTCTTCACCCCATAGGTCTCGTCAGAAAGGAAAATGCGGTTGGATGACTCCTTGGTATCCTTGCTCGGATCAATATAGAGGAGAGCGAAAATCTCATCTCCGTATCTCAGGCCCTTCAGGGTGACATACCGGCCGAGAAGGTCGGAACTGAAGCCCTCGGCCACGCTCTCCTTCACCTCATCCTCTGTGACTTCCTGGGGTGCGAGCGGTTCGGCGGCGGCCCCCTTGAACACGTGTGAGGTGATCAGATAGTCGGAAAGCATATACGCGGTCTCATAGGTGCCGGAGGCGTCCTCGAGCCCGAGCTGGAGCATCCCGTTGTAGTTGCCGATGGTGAGTCCCATGCATTTCACATAAATCCACTGTCCAGGCCTGTAGTCGTTATAGAGGGCCGTCCTTCCTAGCTTCAGCTCGATCGCGCCCGTCTCGTCCTGGATGTAGAGGCTGCGGTAGACGTTGCCGGCGCGGTCGTCGGAAGTGACCTGGCTGCCGATGACATAGTCTTCCTCTATGTGTACCGGGGTCCCGTCGTGCTTGTACAGCGCCTTCAGTTCACTGATGGTGAGGTTGGGGTACAGCGTGACGGCGGAGATGGTGCCGGGATCGTCATACTTGAGAGTCCATACCGGATCCCACTCGTCGGTGCAGGAGAGCAGGAACAGGGCCGCAGCCGCAGACAGAACTATGCTATATATCTTTTTCATAACTTAGAATCTGAAATAAAGGTTCATCATATAGTTTGCACCCGGCATATAGAAATACTTGGAATCGAAGCGGTAGTACCTCTCCCTGAGACGGGTGTCGTCGATGATGCGGGTCTGCTCGTAACCGCCGGTCTTAACCCACTTGTTGTTGAGGAGGTTGCGCCCCTGGAGGGAGAAACCGATCTGGTATTTGCGCTGGATGTACCAGCTCTTGCCCACGCTCACGTTCAGCAGCCACTGGGGATCGAATTCCTCCTGGGAGGCCATGTAGTCGATCTCCAGGGGAGTGATGGTCGCGTCAGGCCCCGCGGTCGCCATATCGGTACGGTAGAGGGGGTTCATGTCCAGATAGGAATGCGCGAGATAGTCGATGTCGGCGTCGATGAACCAGTAGTTGTAGTTCCAGGCGAGACCCAGGCTGGCGGCCAGCTGGGGAGTGCCGGGAACGTAGTGCTTCTTGATGTGGTCCAGGATGTAGGACCCGTCGGCGTTCGTGGCGTAATTGCCTTCGGCGTCGTGCTTGTACACGGGATGGCTCTTCCAATAGGGAACGAGCACGTTGTTCTGGACTATCGAGGCGCTGTTGTCGATGGTCTGCGTCATCCTGGGGTTGGACGTATAGATATATTCACCCCAGGCGAGGACTCCCTGCAAGGCAAGGTTGGGGATCGGAGTGGGGACCTTGAATCCCAGCTCTATGCCCATATGCCTCTGGTCTATCCCGCTCATCGCGAAATTGGTGAAGGAGTTCTGGGAGTCGTCGTAGGCGTTCATCACGTCGCTCTGGTCCTTGATGGTCGTGTAGAACCCGGTGAGGCGGAGATTCCATCCGTTGTTGTTAAGGACGTAGCTCAAGTCGGATGTGAAAGTCTTCGCGTTCTTGAGGTTCGGGGTGATGGAATTCCTGGTCCTTGGAGATATGAAACTCTGGCTGAAGGTGGGGGCGTCGCTGAACCAGCCCACGTTGCCGATGAAGGCGTGGCCGCCGCCGAGGACATATTTGAGGTTGGCCTTGGCTCCTCCGTTGAAGAATGTCAGCCTCTTGGACTTGCCGTAAGAGGTGATGGGCTCGTCGTTGTAGTCGTAGGAAGTGATGAAGTAGCCATCCCAGGAAATAGGGGACCCGTCGTCATTCACCCCCGGGAAGAGGCCCTTTCTCATAAGGCCTTCCCTCCAGAAGGTTGTGAAGCCCAGGCGGCCGGCTATCGTACCCTCGAAACCGCCCACGGTGAACCTGCCGGAAAGCCAGGAGGAATAGTTGTGGACGTGGGCGTAGTAATCATAACCGTATTTGTCGCCCTTGTAGACCTTCCTGGGATATCCGTGCCTCATATAGTATTCCAGGTCATTCTGGACCATATAAGGCATCGAAGCGTATTCCCTCTCGGCGAACTGGTCGATATCCACGTAGTAATCACCACCCAGAAGATCGTTGAGGACGGTGAAATACTCGGTGCGGTTCAGTTTCGCCCCGGCTCCTCCGCTGAGGGTGAAGAACTTTTCCACCCTCCATTTGAAGTTGGTTCCCAGGTTGAGGTCCTTCTGGTCGGTGCGCCTTTCCTGGATGACGTACTTGGACCTGTAGGCTCCGTCCACGAGGTTGTTCTCGTTGACGTCGTACAGGCGGTCCCAGTTGACGTGGGCCACGTCGGCCTTCTTGTTCTCCCAGGCTTCCTTCGCCCAGGCGTAGCCGATGGTGTTGACGCGGTCGTAGTCGGCGTTCTCGATCCAGTAATAACTGGGGAGGTTCCTGTAATAGTCGGGCCTGGGATCGTAGGCGTCGTACCAGTCGAGGGCCGTGTATCCGTTCTTTCCGAAACGATAGAGGACGGTGGCGGAAGCGCTCAGGTCTTCGTTGGGGGTGTGGTCGTACTTGAGGAAGACGATAGGCTCGTGGGTGATTCGGACGCGGGTATTGCGGACCTTTCCGCCCTGGTAGCCCCAGTTGGAGTTGTACATGTTGTCTCCCATCAGGTCATACACCTCCTGGGTGGAGGCATTCTGGGCTCCCCTGCTGCCCGGTGCGGCCATGACTGAAAGGGTGAGGCGGTTGACCGGGTCGAACTGCTTGCTCACCGAGCCGAAGTATCCGAACAAACGGTAGTACACTCCCCTGATCCAGTCGTTGCCACCCAGTCGTGCGGAAACGTTGAAGGCATAGGACCAGCCGTTGTCAAGGACGCCGGAACCGTATGACAGCATCAGGCGGAGCCTGTAGAGGGAGCTGTTCGTGAGGATGCTTCCCCTGAGTCCCGTCCTGAACGAACGGGCGTCCGCGGCGATGTTGGTGAGTCCGTTGTAACCTCCTGTTCCGTAGTCCGAAATCTCGCTGCCGGTGACCGAATCCTTGCTGCGGGTCGCCTCGTTAAGGCCGCTCCAAAGGGAATAGGGAGTGTATCCGGTGATGGCGTCGTTCATCTTGATGCCTGCCACATACACCTCCTGGGACTCGCTGGAATAACCGCGGGCGCGGAAACGGAACGAACTGAAATTGTAACCCGCCATGTTGTTGAACACGTCGTTCTGGCCGAACAGGATGGTAGGGGCGTCGTGATAGCCCGTATCCGCCATGTCGAAATCGGCGAAACTGGCGTCATCCACCTCGACCACGTTGGTGACGTGGGTCATCGACACGTTGAACATGTTCTTGACATAGCCGTCGTTGACGGTGACGTTCACCCTCGTATCGAGGTAGTCCGTGGCAGCCACGACCATATCGTACATTCCGTCTTCGAGCCCCTCCACCAGGAAGGCTCCCGAAACGTCCGATTGTGTGGACGCCACTTCGGTAGCCCCCTGAAGGAGGATGATTGTGGCCTGTTCGATGGGAGTCCTGTCGGAACGGTCGACCACGGTTCCCTTCACGCCGCCAGTGGGAATCTGGGCGGAAAGGGCGACTGAGACCGCCGTCGCGGCAAAGGCCAAAAGGATTTTCCTGAGCATATCTTATTACTTGTTACTTACAACTATATATGTGGGATAATGGTCGCTGTACCCCTCGACACCGGTGTCCGCGAGAGTCCTCTTGGGGGTACCCTTGTACTGCCCTCCCTGATGGGTCATGAACGGCTGCTGGAAGATGCGGGCATAGTATTTTTTCTTGACTATGGGCATGATCGCGAGCGTTCCCTTCGGAGGGTTGCAGAGGTTGGAGTTCACTATGATGATGTCGAAGATGCACCAGGCGCCCCTGTAAGCGAGGGAGCCGTAACCCGCCTTGAACATCGAGAGGAAGGGGGAGAAGAAATTCTCCGGTCCTACGTCGGCGATGTTCTCCCTGGCATTTACGTACTTCGTCATGCTGGCATCGGTGGGGTTGTCGTTCATGTCACCCATCGCGACTATCTTGATGCCGGGGAATTCCTGCATCAGTTCCATCGAGCGCCGATAGATGATTTCCCCTCCGCGGTCGCGCAGGGAACCGCTCTTGGCACCCAGCCTTGAAGGAAGATGGGCCACGAAGAAGGCGAACATCTCGCCGTCGAGAAGGCCGCGGACCATCAGGATGTCCCTGGTGCGGAAATACTCCTTCTCCTCGGCCGTCATTCCGAAATCGATGTCGGTTCCCTCGAAGGTGAAGGGTATGGACTGGCTCTCGATGACCTTGAAATGCTCCGGCCTGTAGAGGAGGGCCACGTCGACGCCTCGCCTGTCCGGACCGTCGTAATGGACAATCTGGAAGTTCGCGGATGCTATCTCCGGCTGGTTCACGAGGTCTTCGAGGACGTGCCTGTTCTCTATCTCACTCACTCCGAGGACGGAATGGAAGGCCTTGTTCTCTTCGGCCATCGCACGGATGACAGTGGCCATGTTGTGGAGTTTCTTGATGTATTTCACCTCGGTCCACTCGTTAGCTCCGTCAGGGAGATACTCCATGTCGTTCTTCCCGTCGTCGTGATAGGTGTCGAAGAGGTTCTCAAGGTTGTAGAATCCGATGATGTAACTCCTGGCGGGTTTGTCGGCGAATACCGACGGGGCCGCCACAAGGAGGATCAGGATTGTGTATATGAATCTTTTCATATCTGAAACTTTTGTCATCTTATATCATAGTCCCCACCACGAAACCGTCTTGGGATCCTGGGCTTCGACCTTTGCGGCCGTCGTCTGGTCCAGGACTGTCTCCAGGTTGGGGAAAAAGTCCATGCCGAGTTTCGCCTCGAGGGCGTCCACGGACATCACCTGTGCGGTGGCCGTGGAAGAGTGATTGAAATACACGGCTCCCGCCATATAGCCGCCGTAGCCGAGAGAACTCGAAGAGGCATAGCGCAGGAAAGCCTTGTAATAACCCGTAGGTATGGTAACCTCCTTTCCATCATTGTCGTGCGCTTTCTTTGTGCTTCCCTCCACCACGCATCCGGTCACCACATAAAGGGTGTCTGAAGCCTTCGCCCAGGAGCGGACCTTGTTCTCAAAGTCAGCCCATTTCCCACCATTGAGAGTGTGGTCCTGGGGCGTCATGTTGGTAAAGTAGAAAGTCGCACTGTTCGCCGCATAATTGGCAAGCCTGTCCGCGGAAGGTATCTGGTGACCGCGGGAATACGTACTGCTCTCCTTCCACGCTTTATAAAGGTTGGCCTGTTTGTCGGCGGGAAGTAACGGATCGTAAGCCCAGGCGTCGGAGCGTCCGGTGCCGGACAAATGGGATTTAACGAGCGGATAGGCCACCCACAGGGAAACCAGGTCGGAATAACTGTAATAGAAGGAATAGTTCCTCTCGGTCTTTCCGCCGATCGTCATCTTGTGGTGGAAGAAGCCGTATCCATCCATCGGAGTCATCGCCGGAAGCTCGAGCCACGAAGCGGCGACGACGGCTTTCCCCCCGCTCTGGGTAAAGATGCAGGAGGAACTCTTCCCTCCGGAAGATAGGGTGATGGTAACGGTACGGTCGTCCGCGGAGGCGTTCGTTTCGTAGGAAAGGATCACGTTGGTAAGGGGCCCTTTACCGCTGGAAGGAGAGACCTTGGCCCACGGCTGGACGCCAGAGGCGAACGAAAGGGTTAAGGTCCAGGATCCGGAAGCGGACACCTTGACGAACTGGCTGCCCTTTTCCGGACCGACCAGAGGCTTGGCCACGGTCAGTTCGGGAGCGGTCAGGGGGTCGTCGCCGGAGCCGGAGGCGCCTCCCCCGCACGAAGTCGTGAGGAGGGAAAGCGCCGCCCAGACAAGGACGATTATGTCCGCAAACCTTTTCAAACCTTCAGATCCTTATTCGACCGTAACTTCAATCTTGGTGGCGCGCACCTGGTTGCCCGAAGCCGTGAAGTCGACCGAGGATGCGGAACCGGACCAGACGCCGACGTTGTCCATCACCTCATATCCATCCTGTTCAGTGAAACAGCCAGGACCGTATTTGGAAGTGCCGGAAGCAGTGCAGGTTAACTCTATCAGGCTGATGGAGTGTCCCTCGGGGACGGACACCGTCAGGGTGCTGCCCTTGTAAATCCTGTACTGTCCGTCGTCCGTTCCGAGGATTCCGGTAGTGACGTGAAGGGTTATCCCCTTGTATGTCACGGTCTGGTCTCCTGCGTGGGTGTCACCGCTGGTGGTGCCTTCGCTGCAGTCGAACACGTAGGTGCCAGGGACCAGCTCGCCCTGATCGGGATCCTCGGGATCTTCCGGATCCTCAGGGTCCTCGGGATTGTCGGGATCGACCGGAACGATACTCTGGTTGATCGATGCGTTGGCCTTGAAATTCTTGATTTCGAAGGTACCGGTCTTGTTGTTGGTACCGTCGGAGGTATAGCGGAAACCTATCTGGACCGTCTTGCCCGCATAATCGGCAATGCTGGCGGTCTCATCCGTGTAATTCCAGCCGTCTTCGGTGAAGGAAGCGCCGCTCAGACGCACCCATTCCCCAATTTCATAATAGGTGACATCCTCCATATTCTGGCCGAGGTAGGACCTTGAGGTAATCTCCCTTACATACACTCCGCACATCTCGTTTACGCTGCCGTTGAAGTAGTTGGCGGCCACGCTGTAGGCTATGCCCGGAGTACCCGACTCTATTTCGAGGACGGGGGAGATGAGGTAACTGTCGGTTACGTAACGTTCCCTGTTGACATAAGCGGAGGCCTTGTAGCCATAGTCGCTGGAGGCGCCCCAGACGTCACTGCCCGTAGGGTTCTGGATGTCCTTTATGCTCCATCCCTCCTGGCTGGAGGTGAAGTCGATCTCATATGTGTAGGTGACGGGTTCCTCGGGATCTTCGGGATCCTCCGGTTCATCGGGATTCAACGCTCCCTTTGAAGTGGCGCCGGCCTTGAAGTTCTTTATCTCGAGGGTGCCGGTCTTGTTGTTGGTACCGTCGGATGTGTAACGGAAGCCTATCTGGACCGTCTTGCCGGCGTAATCGGAGATATCCGCTGTCTGCTCGGAGAAGGTCCAGCCGTTCTCGGTAAAGGAAGCGCCGGAAAGCTTCGTCCAATTGCCGGGACCGTTATCGGTAACCTCCCTTACATACACTCCGCACATCTCGTTCACGCTGCCGTTGAAGTAATTCGCCGCAGCCTCGTACAGGATGCCGGGATTGGTGGCGTCGACCTCAAGCACGGGAGAGACGAGATAGCTGGACGTGACGTAACGCTGGCCGCTGGCATATCCCGAAGCCTTGTAGCCGTAATTGCTGTCAACGGACCAGACAAAGTTCAGGGAAGCCAGTTCCTCATCCTCGATGGTCCAGTCTTCCTGGCTGGAGGTGAAGTCGATCTCATATGAGTAGGTTACGGGCTCCTCGGGCTCTTCCGGCTCCTCCGGCTCCTCGGGATCCTCGGTGTTGGCATCGGGATCGACCGTGGCGTTGGCCTTGAAGTTCTTTATTTCGAAGGTTCCCGTCTTGTTGTTGGTACCGTCGGAAGAATAGCGGAAGGCGAACTGGACCGTCTTGCCGGCATAGTCGGATACGCTCGCCGTCTCGTCGGTGAAGTTCCAACCGTTCTCGGTGAACGTGGCACCGGAGAGCTTCGTCCAATCGCCGGGTCCGTTTTCGGTAATGATCCTGACCAGGACACCGCACATCTCGTTCACGCTGCCGTTGAAGAAGTTCGCCGCGACGCTGTAGGCTATGCCGGGATTATCCTGCTCGATCGCAAGGGCCGGGGAAACGAGATAGCTCTCCGTCTCGTAGCGCTGGCCTCCGACATAGGCGGTCGCCTTGTAACCGTACTGATCAGTGGCGGTCCAGATGGCGTCTACGGCTTCCGGCTTGTTGATATCCTTGATGGACCATCCCTCCTGGCTGGAGGTGAAGTCGATTTCATATGCATAGGTCTCGGGCTCCTCAGGCTCTTCCGGCTCTTCGGGATCCTCGGTGTTGGCGTCGGGATCCACTGTCGCACTGGCGCTGAAGTTCTTGACCTCGAGAGTACCGGTTCCGGTGTCGGTACCGTCGGAAGTGTAGCGGAAGGCGAACTGGACCGTCTTGCCCGCATAATCGGCGATACTTGTCTTCTCGTCGGTGAACTCCCACTTCTTCTCGGTGAAGGTGGCGGAGGCAAGTTTCGTCCACTTGCCGGGACCGTCCGCGCCTATCTCCCTGACCAGGACGCCGCAGAGCTGGTTCACCTTGCCGTTAAAGTAGTTGGCGGCGGCGCTGTAGGCTATGCCGGGATTATCCTGCTCGATCACGAGGGCCGGGGAAACGAGATAACTGTCAGTCTCATAACGATTCTGGTTGGCAAAGGCCGTGGCCTTGTAACCATATTCGGTGGTGGCTACCCAGACGGCGTCGAGGTCCTCGGGCTTGTTGATATCCTTGATGGTCCAACCTTCCTGGCTGGAAGTGAAGTCGATGTTATACGAGTAGGTGACGGGCTCCTCGGGCTCCTCGGGATCTACCGGAGTGATGCTCTCGTCTACGGTGGCGTTGGCCTTGAAGTTCTTCACCTCAAGGGTTCCGGTACCGCTGTCAGTTCCGTCGGAAGTGTAGCGGATGGCCACCTGGACGGTCTTGCCGGCATAATCGGCAAGGCTTGCAGTCTGGTCGCTGAAGTTCCAACCGTTCTCGGTGAAACCTGCATCCGTAAGCTGCACCCATTCTCCGGTGCTTTCGGCAGTGACCTCCCTCACGAAGACTCCGCAGAGCTGGGCCACCTTGCCGTTGAAGAAGTTGGCGGCAGCGTTGTAAGATATTCCGGGAGTCCCCTCCTCTATGATGAGGGCGGGAGAAACGAGATAGCTGTCAGTCTCATAACGATTTTGGTTCACAAATGCAGTGGCCTTGTAGCCATATTTTGCATCCGCCACCCAGATGTCACTTCCGGTGGGGTTCTTGACGTCGTGGATGGTCCATCCCTCCTGGCTGGAGGTGAAGTCAATGTTGTAGGCGTAGTCGCCGGGGGTCTCGCCGCCTTCGCCGTTGAGGGTGACGATCCTGCTGCCCTGGGTGACCTCGAGGGTTCCCTTGTAGATGGTCAGGACTCCGCAGATGACCACCTCGTCGCCGACCTTTATCTGGTCATCAGAGGTAAACCTGGCTCCGCCAAGGTAGTTTCCGCGGTAAACCTCGAGCTGCAGGGTTTCGCCGCCGTCATCGGAGATGTAGTAGGTGGCGTTGCCGTAGCCGGTGTCAACCTCGTCGATCTTGGAGATGAAACCGTGGATGTAGACCTCGTCGGACGTGTATTCCCCATTGTTCAGGAGATACACGGCCTTTCCGACCGAATAGGGGGATTCGAGGGTACCCATAGTACCGTCGTCGCCCGAAATCTCTCCCTTGGGACCGCTCTGTTTCACGGTCAGGGTCTTGTAGTCGAAATACTTGCCATCATAACCGGCATTGAACCTGACGGTCGCGGTGCGGTTGTAACCCGTGTTCTCGAGAATCGTCAGGGTGACGGGAACGGGAACGTCGGTTGCTTCACCGGTGAACGGCATCTGCTCGATCCAGTCCGCGTCCGTGGTCACTTCCCAGTGCCTGTTGCTGGTGATGGTGACGGTCTCGGATGTGGCCGCCTCGCCGACAGAAAGCTCGGTGGCGGAAATCTCGAGGGTGGGAATCAGACAATCCTCCTCTTTCTCGTCGCAGGAGGCGACAAGGGCCGCGCAGGCAAGGAGGGAAAGAATCAATCGATTGATTTTCATGTTTTTATATTAGTTTTAATATTATCAATAATGCTATTGACCCAAGTAAGACACAAATTTATAAAAAATCACCATTTTTCCAAAAAAAGGACGGTCCCCGAAGGAACCGTCCTGAAAGGAGATTTTAGGTGGAATTCTATTCCGTCTTTCCGTTGAGGGAGTAGAGGTAATTTTTCTCGCCCATCTCGAAAGTCTCATCGTACTTCTTGAGCTGGCCGCACATCACGACTTCGTCCCCAACCTTGATCTGGTCCTCGGAGGTGTATTTCTCTCCCCCGAACCAGAAACTGCGGTAGAGTTCGAAGGCCGCCGTGGTACCGTCGTCGGAAATCCAGAACTGGGCGTTGCCGTACTCCAGGTTGACGTTGTCGATCTTGTTGATGATTCCCTTCACGTAGACATTTTCCTCAGGGATGTCGCCGCTGTCGAGGATCTCGATGGCCTTGGCCACGGTGTAAGGACTGTCGGCCGTTCCCTTGGAAATGTCGTTCTTCTCATAGAGGATAGGAAGTTCACCACGGGCGTCCGAATAGGAGCCGTAACTGTTGTACTTGCTGTCCCACTGGACGAACTTGTTCACGTTCGTGTTGGTGATGGTGGCAGCACCCGTTCCGGCATCTATGGAGACGGTCCAGACTTCACCTTCCTCAGGCTCCGCAGAAACGTTGAAACTGTCAAACGTCCCCTTCTGGAACAGGTATCTGCCGTCGGTCTGGCGGATGGTATAGCCTCCTTCCACGGCCGTGAAGACGAATTCGCATCCCGGATGCTCCGTATTGATGGTGCCGAGGTCGGTGACCACCACATCATCCTCCTTCTGCAGATAACCGTAGTTCTTTTCTACGGGCACGTTCTGGGCCATATTGTTGCCGGCGACGATCACATATGTCCTGCCGCTGACGATCTTGGTGGCCTTGGTATATACCGCAGCCGCCGCGGGATCGATGGCCGCGGCCTGGGAGACGTTCACGGAGACGGAGGACTTGGCGCTCCCGGCTTCGGCGGTGAACGTCATCACGCCGGAACGTTTCTCATAAGCGGTATTCTCCGCGATCTTCACGTGGACGAGCGTGGTGTCGCCGAGGGCGTCCATCCCGGTCACGGAGAGCCAGTCCACATCGCTGTTGAAGCCGAGCGTACCATCCTTGACGAGGACCTTGACGTCGGCGTCCATGCCTTCGGCAGGGGCCTTGATCTCAGTGGGGTCGACCTCGAGGAGACTCTTTTCGATGTTGATGATGGTTACATCCACAAGTTCGACGGTACCGCTGTACACGGTCCTGGGACCGGAGATGGTAACCTTGTCTCCGACGGAAAGCATCCAGCTGTTCGGATTGTCGGGATCGTTGAGGTTCTCATTCGTGGTGGTCTTATCATACGTATTGCCCTTCTTGTCGCGCGTTCCGTAGATATAGAGCTGGCCAGTTTCGTCGGCTATGTACCAGTTACCATAAGTCAGCGTGGTAATCTTTGTTACCGTACCGGTGACATAATAAACCTTGTCATTCTCCCCGTCGAGAACTTCCTTGATGGTTGAATAGACCACGGGAGCCTCGGCGGCGACCTGCTTCACGTGCACGATCTGCTTCTTGCCGTCAAGTTCGAAGATGATATCGCCCTCCCTCGTGGATTCAGTATCGGTAGCCGAAATCGTAACGGTCTGTGTTCCGGCAGAACCGCTCGAAGGAGTAACGGTAACCCATGACGGAGTTGAGGTCACGCTCCAGGGAGCGCCAGCGGTGAATGTATATTCGCTGTGATCCCACCCTTCGGGGATGATGGCATAAACGGACTCGGCCTGGAAGCTGTCAAGCGTGGAGATTATATCCTCCTTTACGCAACCCGTGGCGAAAAGGGCCGCGGATATGGCGAAAACAAATAAATATCTGAGTTTCATAATCTTTCGCATTCAATTAGTTGAACATATACTTGAGGCCGATCTGCATGTACCAGCAATTGCCGTAGGAGCTGGTGTGCTCCCAGGACTTCTCGCCGGCACCCACCCTGGTGGAGAATACGGGAACTCCGTCGTTGTCGGTGTACTCGTAGTTGAGAAGCTTGATCTGGTTGTTGCTGTCGGAAACCGTCTGGTTGGGACTCCAGGCAACTCCCCAGTGCGAATTGAAGAGGTTCAGGAGGTTGATTACGTCGACGCTGAGCCTGAGGGTATTCCTGGTATTGCCGACATTGACCACGAAGTCGTGGGCATATTTGAAGTCGACGGTATGGACCCAGGGAGCTATGGTACCATAGGCCTCTGCGTACTTGCCGGCGTTCTTCTTCAGGTACTTGTCCTGCTCGGCGAACTGCCAGTAGCGGTCGGCGTCGTCCTGGGAGACGAACCTGATCTCCGTGGCGCTCTTGGGGATGTACATCAGGTCGTAGGGCTGGCCGTCACCGTTGATGTCATTGTTGTAGATGAAGGACTTGCCACCGTAGCGGAAGCCTTCGTACAACAGGCTGTAGTGGTTGTTGCCCTTGTCCGAGAAAGTGACGCTGGCCATGAGGCGGTCAGGATTGTTGAAGGAGGAGTTGTGGAGGGACATATAGTTGGGACCTTCCACGGTGGGGATGTACATGAAGGCCGCCTTTGCATTGGAACCGGGCATCGCGGTGAGTTCCTTGGACACGGTGTGGGTGTAGGCCGCGGTGATGTCGAGGGACCTGACGGGCTGGGCGTTCACGCTGAGGGTGGAGATCCAGCCGTAACCCTTGTCGGTATTGGAAAGGACATAGGTGTCGGTCTTCGAAAGCTTGGAATCCGAAGGATAGATGTGACGGTTGTCATATCCGTTGAACCTGGCCCAGCCGGAGTTGTCCTCCACGGCGTTCCAGTTCTTCATTATGACCGCATTGACCGTCTTGTTGTAGATGAACTCCCCGGTCACGGTCAGAGGGAATGACACGGGAACCCTGTAATCCACGGCGATGGAGGACTTCCACACCTGGGGCATCTTGAAATTGCGGTCGACCGCGCTCACCTCGGAAGGCTTGGTACCCTTGTCGGGAGATATGGTCTTGGGATATTTCTCGGAATCTATTCCGTTGAGGATGTCCAGTATCTTGTCGTGACCGACCACGAGACCGCCAGCGAAATGGGACAGGACGTCGGCGTCATACATGTTCGTAAGCCTTCCCTTCACCAAACCTGAG
Source organism: Bacteroidales bacterium (assembly GCA_017427885.1). Taxonomy (GTDB): domain Bacteria; phylum Bacteroidota; class Bacteroidia; order Bacteroidales; family UBA932; genus Cryptobacteroides. The sequence continues at coordinate 176,121 of JAFRRW010000017.1, forward strand.
TTGGTAGGCATGTTTGTGAAGAACACGAAGGGCAGACGGCCGGCGAAGAGGCCGGTACCTCCGCGGATCTTCAGGCTCTTGTCACCCAGCACGTCCCAGGAGAAACCGATACGGGGGGAAACCTGCACGTTGGTCTTGGGCCAAAGGCCTGTGTCGACGTGCTTCCCTTCGTAATCGAGTTCCATGATGGCGTTGTTGGTCATGATATCGTCGTTGTTGAACATTATGGTGTCGAAACGGAGGCCGGCGGTAAGCTTGAGCCTGTCTAATACGGACCACTCGTCCTGGACGTAAAGACCTATCTGGTAGAAAGTGACACCTGCAGTAGGACGTGTCTCTCCGTCATATCCCCAGTCGAAAGCCATCGCCGTGGGGGCCGCTCCGGCATAGAAGTCTGAAAGGCTGTCATACCTGAAGGAGCCGTCCCAGTTGCGCAGGTAGGTGTTGCCGACGAACTGGCGCTCGAAACTGACGCCGCCCATAAGCTTGTGGTTTCCCTTGTACCAGGTAAGGTCGTCCTTCGCGGTGAATATCTTGTTGTCGACCGTATTGGCATACGTGAAAAGTTCGTAGCCGAAGGTCATGTAAGGCATGCTGGCGTCACCAAGGTCGCCTGCCGCGATCTCCACGAAGGGGAAGGGGTCTGATTTGGAATCACGGACGTCGTAGAGGCGAGAATAAGTGAGCAGCAACTGGTTGGACAGACTGGGCGTTAGACGGCTGTTGAGGTCGGCGGTGAAAGTCTTCACGTTGTTCTGCTGTTGGTACATCGAGTTGGAGAACAGGATGCCGTACTGTCCGGGGACGTTGTCTCCGAGGGCGGAGAAATCCCTCGAAGTACTGGCATTGCTCCACCTGGTGTTGGTGGTGAAGTTATAACGCAGTGCCAGGTGATGGTTCCTGTTGATGTTCCAGTCGATACGGGCCAGGACCTTGGTGTTCTTCTGGTCCATCGAAGGGAAGGAATCGTAGGAACCCGGATCATAGTTGTAATTCTTGATGAGATAATCCCTCAACGCGGCCGCGTCGGAGGTCTTCACCCTGGAAATCGAGGCGTCCTCGTCGGCCACGCCGTCGGGAGAAGTCCTCCACTTGCTGGTGACGGTGGGGATGATCGCGTGCTCGAAATTGACGAAGAAGAAGAGCTTGTTCTTGATGATCGGACCTCCGAGGGTGAATCCGTAGGTGGTGTTGCGGTCCTTTCCGCGGGGGGCGAGCTCCTTGTCGTCAATGCGGTTGCCGTGCATGTTCTCGTTGCGGTGATAGATGTAGGCAGACCCCTTGAAGGTGTTGGTACCCGACTTGGTGATGGCGTTGATACCTCCTCCGATGAAGTTGGTCTGACGCACGTCATAGGGGGAGACCACGACCTGGAGTTCCTCGATGGCGTCGATGGACACCGGGTTGCCGCCGCCGGGAAGGCCGGTGGAAAGACCGAAGTTGTTGTTCATGTTCGCACCGTCGACGGTGAAGTTGGTGAACCTTCCGGAGGAGCCGGAGAAGTTCATTCCGTTGCCACCGTAAGGGGAAAGCTTGGTCATGTCGGTCAGCGAACGGCTGACGGTCGGCATCTCCTCCATCTGTCGGGTGTTGATGTTCGTCGAAGCTCCGGTCTTTTCGATCGTCGCGAATTTGGAAGACGGGGCCGCTATAACCACGGCCTCGCTCAACTGCTCGGTGCTGGTCCTGATCTCGGCATCGAGGGTGTAGGGCTCACCGAGGGCGAGCATGATGTCGGTGTAGGTCACGGACTGGTATCCGAGGCTCGTCACCTCCACCTTGTAGGGACCGCCGGTACGCATACCGGGAATGGTGTACTGTCCCTCGCTGTTGGTGGTAGACCCATAGACGGTACCGGAAGGCTCGTGGGTCGCAATCACGGCGACCCCCGGAACCGGTTCCCCGGTTTCGTCGATGACCTTTCCACCGAGGACGGAGGTGGTCACCTGGGCAAAAGACACAGTGCCCACAAGCGCCGCAAGCACCGTGAGCAATACTGACTTGATTGAATGTCTCATATTATATATAACGGTATTTAATTTCCGATGCGAATATAATACTTTCCGGGATATATGGAAAATAAAAAACGAATTACGGTTTTCAGGGTTTTTCGGCGTTTTTGTCGTAATGCCTGATCTCCACCTTTCCGGACAGGATGTTATAGCCGTTCTCGGCCAGGGAAGCCAGTTCGTGTTCTCCCGGATACCTCACTACGGGGGCGACGAATCCCACCCTACGGGCGATGTCTCCGCAGATCCGGTCGCTTGCCGCGGTGCCTCCGGTCAGGAGGATTACGTCCACCTTCCCGTCCACCGTGGTGGCGAGTGACGCGATGTATTTGGCGACATTGAGGGAGAAGGCGTTGATGAAGACTTCGCAGTCCCTGTCGCCTTCACCGGCCCTCCTTTCGATCTCCCGGAGGTCGTTGGTGCCGAAATAGGCCATCGCTCCCCCCTTGCCGAGGATTTTCTTCTTTATCTGCTCCTTCGTATATTCCCCGCTGAAGCACATGTCTATCAATTGGAAAGCAGGGCAGGAACCTGCCCTTTCGGGAGTGAAGGGGCCGTCGCCGCCAAGGCCGTTGTTGGTGTCAATCACTTCCCCGTTCCTGTGAAGGGTAATCGTGATGCCGCCTCCCATATGGGCGACTATGGCAGTTATGTCATTCTTGTAGTGCCCGTTGTCCCTCAAGTACTTACGGACGGTAGCCCTGGAATTGAGGGCGTGGAAGAAGGCCCTGCGGGGGAGTTCCGGGATTCCTCCCAGGCGGCACTCGGGGAGCATCTCGTCGGCCATCGGGGGATCCGCGACGTAGGCGTAGCAGGGACCGAACGGGGCCGGGATGTCGTATTTGTGACGGACATAGTTGATGTGGTGGGCGATGTCGTCGGCGATTATGGCGCTGAGGTTGCAGGCGTGGGTACCGTCGCGGCAGGTCATGAGGACGTCACGCATGTCCCTGTTCACCAGGTAAATCCCGGTACGTACGGGAGCGAAAAGGCCCGCACGGGCCATCACGATGTCGATGTCCTTTGAATGGATGTTCCTTCCGCGGAGGAATTCACCGACCTGATCCCTTCTCAGAGCATCCTCGTCCATTACGTGCCTGAATGAAGCGAGGGTGTCCGCGTCGTGCTTTATGTTTTCTTCGAATATGGACTTTCCGTCCACGAAATAACCGACCTTGGTCGAAGTCGACCCGGTGTCTATGGCCAGAACCCTCCCTTTGGGGGCTTCCGGCATCGAAACGGTTTTTTTCATTGCAGATTGAAAGCCTTTTTTACGGCAGAGACGCTGTCGCAGTCCTCCCAGGCGAAGAACCTCGCCGGGGCCTCTTCCTCACGGCCGTCGCGGATCACCTTCACCACCGCGGTGTAGGGCTTCCGCCCGAAATGGCCGTAACTTGCCGTAGGTGAATAGATTGGATTCTTAAGCGAGAACTTCCTGATTATCGCCGCAGGCCTGAGATCGAACAATCCGGGGAGTTTGGAAGCGATGAAGGAATCCTGGAGACGGAGTCCGTCAGGACTCTTGGCCGCAGTCCCATAGGTATCCACGAAAACGCTCACCGGGGAAGCCACGCCGATAGCGTAGGCTATCTGGACCAGGATCTCGTCGGCCACTCCCGCGGCCACGAGGTTCTTGGCGATATACCTGGCCATATAGGCCCCGCTGCGGTCCACCTTCGAAGGATCCTTACCGGAGAAAGCACCGCCTCCGTGGGCTCCCTTGCCTCCGTATGTATCCACTATTATCTTCCTTCCGGTAAGTCCGGTATCGCCGGCAGGGCCTCCGATCACGAACTTCCCGGTGGGGTTCACGTGAAGGATGAAGTCTCCCTTGAACAGGGATCCGACTCCTTCTCCGACAGCCTTCTCCACCCTCGGAAGCAGGATTTCACGGACATCTCGCTCGATTTCAGCGTGCATCGCGGCGTCCACCTTCTCCTTGCCGAACTTCACGCAGGCGTCGTCATACGACAACCTTCCAAGGCAGGGGGCCGTGAATTCGTCGTGCTGGGTGGAAAGCACTATTGTATGGATTCTTAGAGGTTTGTGTGTCCTGGCATCATACTCCACGGTATACTGGCATTTGGCATCCGGACGGAGGTAAGGCATGAGGTCGGGCTCGTCGTGTCGGATATCCGACAGGATGCGGAGGGTGAGATGGGACAGGGCCAGAGGAAGGGGCATGTAGTCCGCCGTGTCCCTGCAGGCATAGCCGAACATCATTCCCTGGTCGCCGGCGCCCTGATCGTCGGGATTCGCGCGGTCCACTCCCTGGCGGATGTCGCTGCTCTGCTCGTTCAGGGCGGAAAGCACACCGCAGGAATTGCTGTCGAACATATAGTTGGCATCAGTGTAACCGATACGGGCTATGGTATCCCGCACGGTCTTCTGGATGTCGACATAAGCCTCGGAATGAACCTCGCCCATAACGATTACCGAACCCCTCGTGCAGAAAGTCTCACAGGCTACCTTGGATTCGGGATCCTGCCTCAGGAACTCATCGAGGATAGCATCGGAAATCTGGTCGGCCACCTTGTCGGGATGTCCCTCGGACACCGACTCGGACGTAAATAGATAAGTGTCTCTTGCCATATTTATAACAAAATCAGCCCCCGCGGAATGCGACAGGCTGCAACACTGAGAACGCCGAAGATGATTTTAGCATTTTTTCAAGTGGTTGCAAGCAAAACAAATCTGTCCACATTCCCTTAAGACGGGGATGCAAAGATAGACATATCTTTCCAACAAACCAACTTTTTTCAAAGGGAAACCGGCGCCCTTTGCAGAGTGCCGGTTTGAGTATATAAAACGAACTTAACAAATAGACACGGAAACAATACTTCTCGTATCCGGGTGCAAAGTTAACACTTATTTTTTATTAAAAAAGGTTTTAATAGAAAAATTAAATCATTTTATCGGGGACCTCACCGTTATGAATTGCGGTACTCGCTGGGAGTCATTCCGGCGTGGGCCTTGAAAAATTTATAGAACACGCTCTGGTTCGGGAAGTTAAGGTTATATACGATCTCCTTGATGTTGAGATCAGAATACTTGAGCAGATTCTTGGCTTCGAGGATCACGAAACCGTCGATCCACTCCGGGGCCGACCGCCCGCTCACCTGCTTGACGAGTTTCGAAAGATATTTTGGGGTGAGACAGAGAAGGTTGGAATAGAAGGACACCCTCCTCTCCCGACAGTGATGCTCGGTGACCAGCTGCATGAACTCGCCGAAGACGATCTGCGCCCTCGAAGACCGCGAAGCGGTTCCGGAAACATTCTCCTTTATCTTTTCCTTCCAGATGCCCTCGAACAGATAGAACATCGAGGAGACCAGGGCAAGGGCCGCCTCCTTCTTGTTGGAGAGGTTGCTCTGGCGGGAGAACTCCACCCCCAGGTCGAAATATCTGGCGGCAAGGTCGAGGTCCCGGCCCTCAAGGTATATGCAGGGATTGGAGAGCAGGGGCAGGCCCTCGGCGACCAGACGGTTGAAATTGATGTTGAGGCCTGTCATGAAATCCTCGGAAGCGGCAACTACTATGAAGTGCTGGTCCTTCAGGTTTCCCCTGACCTCGCTTACCCTCAGTATGTTCGAAGGGGCCGAAAAGAGAAGGGCGTGGTCGCTCACCCGGAATTCGTTCATGTTTATCTCGACCGAGATGTCTCCTTTCTCGCAATAAACGGCGAGAAAGCCCTGGACGCGGACGGGATACCTCAGCATATGCAGCTCATCGACATCCTTTACGTCCAGGATGAAAAGGTCATCTCCGATACCGGCATCCACCAGAGGATTGAAAAGAGCCTTGAACTGGGAGAATTCTATGTTGATGAGGGCTGATTCCAGTGCCATATCTATTTAATGATAAAGACTAGGGCAAAGATAACTCTTTTTTTTGAATTTTTCGACCTTTTGACAATAAACCGCCCCTAAAACTCTACTTTTGGGGAATTTTTGGCAACCAATTTGCAGTGCTTCTGCATCCGACACGGACATCCGTGACGACTGACATCTTGTCCAAAACTGACAAAAAACTATTGATCATATGCGTTTGACGAAAAGGATTATCGGGGCAGTTCTGCTCATCTCCTCCCTCGCCGGGCCGACGGCCCTGAGGGCCCAGCAGACACTAACCCTCGAAGACTGCCGCCGGATGGCGACGGAAGGAAACAAAGAACTTGACCAGGCCCGGTCGAAGGTTGAAATGTCCGAATATGACAGGAAGATCGCCTTCGCCAACTATCTGCCCAACATATCGGCCACCGGAACCTACCTCTACAATTCCGGGAACGTGGCTCTTATCAGCGACGACATCTCCACAACTCTAACCAGTTCAGGAACCCTGCTCCAGGCCGGTCTCCAGCAGAAGATCGAGGTCCTCAAGCAGGCCATAGCCACCAATCCGGCCATCGCCGCCGAATATATGCGCAGTCCCCTGATGCAGACCCTTGTGGGCGCCATTTCGGAGGCGGACGTATCGACGGCCATCAATTCCATCGGCACCGAGGTGGACAAAGCCCTCCACCCCGACCTGCACAACATCTTCGCCGGGACCGTCTCCCTCACGCAGCCGGTCTTCATGGGAGGCAAGATCGTGGCGGCCAACAGGATAGCGAAACTGGCGGAAGAACTTTCCAGGGCCCAGTACGACCAGAAATACCAGGAGGTCCTCGTGAACGTGGACCGTGATTACTGGCAGGTGGTTTCCCTCGCCGGCAAGCAGAAACTCGCCGAATCCTACTCGGACCTCCTCCATAACCTGGAGAAGAACGTGGAAATCTCGGTGAAGGAAGGAGTTGCCACAAAATCCGACGAACTCCAGATAAAAGTCAAGGCCAACGAGGCCGACATGCTGAAGACGAAGGCCACGAACGGCCTGCGCCTGTCCAAGATGCTGCTCTGCAAGGAAATCGGCCTTCCCCTGGACTCCGATATAACCCTGGCAGACGAGAACCTTGACGAGGTTCCCGCCCCGGCAGCCGGAGATGACAAGGATATGGATCAGGTCTTCGAGGACCGTCCGGAGACCAGGAGCCTCTCCCTCGCCTCCGGCATCTACAAAGGAAAGGTTAATGTGGAAAGGGCAGAGATGCTCCCAAAAGTCGCGGCCGTAGCCAACTATGTGGTCACCAACCCCAACATGCAGAACGGTTTCAACAACTCCTTCAAAGGCTTCTTCACTGCGGGAGTCGTCGTGAACGTGCCCATCTTCCACGGAATGGAGGTTCGGAACAAAGTCAGGAAGGCACAGGCCGAGGCCACCATCTATGAAAGCCGGCTGGAAGATGCGAAGAACATGATCAACCTCCAGGTGACCAAGCTCCGCAAAGAAAGGGAGGAAGCCTGGGAGAAATACACGATGGCGAAAAGCAACCTCTCGAGCGCCGAGGAGAACCTCCGCACGGCTACCGTCGGCTTCGAGGCCGGAGTCATCGACGCGAACACCACACTGGCAGCCCAGACCGCCTGGCTCCAGGCCCACTCTGAATTCATCGACGCCGGCATCGAACTTCAGATGAACAGCGTCAACCTGATGCAGGCCCAGGGAGAATACGGTTCCGCATCGGACGGGATAAAATAATCAGGAAATAAAAATAACATATACCATGTCAGAGAAAAAACAGAAGTACAACCTCACGATAGGCATCATAGCCCTTCTTGCCATCATCGTGCTGATCGCCCTCATCGGCTATTTCGTATCGAAACCCAAACCCCTCGTGATCCAGGGGGAGGCCGAGGCGTCGGAGTACAGGGTATCCGGAAAGGTCCCCGGAAGGATAGAGGAACTATACGTAAAAGAAGGACAGATGGTCAGCAAGGGAGACACCCTGGTGTTCATCGATTCCCCGGAAGTCCGCGCCAAACTGGCCCAGGCCCGCGGAGCCGTCAAGTCGGCCCAGGCACAGAACCTGAAGGCCATCCACGGAGCCCGTTCCCAGCAGATCACCGGAGCCTACGAACTCTGGCAGCAGGCCAAGGTCCAGGAGGACGTGATGAGAAAGTCTTTCGAAAGGGTTCAGAAGCTCTATGACCAGCAGGTGATTTCCGCCCAGAAATACGACGAGGCCAAGGCGAAGTACGACGCTTCGATAGCCCAGGCCAATGCCGCCAAGAGCCAGTATGACATGGCGGTGGAAGGCGCGCGCTCCGAAGACAGGATCGCCGCCCAGGGCATTGTGGACAGGGCCCAGGGAGCGATGCAGGAAGTCGAGGGCTATCTTGACGAACTGTATCTGACCTCCCCAGCCGACGGCATCATCTCGGCGATTTACCCCAAGGTCGGGGAACTCGCCGGCCAGGGCTCGCCCATAATGTCGGTGACCGACCTCAAGGACTGCTGGTTCACCTTCAACGTCCGCGAGGACTATATCCACGGACTGAAACAGGGTGACGAGGTGAACGTGCGCATACCCGCCCTCGACGGTCTCAAGGTCAAGGCAGTGGTCAATTACATAGCCGTCCGCGAGTCCTACGCCACCTGGAAGGCCACCAAGGAGACCGGAATGTACGACGCCAAGACCTTCGAGGTCCGCGCCGTCCCCGTGGAAACGGTGGAGGGCCTTCGTCCCGGAATGACGGCGATAGCCGAAAGCACGAACAAGAAATAGGTCATGAGCGTCTGGAAAAATATCTGGACCGTCATCTACCGCGAGTTCGTGATAATCCGCGAGCACCCGATCTATCTCTTCGGGTCCGTGGGCGTGATGCTGGCGTGCTGCCTTTTCTACTTCACTTTCTTCAAGGCCGGACTTCCCAGCGACATCCCCATCGGAGTCGTGGATATGGACAATTCGTCCGTGTCGAGGGAGTTCCGCAGGCAGATCGACGCTACCCAGCTGGGCCGCGTGATCAGTTTCGACACCTTCGAGGAAGCGAGGCTCCAGATGCAGAAAGGCAAACTGGCGGGCATCTGCGTCATCCCCTCCGGAATGTACGACGACCTCCTGTCCAGCCGCCAGCCCACGATGTCGATGTATGTCAACGGCCTGTACTTCGTGAGCGGTGCCCTTTCCTACAAGGACCTGCTCCAGATGGTCAATCTCACAAACGGTGCCGTCCAGAGAGAGGTCCTGCGGGCGAGGGGGATGACGGATTCCCAGATAATGGGCATAATCCAGCCCGTGAACATAGACCTCCACCAGATAGGGAACGTGTATACCAATTACGGTTATTATCTCTGTAACATCCTCCTACCAGGCTGCCTGGAACTGGCGATCATCATAATGGTGATATACACCCTCGGCATGGAATTGAAATACAGCACCTCGCGTCACCTGATGAAGGTGGGAGGCGATTCAATCATCACCGTCCTTACCGGTAAGATGGCCGTATACACCGTACTGTTCTCCGCCATCGGCCTCGTGCTTGTGATAGCGATGTACCATTGGCTGCGGTTCCCGCTGGCCGGCTCCATATGGAATATGTTCCTGGACATCATCCTGCTCGTGCTTGCGAGCGAGGCGGTGGGGATATTCATCCTGGCTTGCCTTCCGGTCCCGAGGCTCGCCCTCAGCATCGGAGCCCTCTACAGCGTGCTGGGATTCTCGTTCTCCGGCTTCACCCTCCCCATTGAAGCAATGCCATCCTGGATCCAGGGTCTGTCGGAAGCCTTCCCCCTGAGGCACTACTACCTCTTCTATGTACAGGAGGACATCTTCGGGGCCGGATTCGCCGGATGGTACCGAGAGGTCATCCATCTGCTGCTGTTCTTCTTCCTGCCCCTTCCGGTACTGCTCAGGCTGAAGAATGCATTCATTAACCAGAATTTCCCAAAGGAGTAGGAGGCTGATATGAAAGAGAGAAAGACATTCGCCGGACGGTGGATCCAGGATTTCCTGGGAATATGCAACCACGAACTCAGGCAGATTTTCTCCGACTGGGGAGTGATGCTGATATTCTTCGTGGCTGGGCTGGGTTATCCGATTCTGTATAACCTTATCTACCTCAACGGCATCCTGAATGACACCCCCATAGCGGTGGTGGACGAGGCCGCCTGCTCCGAGAGCAGGGATTTCATCAGGGAGATCGACGCAACCCGCGAGGTGGAGGTGGCATATAAATGTATCAACATCGCGGAAGCGCAAAAGCTGATGCAGGAGAGGAAAGTAAAGGGCATAGTCCTCTTCCCGCGCGACTTCGGAGACCGTCTCGCAAGGATGGAGACTGCAACCCTGTCAGTATATGCCGACATGAGTTCCTTCCTCTACTACAAGAACGTCCTAATGTCCACCAACTTCGTAATGCTGGACAAGGTCAGGTCCATACAGATAGAAAGGTACGGGGCCTTGGGTTATACTGCCCAGGAGGCCTCGCAACTTACACAACCCCTCCTCTATGAAGAGAACAATCCCTACAACAGGGCCTTCTCCTACAATATCTTTCTGGTGACCGCCATCCTGCTCATTATGATACAGCAGACGATGTTCTACGGAATGTCCCTGCTGGCAGGCACCCAGAGGGAGAAAAACCACAGTTTCGCCTCCCTGCCCGACCGCCTTTCCGGCCACGGGGTGAGCCGTGTGGTCCTGGGAAGAGGGTTCGCCTACTGGCTGGTCTATATGGCCGTCGGCCTGTACATCGCCTTCATCGTCCCGGCCATCTTCGGACTGCCGCAGAGGGGTGATTTCAAGGACATCCTGCTTCTGCTGGTGTTCTTCGTGACCGACTGCGTGCTCTTCAGCGAGACCTGGAGCGTGATCATCTCCAGGAGGGAGACCATCTTCGTCCTCTTCCTGGCCATCTCCCCCATCTGCCTCTTCCTCACCGGCACGTCCTGGCCCACGGTGGCTTTCCCGGGATTCTGGAAATACTTCTCATACCTCTTCCCCAGCACCTTCGGTGTCCAGGCGTTCCTCAACATGAACACGGCCGGCGGCGACCTCACCTCCGCCACCACCCAGATCTTCGCCCTCTCGGTCCAGACGATAGTCTACTATTTCCTGGCCTATGCCACCCTCTACGCTGAGAACTGGGTGATCAACCACGAACGCGAACTCGCAGAAGTGCGTCAGAAAATAGACGAAAAACGCCGCCTCGACCGAAAGAAGTACACCGGACTCATCAGCGGCGGAGAAGCATAGCCCTCTCCCGGAGGAGACATTCCCATAAGCGAGCATTGCGGCGTCAGCCGTGTATCTGGGAGCGTTGGGAATGACTCCTCCGGGGAAAAACTACTTCATGTATTTCTCGTGTGAGTTGTCGGTGAGGACCGAATAATCCGAAACGAATAGGTTCGTGAACGATCCTTGCCCCCCTTCTTCGGGAGCGTCAAGGATTATGTTCTCCTCGGCAGCGTTTCCCTTATGCATCCCGGCGGTCATATTGGTAATGATCCCGTTGAACCTGCCGTTCGATTTGAAGATGGTATGACGGCCTCCTTTGCTTGAATACCAGTAGCAGAAGCAATCGGTCAATACGCTGTGACCGCCGTTGCTCATAAAGCCCGTGCAGAACTGGTCGCTATAGCAGAAACTGAACCAGTTGTCATTGCTCTCATCCACGAAACCGCAACTCGTCGCATATTCGCCGTTCTCGTATCCGTTGGAATAATAAAGGGGATGGATGTTTCGCAGGCTGTTGCCTCCTGAGCACAGTTTCACACCGATGTGCACTCCGCCTATACGCATGTTCGAAAGGGTGTTGTCATAACCGATGACGACCACCCCTATGCAATCGGGCTGCTCGTTCCCCACTATGTTCACATCGTGGATATCGCTGTCCGACGAACCGCTGTTGGCCCCGCGGTTGATCTGGATACCGACCTTGACGTTCTTGATCGAAGTGTTCCTGATCGACGTTTCCCTTCCGCTGTCTATAGAGATGCCCGTAGCCACGCCGTTCCCGTCGACGATACCTCCCTCGAAGTAATAGTTGCTGCCCGGAATCTTTATGCTGTTATAGGGATCCTTGCCACCGAGACGGACCATCGCCTCTTCGTGGGACCAGCCATCGGCGGCCTTGATCACGGCATAATTGGACAATTGCAACGAGACGCTCTTGCGCGGATCGGCCGGAGTGTTGATGGGTTTGGATATCAGGTAAGTGCCGTCCGGGAAGAACAGTGTCCGGTTCGGATTGTCGTCGATGATCTTCTGGATGATGTCGCTCACATCCTTCCTGCCGTCCGCCTTGAGATAGTCCGTGACTATGACATATCCCTTGCTTTTGGCAGACTGTCCCATAGCCATCACAGAGAGCAGGAGAGCGGCTGCGATGACATTCAGTTTTTTAGTTCTAATCATAAGGCAGGTTTTATTCTGATGACTAAGAAATCTGCATACTCTCTACCCGGAGGAGACATCCCCATAAGCGAGCATTGCGGCGTCAGCCGTGTATCTGGGAGCGTTGGGTATGTCTCCTCCGGGGAATGTCCCCTTCAGGGAATGATGTTTCCCGTTATTTCTCCTCTGTCGGGAACAGGCCGAAGAGCTCGGCGTCGATCTTGTCGGTGATTTCCTGGAAGTCCTCGGGACGGTTTTCGAACTTGATCCTGTCCACGTCGATGATCAGGAGGCGGTGCTTGTAGTCCTTGATCCAGTTCTCGTAGCGCTCGTTAAGACCCGTGATGTAATCGATCCTGATGGAACGCTCGTATTCGCGGCCCCTCTTCTGGATCTGGGCCACCAGGTTGGGAATGGAGGAACGCAGATAGATGAGCAGGTCGGGCGGATTGACCAGGGACATCATCAGGTCGAAGAGGTCCGAATAGTTCTCGAAGTCCCTGGTGGACATCAGGCCCATCGAATGCAGGTTCGGGGCGAAGATGCGCGCATCCTCGTAGATGGTCCTGTCCTGGATGATTACGTCCTTGAGCTTGGAAATCTCCACCACGTCCTTGAATCTCTTGTTCAGGAAATATATCTGTAGGTTGAACGACCAGCGCTCCATATCCTCGTAGAAATCGGCGAGGTAGGGGTTGAAATCCACGGACTCGAACCTGGGAGTCCATCCATAATGGGCCGCTAGCATCTTGGTAAGGGTGGTCTTCCCGCTCCCTATGTTTCCCGCTATCGCTATATGCATATCCTTAATGTTTTATATATCAATTCCTAATGCCTAAAACAGGCCGTACAGTTCGGCATCCACCTTGTCCGTAATCAGGGCGAAGTCCTCCGGGCGGTTCTGGAAATCCAGGTCATCGGCCTCGATGGTCAGGACCTTACCCTTGTAGTCCTGTCCGATGAAACGCTCGTACCTGTCGTTCAGGCCCTTCAAATATTCCAGGCTCATCGACTGTTCGTACCCCCGGCCCCGTTTCTGGATCTGGGCCACGAGGTGGGGGACGGAACACTTGAGATAGATGAGGAGGTCCGGAAGCTTCACCATCTTCACCATCAGGTCGAAAAGGCCCATATAGGTCTCAAAATCCCTTGTGGAGAGATTCCCCTGCTCATAGTTGTTCCTGACAAAGATATAAACGCCCTCGAAGATGGTCCTGTCCTGGATGATGACATCCTTGCTCGCCGCAATCTCCATCAGGTCCTTGAACCTCTGTTCCAGGAAATATACCTCCAGATTGAACGACCAGCGCGGAATGTCCTTGTAATAGTCCTCAAGATAAGGGTTGAATGAAACCGCCTCATACTTTGGAATCCAGCCGTATCGTTCGGCAAGCATCCTGGTGAGAGTAGTCTTCCCGCTCCCTATGTTCCCGGCTATTCCTATGTGCATCGGTCAGAAGTCTTGTGTCCTTACAAATTTAGTCAAAGTTCGGGATAATTCAAGATTTTAATATCTTTGTTCTTATGAGATATATGGAAATATGCTGCGGCAGCGCCGCAGACGCCTTCGAGGCCTGGGCCGGAGGAGCTCCCAGGGTGGAGTTCTGCTCCGCCCTCGAAGCCGGAGGGCTCACCCCCTCACCCGGAGCCGTCCTTCAGACACTCGGGGAATGCCCCGGAATGGATGTAAATGTGCTCATACGGCCCAGGAAGGGGGATTTCGTCTATTCGCCCCGGGAAATCTCCGTGATGGAAAAGGACATCGCCTTCTTCCGCGAGGCCGGCGTCCACGGCGTGGTCTTCGGTGCCCTGACCCCGGAAGGTGACGTCGACAGGGAGACCTGCGCCAGGCTCCTCAAAGCGGCGAAAGACGGCGACAATCCTCTTTCCTGCACCTTCCACAGAGCCTTCGACGTGTGCCGCGAACCCTTCGCCGCCCTCGGGGACATCGTCTCCCTCGGCTTCGACACCATTCTCACCTCCGGCCAGGCGTCATCTGCCGAGGCCGGCATCTCACTGCTGCGGGACCTTATTAAGGCAGCGGCCGGAAGGATCGTCATTATGCCCGGAGCCGGGATCAATCCGGCCAACATCTCCCGTATCGAAAGCCTCACAGGAGCCCGCGAATTCCACTCCTCCGCCTCCCTGACCGAAGCTCCGGAGCCGGTAATTACCAATCCTGCCGTGGATTTCGAAGAGAACAAACCCCGACGGCGCACCGACAGGGCAATCGTAGCCAAACTGGTCGGCAACCAGGGCGACATCCTTTCAGCATAACCAGAGTAATACCCTGAATCTATTTCAGATGACGCCGCTTCGCGGCCCCTCCCCAAGGGGCCCCTCCATCTTATGTTGCCGAGGGTGGCACAGTAACTGAAATAGATTCAGGGTATTACTCGTTATTTGCCGGCGAGACGTTTCTCCCAGGCCCAGGCCGAGCGGAGGGTTTCTTCGATCGGCCGCTCCGCCTTCCATCCCAGTTCCTGGTTGGCAAGGTCGGCGTCAGCCCAGATGGCCACGACGTCGCCGACACGGCGGGGAGCGTATTTCCAGTTGAGTTTCACCCCGTTGGCCTTCTCGAAAGCGGTCACCAGGTCCATCACCGACAGGGGATGTCCGGTGCCGATGTTGTAGATTTCATAATCCTTCTTCATCTTCCCCTTCAGCATCCTCTCCACGGCGCAGACGTGGGCCTTGGCCAGGTCGACAATGTCGATGAAGTCCCTAAGGCAGGTGCCGTCAGGGGTGGGATAGTCGTTGCCGAAGATGGAAAGGCACTCCCTCTTGCCGATGGCCGTCTGGGTGATGTAGGGCACGAGGTTGTTGGGGACTCCGCGGGGAAGTTCGCCGATGAGGGCGGAGGGATGGGCCCCGATGGGATTGAAATACCTCAGGGCTATGCCCTTGACTTCGGGATATGCCTTGACGCAGTCGTGGAGGATGTCCTCGCAGATGCGCTTGGTGTTGCCATAAGGGGATTCCGCGTCCTTGCGGGGGGTTTCCTCGATGACGGGAAGCTGGTCCGGTTCGCCATAGACGGTGGCCGAAGAAGAGAAGAGCATATTGCATTTCCCTGTCCTGCGGGCTACGGTAAGGATGTTCATGAAGGATACCAGGTTGTTGTGGTAATACTTCATCGGGTCGCCAACCGACTCCCCGACAGCCTTGAATCCGGCGAAATGGATGGCGGCGGCGATGTCAAAGTCCGCGAAAAGTTTCTCCACGGCAGGGAGGTCGCAGAAATCCATTTCCACGAAGGGGATGTCCTTCTTTCCGGTAATCTCCTTAACCCCGTTGAAACAGGTAAGGTCGCAATTAGACATATTGTCTGCCACCACCACATCATATCCCGCCTCGATCAATTCCACTGTGACATGGCTTCCGATGAATCCGGCCCCGCCGGACACCAATACAGTTTTCCTTCCCATTACAATTGTTTTTGACTCTCACAAATATACCAATTAATTAAGTATTTTTGTACTTATGATGAAGAAGACTCTGACACTGGCCCTGGCGCTCTCCATTGCCCTGGAATGCCTGGGGGCCGCACCTGCGAAGAATCCCCTGCAACAATGGCTTGACTCCCTGGCCGGTACCAAACCCCTTGCCGAAGCGGTCTGGGGTGCCTGCGCAGTAAGGCAGGACGGCAGGAAAATCGCCTCGAAGAATCCTTCGGTGAAGATGCTTCCCGCCTCTAATATGAAACTCATCACTACCGGGGCGGCGATGAAAGCCCTGGGGGCCGGTTTCCGTTTCGAGACCGGAGTGGCGTGCAGCGGCTCCATAGAAGACGGAGTCCTCAAGGGTGACGTCTATATCATCGGGGGCGGAGATCCCACCCTGGGAGCGGAGGACACGATTTCCCTCGCAAGGAGCGTGGTGCTCAAAAGGATGAAGGATATGCTCTCCTCAGCGGGGATATCAAAGATAGAGGGACACGTGATCGGGGATGGAAGGTTTTTCGATGGTGAGAGGGAGTTGGGTTCCTGGCTGTATGAGGACATCGGGACCTACTATGGCACCGGAGGTGAAGGATTGAGTTATTACAAGAATATCCAGGACTTTCAGGTCACCGCCGGGAAGGCTGTCGGAGATTCTCTGACGGTAAGGACGGTCTATCCGTTCACCCCCTGGATGGAATGGTCGATGGCCTGCCTTACCGGAAAGGCCGGGACCGGAGACCAGCTTTACCTTTATACTTCAGAACTGGCCCCAGTGGGAGAACTCCGTGGGACTTTTGCAGTGGACAGGTCCCCGAAAACCGTGAAATGCAGCAACAAATACCCGGCTTATACCCTGGCCAACACCCTCACGGCCTATCTCCGGGCGAGCGGAATCGAAGTGGACGGAGGACCGGCAGACATAGACCGCAGGGGTTTCATCCGGACCGACCTCCGTACCGGGGAAACTGCTGGGGAAGCCGTTCCCTCCGAAGAATTGTCCCCTTTCGGGACAATCAAGTCTCCTCCCCTTTCAAGGATAGCGTCGGTTACCAATCACGAGAGCGACAATTTCTATGCGGAAACCCTTCTCAGGATGATGGGAAAGAAGATTTCCGGGTCGGCTGCCTATCCTTCGAGCCTTGAAGCCGAAGCCGGGGTGCTGAAAGCCCTGGGAGCCGGACCCGCCGACGGTAGTTCAATTGCTGACGGCAGCGGCCTTTCCCGCAAAAACTACGTTTCACCAGCCTATATGTGCAATTTCCTTCGGGCCATGCTCTCCGATCCCTGTTTCCCTGATTACATCAACACCATTGGCCAGCCAGGCACCTGCTACACCACCAGGCTGCGCAAGGCCACGGCCGAACAGAAGGAAAGGGTTTATATGAAAAGCGGCTCGATGGAGGGCGTTCTGTGCTACAGCGGCTACGTAGTTCCCGACGACGGCAGCAAGGAAGACGCCATCGCCTTCTCTTTCATGACCAACAACGCCCCCGGCGCCTCCTGGAAGATCGGCACCCTAGTCGACGAATTCCTCATCAAACTCCTGGAACTTTAATCCAACGTCCTTGTTCCCGGTGGGGTATGGAACGTCGGACCCTCCCATTTTACGAACAAGTTCGTTTCCTCCTTCGCGGTTCGGAAGTTTGAACAAGTTCAACTTCCCTCACCTTGACGTCGGTTGACCATGGGTGGACAAGGTCCTCCTGTCCCAGACCCCACCGGGACAGGGAACGAAATAAATAAAAAAAGGGGCCCGGGTGTCGCTTG